>NZ_CBDIMS010000009.1:0-289719 GCF_965283145.1 Nocardia sp. Marseille-Q1738 | reverse complement strand
GGGGGTTGTCGTTTCGGGTGCCCGCCGGGCCCGACCCCGTTTTGGGGGGGGGGGGAGAGCGAGTTTTCCCTGTCCGGGCCCCGGCCCGCGCCGGGGCGGCCGCCGCGCCCGCGCCGCGGCCGCGGGGGGGGGCCGCTGGGCCGCGAGCCACAAGGGGGCCGCGAACACGCAGCGCCGCAGGCGCTGCAAATCAAACACAGCGCGTCCCAGCCGTCGGCGTTGCCGTCGTGGCGCTGTGCGAGTCCGGCCATGCGCGCACGTTCCTGCGAGCAGTGCAGCGCGTCCAGCACTTGCACTCGCTGCAGGATCACCGTTTCGACAGCGTCGGTGCCCTGGCCGCCGACCTGCGGCGCGGGCGTGTATCCGTCCTGTGCGGCGATGGCGCAGACCGTCTCGACGTGCTGAGGCGGGATGCGCAGGTGATGGCGCAGCACCGCGGGCGCGTCCGGCGTCAGTCCGGTGGCGCGCGCCAGCGCCGTCGAACACGCCTCCGCGTCGTCGAAGCCGGCGGCGACCACCACCAGATCCGCTCGGTTCGGGTCCAGCTCCGCTCGCTGGTCCCGCCGGAAGAGCCGTCGCCACAGCCCTGGTGCCACTTTCGCCTCCATCTCAGCTTTTCCTTACCCTCGCCTGTCATGCTGGCAGCGCTTTCCTCCGCCGGTGCGACCGGTTCGAGGATCCGCGCACACCGCGTCCCCCGGATCCGCACCTGGTCGAGAGCCCGTCCTTCCCTGTGTTTTCCGACGCGAAGGAACGAGTTTCGTACCCGGGTACTGCTGTCGTACTACGACGAGTCATACTTACCCCCGTGACGACCGCAGTAGGGACCCCAGGATCGGCCATTACTCAGCGTGTGCATTCGCTGAACCGGCCCAACATGGTCAGCGTCGGTACCATCATCTGGCTGTCGAGCGAGCTGATGTTCTTCGCCGGCCTGTTCGCGATGTACTTCGTCGCGCGCGCGCAGGCGCACGGTCACTGGCCGCCGGAACCGACCGAGCTGAACCTGAAGCTCGCCGTGCCGGTCACGGCCGTGCTGGTCGCGTCGTCGTTCACCTGCCAGATGGGCGTGTTCGCCGCGGAGAAGGGCGACGTGTTCGGTCTGCGCCGCTGGTACGTCATCACCTTCCTGATGGGCGCGTTCTTCGTCGGCGGCCAGGGCTACGAGTACTACAACCTCGTCAACGAGGGCACGTCGATCGCGAGCAGCGCCTACGGCTCGGTGTTCTACATCACCACCGGCTTCCACGGTCTGCACGTCATCGGCGGTCTGATCGCGTTCCTGTTCCTGCTGGCGCGCACCAAGGTGAGCAAGTTCACCCCCGCGCAGGCCACCGCGGCGATCGTCGTCTCCTACTACTGGCACTTCGTCGACATCGTGTGGATCGGGTTGTTCGCCACGATCTACTTCGTCCGCTGAGCGTGGACGCCGCGCCGCCGAGCGGGCGCGGCGAGCCCCCAGATCTTTTGCAGAAGTCGGTTCCGTCTACTCCAAAGGGACACAGATGAGTTCATCTCCCCCGTCAGCGCCAGAGCCCGCGAGCCCCGGGAACGGCCAGGCCAGCAAGACGCGCAGGCAGCGCCGCGTTCGCCGTCGCATCGCGGGCGGGCTTGCGCTGCTGGTGGGCCTCGTCGGAGCAGGCTTCCTGGCATCGGCCCTGACGCCGGACCCCCAGCGGGCGACCGCGCACGAGGACCAGTCCGCGCTGATCCGCGAGGGCCAGCAGCTGTATGAAACGTCCTGCATCACCTGCCACGGCAGGAACCTGGAGGGTGTGGCGGACCGCGGTACCAGCCTGATCGGCGTCGGCGAGGCCGCTGTCTACTTCCAGGTGTCCTCCGGTCGCATGCCGATGGCCGCCCACGAGGCGCAGGCCGAGCGCAAACCACCGAAGTTCGACGCTCACCAGACCGACGCGCTGAGCGCCTATGTGGCGGCCCACGGCGGCGGTCCGACGGTGGTGCGTGACGCCAACGGCGAGATCGCCCAGGAGTCGCTGCGCGGTGACGACATCGCCCGCGGTTCGGAGCTGTTCCGGATGAACTGCGCGTCCTGCCACAACTTCACCGGACGCGGCGGCGCGCTGTCCTCCGGTAAGTTCGCGCCGCCGCTGGAACCCGCCAACGAGCAGCAGATCCTCGCCGCGATGCTCACCGGTCCGCAGAACATGCCGAAGTTCTCCGACCGTCAGCTGACCCCGGAGGAGAAGCGCGACATCATCGCCTACGTCAAGAACTCGAGCGAGGAGCACAGCCCGGGCGGCTGGGATCTCGGTGGGTTCGGTCCCGCGACCGAGGGCCTGGCCATCTGGGTGGTCGGCATCACGCTCGTGGTCGGCGCCGCGATGTGGATCGGATCGAGGTCATGATGGATAAGGAGCGAGACGACATGGGTCGGCCGGATGAGGGCCGCGACACGCGCCCGTCGGACGCACAGTCGGTGAACGCCACCCCGGCGGAGCCGACCGAGGCGGAACTCGACGCGATGTCGCGCGATGAGCTGGTCAAGCTGGGTACCGAGCGCGACGGCGTGGACGTCGCCTACCGGCGCGAACGTTTCCCGATCCCGGGCACCCGCGCGGAGAAGCGGGCCGAGCGCGCGGTGACCTTCTGGTTCGCGGTGTCCGGTATCGCGGCCGCGGCGCTGGTCGGCGTGTTCCTGTTCTGGCCGTGGGAGTTCAAGGCCAAGGAGGAAGAGGGCCACGGGCTCTACTCCCTGTTCACCCCGCTGATCGGCCTGACCTTCGGCATCTCGGTGCTGGTCATCGGCGTGGCGGTGGTGCTGATCCGCAAGCTGTTCATCCCCGCCGAGCTGTCCATCCAGGAGCGGCACGACGGTCCCTCGCCGGAAGTCGAGCGCCGCACCCTGGTGGCCGAGCTGCAGGACGCGCTGGATACCTCCACCCTCGGCCGCCGCAAGATGATCACCCGCACCGCGGGTGCCGGTGTCGGCGTGCTCGGTGTCGGCGCGCTGCTGGTGTTCGTCGGCGGCATGATCAAGAACCCGTGGGCCAAGGGCGACAAGTCGCCGCTGTGGGTCTCCGGCTGGACCCCGGACTTCCCGGGCGAGACCATCTACATCCGCCGCGACACCGGTCGCCCGGACGACGTCGTGCTGGTGCGTCCGGAGGACCTGGACGCGGGCGCCATGGAGACGGTGTTCCCGTGGAAGGAGAAGTGGCGCGGCGACGAGCACGCCACGCTGGAGTCGCTGCGCGGTATCCGCAACGCTGTCATGCTGATCCGCCTGCGCACCGAAGACGCGCAGAAGGCGATCAAGCGCAAGGGTCAGGAGAGCTTCAACTTCGGCGACTACTTCGCCTACTCGAAGATCTGCACCCACCTCGGCTGCCCGACCTCGCTGTTCGAGCAGCAGACCAACCGGATCCTGTGCCCCTGCCACCAGTCGCAGTTCTCGGCGACCGAATGGGGCAAGCCGGTCTTCGGTCCCGCCGCTCGCGCGCTGCCGCAGCTGCCGATCACCGTCAACGCTGAGGGCTTCCTGGTCGCCAACGGCGACTTCATCGAGCCGCTCGGCCCGGCCTACTGGGAGCGCCGTTCATGAGTCCTTCTGTCGCAGCCCAAGCCAGCGAGGCGGACGAGCGGTACCGGGCCGCCGCCTTCATGAAGCGGTCGATCAACAAGGTCTTCCCGACGCATTGGTCGTTCCTGCTCGGTGAGATCGCGCTCTACAGCTTCATCATCCTGCTGCTGTCAGGTGTGTATCTGACCCTGTTCTTCGACCCGTCGATGAGTCACGTCGTCTATGACGGCGCCTACCAGCCGCTGCGCGGCGTCACGATGTCGCGGGCCTACGAGACCGCGCTGAACATCTCCTTCGAGGTGCGCGGCGGCCTGTTCGTCCGCCAGGTGCACCACTGGGCGGCATTGCTGTTCGCGGCGTCGATCATCATCCATTTGTTCCGGATCTTCTTCACCGGCGCGTTCCGCAAGCCGCGTGAGGCGAACTGGGTGATCGGTTCGCTGCTGCTGATCCTGGCGATGTTCGAGGGGTTCTTCGGCTACTCGCTGCCGGACGACCTGCTCTCGGGCACCGGTCTGCGGGCCGCTTTCTCCGGCATCACCATCTCGATCCCGATCATCGGCACCTGGCTGCACTGGTTGATGTTCGGCGGCGACTTCCCCGGTGACATCATCATCCCGCGCCTGTACATCGCGCACGTGCTGCTGTTCCCGGGCATCATCCTGGCGCTGATCGCCGCGCACGTGGCGTTGGTGTGGTACCAGAAGCACACCCAGTTCCCCGGCCCCGGCCGCACCGAGAACAATGTGGTCGGCGCCCGGATCGTGCCGGTGTTCGCCGCGGATCAGGGCGCGTTCTTCGCCTTCACCCTCGGCATCGTCGGCATCATGGGCGGCGTCTTCCAGATCAACCCGATCTGGAACCTGGGGCCGTACAACCCCTCACAGGTGTCGGCGGGCTCGCAGCCGGACTTCTACATGATGTGGACCGACGGCATGGCGCGGTTGATGCCGCCGTGGGAGCTGTACATCGGCAACTACACCGTGCCCGCGGTGTTCTGGGTCGCGCTGATCATGGGCCTCGTATTCACCGTGCTCATCGCCTACCCGTGGATCGAGAAGCGGCTCACCGGCGACAGGGCCGCGCACCACAACCTGCTGCAGCGTCCGCGTGACGTGCCGGTCCGCACCGCGATCGGCGCGATGGCCATCGCCTTCTACGTGGTGCTGACGCTGTCCTGCGTCAACGACATCATCGCGCTGAAGTTCGACATCTCGCTGAACGCGACGACGTGGATCGGCCGCATCGGCCTGCTCGTCGCACCGCCGATCGCGTACTTCCTCACATACCGGTTCTGCCTGGGCCTGCAGCGCAGTGACCGTGCGGTGCTGGAGCACGGCATCGAGACCGGTGTGATCAAGCGTCTGCCGCACGGTGAGTACATCGAGGTGCATCAGCCGCTGGGCCCGGTGGACGAGCACGGTCACCCGATTCCGCTGGAGTACCAGGGCGCACCGGTCCCGAAGAGGATGAACCAGCTGGGTTCGGCCGGTCAGCCGGGCACCGGTAGCTTCCTGCGGCCGGACCCGCAGGAGGAGAGCGACCGGCACTTCGAGATCGAGCACGAGGAAGAGCACAAGCAGTTGAAGGTGCTGCAGAGGGCTCAGGAGGCGTCGAACGGCAAGCACGGCCACTGACCGACCCCCTTCACGCGGCGGCCCCGAGTCGAATCCGACTCGGGGCCGTCGTGCGTCATGCCGCGGTTACCGGTGCGGCGCCGCGCGGCGGGCGGCTTCGATTGCTTCGAATTTGGCCAGGTTGTGCCGGGCGTCGGCGAGCGCGTCGTGGGCGTCGGGTGGGATCGGCGGCAGCTCGGGACGGCCATGCGCCTCCCAGTGCTGGCGCAGTTCGTTGGTGTAGCGGGGCAGCGCGTTGGGGAGGTCGACCATGGACCCCCAGAGCTGGCACAGCGCCACATGGTCGTAGGCGGCGACCCAGGCCCACAGCTCCGGCTGCACGCTGGGCCGCGGCACCAGGAAGGCATACAGCTCGTCGCGGATCCGCGCACGGCTGCGCCACAGCGGTGAGGACGGCGGCGGCAGCTGCGGCAACACGAATTTGCGCACCCACGGTCCCGCACGGTCGGGATCGAATTCGGTGGACACCGCGTAGTACTCCCTGCCGTCCTCGCAGACGACGCCAATCGAGACCAAATCGATGGTCACGCCGTCTTCGATGAATTCGCAGTCGTAAAAATATCTCAGCGAGATCGGTCTCTCCTCGGCTTCCAGGTGCCGTTGCGGCAGGTGACGGGTTCCCAGCAAACCCTATGGTGACGGCTGACGGCCGCGCGCAAGGGCCCATACGGGGGAGATTTCCGACACCTTGGTGCGACCTTCCACCACTGGCACCGGGTATCCCCGGAGGGCGAACGGTCCGTATTCTGAACTGGTGAACTGGACCGTCGACGTACCCATCGATCGCCTGCCGGAACTGCCGCCGCTGCCCGCCGAGCTGCGCAGACGGCTGGACGACGCGCTGGCGCGCCCCGCGCTGCAGCAACCGTCCTGGGATCCGGAACAGGCGGCCATGATGCGCACCGTACTGGAGAGCGTGCCGCCGATCTGCGTGCCCGCCGAAGTGGAGGAGCTCCGGTCCCAGCTGGCCGAGGTCGCCCGCGGCGAGGCTTTCCTCATGCAGGGCGGCGACTGCGCGGAAACCTTCGCCGACAACACCGAGCCGCACATTCGTGGCAACATCCGCACCTTGCTGCAGATGGCGGTCGTGCTCACCTACGGCGCGAGCCTGCCGGTGGTCAAGGTGGCGCGGATCGCGGGGCAGTACGCCAAACCGCGCTCCTCGGATCTCGATTCGCTCGGCCTCAAGTCCTACCGCGGCGACATGGTGAACGCGCTGGCCGCCGACGCGGCGCTGCGCGAGCACGACCCGTCGCGCCTGGTCCGCGCCTACGCCAACGCCAGCGCCGCGATGAATCTCGTGCGGGCGCTCACCGGCGCGGGCATGGCCGATCTGCACAAGGTGCACGACTGGAACCGCGACTTCGTCGCCCAGTCGCCCGCAGGCGCCCGGTACGAGGCGCTGGCCGAGGAGATCGACCGCGGCCTCGCGTTCATGACGGCGTGCCGGGTGAACGATCCCAGCCTGAAATCGGCGCGCATCTACGCCAGCCACGAGGCGCTGGTGCTGGACTACGAGCGCGCCATGCTGCGACTGAGCGAGAACGCGATCGGCGAGCCGGTGCTCTACGACCTGTCCGCGCACTTCCTCTGGATCGGCGAGCGCACCCGCCAGCTCGACGGCGCGCACATCGCGTTCGCGGAGCTGATCGCCAACCCGATCGGCCTGAAGATCGGCCCCTCCACCACGCCCGAGCAGGCCGTGGAATACGTCGAGCGGCTGGACCCGAACAACGAGCCGGGCAGGCTGACCATCGTGTCCAGGATGGGCCACGGCAAGGTCCGCGACGTGCTGCCGCCCATCATCGAAAAGGTGCAGGCCACCGGCCACCAAGTGATCTGGCAGTGCGACCCGATGCACGGCAACACGCACGAGGCGTCCACCGGGTTCAAGACCCGCCACTTCGACCGCATCGTCGACGAGGTGCAGGGCTTCTTCGAGGTGCACCACGCGCTCGGCACCCACCCCGGCGGCATGCACATCGAACTGACCGGCGAGGACGTCACCGAATGCCTCGGCGGCGCCCAGGACATCTCCGATCTGGATCTGTCCGGCCGTTACGAGACCGCCTGCGATCCCCGGCTGAACACCCAGCAGTCGCTGGAGCTGGCCTTCCTGGTCGCGGAGATGCTGCGCTGAGTTCCGGCGCACCGTCGGCATGCGGTGCGCCGAGATCACGGGAGCGCGACCAGTGACACGGTGCTACCGGGCTCGACGTTGGCGCCGATGGCGGGTGTCTGCGAAATGATCACCGACGAATCCGACCGGGTGAGTTGGCTGACCTGGACCTGCAAACCCAGGCTCGCCAGCCGCGTCCGGGCGTCACCGACGGTGGCGCCGAGCAGACTCGGCATCTTCAACGCGTTGGAGACCAGCAACACGACGCCATCACCGGACTGAATGGTCGCTCCCGCACCGGGTTCGGTGCCGATGGCATGGTCGGCCTCGACACCGCGATCGAACTGACTCCGGTTCTCCCGCACCGTGATCCCGGCCGCGGTGAGGATCTTCACCGCCTCCGCGGCGGGACGGCCACGCACGTCGGGCACCCGCACGGGTTGAGATCCCTTGCTGCGGAAGACCTTCACCTGCGCTCCGAGCGGCAGCACGGTCCCGGGCCTCGGTTCCACCCTGGCGACGGTGCCTTTGGGTGCGGTGCTGGATTCCTCCCCGGCGTCGACCGGCTGCAACCCGCCATCCCGGATCAACTGATTGACCTTCGACACCTGGTCACCGGGTTTGACGTCGGGCACCTTGGGTTTGCCGTTGGAGACCAGCACGGCGACCGTCGACCCTTTGGTGACCTTGGACCCGGCCGACGGGTCGCTGCCGACCACACCGCCCACCGGGATCGTGTCCGACGCCTTCTGCCGGACCTCGGTCGCGAACCCGGCCTCCTGGAGCGTGGCGATCGCCTTGTCGGTGCTCAACCCTGCGATCGGCGGGACCGGCGTATAGCGGCCGAAGCCGAGCCACCAACCGCCGATGCCGACCAACAGGGTAAGGACCGCGACGATGGCCACCCACATCCACACGGTGCGCCGGGACCGGTTGAGTTCGTCGGCGTAGGGCGAATATGGCGGCGCGGGGTGGGCCTGGCGAACCGGCGGTTGGTCGTAGCCGCCCGTGGGACCGTAGTCGACGCGGGGGCGCTGTGCGGTCACCACTTTGGTGTGCTGCACCGGTTGTGGTGGGTGCGGCTCACGCACCGACGCACCGGCGAGACCCTGGCGGCCATCGTGCTCCGGCGTGACGGCCCGGTAGCTGGCGCTGAGATGTTCGGCGGACTCCTGGGGCGCGGGCACCCGGTAGGCGGGCAGTTGCAGCGCCGCGGCGATCTGCCGCAGCGCGCCGGCCATCTCGTTCGCGTCCGCGAACCGGTGCGCGGGCTCGCGCGCGGTGGCCTTCGCGACCAACTCGTCGAATTCCGGCGGCACCCCGGAGATGAAACCGCTCGGGCTCGGCACGTCGTTCTCGATGCGCTGGTAGGCCACCGACAGCGACGTGTCGCCGGTGAACGGCACCCGACCGGTGAGCATTTCGAAGATCAGCAGGCCGAAGGAGTACACGTCGCTGCGCGAGTCGGCGGTGCCGCTGGTGACCTGCTCGGGAGAGAGGTAGGCGGCGGTGCCGAGAATGACGCTCGCCGAGGTGGTGTTCGCCGCGGCGACCGCGCGGACCAGGCCGAAATCGGCGATCTTCACCTCGCCCGCATCGGAGATCAGCACGTTCTCCGGCTTGATGTCGCGGTGCACCAGCCCCGCCGCGTGCGCGACGCCGATCGCCGCGAGCACCGGCTCGGCAACCGCGCGCACCGCGTGCGGCGGCATCGGGCCGCGCTCGCGCAGCAGTTCGCGCAGGGTGCCGCCCTCGACCAGCTCCATGATCAGGAACGGGTGGTCGCCGTCGACGCCTTGGTCGTACACCGCGACCAGCGACGGATGCTTGAGCTTGGCGACCGCGCGCGCCTCGAACTCGAACCGGGACAGGAACTGCGGGTCACCGGCGAACTTCGGATCCATCACCTTGATGGCGACCGGCCGGTCCAGGCGGGTGTCGACCCCCCGGAAGACCATCGACATGCCGCCGCGGGCGATCGGCGCATCGATCCGATAGCGCCCTTCCAGCATCTGGCCGATCAAGTGACGTCCTCCGGCTTTCACAAAGCTCTCACCCCTCGCGCGATACCTGCGCCAAGTGATCAGCCGCTCCTTGCGGCCCTCACGATGGTATCGACTCCGACCACACCGGGTGTCTCACGACCTGCGAGGCCGGACGGTCTACCGTTGTGCGGGTGAGTGCATTTCCCTGCAGTGAGGACGTCCTTTCCCAGTCGGTGACCCTGGTGCCGCTGCCGGAGGTGGCCGACCGACTCGGGCTGGTGGTGACCCGGGTGCATCAGATGCTGCGCGATCACCAACTGATCGCCGTGCGCAGAAACGGCGTGGCGGGCATCCCCGAGCGCTTCTTCGACGACACCGGTGCGGTGGTGAAGCCGCTGCCCGGCCTGATCACGGTGATGCGCGACGCCAAGTACACCGACGAAGAGATCCTGGAATGGATCTTCACCGAGGACGACAGCCTGCCCGGCAAACCGATCGACGCCCTGCACGGCCCGCTCGCCCGTGAGGTACTGCGCCGGGCCGCGGCGGATCCGTTTTGATTTGCAGCGCCTGCGGCTGTGTTGTGTTTGTTTTGCCAGCGCCTGCGGCGCTGGGTGTTCGCGGCCCCTTTGTGGCTCGCGTCCGAGCGACCGCCGCTTGCGACTTCGTCGCTTGCGCGTCGGCCGCTCGGACGCGAGCCGGGCCGCGAACGGGGAATGCTCGTTCTCGCTGCGCTCGAAAGCGGTGGTTGGGCCATGTGGTTGCGTTGGGGAAGTAGCGGGGGATTTGGGTGTTCGCTGCTTGATGGTGGTGTTCGGTGGTCGTTTGGGGCGAGTTCGTCTGCGGACGTGTTTGCCACTTGGATGTGAGTCGGGCCGCGAACGGGTCGTGCCCGGTCTCGCTTCGCGCGAAAGCGGTGGTTGGGCCGGTCAGCGCCCGAATCGGGCGCGGAGGGTGGCGGTGGTGAATTCGGTGGCGGCGACGCGGAGGCGGTGGTGGCGGGGGACGACGGCGCGGTGATCGAAGACGGCGTAATCGCCGCGTTCGATGTGGCGCAGGATGTCGGCGTAGAGGGTGGTCGCGGTGTTGATGGCGGGGCGGACGCGCGGCTCGAGCAGGGCTATGCCGGGCTCGGCGCGGCGGTAGAGATCGCGGTTGACCGCGATGAGGTGGGCCAGGGCGCGGCGGACGCGCGGGTCGGTGCGTCCGGTGCGGCGGCACTCGAAGAGCAGGCCGTCATCCACGCCGAATGCGGCCAGCGCGTCGGCGGGCAGGTAGACGCGGTCGCGATCGAGGTCCTCGGCGACATCGCGCAGAAAGTTGGTGAGCTGGAACGCCTCGCCGAGCGCGGCCGCGGCCGGTTCGGCCTCGGCTACCGGGGCGATCGTGCCGAGTACCGGGAGCAGTTGCAATCCGATCGCGGCCGCGGAGCCGCGCATGTACTCGTGTAGTTCGGCCATGGTGGCGTACCGGTTCCGGAAGGCCGGGGTGCCGGGCACATCCATCCGCATGGACTCCAGGAACGTCCAGAAGTGCTGCGGGGCAATGTCGTAGCGCCGGATGGTGTCGGTGACGGCGGCCAGGATGAGCGTGCGTGGCCGCGCACCGGCCTGCCAGATGCGCGTGGATACCGGGTTCGGGGTCCGCGGGACCGAGGCCGGATCATTGATCGGCGGCAGGCCCGGTTCGAGCGCGCCGCTCAGCTCCCGCTCGATCAGGTCGAGCGCATCGGCCGGTCCGTGACCGAGCGCTCCTCCGTCTGCTCCGTCTGGCTGACCGGCGCGGTCGACGATGTCGTCCACCATTCGCGCGAACGCGTACAGTGCGTGCACCGCGGGCCGTCGCTCGGCCGACAACAGTCGGGTGGCCAGGAAATAGGTGCGGCCGTGGGTGGCGGCGATCTGTCGGCATTCCCGGTAGGCGAGTGCGAGCAGGGCGTCAGCGGGTAGGTGATCGTCGGTCATGGAGCGGAGGGCGAGGCGGTGACGCTGGTTCGTGCGGTGCTCGGCGGGCTGGCGCGCAAGCGCAGCGGGTCCACGGTGCGCAGCGACAGGGCCGCCACCACGGCGGCGAAGGTGGCGGCGGCGACATGCCAGAAGTTGTACAGGCCGATCGAACCGTCCGGCTGGAAGACCAGCATGAGCCAGGTACACACGCCCACCAGCGCCATCAGCGTCGTGGTGGACAGCGCGAACCCGGCGGCCAGCGCCAGCGGCCACGAGTAGTACCAGGGCAGTGCGGCGGGCGAGAGGATGACGATCGCGACGAACGCGATCAGGATGCCGAGCACCGCCTCCCGCTCGCTGTGCCGGAACCGCCACCACGTCCAGGCCAGCACCGCGACCAGGGTCAGCGCGCACATCGCGCGGGTCACCTCGAGCACCGACTCCAGCCGCAGCGGGGTCACCCAGGTGACGGCGTGCGCCATGACGGTGGGCAACGAAAGCCAGTTGATGATCTTCTTCGAGCCGGACAGTGCGGTCAGCCAGCCGATGCCGACACCGGCGATGGCCGAGGCGGCGACGAACACGACCGCGAACACGCTGAGGCCGAGACCCGCGATCTTCGCGAACATCAGCGCGGGATGCGGCATGTCCTCGGTGCGCTCGGCGGCGTCGCCGGGTTGCTCGCTGGCGGGCAGGTGCGCCGGGTCGCGCCCGACGCGCTGCGCCGCGCGGCGCTCGCGTTCGTGCAGCATCCAGATCCACACCAGGAACGGCAGCGCCACGCCCGCGGTCGCCTTGATGGCCACGCCGATCGCGACCACCACGATGCCCGCCACATGGTGGCGCTCCAGCACCAGCGCGATGCCCGCGCACATCAGCCCGACCATCAGCATCTCGTTGTGCACGCCGCCGATGAGGTGGATCAGCACCAGCGGGTTGAGCACCGCCAGCCACAACGCCACGGTGGGCTTGCCGCCGAGATGCTTGGTCAGATATGGCACCGCCCACATCATCAGCGCCAGGCCGGGCAGCATGACCAATCGCATCGCGATGGTGCCCGCCACCACGTTGTCGCCGGTGACGGCGGTGATCGCGCGTCCGAGCAGCAGGAACACCGGGCCGTAGGGTGCGGTGGTCGTGGTCCAGACCGGGCTCACGTTGTCCAGCAGCACACCGGGATTGGCCACCGGGCCGACCTGGTAGGGGTCGAAGCCGTCGCGCAGCAGCGCGCCCTGCGCCAGGTAGGAGTAGGCGTCGCGGCTGAACATCGGCACGGCGAACAGCAGCGGGGCGATCCAGATGCCGACGATCGCCCGCAGCTCGTTCAGCGTCACCCCGGCGCCGACCCGGTCGGCGGTGCCGATCGTGGCGCGCCCGAGCCGGACCCAGGCGGTGACCATCAGCAGCACGCCGATCCAGATGCAGATGGTGGACAGCGCGTAACCGTGCCCGAACCGCAGCCAGGACAGGTGCATGGCCTCCAGCAGCGGGTCGCGCTTGCGGACGCTGCCCGCCCCGAACCCGCCGAAGGTGATCATGATGGCGCCGAAGAATCCGAGCAGGGCGGCGTGGCCCTCGGGGCTTCTGGCGAAGTCGGCGTAGGCGCGCATCCACCACAGGAAACCACGGGGGGCGGCCGATTCGCGACGGGCGGAGGTGGGTGGTGCGTGGTCGGTGATGCCGGGAGAGGCGGCCTCTGCGGTGCGCGTTTCGGGGGATGCCATCTGGTGTCGGTCCCCCCGAATGGTCGGCGGTCGCAACCGCGAGCGAATAGGTCGGCGCTTAGTTTACGGCGTCGCCTCGAACACTATCCGGCTGGTGCGCGGGGTTCCACGCCGATCGTGCCGGATATGTCCGGAAATGCGGGTTGCCGCCAGTTTTCCGGAAAGCAGTGCGGTCGGCACGCCGACACCGGGGGTCGTGCCGCAACCCGCGATAACCACGTTGTCGCTGGAGCGGGGGAAATTGCTCGGTCGAAACGGACCGGTTTGCCGGAAAAGGTGCGCCGCGGAGAATGGTGTGCCCGCCAGCATTCCGGCGTCGAGCCATGTTTGCGGCGTGTCGAGCCGATCGACGGCGAAGTGCTCGGCGATGCCGCGGTACCCGCGCGCTTCCAGAACCGTGAGCAGCTCGCGCAGGTAAGCGGGTCCCAGCCGTTGCCAGTTCAGCGGCGCCGCCACCAGATTCGGGCACGGCGCGAGCACGGAGAACGGTTCGTACCGTCCGTCGCGCCGGTCGATGAACAGGCTCGGGTCGGTGAGCGCGGGCCGGGTCAGCAGCAGCGAGGGGTCGCTCATCAGCGCGCCACGGCCGGGGCGCGCGGTGATCTCGGCGAACGTGGCGTCCCAGGCGTGCCCGAACTCGATGGTGTGGTGTGCCTGCACCGGCCAGCTCGCCGCGATCGCGGCGGGGACGGTGCCGTGCGCGACGACCGCAGAAGGTGAGGCGCGCAGTCCGCGCCTGGGCCGCACGCCGAAACGGTCGAGCGACCCGAGGTCGGCGGTGAGCACGAGCGCGTCGCAGTCGAATGAGCGTCCGTCGGCGGTGCGGGCGCTGCGGGCCCTGCGGCCCGCGTAGTCGATCCCGATCACCTCGGCGCCGAGTTCCAGCCTGCCGCCCGCGTCGGTGAACGCCTGCGCCAGCGCCACGGCGATCGCGCGCATGCCGCCCTCGGGGAAGTAGACGCCCAACGAGGTGTCCATATGCGGGATCGCGCCGTACACGGCGAGCGCCCGGGCGGGCGGCATGCCCGCGTAGAGGGCCTGGAAGGTGAACAGGCGGGCCAGGCGCGGATCGCGCAGGAACCGGCGCACCCGGGGCCCGAGTCGTCCGAAGCCGCCGAGCCGCACCAATTCGACCAGCGCGCGGCGCTTTTCGGCGATCCGCACCATATCCAGCGGCGAGTCGAAGTTGGTGTCCATGAACTCGGTGAACTCGGCCGCGTAGACGCGGGACAGCCAGTCACGCAGGCGCCGGTATCCACGCGCCTCAGCGGGGCCACAGGTCCGCTCGACCTCCGCTTCCATCGCGTCCGCGTCGGCGAATACCCTGATCTCGGCGCCGTCGGCGAACCGAGCGTGATAGCCGGGCGCCAGCCGGTGGATGCGCAGCGGGGGCACGCAGGTTTCCGGGGAGCTGCCGACGGCGGCGAGCGCGTCGGTGATCAGCTCGGGCAGCGTCAGCACGGTGGCGCCGGAATCGATGTCGTAGTCCGCGCCCCGATAGCGCCCGACCCGGCCGCCGGGGTGGTCGGCGCGCTCGAGCAGCGTGACCGTGTGGCCCGCGCCGGTCAGGTACAGCGCGGCCGACAGCCCGGCCAGGCCCGCGCCGACGACGACCACGCGATCGGTCGGTCCCGCAACGGTTCTCACCTGGTCCGCCTCCTCGCCGGGCCGTGCGTAGTCGAAGCCGCCGGGGCGATCACGCGGCGCGCTTGGTCGCGGCCAGCGCCATCGCGCGCAGCCGTTCCTTCGCGACGGGCGTCGCCGAACTGGCTTCGATGGCGGCCAAGCCGCTGTCGGTGAGTTCGGTGATCCGGCGTTCCACCTCGTCGACCGCGCCGAGCTCGACGAGCAGCGCGCGGAGCCGTTGCACCGCGTCCGCGCTCAGATCGGTGCCGATACTGCTGCGCAGCAGGGCGCCCGCGGCGGGGTCGCTCGCGTCGGCGCGGCGCAGCGCCTCGGCCAGCAGCACGGTGCGCTTGCCTTCGCGCAGGTCGTCGCCGGAGGGCTTGCCGGTCACCGCCGGATCGCCGAACACGCCGAGCAGGTCGTCGCGCAGTTGGAAGGCGATGCCGATGGCGGTGCCGAACGTGCGGTACGCCTCGATCAGCCTCGGTTCGGCTTCGGCGATGGCCGCGCCCAGGTGCAGCGGGCGTTCGACGGTGTAGGCGGCGGTCTTGTACCGGTTGATCCGCAGCGCGGCCTCCACCGATTCGTCGGCGCCCGCCTCACCGTTGATGTCGAGCAGTTGGCCGCCGAGCACCTCGGTGCGCATATCGGCCCACACCGGCGCGAACCTGGCGATCGCCGCTGGTGCGAGACCGGACGTGTGCACCATGTCATCGGCCCAGGACAGCGCCAGATCACCGATCAGGATGGCCACGCTGGTGCCGAAGTGGACCGCGTCACCCGGCCAGCCGCGGTCGCGGTGGCGCTGCTCGAAGTCGACGTGCACGGTGGGGAAGCGGCGGCGGGTGCGGGAGGAATCGATGATGTCGTCGTGGATCAGCGCGCAGGCCTGGACCAGTTCCAGCGCCGAGCAGGCGGTGAGCACCGCGGCGGCCTCCGGTCCACGCGGATCGCCGCCCGCGCCGAGCCACCCGGTCCACGCGAACGCGGGCCTGGTGCGTTTTCCGCCGCGCAGCACGAACTGCTCCAGTGCGTCCGCGGCCTCGACGAAGACCGGGCCGAGGCGCTCCACGGTGCCGCGGCGGGTGGCGAAGAAGCTGGTCAGCGCGTCTTCCACGGCGGTGACGAAGGCGGGGGTGCCCGGCCGCGGCACTGCGGTCTGCGGCGTCTGAGTACCGGTTCCGGCGGACAGGGGAGCCTCCAAGGTCGTGCGGATGGTGGACGCACTCCGTGCGGGGTGCCCGAGCGCTGCGGGTGATTCGCGGCCGAGCGAGATCGGTCGCGCGTGTCATCCGGCGTGGCGAACATGCCACCTCGGTCCGAAGAATACGCGGGCCGTCCGAGCGACTCGACGGCGCTGCCACCGGTCACCTTTACACTGAACCGGTGACTTTCGACAACGTGCGGGGAAGCTCGACCCCTGGCCGGCCCTCCCGGACGCAACCGAACGTCTCTGCCACACCCTCGGTCGTCCAGAGCCTGCGGGCCCACGCGGGGCGCGCGGTGCCGTTCTCCGTGGAGTTCAATCCGCCCCGGGACGCCGCCGCCGAGGCGCGGCTGTGGCGCGCCGTGCGGCAGTTCGAGCGCATGCACCCGGCGTTCGTGTCGATGACCTACGGTGCGGGCGGTTCCACCCGCGACCGCACCGTGCGCGTCACCGGCCAGCTCGCGCAGGAGACCACGCTGCTGCCGGTGGCGCACCTGACCGCGGTGGAGCACAGCGTCGGCGAGCTGCGCTCGCTGGTCGGCGCCTACGCCGACTCCGGCATCCGCAATATCCTGGTGCTGCGCGGCGACCCGCCGGGCGATCCGCTCGGCGAGTGGCACAAGCACCCCGAGGGCGTCTCCTACGCCGAGGAACTGGTGCGCATCGTGCGCGATCTCGGCGATTTCCATGTCGGCGTGGCCTCGTTCCCGCAGGGGCACCACCGCTCGCCGGACCTGGCGACCGACACCGCGTTCCTGGCCGCGAAACTGCGCGCGGGCGCGGAGTATTCGATCACCCAGATGTTCTTCGACGTCGAGCACTATCTGCGCCTGCGCGATCGCCTCGCGGCGTTCGACCCGATCGAGGCCGCCAAGCCGATCATCCCGGAGCTGATGCCGATCACCTCGCTGCGCACCGTCCAGCGCGCCGAGGAACTGTGCGGCAGGCCGCTGCCCGCCGCCGTGATGGACCGGCTACGGACGGCGGCGGGCGACGGCCCCGAGGAGAACGCGGCCGCGGTGCGTGCGGCGGGCATCGAGATCGCCACCGAGATGGCCCAGCGTCTGATCGACGAGGGCGCGCCCTGCCTGCACTTCATCACGCTCAACTTCGCCAAGGCGACCAGCGAGGTGCTCACCAACCTCGGCTACGGCGTCACCGCCGCACCGATCAGCGCCTGAACGCCGCCCGGATCATGTGACGAAACGCTCTGTGGCGCAGTGTGTGGGACAGGGCGGCGGCGTTCAGGCCGCGCGCGCCGCGCGCAACCCCCACGCCTCGGCGAGCAGCCGGTGTGATTCGAGCCGGTCGGCGTGCCGATGGGTGACGCTGGTGACCAGCAGTTCGTCAGCCCCGCCGACCTGTTGCAGCGCGGCGAGCCGCTCCACGACGGTGCTCGGTGAGCCCACGAACTGGGTGGCCAGGCGGTCGTCGACCAGCCGTCGCTGCTCCGCGGTGAGTGGTGCGATGGTCGCCGGGTCCAGGTAGGGGGCCGCGCCCGCGCCGCTGCGGATGCTGTGGACCCAGTGGCCGTAGCTGGCGGCCAGCTGCTGGGCGGTCGCGTCGTCGTTCGCCACGACGACGTCCGCGGAGATCACCGCGTACGGCTCGGCCAGGATCGCCGAGGGGCGGAATGCCGCACGGTAGGCCTCGATCGCGTCCAGGGCGGTTCCGGGTGAGACGTGATACGCCGCGGCGAACGGAAGACCCAGTCGGCCGGCCAGTTCCGCGCTCTCGCCCGCACTGCTGCCGAACACCCACAGCTGCACCTGCGCGCCCTCGCCGGGAACCGCGTGCAGCGCAACGCCTTCGGGGCTGACGAAGGTGCCGTCCAGCAGCGCCCGTACCTCGTCGACCTGCTCGGCGAAGTCCAGTGGCTGCGCGCCGCGCTGCTGTAGCGCGCTCAGCGAGGCGATGAACCTCGACCGGTCCACGATGCGCCCCGGATCGAACGGCGGTGGAACCACGACACCATCGCGGATCGCGGTGCGTCCGGTCACGGAATCGCCCACGGGTTTGCCGCCCTTGGGCCGCGCGGCTTCCGCACCGAACTGGCTGCGCCGATGCCCCGAGCGTCCGAGCCCGAGGTCGAGCCGGCCCGGGTGCAGCGCGTCGATCGTGCCGAACGCCTCCACGATCGACGCCGACGTGTGGTGGCCGACCTGCACGGCCGCCGAACCCACCCGGATGCGCGTCGTCGCCGCCGCGACCAGCCCGATGAGCGTGATCGATGACGAGCTCGCCACCGAGACGAAATGGTGTTCGGCCAGCCAATACCGGTGGTAGCCCCACTGTTCGGCGTGCTGGGCCAGATCGATGGTGTTGCGCAACGCCTGCTGCGGGGTCGAGCCCGCGCTGATCGGGGAGAGGTCGAGGATCGAGAGTGGAATGGGAATGCTCACGCCGCCCGCCCCTGCCGGGGATCCTGTTCGCCCGCCTCGATGGCCACGCGCAGCCGGTTCTGTGCGGGCGCCACCGGGCAGGTCGCGAAATCGGTGAAGGCGCAGGGCAGGTTGGCGGCCCGGTTGAAGTCCAGCACCACGGTGCCGTCCGCGCCGGGTGCGCCGACCGCGAGCGAGCGCGCCGCGGGATAGGTCGTGACACCGCTGGTCGCGTCGGTGAACAGCACGCGCAGGTGGTCCGGATCGCCGAACGCGACGACGCGTTCGGTCACCTCGCCGATGTGGAATTCGATGGTGCCGGAGGCGTTGTGGTGGTGCTCGAGGCCGTCGACCACCGCGCCGGTGGTCACGGTCCGCTGGTTGTCGAATGGCGTGAACCGGCCGTGCACGACCCACCGTGGGTCCGGCGCGTAGGCCGGGATTCCGTCGAAGTTCAGCAGGCCGGGTGCGGCCGGATCGTGTACCCGGACGGCGTAGCGGCCGGTGCGGCGGATCACCTCGAGGACCCGGTTCTCCTGCCGCACCCGGAGTCCAGGGGCGCCTTCGGCGGGCGTGACGATCTGCACGCCCGCGATGCCGAGGCCGTCGTACTCCAGCCGGTCGCCGGGCTGCGCGGTGATGAACACCTTGTCGTCGGTGACCCACCAGGTGCCCGGCACGTCCGGCAGCCGCTCGGGGCGGTCGGTGAGCCAGTGCAGCGCGGTCAGGCCGAGGAAGCCGAGCGGGTCGCGCAACTGGTCTTCGCGCGCGTGGTGCCAGCGTGCCCACTCGGTCTCGAAAACGCTGGTGATGCTGGTGGTCATGAGGCTGTCGCTCCTTCGGGGGCGGTGCTGTGGTGGTGGAGATCGCGCAGGCCGAGATGGTCACGCGGGCTGATTGCGAGGCGCGGCATCAGGCTGTGCCGTCGGCGTCGATCTGCCGGTGCAGTGCCGGGTGGACGCCCGCACCGGCCACGTCGGGAGCCAGGAACAGCGCCTGCTGCCACAGTTCGGCGCGCCGCCGGTGCGCTGGCCGGCCGACGCGGCGATCCCGTTCGGCGCGCAGCGGCGCGGTGGGGTGCACGCGCCCACCGTCGGGCGTCTCGGTGACGCGCGGCGCGCGCAGGTGGGTGCGCCACCACCGTGCCGGGCCGGTATCGGACTCGGCACGGTCGGCGGGAACGTTCGGCCCAGGGCGCGGCTCGATGCCGGAGTCGGCCGGTTTCCGATGGGAGAAGGCGGAATACACCATCAGCGCGATCCTTTTCGGTGAGTGCCACCACGTGCTCGGCTCGTGGCCGGTGGTGGGCTCCGGTGTGCGGATACGGGTGGTCGGGGCGGGCGCGGCCGGTTCGGGTCGGCTGCGGCATGGCGCCCGGCGTTCGTGCCGGTTCAGCACCCGGCTGTGGCGGTAGGTCGGATTCGGCATCAGCAAGCGCCTTTCGCGACGGGTGCGGGAATGGCCGACAGCAGCTCGCGCGTGTATGCGTGCCGCGGGTTGCCGAAAATGTCGGCGGTGCGGCCGCTTTCGACGACGCGGCCGTTCCGCAGCACCGCGACGTGATCGCTGATGCGGCGGACCACCGCCAGATCGTGCGAGATGAACAGGTAGCTCAGCGACAGCTCGGCCTGCAGGCGGTCCAGCAGCTCGAGGATCTGCGCCTGCACCGACGCGTCCAGCGCCGAGACCGGTTCGTCGAGCACGAGCAGCTCGGGATGCAGGGCCAGGGCCCGGGCGATGGCGACGCGCTGGCGTTGTCCGCCGGACAGTTCGGCGGGACGGCGCTGCGCGAACTCCGCGGGCAACGCGACCTGCTCGAGCAATTCGGCCACCCGTTCCCGGCGCGCCGCGCGAGCACCGATTCCGAACGCGCGCAAAGGTTCCTCGATGATCGAGCCCACCCGCCAGCGCGGGTCCAAGGAGGCGTACGGGTTCTGGTACACCACCTGGAAGCGCTTGCGCAGCGCACGCAGTCGCGCGCCGCGCACCGTCGACAACTCCTGGCCGTCGAAGATGACCTCGCCGCGATCGGGTTCGGTGAGCCGCAACGCGATTCGCGCCGTGGTGGACTTGCCCGAGCCGGACTCGCCGACCAGTGACAGGGTTTCCCCGCGGCCGAGCTCGAATCCGACTCCGGCCACTGCGGTCACCGTATCGCCGCCCCGCGCCCGGAAGGTCTTGTGCACCTCGCGCAGGACCAGCAGCGGCTCGCCGTCCCGGGGTTCGGCGGCGCGGTAGGCACCCGGCGGAGCGAGGCTCGGCGAGGCGGCGAGCAGCCGCTTGGTGTACGGGTGGCGCGGCGCGGCCAGCAGCTCGGCGGTCGGGCCGCTCTCCACCACCTCGCCGCCGCTGAGCACGACGAGCCGGTCCGCGCGTTCGGCGGCCACGGCCAGATCGTGGGTGATCAGCAGTACCGCCGTGCCGCGTGCCGCGATCTGCTCCGCGAGCCGGTCCAGTACCCGGCGGGCGACGGTGGCGTCCAGCGCGCTGGTCGGCTCGTCGGCGATGACCAGGTCCGGTGCGCAGGCCAGGGCGGCCGCGATCAGCACCCGTTGGCGCTGCCCGCCGGATAGCTCGTGCGGGTACTGCGCCGCGCGCAGCTGCGGCCGGTCCAGCCCGGCGTCGGCGAGCAGCTCGATCGCTCGAGCTCGCGCTGATCTGCGGTCGGCCGGCCCGTGCACGAGCAGCGCTTCGGCCACTTGGTCGCCGACGCGCCGCACGGGGTTCAGCGACAACCCCGGGTCCTGCGGGACGAAACCGATCCGGGCTCCGCGTAGCCGCCGCAGCGCACGTTCGGAGCCGATATCGACCACCGAGCCGTCGAACGTGATGGTGCCACCGGTGATCTCGGCGTTGACCCCGTGCAGCCCGATCACGGCTCGGGCGAGTGTGGACTTGCCGGACCCGGACTCGCCGACCAGCGCAACCACCTCGCCGCGGGCCACGGTGAGCGAGACACCGGCCAGCGCGATGACCGGTCCCATGTCAGACCGATAGCGAACCCGCAGGTCGTCGACGCGGAGCAGCGGGGCTGCCTCCTGCGCTCGGTTCTCCGCCGGAGAAGTAGTGGCGCTCATGCTGTGTCCTCCTCGGCATTCGCGTGCTCCACGCGGTCGAACAGGCTGCCGCTTCCAGGCCGGACGCTCATGTCCGCGCCTCGCCGGCGTCCGGCGCCGTCCCGAGCGAGGGGTCGGTTGTATCGCTCGCTCACGCGTGTTCCCCCTTCGCGATGGCGCGCCCGAGGCGCTGAGCGGCGAGGACGACGGCGATGATGACGAATCCGGGCAGGGTGGTCATCCACCAGGCGGTCGCGAGATAGTTACGGCCTTCGGAGATCAGGGTGCCCCACTCGGGGGTGGGTGGTTTCGCGCCGTAGCCGAGGAAGCTCAGCGCCGACACCGACAGCACCGCCATGCCGAACTCGACCGCGGCCAGCGCGAGGACCGGCTGGTAGGCGTTGGGCAGCACGTGCCCGGCCAGCACCGTGTACCAGCGGACGCCCGCGGCGTGGGCGGCCTCCACATAGACCGCCTGACGCACCCGCAGCACCTCCGAACGCATCACGCGCGCGAAATTGGCCACCAGCGAAATACCCACCGCGACGGCCACATTGCCGGTGCCGAAGCCGAGCGCGGTCACCAGCGCGAGAGAAAGCAGCAGCGAAGGGATGGACAGCAACACGTCGACCAACCGCATGACGATCGCGTCGATCACACCGCCGATCGCACCCGACAGCAGGCCGAGAACCGACCCGGCGACGAGCGCGATGCCGACCGCGGCGAGGGTGGCGGTCAGCGAGAGCCCCGCGCCGTGCACCATCCGGGTATAGAGGTCGCGCCCGAGATTGTCGGTGCCGAACCAGTGTTCGGCGCTGGGTGCCTGGAACTTCTGCGCGGGGACCCCGGTCAGCGGGTCGCCGCTCGCGAAGACCGACGGCGCAAGCGCCCACCCTACGGCGAGCAGCGCGACGGCGCCCGCCACCAGCAGTCCGGCGTTGTCCCGCAACCACTTCCAGCTTCCGGCCGGTCGCCGCAGGCCGGGCAGGACCGCACCGCGGCGTTCCTCGGTCGCGTCAACCACGAGTCGTCACCTCCTCGGCACGCGGCGCCGCCAGGACGAACGACGGGCAAGTGTCAGGCACGGATGATCGCCTCCTCGGCGGCGTCGACGGCGGTGGGCTCGGACTCGAGGTCGGCGCCGCCGCGCGACCGCGTCGCGATGCGAGGGTCGAGCAGCGGATAGATCAGGTCCACGGCGAGGTTCACGCTGACGAACACCACCGAGGTGAGCAGCACGATGCCCTGCACCACCGGGATGTCCTGGGCCAGCACGGCGGTCTGGGTCAGCCGCCCGACGCCCTGACGGGCGAAGACCGTCTCCACCACCACCGACCCGGCCAGCATGTTGCCGACCAGGACGCCCGCGATGGTGAACGCGGGCACACTCGCCGGGCGCAGCACATGGGTGCGCTGCACCCACCAGCGCGACCCGCCCTTGGCCAGCGCCACGTCGACGAACGGCTGACGCCACGTGGTTTCCAGCCCGGCGGTGAGCACCTGCGCGATCACCGCGCCGATCGGCAGGGCAAGGGTGAGCGCGGGCAGCACCGTGCCTGCGACGCCGTGCCCGCCGAACGCGGGCGCCAGCCGCCAATGGAACGAGAACAGTTGCAGCAACAGCAGTCCGGTCCAGAAGGTCGGCACCGACACCCCGAGCGACGGCAGCGCGGCCAGGGCGTTGCGCAGCCACGGACGGCGGGTGTAGGTGGCCGCGAACGCGACCGAGACGCCGCCGAGGACGGCGAAGAGCAAGGCTGTGCCGGTCAGTGCGAGGGTGGCGGGCAGCGCGTCACCGATCGCGTCGGTGACGGGCTGCCCCGTGGCGATGGAGCGCCCGAGATCGCCGCGGACGGCGTGCCCGAGCGCGCCCAGATACTGGTCCCACAGCGGCCGATCCAGCCCGTAGCGCGCTTGCAGCTCGGCGATGGCGGCCTTGTCCACCGGCGTGCCCGCGCCGCCACCGTCGGCCGCGATCGAGACCGGGTCGGCGGGCAGCAGGTACAACACCACGAACGACAGCGTGAACGCCGCCCACAGCACCCAGATCGCCTGCAGCGCCCGCAGGACCAGATAGCGCGCCATGGGCTACCGCCCGCTCAGCCAGGTGTCGAAGAACTGCAGCCGCGCCGAGGCTTCGAACTTCAGATCGTGCGTGTTCGCCCCGGCCCCGATCGCCTGGGACAGCTCGACGGTCGGGATCCACAAGCCCGCGTCGAGTATCTGCTGTTGCGCGGTGCGGATCAGCGCGTTGCGCGCCGCGGTGTCCACGGTGCTCAGTTGCCCGGTCAGCGCGTCGTCCAGCGCGGGAATCGGCTCGCGGGCATTGAGGTTGCGGCCGTCGACCGCGAACGAGGTGCGCAGGATGTCGCCGTCGGCGCGGGTGCTGTTGTAATAGGCGGTGTCGAAGTTCTTGGCGTTCTGCCGCGCCGTGGTCTCCGCGGCCGACACCAGATCCAGCTTCAGCTCGACGCCGACCTGCCGCAGCTGCTGCTGCACCAGCTCGATGATCGCCTGGTTGCCGGCGAAGACCTGGCTGAAGAGCACCGAGAACGACAGGCGCTCACCGTTCTTCGCCCGGATGCCGTCCGCGCCGGGTACCCAACCCGCTTGGTCGAGGATGCCGCGCGCCTTGCCCGGATCGTAGGCCAGGCGCGCCGAGAGATCGGTATAGCCGGGGGTCTTACTGGCCAGCGTGCTGGTCGCGGGCTTGAACTGGGGACCGAGCACGGTGTCCACCAGTTGTTTGCGGTCGATGGCGGGCAGCAGCGCCTGGCGCACCGCCGGATCGCGCAGCGGTCCGCGAGTGACGTTGGGCTGGAACCCGAACGGCACGCCGGGATTGGCGGTGCTGAGCACCCGTCCGCCCCCGGCTTCGATCTGTGGCGCGTCCTGCGGCAGCGCGTCGCTGATCGCGTCCAGCTGCCCGGAGGCGAGACTGCCGGTGCGCACGCCGGATTCCGGCACCACGGTGAACTCGATCTTGTCGAGGTAGGCCTCGCCGCGGTGCGCGAACACCGCCGATCCCCAGCCGTAGCCGGTGCGCTTGGCCAGCGTCACCGCCGCGTCCTGGCGGTAGGACGCATAGGTGAACGGACCGCTGCCCACGTTGTCGCCGAGGCAGCGCTGCTCGGCGGGCTTGGCCGTGGTGACATCGGCCAGGATGCCGAGCTGCGTGGTCGAGGACGCCTGCAGGAACTGCGCGTTGGGCTTACTGAACTCCACCCGCGCGGTGCGCCGGTCGACGGCGGTGGTACCGACGTAGTTGGTGAGGTAGCTGCTGCCCAGCGGTGCTTTGCCGGAACCGAGCTCGATGATCGAGTCGAACGTATTGCGCACCGAGTCCGCGGTGAGCGGCGTGCCGTCGCTGAAAGTGACGCCGTCGGCCAGGTGGAAGGTGAACACCTTCGCGTCCGGGCTCACCTCCCAGCGTTGTGCCAGCCACGGCTTCAGCTCGCCGGTGGCCGGATCCTGGTCGGTCAGCGAATCGACGATCTGCCGGGCCACGTAGATGGTCTGGTTGGTACCAGCCTGCGCCGGGTCCGAGCAGGTCGGCGCCTGGGACAAGCCGTAGCGCATGGTGCCGCCGGGCTGGGGCGGGCCCGCGTCGCCGGGCGCGGCCGAATCACTGCCGCAGGCGGCCACCGTGGTGGCCGCGGCGAGCGCGCCTGCCAGCGCGAGGATTCGGTGACGGGATCGGTTCACGGGGCAACTCCAGATACTTCGGTGTGGGCGAGCTCCTCGCCCGGTTCGGGATCGGCGTCGGCGATGCCGGTCGCCAACGGCCGGCTGGGAATGCGGCGGCGCAGTTCGGGCGCCACCTCGGCCTGGAACAGCTCCAGGCCGTCCAGGTACTGCCGTTCGGGGCGCCCGTCGCGTTCGGCGGACAGATGGATCACCTCGTGGCCGAGCCGCTCGTGCTGGCGGCCGACCTTGTCGATCACCTGCTCGGGGCTGCCGATCAACGCCGAGCTGCGCGTCACGAAGTCGTCCAGGGTCTCGAACACGACGGGCAGCCCGAGCTTGCGCGCCAAGGCCAGTCGCGCCTGGAAGATCGGCGCGAAAGCCGTCCGCGCCTCCTGCGAGGTGCGGGCCACCTGGAATCCGGCGGTGCCCGCTCCGACGAGCGCGTCGGCTGGGTCGTTGCCGTAGAACGCCCAGCGCTCCCGGTAGTGGCGCACCAGCTCGGCGTAGGGCTCGATCGGATTGGTGACGTTCGCCGAGAACAGCGGATCACCGTGGCGCGCGGCCAGTTCCACCGACTCGCGGCTGGTCGCGCTGCCGTGCCAGATCCGGATCTTCGGCTGCAACGGCCGCGGCAGCGCCTTGGCCTCGCGTAGCGGCGGACGGAACCGACCGGACCAGGTGACGCTGTCGCTGTCCCACAGTGCCCGCAGCAGCTCGTAGCCTTCGCGATTGCGATCCCACTGGTCGTCGGGGGTGACGTGGAACAGCTGCGCCTGCGCGGCGCCGTTGCCCTTGCCGATGATCAGCTCCAGCCGGCCGCCGGCGAGGTTGTCCAGCGTCGAGTAGTCCTCGAAGGCGCGCACCGGGTCGAGCAGGCTCAGCGTGGTCACCGCGGTGAACAGCGTGATCCGCGAGGTCACGGCGGCCAGATGGGCGAGGAGCACCGGCGGCGCGGCGGACAGGAACGGGTCCTCGTGCCGCTCGCCGACGGCGAACCCGTCGTAGCCCAGCTCTTCGGCCAGTCGCGCCTGGCCGACGACATCACGCAGGCGCTCGCGGGTACCGGGCAGGCGGCCGGTCCGTGGGTCCGGTACCCGGGTGACGAGGGTGAACAGCAGGAACTTCATGCGGTCGCTCCGAAACTGGCGGCGGGCAGGTGTTTTTCGAACGGGTGCGGCCCGATCTGTTCCGCGGGCAGGTCCGGGTCGTAGAGCGGGAGGTAGCCCGCCGCGAGGTAGAGACCGACGGCTTCGGGCTGGCGCGGTCCGGTGGTCAGGTAGACGCGCCGGTAGCCGCGGCGGGTGATCTCGGCCTCCAGCTGGTCGAGCACGAACCGCCCGAGCCCCTGCCTGCGGTGCTCGCGGGAGGTCCAGATCCGTTTCAGCTCCGCGGTCCGCGCGTCGAAGCGCTGAAACGCGCCGCCCGCCACCGCCTCCCCGTCCCGGGTGACGACCAGCAGGGCGCCGTGCGGCGGCGCGAACGCCGTGGCCGGGTGCTCGCGCAGCGAGGCGTGCACTTCGCCGGGCGTACCGCCGTAGCGGCTGCTGTATTCGAGCGCGAGTTCGGCCAGCAGGGGTGCGGCCAGCGGGTCGTCCTGGGCCACCCGGTGTACGCGCAGTGTCGCGGTCGAAAGCTGCTTGGTCACCGGCTCACCGCTTCTTCGGCAGGCCGGGCGGGTTGATCCGCGACTCGGCGACCGTCTCGCTGTGCAACCCCCAGCGGTCGATCACCTGCTGGTAGGTGCCGTGCTCGATGGCGTGGGCCAGCGCGTGCTGCACCGCCCTGATCAGGCCGTTGTCCTTCTTGGTGAGCACCGCGATCTCGCCTTGCAGCGCCTCGCCCGCGCCGGAGAAGGTGCCCACGATCTTGGTCTGCTTCGCGGTGGCCGCGTGGTAGATCGCGGTCGGGTTGGGGCCGAGATAGCCGTCCAACCGCTGCGAGGCCAGCGCCAGGTAGTAGTCGGTGGTCTGCTGGAAGTAGGCGATGTCGATCGGCGGAAGGCCCTCGGCCCGGTTCTGCTCGTTCCACTTGACCAGCAACTGTTCCTGGTTGGTGCCGCTGCCCACGCCGATCCGCTTGCCCGCCAAGCTGGTACGGCCGGAGTACTCCAGCGTGCTCTGGATCGGCACCTCCAGAGCGACGTTGTCCTTGCGGTAGGTCGCGAAGTCGTACTTCTCCTTGCGCTCCTCCGTGACGGTCACGTTGGAGACGAACGCGTCCACCTCGCCCGAGTCCACCCGCACGAAGTTCTGCGACCAATCCGCCACCTGCGCGTCGAGTCGCAGGCCGAGGATGTCGGCGATCAGCGAGGCGAAGTCGACTTCGGAGCCGACCACGGTCTTGTCGTCGGTGGCGTAGAACCGCAGCGGCGGCGCGGCGCCGGCCGCGCCGGTCACGATCAGCGTGCCGCGATCGCGGATCGCCTGCGGCACTTCCGCGGCGATGGCGTCGACCTTCGCGGCCCGGACGCGACCGGGCTGGGCGGGGGACAGATCGAAGGTGATCGACCCTGCGGGCTGCGCGGCGGAATCCGCCTCGGGTTCGGTGCAGCCGGTCGCCAGCAGCACGACCGCGGTCGCGGCGGCGGTGACCAGGGTGGAAAGCTTCATCGGATACCTGTTCATCAGCGGACTCGGGAAAGGAAGGCGCGGGTGCGCGGGTGTTCGGGCTGGACGAGGACCACCGAGGGCGGGCCCTGCTCGACGATGACGCCCTCGTCGAGGAACACCACGGTGTCGGCGACTTCACGAGCGAAACCGATTTCGTGCGTGACGATCACGAGGGCGGTGCCGCCGTGCGCGAGGTCGCGGATCACGTCGAGCACCTCGCCGACCAGCTCCGGGTCCAGCGCGGAGGTCGGCTCGTCGAACAGGATCACGCGCGGCCGCAGCGCCAGCGCCCTGGCGATGGCCACGCGTTGCTGCTGCCCGCCGGACAGCCTTCGTGGATAGGCATCGGCGAGCTGTCCGATGCCGACGCGCTCGAGCAGGTCCATGGCCTCCCGCTCGACTTCGGCGCGGTCACGTCGCTGCGCGGAAAGCGGCGCGAGCGTCACGTTGCCGAGCACCGTCAGGTGCGGGAACAGATTGAACTGCTGGAAGACGAATCCGATCCGGGAGCGCTGCTCGCGCACCTCCCGATCCGGCAGCGCGTGCAGCCGGTTGCGGCGCAGGCGGTATCCGATCAGCTCGCCGTCGATACGCACGGTGCCCGCGTCCAGCGATTCCAGGTGATTCACCACGCGCAGCAGGGTCGACTTACCGGAGCCGGACGGGCCGATCACCGCGACGACCTCGCCGGAGCGCACGGTCAGATCGATGCCGCGCAGAACCTGATGCATGCCATAGGATTTCCGGACGCCGCGAACCTCGACGGCGGGCGTGACGGTCATCGGGTCGCTCCGCGCGGTGCGGCGGAGCCGATCTCGGCGACTTCCCGCAGCTTCCGCCACGTGCGCTGGAGCGGCGTCGGCGGCGGGGTGCGGTGCGCGCCTTTGGCGTAGTGGCGCTCGATGTAGTACTGCGCCACCGAGAGCACGGTGGTGAGCACGATGTACCAGACCGTCGCGACCATCAGCAGCGGCACCACTCGCCCGTTGCGCCCGTAGATCACCTGGACCTGGTAGAACAGCTCCGCGATCGCCATCACCGACACGATCGAGGTGCCCTTGAACAGGCTGATCACCTCGTTGGTCGCGTTCGGCAGGATCGAGCGCATCGCCTGCGGGACCACCACGGTGCGGAACTGCCGCAGCCGGGGGATCCCCAGCGCGGCGGCGGCTTCCAGCTGGCCCGCGTCTACCGAGATGAATCCGGCGCGAATGATTTCGGCGGAATACGCCGCCTGGTGCAGAGCCAGGCCGATCACGGCGGCGGTGAAGCCGCTGATCACGCCGTTCACCTCGAAGGTGAACAGCGCCGGGCCGAACGGGATGCCCACCGAGAGCGTCTGGTACAGGTAGGCGATGTTGAACCAGAACAGCAGCTGCACGATCAACGGGATGGAACGGAACGCCCAGATGTAGACCCACGAGATCACCCGCAGCACCGGATTGTTCGACAGCCGGGCGACCGCGAGCGCGGTACCGAGCAGGAACCCCAGCGCGGTGCCCCACACGGTGAGCTCCAAGGTCACCCGCAATGCCGCCAGCACCGATTTCGCCGTGATGTACCGCGCGAACGTCGGCCAGTCCCAGCCGGGATTGGTGGCGAGGCCGTGCGCGAACTGGGCCAGCAGGATCAGGGCGACAGCACTGACCACCCATCGCCAGGGATGGCGGGTCTTGGCCACGGTGGGCGTTTCACCCCCGCGAGCGAGGGCGGGTGTGCTGCGCTCACGCCATGGCGGGTCGTCGATGATCACTTCGGTTCCTCCATCGGTCCCGGCGGAAGCACCCGCACCCGGTGACCGGGGGGTTGCTGCGACGTCGACGAGCCAGGTCTCTCGGTCGCTCTGGATGGTTGGTGCCGGCCCCCGTCAGCCGATGTCGGGGTCGAGCCGAATCATGATGCCCAGCAAGCGAACCCCTGGACAAGAGAAGTAATCACCGTGAGCGGAGATCTTGTAGCGCCCGGATTCATCGGATATTTGTAGTAGCCAGGCGTGCGCTGCCGGATCGATCCGGCAGCGGTTGGCGTCGCGTCATCGCCGGACGGGTGCGTGGCGCCGAACAGTGGCGGCCCGGTGCAGCATACGGCTCGCCCGCCGGGTCGAATCAGCGCCGTCGATCCGATCCGGGCAAACTGGACTGCTCCGAAATTGCTGTTCGCAATATCGGCTGTTGACTGCGTTTGCCGGAGTACTGTGCCCCTCGATCGTTCCGCCGATGAGGAGGTTTCGTGATCATGTTGCGCCGTCTGACCATGTTGTCCGTTGTCGCGACCGGCTCGGTCGCTCTCGCGCTCGCGGGACCGGGCGCCGCGCTCGCGGCCCCGGACGTCCCGGCTCCCGCATTCTCCGACCACACCACGCAGACCGCCGCGCCCGGTGACCTGTGGGGCATCTACAATTCCGCGGTCAACGCGCTCCGCACGCTCGGCATCGAGCCGTTCCTGTATCCGGCCGCGGCGGCGTTGTGCCTCGACAACACGACCCTCGGCCTTGCGCCCGCGGTGGCCGGCTCCATTCCGGGTCCGTGGCCGAAGAACACCGTGCAGATTCCCGGCCTCGACCTCAACGCCGTCAAGGCGGGGCAGGCCATGTTCACCTTCGTGCCCTACGGGCTCGGGGCGGACGGTTCGAACACCGCGGGCATGCAGGTCGCCTGGGTCAACCTGAACACCGGGCGCAGCGGCACGGCCAGCATGGGGCCGCTGTCGGAGGTCGCCCGCGCGATGATCCCCGCCGCCGTTCCGCCGGAGCTGCGGCCCGCCGCGGAGCAGGCGATCCGGGACTTCCTCTTCGCGTCGCTTCCGATGGGCGGCGTGCGCGCGGTCCCGGTGGACACCGGCCGTGGCACCGTGCTCGCCGCGGTGTTCGGCACGGTCCAGAACGGCGCCAAGTCCTGCCACTTCCTGCCGACGGTCGGAATAACCACCGTGCCATGACATTCGGTCGGCAACCCTCGCGCTGACCATGGCGTCGGTCGCCGGGGCACGGTCGTCAGGGAGCGTCAGCGAGCGAACAGATGGATACAGCCGAGCTCTCGCTCGTGCCGGAGCTGAGCGTCAGGGAGGCGCGGCATGAGCGAGCGTCGGCGAGTGAGCCGATAACATAGCGTGCACTCGCGCACGACGGAGTCGAGCGCCAGTAAGACGCAGTCGTGAGCGCTATTCCAGAGGGCGACCTTTCCAGCGCACCGTGCCCCGGCGGCGGGCACGGTGCGAACGCGCCCACAGCAGCAGGTACGCGCCCACCGACAGCGGATGTGTCAGGGCGGCAAGGACATCCGTGTACCGGAGCGGTCCCCCGGTTTCCGTCGAGCGGGCCAGCAGCCGGCCCGCGACGGCGGCGAGATAGCCGAGCAGGCCGCTCCGCCGGACCGGGCCGCTGCCGAGCACGGCGGCGGCGGGCGGCAGCCAATAGACAAGGGCAGCAAGCGCTCCCACCGCGGCCCCGCCCGTTATCGTGCCGTCGTAGGCCGACCAGAGCCAGCGGGTGTAGCCCGCGTCCAGCTCGCTCGCGCCGCGGTACATCCTGGTTCGCGCGAGCGGCCCCGCCGCCGCCAAAGCCGTGAAGTGACCGGCCCGGCGCAGCGTGCGTGCGATCTCGAGGTCCTCGGTGACGCTCCCGGCCACCGCGGCGTGGCCACCCACCGCGCGGTACGCGGCGTTGTCGAACACGAGGAATTGGCCGCAGGCCACCGCCGTGGACGGGCGCAGGCTCCGATCGGCGGCGTTGATCGGCAGCGTCGAGGCCCACGACCAGCACAGCAGGGGCTGCACCACTGCCTCGGCCGCCGACCCGGCCAGCTGGTGCGGCCACGGCGAGACCAACGCGACGCCACCTGTGCGCAGAGCGCCCACCGCCGCCGCGAGAGCCGTCGGGGCCAAGCGCACATCGGCGTCCAGGAAGACCAGCACCGGCGTCGCCACACCCTCGGCCAGCCGCACGCAGGCCGCCGCCTTGCCGGTCCAGCCGGGGTCGGGGTCGGACTCGGTGCGCAGCAAGCTGAATCGGGGATCGCCATCGATCGCCGCGCGTGCGGCGGCGGAGGTGTCGTCGGTGGACCCGTCGTCGAGGATGCGCACCGCCAACCGCGGAACGCCCAGCTGGGCGCGCAGATCGGCGATCAGATCAGGTAGCCGGTCCGCCTCGTCGCGCGCCGGGACGCAGACGGTGACCGGTTCGATCACCGTGGTCGGCGTGTTCGCCAGCCGCGGCACGGTGAACCGGTTGTATAGCGCGACACCGGCGCCCAGCACCGCAAGCGCCGTGGCGCAGGTGGGCAGGATGGAGTTCGCGCGCAACGTTTTCGGCCTATCGGCACTCACCATGGGCGCCACGCTATCCCGGCGCACCGACCGTCCGCTCAGCGATTCTGCGTTACCGAGCGCCACCAGCGGTTCAGGGAGAACCCTTCCGGCGCGCCGGGCGGGGCGGGGTTGCGGTCCAGGTACGCCAAGGCGGCGATGATGGCGGCCACCGCGAGGGTGATGCCGCCGACGATGCCGGCCCAGCCCGCGAACGAGCGTGTATTCGGGTCGGCGTAGCTGACCTCGGCCCGGAGCGTGGAGACGTCGCCGGGCGGCAGCTTCCAGGAGACGACGTTGTCGCCCTCGCGGCTGCCATTGGTCTTCGCGACCCGGGCCGGGAACGCGATGGTGAACTGCACGTCGGAGCCGTGCGGCGGAACGGATTTCAGGTCGACCCGGCCGGTCAGGCTGACCAGGTCGCCGGTGCGCTGGAACTGCAACTGGAACATGCCCTGGGTCTGCTCGGACAGCTGCCCCAGCTGTTGCACCTCGCCGAACGACAAGTCCTCGAAGAACACCTGGCTGCCCGAGTATCCGTCTTGCGCGTACGGCTCCACCCGCACCTTCGCCGCCAGCGATTCGGGCGCCTTGAGCTGCGGACCCTTGTCGTCGGAGCCGGTGGGCACCACGGCGGCGACGATCCGTCCGGACACCCGGTCGTTGGACGACAGGCCCATCGACACCTGCACCCGCAGGCAACTCGCGAGCACCGGGACCAGCAACGCCGCCAGCAGGACGGCCGCCGCGACCCGCACGCCGCGGCGTGGGCGGCCGCGTTGCGGGCGATCCGGGGCATCGGGCATCGTGGTGACGGGACTCGGCTGCACGGGTGACATCGTGCCAGGCCATCGGTCCGGAATGAAACGCGCCAGTCGGGACGCGCGTCGGCCGGACAGTGGCCCGAGGACGGGCGTGTGTCGCCGCAAGCCGTGCTCCGTCCGGCCCGGCGTTCTGCTTGCTCGCTCGGCGGCGCTGCGGTCATGGGCGGGGATCCACCTGCCGCAGCGAGCGGGCCGGGCCTGGTCAGCGCCGCGCGCGAGTCGAGACGGCCAGCAGGGGCACGCCGAGCACACCCATCCCGACCAGGCCGTAACCCGCGGACGACGGCAGGCCGAGGAACGCGGCATGGGCCAGCGCCGACCCCAGCCAGGTCCACAGGAACAGCGCGACCGGCACGGCGAGCTCGCCCGCGCGGCCGCTGGGCCGCCGCGACGGAACAGGATCGGGCGCCGCGTGTTCCCAGACCGCCAGCAATGCCGCCATCACGAGCGCGACACCGAACCAACCCAGATAGTTCGTGTACGGAATCTGCGTCAGCCCGGGCAGGCCGGAGCCGGTGTCGCACCAGGTCCACTGCCCGTCGGCGACCATCTGCGGATCCAGGAACAGATCCCAGCCCACCGCGCCGATCGCGGTCAGCGCGATCCGCGACGACGTGCGTCGCGACACCATCCCGGCCACCACCCACACCGGATACATCCCGCCGGTCCAGGCCAGCGCGACGATCAACGGCACGTCCAGCAGCGCGGGACCGAGCCGATCGGCCGCGTAGGCGTAGCAGCCGAACGGCACGCCCGTCGCCGTGCCGATCACCTCGGCCAGCAGCCCGATGCCGGAGACGAGCGCCAGAAAGCCGAGGGCATACCGGATTCCCCTGGTCGCGGTCGCATGCGCCAGCGCGGCACCGGCGGAAAGCAGCACGACCACGGCGGTGATCCGGTCGCGCGCGCCGCCCACGGTGAGCGGATAACCGATCTGGGCGACAACCGTCAGCGCGACTAGGAACACCGGTAGGAGAAACCGCCCGGAGCGGAACCAGCCTGCGGGATGCTCGGCGGTTTGTGCGGGGCGTTCGTGTGTCGGTTCGGTCCGGCCTGCCGCTGCGTGCGGTGGGTCATCCTGGTGCGTCGCCCGAACCGTGGACGTCGGCAGCGATGGTGTGAGGTGTTCGTGTGTCGGTTCGGTCCGGCCTGCCGCTGCGTGCGGTGGGTCATCCTGGTGCGTCATCGCCGAACCACCGCGGACGTCGGCGTCGATGGTGCGGGGGTGTTCGCGCGTCGCTGCGGTGTGGTGCGGCGAGTCGCCCGAGCCGGTCATCGCCCGAACCACCGCGGACGCCGGTGCCGGCGCAGGTCGCGCAGCGCGAGCCGGGCGGCGGTGCGGCCGCTCGCCCCGGAGACGCCGCCACCGGGATGAGTGGACGCGCCGGTCAGATACAGTCCCGGCGCGCCGGGCACCCGCTGCCGGGACAGTTCCGGCAGCGGACGCCACAGCATCATCTGGTCCAGTGACATCTCCACGTGCATGACGTTGCCGCCGACGAGCCCGAGTTCGCGCTCCAGGTCCACCGGCGTCTGCACGTGCCTGCGCAGCACCGCGTCGGCGAAACCGGGTGCGTAGGAATCGACTTCGGCGATGATCCGATCGCCCTCCCGCTCCGCGAGCGCGGCCCAGTCGCGGCCGTCCGCCAGCCGGTACGGATGCCACTGCGCCCACAGCGACAGCTGGTGCTCGCCCGGCGGCGCGATGGTCGGATCCAGCGCGGTGAAGCTCATCGCCAGCACCACCGGCCGTGGTGGCAGCTCCCCCGCCAGCGCCGCGCCATGCGCGCGGCGCAGGTGCGCTCGATCGGACACCAGGAATTGCAGGCCGTGAGCGGAGTCCTCGATCGGGCTGCCCGGGTAGCGCGGCAGCGCCTCGGCGGCGACCCGCACCACCATCCCGATACCGGGACCGACCCGGATGCGCCGCCGCCAGTCGTCCAGCCGGGCTGCGTCGAACCCGCCGTCGCGCAGCAGATCCAGCGTGGTGAGCACGTGGGTGCCCGCGATCACGATGTCGGCGCGCAGTTCTCGGCCCGACGCGGTGCGCACGCGCCAGCCGTCGTCTACGCGCTGCAGAGCGGTCACCGCGTCGTTCGCGTGCACCACCCCGCCGTCGGATCGCAGCCGCGCGACCAGGGCCTCGGTCAGTGCACCACTGCCGCCAACGGCGCGGCCCGGTGGCAGCGTGTGCAGAAGCGCGGCGAAGCCGACCATCGGCGCCGTGCCCGGCTCCGACATCGGCGGACCGGATTGCGCGCCGAACCAGGCCAGCGACGCTTTCAGCCGTTCGTCCTCGAAGAAGGTGTCCAGCAACGCGTCTCCGGATTGCAGGAACTCACGCGACAGCGCGCTCCCGCCGCCTTTCGCGTCCAGCCCCCAGAACGACCGCACCAGCCTGCCCGGCGTGGGCCCGCCACCGAACGCACGCATGACGCGGGCGCTGCGCGGACCCCATACCTGGACGAACCGGCGATACGCCGCCGCGTCCCGCGGGCCGCAGGCCGCCGCGATCGACGCGCACGTCGCGTCCAGGTCACGGTGGAACACGATGGCCGGGTGGCCTGCCCACGCGGGTGTGAATCCCCATGGGTCGCAGTCGATGTAGCGCAGCCCGAAGCGGTCGAGCTCCAGCTCCTCGATGATGCCGGTGTGGCGGATCATGATGTGCGCCGAGGAGCCGCGATCGACCCGATGGCCGGGGAACCGCTCGACCGTCGACACCGCGCCGCCGAGCACGTCGTCGCGTTCGAGCACGTCGACCGCGTGCCCGGCGCGGGCCAGGTAGCACGCGGCGACCAGAGCGTTGTGCCCCGAGCCGACGACGACTACCGACACGTCACCCTCATAGCGGCAGCCGCCGGCCGAGGATCGCGAACGGCCGGTTGTCGCCGGCGAACACGAAGTTGCGGACCACGTCGGTGAATCCTTCCCTGCGGTACAGCCGCCAGGCGCGGTTGTCCTCGCCGTCGACCTCGGGGGTCGACAGCAGCACGGCGCGCTCGGTCCGGTCGCGCAGCAATCGTTCCAGCAGCGTGGCGCCGATGCCGCGGCCCTGCGCGGTGGGATGCACATGCAGTTCGGTCAGCTCGAAATAGTCCGAGAGCAGTTCGCGCGCGGAGTGCTCCGGCCAGCCCGAGCGTCGCATTCCGCTGTGCACCTGCTGGTGCCACCACTGGTGGGCGGCGCCGCGGTAGCCGTAGGCGATTGCCACGATGGGCGCGCTGCGCAGATCGATCCGGCCCGAGTCGTCGGGCACCATCGCGGCGACGGCCTGCCAGCCGGGCCGGGTGGTGTGCTCGGTCCACATCGGAGCGCGATGGTGCTCGGTGCCGCGCGGATAGTCCATCGCCGCGACGTAGACCGCCAGCGCGTCGTGCAGCCGGGAGCGCAGCGCCGCCACCGAGAGGTCGACGACGGCGGGTGCGGGAGTGTGATTGGGCTTGACGGCGGTCATGGCTCTCGTCGGTCGCGCGGACGCGGAAGTTTGTCGGTGGGCGTCTCTATATTCAAGCTCAATTCAAACGTTCGAATACCTGTTCGGTCCGAGCGGTGCTGGAATGCGGTGTGGCACGCCGTCTCCAGTGCGAACGCGGACCAGGGTGCGCGAAGTGGAGGGACGGCGATGTCTGGTCGAGTGGAACACCCGGGGCAGCCCGGCCGGGCCGGCAAGCTGCTGGAGCGGGCGGACGGTTTGCTCATGCAAGCGGCGGGGGAACGAGATCCGCGGGAGCGGTTCCGCACCGCCTACCTGGCCGCGCTGCGTGGTGCGGGCGCGGTGCTCGCGCTCACGGGCGCCGACGCGGCGCCCCGGGCGCGCTCGCGCAACGCGTGGGTACTCCTGCAGCGCGCCGCGCCCGAGTTCGTGATGTGGGCCGACTACTTCAGCGCGCGCTCGGAGATCCGGGCCGCGCTGGAGGCGGGTCTGGACCGGAATGTCGACGATCACGAGGCCGACGAGTTCGCTTCCCGGGTGGGGGCATTCCTCCATGACGTGGAAGATCTCCTCTCGGCGTCGGCCCGGCTGCGACCCGCGCCGGGCTGGACCGGCGGCATGACCGCTTGAGTTATCGTCGACGGACTACGTCCGACTGCGCCCATAAGGTGGTCTGGCCCTGATCGAACTCGTATCATTGGTGTCAGATAGCCGCCAAGGTCGGCTATCTGTCGCCTACCCGGAGGCGACAGCCACGTCCTAGTGCCGGGGGAGGTACCGTGCCACTCTCCGAGCACGAGCAGCGCATGCTCGAACAGATCGAGAGCGCTCTCTATGCTGAGGATCCCAAATTCGCCTCGTCCGTCCGCGGCGGACGGCTACGTTCGACCTCGAGTCGTCGCAGACTCCAGGCCGCGGCGTTGTTCGTCCTCGGCCTCTTTCTCCTCGTCGCGGGAATCGCAGCGCCCGTGAAGCCCGGCGGCTTCCCGATCATCAGCCTGATCGGGTTCATCGTCATGTTCGGTGCGGGCGTGCTCCTGCTACTGGGCACTTCCAAGAATGCCGCCAAGAACGACCGGTCCGGCGGTGGCGACACCTCCTCGGGCGGCGGCTCGGGCGGACGTGGACGCCAGCGCAAGTCCGGTGGCTTCTCCGAGCGCATGGAAGACCGCTTCCGGCGACGGTTCGAGCAAGAATAGCTCGCCCGTAGCCTGACAACTTCAGCACAGACGGCGACGCCGCACCGCGATGGTGCGGCGTCGCCGTCTCATGCGTGTGGAAACCGGCCGCGCGGATGATCTTCGGGCGGGACTTCCCGCTTCCCCACACCTCCCCACAAACTTCCCCCACCAGGCCGCCCGTAGCGGTCCGCGCCCGGCGGATCAGGGCGTTTGCTGGGTGTTTTCGGGCGTTTGTCCCAGGGGGCGGCGCGTGTCGGCAGAACTCGTGAAAAGTTCTCCACGGCGGTGATAGCTGGGATGACCTGGGGAATCGTCTGGGTCGGGAGCCAGATCACCGCCTGTTTCGATTGAAAGTGGGGGAAAGTGGGGTAATGTGGAGCGCGCAGTACGGAAGGGCCGACCAGCGAGGTGATCGACTAGGGAGGTATCGAGATGTTTCTCGGTACCTACACACCTCGCTTGGACGACAAAGGGCGACTCACGTTGCCTGCGAAGTTTCGAGACGATCTGGCGGGAGGGTTGATGGTCACGAAGGGTCAGGACCACAGCCTTGCCGTGTACCCGAAGGAAGAGTTCACCGCGCTCGCCCGGCGGGCCGCGGCCGCGTCTCGAAGCAACCCGCAGGCTCGGGCGTTCGTCCGGGCACTCGCGGCCGGAACGGACGAACAGCGTCCGGACGCGCAGGGCCGGATCGTGTTGTCGGCCGACCACCGTCGCTACGCCAACCTGAAACGGGATTGCGTGGTGATCGGCTCGGTCGACTTCCTGGAGATATGGGATAAGCAGGCGTGGGAGTCCTACCTCGCCGAGCACGAGGAGGACTTCTCGCAAGCCAGAGACGAGTCGCTGGGCGGAATCTTCTAGCCGCGGGCGAACGAGTGCCGCGCGGTCTCTGCCCGGACGCGGACCCTGACGTACTTCCCCGACGCCAGGTGCCGAAGTTCGGTCAGAGACCACGGGGCATTCGTATCCGTATCGAAAGCCGTATCCGTATCGAAAGCACTGTGTATCAAGGCGACCCGTGTGCGGTGCGCGACGACGCGAGGCAGACTCCGGGAGGTCGAGGTGAACCGTGAACAGCGCGGCCCCCGCCATGTTCCGGTTCTGCTCGAACGGGCCGACGCGTTGCTCGGTCCGGCTCTGTCCGAGCCCGGCGCGGTCTACGTCGACGCCACTCTCGGCCTCGGCGGTCACGCCGAGCACTTCCTGCGCACCTACCCGCACATCCGTCTGGTCGGGCTGGACCGCGACACCACCGCGTTGAAACTGGCCGGCGAACGGCTCGAGCCATTCGCGGACCGTATCACGTTGGTGCACACCCGCTATGACGGCATCGCCGACGCGCTGACCGAAGCGGGACTGCCCGCCACCGGATCGGTCTCGGCGATCCTCATGGACTTGGGTGTCTCGTCGATGCAGTTGGACGAGGCCGACCGCGGCTTCGCCTACTCGGTCGACGCCCCGCTGGACATGCGGATGGATCCGACCAGCGGACCCACCGCCGCCGACGTGCTCAACACCTACAGCCACGGCGATCTGGCCCGGGTGCTGAAGACCTACGGCGAGGAGCGTTTCGCGAGCCGGATCGCCGCCGAGGTGGTCCGGCGTCGCCAGATCAAGCCGTTCACCACCAGCGCCGAACTGGTGGAACTGCTGTACGCCACGATCCCCGCGGCCACCCGCCGCACCGGTGGGCATCCGGCCAAGCGCACCTTCCAGGCGCTGCGGGTGGAGGTCAACCGAGAACTCGATTCGCTGCGGGCCGCGCTGCCCGCGGCGCTCGACGCGCTGCGTGTCGGCGGACGCATCGTCGTGATGTCCTACCAATCGCTGGAGGACAAAGTGGTCAAGCAGGAGTTCGCCGCGCGCACCACGTCCAGGACTCCGATCGACCTGCCGGTCGAACTGCCCGGCATGGGACCGGAGTTCCGGCTGCTGACCCGCGGCGCCGAGAAGGCGACCGAACAGGAGATCGAGGAGAACCCGCGGGCGACGCCGGTCCGGATGCGTGCCGCGGAGCGGATCCAGGAGGCGCGATGACGAATCATCGCGCAGAGGAGGGGAACCGATGAGCGTGCGGACACGGACCGTCGAAGCGCCGGGCCGGGTCGCCCGGCGGGTCCAGGATGCCGAGCGGGTGAAATCCGGTGCGGCGCAGCGTGCCTACGCGCGGCGGCGGATGCGCGCCGAGAACGGCTCGGAAAGCGCCTTTCTGCCTGCCGTGCGGCGCTCGGCGATGGCGGCGCGCATCCCCTTCGTCACCGCGCTCATCGCGCTGCTCGGCTGCGGTCTGGCGCTCACCCTGCTGCTGACCACCCGCGCCGCCGAGGACAGCTACCAGCTCGGCGACGCACGGGCCACCAACCGGCGACTGGCCGACGAGCGCGCCGCGCTGCAGCGCGAGGTGGAGGCCGCCGATTCGGCGCCCGAGCTGGCCGCGCGAGCGCGGGAACTCGGCATGATCCCGGCCAAGGACCCGGCCCGCCTGCTCGTCGGCCCGGACGGCTCGGTCACGGTGATCGGCAAGCCGACCCCGGCCCAGGGCGCCCCGGTGCCGCCGCTGAACGCGTCGCCTACGCCGTCGCGCGCGGCCACGGGCGAACGGGTGATCCCGGTGACCACCACGCCCGGCGCCCCGGCGCAGGGACGACCGAACACCGGGCCGCAGAACAGCGCTCAGGCGAACGCGGCGCCCGTACCGGGGAACCCGGCACCGGCATCTCCTTCGGCGGTCAACCCGCCGCAGGCCGGTCCGTCCGCCGAACCGGCGGCGCCACCGGCCGGCGCATCGCAGCCACAGACGGACGCGGCTGTGCCGCAGGCGTCACAGCCGCAGGACGTACCCGGCGGAGTGCCGCGGTGACGCACCCGAGGCAAGCGCAGCGCAGGCGCCGCGGACCCTCCGCACCCAGGGCCGCGGGCAGGCCCCGCCAGGTCCCGGTGTCCGTCCCGGACGGTCCGCTCCGGCTGCGCCTCGGCGTCGGACGGGTGGTCATGCTGGTCGCGCTCGCCGTGGTCGCGCTGCAACTGCTGTGGGTGCAGAGCGTCGCGGCGCCGGGACTGTCGGCGCAGGCCGCCAGCCAGCGCACCACCCATCAACCGGACCCGGCGATCCGCGGACCGATCACCGACCGCAATGGCAAGTCGCTGGCGTTCACCATCTCCGCGAAAGCCTTGACCTTCCAACCGGTCCGGGTGCGCCAGGAGCTGGCGGACGCCAAGGCAAAGAACGACAAGGCGCCGGACCCGGACGAACGGCTGCGCGCCATCGCGCGCACCATCCACGAAAAGGTGGGCAAGGACGCGCCCGGGGAGGCGGACCTGCTGGCGAAGCTGCGCAGCGACGAGCCGTTCGTGTACTTGGCGCGCAATGTCGATCCGCGAATCGCGGGTGAGATCACCGAGCAGTTCTCCCAAGTCGGCTCGGAGCAGCAGAGCATCCGGGTGTATCCCGGCGGCTCGCTGGCGGCGAACGTTGTCGGCGCCACCGGCTGGGACGGCCACGGACAGGTCGGGATGGAATCGTCGCTGGACTCGGTGCTGGCCGGTACCGACGGGTCGCACACCTACGATCGCGGTTCCGACGGCGCGGTCATCCCGGGCAGCTGGCGGGACGAACAGCCCGCGGTCAACGGGTCCGCCGTCGAACTCACCTTGGATTCGGACCTGCAGTACTACGTGCAACAACAGGTCCAGCAGGCCAAGGACGTCTCCGGTGCGGGCTCCGCTTCGGCCGTCGTCCTGGACGCCAAGACCGGACAGGTCCTGGCGATGGCCAACGACAACACCTTCAACCCCGCGCTGGGACCGCAGAAGTGGGCGGGCGCCGATCTGAGCAATCCGTCCGTCACGGACGTGTTCGAGCCGGGTTCGGTGAACAAGATCGTCACGGCGGCCGCGGCCATCGAGTACGGCTTGACCGACCCCGACGAGGTCGTGCAGGTTCCCAGCGCGATCCAGATGTCGGGCGTGACCGTGCACGACGCGTGGTCCCACGACGTCGAGCCGTACACCACCACAGGGATCTTCGGCCGATCCTCGAACGTGGGCACACTCCTGCTGGCACAGCGGGTGGGGGAGAATCGCTTCGCCGACATGGCGCACCGGTTCGGGCTCGGCCAGCGCACGGGCATCGGCCTGCCGGGGGAGAGCGCGGGACTGATGCCCGACCGCGATCAATGGTCCGGCGGTACGTTCGCGAATCTCCCCATTGGGCAAGGACTTTCGATGACCACCTTGCAGATGGCCAGTATGTACCAGGCGATCGCCAATGACGGTGTCCGTATCCCGCCCCGTATCGTCCGCGCCGAGGTCGCGCCGGACGGCACCCGTACCGAGGAGACCCAGCCGGACGGGGTGCGGGTGGTGAGCCCGCAGACCGCGGCCACGTTGCGGACGATGTTCCAGGCGGTCGTGCAGCGCGACCCGATGAACGCGAACCAGAACGGCACCGGATGGCCCGCGGCCATCACGGGCTACCAGGTGGCGGGCAAGACCGGTACCGCGCAGAAGGTGGATCCGAACTGCCGGTGCTATTCCACGTCGTCGTTCTGGATCACGTTCGCCGGCATGGTTCCCGCGGACAATCCGCGTTACGTGATCGGGCTCATGCTGGATGCCCCGATCCGCAGTTCGGACGGCAGCGGTGGCGGGTCGGTGGCTCCGCTGTTCCACAACATCGCCTCCTGGGCGCTGCAGCGGGACCGCGTTCCGCCGTCGGCGCAGCCGTCCCGGCGATTCGTGCTGCAGGCAGGGTGATCCGACCGCTGCCGCGGTGTGAGACCTGCGTGATCGGGTAGGAAGGCATCAGCACTGTGCACAGGAAACCGCAGGTGGGCGACGTGTTCGAGCAGCGGAGGGGATCGGCGATCCGCCGTACCCGGCGCGGTCTCGCGCGGCGGCGTCCGACCGGCGCGTGGCGTGCTCCGGACCGGGCGAGTGAACCCGTAGGGTGCGGTGGGCGAGGTACCCGACTTTGCGGTGGGGCGCATGGTCCCGCTGTGACCGGTCGCCGGTAACCTGACACGTCGATCGATGCCCCCGAAAGGAGCCTGGTTTCTGTGCAGTCCGGTCAACCGCGCGCATTGCGGCCAGAGCATTCGCCGTCGACGCCGCTGGCGTCGCTGGCCGCCGCCATCAGGGCGGCGACGAGCCCCGCGACGGCTGCGCACGGCGTCTCGGTTACCGGCATCGAGCAGCGTTCCCATGCCGTGCTGCCCGGCGATCTGTTCGCCGCGCTGCCCGGCGCCCGCTCGCACGGCGCGCGTTTCGCGGCGGACGCCGTGGCGCGGGGCGCGGTCGCGGTGCTGACCGACGCGGCGGGTGCGGAGCTGGCGGGCCCCCTCGAGGTGCCGGTCCTGATCCGGGAGAACCCGAGGGCGGTACTCGGCGAGCTGTCCGCGGCGATCTACGGCAACCCGTCCGAGCGGCTGCGCATCGTCGGGATCACCGGAACCTCCGGCAAGACGACGACCTCCTATCTGGTCGAGGCCGGACTGGCCGCCGCGGGGCTGTCCACCGCGCTGATCGGCACCATCGAGACCAGGATCGGCGGCAGGCGGGTGCCGAGCGCGCTGACCACCCCGGAGGCGCCACAGCTGCACGCGATGTTCGCGCTCATGGTCGAGCAGGGCGTGGACGCGGTGGTGATGGAGGTTTCCAGCCACGCGCTGGCGCTGGGCCGGGTGGACGGGGTGCGGTTCGCGGTCGGCGCGTTCACCAATCTGTCGCAGGACCATCTGGATTTCCACGCCGACTTCGAGGACTACTTCGCCGCCAAACGCAAACTGTTCGAGCCGGATTCGCCTGTGGCGGCGCGCACCGCAGTGATCTGCGTGGACGACGAGTGGGGACGACGGCTGGCCGCCGGGCTCGCACGCCCGGTCACCGTGTCGACCACCCGTTCCGCCGCGTGGAGCGTCACCGGCGCGGTGTCGGCGCACGGCGGCGAACAGGACTTCATCGCGTCCGGTCCGCAGGGGGATGTCGCTGTGCGACTGCGACTTCCCGGCCACTACAACATCGCCAACGGCTTGCTCGCCGTCGCCGTGTGCGCCGCAGCGGGAGTCGAGCCGTCGGTCGCCGCGCCCGCGCTGGCGACCGTGGACGTGCCCGGCCGGATGCAGCGGGTGGAACGCGGACAGGACTTCCTGGCGATCGTCGACTACGCGCACAAGCCGGCCGCGCTGGAATCCGTGATCGCCACGCTGCGTGGGCATCTCGCGGCGGACACCGGGGGACGGCTCGCGGTGGTCGTCGGCGCGGGCGGCGACCGCGACGCGGCCAAGCGGCCGCTGATGGGCGCGGCGGGCGCACGGGGGGCCGATCTGCTGATCATCACCGATGACAACCCGCGCACCGAGGACCCGGCGGCCATCCGCGCCGCCGTGCGCTGGGGTGCGCTCGAGGTGCCCGAGGCCGAGCGCGGCGAAGTGCGCGAGATCGGCGATCGGGCGGAAGCGATCGCGGCCGCGGTGGACTGGGCGCGCCCCGGTGACGTGGTGCTGGTCGCGGGCAAGGGACATGAGGCAGGGCAGGAGATCCAGGGCGTGAAGCATCCGTTCGACGACCGCGACGTCCTCGCGGCCGCATTGGAAAGACGCAGTCCGCAAGGTAACCACGCGGAGGACTTGACGGTTTCATGATCGAGATGACACTGCGGGAGATCGCGGACGTCGTCGGCGGCACGCTGCACGACGTCGCCGACCCGGAGGTGCGAGTGACCGGCGCGGCCGAATTCGATTCGCGCCGCATCGATTCCGGCGATCTGTTCCTGGCGTTGCCGGGCGAGCGCGCCGACGGGCACGACTACGCCGGCGCGGCCGTCGCCGCGGGCGCGGTGGCGGTACTGGCGGCGCGGCCGGTGGGCGTTCCCGCCATCGTGGTCACGCCGGACCGTGCCGCCATGCCGTCGACTTCGGTTGCCCTGACGCACGATTCGGACGGTTCCGGCGCCGCCGTGCTCACCGCGCTGGCGGCGCTGGCGCGCGAGAGCGTGTCGCGCCTGGCCGACGGTGGGCTGACCGTCGTCGGCGTCACCGGCTCGTCCGGCAAGACCTCGACCAAGGATCTGCTGGCCGCCGTGCTGGCTCCGCTGGGCCCGGTGGTGGCGCCGCCGGGTTCGTTCAACAACGAACTCGGTCATCCGTGGACCGCGCTGCGCGCCGACGCGAGCACCCGTTTCCTCGTGCTCGAGCTGTCCGCGCGCGGGCCGGGTCATATCGCCGCCCTGGCCGAGGTCGCGCCACCGAGCATCGGCGTGGTGCTCAATGTCGGCACCGCGCATCTGGGCGAGTTCGGTAGCCGCGAGGCCATCGCGAAAACCAAAGGCGAACTGGTCGAGGCGCTGCCGCCGACCGGGCTCGCCGTGCTCAATGCCGACGATCTCCAGGTCGCCGCCATGGCCGCGCGCACGTCCGCGCGCGTGGTGACGGTCGGGCAGTCCACTACCGCCGACATCCGTGCCACCGACATCCGCCTCGACGATCAGGCCCGCGCCGCGTTCACCGTGCACACGCCCGCGGGCAGCGCGCCGGTGCGTCTGGCCGTCCACGGCGAGCACCAGGTGGGCAACGCGCTGTCGGCGATCGCGGTCGCGCTGGAATGCGGCGCGGATCTCGACGCCACGGTGACGGCGTTGTCCGGTGCGCGCGCGGCTTCGGCCCGCCGGATGGACGTGCGCACCACCGCCGACGGGATCACCGTCGTCAACGACTCCTACAACGCCAACCCGGATTCGGTCCGCGCCGCGCTCAAGGCATTGGTGAGCATGGCACGCGCGGGCGAGACGCCGCGGCGCAGCTGGGCGGTGCTGGGCGAGATGGCCGAACTCGGCGAGGAATCGGTCATCGAGCACGACGCCATCGGCCGGCTCGCCGTGCGGCTGGACGTCAGCCGGGTGGTCGTCGTCGGAACCGGAAGGCCCTCCCGCGCGCTGCACCAGGGAGCGGTGATGGAAGGGTCATGGGGCGAGGAATCGGTCCTCGTACCGGACATCGAGGCGGCGATCGCACTGCTCGACGAGGAAGTCGCGGCGGGCGACGTGGTGCTGGTCAAGGCATCGAAGTCGGTCGGCCTGTGGGAGGTCGCCGAGCATCTGACCGACCCGGGCGCCGTGGCCGCACGCCGTGGCGCCCCGGCGAACAGCGGGGCGGGACAGAACACGGAGGCAGCAGGATGAGACAGATTCTCTTTGCCGCGGCGATTGCGCTGACGGTCTCGATCCTGCTCACGCCGCTGTTGATCCGGTTGTTCGCCAAGCAGGGTTTCGGGCAGGAGATCCGGGTCGACGGTCCCGCCAGCCACCAGGCCAAGCGCGGCACCCCGACCATGGGCGGCGTGGCGATCCTGGTGGGCATGTGGGCCGGGTATCTGGGATCCCATCTGATCGGCATCGGCTACAACGCCGACGGGCCGTCGGCGTCGGCCATGCTGGTGCTCGGACTGGCCACGGCGCTCGGCGCGGTGGGCTTCATCGACGACTTCATCAAGATCCGCAAGCAGCGCAACCTGGGCCTGACCGCGGCGGGCAAGTACCTCGGCCAGCTGTCCGCGGCGGTGCTGTTCGGCGTGCTCGCGTTGCAGTTCAAGGGCGCAAGCGGGCTCACACCGGCCAGCAGGCATCTGTCCTACGTGCGCGACATCAGCACGGTGACCATGGGCGTGGTCGTCTTCCTGGTGTTCGTGTGCTTCGTGGTGGTCGCCTGGTCGAACGCGGTGAACCTCACCGACGGCCTGGACGGTCTCGCCGCCGGATCGATGAGCCTGGTGCTCGGCGGATACGTGATCATCACCTTCTGGCAGTACTACCACGCCTGCGAGACCAAGCCGGAGACCGGTTGTTACAACGTGCGCGATCCGCTGGACCTCGCCCTGGTCTGCGCCGCGGGCGCCGCGGCGTGCGTCGGGTTCCTCTGGTGGAACGCCGCCCCGGCCAAGATCTTCATGGGTGACACCGGTTCGCTGGCACTCGGCGGCCTGTTGGCCGGCCTGTCCATCACCACCAGGACCGAGCTGCTGATGATCGTCATCGGCGCGCTGTTCGTCGCCGAGACGGCGTCGGTGGTGCTGCAGGTCGCGGTCTTCCGCACGACGCGCAACCGGCTGTTCAAGATGGCGCCGTTCCACCATCACTTCGAGCTCAGCAAATGGGCCGAGACGACGGTGATCATCAGATTCTGGCTGCTGGCCGCGATGGCCTCCGCCGTCGGGCTCGGTCTGTTCTACAGCGAATACCTCTCCGCGGTCGGGTGAACGAGATGGTCGAACATTCTCCGCGGGCCCTGCGTACACCGGGGCCCATGCTGGAATTCCTGCGCGGCCGGGACGTCCTGGTCGCCGGCTGGGGCGTGTCCGGGCGCTCGCTGGTCGAGCCGCTGCGCGATATCGGCGCGCGTCCGGTGGTCACCGATGCCGGCGCGGCCGCGCTGGCCGAGGCCGCCGGGCTCGGCTTGGACGTGGCCACCTGTACCGAGCTGGAGTCGGCGGACTGGAGCCGGTTCGCGCTGGTGATCACCAGCCCGGGCTGGCGACCGGACTCGCCGGTGCTCGCGTCCGCGGTGGCCGAGGGCACGCCGGTGTGGGGTGACGTCGAGTTCGCCTGGTGGGTCGATCAGGCCAGGATCTACGGGCCGGTCCGCAAGTGGCTGGTCATCACCGGCACCAATGGCAAAACCACGACCACGCAGATGACCCACTCGATCCTGCGCGCCGCGGGTGTCGCCAGCGTGGCCTGCGGCAACATCGGCCTTCCGATCCTGGACGCGTTGCGGCGCAATCCCGGTCCGCAGGTGCTCGCGGTCGAGCTCTCGTCGTTCCAGCTGCACTGGGCGCCGTCGGTGCGACCGGAGGCGGGCGTGGTGCTCAACGTGGCCGAGGATCACCTGGATTGGCACGGCGGCTTGGACGCCTACGCCGCGGCGAAGGCGCGAGCGCTGGTCGGCCGGGTCGGCGTGGTGGGTTTGGACGATCCCGTCGCTGCGTCGCTTGCGCGCAAGTCCAAGGCCCGCCGGACCGTGGGTTTCCGGGTCGGGGTGCCCGCGGACGGCGAACTCGGCGTGGTCGACGGAAAGCTGCTCGACCGTGCGTTCACCAAGGCCGCGATCCTGGCCGAGGTCGCCGACATCAGCCCGCCCGGCCCCGCAGGTGTCGCCGACGCGCTCGCCGCCTCGGCGCTGACCAGGGCGATCGACGTCGCGCCGCAGTTCGTCCGGGAGGGGTTGATCGAGCACAAGGTCGGCCCGCACCGCTCCGCCTTCGTGCGCGAGCTGGCCGGGGTCGAGTTCGTCGACGACTCCAAGGCCACCAACCCGCATGCTGCGCGCTCGTCGATCCTCGCGCATCCGCAGGTGATCTGGATGGCCGGTGGCCAGCTCAAGGGCGCGCACGTCGAGGACCTGATCGAGGAGGTCGCCGACCGCTTGGTCGCGGCCGTGCTGATCGGCGCCGACGCGCCGGTGATCGCGGCCGCGCTGGCGCGACACGCGCCCGAGGTCCCGGTCGTCGAGCTGGTCACGGGAGACGATGCAGGGATGGGTGACGAAGCGTCGCGGAACGCCGCGGCCGACGCCGTGATGGCGCGTGCCGTGCGCGCGGCGGCCGGATTCGCCCGGCCCGGCGACACCGTGCTGCTGGCTCCCGCCGCCGCCTCGCTGGACATGTTCGCCGATTACACGCACCGGGGCCGCAGCTTCGCCGCGGCGGTGCACGCCCTGGAAGACGGTGACATCGGAAGGCGGCTATGACCGAAGCGGCGCGGCGCAAGCGCGAGTCGGTCCCACGATTCTGGGCCTGGCTGGCGCGGCCGCTCGCGTCGTTCCACCTGGTGGTCACCATCGCCACCCTGCTCACCGTGCTCGGGCTGGTGATGGTGCTGTCGGCCTCCAGCGTCGAGGCCTACGCCGACGGCGGATCGGCCTACTCGCTGTTCATCCAGCAGGCCATGTTCGCCGCGGTCGGTACGGTGCTGTTCTATCTGGCGCTGCGCATCCCGCTGCGCAGGTTGCGGCAGTGGTCGTTCCCGTTGTTCGCGCTCTCGGTGCTCGCGCTGCTGCTGGTGCTCATTCCCGGCATCGGCTCACAGGTGCAGGGCGCGCGCCGCTGGCTGGTGCTCGGGCCGGTCTCGGTGCAGCCGTCGGAGGTCGTGAAGGTGACGCTGGTGGTATGGGGCGCGCACCTGCTGGCCTCACGCCGCGCCGAGCACGCGAGCCTCAAGGACGTCCTGGTTCCGCTGGTGCCAGCCGGTCTGCTGGTGTGCCTGCTCGTCGTGCTGCAACCGAACCTGTCCACCACGATCGCGCTGGGTGTGGTGCTCGGGGCGCTGCTGTGGTTCGGCGGTCTGCCGGTGCGCCTGTTCGTGACGATCGCGCTGTCCGGTGTGATCGCCGCCGGTGTGCTCGCGCTGTCGGCGGGCTATCGCTCCGATCGCATGCGCGCGTTCTTCAACCCGGGCGACGACCCGCAGGGCATCAACTACCAGGCGCGTCAGGCGCTGTACTCGCTGGCCGACGGCGGCATCTGGGGCCGCGGGCTAGGCCAGAGCCGGGCCAAATGGAGCTACCTGCCCAACTCGCACAACGACTTCATCTTCGCGATCATCGGCGAAGAACTCGGCTATCTCGGCTGCGCGCTGGTGCTCGGCCTGTTCGCGCTGTTCGTCTACACCGGCCTGCGGATCGCGGCCCGCTCGGTGGACCCGTTCCTGCGGCTGCTCACCGCCACCGCGACGACCTGGATCACCGCGCAGGCACTGATCAACATCGGATACGTCGTCGGCCTGCTCCCGGTGACCGGCCTGCAGCTGCCACTGGTCTCCGCGGGTGGATCGTCGCTGGCCATCACGCTGTTCATGTTCGGCATCATCGCCAACGCGGCCAGGCACGAGCCGGAGGCGGTGGCGGCGCTGCACGCCGGGCAGGACGGTCGCTTCAGTAGGCTGTTGCGGTTGCCCAAACCCGAGGTGTACGCACCGGCACGAGCCGCGGCGCGGCGCGGCCGAGCGCCGAGACCGGCCGACCGCGGACCGTCGGCGCTGCCGCCGGGCAGGCGCGGACGGTACGGTAGCGAACCGCCGCGGCGCCGGTCGCCGGAGAGCCGCGGCACCAGTTCGGCGCGCGCCACCAGGGCATGGGAACCCAGCTATCCGGTCAATCACGCAAGGGAACGAGGAAGATCCAGGTGATCTCGGTAATCGTCGCGGGCGGCGGTACGGCGGGCCACATCGAACCGGCACTGGCGGTGGCCGACGCGTTGCGACGGCTCGACGATTCGATCCGGGTGACGGCGCTGGGAACCGAACGCGGGTTGGAGACCCGCCTGATTCCCGACCGCGGCTATCCGCTCGAACTGATCCCGCCGGTTCCGTTGCCGCGTAAGCCGACGACCGATCTGTTGCGGTTGCCCGGACGGGTGCGCGCCTCGGTGGCCGCCACCAGGGCGGTGATCGACGCCGTCGAGGCCGACGTGATCATCGGTTTCGGCGGATACGTGGCGCTGCCCGCGTACTTGGCCGCGGGCCCTGGCGTGCTGCGCCGCCGGCGCGCGGTTCCGGTGGTGGTGCACGAGGCGAACGCCAAGGCGGGTATCGCGAACAAGGTCGGCGCGCGCCGCGCCGCACGCGTGCTGGCCGCCGTTCCGGATTCCGGCTTGCCGAACGCTCAGGTCGTTGGCATTCCGGTGCGCGCATCGATCACGGAACTGGACCGCGCCGCGCTGCGCACCGAGGCACGCGCCCACTTCGGCCTGCCCGCCGAGGGGCCGGTGCTGCTGGTCTTCGGCGGTTCCCAGGGTGCGCGGACCCTGAACGAGGCCGTGTCCGCGGCCGCGCCGCAGCTGGCCGCCGCGGGTATCTCGGTGTTGCACGCGCACGGCCCGAAGAACACGCTCGAGCTGGACGCCGCCGCTTCCGGTCCGGACGGCGCCCGCTACGTGGCGGTGCCCTACCTCTCCCGGATGGATCTCGCCTACGCGGCCGCCGACGCGGTGGTCTGCCGGTCGGGCGCGATGACCGTCGCGGAGGTCTCCGCGGTGGGTCTGCCCGCGTTCTACGTGCCGCTGCCGCACGGCAACGGGGAGCAAGAACTCAACGCCCGCCCGGTGGTGGGCAAGGGCGGTGGCAGAATTGTCCCCGATTCCGAGCTGACCCCGAAGTATGTGATCGATGAGGTGATTCCGCTGCTCATGGACCCCGTACGGCTGATCGAGATGGGCCGGGCCGCCGCAGGCGCGGGGCACCGCGACGCCGCCGACGAGGTTGCGCGGATCGCGAGGGAGGTGGCGGGCCAGTGAACGAGCGGACGGCTCTGCCGCCGGAGCTGGCGCGCGTGCACATGGTCGGCATCGGCGGGGCCGGAATGTCGGGTATCGCCCGGATTCTGCTCGCCCGGGGTGGTGCTGTGTCGGGGTCGGACGCCAAGGAGAGCCGCGGCGTGCTCGCGCTGCGGGCGCGGGGCGCGCAGGTGCGGATCGGGCACGACGCCACCGCGCTCGACCTGCTGCCCGGCGGCCCTACCGCGGTGGTCACCACCTATGCGGCCATTCCGAAGACCAATCCGGAACTGGTCGAGGCCAACCGCCGCGAGATCCCGGTGCTGCTGCGCCCCACCGTGCTCGCCGCGCTGATGCAGGGGCATCGCACCCTGCTCGTCTCCGGCACGCACGGCAAGACTTCGACCACCTCGATGCTCATCGTGTCGTTACAGCACTGCGGTTTCGACCCGTCCTTCGCGGTGGGTGGCGAGCTGAACGAGGCGGGCACCAATGCCCACCACGGCACCGGCGACATCTTCGTGGCCGAGGCGGACGAGAGCGACGGGTCGCTGCTGCAGTACGAGCCGGACGTCGCCGTGGTCACCAACATCGAGTCCGACCACTTGGATTTCTTCGGCTCCGACGAAGCCTACGTCCAGGTCTTCGACGATTTCGCCGACCGGCTCGCCGCGGGTGGCCTGCTCGTGGTGTGCCTGGACGATCCGGGCTCGCGGGCGCTGGCCGAGCGGGTCGGCACTCGTTTGGCGGAGAAGAACGTCCAGGTCCTCGGGTACGGATCCGGCGACCTCGCCGACGCGCCGGTCCCGGTGGGCGCCCGGCTGCACAGCTGGGAGCCGCGTGACGTCGGCGGGATCGCGCAGTTCCAGCTCGCCGACGAGGCCGCGCCGCGCACCGTGCGACTCGCGGTGCCCGGCAGGCACATGGCGCTCAACGCGCTCGGCGCTCTGCTCGCCGCCCGCGCCACCGGCGCCGACGTGGGCGAAATCATCCAGGGCCTGGAGGGTTTCGGCGGCGTGCACCGCCGATTCCAGTTCGCCGGACGGGAAAACGGCGTGCGGGTCTTCGACGACTACGCCCACCACCCGACCGAGGTGCGCGCCGTGCTCGGCGCCGCCGCGGAACTGGTTCAGCAGGAGGCCCGCGACGGCGCCCGGTCCAGGCAGGGGCGGGTCATCGTGGTCTTCCAGCCGCATCTCTACAGCCGTACCGCGACCTTCGCGGAGGACTTCGGCGCCGCGCTGAGCCTGGCCGACGAGGTCGTGGTGCTCGACGTCTACGGCGCGCGGGAGAAGCCGCTGCCCGGCGTGAACGGTGCGCTGGTCGCGCAGGCGGTCACGAAACCGGTGCACTACCAGCCGGATATGTCCCGGGTCGGCCGTCAGGTCGCGGGGTTGGCGCTGCCGGGCGACGTGGTGATCACCATGGGCGCCGGTGACGTGACGATGCTCGGCGGTCAGATTCTCGACGGACTTCGGGCGCGGCCCCAGCACGGACGGTGACCCGGCGTGCGCGGGGTCGGGTCGGCGCGCGAGGCCGGGCGCCGCGCGGGTGATCGATTCGGCGCGGTGGACTGGCGCCGGATTCGGTTGTGGGGCTTGCTGTCCGTGTGCGTCCTTGCGGCGGTCGGGGTCAGCGCGTGGTACACGCCGGTGCTGTCGGTGCGCACCGTGCGGATCGAGGGAACGGTAGCGGTGCCCGAGCAGCAGGTGCGCGATCTGCTCGAAATCCCATCGGGCCGCTCCATACTGCGCGTCGACACCACGGCGATCGCGCGGCGGGTGGTGACCATTCCGAAGGTGCGCATGGCGCGTGTGCAGCGGGTTTTCCCGTCCACGGTGCGGGTTACGGTTGTCGAGCGCGTTCCGGTGTTGTTCTATGACAGCCCCGAGGGCGCGCATCTGGTCGACGCGGAGGGCGTGGAGTTCGCGGTGGAGCCCGCACCGATCGGTGTGCCGAAGTTGATCACCGATCATCCCGGCGGCGCGGATCCGGCGACCGGCGCCGCCGTGTCGGTCCTCGCCATCGTCCCGCCCGCGCTGGCCATTCAGGTGGACGAGGTTGTGGCACGGTCCATTTCGGACATCTCGCTGAATCTGAAGGACGGCCGCACGGTACTGTGGGGCGGGACGGGCGACGGCGAACGGAAGTCGGCGGTGGTGTTGCCGCTGCTGACGCGCCCCGGAACGGTGTTCGATGTTTCGAGTCCCAATCTGGTCACGGTAAAGTGATCCACACCCATTGCGCCCAGGGAATTTTCGACGGCCCGGCAGCGGTTCCGGCGTCGAGGAGGGGGCGGCCGGGGTGCAACCGTTCACCATACGACGTGTGGAGCGGCGAGACGAGCGGGATCACGCAAGATTCTGGCTCTCGTGTCGGCGCGCCTGCGCGCGTATCGCGGCGGCTGCGAATAGCGTTCCGCACCAGTCGGATACTTGACATAATGCTAACCCTATGGTTGAGCTTTAGGGTTTGCCCCGCGCCGCGGTTCGCTCCCTGCAGCGACCCGACCCCGGACGGGTCGAAAAGGCGGCGTGCCGAGAATCCGGAAACGACAGGCTTTAGATCGAAGGAAGGCGAGAGCCCATGACGCCCCCGCACAACTACCTTGCTGTGATCAAGGTCGTCGGTATCGGCGGCGGCGGTGTGAATGCCGTCAACCGGATGATCGAGCAGGGACTCAAAGGTGTCGAGTTCATCGCGGTCAACACCGACGCCCAGGCGCTGCTGATGAGCGACGCCGACGTCAAGCTCGACGTCGGTCGTGAGCTGACCCGCGGTCTCGGTGCCGGCGCGGACCCCGAAGTCGGCCGCAAAGCGGCCGAAGACCACAAGGACGAGATCGAAGAGGTGCTCAAGGGCGCCGACATGGTCTTCGTGACCGCGGGCGAGGGCGGTGGCACCGGAACCGGTGGCGCCCCGGTCGTCGCGCAGATCGCGCGCAAGCTCGGCGCGCTCACCATCGGCGTGGTCACCCGCCCGTTCTCGTTCGAGGGCAAGCGGCGCGGCAATCAGGCCGAAGTGGGCATCAACCTGCTGCGCGAGTCCTGCGACACGCTGATCGTCATTCCGAACGACCGGCTGCTGCAACTCGGCGACGCGGCGGTGAGCCTGATGGACGCGTTCCGTTCCGCCGACGAGGTGCTGCTCAACGGTGTGCAGGGCATCACCGACCTGATCACCACCCCCGGTCTGATCAACGTCGACTTCGCCGACGTCAAGAGCGTGATGTCCGGCGCGGGTAGCGCGCTGATGGGTATCGGTTCGTCGCGCGGCGAGGGCCGCTCGGTGAAGGCGGCCGAGGCGGCGATCAATTCGCCCCTGCTGGAGGCGTCCATGGACGGCGCGCACGGGGTGCTGCTGTCCATCGCGGGCGGTTCGGACCTGGGTCTGTTCGAGATCAACGAGGCGGCGTCGCTGGTGCAGGAGGCCGCGCACATCGAGGCCAACATCATCTTCGGCACGGTGATCGACGACTCGCTCGGCGACGAGGTGCGGGTCACCGTGATCGCGGCGGGCTTCGACGGCGGCGGACCCGCCCGGCGCACCTTCGACGCCGCGAGCCGGGGCACCATCGGTTCGGCACGCTCGGGTGAGATCGGCCATCGAAGCGTGGGCGAGATCTCGTCGCGCGGCGCCGACAGCTCGGCGAGCACGTCGGGCACCAGCACCTCCAGCCGCGGGGCGGTCCCGAGTTATCGGGACACCGAACGGCCGCGCACCTCGGCCGAGCCGACAGCCACGACCACTCCGCGGTCGCCCGTCACGCCCCCGGGCGGCGATGACGATGACGACGACGTGGACGTGCCGTCGTTCATGCGCAGGGGCTAGGCAGCTCTCCTCCGGCGGGCGTGGGCTATAGACGGCCTTCGTCCGGCGGCGCCGGCAGCGTTTTCCGCTCTACCTGGGCATTTCGATGGTGTTCGCCGAGCGCCGTTAGGCTCGTCGCCATGACTATCGCGCCGACAACGACTGTCCGACGGGTCACCACGACCAGGGCCGGTGGCTACTCGGCGCCACCGTACGACTCGTTCAATCTCGGCGATCATGTCGGCGACGATCCCGCGGCGGTGCGGCGCAACCGCGATCGGCTGGCGGCGGGAATCGGCCTGCTGCCCGAGCGCCTGGTCTGGATGGAACAGATCCACGGCCGCAATGTCGAAATCGTCGACGGCCCGCGAGCCGAGCCGGTCCCCGCCACCGATGCTCTCGTGACCACGGTGCCCGGCCTCGCGCTGGTCGCGCTCTCCGCCGACTGCGTGCCGATTCTGCTGTCCGACGACGAGGCGGGCGTGATCGCCGCGGTGCACGCCGGGCGCGTCGGCGCCCGTATCGGCATCGTGCCGCGCGTGCTGGAGGCGATGGTCTCGGTCGGCGCGCGCCTGGATCGCGTCGGCGCCTTTCTCGGGCCCGCCGCCTCCGGCCGGCAATACGAGGTCCCCGCCGCGATGCGCGCCGACGTCGAAGCACATCTGCCGGGCAGCGCGACCACGACGGTCCGTGGAACCCCGGGGCTCGATCTGCGTGCGGGCATATCGCGGCAGCTCAGGGAGGCCGGGGTCGCCGGGATCGCCGTGGACCCCCGTTGCACCATCGAGGACCGCACCCTGTTCAGCCATCGTCGCGGCGCGCCGACCGGCCGGATCGCCGGGGTGATCTGGATGGAGGCCACCGCATGAGGGAACCGGCCATTGTCGCGGCCGAAGCACAGACTCTTGGGGAGCAGCGCGCGGCCAGAACCGCCGAGCTGTCCGGCAACCTGACCGGCCTGCTGGCACGGATCGACGCGGCCTGTCGCGCGAAGGGACGCGCACCCGAGGCGGTGCGGCTGCTGCCGGTGACGAAGTTCTTCCCCGCCTCCGACGTGGCGATCCTGCATCGGCTCGGGCGGCGCGAGTTCGGCGAGTCCCGGGAACAGGAGGCGTCGGCCAAGGTGGCGGCACTGCGTGAGCAAGACCTCACCGGCATCCACTGGCACATGATCGGGCGGCTGCAGCGGAACAAAGCGCGGGCCGTGGCCCGCTGGGCGCACACCGTCCACTCGATCGACAGCGAACGCCTGGCAACCGCACTGGACGCCGGTGCGCAAGCCGCGCTGGAGGCCGGGGAGCGCACCGAACCGGTCCGGGTGTTGCTCCAGGTGAGCCTGGATGACGACCCCGCGCGCGGCGGTGTGGCGGCGGCCGATCTCGCCGCGCTCGCCGAACGGGTAGCGGCCGCGCCGGGATTGTGTTTGTCGGGTCTGATGGCGATTCCGCCCTTGGGGGCTGAGTCTGATGCGGCATTTGCACGACTTGCGACATTGCACACTCGATTGCTCGCCGATCATCCGGACGCGACAGAACTTTCCGCGGGAATGTCCGGCGATCTGGAATCCGCGATCGAACACGGTTCGACGGTTGTGCGTGTCGGTACTGCCTTGATGGGTGCGCGACCGATAACCTCGGCGTAGCAAAGAAACCTCATCAGTCACATTCGACACATATGCTGGGAACTGACGAGGGCTGAGCAAGACTTCAACACCCGGCCGCCACCGGGGCCGAAGGAAGGTCGACCAGAATGAGCGAGCGCAGCGAGCGAGTAATCGACGCAGCCACCATCGTGGTCATGACGGAGCCGAGCGACAGCGAGGCGGTGTCCGGAATGAGCGAGCGTAGCGAGCGAATCATCGACACAGCCACGAACGTGGTCATGAGCGCGCCGAGCGTCAGCGAGGAGCGGTCATGAGCACGCTGCACAAGTTCAAGGCGTACTTCGGCATGGTTCCGCTCGAGGATTACGAAGACGACTACGTCGACGATCGCGCCCCCCGGGGTGTGGACGAGCGCGGCGCTCGACGACCCCGTCCCCGTGACTACTCCGAGCGCGACGGCTATGTCGACCGCTACGGCGAAGATCGATACGGCGCAGACCGTTTCGACGACGCCGACTACCCCGAGCCCGCCTACAAGTCGCCGTACAAGGCGGGATACTCGGTGTCCCGGCGCGACGACTACGCCGACGAGCCCTACGGTGACGACCGGTACGAGGCCCCGCGGCGCCCTACCCGGATCGACTCCGGCCCCTCCGGCCGGTTCCGGGCGGGCGGGAGCGCGCCGACACTGCGCGGCGCCACCCGTGGCGCACTCGCCGTCGATCCCGACGCCGAGGCGCGCAGGCTGGAGGAGCGCGTGCGTCCCGAGCCCGCCCCGGTGCGGCGGCCCGGGATCTTCGAGGACGGAGGCCCCTTGTCCAAGATCACGACGCTGCGCCCGCGCGACTACAGCGAGGCTCGGATCATCGGCGAACGCTTCCGTGAGGGCAATCCGGTGATCATGGACCTGGTGGATCTGAGCAACGCCGACGCCAAGCGGCTGGTCGACTTCGCCGCCGGTCTGGCCTTCGCGCTGCGCGGCTCGTTCGACAAGGTGGCGACGAAAGTGTTCCTGCTCTCACCGGCGGATGTCGACGTATCAGCCGAAGAACGCAGGCGGATCGCGGAAACCGGCTTCTACAACCAGAAATAAGCTCGTGATCTGGGGGGTGGAGCAGACCGGTCGCATGTCCTGGGGCGCGGTCATTTTGCGCGACGCGATTTTTACGGCAGAGTGAAGTCGTGGCCTTGTTCGCGGTGCTGTACTTCGTACTGTTCATCTTCTGGCTGTTGCTGATCAGCCGGGTGATCGTCGAGTTCATCCGTAGCTTTGCCCGAGACTGGCGTCCTACCGGTGTCGTGGTCGTCGTCCTGGAGGTGATCTTCACGATCACCGACCCTCCGGTGAAACTCCTGAGGCGGTTGATCCCCCCGGTGTCATTGGGGGGAATTCGCCTGGATCTGTCGATAATGGTCCTGCTTTTCATCGTGTTCATCCTGATGTCGATCGTGGGCAGGCTCGGGCAACCGGTAGCTCCGGTGTGACAGAATGGGCCGTGTAGACAGCTTGCTAGATCTGCTAGATCTCCAAAAGACGCGTGAAGGGATCCTTCCATGCCGCTGACCCCAGCCGATGTGCACAACGTCGCGTTCAGCAAACCGCCGATCGGGAAGCGCGGCTACAACGAGGATGAAGTCGACGCGTTCCTGGATCTCGTGGAGCAGGAGCTCTCGCGTCTGATCGAGGAGAACGCCGACCTGCGCCAGCGGGTCGCCGAACTCGACGCGGAACTGGCCGACGCCAAGAAGAATCGCGGCCCCGCCATGGCGAACGCGGTGAAAGCGCCGGTGCCGCAGGCTCCTCCGCCGCAGCCGGAACCCATCAAGCCACCGGTTCCCGCCGCGCCGCCCGCTCCGATGCCTGCCGCGCCGATGGCGAAGGACGCCAGCGCCGACGCGAATCTGCAGGCCGCCAAGGTGCTCAGCCTCGCCCAGGAGATGGCGGATCGGCTGACCAGTGACGCCAAGACCGAAGCGGAAAGTTTGCTGTCGAATGCCAGGGCGAATTCCGAGCGACTGGTCGGTGACGCGCGGACGCGGTCGGAGGCCATGATCGCCGACGCCCGCCAGAAGTCCGACGCGATGCTGACGGACGCGCAGACCCGCTCGGACAACCAGCTGCGCCAGGCCAAGGAGAAGGCCGACGCGTTGCAGGCCGACGCCGAGCGCAAGCACACCGAGATCATGGCGACCATCACCCAGCAGCGCACCGTGCTGGAGAGCCGGATCGAGCAGCTCAAGACGTTCGAGCGGGAATACCGGGTGCGGTTGAAGTCGTACCTGGAGTCGCAGCTCGAGGAGCTGGAGAACCGCGGGTCGGCCGTACCGGTCGACGGCGGCGAAGCGTTCGCCGATGCCAACACGGCGAACAACCTCGCGCCCGCCTCGTTCGCCAAGGGCGGCAAGTAGCACGACGCACCCCAGCGCAGCGGTCCATCCACCGCTAGGGGATCGGTCGAGCCGCCCGGCATGCTTTGGGGGTCATCATGCTCGTCTTGACACTCGTCCTTGCCGCGATCGGCTTCGCCCTGCTCGTGGCCGCGCTCACCACGGGATCGGTGATCTGGGCGTGGGGGTGCATCGTGGTGTGCGTCATCGGTGCTGTGCTCTTACTGGTGAGTGCCCTGTCCATGCGGAGGCCGGATGGTGATATTCCACCGCCCCCTGGTCGTCATGCCAAAAGGTGAAGCAGGCCGAACTCTGACCCGCCTCGCAAACTGAGTTGACCGCGCTGGCTAGAATCAAACATGAATACGGCGTAGATCCGGCTATCACCGGGGAGCCTTCGGAAGAACGGCGGCACGGTCCTCGGGCCGGACGCTCAGTAGAACCGAACGGGTGAGCCCGTCACAGCTCGCGAATGAGAGGTCCGGCGTACTGCCGGACAAGCGGGGTGGTACCGCGGTTTCGGCGCACCGGGCGCCGTCATCGTCCCCGTGCCAATGAGACACGGCACGAGGAGACGCATCCGCCATGGCGGACCACACTTCCAGCAACAGCGCGTACCCGCGCGTCGACCTTGGCGTCGGCAACGGGACGTCGTTCCCCGAGATGGAGCGCCGCGTGCTCGACGTGTGGGCGGCCGCCGACACCTTCCGCGCCAGCATCGAAAACCGTTCCGGCGCAGCGGAATTCGTCTTCTACGACGGCCCGCCCTTTGCCAACGGTCTGCCGCATTACGGACATTTGCTCACCGGATACGTCAAGGACGTCGTCCCACGTTTCCAGACCATGCGCGGTAAGCGGGTGGACCGGCGATTCGGCTGGGACTGTCACGGATTGCCCGCGGAAATCGAAGCCGAAAAGCAGCTCGGTATCACGGACAAATCACAGATCGACCAGATGGGCCTCGCGGAATTCAACGCGGCCTGCAAATCGTCGGTACTGCGCTACACCGGGGAATGGCGCGATTACGTGACGCGTCAGGCCCGCTGGGTCGACTTCGACAACGACTACAAGACGCTGGATACCGACTTCATGGAGTCGGTGATGTGGGCATTCAAGTCGCTCTACGACAAAGGCCTGATCTATCAGGGCTTCCGGGTACTGCCCTACAGCTGGTATGAGCAGACGCCGCTGTCGAATCAGGAGACCCGCCTCGACGACGCGTACAAGATGCGCCAGGATCCGGCGGTCACCGTCGACATGGCGCTGCGGGTGCCCGCCGAGCATCCGCTGCACGACCTCGACGGGGCCAACGCGCTGATCTGGACCACCACGCCGTGGACGCTGCCGTCGAACCTGGCGATCGCGGTGCACCCGGACATCCGCTACACGCATCTGCGCGCGGCCGACGGCAAGCGCTATCTGCTTGCCACCGAGCGTGTCTCGCACTACGCGCGCGAGTTCGGCGAGGCGCCGGAGGTGCTCGGCGAGTACGACGGCGCCGCGCTGGCCGACCTGTCCTACGCTCCGCCGTTCGACTTCTTCGTCGGCCACCCGAACGCGCACCGGGTGCTCACCGCCGAGTACGTCACCACCGACTCCGGCACAGGAATCGTGCACATGGCGCCTGCCTTCGGTGAGGAGGACATGGAGTTCTGCACGGCCAACGGCATCGAGCTGGTGCAGCCGCTGGATGCGGGCGGCAAGTTCACCTCGATGGTTCCGCCGTACGAGGGCCTGATGGTGTTCGATGCCAACCCGGTGATCATCAAGGACCTGAAGGCCGCGGGAAAGCTCTTGCGGCACGAGACGATCGAACACTCCTACCCGCACAGCTGGCGTTCCGGGCAACCGCTGATCTATATGGCCGTGCCGTCCTGGTTCGTCGCGGTCACCAAGTTCCGCGAACGGATGGTCGAGCTGAACCAGCAGATCACCTGGGTGCCCGAGCACATCAGGGACGGCCAGTTCGGCAAGTGGCTGGAGGGCGCGCGGGACTGGAACATCAGCCGCAACCGCTACTGGGGCAGCCCGATCCCGGTGTGGGTGTCCGACGATCCGGCCTACCCGCGCGTGGACGTGTACGGCTCGCTGGACGAGCTGGAACGCGACTTCGGCGTGCGCCCGGCCGATCTGCACCGTCCGATGATCGACGAGCTCACCCGGCCGAACCCCGACGATCCGACCGGCAAGTCGACCATGCGCCGGGTGCCGGAGGTGCTGGACTGCTGGTTCGAGTCCGGTTCGATGCCCTATGCCCAGGTGCACTACCCGTTCGAGAACAAGGAGTGGTTCGACAGTCACTTCCCCGGCGACTTCATCGTCGAGTACAACGGGCAGACCCGGGGCTGGTTCTACACGCTGCACGTGCTGGCGACGGCTCTCTTCGATTCCCCCGCGTTCAAAACCGTTGCCGCGCACGGCATCGTGCTCGGTGACGACGGGCTGAAGATGAGCAAGTCCAAGGGCAACTACCCGGACGTGAACGAGGTGTTCGACCGGGACGGCTCCGACGCCATGCGCTGGTTCCTGATGAGCTCGCCGATCCTGCGCGGCGGCAACCTCATCGTCACCGAGCGCGGCATCCGCGAGGGCGTCGGCCACGCGTTGCGACCGCTGTGGAACGCCTGGACCTTCCTGCAGCTCTACGCGCCGAAGGCGGGGACGTGGCGGACGGACTCGCCGCATGTGCTGGACCGCTACATCCTGGCCAAGCTGGCGCGAACCAGGGACGTCATCACCGAGGCGCTGGAGGTCTACGACATCGCGGGCGCCTGCGAGGAGCTGCGCTCGTTCGCCGACGCGCTGACCAACTGGTACGTGCGCCGGTCGCGGTCGCGGTTCTGGAGCGAGGACCGTGACGCGGTGGATACCCTGCACACGGTGCTGGAGGTGGTCACTCGGCTGGCCGCGCCGCTGCTGCCGCTGATCACCGAGGTGATCTGGCGCGGGCTGACCGGCGGCGATTCGGTGCACCTGGCCGACTGGCCGAAGGAAGGCGAGCTGCCGGAGGATCCGGAGCTGGTCGCCGCCATGGACGAGGTGCGGGTGGTGTGCTCGACGGTGCTGAGCCTTCGCAAGGCGCAGAACCTGCGGGTGCGGCTGCCGCTGGCCGAGGTCACCATCGCCGCGGCCGACGCCGAGCGGCTGGCGCCGTTCACCGACATCATCGCCGACGAGGTCAACGTCAAGAAGGTGGACCTGACCACCGACGTGGACGTGCACGGCCGTTTCGAGCTGGTGGTCAACGCCCGCGCCGCGGGTCCGCGCCTCGGCAAGGATGTGCAGACGGTGATCAAGGCGGTCAAGGCAGGCGAGTGGTCCGAGGGTGCCGACGGCGTGGTCAAGGCCGCCGGAATCGCTCTGCTGCCCGAGGAATACACCCAGCGCTTGGTCGCCGCCGAGCCGGAGTCGACCGCCGCGCTTCCCGGCAACGCGGGTCTGGTGGTGCTGAATTCCGTGGTCACCGAGGAGCTGGAGGCCGAGGGCTGGGCACGCGACCTGATCCGCGACCTCCAGGAGACCAGGAAGTCCTCCGGTCTCGACGTCTCCGACCGCATCACCGTGGTCCTGGAGGTTCCCGCCGACCGGGCCGCGTGGGCCGAGGCCCACCGCGACCTGATCGCGGGCGAGATCCTCGCCACCACACTGACCTTCGGGGACGCGGGCCCGGAGGCCGCCGATCTCGTCGGTGGTGTGCGAGCGAAGGTCACCAAGGCCTGAGCGCCGGATTCCGAGCGAGTCGGGGCGGGGACGCACCTCCCGCCCCGACTGCTGTCCGGAGGGATACCCGGACGCGAAACATCGTTGAGTTCCCCTTCTGCACAGGTCCGAATCGCCTGAAATGAGTGATATGTATCACATGCTGAGAGTTTGCTGATTTCTCCCATTTGACCGAACCGCGGGAGAGAATCGGCCATGTTGCTGCTGTTACTGAGGTGACTCCTGGGACAGCGGTTTCGACCATGGTCCTGCTCTACCTGTACCTGCATCGTGTCCGGCGCGCATGCGCCAGGCGCGGTCACCGCCGCCATCTTTCGACAACGCGGCGGGTGCCGTGCGTTAGCCAGGGTCGCCGAACGGCGCCCCCGTCGATCGGGCTATGGAAGGGACGAGCACGTGCCGAGGAGACCGTTGCGCCGTATCGCATTCGGATTCTTGCTATCGATCATCGCGACTCTCATGCTCACCGGCACCGCGTGGGGTGACACCGGCAGCGCCTCCGGCATCGAGCTGGGCTATGGAGACGGGTTGGTCTCGGGCCTCGATCCCGGCAGTGCCAGCGGCTCGGCCGGGATACCGCTGCCGATGCCGAGTGCGACCGGGCTCTTGGCGCTGGCGGCGGCGACGACACAGCTCGGCAAACCCTACGAGTGGGGCGGTACCGGGCCGTTGAGCTGGGACTGCTCGGGTCTGGTGCAGTGGGCGTTCCGGCAGGCCGGGGTGCGCCTTCCGCGCACGACCTGGCAGCAAGCCAAGGTCGGCACCCCGGTCCCGCGGGCAATTCTCATGCCCGGCGATGTGGTGGTGCTGAACCGGGACGGTTCGCACGTCGGCATCTACGCGGGTATGGGCCAGGTGCTGAATGCCTACGGCTCGGGCGTGCCGGTCGGGTTCACCCCGCTCAACCAGTTCGACATCTACGCCATTCGCCGCTTCTGACCACGCCGCGCTCGGCGTCGCCGCATGGCGCGCTGGGTTGCCGGTTCGCTCGCTCGAACGGCGAGGCCCCGGACCGGCGACGAAGGTTCGCGTGGCAGCGCCATCGATCGAACTGAGCCGACCGGAGTTGTGGGCCGGCGCCGCTCGTCAGTTGTCGAGGCCGTCGGCGAGGGTGCGCAACAGTGGTCCGTACTGCGGATGCGCGAGCGCCGAGGCGAATTGCGCGACCAGGTAGTCGGCCGGATTGCCGGTGTCGTACCAGCGCCCGCGGATCACCTGGCCGAACACCGGATTGTTCGCTGCGTGCACGTTGATCGCGTCGGTGAGGTACACCTCCCCGGTGCGGTGCTCGTACCACGCGTCGGTCTGTCTGCGCAGTTCCTCGATGATTCCGGGCGTGACCACGTAGCCGCCGATCGCGGCGAAGGACGACGGCGCGTCCTTCGGCTTCGGCTTCTCGCGCAGCCCGGTGATGCGCAGCAGGCCGTTGCCCTGGTCGTCGGCCACGACCGGCACGCCGTAGCGCTGCGAGTCGGCCGGGTCCATCGGCATCAGCGCGAGGACGGGCGCTCCGGTGGCCTCGTAGGCATCGATGAGCTGCTGGGCGCGGGGCACCTCGGCCACGAACACGTCGTCGGGCCACAGCACCAGCATCGGCTCGTCACCGAGATTGCGCGCGGCGTTGAGCACCGGGGTGCCGTTGCCGTACGGGCCGTGCTGGTCGAGGTAGGTGATGTGGCCGAGCCGGGACAGCTCGCCGACCTCCTCGACCGCGTCGGCGAAGGCGGTCTTTCCGTCCGCGCGCAGCTGGGCGACCAGCGCCGGGTTGGGTCGGAAGTGATCCTGGATCAATGATTTTCCGCCGCTGACCACGATGGTGATGTCGGTGATGCCCGAGGCGACCAGCTCGCGGACCGTGTGCTCGATCACCGGCTTGTCGCCGACCGGCAGCATCTCCTTGGGGATCGCCTTGGTCAGCGGGAGCAGCCGAGAGCCGATACCGGCGGCCGGGATGACGGCCTTGCGGATATTCATGGCTTCGATCATCACATATCGAAGGCTGCATCTAATTGCAGCGCTGTGTTTGTTTTGCAGCGCCTGCGGCGCTGCGTGTTCGCGGCCCCCTTGTGGCTCGCGTCCGAGCGACCGCCGCTTGCGACTTCGTCGCTTGCGCGTCGGCCACTCGGACGCGAGCCGGGCCGCGAACAGGTAATGCTCGGTCTCGCTGCGCTCGAAAGCGTGAGTTGGGCCGACGGGTTGCGTCGGGCGGCAACCGCAGCGCTCCCGTGCGCCACTGAAAAGCTTCGCTCGAGCGATCAGCATGCTGGCCGTATTCCGCAGCCCGGGTCTGCTCGTGCCCGGCGTGCAGCGTCACCACATGCGAGGACATGTCGGTGGCCGGGCGTACATTGCTGCCGTGTGTACCGGAGAGGCGACCGTCGCCGGGATAGTTGAGCGCGTGGCCACGCCTGCGATCCGGAGGGCTACGTCCGGCGAGCATGTCACCGGTGATCCATGGTCCAGACAATGTACGGCGCGACAGCGGTGAACGGAGGGCATCCGCCCGTGCTCGCCGACGCGGAGAGCACCGCACGGCGCTGGGTTCTGCACATCGATATGGACGCGTTCTTCGCCTCGGTCGAGCAGCTGACCAGGCCGACGCTGCGCGGGCGGCCGGTGCTGGTCGGCGGGACCGGCGGGCGCGGCGTGGTGGCCGGGGCCAGTTACGAGGCGCGGGTGTTCGGCGCGCGCTCGGCGATGCCGATGCATCAGGCGCGCAGGCTGGTCGGCGTCACCGCGGTGGTGGTGCCACCGCGCGGCGCCGTTTACGGGGTGGTCAGCGGACAGGTCTTCGACGTGCTGCGCAGCCGGATCCCGGTGCTGGAGACGCTGTCGTTCGACGAGGCGTTCGGCGAGCCCGCCGAGCTGGCCGGTGCGACGGTGGCGCGGGTGCACGCGTTCTGCGAAGAACTGCGCGCGCTGGTGCGCGAAGGCACCGGGCTGACCGCGTCGGTGGGCGCCGGCACCGGAAAGCAGCTGGCCAAGATCGCCTCCAATCTGGCCAAACCCGATGGGGTCCGGGTGATTTCGCCGGTCGAGCAACCGGGGCTGCTCGCCGGGCTCCCGGTCCGCAAACTGTGGGGGATCGGACCGGTCGCGGAGAGCAGGTTGCGCACGCTCGGCATCGAGACCGTCGGCGCCTTCGCGGCCCTGCCGGAATCCGAGGCGATATCGATCCTCGGCGGCAGCGTGGGCGCCGCGCTGCACCGGCTGGCGCGCGGCATCGACGACCGCCCGGTCGCCGAGCGCGCCGAGGCCAAGCAGATCAGCGCCGAGACCACCTATGAAACCGACATCGTCACCCTCGCCCAGCTGCGTCCGGCCATCGAGGACATGGCCGCGGCGGCGCACCGGCGCCTGATCGGGGACGGGCGCGCCGCCCGCACCGTGGTGCTCAAGCTGAAGAAGTCCGATATGAGCATCGTCACCCGCTCCTTCACCCTGCCCTATGCGACCGAGGACCTGGCCACCCTTGCCGCCGCCGCGCAGCGCTCGGCGCTCGACCCGCGCGACCTCGGGCCGATTCGGCTGGTCGGCGTGAGTTACGGCGGTTTGTCCACGGTCCGCCAGGAGTCGCTGTTTCCCGAACTCGATCGCGCCCCGGTCGCCGAGATCCCCACGGCGGAACCGGAGCCCGAACCGGTGCTGCCGGACAACGGCGCCGCGCAGCCCACCCTGCCCGTCACGGTCTGGCATCCCGGCATGGATGTCACCCATCCCGAGCACGGTCACGGCTGGGTGCAGGGCGCGGGGTTGGGTGTGGTGACCGTTCGCTTCGAAACCCGTTCCACCGGCCCGGGTCCCGCGCGCACCTTCGCGGCCGGCGACGCCGCGCTCACACGGGCCGATCCGCTGGGCAGTCTGCTCTGACGGACCCGGGCGACGGCTCGACATCGCCCGGTCGGACGCGTACTTTCGCTGCCGACGACATCCGTCGGTCCCGTGTGCATCCGGGCGGCAGTGCCCGGTGCCGGTAGCCTGGGGCCTCGTGCACCGCCGCCGATTCGGGTGGCGGTTGCCAAGGTGGAACACGACACGGACCTCTCGAACGCAAAGGACGAGCAGTTGAAGCTTCGTAAGACTGGACGCATCGCGATCGCCGGCCTGGCCATCGTCGCCGCGCTCGGCATGACCGCGTGCGGCAGCGACGACAAGGACAGCAAGCCCGCCGCCAAGACGGCGACCAGCGCCAAGGCGACGGCGACCCAGAGCGCGAACCTGCCGCCGGTCCCGACCGTCGCGGAGCTGAACACCGCGCTCTCGCGTGCGCTCGACCCGACGGTTCCGGCCTCGGAGAAGCTGGACAACGTCCAAGGCGCCGAAGCCGATCCGACGCTGCCGGAACGCCTGTCCCAGGCCGCGTCGGGCGCCGACGTGAAGATCGAGGTCACCGACGTGACCTCGTTCGGCGACAGCGTGAACGCGAAGGCCAAGTTCACCCTGAACGGCCAGGAGAACATCGTCGACGTGCCGTTCGTCGCCGACAACGGCAAGTGGAAGATCCAGAAGGCCTGGGCCTGCACCATGCTCACCAACCTGGGCCAGCAGTCGGCGGCCTGCGCATAGTCCGCGCGATCGATCGGGTCGGCCACCGGAGTGCATCCGGTGGCCGACCGGTCTTCGCGAATAACTTCGCGCCACTGGGTGATTCGAGTGGTCGCGAAAGCCGTCGGCTCGCAAGCGGTCAGATCATCCGCAGGACCGCGCAGGTCGCGGTGGCGTGCGCATAGAGGTCGCCGTCCTCGACGCCTACCAGGCGCGCCTCCGCGCTGGCGGTGGTGGGTCCGACGTGGATCGCGGTGCCCTCGCAGCGCAGCGTCCTGGTGTCGGTGCGCACGGAGCGGTGCACGTGGATGCCGATCTGGACCGAGGTGGACCGCGTCCCGCCGGGCAACCGCGTCATCACGGCGGCGCCGAGGGCCGCTTCCAACAGGGTGGTCACGAAGCCGCCGTGCACTCCGGCCATCGGGTCGAGCAGATGATCACCCGGCTCGCCCTCGAACACCACCGTGCCGTCGCCGACCTGCACCAAGCGGAAACCGAGCGCGCTCAGGATCAGGGCATCCGGGAATCGTCCGTCGAGCGCTTCCTGCAGGATCTCCCGGCCGGTCATGCCCCGGATGTCGGGCATTGTCGCGGGACGTGGCCCCCAGGTCCGGGGGGGAAGAGGGTGGGGCGCTGTCATGCGTCGACGCTACGAGGGCCGCGCGCCCCGCAACAGTGTCGGATCCGACACGTTCGCCACTATTTCCGACACTGCAACGTCTGGCGTCTCGGGTTGATCATGCCTTGACGCGCCTGGTCCGCAATCTGCTTCGGAACGATCTGTGCGGCATGTCGAATATTGACGTGTCTGCGAACACACGTTTGGTGCTCAGCGTTGCAGGTCGTCCGTGGTCTCGGTCAGTGTCTCGCGCAGCTGGTCCCGCTGACCCGTGGTTTCCGGGCTAGCTCGCCGCAGGGATTACGTGCCGCTCGTGTGCGGGGCTGGTTCGGCATCGCGCGGCAGGTGCCGGACGCGGCGGGAACGCAGCAGCGCTTCGGTGGTGAAGATCGCCAGCGCGGCCCAGATCAGCGCGAAACCGGCCCAGCGGGAGGCGGGCATCGGCTCGTGCGCGACGGCGACGCCCCAGGTCATCTGTAGTGCGGGGGTGAGGTATTGCAGCAGGCCCATGGTGGACAGCGCGACCCGTTGGGCCGCGACCGCGAACAGCAGCAGGGGAACGAGGGTGACCGGTCCTGTCGCCATCATCAGCGCGAAATGTCCTGGGCTGGAAGCGAATTCGCTACGCCCGGTGACCGCGAGCCCGATCGCGAACGCCAGCGCGAACGGCGCGGAGACGATGCCCTCGGCGGCTATCCCGCGCAGCGCGTCCAGTGGGATCACCTTCTTCACCAGACCGTAGGTGGCGAAAGAACAGGCCAGCGTCAGGGCGATGATCGGCGGCCTGCCGTAGTCGACGGTGAGCACCGCCACCGCCGCCGCGCCGAGGGCAAGCGCGGCCCACTGTGGGCGGGTCAGCCGTTCGCGGAAGATCACCACGCCGAACGCGACGGTGACCAGCGGGTTGATGAAGTATCCGAGCGCGCACTCCACGATGTGGCCCGAGGTGACGCCGTAGACGTACACACCCCAGTTGAGCGCGATCGCGGCCGAGGCGACGGCCGCCAGCCGCCAGGTCCGTCCGCCGATGCCGCGCAGCTCGCGCAGCCGCCCGCTCGCCGCGAGTACCGCGAGCACCACCACGAGCGTCCAGACGATCCGCTGTGCCACCACCTCGCTCGCGTCGGCGAACGCCAGCAACCCGAAGAAGGCGGGGAACAGTCCCCAGAGGAAGAACGCGCTGGTGCCGAACACCGCACCGGGGATGGACCTGCTTCGCCGCACATGACGAAGGTAGTTGTCCCGTAGCCTTGCGGTCATGTCGATTACCGTGCAGGCAGTGGCGGCCACCGGACTCAGCAGCGCGGAAGTCGAGCAACGCCATCGCGACGGCCTGACCAACGACATACCGGATCGTGCCAGCCGCTCGGTGCGCGACATCGTCCGCGCGAACGTCTTCACCAGGATCAACGCGATTCTCGGCGTCCTGTTCGTCCTGGTCTTGGCCACCGGATCGATCATCGACGGCATGTTCGGCCTGCTGATCGTCGCCAACAGCGCGGTCGGCATCATTCAGGAGATCCGCGCCAAACGCACCCTGGACCGGCTGGCCATCGTCGGGCAGGCCAAGCCGACCGTGCGCCGGGACGGCGTGTCCCGCGAGATCGCGCCGCGCGAGGTGGTGCTCGACGACCTGATCGAGCTCGGCCCCGGCGACCAGATCGTCGTGGACGGCACGGTGGAGGAGTCCGAGCAGCTGGAGGTGGACGAATCGCTGCTCACCGGCGAGGCCGACCCGATCGACAAGGCGGTCGATGCCCCGGTGATGTCCGGCAGCTTCGTGGTCTCCGGGTCCGGCGCCTATCGCGCCACCAAGGTCGGCCGGGACGCCTACGCGGCGCGGCTGGCCGAGGAAGCGAGCAAATTCACACTGGTGCACTCGGAGCTGCGCAGCGGCATCGACAAGATCCTGAAGTTCATCACCTACCTGCTCATCCCCGCGGGCCTGCTGAGCATCTACAACCAACTGGTCTCCAGCAAGGAGTCGTGGCGGCCCGCGGTTACCGGCATGGTCGCCGCGCTGGTGCCCATGGTGCCCGAGGGGCTGGTGCTGATGACCTCGATCGCGTTCGCGGTCGGCGTGGTGCGCCTGGGCCGGCGCAAGTGCCTGGTGCAGGAGCTGCCCGCCATCGAGGGGCTGGCCCGCGTCGATGTGGTGTGCGCGGACAAGACCGGCACGCTGACCGAGAACGGCATGCGGCTGTCGGACCTGAAGACGCTGAACACTTTCGACGACGCGGAGGTGCGCACCGCCTTGGCCGCGCTGGCCGCCGACGATCCGCGCCCGAACGCGAGCGTGCAGGCGATCGCCGAGGCCCTCCCGGACGGGCCCGGCTGGCAACGCACCGCCGTCGCGCCGTTCTCCTCGGCCAAGAAGTGGAGCGGCTGCTCCTACGGCGAGCACGGCGACTGGCTGCTCGGCGCGCCGGACGTGCTGCTGAACCCGGGCTCCGCGGACGCGCGCGTCGCCGAGGAACTCGGCGCCTCCGGCCTGCGCGTCCTGCTGCTGGCGCGCAGCGACCGTCCCGTCGACGCGCCGGACGCCCCTGGTCTCGTGCGGCCCGCCGCCCTGGTCGTGCTGGAGCAAAAGATCCGGCCCGACGCCCGCGACACACTCGATTACTTCGCCGGCCAGAATGTTTCGATCAAGGTGATCTCCGGCGACAACGCCGTGTCGGTCGGTGCGGTGGCCTCCTCGCTCGACCTGCCGGGCGGCGACCACCCGATCGACGCGCGGGAGCTGCCGGAGGACCGCGACGGACTGGCCGACGTGCTGGACCGCAACACCACTTTCGGCCGGGTACGCCCGGATCAGAAGCGCGCCATGGTGGCGGCCCTGCAGTCGCGCGGGCACACCGTGGCGATGACCGGCGATGGAGTGAACGACGTCCTCGCGCTGAAGGATTCGGATATCGGCGTGGCCATGGGCTCGGGCAGCCCGGCCACCAGGGCGGTGGCGCAGATCGTGCTGCTGGACAACAAGTTCGCCACCCTGCCCTACGTGGTCGGCGAGGGACGCCGGGTGATCGGCAATATCGAGCGGGTCTCGAACCTGTTCCTCACCAAGACCGTCTATTCGGTGCTGCTCGCGTTCCTGATCGGCGTGGCCGGGGTGGGCTCGCAGATCTTCGGCTACGAGCCGATCGGCTATCCGTTCCTGCCGCGGCACGTTACGATCGCGGCCTGGTTCACCATCGGCATCCCGGCGTTCATCCTCTCGCTCGCGCCCAACAACGAGCGTGCCCGCACCGGCTTCGTCCGGCGGGTCATGCGGTTGGCCATCCCGTCGGGCGTGGTGATCGGCGTGGCCACCTTCGTCGCCTACCTGATCGCCTACGCGGGGCCGCAGGCGAGCGAAGACCAGAAGGTCCAGGCGGGTACCACCGCGCTCATCACGCTGATCATGATCGCGGTGTGGGTGCTCGCCATCGTGGCGCGGCCGTACGTGTGGTGGAAGGTCGTGCTGATCGCGGTGTCGGTGGCGGCGTATGTCTTCCTGTTCACCGTTCCGTTCACCCGTGAGTTCTTCAAACTCGACCCATCCAACCTCGCGCTCACCGGCGCGGCGGTGGTGTGCGGCGTGGTCGGTATCGTGCTCGTCGAGGCGGCTTGGTGGGTGAGTGCGACGATACTCGGAGACAAACGCTCTGTCTGATTTGCAGCGCCTGCGGCGCTGCGTGTTCGCGGCCCCGGGAAGTCTCGCGTCCGAGCGACCGAGACTCGCGCCTGCGGCACATGCGCTTCGGTCACTCGGACGCGAGACGGGCCGCGAACGGCGCTCGTAAGACTCGCGCCCGGCGGGGCTGGGGGCGTGCATCGGCTGAACTGTGTTTGTTTTGCCAGCGCTGCGGCGCTCGTGGCGGTGTTCGGAGCTCGGCCGGAGCGGCGTCGTCCATGGTGGGCGGCGTTAGTGAGGCGCCTACGGTTCAGTTTTGCGAGATGCCTTGTGCGAGGGGGGCATTCAGGGTTGGAGTACCTTCTCCGAATATGGAGGTACTGCTGCACCAGATCGACGCGTTCGCCGACGCACCGTTCTCGGGCAACCCGGCCGCGGTGATGCCGCTCCCGTCGTGGCTGCCGGATGCGTTGCTGCAACAGCTGGCCGAGGAGAACAACCTCGCTGAAACCGCGTTCTACACCCCGCACTTACCTCCCGAGGCGGGTATGCCGCCGGGCGACTGGCCGGCCTTCCACCTCCGCTGGTTCACGCCGAAGGTGGAGGTGGCACTGTGCGGGCACGCCACCTTGGCCAGCGCCGCGCAGATCCTGGTGGATATGCACCCCGGCGAGGACCGGGTGAGCTTCTACACCCGCAGCGGCTGGCTGCACGTCGACCGCACCGACGACGACGAGTTCGTCCTCGACCTGCCGATCGTGCCGAGCATTCCGGTGCGGGCCGATCCGGCGCTCGTCGCCGCGCTCGGGGTGCGTCCCGTGCGCGCCTACTCCGGCACCGACGAGGTGATCGTGGTGGCCACCGAGCAAGAGGTGCGCGACGCCGCGCCGGTGCTCTCCGCGTTCCCCGCGCTGCCGCGCGCCGCGATCGTCACCGCGCCCGGTGACTCGGTCGACTTCGTCTCCCGGGTCTTCGCTCCTGGCGTGGGCGTCCCGGAAGATCCGGTGACCGGCTCCGCGCATGCCCAACTGGTTCCGCTGTGGAGCGAGGAACTCGGCCGCACCGAAATGCACGCCAGGCAGCTGTCGCGCCGCGGCGGAAGCCTGCGCTGCGAGCTGGCCGACGACCGCGTGCTGCTGTTCGGCCGGTGTCACCGGTACCTCGACGGGGTTGTCACGCTGCCGGACTGAACGGCACGGGGCCCGGCGCGACGACGTCGTGGTAGTCGGCGGCGCTGCCGCTGTACCGAGGCTCGCCGCGGTGAGTATGGACGTCGTGTCGGCTGGCGCCCAGCTTCCGGGGCGGTGCGGAAGCGTGAATCGTTTACGGGGCAGGGACCGGTCCATCGTCGGGCCCGGGCAGGACGACGTCGCGGTATTCGGGCAGCAGCGGGATGACCGCGAAGCTGCCTGCCACCGCGTCCGCGGGGAGCGCTTGGACGGCGCGGATTCCCTTCTGGCCGGCCAGGTCTCGCAATGACACCAGCGGACCGCGCACGACGAGTCCCACCACGCACGCGCAGCCGTCCCGCAGGCGCTCGGCGGAGAGGGCGACGATACGGGCGGACCGGTCGTCGACGGGGCGGGGCAGCAGCCAAGCCGCGTACTGCGCGGAATCCACCGCCGCACCAGCGCCTTCCGGGACCGGCACGGCGACCAGCGGGGTTTGCACGCGCAGCAGCGATATCCGGTACAGCACCTGGGCGATGCGCATCCCACCGCTGTGCGCCGGAATCTGTTCCGGCGCCAGTGGTTCGGTGAACGAGACCAGCGCCCAATGCTGGTCGGCGTCGCCTTCGGTGAGCGAATCCCGCGCACGCGCAAGGTAATCCGCGACCTGTTCGCCATGATCCGGCCCGAGCCGGTCGGTGGACACCCCGTCCTGGCGCGGCGGATTCAGCACGCCGAGCGCGACGATCAACGCGACCAGCGCGACGGCGGCCCCGGCGAGGGCGGCCCCACGCCATGCCGGTGCGCGCCGGTCAGGCATTGCGCAAGACGTCCAAGGCGTGTTTCAGGTCGTCCGGGTACTCGCTGGTGATCTCCAGGTAGCGGCCGTCGGCGGGATGCTGGAAACCCAGCGACCGGGCGTGCAGCCACTGGCGTTGCAGCCCGAGCCGCTCGGCCAGGCGCGGGTCCGCGCCGTAGGTGAGATCGCCGCAGCAGGGGTGGCGGATCGCCGAGAAATGCACCCGGATCTGGTGGGTACGGCCGGTTTCCAAATGGATGTCCAGCAGGCTGGCCGACGGGAACGCCTCGACGGTGTCGTAGTGGGTGATGCTCGGGCGTCCGTCGGCGGTGACGGCGAACTTCCAGTCGTTGCCGCGGGCCCGGCCGATCGGGGCATCGATGGTGCCGCTGCTGGGATCCGGATGTCCTTGGACCACGGCGTGATACCGCTTGTCGACGGTGCGCTGCTTGAACGCGCGTTTGAGCACCGTGTACGCGTGCTCGGACTGGGCGACCACCATCACCCCGGAGGTCCCGACATCGAGGCGGTGCACGATGCCCTGGCGTTCGTGGGCGCCCGAGGTGGAGATGCGGTAGCCCGCCGCGGCCAGCCCGCCCACCACGGTGGGCCCGCTCCAGCCGACGCCGGTGTGCGCGGCCACGCCGACCGGCTTGTCCACCGCGACGATGTCGTCGTCGGCGTAGAGGATCTTCATGCCCTCCACGGGTTCGGCCTCGATGGTCAGCTCGCGCCTGGGTTCCGGGAACACCACCTCGAGCCACGCTCCCGCGGTGAGCCGATCGGACTTGCCCGCTGCGATGCCGTCGAGCTGCACCGAGCCTTCCTCGGCCAGCGCGGCCACGGCGGTGCGGGACAGACCGAGCAAACGGGACAGTCCCGCGTCCACGCGCATGCCGTCGAGCCCGTCGGGGACGGGCATGGTCCTGGTCTCCCTCATGCCGCGCTGCCCTCGCTCGCGCCGTCCGCTTTGCCCGGACCGACACGCGTGCCGTTGGGCTCGAAGCCGAACACGGTGAGCACCACGAGCAGGATCGCCCCGCACACGATTGCGGAGTCCGCCACGTTGAACACCGGCCACCAGCCGATCGCGACGAAATCGACCACGTGACCCTGCAGCGGGCCCGGCGCGCGGAACAGCCGGTCCACCAGGTTGCCGAGCGCGCCGCCGAGCACCATGCCCAGGCCGATCGCCCACCACAGCGAGCGCAGGGTGCGGCCGATGCGCACCACGCCGATCACGACGGCGGCGGCGACCAGGGTCAGCAACCAAGTCATGCCGGTGGCCATGGAGAACGCCGCGCCCGGATTGCGCACCAGGGTCAGGCGTGCGAAGTCGCCGATGATCGGCACCGGGTCACCCGGCGTCAGGTTCGCGACCGCGAGGGTCTTGGTGAGCAGATCCAGGCCGAGTAGAACCGCGGCGATGACGAGAAGGGTCCGCAGCCGCTGCGGCGGGATCTCCGTCATCGGATCGGCGATGTTCGTCTGGCTTTCCTCGGGCGGCCGGTCGTCACTCACGCCGACCATCATCTCTCGAGCGGAATCACGACCTGTGCGCGCGTCCGATTGCCTCGGCACGGCCACCCGGTTCGGGTTCGTACGGCGCGCCCGGTTCGCTGTCCCAGCTTGCACTCAGGAAGCGGTCGTACGCTGTTGCTCGTGACGGTGTTGTCTTATCCCCACCATCGCCGGATCGCGCGCTCGGGTGTGCTGCTCATGGTGCTCGCGGTCGGGCTTTCCGCCTTCGGCGCCGGTTGCGCCGACGGCGTCGAATCGCGCGGCGAGACCGACGGCACCGAGCCCCTCGGCCTCCGCAAGGAAGTGACCGTTCCCATTCCGGCTGCGGTGACCACGGTCGTCTCGGCCGGTGCCGAGCCGCGTTCGCTGCTGCGGCCGGATTACCCGGCGGGCACGGTGCAGCGGGTCACGCTCTACACCGCGCACCACATCGAACAGCAGCTCGACGAGCAGCCGAAGCGCGATTTCTCCACCCCCGCGATGACCATTCCGATGACCGCGCAGACCACCACCGAGGGCATCGATCTGACCCTCGGCTCGGTCACCTCCCCGGACCCGACGCTGGCCAAGGCGCTCACCAAGATCGGCGGCTCGCACGCCGGCTTCGACCTCAGCGATCTCGGCGCGATCACCGCGTTGCGGCTCGAGCCTGCGCCGGATGTGTCCAACACCGCGCGCGCCGCCCTGGAGCAGGCGTTCTACCAGGCCGTCTACCGTTCGATCGCGTTCCCGGACCAGCCCGTCGGCGAGGGCGCGGTGTGGACGGTGCGGCAGGAGGTGAACGGCGGCGTCCTGCTCGACCAGGTGACCACCGCGACGCTGACCGAGCGCGAGGGCGACCGGCTCACCATCGAACTGCACGTCACGCAGAAGCCGAAGTCGCTGGTGTGGAACCTGCCGAACAACGCGGGCACCTTGGACATCCGCGACTACGTCATGCAGGGCGCGGGCACCATCACGGTGGATCTCGGCTTGCCGCTGCCGGTGGCCGGGTCCATCACCGTCGGCGGGCACCAGTCCTACCGCGATCCGCGCAGCGCCAGCACGCTGCGGCAGACGATCGATACGCAGGTGTCGTGGACCGAGTGATCCGCGCGTGCGGCCTGCTGACCGCGGCCGCGTCCGTCGTGCTCGGCGCGGGCTGTGGTTCGCCGGAACCCGCCGCCGAATCGCCCGGGCTGCCGCCGCTGGGCCCCGTGGTCGCCGCCGCCGCGGTAACGGGCTCGCCCGAGACCGATTCCGATCGGTTGCGCGATCGGTTGCTCGGCGACGCCGACCTGCCGTCGGGCTTCACCGCCCTGCCGCCGCGCGCCGAGGCGGGAATGGCAACCACCGACGCGTCGCCCACGAACCCGGCGGAATGCGCGAAGGTTCTCACACCGCTCGGCGCGCAACAGTCCGGCGCGCTCGCGCAGGCGTCCACGCACTATGCCGGGCCGAATTTCTCCAGTATCGATATCGACGCGGCCAGTTATCAGCAAGACACGGTCGCGGGGGCATTCTCGGCCGTGCAGGAAACGCTGCGCCGCTGTGCCCACTACTCGGGTGCCGACGCCACCGACATCGCGGTGGAGTACCGGATCGGCGGGCTCACCCAGCCACCCGCGGGCGATGCCGCCGCCGCCTTCCAGGTGCGCACCACCAGCGAAGGTCTGACGCTCGGCTCGTCGGTGGCGATCGTGCAGGTCGGCAGCACGCTGGTGCAGGTCGCGGTGACCGCACCGGAGGCGGTGGACCCCGGCGTGCTGAGTGCGCTGACGGCTGCGCAGGTGCGCAGGCTGAAGGGTGTCGCGGGCCCTTGATTTCCGGCGATACGGCTTGGCGCGGCGGTCGGCGGGAATAGGCTCGACATGGTCCGACACCATGCCTCGACCGGAGGTCAACCATGTCTGATGTCAAACCTATTCCCGAGGGATATCCGGTGGTCTCGCCCGGGCTGGCCATCGAAGGAGCGGCGGCGGCGATCGAGTTCTACAAGAACGTTTTCGGCGCCACCGAGCGAATGCGCATGCCCGGGCCGGGCGGCAAGATCGCGCATTGCGAACTGATGTTCGGCAATTCCGTCGTCATGCTCGGCGACCCGGCGCCCGATATGGACTTCCTCGACCCGAAGACGGTCGGCGGCACCCCGGTCAACCTCTACGTGTACGTCGAGGACGCCGACGCCGCCTTCGCGGCCGCGCTGAATGCGGGCGCCAAGGAACTCACGCCCATGACCACACAGTTCTACGGCGATCGCAGCGGTTCCTTCGAGGACCCGTGGGGACACCGCTGGACCGTCGCCACCCACGTCGAGGACGTGCCGCCCGAGGAGATGGACCGGCGGATGGCCGAGCAGTTCGGCGGATGACGAGCCGAATCGGCGAGCTCACCCGGCGATAATCGAATCACCGTCGACCCGAATGCTTTTCGGGGCGAGTGGGCTGGTGGCCGGTCCGTTCGCGACCGAGCCGTCCAGGCCGAACTTGCTGCCGTGACAGGCGCAGTCGACGGTGCCGCCGGACACCCTGACGACCTTGCATCCCGCGTGCGTGCAGATCGAGGACAGTCCGACGAAGGTGCCCGCGCTGGGTTGGGTCACCACGGTGTCGCCGACGATCACGCCGCCGCCGACCGGGATGTCGGTCGTCTTGGCGAGCACCTTCGCGGCGGGTCGGCCATCCGGGGCGGGATTCGCTGCGGGCGACGCATCGTCCTTCGCGTCGGTGGTGCACGCGGCGAGCGCCGCCGCGGCCGCGACGGCGCCGGCTCCCGCGATGACCACGGTGCGCCGGGTGTGGACCTGTTCGTCGAGTGTCATGTGTCACGCTCCTCGCCAACCGCGGCGGGCGGGATGCCTGCCGTCGAGCGATCGCGGTATCGACGTTGCGTCGGTACCGCTTTCGTCTTGTCCACGGAAAAGGCGACCGCGCGGTTCAATTGGTCAGGTCCCAGCCATGTCGGCGCGGCGTGGCGGTGCCGGTGTGTGGCTGAAACACCGTGCAGCCAAGGATGTTCCGTCCTGGCCACTACCCGCAGCTCGACAGGGATCGGCACAAGGCGCGAACGGCGGACCCGGACCCCCTCATCTGTTTGTGGCCGGGTCCGCCGCTCTCTGGTGGTTACCCGCGGGTGATGGCTTCGAACACCTTCGGGTCGACGAGGGTGGAGGTGTCGCCGAGTTGGCGTCCTTCGGCGATGTCGCGTAGCAGGCGGCGCATGATTTTGCCGCTGCGGGTTTTCGGCAGTTCGGGCACCACGTGGATCTCCCGCGGCCGGGCGATGGGGCTGATTTCGCGGGAGACCTCGGCCTTCAGCTCGTCCACCAGGTCCTGCCCGGTGTCGGTGGCCTCGGCGGTGAGGATGACGAAGGCGACGATGCCTTGGCCGGTGGTGGCGTCACTCGCGCCGACCACGGCTGCTTCGGCGACGCCGGCGTGACCGACGAGGGCGGATTCGACTTCGGCGGTGGAGATGCGGTGGCCGGAGACGTTCATGACGTCGTCGACGCGGCCCAGCACCCACAGATCCCCGTCGGTGTCGAGTTTGGCGCCGTCACCGGCGAAGTAGAAGCCCTGTGCCGCGAAGCGTTCCCAGTAGGTGGCCCGGTAGCGGTCCATGTCGCCCCAGATGCCGCGCAGCATCGACGGCCACGGCTGGTCCAGGACGAGGTAGCCGTTGGCTTCGGTCTCGCCGAGTTGGACCGGCTCGCCTTCCTCGTCGACGACTTTCGCCGAGATACCCGGCAGCGGGGTCATGGCCGCGCCCGGCTTGGCGGCGGTGACGCCCGGCAGGGGCGAGACCATGATCGCGCCGGTCTCGGTCTGCCACCAGGTGTCCACGATGGGAGTCTTGTTGCCGCCGATCACTTCTCGGTACCAGCGCCAGGCTTCGGGATTGATCGGCTCACCGACCGAGCCGAGCAGTCGCAGCGACGACAGGTTGTGCGATTCCGGGATCTCGCGGCCCCACTTCATAAAGGTGCGCACCAGCGTCGGGGCGGTGTAGTAGATGCTGACACCGTACTTTTCGATGATTTCGAAGTGCCGGTGCTCAGTGGGGAAGTTCGGCGTTCCCTCGTACACAACCTGTGTCGCCCGGTTGGTGAGGGGTCCGTAGACGATGTAGCTGTGGCCGGTGACCCAGCCGATGTCGGCGGTGCACCAGTAGACGTCCTGGCCCGGTTTGTGGTCGAAGACGTAGTGGTGGGTGTAGGCGGTTTGGGTGAGGTAGCCGCCGGTGGTGTGCAGGATGCCTTTGGGTTTTCCGGTGGTGCCGGAGGTGTAGAGGATGAACAGGGGGTGTTCGGCGTCGAAGGCCTGCGCTTGGTGTTGCGGGGAGGCGGTGGTGACGGTGTCGTGCCACCACAGGTCGCGGCCGTCGGTCCAGGGGACTTCGATTCCGGTGCGGCGTACCACCAGTACGTGCTCGACGCTGGAGGGTGCATCACCGTGGGAGAGGGCTTCGTCCACGGATGCCTTGAGCGGTGCCGCGGTGCCGCGGCGCCATTGGCCGTCGGTGGTGATGACCAGTCGAGCGGCCGCGTCGTCGACGCGTTGGCGTAGCGCGGTGGGGGAGAATCCGGCGAACACCACCGAGTGGGTCAGCCCGAGGCGGGCGCAGGCGAGCATGGCGACGATCGCTTCGGGGATCATCGGCATGTAGATCGCGACCCGGTCCCCGGCCTGCAGGCCCAGTTCGGTGAGGTAGTTGGCGGCGCGGGACACCTCGGCCAGCAGTTCGGCGTAGGTGAGGTCGCGGGAGTCGCCGGGCTCGCCTTCGAAGTGGATGGCGACCTGGTCGCCGTGCCCGGCCAGCACGTGGCGGTCCACGCAGTTGTCGGCGACGTTGAGTGTGCCGCCGGCGAACCACCGCGCCACCGGCGCGGCGGTCCAGTCCAGCACCTGCTCGAACGGTTGATGCCAATGCAACCGCCCGGCCTGCTCCGCCCAGAACTCCAGCCGATCAGCCCGCGCCCGGTCGTACAACTCCGCATCCGCGTTCGCCTGGGCGGCGAACTCCTGGGTGGGCGGGTAGGCGGTGTCGTCGCGGTTGTCGGTGGTAGCGCTGGTCACGCGAAATCTCCTAACGAAAGAACAAGAGGGACAAGGAAGACCGGGCACCGATCAGTGCACCACCGCCTTTTCGGCGCCGACGCCGGTGAGCGAGCGGACCTCCATCTCGGCGGCCTTGGCGGGGTTCTCGGATTTGCCGCCGAGGAAGGTGCCGGCAATGCCGAGCACGAAGGCCAACGGGATGGAGACGATGCCCGGGTTGGACAGCGGGAACCAGTCGAAATCCGATCCCGGCAGCATGGCGGACTTACTGCCCGAGACCGCGGGGGAGAACACGATCAGCACGATCGTCGAAATCAGCCCGCCGTACATGCTCCAGAGCGCGCCGGTGGTGTTGAACCGCCGCCAGAACAGCGAATACAGGATGGTCGGCAGGTTCGCCGACGCGGCGACCGCGAACGCCAGCGCCACCAGGAAGGCCACGTTCTGTCCGTTGGCCAGGATGCCCAGCGCGATGGCTAGCACGCCGATCACCACCGCCGTGATCCGGGAGACCCGAACCTGTTCGCGCTCACCGGCTTTCCCGCGCTTGATGACGTTGGCGTAGATGTCGTGCGCGAACGAGGCCGACGCGGTGATGGTCAGGCCGGCGACCACCGCGAGGATGGTGGCGAAGGCGACCGCGGAGATGACGCCGAGCAGCACCACGCCGCCGAGTTCGAAGGCAAGCAGCGGCGCCGCCGAATTCTGCCCGCCCGCGGCGGCCAGGATGCGGTCCGGCCCCACGATCGCGGCCGCGCCATAGCCCAGCACCAGTGTGAACAGGTAGAACGCGCCGATCAGGCCGATCGCCCAGACCACCGAGCGCCGCGCCTCTTTGGCGGTGGGCACCGTGTAGAAGCGCATCAGCACGTGCGGCAGACCCGCGGTGCCGAGCACCAGGGCGAGACCAAGGGACAGGAAGTTCAGCTTCGAGGTCTCGCTGCCGCCGTACTGCGCTCCCGGCGCGAGCACGTCGCGCGCGGCGACGGCTTTGCTCGCCGAATCGGAGACCGCGTCCTGCGCCGAGCCGAGGATGCTGGAGAAGTCGAATCCGTACTTGGCGAACACCATGACGGTCATCAGCGCCGCGCCCGCGATCAGCAGCACCGCCTTGATGATCTGCACCCACGTGGTGCCCTTCATGCCGCCGACCAGCACGTACACGATCATCAACAGGCCGACCACGGCGATCACGACCGACTGCCCGGTCTTGTCGGAGATGTCCAGCAGCAGCGCGACGAGCCCGCCGGCGCCCGCCATCTGCGCGAGCAGATAGAACAGCGACACCGTCAGCGTGGACAGCGCGGCCGCGGTGCGCACCGGTCCTTCCTTCAGCCGGAAGCTGAGCACGTCGGCCATGGTGAATTTGCCGGTGTTGCGGAGCATCTCGGCGACGAGCAGCAGCGCGACCAGCCAGGCGACCAGGAATCCGATGGAGTAGAGGAATCCGTCGTAGCCGTAGACCGCGATGGCGCCTGCGATGCCGAGAAAGCTCGCGGCCGAGAGGTAGTCGCCCGCGATGGCGATGCCGTTCTGCGGGCCGGAGAAGCCGCGCCCGCCGGTGAAGTAGTCGGCGGCGCTGGCGTTGTTGCGGCTGGCCCGGATCACCACGACCATCGTGATCACGACGAAGACGCCGAAGATGGCGATATTGGCGATCGGGTTGCCGACCGTCGCGGCGGCGGCGTAGGTGTGCACGGCGTTCATGCTCGGTCTCCCTCGAGGTAGCCGCGGATGGCCGCCGCGCGCGGATCCAGTTCCCGGTTGGCGAACCGGACGTACAGCGCGGTGATGGCGAAGGTGGAGACGAATTGGCCGAGGCCGAACAGCAATCCGACGTTGATGTTGCCGAATACCGGGCGGCTCATGAAGTCGTGCGCGTAGGCGCCGAGCAGCACGTAACCGAGGTACCAGAGCAGGAACAGTGCGGTCATCGGAAAGACGAAGCGCCGCAGGCGGTTTCGCAGTTCCTGGAATTGCGGGCTCGCCTGGGCGTCAGCGAATTCCGCTGCGCTCGGCGCTCGCCTCGGTGCGAGGTCGTCGAGATCGGTACTGGTCATGATGGTCCTACCAAGTGACGTGGCTTACTTCTCGAGGACGGTAAGCCAGGCAGGCGGGCCGACAGTAGGCTGTGGTGCAGGTCACTCCGTGAAGGTTGCCGAATATGCGGTGAGCGGTCGTTGCGGCGCGACGAACGGTCACCCCACGCAACCCTTCCCGCGCGGCGCCGGGCAGGTCGCGTGGCGCGGCGGGTCAGTCGGAGCGCAGGCTGCGTTCCCGGTCCGCGCCCATCCCCAGGCGTTCCGGCGCGTGCATCCGCACGAAGATCCGGCCGACCACTCTGCCGCCGAGCCCGCGGGTGAACGCGCTGACCAGCACCATGCTGGCGAACGCCAACGGCACACTGATCGCCGCGGGATAGCCGAGCAGTGCCGCGGGCCAGCCATCGGCCACCTCGCCGGAGAACCCGCCGGTGACCGAGACGACCGTCGCCCCGCCTGCCGTGAGACCACCCGCCACCAGGCCCGCCGCCGCGCCCGCCGCGGTGAGCCCGCGCCACCAGATCCCCAGCACCAGCAGCGGGCACAGCGTGGAGGCGGCCACCGCGAACGCCAATCCCACGGTGCGGGACAGATCCAGCGACGCGACGGTCAGCGAGAGCGCCAGCGGCACCGCACCGGCGGCGAGCGCCGCGGTGCGGAAATCGCGGATCCGGCCGCGCAGCATGTCGGTGCTGAGCACGCCCGCGATGCTCACCAGCAGGCCCGACGAGGTGGACAGGAACGCGGCGATCGCGCCCGCCGCGGCCAGCGCCGCGAGCAGTTGCCCCGGCAGTCCGGCGACCACCGCCGCGGGCAGCAGCACGACCGCGGCATCGGAGGTGCCCGTGATCAGTAGTTGCGGCACGTACAGGCGCGCGAAAACGCCCAGCAGCACCGGGAACAGGTAGAACACCCCGACCAGGCCGATCACCGCCAGCGCTGTCGCCCGGGCCGCCCGCCCGTCCGGGTTGGTGTAGAAGCGCACCAGCACGTGCGGCAGACCCATGGTGCCGAGAAAGGTCGCGAGGATCAGCGAGTAGACCTGATAAGTCGGATGCGGTCCGCCCAGTCCACCGCCCGGCGCCAGCCAGTCCGTCCCGTCCGCGGGCGCGCCCGCGACCACCGGCACCGCGGAGCCCGCCTCCAGCACCAGCCGGGTGCCCGCGGCCAGCTCGTGGGTGCCCGGTGTCAGCGGCACCGAGCCGTCGACCACGCGGTCGTCGAGGGTGCCGGTGATCGAAACCTGCTCCTGGACGGCGACCCGCACCAGCACGTCGGTGCGCACGTCGACCGTGGTGCGTTCGGACACCACCGGCGGCGCGGGCTCGCCCAGCTCACGCTCGTCGGCGAGGAAGTGCCCGAGCAGAACCAGCGCCGGGATCGCCACGGCGGTCAGCTTCAACCAGTACTGGAACGCCTGGACCAGGGTGATCGAGCGCATCCCGCCGCCGACCACGTTGGCGATCACGATCGCGCCCACGGCGACCGCGCCCACCCAGTCCGGCACGCCGAGCAGCAGGTGCAGCGTCAATCCCGCTCCCTGGAACTGCGGGATCAGATACACCGCGCAGACGAGTACCACGACGGTGGCCGCCAGCCTGCGCAAACGCGGCGAGCCCAGCCGGAATTCGGCGAAATCGGGCACCGTGTACGCGCCGGACCGGCGCAGCGGGGCGGCGACGAACAACAGCAGCGCGAGATACCCCGCGGTGAAGCCCACCGGATACCACAGCGCGTCCGCCCCGTACTTGGCGATCAGTCCGGCGACGCCGAGAAACGAAGCGGCCGACAGATATTCGCCGGAGATGGCGGCGGCATTCCAGCGTGGTCCGACGCTGCGCGAGGCGACCAGGAAGTCGGAGGTGGTGCGTGCGAGGCGCACGCCGTACGCACCGATCGCCACCGTGGCCAGCGCCGCGAGGACCAGCGCGGCCACGGTCAGCGCGGAGCCCGCGATCACGGCGCACCCGGGCGCGAGCGAAAGTGGCTGGCACGTGCCGAACCGCCTTCGAGAGTGCGCGCCCCAGCCGTATCGCCGCGGTGGCCGGTGGCCCGGACCGCGCGTGAGCGTCCGGCACGTGCCGGGTTTCCGGCGGGTGTTCGGGTCGCATTGCCGTGGTAGTCGGTGGTCCGGATTGCGTGTGAGTGTTCGGTGCGTGCCGGGTTTCCGGCGGGTGTTCGGGTCGCGTTGCCGTGGTAGCTGGTGGCCTGCACCGCGTGCGAGAGCTGGGCTCGCGCCGAAGTTCCTTCGGGGGGACGCGTCTCAGCCGCATCGCCGCGGTAGGCGGTGGCCCGCTCCGCGCGGGTGGGTCGAGTCGAGTGCACCGTCAATCCTCGGCCAGTTCGAGGAAATCCTGTTCGTTGCGCTCGGCCAGCCGCACATAGATCCGGCCGATCAGGAACAGCAGCGGGTACACCGCGCCGCCGAGCAGCAACCACGGCAACCGGATCCCCAGCACCTCCAGCGATCCGATCGGCCCGAACCCGAACAGCACGGGCAGTGCGCACAGCACGGCTATCGCCACCAGACCCAATCGCAGCGCGAGCCCGAGTTGGGCGCGGATCAGCCCACCGATGAGCGCCTCGCCGAACTCGGTCTGCTCGGCCACCTCCACCCGTGTGCGTATTCGCCGCGCTCCGCGTCGCTGTGAGAGCACGACGCGCTGGCGCACCGGACGTTGCGGCCCGGTCACGGGGTGCCCCGGTGCCGGTGGCGGTGCACCAACCGCTGTTTCAGCTCGCGCACCTGCCTGCGGCTGACCGGTAGTTCCACGGCCTGCGCCGCCCCCTCGGCGCGCAGGCACACCACGGTCCCGGTGCCCACTGTGCGCAGCCCCGTGACCAGCCGCAGCGCGACCAGATACGACCGGTGCACCCGCAGGAATCCCGCATCCTGCCAGCGGGATTCCAACGCGGACAATGGAATCCGCACCAAATGTGATCCGCCGCTGGTGTGCAGCCGGGCATAGTCTCCGTCGGCCTCCACCCAGCTGACGCTCGAGCGCGGCACCAGCGTGGTCACCCCGCCCAGCTCCACGGGGATGACCTCGCTCGGGTCGGTGCGCGTATCGGAGGCGGGCTGGTGTGGCGCGCTCCGCGCGGCGGCGATGCGCCGCACCGCCTCGGCGAGACGCGCTTCGCGCAGCGGTTTGAGCAGATAGTCCACCGCGCCCAGGTCGAATGCCGCGATCGCCCGGTCGTCGTGCGCGGTCACGAAGACCACCGCGGGCGGGCTGGCGAACTCCGAGAGGATTCCGGCCAGCTCCATCCCGTCCAGGCCCGGCATGTTGATGTCCAGGAACACCGCGTCGACCGGATGCGCCCGCAGCATCCGCAGCGCGTCGGTGGCGTCGCCCGCCGCGTGAATCTCGCCGATCTCACTCCGCGCGCGCAGCAGATACACCAGCTCGTCCAGAGCGGGTTTCTCATCGTCCACGGCGAGCACGCGCAGCGCCGACTTGCTGGTAACGCGGGTCACAACCGCTCCATCGTAAGGGGGCGCCTGGACCGACCGGGGCGGGATACCGGCGGCGGCGCATCGTCACCGCCCCGGTCTCGCGCACGCGCTGCGATTGCGGGCGAAGCTGTGCGGCGCAGCATCGACGTAAGCCGCATCATCGCCGTCGATCATGACAAGCGGCGGGGAGGTGAGACGCTTTCGGCGCCCGGCCTCGCCCCCTCAGGCTCGGATGCCCGCGCGGAACTTGGGGACGCGCAAGCTGACCTTCGTGCCCGCGCCGGGCGCGGTCTCCACGACCAAGCCGTAGTCGTCGCCGAAGGCCGCGCGCAGCCGGTCGTCGACGTTGGCCAGTCCGATATGGGCGGACTCACCGGAGCCCGCCCCGGCGTCGACGGCATCGAGCGCTCCGGAGCGCAACAGGTCCGGCTCCATGCCGACGCCGTCGTCCTCCACGCTGATCACGCAGTCGGTGCCCGCATCGGTGGCGACGATGCTGACGGTGCCGCCGTGCGCGGTGCCCGCCAGCCCGTGCCGCACGGCGTTCTCCACCAGCGGCTGCAGCGCGAGAAAAGGCAGGACCACGCCGAGCACCTCGGGCGCGATGCGGAGCCGGACCTGCAACGCGTCGCCGAAACGCGCCCGCTCGAGTGCCAGGTACCGCTCGATGTTGCGCAGTTCGTCGGCCAGCACCGTGAACTCGCCTGCGGCGCGGAAGGAGTACCTGGTGAAGTCGGCGAACTCGAGGATGAGCTCGCGGGCGCGCGCCGGGTCGGTGCGGACGAACGAGGCGATCGTGTTGAGGGCGTTGTAGATGAAATGCGGGCTGATCTGCGCACGCAGTGCGCGCACCTCGGCGCGGTCCAACCGGGCCCGCGACGCATCCAGCTCGGCCAATTCCAACTGACCGCAGGCATAGCGCGCCACCTCCGCGACCGCGCCGAGCCGTCCAGGGCCGGGTGGCCCGGTGCTCACCACGCCGAGTACCCCGGCCACGCCGGTGGATTCGATCAGTAGTGGCTGCGCGATCAAGGTTCGCCCGGCATGCTCGCCGCGCCCGGGACCGGCGACGAGCACCGGGCGCTCGCCCGCGACGGCGCGCCCGGCCGCCTCGGTGAAGTGTTCGGCGAGTTCGGCGTGCGGCCCCTCCCAGGCCAACAGCGTCCCGTCGGGATCGGCAAGCGCGAGCGCCTCGGCGCCGGTAAGCGCGCGCAGGTGCGGCGCCGCCTCCCGTGCGGACCGCTCGGTCAGCCCCCGGCGCAAGGGGACCGCCGCCAGCGACGCGGTGTGCAGCGCCGAGTGCACCGCCCGCTCGGCGGGGGTGGTCACCACCCTGCGAGTGCGCGACCAGATCAGCAGCGCACCCGCGATCAGCGCCGCCGCGGCCACGACGGCGAGTGCGGTGGTCATGGCAGGCTTCGGCGCGGGGAGCTCATGCGCCGATTATCGCCTCGACCGGATTCCGCGGAGCGCGGCGTTGGATCCGGCCGCGGCGCGCGGACCACGCGGCGCGGGTGATCAGCCCTGGTACTGCGGCACCGTGAACTCGACCGTGCCCGGCTCCGGAAAGTGCGGGGCACCGATGGTGACCGTCGCGGTGAACTGGCCGATACCGGGTGCGAACAGAGTGGAGTGCCCGCTGTTGGCCCAGTAGCCGGGCCCGTGGGCGGTCACCTGGAAGGCGCCCGTCTGGCCGGTGGCCACGTTGCGCCAGTTCAGCGTGACCGGCAGGGTGCACGGCCCGGCGCCGACCAGAGTGGAACTCACCGTGAACGCCGCTTGGTTGGGGTAGGCGTTGCCGTTGACCGACATGTGCACCTGGCCCACGCACGGCCCCTGCGCGAGGGTGTACACGGTGGCGAACTCGACGGCCGGAGCCGCCGCGGCGGGTGCGGCCGTCGCGACCAGGGTTGCCGCCGCCACGGCGGGAAGGGCCAACAGCGCTGTCGTCGAATTCATCGACACCTCCACAGGTTCACCGAACATCCGTGTCCGTCATGCCGCGCATCCGTCCCCGAGACGCCCGCTGGCGCCGTGGGAGGAAGGCCGAGACTACTGCCGCCCAGCGGCCACGGTGCGGGAGTTCGGGTATTCGGCGCGACCCGACACTCGCGGAAATCGGACGCTCACACGGCGAGTCGCCAGGACGCGCCGCTGGTCGTTTCCACCGACACGCCGGGCGCGGACCGGACGCCAGCGCGCCGTGGAAAACCCGTCGGTGGGCACCCCTAGAATCGGTCCAGCCAACCCCCGTCGAGACTTTGGGAGGAAGGACCATCTTGGCCCCCTCGTCCGGATCGTTCGTTCATCTGCACAACCACACCGAGTACTCCATGCTCGACGGTGCGGCCAAGATCTCGCCCCTGTTCAGCGAGGCGAAACGGCTGGGGATGAACGCGGTCGGGATGACCGACCACGGCAACATGTACGGGGCGTCGGAGTTCTACAACTCCGCCAAGAAACACGACATCAAGCCGATCATCGGCATCGAGGCCTATATCGCGCCCGCCTCCCGGTTCGACAACAAGCGCGTGCAGTGGGGCGACCCGAGCCAGAAGGGCGACGACGTCTCCGGCTCGGGCGCCTACACGCACATGACCATGGTCGCCGAGAACGCGACCGGTCTGCGCAACCTGTTCAAGCTGTCCTCGCTGGCCTCCATCGAGGGCCAGCTCGGCAAGTGGGCGCGCATGGACGCGGAGATCATCGCCCAGTACGCCGAAGGCATCATCGCGACCACCGGCTGCCCTTCCGGTGAGGTGCAGACCCGGTTGCGCCTCGGCCACGACCGCGAGGCGCTGGAGGCGGCGGCCAAATGGCAGGAGATCTTCGGCAAGGACAATTTCTTCCTCGAGGTGATGGACCACGGATTGTCCATCGAGCGCCGGGTCCGTGAGGGATTGCTGAATGTCGGTAAGCAACTGGGCATTCCGGCGCTGGCCACGAACGACTGCCACTACGTCACCAAGGACCAGTCCGCCAACCACGAGGCGCTGCTGTGTGTGCAAACCGGCAAGACGCTGTCCGACCCCACCCGTTTCAAGTTCGACGGTGACGGCTACTACCTGAAGTCCGCCGAGGAGATGCGCGCGCTGTGGGATGCCGAGGTGCCCGGCGCGTGCGACAACACGGTGCTGATCGGCGAGCGGGTCCAGTCCTACGACGAGGTGTGGGCCTTCAAGGACCGCATGCCGGTCTTCCCGGTGCCCGAGGGCGAGGACCAGGATTCCTGGCTGCGCAAAGAGGTCGAGCGCGGCCTGCGGCGCCGGTTCCCCGGCGGGGTGCCCGAGGAGTACTACACCCGCGCCTACTACGAACTCGACGTCATCAAGCAGAAGGGCTTCCCGGCTTACTTCCTCGTCGTCGGCGACCTCGTGTCGCACGCGCGGGAAGTCGGCATCCGCGTCGGACCCGGCCGTGGTTCGGCGGCCGGGTCGCTGGTGGCCTACGCGCTCGGCATCACCAACATCGATCCGCTGCCGCACGGCCTGCTGTTCGAGCGGTTCCTCAACCCGGAGCGCCCGTCCGCGCCCGATATCGATATCGACTTCGACGATCGCCGCCGCGGTGAGATGGTCCGCTACGCCACCGATAAATGGGGCAGCGACCGGGTCGCCCAGGTGATCACCTTCGGCACCATCAAGACCAAGGCCGCGATCAAGGACTCCGCCCGAGTCCAGTTCGGCCAGCCCGGCTTCGCCATCGCCGACCAGATCTCCAAGGCGCTGCCGCCGCCGATCATGGCCAAGGACATTCCGCTGTCGGGCATCATGGACCCCGACCACGAGCGGTACAAGGAGGCCGCCGAGGTCCGCGAGCTCATCGGCAGCAACCCCGACGTCGCCAAGATCTACGAGACCGCGCGCGGGCTCGAGGGCCTGATCCGCAACGCGGGCGTGCACGCCTGCGCGGTGATCATGTCCTCCGAGCCGCTGATGGACGCCATCCCGGTGTGGAAGCGGCCCCAGGACGGGGCCATCATCACCGGCTGGGACTACCCGTCCTGCGAGGCCATCGGCCTGCTGAAGATGGACTTCCTCGGCCTGCGCAACCTCACCGTGATCGGTGACGCGCTGGACAACATCAAGGCCAATCGCGGCATCGACCTGGACATGGACAATCTGCCGCTGGACGATCCCGCGACCTACGAATTGCTTTCGCGCGGCGACACTCTCGGCGTCTTCCAGCTCGACGGCGGCCCCATGCGTGACCTGCTGCGCCGCATGCAGCCCACCGGCTTCAACGACATCGTCGCCGTGCTCGCGCTCTACCGTCCCGGCCCGATGGGCATGAACGCGCACAACGATTACGCCGACCGCAAGAACGGGCGGCAGCCGATCACGCCGATCCATCCCGAGCTGGAAGAGCCCCTGAAGGACATTCTCGCCGAGACCTACGGCCTGATCGTCTACCAAGAGCAGATCATGTTCATCGCGCAGAAGGTCGCCTCCTACTCGATGGGCAAGGCCGACGCGCTGCGCAAGGCGATGGGTAAGAAGAAGCTCGAAGTCCTCGAAGCCGAGTACAAGGGCTTCCACGAGGGCATGACCGCGAACGGATTCTCCGAGGGCGCGGTGAAGGCGCTGTGGGACACCATCCTTCCGTTCGCCGGCTACGCGTTCAACAAGTCGCACGCCGCGGGCTACGGCCTCGTCTCGTTCTGGACCGCCTACCTCAAGGCCAACTATCCGGCCGAGTACATGGCGGGCCTGCTCACCTCCGTCGGCGACGACAAGGACAAGGCCGCGGTCTACCTCGCGGACTGCCGCCGACTCGGCATCACCGTGCTGCCGCCGGACGTCAACGAGTCCGAGCAGAACTTCGCCTCCGTCGGCAAGGACATCCGCTTCGGTCTCGGCGCGGTGCGCAACGTCGGCGCGAACGTGGTGGCCTCGATCATCCAGGCGCGCAAGGAGAAATCGAAGTTCACCGACTTCTCCGACTACCTGAACAAGATCGACGCGATCGCGGCGAGCAAGAAGGTCACCGAATCGCTCATCAAGGCGGGCGGGTTCGACTCGCTCGGGCACCCCCGCAAGGGCTTGATGCTGATCCATTCCGACGCCATCGACGCCGTGATGGCCACCAAGAAGGCCGAGGCGATCGGTCAATTCGACCTGTTCGGCGGCTTGGACGCGGACGAGTCGGTGACCTCGGTGTTCAACGTGAAGGTTCCCGACGAGGAGTGGGAGGCCAAACACCGGCTGGCGCTGGAGCGGGAGATGCTCGGGTTGTACGTGTCCGGGCATCCGCTCAACGGCGTCGAGCATGTCCTCGCGGCCCAAGCGGATACGCAGATCCCGGCCATCCTGGAAGGGGACATCAAGGACGGCACGCAGGTGACCGTCGGCGGCATCCTGGCCTCGGTGAACCGGCGCATCAACAAGAACGGTCTGGCCTGGGCGTCGGCGCAGCTGGAGGACCTCACCGGTGGCATCGAGGTGCTGTTCTTCCCGCAGTCGTACTCGGTCTACGGCATGGACGTCGTCGAGGACGCCGTGGTGCTGGTGAAGGCGCGCGTCTCGGTCCGCGACGACCGGATCTCGTTGATCGCCAACGATCTCGCGGTGCCCGATCTTTCCACGGTCGGCGTGGCCAAGCCGCTCTCGGTCACCATCACCACCCGCATGTGCACCCCGGACAAGATCGGCGAACTCAAGCGGGTCTTGTCCAGGCACCCCGGCACCTCGGATGTCCATATCCGCCATGTCGGCGCCCGAGACAAGACCACGCTGTGGAAACTGGACGAGCGTCTGCGTGTTTCGCCGTCATCAGCCCTGATGGGCGACCTGAAGGCGCTGCTCGGCCCCGGCTGCCTGACCGCCTGACCGTGTGTGCCTGCCTGCGCCTGCGGCGCTGGGTGTTCACGGCCCCCTGATGGCTCGCGTCCGAGCGACCGCCGCTCGCGACTTCGTCGCTTGCGGGTCGGCCGCTCGGACGGTTCGTGTGCAGGGCTATCGGCCCACGTCGGCCAGCGCCGGTTCGGGCGTGCCGACCGAAGCCTGCGCTGTCCGGTCACGGTGCAGGGCATGGCTCCACGCGACCGTGCCGAGTGCGGCGATGCCGAGCACCGCGCCGATCCAGCCCACCGCGGCGTAGCCGAAACCGGCGCCGATGGCGAGGCCGCCGAGCCAGGGCCCCGCCGTGATGCCGATGTTGAACGAGGAGATGTTCGCCGCTGCGGCCAGGGTCGGTGCCTCGCCCGCGAGGGCGAAGACGCGACTGTTCAGGGTCGGGTTGATGCCGAAACCGAAGGCGCCCAACAAGAACGACAGCAGCACGACGGGAATGGCGTACCGGGCGGTCAGGGCGAGCAGGGCCGAGGTGAGCACCACCCCGGTGATGCCGACGTACAGGCTGCTGAGCGGATGAGCGTCGGCGGTACGGCCGCCGATCACGATGCCGAGGAACGCCCCGAGTCCGTAGATGGCCAGCACCACGGGAATCCAGCCGTCGGCCAGTTTCGTGGTGTCCGACAGCAACGCGCCCAGGTAGGCGAAGCTCACCAGCAACGCACCGGTGGCGAGGGCGGTGATGCCGTAGGACAGCCACAGCAACGGCCGCAGCATGGTGCGTAGCTCGACGCGCACCCGCGGCGCCGCGGCCGGACGTCCACCGGGGATCTTCACCAGCACACCGAGCATCGCGGCCGCGCACAGGAGCGCGACCGCCCAGAACGCGGCGCGCCAGCCCAAGTGCTGCCCGATGACGGTGCCCGCGGGAAGCCCGAGGATGGTCGCCACGGTCAACCCGCCCGCGACGATGCTCATGGCTTTGCCGCGCGCGGTGGCGGGGACCAGGCTGATCGCCGTGGTCGCGGCCACGGCCCAGAACCCGGCGTAGACGAACGCGCCCACCACCCTGGTCGCGAATAGCACCCAGTAGTCCGAGGTCAGCGCGCCCATGACGTGGGCGACGACGAACACCGCGAGAAAGGCCAGCAGCGCGGTGCGCCGCGACCAGCGCAGCGTCGCGACCGCCAGCACCGGTGCGCCCACCAGCATGCCCAGGGCGAACGCCGAGATGAGCAGGCCCGCGTGTGGCACGGAAACGCCCAGGTCACCGGCCATCTCGGTGAGCAGGCCCGCGAGCATCAGCTCCGAGGTGCCCTGGGCGAAGATCGACAGACCCAGGACGTATATCGCCACGGGCATCGGTACCTCCTTGTTTTGTACTGAACTATCCAAAATGAGGACGCGGCGACGCTGCCGCTGGTGCGGAGAGTGGTTGCTACGCGGCGGGGTTCAGAGTGCGCCGAGCGCGGTGGTCGCGATGGCGGTCAGCGTCTCCCGGTCCGCGCCGCCGCGGGCGGCGAGCCGCATGCCGCTGATCGTGGCGATCACGAAATGGGCCAATGCGCGCGGGTCCTTGTCCGGGGCGATCTCGCCTGCGCGCCTCGCGTTTTCGAATGCCTCCGCGAGCGCGGCGAGCCGCCGTTCGTGGTCGGCGCGCAGGATCGCGGCCACCTCGGGGTCACGCGGGGCCAGTTCGATTGTCGAGTTGAGCACCAAGCAGCCCAGCGGGTCGTCTGCCGGTGCCTCGACGATCTTCCACAAGAGTGCGCGGATCTTCGCCAGTACGTCGCCCTCGCTGTCGAGCAGCTCGAACGTCTCGGCGTTCTTGGTCGCCATGTAGCGGCGCAGGGCGCGCTGGAACAGGTCCCGCTTGCTGGTGAAGGTGTTGTAGATGCTGCTGCGGCCCAGTCCCGTCGCGGCGCAGAGGTCCTCGGTGGAGGTCGCCTCGTATCCCGTGTGCCAGAACGCCCGCATCGCCGCGTCCACCGCGCGGTCCTCGTCGAACAACCTGGGTCGTGCCATGGGTCCACGCTAACACGGTTTTGAACAGATCGTTCCAATATTGATTCCGGCGCTCTGACCGCTCACGGTGAGACCGCGACGCCGAGCGTCTGGGCGGCCTCGAAGCGAGGGGCGCCCTCGCCGTAGAACGACTCGGCCTCGCGGATCTCGAAACCGGCGGCCGTCAGCAGAGCGCGGATGTCGCGGTTCAGGTGGCAGCCGCCGAACAGCCTTTTCTGCACCGGGTTCAGCCGGTTCTGCCAGACCTGCACCTTGTGGTCCGGTGCGAGCCCGTGCTCGACGAAGTGCAGGGTTCCGCCGGGAACGAGCACCCGGCGCAGCTCGGCCAGCGCGGTCGCGATGTCGGGAATGGTGCACATCGTCCAGGTCGACAACGCGCAGTCGAAGGTGTTGTCCGCGAAGGGGAGGGCTTGCCCATCCAGCCCCGAGCGCTCGATCGGCACGGTCGTCGCGGCGATCCGCTTGCTCGCCAGTCGCCACCCGAGATCGGCGGGTTCCACCGCGCTGACCGACTCCACCGCCGCCGGATAGAACGGCACGTTGAGCCCCGAGCCGAACCCGATCTCCACGACCCGTCCGTGCAGCCTGGCGCACACGCGCTCACGCAGCGGTTTGTTGACCCGCATGCCGCAGGCGACGTTCACGATCCGAGGGACGACCTGCTCGCCATAGATGCCCACACCCCTACTCTCGCAGGGATCGCGCGCCCAGACCAGAGCATGCGGACGCTGTCTGGACTTGCACGTCGCCGTACGGCAGGAAGACGAGGCCGGGTACTGCCGGGCGAACTGATCCGGATTTGCCAGGCGGGCTGTCCGCAAGGCGCTCGGGCTGTCGGATCGGGTGTTCGTACCCGGCGGACCGGTGACGCTCATGGGATGCTGGCGCGGTGACTGTGTTCGAGGTGTGGGCGCCGCGGCCGGAGTCGGTGCGGTTGGATCTGGACGGCGTCGTCCATCCGATGACGCGGTCACCGGACGGCTGGTGGCGCGCCGACGTCCCCGCCGCGAGCGGAGCCAGGTATGGGTTCGTGCTCGACGACGACCCGACCGTGCTGCCCGACCCTCGCTCGCCGCGTCAGCCCGACGGGGTGCACGCCCGTTCGGCCCTGCACACCCTCGATCCGGCGGCGTGGACCGACGCGGGCTGGACCGGACGGCCGCTGGCCGGAGCGGTCTACTACGAACTGCACATCGGGACCTTCACGGCGGCGGGCACCTTCGACGCCGCGATCGAGCGGCTCGACCACCTGGTCGACCTGGGTGTCACCGTGGTCGAGGTGATGCCGGTGAACGCCTTCGACGGCACGCACAACTGGGGCTACGACGGTGTGCTCTGGTACGCGGTGCAGGAAAGCTACGGCGGCCCCGACGGCCTGCAGCGGTTCGTGAACGCCTGCCATGCCCGCGGACTGGCGGTCTGCCTCGACGTCGTCTACAACCACCTCGGCCCGTCCGGCAACTACCTGCCGCGCTTCGCGCCCTACCTCACGGAGGGCCGCAACACTTGGGGGCAGAGCCTCAACCTGGACGGCCCGCAGTCCGATCACGTGCGCGCGCACATCATCGACAACGCGCTGCGCTGGCTGCGTGATTTCCACATCGACGCCTTGCGCCTGGATGCGGTGCACGCCTTGGTCGACCGGACCGCCACGCACCTGCTCGCCGAACTCGCCGTGGCCACCGAACGCCTCGCCGCCCATGTGCGCAGGCCGCTGACGCTGATCGCGGAGAGCGATCTGAACGATCCGAAACTGGTCACCCCGCGTGCGGCCGGTGGCTACGGGCTGACCGCGCAGTGGAACGACGACTTGCATCACGCCGTCCACAGCGCCGTTTCCGGCGAACGGCAGGGCTACTATGCCGACTTCGGCTCGCTGCGCTGCTTGGCCCAGACGTTGACGCACGGGTTCTTCCACGCCGGAACCTATTCGAGCTTCCGCGGTCGCACGCACGGCCGCCCAATCGACCCCGGCCTGGTCCCGGGCAGTGCACTGCTGGCCTACACGTGCAGTCACGATCAGATCGGCAACCGGGCGCTCGGCGACCGGCCGAGCGCCTACCTGACCGACGGCCAGTTGGCGATCAAAGCCGCACTCGTGCTGTGCTCCCCGTTCACGCCGATGCTGTTCATGGGAGAGGAGTGGGGCGCCCGCACACCGTTCCAGTTCTTCACCTCGCACACCGATCCGGTGATCGCCGCCGCGACCGCGTCCGGGCGCAAGGACGAGTTCGCCGAGCACGGCTGGCCCACCGACGAAGTGTCCGACCCGCAGGACCTGCGGACCTTCCAGCGCTCGAAGCTGGACTGGGACGAACTCGGGAAACCGGCCTGCGCCCGGCTGCTGTCCTGCTACCGCGCTCTGCTGGCGGTGCGCCGGGAGCGCGCGGAGCTCAGTGACCCGTGGCTGACCCATGTTTCGGTGGATTACGACGAGGTCGCGCGCTGGGTCGTCGTGCATCGCGGCACGCTGGCCTTGGTGTGCAACGTGGGCGAGGACCAGGTCGCCGTGCCCGTTGCGGGTCTGCCGCTGCTGTACTGGGAATCTCCGACCGTAGGCCCGTCTACGACAACCGTTCCCGGTCACTCGTTCGCCCTGCTGGAAACGGCGCCGCCGGGTGCGCGCTGAGCGGGCCGTAAGCGCAAGCACCGGCCCCTTTCTGGACATTTGTTAAATAACGTACTCACAACTGTCCGAGACAGAACTTTGCCGGACGTGATCCACGCCACTACCGTGGAGGGATGAGCAACGTCGCTTCCGGGGACCTCGCGGTTCTTCCCCCGGGAATGGGTGGCAGCGCTGCCGCCGAATTCGCACCGTTCGTGCGTGCTTTCGCGCGGGCATTCGGCAACCGCCGCGGTGCGGGCGCGGCGTTCGCGCTGCACCGGCACGGTGAGCCGCTGGTGGACATCTGGATCGGCTCCGCCGGCGACGCGCCGTGGACCAGGGACACCGGCACGATCATCTTCTCCGCCACCAAGGGCATCTCCGCCACGGTCGTGCACCGTCTCGCCGACCGCGGATTGCTCGACTATTCCGCCCCGGTCGCCGAGTACTGGCCGGAGTTCCGGGCCAACGGCAAACACAAGATCACCGTCCGCCAATTGCTGACACATCGAGCAGGCTTGTCCTCGCTGGCTCCGATCGCGACCGGCCTGGCCGAGGTGCTGGATCACCGGCTCATGGAGCAGCGCCTCGCCGCCGCGAAACCGGACCGTCTGCTCGGCGTTCCCACCTACCACGCACTCACCTTCGGCTGGCTGGTCGCGGGGCTGGCCCGCGCGATCACCGGCACCAGCCTGGCGGAGCTGTTCCGCACCGAGGTCGCCGAGCCGCTCGGCATCGATGGCCTGCACCTGGGCCGGCCGCCCGCGGACGCGGCGATCAGCTACGCGCCGCTGGCGGGCACCCAGCTGAGGATGGCCGGGAAGCCGCTCGGCGCGGCGGTTCTCAGCCAGAGCCATCGGATTCCCGGCGCACTCGGCGCCGCAACGCGCTGCCTGTTCCTGCCTGGCTTGGAAACCATCCTGGAGGGCGTGCATCCGCCGATCCTGGACACCGAACTGGGCTCGGGCAACGGCGTCTGCACCGCGCCCGCGCTGGCCATGATGTACAGCGCGCTCGCCAACGACGGTGTTCTGGCCGGCCGCAGGTACCTAGGCGGCCACACCATGAAGGCAGTGCGCCGCATCCAGACCTACCAGCCCGACCGCGCGCTGTTCTACGCGCCGATGCTGTGGCGCCTCGGCTACCACTCGCTGCCGATGCCGGGCGCGCACGCCGGGTTCGGGCACATCGGTCTCGGCGGCTCGTTCGGCTGGGCCGAACCGCGGCTGGGTCTGTCGGTCGGGTTCGTGCACAACCGGCTCTCCGCCGCCCAGCTGCATTACGACCAGTCGGCGGCCTTCTGGATGCTGCCGCTCATGCTGAACTGCTTGCGCGCGACGCGCCGCCGGGTACCAGCAACAGAAACGCCGAAGGCAGCCTGACGCCCGGCGCGGCGTGTCCCGACCAGCCGGTAAGAACCAACCGGTCCAGACAGCTCAGGTCAGGTAGCGGTAGGCGGGCGTATCCGGCTCGAGGCGCTCGCACTGGATCGGGGACTGGCGCATCCGTTCCAGCAGCGGCCCGAGCCCGTCCGGCGCGCCCAGTTCGATGCCGACCAGCGCCGCGCCCGTCTCGCGGTTGTTGCGCTTGACGTACTCGAACAGCGTGATGTCGTCGTCGGGGCCGAGCACCTCGTCGAGGAAGCGGCGCAGCGCGCCGGGCTCCTGCGGGAAGTCCACCAGGAAGTAGTGCTTGAGGCCGCGATGCACCAGCGAGCGCTCGATGATCTCGCCATAGCGGGACACGTCGTTGTTGCCACCGGACACCAGGCATACCACCGTTGACTCCGGTTCGACGGTGATCTGGGTCAGTGCCGTCACGGTGAGCGCCCCCGCGGGTTCGGCGATGATGCCCTCGTTCTGGTACAGGTCGAGCATGGTCGTGCAGATCGCGCCCTCGTCGACGTGCATCATCTGGAACGCGCCCGCGCCCTTGGGGTAGTCGGTGGTGGTCAGCAACGGCAGCGAGGCGTGCGAGACCACCCGCCCGCCGAAGCCGGACACCGCGGCGAACGGCACCGAGCCGACGCGCCGCACCGCGGCGCCGTCCACGAACGGATCGATCTCCGGCAGCGTCACCGGGCCGCCCGCCACCAGCGCGGCCGTCATCGAGGCCGCGCCCGCGGGCTCTACGCCGAGGATGCCGGTGCGCGGGGACCGTTCGCGCAGGTAGGTGCCGATACCGGCGAGGCAGCCGCCGCCGCCCACCGGAACGATCACCAGGTCGGGGGAGCTGCCGAGCTGGTCCAGGATCTCCGCGGCGATGGTGCCCTGACCGGCCGCGGTGCGCGCGTCGTCGAAGGGCGGCACCATGGTCGCGCCGGTGCGCGCCACGTCGTCGGCGGCGGCCGCGGCGGCCGCGTCGTAGGTCTCGCCGATGGCTATCAGCTCGACGAACTCGCCGCCGTGCGCCCGGATGCGGTCGCGCTTCTGCTTCGGCGTCGTGGTCGGCACGTAGATGCGGCCGGTGATCCCCATCGTCTGGCACGCGAACGCGACGCCCTGCGCGTGGTTACCCGCGCTGGCCGCCACCACGCCCGCGGCGCGCTCGTCCTCGGTCAGCTGAATGACGAGGTTGTAGGCGCCACGCAGCTTGTAGGAGCGGACCGGGCCGAGGTCTTCCCGCTTGAGGTAGACGTTCGCCCCGGTCAGCTTCGAGAGCCGGTCGCTGCGCTGCAACGGGGTCGGATCGATGACGTGGGCAATTCGCTTGGCGGCAGCATCGATCTCGTCCGCGGTGAGCGCGGGACCAGTGGCGGATAGTGCGTCGAGGACCTCGAGCGGATTGGACACCCGAAATATGCTGCCACCCGCCGCGGCGGCGAGCTGCGGCGGGTGCCGGTGACACGGTGGCTACGTTCGCCGGACTACCTGGGAGTGAGGACGAACACCGGGATCTGGCGGTCGGTCTTGGTCTGATAGTTCGCGTAGTCCGGCCACACCGCGACCGCGCGCTCCCACCACAGCGCCTTCTCGTCGCCGAATACCTCGCGCGCGGTGTAGTCCTTGGTCACCGTTCCGTCGCGCAGCTCGACGTGTGGTTCGGCTTTGATGTTGTGGTACCAGACCGGGTGTTTCGGCGCGCCACCCAGCGAGGCGACCACGGCGTATTCGCCGTTGTGCTCCACCCGCATCAGCGGGGTCTTGCGCAGCTTGCCGCTCTTGGCGCCCTTGCTGGTCATCAGGACGACGGGCTTGCCCTGCAAGGTCGTGGCCTTGGTGCCGCCGGAGTTCTCGTAGCTCTCGGCTTGCTGGCGTGCCCAGTCGGAGGTACTCGGTTCGTATTCACCTGTCAATGGCATATCTGCGGGAACGCGGTGGCGATCTGGAGTGTTCCCGCGTCGAAGTTCGCTCGCCCGAACATTCATTTCCGACTACCCTGAGGACATGGCAGTGGTGCACCCTCCGGCATGCGGCGCGACGATCGACATCGCCGGTAGCGCGTGGCCGGTGTACAAGCTCGACGCGGTGGTCGTCGGGTTGGTGAGCTGCCTGTTGCTGGCGCTGATCACCGCATCGCTGCAAGTCGCGGTGCTGGCCGGGGCCGCGGTCGGTGCGGCGCAGTGGGTCGGCGGGACGATGGCCGCCCGCCGCGGCTCATCGACCGGCAAGGCGTCGTAACGGGCAATCCGGGCGACTGGCGAACTCTGCCGGTCGGCTCCTTCGATCGGCGCGTACAGTTCACGCCTGTTCTCAGGGTGATGATCGCGCGGCAGCGGTTTGCTCCGGTCGTGCGATACAACGCAGCGGCGTGTCGCGCCGGACATCACGACTGGATCACTTCCTCGCCGTGTCGCACGCCACAGTGATAGCCATCTGCTACTACAGTGCTCCCTCATGCCGTCGAATGTCAGGAAAGCGCTGCTCGTAGCAGCGGGAGCTGTCGTGGCCTGTGTTCCTTCCACCGTGCTCGCCCCGTCGGGCGGGGCGGAGATCATCACCATGCCGGCGCACGAAAAGCAATTCACCTCACCGAATGGGATGACCTTCTCGGTCGGAAGCCGGGACGAGACGATCAACCGCATCCCACCGTTGAACATGATGGGCACGACGAGAGAGGCCTTCGTCAGCGGTACCGCCTACGCCCGGCTGGAAGGTGACGCCGCGGGCAAGCTCCGGATCGGCTACCACGTCGGCTGCGCCGTGAACATCGGCACCGGCACCATAGGTTTCCAGCCCGAGATCGTCATCGCCCCGCAGGCATTTCTCAACATCGGCCCGGTCGCCGTTCTCGACCTCGGCCCCGGCGAGGTCGTCGAGGTGCCGATCCGGGAGAAGGAGCTGATCCCCGGCAAGCTCGTCCAGGTCGTCATGCGCGACTTCCACCTCCGGGTCAACGCGTGCAGCGGCCCGGTGACGCTGCGCCAGTATGCATACGTCGATCTCGAGACGCCCGAGGTGGACGATTCCGGCGCGGTGTTCGGGGATCCCAGCTGGCTCTGACGCGCGGATACGGCCTCGTCCATTAACGCTGCCCCCTTGCGCCCGCGATGAATTCGAGTAGTCGATTACGCGGGTCACGGCAAGGTTGCCAGCGGAGGATGAGGCCATGAAGCGCTTGGTTGTGTGTTGCGACGGCACCTGGAAGGCCGAGTCGAGCAGCACGGTATCGAACATCATCAAAATCGCGCAGACGGTGCGGTTCGACGCGCCGGGGCCCGAAGGGGAGACGATCCAGCAATGGGTCACCTACGTGTCCGGCCCCGGCGCACGCGGCTTCCTCTCCGACCGCCTGATGGGCGGGGCCTTCGGGCTCGGACTCGAGGCGAACCTCTCCTCCGCATACTGGCATCTCGCCCTGAACTGGGAAAAGGGCGACGAGATCTACATTTTCGGCTTCAGCCGCGGCGCCTACACCGCACGCAGCCTGGCCGGGCTGATCAGCCGCATCGGCATCATGACCCCGGAAGCGATGATCAACGGCAAGTACCCGGACGCGTTGCGGATCTATCGGCAGCGCCCGCCCGCCAAGACCCCGGACAACCCGGATCCGCCGGAGCCCGCCCACTGGAAGGAGTTCCGCCGGAAGTACGCCAGGAAGGCCAAGATCGACTTTCTCGGCGTGTTCGACACCGTCGGCGCATTGGGCGTGCCGGGGCTCACTTCGCTTCGGCACCGGTTCCACGACGTCAAGCTCTCGCGCGACGTGCACTGTGCCCGCCAAGCCCTGGCCATCGACGAGCGGCGGCGCAACTTCGAACCGTCGCTGTGGGAGGTGCCGGTCGAGCCGACCGTGAAGTACCGGCGCGGGTTCGAGCGGGTCAAGCAGGTGTGGTTCCCCGGCGTGCACAGCGATATCGGCGGCGGCTACGCCGAATGCGGCCTGTCCGACGCCACGTTGCAGTGGATGGTCAGCGAGGCGGAATCGGTCGGTCTGGCGTTCGACCGCGACCGGCTGGCGGAGCTGTCGAAACGCTGTCAGGCCGCGGGCGGGGACCACATGCGGCTGCACGACTCTCTCGGCATGGGCTACCGCGTCCTGAACGTGGTCCGCACGCTGCGCCGCCCGCGTAGCCGCCGCTTTCACTGGGATTCCTGGCGCCGGATGTCCATGCCGACCGATCAGGGCGTCCGGCTGGCCTCCAGCACCCAGGACGCGCTGGACTACCGTCCGGCGAACCTGCGGCGGTGGCGCGAGGAACTCGGCGGCCTGTTCCCGGAGGAGTTGTTCGAAAAGGTCGACGCGGTGACCACCGAGTCGGCGCCCTCAGCGGACCAGTAACGCGACCGGCAGCCGGGCGAAGACCTTCTCCAGCCGCGCCCGGCCCTGGAACGTGTGGCCGGTCAGCCGGTCGGTCCAGTTGCCCGAGGGCAGGTCGAGAAATGTGTCGCTCCATCCGCTTTCGGCCAGGCCCACGCTGTGGCGGGTGGCGGCGACGATCACCTCCGGCGCTTCGCCCACGCGGCCGCGCGCGTAGGACACCAGCTTGCTCGCGTGGTCTCCGGTGGCGAACAGCGGCCGATAGCTGCCGCCGACGAAGCAGTCGGGACGTTCGCGGCGCAGCCACAGCGCGTAGGCCACGATCCACATCTTGGCCGCGCCGGTGGTGTCCAATGCCGGTGTGCCGGTGAGTGATTGCAGCATGCCCGCGCGGGCGGCGAAGTCCACCGGACGGCGGTTGTCCGGGTCGACGAGGGAGTCCTCCCACAGCTCGCAGCCCTGGTAGACATCCGGGATGCCGGGGCCGCACAGCTGCAGCAACTTCTGCGCCAACGAGTCCGACCAAGCGTGCGGCGCCAGCTCGTACACCAGGTCGCCGAGTTCCGAGCCGACCGGCCCGTCGATCACCGCGTCCACCCAGGCGTGCACGGCGGCCTCGAATTCGGCGTCCGGCTCCTCCCAGGAGGTCTTGATGTTCGCCTCCCGGATCGCCTTCTCGGCGAACACGTGCAGGCGTTCCCGCAGGCCCGGCACCGACCCGGCGGGCCGGCCGTCCGCGGGCCACACGCCGAACATGTTCTGCAACAAGAACAGCGCGGTCGCCCCGTCTGGGGCCGGTGTGGTCTCCAGCCAGGATTCGACGTTGCGCGCCCAGGTCTCCGCGGCCTGGGACAGCACGCCGATACGGGCGCGCACGTCCTCCCCGCGTTTGGTGTCGTGGGTCGACAACGTCGTCATGGTCGCGGGCCAGCGCTGCGCGCGTTGACTGTTGGACAGGTGGAATTCGTTGAGTGAGTGGCCGAACCGGGCCGGATTGCCGCCCACTTCCTGCAACGAGACCAGCCGACCGGCCTGATAGAACATGGTGTCCTCGACCGCCTTGGCGGTCACCGCCCCGCACACCTGGCTGAAGCGCACCGCCGCGTCCGAGTCGGCGGCCAGCGCCGCGACCAGCACCGCCAGCGGCGCGGTGAGCTCGCTGTTGCGTTTCTCCACCTCGGCGATCACCGCGCCGACCATCCCGGCCAGCGGCGCGTAGTCGGCCCGGTACACCGGCATGAACGCCAGCACCTCGATGGTGGCGTTGGTCAGTGCCATCGTGTCGAAGCTCTCGGCATGGGCGTCCTGCTTGATCGCGGCGACCAGCCGCCGGATCTCCGGCGCCAGAATGCTTTCCGCGACCGCCCGCTTGATCCGGTGCTCGGTCTCGCCGATCCACGCGCGATCGCTGCCGTGCCCGGCGACGCGCCGTGACAGTTCGGTGAGGGCCGGTTCGCCGCGCGGGTCGATCAGCACGCCGCCGAAGTCGGCCAGCGCCTCGTAGCCGGTGGTGCCGTCCACCGGCAGCGTCTCGTCCAGCGGCTCGCGGTTGGCCAGGATCTTCTCCACCAGCAGCAGCCGGTGCGGACCGATGAGCCTGCGCAGCCGGGTGAGGTAGCCGACCGGGTCGGACAACCCGTCCGGATGGTCGACCCGCACGCCGTCGATCAGATCGTGCTCGCACCAGGCGGCGAGTTCACGGTGGGTGACGTCGAAGACCTCGGGGTTCTCCTGGCGGAGCGCGGCCAGGCTGCTGACCGCGAAGAACCTCCGGTAGGTGCACAACCCGGCCTTCCAGCTCACCAACCGGTAGTGCTGTTTGTCGTGGATGCGCAGCGCGTTGTCACCGTCGGTGCCGGGCGCGATCGGGAAACGCAGATCGTGCAGCGCCAGCATGGGTTCGGCGCCGGTACGGTCCACGGTCAACGCGGCGGGGTCGTTCTCGCTCTGCAACACCGGCAGCGCCAGCCGTCCGCCCGCGCCGTTGCCCGGGCTCCAGTCGATGTCGAAATACTGCGCGAACCTGGACTCCTGGCCGTTCCGCAGCACGTCCCACCACCAGGCGTTCTGCCGTGGGTCGGCGACCCCGACGTGATTGGGCACCAAGTCCACGATCAGGCCCATGCCGCGGCTGCGCACTTCGTCGGCGAGGGCCTTGAGGCCGGTCGGCCCGCCGAGGGCAGCGGAGACCGTGGTCGGGTCGGTGACGTCGTAGCCGTGCGTCGAACCGTGCGCCGCGGTCAGGATCGGCGACAGGTAGAGGTGCGAAATGCCCAGCTGCTGAAGATATTCCGCGATAGCGCGGGCTTCGGCGAAAGTCAGCGCGTCCGGTCGCAGCTGGAGCCGGTAGGCGCTGCGGATCGTCGTCTGGCGGGCGGGCTTGCGGTGCAGGGATACCGGGTCGGTCACGTGCATCTCGGAGGAATCGGGTGCGGTCATCGGCATTGGGTCAGGCGGCCTGGCGGAGGACGAGGAGACAGCGGGCTTCGACGGTGACGGTGGCGCCCCCGGCGTAATCGGCGTCGGCCAGGCCGGTCGGCGTCGAGCAGTCCAGTGCCACCGACCATTCCGCGCCGTCGCCGGTGACGGGTAGCGCGAAGTCGATGGCCTCGTCGTGGGCGTTGAAGCAGAGCAGGAACGAGTCGTCGGTGATCCGCTCGCCGCGCGGGCCCGGCTCGGGAATGCCCGCTCCGTTGAGGTAGACCGCCAGCGACTTGCCGAAGCCGCTGTCCCAGTCCGCGGCGGTCATCTCCTCGCCCGAGGGGGTGAGCCAGGCGATGTCGCGGGCGTGGCCGCTGGACCGGAGCGGGCCGCCCGCGAGAAACCGCCTGCGCCGGAAGACGGGATGCTCGGTGCGCAACGCGATCACGGCGCGGGTGAACGCGAGCAGGCCGGCATTCGTCTCGCGCAGCGACCAGTCCATCCACGCCAGCGGCGAGTCCTGGCAGTACACGTTGTTGTTGCCGGACTGGGTGCGGCCCATCTCGTCACCGTGCGCGAGCATCGGCACACCCTGGCTGAGCACCAGTGTCGCCAGCAGGTTGCGGCTCTGCCGCTCGCGCAGCGCGAGAATCTCCGGATCGTCGGTCGGTCCTTCGACGCCGCAGTTCCACGACCGGTTCCAGCTCTCGCCGTCACGGTTGTCCTCGCCGTTGGCCTCGTTGTGCTTTTCGTTGTAGGACACCAGGTCCCGCAAGGTGAACCCGTCGTGCGCGGTGACGAAGTTGATGCTCGCGCTGGGCCTGCGCCCGGTGGCCTCGTACAGGTCGGAGGAGCCGGTGAGCCGAGCGGCGAACTCGCCCAGCGTCGCGGGCTGGCCGCGCCAGTAGTCGCGGACGGTGTCGCGGTATTTGCCGTTCCACTCCGTCCAGAGGCCGGGAAAATTGCCGACCTGATAGCCGCCCTCGCCCACGTCCCACGGCTCGGCGATGAGCTTGACCTGGCTCACCACCGGGTCCTGCTGCACCAGATCGAAGAACGTCGACAGCCGGTCCACGTCGTGCAGTTCCCGCGCCAGCGTCGCGGCCAGGTCGAAACGGAATCCGTCGACGTGCATCTCCAGGATCCAGTAGCGCAGCGAGTCCATGATCAGTTGCAGGGTGTGCGGGTGGCGGACGTTGAGGCTGTTTCCGGTGCCGGTGTAATCCATGTAGTGCGACGGGTCGTCGTCGACCAGGCGGTAGTAGGCGGCGTTGTCGATGCCGCGGAAGCCGATCGTCGGGCCGCGGTGGTCGCCCTCGGCGGTGTGGTTGTAGACCACGTCGAGGATCACCTCGATGCCCTCGGTGTGCAGCGCCCGCACCATCGCCTTGAACTCGGTGACCGCCGAACCGGCGCGGTCCAGCGCCGCGTACTCGTTGTGCGGCGCCAGGTAACCGAAGCTGTTGTAACCCCAGTAGTTCCGCAGACCCTGGTCCAGCAGCACCCGGTCGTGCAGGAACTGGTGCACCGGCATCAGCTCGATCGCGGTGATGCCCAACCCCTTCAGATGGTCGATGACCGCGGGGTGTGCGATGCCGGCGTAGGTGCCACGCAGTTCCTCGGGCACATCGGGGTGCGTCATCGTCATACCTTTGACGTGCGCCTCGTAGATCACCGTCTCGTGGTACGGCCGGTTCGGCGCGCGGTCGGCGCCCCAGTCGAAGTACGGATTGATCACCACGCCGGTCATGGTGTGGCCGAGCGAGTCCAGCCCATAGGTATAGAGCGACGGGTGATTGCCGAAGTTTCCGTCGAAAGCTTTGCCGTACGGATCGAGTAGCAGTTTGCTCGGATCGCAGCGTAATCCGCGATCGGGGTCGTAGGGGCCGTGCACCCGGAATCCGTAGCGTTGGCCGGGCTCGATCGCGGGGAGGTAGGCATGCCAGACATAGCCGTCGACCTCGTCCAGCGCGATCCGGGTTTCGGCGCCGTCCGCGGCGATGAGGCAGAGTTCGACCAAGTCGGCAACCTCGGAGAAGACCGAGAAGTTGGTGCCCGCGCCGTCGTAGGTGGCCCCGAGCGGATAGGCGGTGCCGGGCCAGACACCCAGTGGTGTCGCGTCGCTGGGCGCTGCGTCGGGCTGAGCCATGGCAACGACAGTAGCGGCAGCCGGGCGTTTGCCTGCGCGGGTGGTTCTGGCTGGGGAAGTCAGGGGAGGTCGGAGCCGTTTTCCAGCCAGCGGCGCCGGTAGCCGAGACGCACGGCGAGGCGCGCGAGGCCACCCAGCACGATCCGTTGCAGCCGGGCCGGGATGCCCCCGAGGTAGCCGTCCTGGTACTCCCACAGCAAGGCGAGCGCGAGCGGATCGCGTGGCACCCTGCCCCGGGTGGTCTTGCCCGCGCGGTCCAGGTTGTGCCAGAGCCGGAACATCTCCCAGTGCCGCAGTGGCGGACGGATCTCGTGATCGATCACCGTGTCGGGGACCTCGCTGAAGAACTCGTGCACGACACCGGCTGGTGCCGTAACCGTTTCACCGGGGTGGGCGACGATCTCGGTGCCATCGACCTTGAATCGGAGTCGGCCCTGCCGGACTGTCCACCGCTCGCTGAGCACCGGATGCCAATGCGGGCCCGCTTGGCGTTCCGCTCTCGGCAGCACGTGCTCGAGCCGCAGGTAGGGGCCCTGCTCGTCGGCGCTCTGCGCGACCAAGGTGACACGGTGCCCGTTGCCGAAGGTGAGTGTCCGTGCGTCTCGCATACTCTCAGATATAAAGGTAACCTTCGTAATATGTCAATGGGCGAACCGACGCTGCTGAAGTTGCTCAGTCAGGCCACCGCGGCCTACGAGCGTGCGCTGAACGACCAGTTGCGCGCCCGGCTCGACGATCAGCTGCGCCCCGCGCACTACGCGGTGTTCCGGTACCTGGACCCGGCCGGATCGCGGATCACCGCGCTGGCGGAAGCCGCCGGGATGACCCAGCAGTCGATGGGTGAACTGGTGACCCACCTGGAACGCCGCGGGCTGGTCGTGCGCCAGGTCGACCCGGCCGACCGCCGGGCGCGGGTCGTGCGGGTCACCGAGGAGGGGCGGGTCGCGCTGGAGGTGGCGGCCGAGCGGATTCGCGACATCGAGCGGAGGCTCGCGCGGACGCTGGGGGAGCGCCGCCTCGGTGAGTTGCGCACAGCGCTTGCGCAGGTAGGCGAAACGCTGGCAGAGGATGGTAGGTGAGTGGGTAGGGCATTGGTCGAAGCCTTTTGGAAGAGATGCCCTTGGCGAGGCCCCTAGTTGAGTGCACCCTCCGTGGGCGTACCGGAGCAGTGCTGGGCACGCTGGGTGCGGTACCGGGGTGGGTACTTCTCGTGCGCGCGTGAGGGCCGCCGCCGGGTGTTCGTGTGCCGCTGGTCAGTTCTCCAGGTCGAGTGAGCGCCGCCAGGTCTGGCCCACCAGGTCGTGGCCCCAGCTGTGGTGCGGGCTCTGCTCGACGAGTTCGAATCCCGCCCGCTGGTAGACGTGCCGTGCCGCGGTGAGCACGTCGTTGGTCCACAACACGATCTCGCGGTAGCCCGCCGCGGCGGCGAAGCGCAGGCATTCGCCGACCAGTGCCGACCCGACACCGAGGCCGCGGGCGGCCGGCTCGACCAGCAGCAACCGCAGCCGCGCGGTGGTCTCGTCCTCGCGGACGCAGAAGACGCTGCCCACCGGGCGGCCCTCGGACTCCGCGATCCAGGCGCGCTCGCATCGCTCGTCGTGCGAACCCAGGTAGTCGGCGACGATGCGGACGATCAGTTCCTCATATGTTCCGTCCCACCCGTATTCCTGCGCGTAGAGCTCCGCGTGGCGCTGGATCACCCAGCCGTATTCGCCCGGCCGCGGGGCGCGCAGCACGAACGACGGCGCGTCGGCGGGCCGGTCCAGGATCTGCTGGATGGTGTGCATCGCGTCGAGCAGCCGCGTCCGGGCCGCCGGGGTCTGTGCGTCGAGCAGCGCGCCGACCTCGTCGCTGGAGCGCTGGTCGAGGGTCGCGAAAACCTCCCGGCCCCGGGTGGTCAGCCGCACTTCTTGGCGGCGGCCGTCGCTGCCGGAGCGATTGCGCCGCACCAGACCGGCCTGTTCGAACCGGACCAGGATGCGGCTGAGATAACCCGCGTCGAGGTCGAGCGACCGGCGCAGCGCGACCACCTCCGTCGCGTCGGATGCGGCCAGCTCGAACAGAACACGCGCCTCGGTCAGCGAGTACTGACTGTCGTGCAGTCCTTCGCGCAGCACACCGATCACCCGGGTGTAGCGGCGGTTGAACTCCCGGACGGCGGCGATCTCGGCGGTGGCGGCAGCGGTCACGAACGAGCGGCATCCGGCGCGGAATCGCCGAACTCGGCTGTGCCGGGCTCGCTGAGTGCCCGCCCAGCTCGGGTGCTAACTTGAACAGCGTTCAAGCCTCGGGTGGGCCGGGGCAGCGACGCGAGGATTCCTGTGGCACTGACCCCTGACGAGATCACCGCCCTCGACGCCGAGCATGTCTGGCACCCCTACGGCGGCTTTCCCGCGACCACCGAGCCGCTGGTGGTGGCGAGCGCCGCGGGCACTCGGCTGACCCTGGCCGACGGGCGCGAGCTGGTGGACGGCATGAGTTCCTGGTGGGCCGCCATCCACGGCTACCGGCATCCGGTGCTCGACGCGGCACTGGTCGCCCAGTCGCGGCGGATGAGTCACGTGATGTTCGGCGGGCTCACCCACGAGCCTGCGGCCCGGTTGGCCGAGCTGCTGGTCGAGTCGGCGCCCGCCGGTCTGGACAAGGTGTTCCTGTGCGACTCCGGCTCGGTGTCGGTGGAGGTCGCGGTCAAGATGTGCCTGCAGTACTGGCGTTCGCTGGACAAGCCACGGAAGCGGCGGTTGCTCACCTGGCGCGGCGGCTATCACGGTGACACGTTCACGCCGATGAGCGTGTGCGACCCGGAGGGCGGCATGCACTCGCTGTGGACCGACATCCTGGTGGATCAGATCTTCGCGCCCGCGCCGCCGCGCGAATACCGGCCCGAGTACGTCGCCGAGCTCGAGCGCATGTTCGCCGCGCACGCCGACGAGCTCGCGGCGGTCATCGTGGAGCCGATCGTCCAGGGTGCGGGCGGGATGCGCTGGCATCACCCCGGCTACCTCGCCGACCTGCGCAGGCTCTGCGACGAACACGGCGTGCTGCTGGTCTTCGACGAGATCGCGACCGGATTCGGCCGCACCGGAACACTTTTCGCCGCGGATCGCGCAGGCGTGCGCCCGGACGTGATGTGCGTCGGGAAGGCGCTGACCGGCGGCTACCTGACGTTGGCCGCCGCGCTGTGCACCGCGCGGATCGCCGAGACGATCAGCGCGGCACACGGCGGTCTCATGCACGGGCCTACCTTCATGGGCAACCCGCTGGCCTGCGCGGTCGCGGTCGCGTCGATCGAGTTGCTCCGCTCGCGCGACTGGCGCGGCGAGGTGGCGCGGATCGAGGCCGGGCTGGAGGCCGGGCTCGCCCCGGTGCGGGGCCTGCCGGGCGTGGTCGAGGCGCGGGTGCTCGGCGCGATCGGTGTGATCGAGCTGGACCGTCCGGTGGACATGCGCGCCGCGACCGACGCCGCGGTCGCGGCCGGGGTATGGCTGCGTCCGTTCCGGAACCTGGTGTACACCATGCCGCCGTTCATCAGCACGCCGGACGATGTCGCGACGATCACCGCCGGGATGCGGGCGGCGGTCGCCGCGCAGTCCGATCGGTGACCTGCGTCGAACCGGTTCACCGGTCGGTGAATCCGTCGCGCCCGCTGCGGCGGGTGTCGGCGATGTCGGGACGATCGCTGTCGGACAACACTTCCCAGACCCGGAAGATGCAGTGGTAGTCGTCGGACCAGCCGCGCACCATCAGCAAGTAGGTGTCGCCGTCGCGCAGAACGACGCGGCGGCCGCGCAGTTTGGGATGTTCCGGGGTGTAGGTGGGGAGCACGCCGGCCAGCTTGGCCAGTGCCTGGGCTCGCGTGCCGACCACTTCCGCGAGAATGCGGGGTGACCAGCGTTTGTGATCGCCCGAGCCCGTTGTTTCCTCGACGACTATGGCCCACCGCGGCATCCGGCCGTTTCCTCCGGGGTGAAGCTTCGTCACCGCAGGCCGGTGACGCCACCAACGATGCAACAACGGTACCAGCCGGGTCCGCGACTGGCTCCCCTGAACGGTGTTCAAGTATGCTGCGGAGCTGTGACTACCGATCCGTTGAGCTGGTTGGACGAGCGCGCCGCCGCGCGGGTGGCCGCGGGGCTGCGCCGTGAGCTGCGGCCGCGCGCACAGCGGACGCCATCGATCGACCTCGCCTCCAACGACTACCTCGGGCTGGTCCGTCACCCGGAGGTGATCGACGGCGCGATCGAGGCGGTGCGCCGCTGGGGCGCCGGATCGACCGGGTCTCGGCTCGTCACCGGCACCACCGCCGAGCACGAGCTGCTGGAAACCGAGCTGGCCGAATTCGTCGGCGCCGAAGCCGGACTCGTGTTCGCCTCCGGGTACGCCGCCAATCTCGGCGCGGTCACCGCGCTCGCCGGGCGCGGCTCGCTGGTGGTCTCCGACGCGGGCAGCCACGCGTCGCTGGTGGACGCCTGCCGTCTGTCGCGGGCCAGGGTGGAGATCGCGCCGCACTGCGATGTGACGGCGGTGGACCGGCTGCTGGCGCAGCGCACCGAGGAACGGGCGCTGGTACTCACCGATTCGGTGTTCAGCGCCGACGGTGACCTCGCGCCGCTGGCCGAGTTGCATCGGGTGACCAGGGCAAATGGTGCAGTGCTCGTCGTGGACGAGGCGCACGGCCTCGGCGTGCGCGGCACGGGCGGACGCGGACTGGTGCACGAACTCGGGCTCTCCGGGGCGCCGGATCTGGTGATCACCGCGACGCTGTCGAAATCCCTTGCCGCGCAAGGCGGTGTGGTGCTGGCCAGTGCACGGGTGCGCGCCCACTTGATCGATGCCGCGCGCACGTTCATCTTCGATACCGGTCTCGCGCCCGCTGCCGTCGGTGCGGCGCGGGCCGCGTTGCGCCTGTTGCGCTCCGAACCGGAACTGGCCGGGCAGGTGCTCGAACGCGCCGCCGACATCGCGCGGATCGCCGGTGTGCCCGCCCCGGATTCAGCGGTGGTGTCGGTGGTGCTCGGCCCCGCGCAGGTGGCCTTCGACGCGGCTCAGGCGTGCCGGGCCCGCGGCCTGGACGTGGGCTGTTTCCGTCCGCCGTCCGTTCCGGAGGGCACGTCCCGCTTGCGCCTGACCGCACGGGCCGACCTCACCCCTGCGGAACTCGACACCATCGCAACGGTGCTCGGCGAGGTGCTGGCCGAGGCGCGGGGAGCGGTGCCCGCATGACCATCCTGCTGATCACCGGAACCTCCACCGACGTCGGCAAAACGGTGGTCACGGCCGCCGTCGCCGCCGCCGCTCGGGCGGACGGCCATTCGGTGGCGGTGTGCAAACCAGGCCAAACCGGTGTCGCGGCCGGCGAACCCGGTGACCTCGCGGAGATCCAGCGCCTCTCCGGTATCTCCCGGACGCTGGAACTGGCCCGCTACCCGGACCCGCTGGCGCCCGACACCGCCGCCCGCCGGGCCGGTCTGCCGGAGCTGACGCTCGCCGAAACCGCCGCCGCCATAGACTCCCTCACCGACGCCGACCTCGTCCTCGTCGAAGGCGCGGGCGGATTGCTGGTCCGCCTGGGCGATTTCACGCTGCTCGACCTCGCCCAGAAACTCGGCGCACCCGTCCTGCTGGTCACCGCCGCCGGGCTCGGAACCCTCAACCACACCGAACTGACCACCCGCGCACTGCAGTCGGCGGGGGTGCGCTGCCGCGGCCTGGTCATCGGTTCCTGGCCCGCCGACCCCGACCTGGCTGCGTTGTGCAATCGGACGGACCTACCCCGGATAACCGGCGTCGATCTCGTCGGGGCGATACCCGCGGGCGCGGGCAGGTGGGACCGCGAACGCTTCACGGCCGCCGCACCGGGCTGGTTCGATCCCACCTGGTCGCCATTCGGCTGAACAGCGATCACGCGAGCCGGATGGCGGCACCGATATCGATGCGGTGCGCGACGGCTGCCGGACGCCGATCGTGCCCGAGGACAATGAACTCGGCTGGCGGATGTCGCTCGTCGAACTCGCCGCGATGGCCGGGCTGTGGTTGACCAGCCCAGAGGGGTGGTTCCGAGGCACATGTAGTCGCGTGGCTCGTCTCCGAGCCCCGTTCCCGACACGCGCGCCCGGTCCCTGGTAATGGCAGCGTTCCGCACTCGTGCCTACAGTGGGGTGAATGTCGCCGTTGGACGAGAGGCACCCGTCCACCGTCTCCGACTGGGACGATGCGCGACGCCGAGCTCGGCTGCGGGACACAGGCCTGGGGCACGGGTGGAAGACGTTGCGCCGCACCAGGGTGACGCTGCTGCGGGTGGCCGCACTGCTGCTGACCGGGCTCGTGGTGTTCGCGCAGTACTGGAAGTACGACGTCGTGCCGGAACAGGCGCGGTTGGCGCGCACCGACCCGGCCGTGCTGCCGGTCGCCCCGCCGATGGACCCGAACAACTGGGACACCGTGGTGGTTGACCTCGTCGGGTTGGGCGGCTTGGACGCCAGTGACACCGCCGCCGCGCTGCCCTCGCTGCGCAGGATGGGCATGGTGTGGGCGATCCGCTACGACAACCGAGGTATCGACACCAAGGTGATCGCCGACCTGATCGTCCGCGCCGCGGAACTGTCCGGCTTGAAGAACGTGGTGCTCGTCGGGCACAGCATGGGCGGGGTGATCGCGCTGGAGGTGGCCGAGCACATCCACCGGGACAGCGACCGCAGGCTGGTCGGGGTGATCCTGGACTGCACGCCGATGGACCTGAACGCGGTCCGCCCGGAGAGTCGCGGTCGAGGTGAGGATATGCAGCGCTGGATGCGCTGGTTGCCCGGCGCCCGGGAGAGCCGCATCCTGCGTTTGGCCGTGGAGACCTACGCCCGCCGGGATCGATTCCTCGAGCGCGGCGGCGAACTGCCCGGCATCCGGTTCGGCGACCTGGGCAAGGTGTTGACGGAGGTGCTGCGGGAGAAGATCGTCTCGCGCGACGCCGCGAGCAACGGACTGATCGAGTCCCAGTTCACCGCCATCGTGGCGGGTGGTGCGACGGACAATTTGCGCGCCTTGGCCGAACCCGCGGCCGAGAAGCCGCGGCCCGCCATCGTTTTCCTCCGTCCGCGCGATCCGGGTCGAGACCGCGTGGTCGACGTCGAATACTCCCACCAAGTGCTGATCGAGCGGTCCGGCGGCGTCGACGGCACGCTGCTGGTGGTGCTCGCGCGAAACATCGGGCACGCCAATCCGATGCAGCGTCCGCACGAGTACAACACGGTGATCGAGCAGCAGGTATTGCCGTTCGTCCAGCGCTATCAGCAACAGGTTCGGGGGACGACGGTCGCGGCGCCGCCCCGCTGACCGGGGTTCGAACCAGGCTGCGACAAACCGTTTTCACGCCGGATTCGTCTTGTTTGAATTCGCCTATGTTCCGACCCAGTACGTTCCGGTCCGGCCTCCGCGGCCGCACGACCGCCGCATTGCTCGCCGTGGCAACCGTTGCGACCCTGGGACTCACCGGCTGCGCGAACGACGACAAGCCGGTCGGTCCCACCGCCGACGGACCACTGCCCACCGAGATTCCGGCGGGAACCACCCTGGTGGTCGCCGACCAATCCGAGCGCTTCCAGTCCGTGCTGCGCATCTCCGGGGAACTCGACAAACTTCCGTTCAAGGTGGAGTTCGCCAACTTCGTCGGCGGACCAGCCATTCTCGAGGCGTTCCGCGCGGGCGCCGCCGATGTGGCGCAGGTGGGCGACGTTCCCCCGATTCACGCCTTGGTGGCCGGACAGGACGTTCCGATCATCGCGGCCTACCAGACCAGCACCACCGCCCTGAAACTCGCGGTGGCGCCGGGCAAGCCGGTGTCCACCCTGGCGGATCTGAAGGGCAAGAAGATCGCCTACGCCGAAGGCACCGCCCAGCAGGCCGCGGTGCTGCGCGCCATCGACAAGGCCGGACTGACAACGTCCGACGTGCAGCTGGTGCGGTTGCAGCTGGCCGAGTTCCCGGATGCGGTGCGCACCGGCCAGGTCGACGTCGCCCCGCTGATCGAACCGAACGTCACCCGGTTCCTGCGCACGCCCGGCGCCTCGCTGATCCCCGACTCCGAGACCGCGGGCATCTACGGCGGCCTCGCCTACCTGTACGCCCGCCGCGCCATCGTGCGGGACCCGGCCAAGGCGGCCGCCACCCGTGCCCTGGTCGGCGCGTTCGTGCGCGCCTACCAGTGGGCCAACACCCACCCGGAGGAGTGGGCGCGCCGCTACTACGTGGAGAACCAGAAGGTGAGCGCGGACGACGCGAAGCGCATCGTGGACTCGTTGGGCACCTATGTCTTCCCGCACCTGGACCAGAAGCTCGTGGACCGTCAGCAGGCCACCATCGACGCCATCGCCGAAGCGGGCGAGCTGCCCAAGAAGGTGCAGGCCGCGAGTGGTTTCGATCTGCGTTTCGACGCCGCGATCACCCAGGCGGTCACCGAGAGCGGTGCCGCGTTCGAACCGAAGGCACGCTGATGGCAACCCTGGACGCCGGAGTACTGCACCGCATCGGCCTGGCCCGTTCCGGGCCGGAACCGGTGCTCGCCAAGCGCAAGATTGCCCGCCCGCGACTCGGGCCGGGCCGCCCGATCCCGTTCGGCATCGCGGTAGGACCGGTGTTGCTGGTCGCCGCCTGGGTGGCCGGATCGGCGTCCGGCGCCTTGGATCCGGAGACCCTTCCTGCGCCGTGGACGGTCGCCCGTACCGCCGGCGACCTGCTCGCCGACGGCAGGCTGCAATCCAACCTGCTCACCTCCGTGCAGCGCGCCGTGATCGGGCTCGGGCTCGGCGTCGCCATCGGCTTGGTGCTCGCGCTGCTGGCCGGGCTGAGCCGGATCGGCGAAGCGCTGGTGGACGGGCCGATCCAGATCAAGCGCGCCATCCCGACGCTCGCGCTGATCCCGCTGTTCATCGTGTGGTTCGGCATCGGCGAGGAAATGAAGCTGCTGGTCATCACCACCAGCGTGGCGGTTCCGATCTACCTGAACACGCACGCGCACCTGCGCGGCGTCGACGCCGGATACGTGGAACTCGCCCACACGGTGAAGCTGTCGCGCTGGGGGTTCATCCGCCGTATCGCGTTGCCGGGATCGCTGCCCGGGTTCTTCACCGGCCTTCGGCTCGCGGTCACCATTTCGTGGCTGGCACTCGTCGTGGTGGAACAGGTCAACGCGACCAGCGGTATCGGCTATCTCATGACCCAGGCCCGCACCTACGGCCAGATCGACGTCATCGTGGTCGGCTTGGTGATCTACGGCCTGCTCGGGCTGTTCGGCGACATCCTGGTGCGCGCCGCGGAAAGGAAGGCGCTGTCATGGCGACAGACACTCGCGGACTGAATGTCGTCCGCGCCAGGCAGCTGCGACGCGGCTTCGGCGACCGGGTCGTGCTGCGCGACCTGGACATCGACATCGCCCGCGGCGAGTTCGTCGCGCTGCTCGGCCGCAGCGGTTCCGGCAAGAGCACATTGCTGCGGGCGCTGGCCGAACTGGACTACGACGTGCCGGGATCCGGTGAACTGAGTGTGCCCACCGAACGTTCGGTGGTGTTCCAGGACTCCCGGTTGCTGCCGTGGGCGCGGGTGCTGGACAACGTGACGCTCGGGCTCAGCGGCTCCGACGCGGCCGAGCGGGGACGCTCGGCGCTGGCCGAAGTCGGTCTCGCGGGGCGGGAGAAGGCTTGGCCCAAGGAGCTTTCCGGTGGCGAACAGCAGCGCGTCGCGCTGGCGCGGTCGCTGGTGCGCGAGCCGGAGCTGCTGCTGGCCGACGAACCCTTCGGCGCGCTCGACGCGCTGACCCGCATCAAAATGCACGCACTGCTGCAGGACCTGTGTGCCGAACACCGGCCCGCGGTGCTGCTGGTGACCCACGACGTGGACGAGGCGGTGCTGCTGGCCGACCGCGTGCTGGTGCTCGACGACGGGCGCATCGCGGTGGACCAGCGCATCGACCTGGAACGCCCACGCCGCCACGGTGACCCGGCCTTTACGCGGCACCGATCCCTGCTCCTGGCCGGCCTGGGCGTCGGCGCCCGGACACCCGCCGACGACGACGAGAAGAAAGCCTCATGACTGCACCGCGCCAACTCAGCCTCAACGCGTTCATCTACCCCTCCGGCCATCATGAAGCCGCTTGGCGGCACCCGTGGAGCAGCCCCGAGCGGATCTACGACGTCGCCTACTACCAGGAGATCGGCCGTACCGCCGAGGCGGCGAAGCTGGACGCGGTGTTCTTCGCCGACGGCCCGGCCCTGCGCACCAACGTGCAGCACAACGCGGCCTCCGGCTTGGAGCCGATCACCCTGCTCACCGCGATCGCCACGGCCACGACGCATCTCGGTCTCATCGCCACCGCGTCGACCACGTACTACGAGCCCTACAACCTGGCCAGGTTGTTCTCCACGCTGGACCACATCTCCGGTGGGCGCGCGGGCTGGAACATCGTCACCACCGGCACCGATCTCGCGGCGGCGAACTTCGGTCTGGACAAGCACCCCGACCACGCCGAACGGTACGCGCGGGCACGGGAATTCGTCGATGCCGTGGTGGCGTTGTGGGACAGCTGGGAGGACGACGCCATCGTCCTGGACCAGGCTTCCGGAGTGTACGCCGACCCCGGCAAGATCCACCGGATCGACTTCGCGGGCGAGTATCTGTCGGTTCGCGGGCCGTTCAACGCGCCGCGAACGCCGCAGGGTCACCCGGTGCTGGTGCAGGCGGGCGCCTCGAACGACGGCCGCGCGTTCGCGAGCCGATACGCCGAGGCGATCTTCACCGCACATCAGCGGTTGAGCGACGCGCAGGCGTTCTACGCCGACATCAAGGCGCGCGCCCGCGGTTTCGGCCGCGACCCCGAGCACGTCAAGATCCTGCCCGGGATCAGCCCGTTCATCGCCGACACCGAGGTGGCCGCCAAGCGGCTGGAGCGCGAGTTCAACGAGCTCACCGTGCCGGAATACGGACTGGCCCAGCTGGAGGGCATCGTCGGGATCAGCCTGCGCCACCTGCCGCTGGACGAGCCGATCCCGGTCGAATTGTTCGACGCCGCAGGCGATGTCACCGACAACGGACAGAGCCGATTGCAGGTCGTCTCGGGCATCGTGCAGCGGGAACACCCGACCGTGCGCGGCCTGCTGCACCGCCTCGCCGGTGCGCGCGGCCACCGCGTCTTCGCCGGGACCCCCGAGCAGGTCGCCGACACCATCGAGGAATGGTTCCGGGGCGGCGCCGCGGACGGTTTCAACGTGATGCCGCCGTACTACCCGGGCGGACTGGAGATCTTCGCCGAAACAGTCGTGCCGATCCTGCAGCAACGCGGTCTGTTCCGCACCGAGTACACCGGCACCACCCTCCGCGACCACTTCGGCCTGCCCCGTCCCGACAGCCGCTTCGCCCGCCGGCCCGCGCTGACCCGGTGAGCGGCGCGCGCGAAAGCGACTGTCCTGTGGCGCCATCGGCGCGGCATGATGTCCGAGGTGACCGGGGCCGAACCACGCTCGTGTGCGCCACCGGCCGTGCAGGCGGTACCTGGTCGGGCGGTGCCGCGCGGCGCTCGATCTTCTCGCGCACCGTCTCCAGCCTCGGCGTGGTCCCCGGCCCAGCGGGCTGGTACGGATGACCGGCGGCGTTGCATCGAGTCGAGCTGTCCCCGGCGGTCTCGCCGATCATGCTGTGCCCGGGGCGGATCGAGCGAGTGGACGGCTCCTGTGCACGCCAGGGGCCGAGTCAGTGATATCCGGTTGGCCGTTGTCGCGCTTTCGGGCCTTGATACGGGTGTCCAGTGGCGGCGCGCCTGGCTATGCCGCGCGGTGGCACGGCGATGAATGAGCGGTCTGTCGCGCTCGGCGGTGCCGTGACCCCCGTGCGTCTGCGGTCGCTGACCTGGACGGTATTCGTGCCCATGGTGGTGTACGGCATCGGATCGGGCGCGGCGGCGCCGATGTTCGCGCTGCGAGCGCTGGACTTGGGCGCGTCCGCGGGGCTGGCCGGGGTGGTCGTCGCGCTGTCCGGGCTGGGCATGGTGCTGACCGATCTGCCCGCGGGCCGGATCGTGGCCGTGATCGGCGAACGCGGTGCGATGGCGGTGGGGTCGGTGCTCGGCGCGGTCGGTGTGCTCACGGCGATCCTCGCGCCGGATGTCGGGATGCTCGCGCTGGGCATGCTGCTCAACGGTGCGGCGGGCGCGGTGTGGGGCCTGGCCCGGCAGACCTATCTCGTGGCGGTGGTGCCCGGAGGCGATCTCGGGCGGGCGATGTCGACGCTGGCCGGTTCGATGCGGCTCGGCTTCTTCTGCGGACCGTTCCTCGGCGCCGCGGTGGTGCACGGGCTCGGACCGAACGGCGCGCTGTGGTTGCAGTTGGCGACCACCGTGCTCTCCGGTGCGGCGATGGCGGCTATCCGGTCGCCGGACGCGGCGAGTGATGCCGGTACGCGGCACTCACTGGGCGCGGTGATGGTCGAGCATCGCAGGACCCTCGGCACCCTCGGGCTGGCCGCGCTGCTGACCGGCACCGCTCGGGCGGCGCGGCTGGCGCTGTTGCCATTGTGGGCGGCGCACATCGGCGTCAGCGCGTCGGCCACCAGCCTCGTGTTCGGTGTCGCGGGGGCCGTGGACGTGCTGATGTCCTATCCAGCCGGGGTCTGGCTGGATCGATACGGCAGGCGTGCCACCGGTGTTCCGTCGATGATCCTGTTCGCCGCCGGTTTCGGCGCGCTGCCGTGCACCTCCTCGGTGCTCGGATTGAGCGCGGCCGCCGTACTGCTCGGGCTCGCCAACGGAGTGAGCAACGGGCTGATCATGACGGTCGGCGCGGACGTCGCGCCCGACGTGCAGCGCGCCGAGTTCCTGGGCGCCTGGCGGCTCACCCACGACATCGGCATGTTTGCGGGCCCGGTCGCGGTCGGCGCGATCAGCGCCGTGACCGCGCTCGGTGCCGCCGCCATCGCCCTCGCGCTCGCGGCGGCGACCGGCGCCTACACCATGCACCGCTGGTTTCCCGGCGTGATCCAGCCCCTCCCGCAGCGGCGGTCAGGTCAGGTCGATGCTGAATAGGTCAACTGCCGGTCCGGGCCGTACGGGCGGCGACCGGGTGATCCGCGGACATCGGTGCTGAGCAGCCGGGTCAGGTGCGGCGGAACGATGGGCGATGCCGCGTCAGGGCAGTGGATACGGCGGCCGGGCAGGTGGCGGATGGGCAGGGCCCGGGCGATGTGGCGGCCCCGCGCAGGTCAGCGGTCTCGTTGCCGCGCAGCCAGATCCGGCGGCGAACGTGCCCGCTTCGGACCAGGTCCGGGTGCGTCAGCGGGCGCGGGTGCCGAGCAGGTGGTGCACGCCCGCGACGAACAGTTGCAGGCCGAAGTCGAAACGTGCTGTGGCGTCGGGGGTTTCCTCCAGCGGGGACGGGTCGTCGGGGAGGGCGCCCATCGAGTCCATCTGCATTCTCGACTGCTCGTCCACGGTCTGGCCCAAGACGTAGTAGAGCAGGGTGAATGCCGCGAGCTCGGCCTCGTGCCGCGGCATGCCCGCGCGAATCGCCGCGCTCACCAAGCGTTCCCGGCCCTTGCTCGTGGTGAGGCGGGAAGCGTATGTCGCCGACACCAGTTCGGCGCCGTCGCGATACGCCAGCAGGCAGTCGCGCAGGCGGTGGGCCAATTCGGTGATCTGGCCGGACCAGTCGTCGGCCTCGATCGGGTCCTCCATGGGCGCGAGGATCTTGTCCGCGACCGCGCCGAGCAAGGCCTGCTTATTGGGGAAATGCCAGTACAGCGCGCCGGGTTGCACCTGGAGGGAACCGGCCAACCTGCGCATGGTGAGGTCGGCGAGACCGTATCGGTCCAGAATCGCGATGGCGCCGTCGACCACGTCCGCCCGGTGCAGCTGCACTCGAAATCCTTCCCCGTCGTGCTTTGACTCACTCCTACCGCTACCCTAGCCTGAACACCGTTCAAGTTGCACGGCCACCTCGGCCGGACGAAGGGATTCGTGCAGTGACCCAGGCACCGGTAGACACCAACATCCTGTCGATCGCCCGCGAGCAGGTGCTAGAGCGCGGCGAGGGGCTGAACCAGGAACAGACCCTGGAGGTCCTGCGCCTGGGCGACGATCAGCTGGAGGAGTTGCTCGCCCTGGCCCACGAGGTGCGGATGAAGTGGTGCGGCCCCGAGGTCGAGGTTGAGGGCATCATCAGCCTGAAGACCGGCGGCTGCCCCGAGGACTGCCACTTCTGCTCGCAGTCGGGCCTGTTCCAGTCGCCGGTGCGCGCCGCGTGGCTGGATATCCCCAGCCTGGTCGAGGCCGCCAAGCAGACCGCGAAGACCGGCGCCACCGAGTTCTGCATCGTGGCGGCCGTGCGCGGTCCGGACGAGCGCCTGATGGCGCAGGTCGCCGCGGGTGTCGAGGCGATCCGCAACGAGGTCGACATCCAGGTCGCCTGCTCGCTGGGCATGCTCACCCAGGAGCAGGTCGACCAGCTGGCCGCGATGGGCGTGCACCGCTACAACCACAACCTGGAGACCTCCCGCTCCTACTTCCCGAACGTGGTCACCACGCACACCTGGGAAGAGCGCTGGGACACCCTGCGCATGGTGCGCGAAGCGGGCATGGAGGTGTGCTGCGGCGGCATCCTCGGCATGGGCGAAACCCTGGAGCAGCGTGCCGAATTCGCCGCGAACCTGGCCGAGCTCGAGCCCGACGAGGTGCCGCTGAACTTCCTCAACCCGCGGCCGGGCACCCCGTTCGGCGACCTCGAGGTGCTGCCCGCCGCCGACGCGCTGCGCGCCGTCGCCGCGTTCCGGCTCGCGCTGCCGCGCACCATGCTGCGTTTCGCCGGCGGCCGGGAGATCACCCTGGGCGATCTCGGCGCCAAGAAGGGCATTCTGGGCGGCATCAACGCCGTCATCGTCGGCAATTACCTGACCACCCTCGGCCGCCCCGCCGAGCAGGATCTGGACCTGCTGGGCGAGCTGAAGATGCCGATCAAGGCGCTCAACGAAACGCTCTGACCCCGGCTCGGTTGCGAGGAAAGAGGCCACGACCATGGGTACTGTCATGGACATGGACGAGCGCTACAACCCGTTCACCGGCAAGCGGATCGTGCCGGGACTCGACGACGCGATCCCGGCGGCCGCGGCGCTGGGCCTGGAGCCGCCGCGCTTCTGCGAGCAGTGCGGTCGCCGCATGATCGTGCAGGTCAGCCCGGACGGCTGGTGGGCGAAATGCTCCCGGCACGGCGTGCTCGACTCCGCCGATCTGGAACGCCGCTAGTGATGCCGGTGTCGGCGCCATCCGAGGGCGGGATGCGGAGCGAAGTGCGTGCCGCGGCGGTGGTCGCCGTCGCCGTAGTGGTGGCGAGCGCGATCGGCGGCATTGGATGGGGCCTGCTGGCGCCCACCGAGCGGCTGCTCGTGGTCGAGCCGGGTCGCGGTGTCGCGCTGACCGGCGAAAGCGCGCACCAGTTCGACGCGCTGGCGATGTTCGCGCTCGCGGGGGCGGTGCTCGGCCTATTGTCGGCCATGGCCGCGTGGCGGTGGCGTTCCGCGCGCGGTCCGCTGCTGCAGGTCGGTTTGCTGATCGGCTCCGGCGTGGGCGCCGCGGCGATGGCGCGAGTCGGCGAACTGGTCGCCGAATGGCTGCATCCGCGCCCGCACGACCCGCCGGTCGGCGAGATCGTCGCGCTGCCTGTCGAGGTGGGCAGCCCGCTGGCGCTGATCGTGCAGCCGCTGATCGCGTCGTTCGTCCTGCTGTTCCTCGCCGCGCTGAACACATCGGAAGACCTCGGCAGCGGCCGCGGCGCGCGCAAGGGCAGATCTTTTGATACCGCAGGCGCTTTCACGCCCTATAGTGACGCCGCGCGTGGGGAAGAGTTGCCCTATCGTGGCTACGAGCCAGCCGCCGACGGACATTCGCTGCCTGCGTCCCATCCACGGCACTGACGCGTACCCCGGAGCGTTGCGCAGGCGACAGTGGAGGGCTGTCGAATCACCATGACCGAGGGACAGCACCGGCTTCCCACACTCGTGGTCGTCAGCGGCCCACCCGGTTCCGGCAAGACGACGCTGGCCCACACCCTCGCCCACGCCATCGGCTGCCCCGCCGTCTGCCGGGACGAGATCAAGGAAGGAATGGTCCACGCGACACCGGGTTTCACGCCCGGCCCCGATGACCAGCTGAACCTACGCACCCTGCCGGTGTTCTTCCAGACGCTGGAACTGCTGCTCCGAGCAGGTGTGACCGTCGTAGCCGAAGCCGCCTTCCAAGACCGGCTGTGGCGTCCGGGCCTGACGCCCCTGCAAGCCCACGCCCATCTGCGTGTCATCCACTGCATGGTCGACCCCGCCCTCGCCGCGGCGGGAATCCACCAGCGCCGCACGAATGATCCACGACGCCGTGCCCACTCCGATCCGCAACGGCCTATCTGGGCACCTACCGGGTTCCAGCGAGTCGCACTCGACGCGCCGTCTCTCGAGGTCGACACGACCTCCGGCTACCGCCCGACCCTCACCACGATCATCGATTTCGTGAACAGCCGCGACGAACCGTTCGGCCGCTCCAGCGACGCGACTTCATGATCAACGGCACATGATCGACGGCGATTCTCGCGAAATGCCGCTGCCATGTGCTGTTGATCATGAGTCAGTAGTCGAGGTCGGACCACGGAATGTGGATGGGAAACGGGAAGTCGATGTGGATGCCGTCGGTGGTAGCCGGGCTCCACTCGTCGGCCAGGATGTAGTTCGTCGGGTGTAGCGGCCGGACTCCGGCAGGGAGTTCGCCGAGCCTTGTCTGCAGCGCGTAGGCGCGGACGATCTCGATTCCGCGCGGATCGCGGGCCAGCCTGACCTCCCAGTACCAGGGGATACCGCCGTCGGCGTAGCGGGCCTTCTTGGCTTCGACATCCTTCGGTGTGTTCGATGGCGACAGTACTTCGCCCGCGAGTAGAACATCGCCCGCTCTGATGTCCTGGTACTCCGCTTCGAGGCAGCGGTAGACGAGGAAATCGGGGGTCACGAAGTCGGATTTACCGCTGGATCCCAGGAAGACATTTGTTTCTGTAGAGACTCGAAAACACCGCTCGGGGTGCCGGGACATAGCTTCGCGCGCGTGTCGCCGGAGGGCGCTCCAGAGCAGGTTCGTGTAGTCCTGGTGCTCGGCGGGGCCGCGCCGGACCCAGACGACACGACCGTCCCAGAGCTCGATCTGGGACGCGATGTCCTCCGGGAGGCGCTCGAGCTCCTCCCAAGTCATGTATTCCGGCAGTTCCGGCCGATCTACGCGCGGCGTGGACATGCCGCTCATGGTAGTCGGATAGGGCCCAGAAGAGTGTCGCCGACGACCGCACTTGCCCACGGCCTCGCCCGCGCGATCGGCTGCCCGCCGTATCCCGGGACGAGATCGAGGAGGGGTCCATGCGGCACGGGGTTTCACGCCCGTCCTGACGACGGGCTGAACCTGTGCTGGGTCGGTGCAGCGGCAGACCGTCGCGCGGTGGCCGTGCTCGAGACCGCGCGGTGGCCGTGCTCAAGACGGTGGGCGCAGTGCCGCGAATTCGTCCGTGACGCGCAGACCGGAGTCGGTGAAGCGGTAGACGGCGGCGGGGCGGCCGCCCGCGCGGCCGGGTGCGGCGGTGGCGCCGGTGGGTGTGATCACTTTGCGGCGGGTAAGGACCCGTTGGAGATTCGTGGTGTCTACGTCGTATCCTAATGCCGCGCAATAGATTTCGCGCAAGGTCGACATCGTGAACCGGTCGGGGGCCAGCGCGAAGGCGATGTTGGTGTACGACAGTTTCGCGGCCAGGCGGGTGCGGGCGTGGTCGACCACGGTGCGGTGGTCGAAGGACATGTCCGGCAGGGCCGAGACCGGATGCCATGCGGTGTCCGACGGTAGCCGCGGGTCGGCGGTGAGCGGTACGAGGCCGAGGTAGGCGGAGGCGATGCGCCGCGGGCTCGGCACCCGGTCGGGGGCGCTGAACACCGAGAGCTGTTCGAGATGGGCCAGCTCGCGCACGTCGACCTTCTCGGCGAGCTGGCGGCGCGCGGAGGTGTCGAGGTCCTCGTCGTCGCCGAGCCGGCCGCCGGGCAGCGACCAGGTGCCCTTCTGTGGGTCGAGCGCGCGTTCCCACAGCAATACCGCCAGTTCCGTCCGCTGGTCCGGTGGGCAACGTCGCAGCATGCCTTCCGGGCCATCCGCAGGGCTTCTACCTGCGGCGATATCGGAAGGGAAGCGGCGAACCTGGAACACCGCGGTGAGCGATTCGTGGATGGTGCTACCATGGGGCACGTTTTCGATTATAAGTCGAAAACCTGGTTTGGTGCGAATCGGCGGGGTAGCCGACCGCACGAGGAAGGGAGCCATCCATGGCGACGACGGGTGCGAAACTGGCGCCCCCGCTGATGGGGCAGGTGTTCGACGGACCCGCGGGGTTCGCCGGAGTCGAGGCGACGCCGGAATGGGCGCAGGAGGTCAAGCGACTGGCCAGGGAGCGCAACGCGACCATTCTCGCGCACAACTATCAGCTACCGGAGATCCAGGACGTGGCCGACCACGTCGGCGACTCGCTGGCGTTGTCGCGGATCGCGGCGGAGGCGCCGGAGGACACGATCGTGTTCTGCGGTGTGCATTTCATGGCCGAGACGGCCAAGATCCTCAGCCCGGCCAAGACCGTCCTCATCCCGGACCAGCGCGCCGGATGCTCGCTCGCGGACTCCATCACCGCCGACGAACTGCGCGCCTGGAAAGCCGAGCACCCGAACGCGGTGGTCGTCTCGTACGTCAACACCACCGCCGAGGTGAAGGCGCTCACCGACATCTGCTGCACCTCGTCCAACGCCGTGGACGTGGTCGCCTCGATCGATCCCGGCCGCGAGGTGCTGTTCCTGCCGGACCAGTTCCTCGGCGCGCACGTCAAGCGGGTCACCGGACGGGCGAACATGCACATCTGGGCGGGCGAGTGCCACGTGCACGCGGGTATCAACGGCGACGAGCTGACCGAGCAGGCGCGCACCCACCCGGACGCGGAGCTGTTCGTGCACCCCGAATGCGGTTGCGCCACCTCGGCGCTGTACCTGGCGGGCGAGGGCGCGTTCCCGGCCGAGCGGGTGCACATCCTGTCCACCGGCGGCATGATCGACGCGGCCAAGGCGGCGAAGTCGAACCAGGTGCTGGTGGCCACCGAGGTCGGCATGCTGCACCAGCTGCGCAAGGCCGCGCCCGGTATCGACTTCCAGGCCGTGAACGACCGCGCCTCGTGCAAGTACATGAAGATGATCACACCGGCGGCACTGCTGCGCTGCCTGGTCGAGGGCAGCGACGAGGTCCATGTCGATCCGGAAACCGCTGCGCTGGGCCGCAATTCGGTGCAGCGGATGATCGCGATCGGCAATCCCGGCGGCGGTGAATGAGTTCGACCTTCGTGGCCGGTCTCCGGCGGAACGCGGTGGCGCAAGCGCTGGTCACCGCGAATCCGCCTGGAAGCCCGGCCGATTCGCGGGTCGGAGGACAGAGAGGCACGGGCCGATGACATCCCGGGTTTCGATCGACTGGGAGGCCGAGGCGGACCTGGTCGTGATCGGCGGCGGCGTCGCGGGGCTGACCGCGGCGCGCACCGCGTCACTGCGTGGCCTGCGGGTGCTGACGCTCAGCAAGGGCGGGCCGACGGACACGTCGACCCAGTACGCCCAGGGCGGTATCGCGGTTGTGGCGCCGCATGGCGATTCGGTCGAATCGCACGTGCACGACACCGTGGAAGCGGGCGCGGGGCTGTGCGACGTGGACGCCGTGCGCTCCATCGTCGAGGGCGGCCGAGCCGCGGTGGCCGCGCTGACCGACCTCGGCGCGGTGTTCGACCTCGGCCGGGACGGCCAGATCTCCCGGACCAGGGAGGGCGGCCACAGCACCCGCCGGATCATCCACGCCGGCGGCGACGCGACCGGCGCCGAGGTGCAGCGGGCGCTGAACGAGGCCGGTCTGCCGGTGCTGTTCGGGGCCGCGGTGGGGCGGATCGTCACCGGGCGCGGCGGTGTCCAGGGTGTCGTCGCGGTGTCGGAGAAGGGATTCGGCGTCGTTCACGCGCCCGCGGTGCTGCTGGCCACCGGCGGGCTCGGCCAGTTGTACGCGCTGAGCACCAACCCGCCCGGCGCCACCGCCGACGGCGTCGCGCTCGCGCTGTGGGCCGGTGCCACGGTCGCCGATCTCGAGTTCGTGCAGTTCCACCCGACGGTGCTCTACACCCCGGGCGGGGTGGGGCGCAGGCCGCTGATCAGCGAGGCGGTTCGTGGTGAAGGCGCGAGACTGGTCGACACCGAAGGAAATTCGGTGACCGACGGGTCGCATCCGCGTGGCGACCTCGCGCCGCGCGACGTGGTCTCGCGCGCCATCGCCGCGCGCATGCGTGCGCTCGGCACCGAGCACGTCTACCTCGACGCGCGCTCGATCGAGCACTTCTCGCAACGGTTTCCGACGATCACCGCCTCCTGCCTCGCCGCGGGCATCGATCCGCGCACGGACCTGATCCCGGTCGCACCCGCCGCGCACTATCAGTGCGGCGGGGTCGTCACCGATACCCACGGCCGCACCGGAGTTCCCGGCCTGTACGCGGCGGGTGAGGTCGCGCGCACCGGCCTGCACGGGGCGAACCGGTTGGCCTCCAACAGCCTGCTCGAGGGTTTGGTGGTCGGCGAGCGCGCCGGAGCCGCCGCGGCCGAGCGGCTCGGCGAGCGGGCGAACGTTGCCGAGATCCCGGTTCGCGCCGCCGAGCATGCCGATCGCGACATCGTGCAGCGCTTGATGACCACGCACGCCTCGGTGGTCCGTGACGGCGCCGGTCTCGCCGAAGCGCTCAAACGGCTCGACGACGTGGTCTCCCGGCGCGACGCGCTCACCGGCGCCGCACACCCGATCGCCGGGATCGAGGACGCCGCGCTCACCCTGGCGGCGCGCACCCTGCTGGTGGCCGCCCTCGCCCGCACCGAAAGCCGTGGCTGTCACACCCGCTCGGATCACCCGGACCTCGTGGACGGACTCCGCCGTGACCTTCCGATCCGGTTGAACGACGACGGCGCCCCCGAACACCCATCACCCATTTCCTGAACACAGCCGCCGAGCAGGACTATCCGGAATCCATCGTGTCCCGCTCGGCGAGAGAGGAGCGCTCCGATGGCGCTGGACGCCGGTCTGGATCGTGACGAGATACTGCGGATCATCCGCGCGGCGCTGGACGAGGATCTGCGCTACGGCCCGGATGTCACCACGGTGGCCACCGTGCCCGCCGACGCGGTCGTGAAGGCGTCGGTGGTATCGCGGCAGCCGGGGACCGTCGCGGGACTCGACGCCGGGCTGCTCGTGCTCGACGAGGTGATCGGCGCGGGCGAGTACGAAGTCACCGACCGCGTGGCCGACGGAACCCGGGTGAAGCCGAACCAGTCCGTGGTGACCGTGCTAGCGCCGACCCGCGGCCTGCTCACCGCGGAGCGCACCATGCTCAACCTGGTCTGCCATCTCTCCGGCATCGCCACCGCGACGGCCGCCTGGGTCGACGCGGTCGCCGGCACCGGGTGCCGCATCCGGGACAGCCGCAAGACGCTGCCCGGACTGCGCGCGCTGCAGAAGTACGCCGTCCGCGTCGGCGGCGGCGTCAATCACCGCATGGGTCTCGGCGACGCCGCGCTGATCAAGGACAACCATGTGGTCGCCGCGGGATCGGTGGTCGAGGCGCTGCGCGCGGTCCGCGCCGCCGCCCCCGGCATCCCCTGCGAGGTCGAGGTCGACAGCCTCGACCAGCTCGACGCCGTGCTCGCCGAGAACGTGGAACTCGTCCTGCTGGACAACTTCCCGCTCTGGCAGACCCAGGCCGCCGTGCAACGCCGCAACGCCACGGCACCGCGAACCTTGCTGGAATCCTCCGGCGGCCTGAGCCTCGACGTCGCCGCCGACTACGCCCGCACCGGCGTCGACTACCTCGCCGTCGGCGCGCTCACCCACTCGGTCCGCGTCCTCGACCTCGGCTTGGACATGTAGGAGCAGGTGCTCGAGGTTATCCGTGCGGACGAACTCGGCGGCAACGGTCTGCGACTCGACGTCCGGACAGCGCAGGTCTACGAGATCAGGTGTCGCGCACCATCGTGCGTTGGTGGACACGTGCACCGCGGTAGCGCAGGCCGGGTACCAGCGGCTCCGGGCCGTGGGAAGTGAATCCCATGCGCTCGAAGAATCTGACCGCCCGGCCGTTCTCGACCAGCGTCTGCAGGTGACAGCCGGGTGATCTGGCTTCGGCCAGCCGTTCGAACCAGCGCGCCATCAGGCGGTCGGCGGCGCCGATGCCCCTGGCTTGCGGTGCGACGTTGATGTGCAGATGGCTCGGCCAGCGGTCGTCGTGGAAATCCCCGGCCATCGGTGCCCTGCGGATCGCCGCGCCCGCGACGTCGGCGAGGCTGCGCGCGAAGAATGCCGCGGATCGGCGGCGGAACATCGGGCGATAGCGACGGAGGGCCTGGTCCATGCGGTCGCTCTCGCTGGGAAATGCCGAACTGTCCACGCAGCCGGTGAGATACCCGACCAGCGTGCCTCGAGACTCCGCGACGAACAGCGATTCCGGTTCCAGATCCATGTACGGCTCGAGGTATACCGCCGCCTCCGATTCCGGGCGGCCCCAGAGCGACTCGGTCGGTGAATCGGCGCCCGCTCGAACGAACAATTCACGCAGCGCGGCTCGATCGCCGTCGGCGAACCCGCGAATTTCCATGTCGCCCAAGCTACCCGCTGGCAGCGGACCGGATGGTGCGCTCAGGCTCGCCGATCCGCGCGATGCCCGTGTTGTCCGCGCGGAGCGAGTGACCCGGCCGCGAAGGCCGGGTGGTGATCAGGCGGTGAGTTCGCGTTCCAGCGGCGTCCGGAACCGCGGGATGGCGCGCACGTCGCCGAACCAGTCCGTGACCCGCTGCGATTCCGCGGCGATCAGCGATTGCGCGTCCGCCCCGACGTCCTCGAGCAGCCGGTAGACGATCTCGCCGTCCTTGCGCTGCGCCCAGCCGCCGACGATGCGCCCATCCCACCAGACCGTGGGGCCGATATTGCCGTTGCGGTCGAACAGGCTCGGCCGGTGCGAGCCGAGAAACCAGTCCCGCGCCTGCCAGCCCATCGGGGTCGGGTCGAGCGCCGGCAGTAGCGCCGCCCACGGTTCCGGCGCGGCGACGGGCTCGAGATCGTCGGCCAGCAGCACGCCGGTGACGCCCTCCACGTCGACTTCGACCAGATCGAGCGCGCCGAGCGCCGCACGGACCTCGCCGAGCGTCCAGCCGGTCCACCACTTGATGTCGGACACCGGCGCGGGTCCGAAGGCGCGCAACCAGCGCCGGACCAGCTCGACACGGGCCTCGGCGGCGGGCACCGCGGCGACACCCTCCGGCAACCACGATTCGATCGGCGCCCAGGTGTACTGGCTGCTGGCCCAGCTGCCGTTCGGCCTGCCGCGCACGATGCGGCCCTCGCAGCCCAGCGTCACCAGCACCCAGGTGGTGATGTTCGTCGGCTTCGAATACGACTTCTCCGGCGCGGGGTTCACCTGGGTGCGCAGCCGGGGGACGTCCTTGCTCAGCTGCGCGCCGGTCGCCGATCCCCGTTCCAGCAACGCCTTGTGCGTCTCGGCTTCCACCTCGGCGAGCCAGCCCTGCACGTCGCCGTCGCCGACGCCCTCCTGCGCGAGGTACTTGCCGTAGGTGCGACGCTGCTTGTGCGCCAGCGCATCCGCGCACGCCGCCTGCAGGATCGGGACCAGGTCCACCGGCGCGACGAACATGGTGCGGCGCATGGCCAGCATGCGCAGCAGGGACCGGTCCTCATAGAGCGCCTGCTCGACATCCGCTGGAGTGAGACCGTCGCCACGGGCCGCGACCGAAAGGAAGACGGTGGCCGGATCGGTCGCGTGCAGCGCCACCACCGACCTGGCGATCTCGGCGACCCCGCCGGACCGTTCCGGCGTCGCGAGCCGGTGCCGCACCGCCAACCGAGCGCGCCGCTCGGCGGCATCAATCGAACGCATAGGCGAATCGTAGCGTTGAGTGGGAAATGTACCGACCAGAGAGGCCCGCGAGATGACAAGTGACCGACTAGCTCACGGCAAAAGCTCTGAAGTACACGGGATCTTCGAGAAGATCGCCGGGTACTACGATCGGATGAACTTCGTCATGACGCTCGGCCGCCATGCACGCTGGTGCCGTGAAGTGGCCGAGCGTGTCGCACCGCCCGCGGGTGGACAGCTCTTGGATATCGCCACGGGGACAGGCGTGATCGCCTTGGAGGCGGCACGGAGGTACCCCGCCGTGACCGTGACAGGCGTCGACTTCTCGGAAGAGATGCTGACTCGCGCGAGAACCAAGCCCGGAGCGGACGCGGTCCGATGGCACCGTGCGGACGCGGCCGATTTGCCGTTCGAGGACGAGTCTTTCGACGGGATCACCGAAGGCTATCTCCTTCGGAACGTCGAAGACCTGGCTGGAGCGCTGCGCGAACAGCACCGAGTTCTCAAGCCCGGCGGCCGGATCGTCATACTCGAGACTTGCCCCCCGAGCGGCCCGGTGAAGCCGATCGTGGAGTGGGGAATGCGCACCATTGTTCCGCTGCTGGGGCAGGCAGTGGCTCGCGACCGGTCGTCATACACCTATCTCGAATCCAGCACGCTCGCCTTCGATTCACCACAACATGTCGCCGATGTTCTGAGCCGACTCGGTTTTCAGGACATCGGGTGGAGCAAGAAGTTCTTCGGCACCAACGTCATCCTGTGGGCCACCAAGCCGAGCTGACGAGATTTATGCGCCGAGCCGCTGCCGGGTGCTGCCACCGGCCAGATCGTGCTGGTCGTCGGCGTGAGTCCGTGCACCCGGCCGTTCCCGGCATGCCCCCAACAAGAGCCGGGTCGGTGGGAGTCACGACGCGTGCCATGATTCGAGCATGAGGCGCTGGTATCCGGTGTTCGTGTGCTGTGTTCTCGTCAGCTTGTTCGCCACGATGAGCATTGCGGCGCATCCTGTTTCGGCTGAACCGGGCTGTACGGAAGGCGTAGTGGTCCGGCCCGTGACGCTGAGCGTCGACGGGGAGAACGCGACCGGCCGGGTCTATGAGCCCTACCGCTGCGCTGAAGGTGACGTGACCGCGCAGGCCCTCGTGGTCGCGGTGCACGGGCACGACGGGTCCTCGGCCGACTTCGCCGACTACCTCGCCTCGATCGCGCGGCGTACCGGGACCCCGATTCTGTCGATGGACCTGCGCTCGGCGGAGAGCGTGTGGCGCCCCGGAGAATGGAACCTGTGGGCGGGGTGGCGCGACATCGTCGCCGCGACCGCGTGGTATCAGCAGGCCCATCCCTCCATCACGCGGACCGTGCTGTGGGGCTGGAGTCAGGGCGGCATCACCAGCGGTCTCGCGGTGGCGCACGGTCCGCGCGGGATGTTCGACTACTGGGTGGACAACTACGGTCCCGCAGACGATTTCACCATGTGGCTGGGTGCGGCGGCGGTGGATCCGGCCCTGCCGGGGCAGATCGAGCGCGATGCGGGTGGTTGTCCTCCGGCAGCCTGTCCGCTGGCCTACGCCGAGCGTTCGCCCGTGCTGCTGGCGAACCGCATGGACGTGCGGCGTGCGTTCCTCGTCCACGGCACAGCCGACGACGTGGTGCCCTACGCCACGAGCGTGGAGATGCGTGCCGGGCTTCTGGCCGCGGGCAAACCCACCTCGATGTACACCGTCGTCACCGGCCGCGATCTCACCGGGCGGGTGGTTTCCGGCGATCACAGTGTCGGTCCGGCCTTCTTCGAGGGCGGCTGCGTCGTGGAGCGTCTTCTGCTCGGTGCCGAGCCGGTCGACGTCCCGGATCGCGACTATGTCGTCGACGTCGCGCACGGCGTCGTCGACGTCCCGTCCGCCCCGCCAGGCGCCAAGTGTGCGGCGTGAGGAGACCGCGGGGAACAGGATCGGGTCGCGGAGCGGTTGATCACGGGGAGAGCAACGACGAAGTGAGGACATGATGACGAAGCCGACCGACCCGGCGTTTCACTGGAACGGCGCCGATCTCGACCTGGACGCCTATCTGGCCCGGATCGGCTTCGATGGCGAGCGCACCCCCACCGTGGCGACGCTGCACGAGCTGGTGCGGGCGCACACCACCGCGATCCCGTTCGAGAACCTGGAGATCATCCTCGGCCGCACGATCGAGCTGGACCTCGCGACGTTGCAGGACAAGATGGTCCGGCGCCGCCGCGGCGGCTACTGCTACGAGAACGTCGGACTGTTCGCGGCAGCGCTGGAACGGATCGGCTTCGGCGTCACCGGCCTCAGCGGCCGGGTGAGCATGGGCGCGGGCGCGGGGTTGCGGCCCGCCACCCACGCCCTGCTGCGTGTGACGACCGCCGATGACGACCGTGTCTGGCTCTGCGATGTGGGTTTCGGCGCCGGTCCGCTCGTGCCCTTCGAGTTGTCCACGAAGACCGGCGAATTCACCGCGGGGGAATGGAAGTTCCGCCTGGAACGCACGCTCGGCGAACTCGATTCCGACTTGTGGGTGTTGCACCAATTCGGCCGGGAAGGCTGGGTCGACCGCCACAGTTTCACCCTGAACCCGCAGTACCGCATCGACTACGTCGTCGGCAATCATTACGTGTCCACGTCGCCGCGTTCGCCTTTCACCACGCGGCCGTTCGTCCAGCGCTTTCACCCGGACGTGCACTACGTGCTGGACGGCACCAAGTTCGTTACCGAGCATCCCGACGGAACGAGCGACACACGGGAGTTGGAACCGGCCGAGCTGCCCAAGATCCTCGCCGAGGTGTTCGACATCGAGCTCGCCGAAGCCGACGCCGACGCGTTGGCCCAGGCCCCATGGGCGCGCAACTGACAACAGCTGGCGGAAGGCGAGGCAGCAGCCGCCTACGCCGTCGGCGCGCTCCGGCCCGATAGTGTCGGAGGCGTGCGTACCAACCGGAACCCTCTCGTCCTGTTCGCCGCACCAGTGCTCGTGCTCGCCGCCTGTTCGTCCGGACCGGACCAGCCCGGCACCGTGGCCGGGCAGTTCGCCGAGGCGCTCAATCGCGACGACATCGCCGCGGCCGCCGCGCTCACCGACAACCCGGCCGCGGCGTCCGACACGCTCGGCAGGCTCTACGACGGGCTCGGCAAGGATGTGCGCTTCGAGGTCGGCTCAGCGGAGGACAACGGCTTCGCGCTGGCCGCGACCTGGAAGCTGGGCGAGGGCGGCACGACCGAGTGGACCTACACCACCAACGGCACCGCGAGCGAGAGCGGTGCGGGGTGGAAGGTGAAGTGGGATCCCGCCACCCTCGCCCCCGGGCTGGCTTCGGGGCCGTTGAGCTACAGCCGGGTCTATCCCGAACCGGCCCGCGTTCTCGATGCCGCCGGTGGCGAGTTGATGACCGAGCAGGTCGTCACGCTGGTGAATATCGCCCCCGGCGCCGACCTCGCGGCGGTGGCGGACCTGCTCGGTCCGCTCGCATCCGGCCTCACCACCCAGTCGCTGCAAACGGAACTGGTCCAGGCGCAAGGAAAGCCGGTCACCGCGATCACCCTGCGCGAGACGGATATCGCTCCGATCCAGGACCGGCTCGCCGCCCTGCCGGGTGTCACCCTCGCGCCGCAGACCCGATTGCTGACGACCGATAAAGCGCTGGCCGCACCGACCCTGTCCGGGCTCGCCGAGTTGTGGCAGGAATCCGCCGACGCGAACGCCGGTTGGGCGGTGCGCGCCCAGACGCCGGAGGGCACCCAGCGCGTGGCCGGGAAGGACCCGACGGCCACCACCGACATCGTGACCACCCTCGACCTCGGCCTTCAGCGCGCGGCCGAGGCGGCGCTCGCGCCGATCGCGCAGCCCGCCGCGATCGTCGCCCTGCGCCCTTCGACCGGCGACGTGGTCGCGATCGCGCAGAACGCCGCCGCCGACGCGCAGGGCCCGATCGCCTTGACCGGCCTGTACCCGCCCGGCTCGACGTTCAAGACGGTCACCGTCTCCGCCGCGCTGCAGGCGGGCACGGTCACACCCGACACCCAGCTGGCCTGCCCCGGCACCGCGAACATCGAGGGGCGCCGCATCCCCAACGACAACAATTTCGATTTGGGCACGGTGCCGCTGCACACCGCTTTCGCGCGTTCCTGCAACACGACGATGGGCGCGCTCGCGGTGAAACTGCCCGCCGACGCCCTGACGAAAGCGGCGGCACAGCTCGGGCTGGGGATCGACTACGTCACACCGGGCCTGACCACTGTCACCGGAAAAGTCCCACCGGCCGGCAGTTCCGCCTTGCGGGTGGAGTCGGCGATCGGTCAAGGGCAAGTGACAGCCTCGCCGTTCGGCATGGCACTGGTGGCCGCCTCGATCGCCCGCGGTGCCGTGCCGGCGCCCACCCTCGTCGCGGGGCGGCCCGGTACCCCGGACCGGACGCAGGACGCGCTGCCGCCGACCGTCGCCGACCAGCTGAAATCCATGATGCGCGAGACGATCACCGGCGGTACGGCAACGCAGCTGCGCGATATTCCCGGACTGCTCGGTAAGACCGGAACCGCGGAGTACATCGACGACACCCACGCGCACGGCTGGTTCGTCGGCATCGACGGTGACCTGGCATTCGCGGCCTTCGTCAGTGACGCGCGCGGTTCGGCTCCCGCGGTGGAGGCCGCGGGCCGGATGCTGCGCGCGGCGCGATAGTCCGTTTCGGGCGATTTGGGCCCGGAACATGGCCCGGCTGACGCGTGCGAGTATTCCGGCGCCCGCTACACTCATCCCCGGACCGCGTGAAGTTATCAATATGCGGGATGTCACGATTTCGAGAAGGTTCGGAGTAGGCGCCATCGATACCGGTCAGTTGATCGCGGAGCATTACCGCCTGGTCGAGCGGATTGGTAGCGGCGGCACGGGCGTGGTCTGGCGTGCCGTCGACGAACGCCTCCAGCGCTCCGTGGCCGTCAAGCAGATCCACATCCAGCCGAGCCTGCCCGAGGCCGAACGGGACGTGGTGCGTCAGCGCGCCATCCGGGAGGCCCGCAATGCCGCCCGCTTCCAGCATCCGAACGCGATCGTCGTGTTCGACATCACCGAGCACGAGGGCGACCCCTGCCTGGTGATGGAGTACCTGAAGTCCAAGAGCCTCGCCGCGGTGATCGCCGCCCAGGGCACGCTGTCGCTGACCCAGGTCGCGCGGATCGGCGAGCAGGTCGCCTCGGCGCTGATCGCCGCGCATCAGGCGGGCATCGTGCACCGCGACGTGAAGCCGGGCAACATCCTCCTCGACGACCACGGCACGGTGAAGATCACCGACTTCGGCATTTCCCGCGCGACCGGTGACGTCACGCTCACCGAGACCGGACTGATCTGCGGCACCGCCGCCTACCTCGCACCGGAGATGGCTCGCGGCGCCGATCCGACGCCCGCGTCCGACGTGTTCGCGCTGGGCGCCACGCTGTTTCACGCGCTGGAGGGCGAACCGCCCTACGGCGGGGGCTCCAATCCGCTCGCGGTGCTCTACGCCGCCGCCAACGGTCAGGTGAGCGAGCCGCGCAACGCCGGTCCCGCAACGGATTTCCTGCTCGACCTGCTCAGCCCCGAACCGTCCGAGCGCCCGAGCATGCGGGTGGCCAGACAGCAGCTCGCCGCGTTCGCCGACGCCGGTCCCGCGCCGGTGGCCGCCGGATTCGTCCCGGCCAGTGAGGCTTTCGCCCGGCCGCGAGCGGGGGAGCCGGAATCGGCCACCCGCACGCTGCGACCGTCGGCGATGTCCTCGGCGCCCTACACGCCGACCGAGCGGCGTCCGCGTCCGGCACCGGCGCGCCCGCCCGCCCAATACGACACCGCGGCGCATCCGCCGACCATGGCGCAGCCGCGTCCGTTGCCCGAACGGCGGCCGGGTGGCAAACGGCGCGCGGTACTGATCGGCGCGCTGGTGGGCGCGGTCGCCGCCATCTCGGCGTTGCTGATCAGCGCGTTCAGCCAGTCCGGTGGTGACTCGCCGAGTCCGCAGGCGAACCCGCCGTCGGCGACCGCGACGACGAGTCCCGGTTCGACCTCGACCGTCGCCGCCGAGCTCGGCCGCACCCCGAGCTCGGGAGAGCGGGTCGACATCGGGGCGGCAGGTGGCCTGATCGAGCAGTTCTACAGCGATCCGAGTGCTTCATGGACGCTGCTCACGCCCGCCGCGCAGAAGGTCTACGGCAACGAACAGGGCTTCCGGCAGTACTGGGGGGCGCGGACCATCGACACCTTCGCCACCATCGAGGCGGCCAGGCGGACGAACAACGACGACGGGTCGGTCGACATGCGACTGGCCAGCCTCACTATCGAGGGTCAGACCAAGGGCCTGACGCTGCGCGTGGTCAGCTCGGGTGGGCGTCTGCTCATCGATAGCGATACCCGTTAGGCATCGGTCGCAGAGTTGGTCAGGCGGAGTCGAGCACCGCGAACACCGAGACAAAGCTCCCGGCCTCGGCTGAGTGCTCGCCAGTAGCGGGTCCGGGAAGAGTGCCGACCACAGACGGTGGCATGGCGAGAGCCCCGGCGGTCCATGTGGCCCGGATCGGGTCCGGCCGCGTCGATTAGGCTGGAGCTGCAACTTTCCTGTTGCGGAATCAGCTGGAGACAAGGAACCGACACCACATGACAACCCGCATCGAGCTCGCCCGCGTCGATCTGCGCGGTCGTACTCCCTCCGTTGCCGAGCTGCGCGCCGCGCTGCCCCGCGGGGGAGTCGACGTGGACTCGGTGCTGCATCAGGTGCGTCCGGTGGTCGAGGCGATCCGCGACGAGGGTGTGTCGGCGGCGCTGGAGTTCAGCGAGCGGTTCGACGGCGTGATCCCGGCCACGGTGCGGGTGCCCGCCGCCGAGCTGGACGCCGCGCTGGACCGGCTGGACCCGGCGGTGCGCGCGGCACTGGAGGAGTCCATCGCCAGGGCGCGCAAGGTGCACGCCGATCAGCGGCGCACCGACAAGACCACCGAGGTGGTTCCCGGCGGCACGGTCACCGAGCGCTGGGTGCCGGTGGAGCGGGTCGGCCTGTACGTGCCGGGCGGGAACGCCGTCTACCCGTCCAGCGTCGTGATGAACGTGGTGCCCGCGCAGACCGCGGGTGTCGGCTCGCTGGTGGTGGCCTCGCCACCGCAGGCGCAGTTCGGTGGGCTGCCGCACCCCACTATCCTGGCGGCCGCGCGGCTGCTCGAGGTGGACGAGGTGTGGGCGGTCGGCGGCGCTCAGGGCGTCGCGCTGCTGTCCTACGGCGGCGTCGACACCGACGGCACACAGCTGGAGCCGGTCGACCTGATCACCGGCCCCGGCAACATCTACGTCACCGCGGCCAAGCGGCTGTGCCGCGGCCTGGTCGGCATCGACGCCGAGGCGGGCCCCACCGAGATCGCGATCCTCGCCGACGCGACCGCCGATCCGGTGCACGTGGCCGCCGACCTGATCAGTCAGGCCGAGCATGACGTGCTGGCCGCCAGCGTGCTGGTCACCGACAGCGAGCAGCTGGCCGACGCGGTGGACGCGGCGCTGAACGCGCAGCTGACCGTGGTCAAGCACGCCCACCGGGTCGGCGAGGCGTTGCGCGGCAAGCAGTCCGGCACGGTCCTGGTCGACGACATCGAGCAGGGTCTGCGCGTGGTGAACGCCTATGCCGCCGAGCACTTGGAGATCCAGACCACCGACGCGCCCGCGGTCGCGGCCAGGGTGCGCAGCGCGGGCGCGGTGTTCGTCGGTGCGTACGCACCGGTCAGCCTGGGCGACTACTGCGCGGGTTCCAACCACGTGCTGCCCACGGCGGGCTGCGCGCGGCACTCGTCGGGCTTGAGCGTGCAGACCTTCCTGCGCGGCATCCACGTCGTGGAGTACACCGAGGCGGCGCTGAAGGATGTCGCCGGTCACGTGGTGGCGCTGGCGAACGCCGAGGACCTGCCCGCGCACGGCCAAGCGGTGCAGGCGCGCTTCGAGGCGCTGTCGTGACGGGCGTTGTGCGCGCGCCCGGCGCGAGCGTGACCCTGGACGACCTGCCGCTGCGGCCGAACCTGCGTGGCAAAAAGCCTTACGGCGCACCGCAATTGACCGTCCCCGTGCAGCTGAACACGAACGAGAACCCGCATCCGCCGAGCCGGGCGCTGATCGACGACGTCGCCGAATCGATCCGCGCGGCCGCCGCGGACCTGCACCGCTACCCGGACCGCGACGCCGTCGCGCTGCGCACCGACCTGGCGCGGTACCTGACCACGCAGACGGGCGTCGCGGTGCACACCGGCAACGTCTGGGCGGCCAACGGTTCCAACGAGATCCTCCAGCAGCTGTTGCAGGCGTTCGGCGGCCCCGGCCGCAGCGCGCTGGGTTTCGTGCCGTCGTACTCGATGCACCCGATCATCTCCGAGGGCATCGACACCGAGTGGATCGAGGCGAAGCGCAACGCCGACTTCTCCCTCGACGCCGATCACGCGCTGGCCGCCATCGCCGAGCGCACACCCGACGTGGTCTTCGTGACCAGCCCGAACAACCCCACCGGGCACAGCATTCCGCAGCAGGATCTGGCGCGCATCCTGGACGCCGCGCCCGGGATCGTGGTGGTCGACGAGGCCTACGGTGAGTTCTCCGCGCAGCCGAGCGCCATCGGGCTGATCGACCGGTTCCCGGCCAAGCTGGTGGTCACCAGGACGATGAGCAAGGCGTTCGCGTTCGCCGGCGGGCGCCTGGGTTACCTGGTGGCCGCGCCCGCGGTGATCGACGCGATGCTGCTGGTGCGGCTGCCCTATCACCTGTCGGTGGTCACCCAGGCCGCCGCGCGCGCGGCCCTGCGGCACGCCGACGAGACCCTCGGTAGCGTCGCCGAGCTGGCCGCGCAGCGCGATCGGGTCGCGGTGGCGTTGCGGGAGATGGGTTTCGACGTGATCCCCAGTGACGCCAATTTCCTGCTGTTCGGCCGCTTCGCCGACGCCCCGCGCACCTGGCAGCGCTACCTGGACCACGGTGTGCTGATCCGCGACGTCGGCATCCCCGGCTATCTGCGCACCACCATCGGCCTCGCCGCCGAGAACGACGAGCTGCTGAAGGTCAGTGCGGCGCTGGCGGGCACCGACCTCGCAGCGCGATGACCCAGCGCCGGGAAACCCCGGCGACAACCCGATTGGACGTGAGCATGAGTAGGACCGCCCGGGTGGAGCGGATCACCAAGGAATCCAGCATCGTCGTCGAACTCGATCTGGACGGCACCGGCAAGACCGAGATCGCCACCGGCGTCCCGTTCTACGACCACATGCTGACCGCCCTCGGCGCGCATGCGAGCTTCGACCTGACCGTCCGCGCCGAAGGCGACATCGAGATCGAGGCGCACCACACCGTGGAGGACACCGCGATCGTGTTCGGCCAGGCGCTCGGTAAGGCGCTGGGCGACAAGGCGGGGATCCGCCGCTTCGGCGACGCCTACATCCCGATGGACGAGACGCTGGCGCACGCCGCGGTCGACGTGTCCGGCCGCCCGTACTGCGTGCACACCGGCGAACCGGAGCACCTGCTGCACGCGGTGATTCCGGGCTCCGGCCCCGGTGCGCCGTATTCCACCGTGCTCAACCGCCACGTCTTCGAGTCGATCGCCCTGAACGCGCGCATCGCCCTGCACGTGCGAGTGCTCTACGGCCGCGACCAGCACCACGTCACCGAGGCCGAATTCAAGGCGGTCGCGCGGGCTTTGCGCGCCGCGGTGGAACTCGACCCGCGGGTGAGCGGGGTCCCGTCCACGAAGGGAACGCTGTGAGGAAATCCGTCGCCCTGCTCGACTACGGCTCCGGCAACCTGCACTCCGCCGAGCGGGCGCTGACCAGGGCGGGCGCCCGAGTCGACGTGACGGCCGACCCGCAGGTGGTGCTGGCCGCCGACGGTCTGGTCGTGCCAGGCGTCGGCGCCTTCGCCGCGTGCATGGCGGGTCTGCGGCAGGTGCGGGGGGAGCGGCTGATCGGTCAGCGGCTGGCCGGTGGACGCCCCGTGCTGGGGATCTGCGTCGGCATGCAGATCCTCTTCGAGCGAGGGGTCGAGTTCGGCGTGCAAACGGACGGATGCGCCGAGTGGCCCGGCACCGTCGAACGCCTCTCCGCGCCGGTGCTGCCGCACATGGGCTGGAACACCGTCTCCGCTCCCGCCGACACCGTCCTGTTCGCCGGCCTCGACGCGGCCACTCGCTTCTACTTCGTGCACTCCTACGCCGCCCAGGCGTGGGATCTGCCGCCCAGCGACCACTTCGCCGCGCCCAAGCTCACCTGGGCCGAGCACGGGGTGCCCTTCCTGGCGGCGGTGGAGAACGGCGCGCTCTCGGCGACCCAGTTCCACCCGGAGAAGTCCGGCGACGCGGGCGCCCATCTGCTGCGCAACTGGGTGGACTCGCTGTAGCGACGATCCCGCGCACCCCGGCGCGGGATCGTCGCTCGACTCAGCGCGACACGACCTTGCTGACCAGCCAGCGTCCGTCGACGTTGTCCACCGTCACGGTCATCGCCATGCGGCCGGTCTGCGGGAGGCCGTCGGTTTCGTCGCTGGTCACCGTTCGTGTGACGTCCACGTCCACCACAGCGCGGTTGTCGTCGCCGGAGACGACGCGGCAGTCCGCCGAATCGGCCTGGGCACGCAGGTGTGAGGCCTGCGCGCTCGCCTGGATATTGCCGCGGAAGTTCTCGAACTCGGCCCGGAATTCTCCGGTGCTCAGGTCGAGCATCGTGCGGACGTGGTCGTCGAACCGCGCGTAGTCGTATGTCGCTGCCGCGGTACCGAATTCGCACCCGGCCAGGCGCGCCTCCTCGGGCGGGGCCGCGGCGGCGACGGGTGCGGCGACCATCGCCGCGGAGCAGGTGGCTGCCGAAAACATCAGTGCGGCAGCGAGTGTCGATCGTGACATGCACTTCCTCGGTGCGAGGGGAAAGCGGCGACCAGGGTTGATCGCCGAGCGCAGACGATACCGGCCAGCCGGGCCGATCCGTGGCGATCTCGCGAGCGGGATCGCCCTCGCCTGCTACCGCGCACGGATACCGGCCGCCAACCGCTCACGGACGGGTGCCGTTCGACCAGATCGGGATGGTCTGCACCCGCGACAGCCGCCAGCCCTCCGCGGTGCGCACCGCGTCGAAGCGGTAGATCTCGCCGAGCGTGTATTGCGGTTGCGGAATCGTCCCATTCGTCGCGGCGGGCGCGAAGGTGGCGATGAGGTTGGCCCGGACGTCGGCGGCGTCGCCGCGCAGGTCGACCAGCACGTTGCTGATGACGTGCTGAATGTGCTTGTCGTCGGTGTGGTTGCGGCTGGCCTGTGCGATCAGCGCGTCGCGGCCCTCGGCCGTGCCGCCCGGCGTCTTCGCGGTCGCGTCGGGCGTGTAGATCGCCCGCAGGTCGTCGAAGCGGCCCTCGTCCAACGCGCGGCCGAGCCGGTCGACCAGCGCGGTGATCTGCTGGCGGTCCAGCATGTCACGGACTTCCCGGGTGTCGGTCGTGGTGGCGGTGGTGCAGGCGGCGGTGAGCGCGGCCAGCGGGAGGGCGAGGCGGATCTTGCGCATCGGATGGGCCTTTCCACTATAACGTTGGTTGCTCCAACGTTGGCGCTGTCAACGTTATCAGTTGTGGGTGTCACCAACAAGTGTTGTTAGAGTGACCGCATGGAGATCGCGCACGAGCGTGCGGCGGAGAGACTGAAGGTCCTGCCCACCCGGCTGGTCAATCAAGTCGCGTTGGTGGCGAACCGGGCGACCGAGCGCGCGCTGGAGACCACCGGCTCCCGCCGCTACCACTACGCGCTGCTGGCCACGCTCGAGGAGTTCGGCGCGGCCAGCCAGGCCGAGCTGGGCAGGCGCACCCGCATCGACCGCAGCGACGTCGTCGCCGCCGTGAACGACCTCGCCGGGCGCGGTCTGGTCCAGCGCAGTCCCGACCCCGCCGACCGGCGCCGCAACATCATTACCCTCACCACCGCGGGCGCCCGGCACCTGGACGATCTCGACGAGCGGCTGGCCGGCGCCCAGGACGAGTTGCTGGCCGGATTCTCCGCCGCGGACCGCCGCACCCTGATCACACTGCTGACCCGGATACTGGAGACGCACAGCGCCGACCGCGGCCGGTGATCGAGGTCCCATTCGCCCAGGCCCGTGACTCGGACGCGGCCGGGTAACCACTAGGCTGCTCTCGTGAGTCTTGTGCTGCTACCCGCCGTCGATGTCGCCAACGGAGAGGCCGTTCGCCTCGTGCAAGGAGAGGCAGGCAGCGAAACCAGCTACGGTTCGCCGCGTGAGGCGGCGCTGGCCTGGCAGGAGGCCGGCGCGGAATGGGTGCATCTGGTCGACCTGGACGCGGCCTTCGGGCGCGGCTCGAACCGGGAGTTGCTCGCGGGCGTCGTCGGCGAGCTCGACGTCAAGGTGGAACTGTCCGGCGGCATCCGCGACGACGAGAGCCTGGAGGCGGCGCTGGCCACCGGCTGCGCCCGGGTGAACCTCGGCACCGCGGCGCTGGAGGACCCCACCTGGTGCGCCGAGGCCATCGCCCGGCACGGCGAGCGCATCGCCGTCGGCCTGGACGTGCGCATCGTCGACGGTGAGCACCGGCTGCGCGGCCGCGGCTGGGTCAGCGACGGCGGCGACCTGTGGGAGGTGCTCGAACGCCTGGAACGCGACGGCTGCTCGCGCTACGTGGTGACCGACGTGACCAAGGACGGCACGCTCACCGGCCCCAACCTGGCTCTGCTGCGCGAGGTGTGCGCGGCCACCGACGCGCCGGTCATCGCCTCCGGCGGCGTCTCCACCATCGACGACCTGGTCGCGATCGCCGAGCTGGTGCCGGATGGCGTCGAGGGTGCGATCGTCGGCAAGGCGCTCTACGCGGGCCGGTTCACCCTGCCCGAGGCGCTGGCCGCGGTGAGATGACCCAGGCGCTGTCGGCACTGCTCGCGGAGGCGAGCGAGGTCCTGGACTCGGTGTGCTCGCGGTTCGTCGAGGGTGTCGGTGCGCCGAGCGCGGTCGTCAAGGGCCGCAACGACTTCGCCACCGCGCTCGACCTGGAGCTGGAGCGCACCATCTCCGCCGAGCTGCAGCGGCGCACCGGCATCGACGTGCACGGGGAGGAGTTCGGCGGCCCGCAGCTCACCTCCGGCACCGCGTGGGTACTCGACCCCATCGACGGCACGTTCAACTACTCGTCCGGGCATCCGCTCTCGGGCATGCTCCTGGCCCTGATGCGTGACGGCGAGCCGGTGCTCGGCCTGACCTGGCTGCCGCTGATCGGGCGTCGATACGCGGCCATGGCCGGTGGCCCGGTGCTGCTGGACGGCCGCCCGCTGCCCCCGCTGCCACGGGGCGCACTGGCCGAGTCGATGATCGGATTCGGCGCGTTCAACGTCGACTCGCACGGCCGCATCCCCGGACAGTTCCGCTTCGATCTGCTCGGTCCGCTGAGCAGGCTGTCCTCGCGGGTGCGCATGCACGGCTCCACCGGCATCGATCTGGCGTTCACCGCCTCCGGCGTACTCGGCGGCGCGATCGTCTTCGGACACCATCCCTGGGACAACGCGGCGGGCGTCGCGCTGGTGCGCGCGGCCGGCGGCGTGGTCACCGACCTGGCGGGCCGGCCGTGGACCATCACCTCCGGCTCCGTGCTGGCGGCCGCACCGGGCGTACACGAAGAACTGCTCGAGATGATCTGCACGGTCGCCGACCCGACGGCCGCGGAGAAAGGGTGAGGCAATGACGTTGGCCGTACGTGTGATTCCGTGTCTGGACGTCGACGCGGGCCGGGTGGTCAAGGGCGTCAAGTTCGAGAATCTCCGCGACGCGGGCGATCCCGTGGAGCTGGCCGCCCTGTACGACGCGCAGGGCGCCGACGAACTGACCTTCCTCGACGTGACCGCCTCGACCGGCGACCGCGGCACCATGATCGACGTGGTGACCCGCACCGCCGAGCAGATCTTCATCCCGCTCACCGTCGGCGGCGGGGTGCGCACCGTGGAGGACGTGGACCGGCTGCTGCGTGCGGGCGCCGACAAGGTGTCGGTGAACACCGCCGCGATCGCGCGGCCCGAGGTGCTGCGCGAGATGTCCGAACGGTTCGGTTCGCAATGCATCGTGCTCTCGGTGGACGCGCGGACCGTACCGGACGGCCAGCCGGACACCGCTTCCGGCTGGGAGGTGACCACGCACGGCGGCAAACGCGGAACCGGCATCGACGCCGTCGAATGGGCGGTGCGCGGCGCCGAACTCGGAGTCGGTGAGATCCTGCTGAACTCGATGGACGCCGACGGCACCAAGGTCGGTTTCGACCTGCCGATGATCCGCGCCGTGCGGGCCGCGGTCACGGTGCCGGTGATCGCCAGCGGAGGCGCGGGCGCGGTCGAGCACTTCGCACCGGCCGTGCACGCCGGCGCCGACGCGGTGCTCGCGGCCAGCGTGTTCCACTTCGGCGAGCTGACCATCGGCCAGGTCAAGGATGCGATGCGGGCGGAGAAGATCGTCGTCCGGTAGCGGTTGGCGGAAAACGCCGCGCCGGACGCGTACCTGGCGGGTGCTGGGCGAGTTCCAGCCGTCGGCGTGCGCGCTGAACCGGAGGCATGGCGGGCGCGTCGACCGGTGACCGGCACTGTTATAACGGTGCTATGAGTCTGGATCCCGCCATCGCCGCCCGCCTCAAGCGCAACGATGCCGGGCTGGTGTCGGCCGTCGCGCAGGAACGCGCCACCGGTGACGTGCTGATGGTCGCGTGGATGGACGACGAAGCGCTGGCACGGACGCTGGAAACCCGCAAAGCGACGTACTATTCGCGCTCGCGGCAGCAGTACTGGGTCAAAGGGGAGACCTCCGGCCACACCCAGTACGTGCACGAAGTGCGGCTGGACTGCGACGGCGACACGATCCTGTTGGTCGTCGATCAGGAAGGCGCGGCCTGCCACACCGGCACGCACACCTGTTTCGACTCGGATGTGCTGCTCGCCGCGCAATCCTGAGCGCGGTTACCCACTCGACGGGCGGTCGTCGTCCTTGCCCGCCGAGCTGAGGCCGCCGGACTGGTCGAGCCGGTCGGCGAGCCGCGCGGCCAGCAGCTCGCCCAGTTCGGCGAGCTGGGCCTTCTGCCCGTCGTCCAAGCCGTCGAAAACCAGGTGGCGCACGGCGTCCACATAGCCGGGCGCGGCCTCGACAACCTTCAGGTATCCCTCGTCGGTGAGCACGGCGTGGACGCCGCGCCGCCCGGCGGTCGCCGAACGCTCGGCCCAACCCATGCGCTCCAGCTTGGACACCACGTGCGACAGGCGCGATAGCGATGCGTTTGCCTTGTGGGCAAGCTCACTCATCTGAAGCCGGTGGCCCGGTTCTTCCGACAGCAGCGTCAACACCCAGTACTCGAAATGCGTCACGCCGGACTCACGCTGCAGCTGGGTATCCAGTGCCGCTGGTAGACGTGTCATCAGCGCAACGATGGCGCGCCAAGCTCGTTGTTCGACGGGATCGAGCCACTTCGTCACTGTGTGCCTTCTTTCAAGCCAAGTGACGTGGTTGTGTTCGTGGACCTAGGGATTGTGGAAAAGCATGTGCACAGTCACCCGCGCCCATGAGTTTGCCACGACTTCGCTCGACCGTCATAAAGATCGCGAATGACGTGAGTTCACTCACACACTCTCTGCGCCTGCGGCCGTCGCGGCGCGCGGGTGGGTGCGCCGCCACTTGCGCAGCAGCAACAAGCCGGCCGCGAGCAAGAACAGCAACGTGGCAACGATCGCTCCGGCGAGCGCGGCGCCACGGAACGCGGGCGCGTCCACGTCCAGGATCCGCTCGCCCGCATGGGCGGCGCTGCTGTTCCCCAGCACGATGGTGAGGGTCATCAGATTGGGGATCGTGAAGAGAATCGCGACGACCGCGGCCGCCCCCGCCAGGAACCGGCCCGCCTTCCTGCGCCAGAACAGCACGGCGAACAGCAGCAGGAAAAGCGGTACGACGGTGCAGAATCCGCCGAAGAACAAGCCCCAGCCGATACCCTCGGCGAAGCTGCCGCCGACCATCGACCCGACCCGCTGGGCCCACCAGCGCGGGATGAACGCGGACAAGACCAGATAGGTGAGGGCGAGCAGGGCGAGGATCGCGGCGCCGAGGATGATCCGTGTGCGCCAGACGGTGGCCGTGGGTTTGCGTCCGCCGGGCTGAACCTCGGTCGAAGTCATGCGAAAAGCCTATGCGGCTGCCTCGCCTTCGCTCGGCCCGGCGCGCGGGCTACAGACGGACTTCGTCCGGCTGCGCCTTTTCTGCGGCTGCCTCAGCCTTCGCTCGGCCCGGCGCGCGGGCTACAGACGGACTTCGTTCGGCTGCGCCTTTTCTGCGGCTGCCTCAGCCTTCGCTCGGCCCGGCGCGCGGGCTACAGACGGACTTCGTCCCGCTGCGCCCGTTATGCCGCCCATCAGCGCGAACCCGGCCGCGCAGACGGTGCGGCGTGAGCTACCTGGCGCGCAGGTACGCCAGGGCCTCGTCGGCGTGCACGTTGGCGCGCAGCTCGCCGGTGATGATCTTGCCGATGGTGCGGTCGGTGTCGATGACGAAGGTCTGCCGCTTCACTGGCGCCAGTTTGCCCAGCAGTCCGCGCTTCACGCCGAACCGCGCGGCCACCGCGCCGCCGGAGTCGGACAACAGCGGATAGCCGAGGTGTTGCTTCTCGGCGAACCCGGCCTGGGTGTCCACGCCGTCGGTGCTGATGCCGACGCAGGTGGCGCCGACGGCGGCGAACTCGGCGGCCAGATCACGGAAATGGCAGGCTTCGGCCGTGCACACCGGGGTGTTGGCCGCGGGATAGAAGAAGAGGACCAGTGGGCCGTCCGCCAGCAACGCGTCGAGGGAGCGGGGTGTGCCGGACTGATCGGGAAGCTCGAAGTGCGGGGCGAGCTGTCCTGGCTGCATGCCCGAGAACTTACCGGGCGCTTGGTTCGCGGGCGTAGTGAGAGCCGCCACACCGCCCGCGCCGGACGACCGATCTGATTTGTCCGGTTTGTCGCCTCCGCGGCCGTGTCACCGGCACCGCTCACCGGCTTGTCGGCCCGGCCTGGGATGATGTGTCCCATGCCAGGCACGTCCACTCCCACCACCACGACCCGCGAACAGTTCCATCTGCTGGCCGCGGAGCACCGGGTGGTCCCGGTGACCCGAAAAGTGCTGGCGGACTCCGAAACTCCGCTGTCGGCCTACCGCAAACTGGCGGGCGACCGGGCAGGCACCTTCCTGTTCGAGTCCGCGGAGAACGGACGTTCGTGGTCGCGCTGGTCGTTCATCGGCGCGGGCAGCCCCTCCGCGCTCACCGTCATCGACGGCGAGGCGGCCTGGCTCGGTCACATCCCGGCCGACGCGCCCTCCGGCGGCGACCCCCTGGTCGCGCTGCGCGAGACCCTGGAGCTGCTGCGCACCGAGCGACTGCCCGGACTGCCTCCGCTGACCGGCGGCATGGTCGGGTACCTCGGCTACGACGCGGTGCGCAGGATAGAGCGGCTGCCGAACCTGGCGCTGGACGACCTGGCCCTGCCGGAGATGGTGCTGCTCCTGGCCACCGACCTGGCCGCGTTCGACCATCACGAGGGCGCGATCACGCTGATCGCCAACGCGGTCAACTGGAACGGCACCGCCGAGCGGGTGGACGAAGCGTATGACGACGCGGTGGCCAGGCTGGACCGGATGACCGCCGCGCTCGGCGCCCCCGCCGATTCCACCGTGTCGGTGTTCGACCAGCCCGAGCCGCGATACCGGCGCAAGCGCACCAGCGAGGAGTTCGGCGCGGGAGTGCGCCGGCTGGTCAAGGAGATCGAGGCGGGCGAGGCGTTCCAGGTCGTGCTGTCGCAGCGTTTCGAAATGGACTACGACGGTTCGCCGCTGGACCTGTACCGCATGCTGCGCGCGTCGAACCCGAGCCCGTACATGTACCTGCTGCACATCCCGGACGGCGACGGCGGCACCGCGTTCTCCATCGTCGGCTCCAGCCCGGAATCGCTGGTGACCGTGAAAGACGGTGTGGCGACCACTCATCCGATCGCGGGCACCCGCTGGCGCGGCGTCACCGAGGAGGAGGACCTGCTGCTGGAGAAGGGCCTGCTCGCCGACGAGAAGGAGAACGCCGAGCATCTGATGCTCGTCGATCTCGGCCGCAACGACCTGGGCCGGGTGTGTGAGCCGGGCACGGTGCGGGTCACCGAGTACCGGCACATCGAGCGCTACAGCCACGTGATGCACCTGGTGTCGACGGTGTCGGGGCGGCTGGCGCCCGGGCGGATCGCGCTGGACGCGGTGCGGGCCTGCTTCCCGGCGGGCACCCTGTCCGGCGCGCCGAAGGTGCGGGCCATGGAGCTGATCGAAGAACTCGAGCCGACCCGCCGCGGCATCTACGGCGGCGTCGTCGGGTACCTGGACTTCGCGGGTGACGCCGACACCGCGATCGCCATCCGCACCGCGCTGCTCAAGGACGGCACGGCCTACGTGCAGGCGGGCGCCGGCGTGGTCGCGGACTCCGACCCGGAGTACGAGGACGTGGAATCACGCAACAAGGCGATGGCGGTGCTGAAGGCCATCGCGGCAGCCGGAACGGTCCGGGCCTACGGTACGGAACCGAGTGCGGGGAACGGCGAACCGCGATGACAGCGGCCGACGACCCCGAGAAGGTACCGGGCCGGGCCCGGGAACCGGCCCCGGACGCGAGCGCCACGGCAGAGCCGCAGTCCGCTCCCGCGCCGGACGATTCCGTCGCGTCCACGGAATCGACTCGTGGCGCCGCCGATTCCCGCCGCAGGTATCCGGTCGGTGCTGTCGTGTTGCTGGCCATCGCCGCCGCCGCGCTCTGGGCCTCGTCCCGGATGACGTGGGTGACCCTCACCTCCTCCGACGGGCTCACCCAGCCACGCACGGATCATCTGGGCGGCGGGGTGTGGTTCGGCGCTCTGACACCGCTGGCGCTGGTGCTGCTCGCCTCGATCGCGGCCGTGCTGGCCACCAGGGGATGGTTGCGCCGGGTGGTCGGCGTGCTGATCGCCTTGGTCGCCGCGGTGGCCGCGGTGCCTGCGTTCGCGCTGCTGACCAAGTCCGGCGCGCTCGCCGAACGGGCCGCGAAGCTCGCCGAACTCCCGGCCCGCGCGCAGGTGCAGGAGGCGACCACATCGGCGTTGCCGGCCGTGCTCGCCCTGCTCGGCGCGATCGCCGCCTTCGGCGCGGGCGTCCTGTTGGCCCGGATGCCCGCGGAAACGTCGCGCCTGTCCGGCAAATACGACAATCCGGTCTTCCGGCGCGCCGCCGCGACGGCGGAGGTCACGCAGCGGCGCGCGCAGTCTCCGGAGCACGGATCCCCGCCGCAATTATCGGAACGTGTGCTGTGGGACGCACTGGACGCCGGTACCGACCCGACCGAGGAACCTCCGGACGATCCGGACCCGGGCGAGGCGGGCCGACGTGCGCGCTGAACCGTCCCCGCGTGCCGGGTGTGGCGGGTACCACCTTGCGCCGAGCCCTTCCGCGTGGTCCAACTCGAGCCCCGGCGCGAACGCGCCCGGTAGGTCCATTTATTCTTTGTCAGCATCGGTGAGACAGCGCCTGGGGGGATTCTCAGGTAGCAAGTCCGTCTCCCCAGAAAGGATTCGAGCCAGATGACGGTACTCGACTCGATTCTCGACGGGGTCCGCGCGGATGTGGCCGCTCGGGAAGCCCTTCTCGACTTCCAGGCGGTCAAGGCCGCCGCCGCCGCCGCGCCCGCGCCGCTGGACGCCCGTGCCGCGCTGCTCGAGGACGGCATCGGCGTGATCGCCGAGGTCAAGCGGGCCAGCCCGTCCAAGGGGGAGCTCGCGGACATCCCCGACCCGGCCAGCCTCGCCAAGGCCTACGAGGACGGCGGCGCCCGGATCATCAGCGTGCTCACCGAGGGCCGCCGCTTCAACGGGTCGCTGGACGACTTGGACGCGGTCCGCGCCACGGTGAACATCCCGATCCTGCGCAAGGACTTCGTCGTCGGCCCGTATCAGATCCACGAGGCCCGCGCGCACGGCGCGGACGTCATCCTGCTCATCGTCGCGGCGCTGGAGCAGGACGTGCTGTCCTCGCTGATCGACCGCACCGAATCGCTGGGGATGACGGCGCTGGTCGAGGTGCACACCGAGGAGGAGGCCGACCGCGCGCTGGAGGCGGGTGCGTCCGTGATCGGCGTGAACGCTCGCAACCTCAAGACGCTCGAGGTCGATCGCGACGTGTTCGCCCGGATCGCGCCCGGACTGCCCACCGAGGTCATCCGGATCGCCGAGTCCGGCATTCGCGGCACCGCCGACCTGCTGGCCTACGCGGGCGCGGGCGCGGACGCCGTTCTCGTCGGCGAGGGCCTGGTGACCAGCGGCGACCCGCGCGCCGCGGTGTCGGAGCTGGTGACCGCGGGCACGCACCCGTCCTGCCCGAAGCCGGCGCGGCGGGGCCGGTGACGAGCGTGGCGGCATTACCGCAGGCCAGTGACGGCGTCGCCCAGCGCAGCGGCCACGAGCCGGACGCGGGCGGGCACTTCGGCGTCTACGGCGGCAGGCACGTCCCCGAGGCGCTGATGGCGGTGATCGAGGAGGTCACCGCCGAATACGAGAAGTCCCGGCTCGACGAGTCGTTCCTCAACGAACTCGACCGGCTGCAACGCGATTACACCGGCCGCCCGTCGCCGGTGTTCGAGTGCACGCGGCTGGCCGAGCACGCGGGCGGTGCGCGCATTCTGCTCAAGCGCGAAGACCTGAACCACACCGGCTCGCACAAGATCAACAATGTGCTCGGCCAGGCCCTGCTGGCCAAGCGGATGGGCAAGACCAGGGTGATCGCCGAGACCGGCGCGGGCCAGCACGGCGTGGCCACGGCGACCGCCTGCGCGCTGCTCGGCCTGGACTGCATCATCTACATGGGCGCGGTCGACACCGCGCGCCAATCGCTGAACGTCGCGCGCATGCGCCTGCTCGGCGCCGAGGTGATCTCGGTGACCTCCGGTTCGCAAACCCTCAAGGACGCCATCAACGAGGCGTTGCGCGACTGGGTGACCAACGCCGACGACACCTACTACTGCTTCGGCACCGCCGCGGGCCCGCACCCGTTCCCGATGCTGGTGCGCGATTTCCAGCGCATCGTCGGCATGGAGGCCCGCGCCCAGGTGCAGGCCTCGACCGGCCGGTTGCCCGACGCGGTCGTCGCCTGTGTCGGCGGCGGCTCCAACGCCATCGGCATCTTCCACGCGTTCCTCGACGACGCCGACGTCCGGTTGATCGGCTACGAGGCGGCCGGTGACGGCGTCGACACCGGGCGGCACGCGGCCACTTTCACCGGCGGGACGCCGGGCGCTTTTCAGGGCGCGTACTCCTACCTGTTGCAGGACGAGGACGGCCAGACCATCGAGTCGCACTCGATCTCGGCGGGTCTGGACTACCCCGGCGTCGGCCCCGAACACGCCTATCTGAAGGACATCGGCCGCGCCGAGTACCGGCCGATCACCGACACCGAGGCGATGGACGCGCTGTTGCTGCTCAGCCGCAGCGAGGGCATCATCCCGGCGATCGAGTCGGCGCATGCGGTCGCGGGCGCGGTGCAACTGGGCAAGGAACTCGGTCCCGGCGCGATCATCCTGGTGAATCTCTCCGGCCGGGGTGACAAGGACATGGACACGGCAGCGCGGTGGTTCGGGCTGTTCGACGCCGAGACCGAGGAGGACCAGTGAGCAAGCCGAGTGCAGGCGAGGCGCAGTCGTGAGTCAGCAGTCTCGTCTGGCGAACACTTTCGCCGCCTGCCGCGCCGAAGGCCGCGCCGCGCTGATCGGCTATCTGCCCGCGGGTTTCCCCGACCTCGCCGGTTCGATCGACGTCGTGCGCGCGATGGTCGAATCCGGCTGCGACATCATCGAAGTCGGCGTCGCCTACTCCGATCCCGTGATGGACGGCCCGACCATTCAGGCCGCCGCCGAGCAGGCGCTGCGCGGCGGCGTGCGCGTGCGTGACGTGTTCTCCGTCGTCGAGGCCATCACCGCCGCCGGCGGCAAGGCCGTGGTGATGAGCTACTGGAATCCGGTGCTCAAGTACGGCGTCGATCGCTTCGCACGCGATCTGGCCGCCGCGGGCGGGTCGGGCATCATCACCCCCAACCTGATCCCGGAGGAGGCCGACGATTGGTTCGTCGCCTCGTCCACGCACAATCTGGACCGCATCTTCCTGGTCGCGCCGTCGTCCACCGAGGAGCGCCTGGTGAAGACGCTCGAGGCCAGCCGCGGCTTCGTGTACGCGGCCTCGACCATGGGGGTCACCGGCGCTCGCGACGTGGTCTCCTCGGCCGCGCCCGCGCTGTGCGCGCGCATCCGGGCCCACTCCGACATCCCGATCGGCGTCGGTCTCGGCGTGCGCTCGGGGGAGCAGGCCGCCGAAATCGCGGGCTACGCCGACGGTGTGATCGTCGGCTCGGCGCTGGTCACCGCCGCCGCGGACGGGCTGGACGCGGTGCGGCGACTCACCGCCGAACTCTCGGACGGTGTCCGTTCACCGATCGCGTTCGTGAGTTGACTCATGGGCCGTGAGGTCCATCTGATGCCGCGGTTCGGGAGCAACAGGATGCCGGCGGATCGGGCGACGCCCGACCGTGGAGCTTGCGACTGAATCGCACTCCGCTACGGTGGCGACCGTGACCTTACGAGTCCTGGCAGACAGTGTCGTGGCCAACAGCGACGTGCTGGCCTACATTCCCAGCCCCGCGCAGGGCGTGTGGCAGATCGGGCCCTTCCCGTTACGGGCGTACGCCTTGTGCATCATTCTCGGCATCGTCGTCGCGATCTGGTGGGGTGAGCGGCGCTGGCGCGCCCGCGGCGGCCAGCCCGGCGCGATCCTGGATGTCGCGATGTTCGCGGTGCCGTTCGGTCTGGTCGGCGGCAGGCTCTACCACGTGGCCACCGACTGGCAGAAGTACTTCGGTGCGGACGGCAACCCGGTCGACGCGCTGAAGATCTACCAAGGCGGACTCGGCATCTGGGGCGCGGTGCTGCTGGGCGGCATCGGCGCGTGGATCGGCTGCCGGGTGTACCGGATCCCGTTGCCCGCGTTGGGTGACGCGGTCGCTCCGCCGATCCTGCTCGCCCAGGCCATCGGCAGGCTCGGCAACTACTTCAACCAGGAGCTGTACGGCCGCGAGACCGACCTGCCGTGGGGTTTGCAGATCTTCCGCCGGGTCGGCGACGAGGGTCAGCTGGACATGATGAACGGCGTCTCCACCGGCGTGGTCGACAAGATCGTGCATCCCACCTTCCTGTACGAGATGATCTGGAACCTGCTCGTCGTCGGGCTGCTGGTGTACGTGGACCGGCGCTTCCGGATCGGGCACGGACGCCTGTTCGCGCTGTACGTCGCCGGCTACTGCTTCGGGCGGTTCTTCATCGAGCTGATGCGTGCCGACGAGGCCACCGAGATCGCGGGCATCCGGATCAACTCGTTCACCTCCGCCGTGGTGTTCCTGGGCGCGATCGCCTACTTCGTGTTCGCCACCAAGGGCCGCGAGACGCCCGAGCAGTTGCAGCCCGGTGCCAGTCCTCGCCCGTGGCCGTGGCAGCTCCGCGCGCTGCGCGCCGCGGGTACGGCGTCGGCCGAGAAGCCTTCGGCCGCCGCGGCATCCGATCAGACCGGGACCGATGCGGCCGCGGCACCGACCGCGGAGGAGACCTCCGGTGGCGAGTCCGCCGAGACCGGTTCGGAGAAGGCGGGTTCGGACAAGAGCTGATTCGTGCCATCCGGCGCAGGCGACGCAGTGGGTTCGGCGCGCCCGCCGATGCGCTGCCGCCTGCGCCGGGTTCTCCTGCACGGCAACGAATCGGCGACACACGGCGATAACTCCTCGCAGGGCCGAGAATATCGAGGGCGACAACTTGGTCGATCCCGGTGACAATGTCTCGTGATCGTCGCGAGCGGCAAATCGGCGGTCCAGCAATGACGGGGGCCGAGTAGAGGGTGCCCGCACTAATGAGGAGGACATGAGTGACCGACCCTAACCAGCAGATTCCGGGTTCCACGGGCCCGCAGTACGGCCCGCCCGGTACGGGTCCGGATCTGACCAAGCCGCTGGAGGCGCAGAGCCCGCCGCAGTACAACCCGCAGTCGGCCCCCTACGGCCAGCCGCAGTACGGCCAGCCCGCCGACCCCTACGGCCAGCAGCCGGGCGGTTACCCGCCTGCGCCGTACCCGGGCGCGCCGCAGGGCTACAACCCGAACGACCCGGAGGCGCCGTGGGGCCGTGACCCCTTCGGCGTACCGCTGTCGGAGAAGCAGAAGCTGATCGCGGGCCTGCTGCAGATCTTCCTCGGTAGTTTCGGCGTCGGGCGCTTCTATCTCGGCTACACCGGGCTGGGCATCGCCCAGTTGGTGGTCACGATCCTCACCTGCGGCCTCGGCGGCATCTGGGGTCTCATCGACGGCATCATGATCCTCGTCGGCAAGGTCCCCGATCCCCAGGGACGCCCGCTGCGCGACTGAGCGCGGCACGACAGGGAGGCGGGCGCGGATTGTCCGCCTCCCTGCCTACGCCAGGCGAAATCACTGAGCGCAATCCTTCCGCGCACGATAATCGGAATACTGTCGCCCCAGTAGGTCCGGGCGTAGCATGACCGGATTCGCGGTCGTGTGTGGAGCTCCACGCACTGAAGAGAGGGATTTCGTGCGTCGCAAGCTATTCGCCGCCGCCATGCTCGCCATCGTCGCCGCCACGGGCCTGAGCGCGTGCGGCGACAGTGACCCGAACGTGCTGAAGGTCGGCACCGAAGGCACCTACGCGCCGTTCAGCTTCCAGGGCTCCGACGGCAAGCTCACCGGGTACGACGTGGAGGTGATCCAGGCGGTCGGCGACAAGCTCGGCAAGAAGGTGGAGTTCGTGCAGACGCCGTGGGACGCCATCTTCGCCGGTCTGGAGTCCAAGCGCTTCGACCTGGTCGCCAATCAGGTGACCGTGAACGACGAGCGCAAAGCCAAGTACGCGCTGTCGGCGTCTTACACCACGTCGGCCGGCGTCATCGTCACCCGCGCCGACAACAACGCCATCACCCGCCTCGCCGACCTCAATGGCAAGACCTGCGCGCAGTCGTCCACCAGCAACTGGAGCAAGGTCGCCACCGACGCGGGCGCGAAGGTCGAGGCGGTGGAGGGCTTCGTGCAAGCCATCCAGCTGTTGAAGAACGGCCGCGTGGACGCGACCGTCAACGACAATCTCGCCGTCGCCGAATACACCAAGAAGACCGGCGACAGCAGCGTGAAGATCGCGGGCAAGACCGGATCGGAGAGCAAGCAGGCGTTCGCCGCGCGTAAGAACGACGCGTTGATCACCGACGTGGACAACGCGCTGAACCAGCTGCGCGCCGACGGCACCCTGGCGAAGATCTCCGAGAAGTATTTCGGCACCGACGTCAGCCAGTAGCCGCCACTTCATGGACGCCGCGACCAGAGAGCTGATCTGGCACAACCTGTGGCCGATGCTGCAGGCCACCGTCACCAAAACCATTCCGCTGACCGCGATCAGCTTCGCCATCGGCTTGGTGCTCGCCCTGTTCGTCGCGCTGGCCAGGATGTCGCCGGTGCGGCCGCTGTCGGCGGCCGCCCGGTTCTACATCTCGATCATTCGCGGCACTCCGCTGCTGGTGCAGCTGTTCATCGTGTTCTACGCGCTGCCGCAATTCGGCGTCGTGATCGACCCGTTCCCCGCCGCCGTGATCGCGTTCAGCCTCAACGTGGGCGGCTACGCGGCCGAAGTGGTGCGCGCCGCCATCCTCAGCGTCGCCGACGGCCAGTGGGAGGCGGCCGAGGCGCTGGGCATGTCGTACCCCATGATCCTGCGGCTGATCATCCTGCCGCAGGCGGCCCGGATCGCGGTGCCGCCGCTGTCCAACACGCTGATCTCGCTGGTCAAGGACACCTCGCTGGCCTCGACGATCCTGGTGACCGAGCTGCTGCGGGTCGCCCAGCTGGCCGCGGCCCCGACCTTCGATTTCTTCGCGCTCTACGGGGTGGCGGCGCTGTACTACTGGGTAATCTGCCTGATCCTCGGATTCGCGCAGACCCGGCTGGAAACGAGGTTGGCTCGGCATGTCGCGCGCTGAGTATCGGTTTGTACCGGCTACCGAGCCCTCGTTCATATTTTTCACCAAGGTTTCACCGTGGCCACGGCGGGACCTGTACACCCAGCAGGACTAGGCTCTACCCGTGATGCGACGGACGAAGATTGTGTGCACGCTCGGCCCGGCCACTGCCACCGAGGACCGTATCCGCGAACTCGTCGAGAGCGGTATGGACGTAGCGCGGCTGAACTTCAGCCATGGCGAGCACGCGGACCATGCCGAGAACTACAAGAAGGTGCGTCAGGCCTCCGACCACCTCGGCCGAGCCGTCGGCATTCTCGCCGACCTCCAGGGTCCCAAGATCCGCCTCGGCCGCTTCCTGGAGGGCAAGACCGTCTGGGCGACGGGCGAAGAGGTCCGCATCACCGTCGACGACATCGACGGCACCCACGACCGGGTGTCCACCACCTACAAGGAACTGGCCAAAGACGCCAAGGCCGGCGACCGCCTCCTGGTCGACGACGGCAAGGTGGGCCTGGTCGTCACCCGCGTCGACGGCAACGATGTGGTCTGCCGTGTCACCGAGGGCGGCCCGGTCTCCAACAACAAGGGCGTCTCGCTGCCGGGCATGGACGTGTCGGTGCCCGCGCTGTCGGAGAAGGACATCGAGGACCTGGAGTTCGCGCTGAAGCTCGGCGTCGACTTCATCGCGCTGTCGTTCGTGCGGTCCCCGTCCGATGTGGAGCTGGTGCACGACGTGATGGATCGCGTCGGCCGCCGGGTGCCGGTGATCGGCAAATTGGAGAAGCCGGAGGCGATCGACAACCTGGAGGCCGTGGTCCTCGCCTTCGACGCGGTGATGGTCGCCCGCGGCGATCTCGGCGTGGAGCTGCCGCTGGAGCAGGTGCCGATCGTGCAGAAGCGCGCCATCCAGATGGCCAGGGAGAACGCCAAGCCGGTCATCGTCGCCACCCAGATGCTGGAGTCGATGATCGACAATTCCCGCCCGACCCGCGCCGAGGCCTCGGACGTGGCGAACGCGGTGCTCGACGGCGCCGACGCGGTGATGCTGTCGGGTGAGACCTCGGTGGGCAAGTACCCGATCGAGACGGTGCGCACGATGGCGCGCATCGTGCACGCGGTGGAAACCGAGTCGACCCGTGTCCCCCCGCTGACGCACGTGCCCCGTACCAAGCGCGGTGTGATCTCCTACGCCGCCCGGGACATCGGCGAGCGGCTCAACGCCAAGGCGCTGGTGGCGTTCACCCAGTCGGGTGACACGGTGCGCCGCCTGGCCAGGCTGCACACCCCGCTGCCGCTGCTGGCGTTCACGCCGCTGCCGGAGGTGCGCAGCCAGCTGGCACTGACCTGGGGCACGGAAACCTTCATCGTGCCGACCGTGAACACCACCGATGCGATGATCCACCAAGTGGATGTAGCACTTCTGTCGATGGACCGATACCAGAAGGGTGATCTGGTGGTCATCGTGGCGGGATCGCCGCCCGGCACCGTAGGCTCCACCAATCTGATCCACGTGCATCGCATCGGCGAGGAGGACCATTAGTGAGTGCTTCCCTAGGCAGCCCTGTCATCGTCGAGGAGCCGCCCGCACGGCGCTCCGACTTGGAGGTGCTGCTCGGCCTGCTCGATCTGGAACAGATGGACGAGGACGTCTTCGTCGGCCAGCACCCGGAGAAGGTGTGGAGCCGGACCTTCGGGGGTCAGCTCGTCTCGCAGGCCATCATCGCGGCGGGCCGGACGGTCGGTGACCGTCCGGTGCACGCCGTGAACGCGCATTTCGTGCGCGGCGGGGACGTGAAGAAGCCGATCGAGTACCGGGTGGACCGCCATCGCGACGGCCGCGCGTTCGCCAACCGCACGGTCACCGCCACCCAGGACGGCCAGGAGCTGTTCGTGATGCTCGCCGCGTTCCAGGATTGGGGCAAGGGGCTCGAGCACGCGCACGCCCAGCCGGAGGTGCCCGATCCGGAGACGCTGCCTCGCGTGGAGGAGAGCTTCGAAGGCTTGGAGGACAAGCTGGAGATGTTCGTCAACGCGCCGCATCCGATCGATATGCGCTACACCAACGACCCGGCCTGGATTCTCAAGGGCACGGGGGAGCGGCTCAACCACAACCGGGTGTGGATGCGCGCGGACGGCAGGCTGCCCGACGACCCGCTGATCCACGTCGCGATGCTGGGCTATTCGTCCGACACCACGGTGCTGGACTCGATCATCACCACCCACGGGCTGTCGTGGGGCCTGGACCGGATCGTGGCGGCCACGGTCAACCACTCGATCTGGTTCCACCGCCCGTTCCGTTTCGACGAGTGGGCACTGTACGCCACCGAGTCGCCGGTGGCAGCGGGCTCCCGCGGCCTGGCGACCGGACGGTTCTACTCCCGCAGCGGAGACCTGCTGGCCACCACGGTGCAGGAGGGGCTGATCCGCCACTTCCCCTCGCGCCAGCGGGGTTAGGCGTACCTGCGCCTTCGCTCGGCCCGGCTCTACAGCAGTTCGCGGTCGCGATCGATGTCGAGATCGACGTCGGTGCGTTGCGAGGCGCGGATCGAGGCCGGGATCTGCCGTCCCGGCTCGGTCCGCGCGAGTCCGGAGACCCCGCACAGCAGTTGCCGTTCCAGCGTGGCCACGTCGTCGTCGGTCAGCTGGTCCGGCGCCCCGACGAGGCTGAGCGCGATTTCGTACGTGCGGCGGTTTTCCGGTGCGCCGTCGAGCCGGTTCGTCGCGCAGTGGCTCGCCAGGGCCGCATGCGCCGGGTCGTCGGTATCGACCGGCAAGGTGAAGCGCCAGGCGAACACGTCGCGGTCGGTGAGATAGTCGTCCACCACCTCGCGCACGGTCTCGACGACGCGTTCCAGAGCTTCCGGTGTCACATAAACATGGAGCGAAACATCCGAAATTCGCTTCGGCATGTCTGATTCCTGTCCTGTGTCGAAGCAGCAACGGCGGAGAGAGTTGTCCGCGGGAGTGTAAACCGTCCAGGCCCGGAATGGACATAGCCGACTCGTGACAGGCGGGTCGGCCGGGTAGGTGACGTGTTATCGCGTGCGCTGGGCGGCGAGGAAGGTCGCCAGCGGCGCGCGTGACGCGCCGGGGCGGATCACCAGTCCAGTGCGCTCGTCGTCCTGTGTGCGGGGCTGCTCATGCGGCGCGAGCGCCAACAGCAGGGGCACCAGCGCCTCGGCGATGCGGTCACCGACCTCGCAGTACGCCTGGGCCGACAGCCCGACCGGGTCGGCGATGTTCTCCCGCCCGACCAGTGCGAGATCGTTGCGCGCGGTATGCAGTTCGGCGACCGTGCGTGCGCCGGTGACGTGGGCGATGCGGTGGGCTTCCAGCAGCGTGAAAGTGCGCGGACCGGCGCCGAAGGCCATTTCGATCGCTTGGTCGCGGATCTGCTCGGTCATCGCGAGGACCAAGTCGGCCTTGTCGATCATCTCCGGCTTCAGGCGCCGGGCCCGGAAGTTGGCCGGGTCGGCGCCGAGCCCGGCGATGGTCTGCGCGGCGAGTGGTTCGACCGGAAATCCCACCAGCGCACGGGTTCCCGCGCTTTCGGTGGTGAGGTGGGGCAGAGCGTGTTCGGCCGCCAAGGCGCGGGTGAGCCGCTCGGCGATTACCGACCGGCAAACGTTGCCGTTGCAGACGAACAGGACGTGCATACAAACACGATAATCCGCGCGGAGGTTACCAGAACGCCCCGATCCGGTAGTCCCAGGTGTGGGAACAACATATTCATCTGTTCGTAGTGCGCCGTACACGAAGCCCGCCGCTTTTCCGCCCTGGCCTGCGACGTACGTCACTTCCGCGGGTGATGCGGTTCGATTCCCCACACTTGTGGTACCCCGTGGCGGACGCAGCGAAACGCTGCATTGTGATTGCTTCGTGATATGACAAGTCTGCGCAGAGTACTCGGATTCGCCCTCGTAGTAAGGGGATTCGGGTACAACGGGCTCCAGCTCGGCGGGTCTGTCCTCGACGCGTGCGCGGGTGGTGAACCTCGGTCTGTGGAAGGGGGCCACGGGCGCGAACCGCGCGGGCCCGGTCGCGGGGTCCATGTCGTCGTCCATGGCGTCGATGCCGCCTCGCGGCGAAGTACGCCTCGTGCCAGAACCCGGTGCCGCCCGAGTCGCGCAGGAACTTGTGCCGCCACGCCGCCACACCGCGTCGCCTGCTCTGTAGCACAAACCAACGGAACCACATCCCCTGCGCGAAATTTATGAACGCAACTCGCGACCGCCCGTAACATTCGCCGACCGCAACACACGGAACAGTCGCACCGCACGACTCACGCGCAGGAGGCGGTGCCCCCACCGTGCCGAAGATGCATCCCGATCGAAACCGGAGCCCGGGGAAGACTCCGAAGGCTGCTGCCAAAGGGGCCCTGAGGTTGCACCCGCAGAGGACGCAACGAGCTCCCGTCCGGTGAGCGCTCGACGCAGACGAAGGCAGCTCTAGTTGTTGCTCACAACTGCCGGCCGCAACCCCGGATCGCACCAACGACGACACGAGACGCTTCAGCCCGACGCAACCACCCGCATGGGGGGTTCGGGGGGCGAAGCCCCGCCGAGCGGGGCCTGGGGGTTGCACCCCCAGAAGATATCGACGAGCTCCCTCAGGTGAGCGCTCTCCGCGAACAGAGGTCGCCCTGGGAGCTCGTCTCGTGCCGAGTGTGGGACTCGAACCCACACGTCCTTTCGGACAACGGTTTTTGAGACCGTCGCGTCTGCCAGTTCCGCCAACTCGGCGCACCGGGTGGAAACTATAGCGGGTGGGGTGCCGTGGAAGCGAATGGGTTGGTCTCGGCGCCCCGACCGCGCGGTTTGCGCAGGGTATATGCGTTCTATGCCGAAGTGAAAGGTACTCTTTACATCACTCGGCAGCCTGATGGTGTGCGGTGGTCGTCCGTGCGATCGCGGCCTATTTTCGGCGTGTCGGGTCAAGGGCATCGGAACCAGAGGGGTCTACCTATGAGCACAGCAGCTGGGGGCGCCGGCACCAAGCGGGACGCCGGGGCGAAGCGGGTCGTCGTCGCCGAGGACGAGGCGCTCATTCGCATGGATCTGGTCGAGATGCTGACCGAAGAGGGCTATCAGGTGGTCGGCGAGGCGGGCGACGGACAGCAGGCGGTCGATCTCGCGGTGGAGCACCGGCCGGATCTGGTCATCATGGACGTGAAGATGCCGCGCCGGGACGGGATCGACGCTGCGGCGGAGATCGCGTCCAAACGTGTTGCGCCCGTGGTTATCCTGACCGCGTTCAGCCAGCGTGATCTGGTGGAGCGGGCGCGCGACGCGGGTGCGATGGCCTACCTGGTGAAGCCGTTCACCAAATCGGACCTGGTGCCGGCCATCGAATTGGCGGCCAGCCGCTTCCATGAGATCACCGCGCTGGAGAGCGAGGTGGCGAATCTGGCCGATCGGCTGGAGACGCGGAAGCTGGTCGAGCGCGCCAAGGGTGTGCTGATGCAGACTCAAGGCCTTTCGGAGCCACAGGCGTTCAAGTGGATTCAGCGCACCGCAATGGATCGGCGCACGACCATGAAGGCGGTCGCGGAAGTCGTGTTGGAGAACCTGACGCCGAAGTGACATCGGTGCGCGCGCGGCGGGAAAATTTACGCGGTCGAAACGCGGTCGTGAACAAGAATTCGACACAATGTCGCGCGCATGATCCGAATGTGATGCGGAACTAACGTACCGACGCTATGTTCTGACCGGGCTGACGTGGTCGGCCTCCTCGGCGAGCCCGGGGGAGCACAGAACTTAGATGAGGTGAATCGTGCTTAGTTCGACATGGCGCAGTCGATCGACGCGAGGTGTTCTGGCCGTCGGCGCTGCCGCCGCGCTGGTGCTGACCGGTTGTGCCGACAAATCCACCAGCAGCGGTTCGGATTCCTCGGGCACCAATGGCGCGGGTGGCCTGTCCATCCAGCCGGTTTTGCAGGTCGACCAGCAGGGCAAGGAGGTGCCGAAGGCCGACGCCGCCACGGCGGCCGATCCCGCGGGCGACGGTAAGGCGACCTGTGCGCCGGGTACCGCGATCGCCATGGCGGGCGCGCTGACCGGCCCGGACGCCGCACTCGGCATCAATATCGTCAACGGCGTCAAGCTGGCCCTCGATCAGCACAACAAGGCCAACCCCGGCTGCAAAATCGAGCTGAAGCAGTTCGACACCGAGGGTGACCCGCAGAAGGCCACCCAGGTGATCCCGCAGATCGTCAACGACAGGTCGATCATCGGACTGGTCGGCCCCGCGTTCTCCGGTGAGACGAAGGCGACCGGCAAGATCCTCAGCGATGCGGGCCTGGTCTCGGTCACCTCGTCGGCGACCAACGCGACGCTGACCCAGAACGGCTGGACCACCTTCTTCCGCGGCCTGGCCAACGACGACGTGCAGGGCCCGTCGGTGGCGAAGTACCTGGTCAACACCGCGGGCTACAAGAAGGTCTGCGTCATCCAGGACAACACCGACTACGGCACCGGCCTGGCGAAGTCGATCACCGAGGGCTTGGGCGCCGCGGCCGATCCGGCCTGTGCCGCCAGCATCAAGAAGGGCGACAAGGACTTCTCCGCGACGGTCACCAAGGTGGCGGGCGCGAATCCGGACGCCATCTTCTACTCCGGCTACTACTCCGAGGCCGCGCCGCTGGCCCAGCAGCTGAAGTCCGGTGGCGTGAAGGCGGTCTTCGTGTCCGCCGACGGCACCAACGACCCGCAGTTCGTCGCGCAGGCGGGCAGCGCGGCCAAGGGCGCGAAGCTGTCGTGCCCGTGCGGTCCCGCCCCGGAGAAGTTCGCCAAGGACTACGAGGCGCTCAACGGTCAGGCGCCCGGTGTCTATTCGGTCGAGGCGTATGACCTGACCGCCATCCTGGCCAAGGGCATCGACGGCGGTAAGGTGACCCGCCCGGATCTGCTCGAGTATGTGCGGACGTACGACGGTGCCGGCCTCGCGCGTCAGTACAAGTGGAATCCGAACGGTGAGCTGTCGAACGCGCTGATCTGGGTGTACGAGGTCAAGTAGCTCTGGGACTCGGACGTACGGCACGTACCGGGGTTCGTGCGAACCCCGATACGTGCCGTTGTTCGGCGGGCGAATGGATGAGGGCAAGAAATAAATGAAATCAACGGCATTGGCCGGTGGGGCACAACTCCTCGGCGGCTCGATCGACTTCAACTACGAGGGGTTGATCGATAGTTTCTGGCGACTGACCGTCGACGGAGTGACCTATGGCGCCATCTATGCCTTGGTCGCCGTGGGCTATACGTTGGTCTACGGCGTATTGCGCCTGATCAATTTCGCCCATTCGGAAATCTTCATGCTCGGCTTGTTCGGGCAATTGATCGGGTTGATGATCTTCGGATTCGTCGCGAGTCCCGATGTCTACACCCAGGGTGTCGTGCTCACCGTCGTCTATCTGGGATTGGCGATGGTCGTGGGCATGCTGGTATCCGGCGGTGCGGCCGTCGGATTGGAACGGGCGGCCTATCGGCCGCTGCGTAAGCGGGGCGCCAAACCGCTGGCCTTCCTGATCACCGCGATCGGCATGTCGTTCGTGCTCCAGGAACTGGTGCACTTCGTGCTGCCGAAGATCCGCTCCGACCTCGGCGGTACCAACGCGCAGCAGGCGATCCGGCTCGTCGAGCCCACCGTGCAGTTCAGTTTCGGCGGCGCGGACGTCACCAACATCATGCTGCTCATCGTGTTCGCCGCGGTGGTGCTGGCGATCGTCACCGAGGTCCTGATCAACCAGACCAAGTTCGGGCGCGGCATCCGGGCCGTGGCCCAGGACCCGGACACCGCGACGCTGATGGGTGTTTCGCGGGAGCGGGTCATCATGCTCACCTTCCTCATCGGCGGCGTGCTCGCGGGCGCGGCGGCGATGCTGTACACGCTCAAGATCCCGAACGGGATCATCTACTCCGGCGGATTCATCCTCGGCATCAAGGCGTTCAGCGCCGCGGTGCTGGGTGGCATCGGCAATCTGCGCGGCGCCCTGCTCGGCGGCCTGCTGCTCGGTGTGGTGGAGCAGTACGGCCAGATCCTGTTCGGCACCGAATGGCGCGACGTGGTCGCGTTCGTGGTGCTGGTTCTTGTGCTGATGGTTCGCCCGACCGGCATCCTCGGCGAGAGTCTCGGAAGGGCACGCGCATGACCGACACGACCAAGACGGCGGGGCCCGCGCCGGACACCGCGCGCCACGGCCTCGGCGACGCGATCCGCACCTGGTGGGACGGCCTGAGCAGGCCCGCGCAGTGGGGCGTCGGCGTCCCGATTCTTCTCCTGCTTGCGCTGCTGCCGCTGTTCCCTCCGCCGCTGCTGAACACACCCTCCTACAACTTCGGCCTGGTGATGGCGCAGGTGGCGATGTACGCGCTGCTGGCGATCGGCCTCAACGTGGTGGTCGGTCAGGCGGGCCTGCTCGACCTCGGCTACGTCGGGTTCTACGCCGTCGGCGCGTACACCGTCGGCCTGCTCACCAGCCCCAACAGCCCGTGGAACCAGACCGACGGCGGCTGGCTGGATCCGGAGTGGGCGTGGCTGGCCTGCCTGCCCCTCGCGGTGGCGGTGACCGCCGTCTCCGGCTTGATCCTCGGTTCGCCGACGCTGCGCCTGCGCGGTGACTACCTGGCGATCGTGACGCTCGGCTTCGGTGAGATCGTTCGGCTGCTGGCGGAAAACCTCACCGAGATCACCAACGGCAGCCTCGGTCTGTCGGGTGTGGCCTACCCGCATGTCGGCGAATCCGAGAGCAGGCCGGAAGGCGTGTTCTCCGGCGGCAACAGCGGGGACCCGGACGCCGCGAACCTCCTCGACCGCGCCAGCTACGGCACCTATTGGTACTGGCTCGGCATGGCGCTGGTGGTGCTCGTGCTGCTGATGGTCGGCAATCTGGAGCGCAGCCGGGTCGGCCGCGCCTGGGTGGCAATCCGCGAGGACGAGGACGCGGCCGAGATCATGGGCGTGCCGACGTTCAAGTTCAAGCTGTGGGCGTTCATGATCGGCGCCGCGGTGGGCGGCATGTCCGGTGCGATCTACGCCGGACAGGTGCAGTTCATCAACCCGACCGGGTTCAACATCATCAACTCGATGCTGTTCCTGTGCGCGGTGGTCATCGGTGGTCAGGGCAACAAGCTCGGCGTGATCTTCGGCGCGTTCGTCATCGCCTATCTGCCCGCGCGACTGCAATCGGTGAACCTGGTGAGCAACGAGTCCACCGGGTACGTCCTGCTGGCGATCGACGTCGCGGTGTTCGTCGCGCTGATCGTCGTCTGGCGGCTGTGGGCCGACCGGCTCGGCGCGTGGCCGCGCCGCGGGGTGATCACGGGAATGGTGGCCAGCGGCGTGCTGGCGCTGCTGCTGCTCGGCAGCGTGTTGCTGTTCCGCAAGGGCGGCGCGCAATCGCTGGGTGACCTCAAGTATCTGTATTTCGGTATCGCGTTGGTGGTGATGATGATTCTGCGTCCGCAGGGTCTGTTCCCGGTGCGGCAGAAGCTGCTCACCTACGGCAGGCAGGTGTATCAGGCCGTGCGCAGACCGGCCGTGCGCGAGCCGATCGGAGTAGGACGATGACCGGGCCGGGCGCGGGTGACGCGCTGTTCGACAACGAGGACATGGCGGCGGGCTATGCGCCCCCACCGGAGGTCCAGAGTGCGGGCACGGTCGATGTGACCGCGGTGATCCCGGATCTCGCCGACTCCCAAACGGTCGCGGAAGTCGTTGCGCCACATCGGGTCATCGAGACCGCGGTGGGCGAACCGCTGTTGCGCACCGAGGGCCTGACGGTGAAGTTCGGCGGTCTCACCGCCCTGGACGACGTGAGCTTCCAGATCCGTCGCGGCGAGATCCTCGGCCTCATCGGTCCCAACGGCGCGGGCAAGACCACCTGCTTCAACGCGATCACCGGCGTCTACCAGCCCGCCTCCGGACTGGTGTACTTCGACGGGAAGCCGCTGACGAAGACCAAGCGCAATGCGATCACCCGCCTCGGCATCGCGCGCACGTTCCAGAACGTGCGGCTCTTCGGTGAGATGACCGCGCTGGAGAACGTGGTGGTCGGCACCGACGCGCGGCACAAGACCTCGGTGCCAGGTGCGGTGTTCCGGACGCCGCGGCATCGGCGCGAGGAACGCGACGCCATCGAACGCGGCATGGCGTTGCTGGAGTTCGTCGGCATCGCCCCGCGAGCGGTGGAGAAGGCGCGCAACCTCTCCTACGGCGACCAGCGCCGCCTGGAGATCGCTCGTGCGCTGGCCACCGAGCCGAAGCTGCTGTGCCTGGACGAGCCGGCGGCCGGGTTCAACCCGAGCGAGAAGTCCGCGCTCATGGACCTGATCCGCAAGATCCGCGACGACGGGTTCACGGTACTGCTGATCGAGCACGACATGCGGCTGGTCATGGGCGTGACCGACCGGATCGTGGTGCTGGAGTTCGGCCGCAAGATCGCCGACGGCCTGCCCGCGGACATCAGGGAGAACCCGGCCGTGATCGCGGCGTATCTCGGCGTGCCGGATACCAACGCGGTCGAATCAAATGCTGTCCCAGGCGGATCCGGTGCTGCCGCAGAGGAAGGCGGTGCGTCCGGCACACAGTCCGGGCCGCGGCCGGTGCCGGGCAAGCCGACGGCCGACAAGCCCTTCGTACCGCCCGAGACGCCGGGCAAGTCCACCGATTCCGGTGCGGCCGCCCCGCTGCTCGAAGTCGAGGACATGGTCGTCAACTACGGCAGAATCCAAGCGCTGCACGGCATCTCGCTGACCGTCGCGGAGGGCGAACTGGTCACCCTGCTCGGCGCCAACGGCGCGGGCAAGACGACGACCATGCGCGCCATGTCCGGACTGCTGCCGCTGACCCGCGGGCGAATCCTGTTCGAGGGCCGCGACATCACCCATATGAAGGCGCACGAACGGGTGACCAGCGGCCTGATCCAGGCGCCGGAGGGCCGGGGCGTGTTCCCCGGCATGACGGTGCAGGAAAACCTCGACATGGGTTGCTACGGACGGGTTTTCAAGCAGAAGGCCGAGTACGACCGGACGCTGGAGTGGGTTTTCGAGCTGTTCCCGCGGCTGCTCGAGCGGCGCAAACAGGTCGGCGGCACGCTCTCCGGCGGTGAGCAGCAGATGCTGGCCATCGCCCGCGCGCTGATGGCCCGGCCGCGGCTGCTGCTGCTCGACGAGCCGTCGATGGGCTTGGCGCCCATGGTGATCCAGCAGATCTTCCGGATCATCAGCGAGATCAACCAGCAGGGCACCACCGTGCTGCTGGTCGAGCAGAACGCCCAGCAGGCGCTGGCCCGCAGCCACCGTGCCTACATCATGGAGACCGGCGAGGTCACCAAGACCGGCCGCGGCGGCGAACTGCTCACCGATCCCGCGGTGAAATCGGCGTATCTCGGCGTGGGTTAGGCGAGCCGAGTCCGGTGCCGCGCGGCCCGGCTCGAGGCATGATCGTGACCATGGATGGTCACGACGAGCTGATGAGCTTGGCCGAGCGGTACTGGGACAGTGTGCTGGAGGCGGCGCCGAGCGAGGCGACCATGCTCGGCGACCGCCGCTTCGACGACCGGATCGAGGATCTGTCCGCCGAGGCGGAGCAGCGGTTGCTCGCGACCTGGCGCGAGCTGCTGCGCGCGGTGGACGCTCTCGACGCCGACCGGCTGAACCCGACCGATCGCATCACCCGCAGTCTGCTGCGCACCGAGTTGGGCGGCGCGGTCGAGCACGCGGAGTGGCGGCCGGTCGAGATGGCGTCCGACCAGATGAACGGCGTGCACGCCGGGATATTGATGATGGCGCCGCAGACCAACGCGCCGCGCCCGGAGAACGCGCTGGCGCTGGTCCAGCGCTACCGGCAGTTCGGCACCATGCTCGGCCAAGCCGTGGAACGGTTCCGGTCGGGTGTGGCCGCGGGGCGCGCGCCCGCCCGGATCACCATCGAGCGCTCGCTCAACCAGCTCGACGGCTACCTGGACTCGGCTCTCGCCGCCGATCCGTTCGTCACGTTCGCCGGACCGGACGACTGGGACGGCGAGGCCGCCTGGCGGGCCGAATTGGCCGAGGTGGCAAAGGATGTCATCCGCCCGGCGTTCCAGGCCTACCGCGACGCGCTGTACGACGAACTGCTGCCCGCCAGCCGCCCCGACGACAAGCCGGGCCTCTGCTGGCTCGGCTCCGACGGCGGCGACATCTACCGACGGCTGCTGCGCCACCACACCACGCTGCCGGATCTCGGCGCCGAGGAGATCCACGAACTGGGCCTCAGCGAACTGGCGAAGCTGCGCGAGGAGTACGCCACGGTGGGCGAGCGGCTGTTCGGCACGGGGGATCTCGGCGAGGTGTTCGCCCGGCTGCGCGACGATCCCGCGCTGTGCTACGAGGATGCCGAGCAGATCATGTTCGACGCGCGCCGGGCGCTGTCACTGGCCACGGCCGAGATGGGGAACTGGTTCGGACGGCTGCCGAAGGAATCCTGCGACATCGTGCCGGTGCCGGAGTTCCTCGCCGCGGACGCGCCCGCGGCCTACTACTTCCCGCCCGCCGCCGACGGATCCCGGCCCGGCACCTACTTCGTCAACCAGCACCACCCCACCGGCCGCGGCCGTTACGAGACCGCGTCGGTGGCCTACCACGAGGCGATCCCCGGCCACCACCTCCAGCTCACCATCGCCAACGAGCTCGACCACCTGCCGCGCTTCCAGCGTCAGTCCTTCGCCAACACCGCTTTCGTCGAAGGCTGGGCCCTCTACACCGAGCGGCTGGCGGACGAAATGGGTTTGTACGAGAACGATCTGGGCCGCCTCGGCATGCTGGCGGGGGATTCGTGGCGCTCCTGCCGTCTGGTGGTCGACACCGGTCTGCACGCGAAAGGCTGGACCAGGCAGGAGGCCATCGACTTCATGGTGGCGAACGCACCGGTCGGGCTCGCCGAGATCACCGTGGAGGTGGATCGCTACATCGCCATGCCGGGGCAGGCGGTCGGCTACAAGGTGGGCCAGCTGGAGATCCGGCGCCAGCGGGTGGCCGCCCACGAGCGGCTCGGCGCGGATTTCGACATCAAGGCCTTCCACGACGTGGTGCTCGGTTCGGGGTCGGTGAGCCTGCCGGTGCTGCGCGAGCTGGTCGCCGCGCTGTGAGTGAGCGCAGCGAGCGAACCATCGACACGGCGTATCGGCTTGTCGGTGGCGGTCCCTAGACTCTGGAGCGTGAGTTCACCCACGACCGCTCCGCGTCCCGCCACCGCGTCCGGCTCCAGCGATCCCGGGTCGGGCGACCGGCCGACGCTGCTGCTGCTGGACGGTCATTCGATCGCCTACCGCGCGTTCTTCGCGCTACCGGCGGAGAACTTCAAGACGGTCACCGGGCAGACCACGAACGCGGTGTACGGCTTCACCGCGATGCTGATCAATCTGCTGCGCGACGAGAAGCCGACGCACGTGGCCGCGGCGTTCGACGTGTCGCGCCAGACTTTCCGCGCCGAGGCGTACCCGGAGTACAAGGCCAACCGCACCACCACGCCGGACGAGTTCCGCGGGCAGGTCGAACTCACCAAGGACGTGCTCGGCGCGCTGGGCATTCCGGTGATGGCGATCGAGGGCTTCGAGGCCGACGACATCATCGCCACGCTCACCACGCGCGCATCGGCCGAGGGCTTCCGCGTACTCATCGTCACCGGCGACCGGGACGCCATCCAGCTGGTCGGCGAGAACGTCACCGTGCTGTACCCGCGCAAGGGCGTCTCCGATCTGACCAGGTTCACCCCCGACGAGGTGATGGCCAAGTACGGCCTCACACCGAACCAGTACCCCGACTACGCGGCGCTGCGTGGCGATCCGAGCGACAATCTGCCGGGCATCCCCGGCGTCGGTGAGAAGACCGCCGCCAAGTGGATCCGCGAGTACGGCGACCTGAACGCCCTGGTCGACAAGGTCGACGAGGTGAAGGGCAAGGTCGGCGACGCGCTGCGGGCCAACCTGAGCAGTGTGGTGCTCAACCGCCAGCTCACCGAGTTGATGCGGGACGTGCCGCTGCCGTACACGCCCGACCAGCTGGCGCAGGGGCCGTGGGATCGGGAGAAGATCCACCGATTGTTCGACGATCTCGAGTTCCGCGTGCTGCGCGACCGGCTGTTCGAGACGCTGGCCCCGCCGGAACCCGAGGCGGAGGCCGGTTTCGAGATCAGCGGCGGCGCGCTGGAGATCGGCGCCGTCGCCGCGTGGCTCGCCGAGCACGCGAAAGCCGGTGTGCGCCATGGCGTCTCGGTCGTCGGAACGGGCATTCCGGCACGCGGTGACGTGCGTGCGCTCGCCATCGCGGCCGCTGACGGCGAGAGCGGCTACATCGACGTCACCGTGCTCACCCCGGAGGACGAGGCCGCGCTCGGCGCATGGTTCGCCGATCCGGCCGTGCCCAAGGCACTGCACGAGGCGAAGGCCGCCGTGCACGCGCTCCGCGGCCGCGGCTGGACCCTCGACGGGCTGACCAGCGACACGGCGCTGGCCGCCTACCTGGTCCGCCCCGGCCAGCGCACCTTCAACCTCGACGATCTCTCGCTGCGCTACCTGCACCGGGAGTTGCGCGCCGAGGCCGCCGCGACCGCGCAGCTGTCCCTGCTCGACGAGGAGGACACCGTCGACGCCGAACTGGCGCGGGCGCAGATGCTGCGCGCCCGCGCCGTCGCCGACCTGGCCGACGCGCTGGATGAGGAGCTGCGCGAGATCGAGTCCACGCCGCTGCTCGCCGATATGGAGCTGCCGCTGCTCGGCGTGCTGTCCACCCTGGAGGACGCGGGTATCGCGGTGGACACCGACCAGCTGGCGACGTTGCAGCGGCAATTCGCCGACCGGGTCACCGAGGCGGCCAACGCGGCCTACGACGTGATCGGCAAGCAGATCAACCTGGGTTCGCCCAAGCAACTGCAGGTGGTGCTGTTCGACGAGCTGGACATGCCGAAGACCAAGCGCACCAAGACCGGCTACACCACCGACGCGGACGCGCTGGAGTCGCTGTTCGAGAAGACCCAGCACCCGTTCCTGGAGCACCTGCTCGCGCACCGCGACGCCACCCGGCTCAAGGTCACCGTCGACGGCCTGCTCAAGTGCGTCGCCGAGGACGGGCGCATCCACACCACGTTCAACCAGACGATCGCCGCGACCGGCCGGTTGTCCTCGACCGATCCGAATCTGCAGAACATCCCGATCCGCACCGACACCGGACGGCAGATCCGCGACACCTTCGTGGTCGGCTCCGGCTACGAGTCGCTGATGACCGCGGATTACAGCCAGATCGAGATGCGGATCATGGCGCACCTGTCCGGGGACGAGGGCTTGATCGAGGCGTTCAACTCCGGTGAGGACCTGCACAGCTTCGTCGCGTCGAAGGCGTTCGACATCCCGATCGCCGAGGTGACTCCGGAGTTGCGCCGCCGGATCAAGGCGATGTCCTACGGCCTGGCGTATGGGCTGAGTTCCTATGGACTGTCGGCGCAGCTGAAGATCAGCACCACCGAGGCGAAGGAGCAGATGGAAGTCTACTTCGCCCGCTTCGGCCGGATCCGCGACTACCTGTACGAGGTGGTCGAGCAGGCGCGCAAGGTCGGCTACACCGAGACGCTGTTCGGCCGTCGCCGCTACCTGCCGGATCTGGACTCCAGCAACCGGCAGCGCCGGGAGGGGGCCGAGCGGATGGCGCTCAACGCCCCGATCCAGGGCACCGCGGCCGACATCATCAAGGTCGCGATGATCAACGTGCACCGGGCGATGCGGTCGGCCGGGCTGCGTTCCAGGATGTTGCTGCAGATCCACGACGAGTTGCTGTTCGAGGTCGCGGAAGGGGAGCGGGAGACGTTGCAAGCGCTGGCGCGCGAACAGATGTCCTCGGCGATCGCCCTGTCGGTGCCCTTGGAGGTCTCGGTGGGCGTCGGCCGGAGCTGGGACGCCGCCGCGCACTGAAAACCCGCGAAACCCACCGAGCGGACATGCCGGGTCCGACCGCACGGGCCCGGCATTCGGCTTGCCGGGAGCTATCATCGGCTCGCCGCGCCAGTGAACGAATCACCGCGAACGGGACGGGTGTCCCGCCGCGCGCGGGCATCTACCGTCAGGCTGGTCATAGAGGGATTCACGCATACCGAGCGCAGGGGATGGCCCATGACTGTCACCGATGAATACCTGGCGAACAACGCGGCGTACGCGAGCGCCTTCCAAGGCCCCCTGCCTTTGCCGCCCTCGAAGGGCGTGGCCGTGGTCGCGTGCATGGATGCGCGGCTCAACGTCTACGGAGCGCTCGGCATCGCGGAGGGCGAGGCACACGTCATCCGCAACGCGGGCGGTGTGGTGACCGCCGACGAGATCCGCTCGCTGGCGATCAGTCAGCGGTTGCTCGGCACCAGGGAGATCATCCTGATCCACCACACCGATTGCGGCATGCTCACTTTCACCGACGACGCCTTCAAGGCCGCCATCCAGGAGGAGACCGGGATCAAGCCGGAGTGGTCGGTGGAGTCGTTCTCGGACCTGGAAACCGATGTGCGCCAATCGATCGCGCGCATCATCGCCAGCCCGTTCGTGCCGCACAAGGACGCCATCCGCGGCTTCGTCTTCGATGTCGCCACCGGCGAGCTGAACGAGGTGGATCTCACCGCGGCGGGCGAACGACCAGACGCGCTGACCCGGAGGTGAGATCCACCTCGTCGCGCGGCGGCGCGCCGTCGGATTTGTCTTCCTTGTGCATCAGCGTCGTCATCCGCTGCTCGAATTCATAATGCTTGGCGCCCTGGAAGACCGCCGTCACCTCTTCGAAGCCCGCGGCCGACACCGGGCGGCCCGACCGTTTGCGTGTCCACGGCAGCACGCGGCTTCCGGTGAGCTTGTTCCACATGACTTCCGCGAAGGCGAGCGCGATGAGAAGGAGGGACAGACCCGGGATGGTCATGGCGATGAGACCCATGTCGGCAACGCTACCTTCGCTGCGCCCGCAACGGCCTGAACTGCGCGAATGGTACTCGTCAGTAGACAAATCGGGCACCGGATGTGGTTGCTATTGCGCCGCGATTTCCCTATCCTCGATCGCGTGCCGAATCCCGCCGACCGCCACAGCGCAGCGCTCCGTGTCGCAGACCGCGACCGCGCTGTGTCGATGGCGTCGCTGACCGGGCCCTCCGTGGTTACGGAGGCTACCGCCTCCGGGCCGGAGGTTCGTGCCGGGCTAGTTCCGCTTACCGCGATGGCGGCGCAGCATCGTCGAGCTCTCGTAGTAACCCGCCGTAGCGGGGTCTGATCCGGGCCGGCCCCCTCGCTGCGGGCTGTTATGACTTGTTAGTGCTGGTCCCCTCTGTCAACTGATCCACGACATTCTCCGGGAAGACCTACTTTCAATGACCATCCTGTCTCTCGACACCGACATGTTCCATGCCGCCGCTCCCAGGGGTCTGCGGGCCGAAAGCGCCGGACTCACCTCGGCGGAGTTCCACCGCCGCTACTGCGAGCACAATGGCCCCATCCGCCTCGGTGACTGGTCGCCCGCGGGCAGCCGCACCGCCGAGTTCACCGCCACCCTGGAGTTCGCCGGGCACCTGCGGACCGTCGTCGCCGCCGGCAGCCCGGTCGCGGCGCTGACCTCTGCCCTCTACGACGAGGGATATCCGGTGGAGATCCTGCAGTTCCACCAGCGGCGCACCGCGAGTGGCACCGCCACCTTCGTGCAGTGCGAGTGCGACGGCAGGCGCGGCTGGGGCGCCGCCATCGCCGACGACGGAGCCGAGTCGACGGTGCGCGCGATGATCGCGGGCGTCAACCTGCTCGGCGTGTCCTGATTCGAAGCGTGCCATCCGGGTGCGGACGCAGATCAGGCCCGGACTCGGACTGCCTCCCACAGGGCGTCCCGGGTCCGGGCCTGGCGTCGAATCAGTATGGCGCGGGAACTTACCGCGCCACGGTCACTGCTGACCGGCCTGCTGCTCGGCGAGCTGCTTGCGTACCTCGTCCATGTCCAGCGCCTTGACCTGGGTCACCAGATCCTCGAGCGCGGCGGGTGGCAGCGCGCCGGGCTGCGCGAACACCAGCACGCCCTCCCGGAAGGCCATGATGGTCGGGATCGAACGGATGTTGGCGGCCGCCGCGAGGCCCTGTTCGGCTTCGGTGTCGACCTTTCCGTGCACCACGTCGGGGTGCTTGTCGGAGGAGGCCTCGAAGGTCGGTGCGAAACTCTTGCACGGGCCGCACCAATCGGCCCAGAAATCGACGAGTACCACGTCGTTTCCGGTGACTACCTCGTCGAAATTCTGCTGGGTCAGCGTCTGGGTGGCCATGACGTCCTCTCGTTTCGATGTGCCAGCTATAACGCGGGCTGCCTCGGTTATCTTCCACGGCGGACCCGGCCGACCGGCCACTCGCGCCGCTGATCACCATCCCATCGACGGATACCCAGCACGGTCGCCGGAAAATCGCGGTCCCGCGCGACGGCGTGGATCGCCTCGCCGAGCTGGTGCGGCGGCACCCGCCTGGCCAGCGTGATGTGCGGTGTCCAGGCGTCCGGGTGCAGATTGGCCGGAATGCCGGGGCAGGGCGAGATCGTGTGGAAGATGCGCCGGTGCAGCGCAAGCAGCGGCTCCGACGGCACCACCAGCCGCACCAGGATGGGGCGGCGCGCACCGAAGACCACCAGCCCGCCCAGGCGCACCGCGATCGGCGAGAAGGCCTGCTCGTCCAACGCCTGCTCGATGCGTGGCCAGACCTGCTTCGCCACCGCGGCGGTGATGTGCGGGCGGTTGGCCTCGTCGGTGCGCGCGCCCAGGCTCGGCACGCCGGCCTCCGCCAGCATCCGCCACTGCTGGCGGATCTCCGCGTCGGCGGCGTCATCGAGGAGGAGTTCGACCGACTGCACCATGGTCCCCTGAAGGTAACCGCCTCCGGTGCCGTCGCGGGCCGGTTCCGCCGCCGGAGCACCGCGGCGGGAGGATGTTCCGGTGAACGACGCGAACACACCCCGTGCGGCTCTGCGGCTCGGCCTGATCGACGGCGACGGCATCGGGCCCGAGGTGGTGCGCGCAGCCGGGCAGGTGGTCGACGAGGCACTGTCGGCGGTCGGCGCGGCGCCGGTCGAGTGGGTGCCCCTGGCGATGGGACACCGCGCCATCGCCGAATTCGGTACGCCGCTGCCCGAGCAGACACTCGACGCGCTCGACGGCGTGGACGGCTGGATTCTCGGCCCGCACGACAACGCGTCGTACCCCGCCGAACATCGCGGCGCGGTCGCACCGGGCGGCGCCATCCGCAAACGCTTCGATCTCTACGCCAACATCCGCCCCGCGCGGGCGTTCGCAGGCGTGCACGCGACGGCCCCGGACATTGATCTGGTGATCGTCCGGGAGAACAGCGAGGGCTTCTACGCCGATCGCAATATGTTCGCGGGCACGGGTGAGTTCCAGCCGACACCGGACATCGCGATGTCCGTCGCCCTGGTGACCCGCGCCGCCTGCGAGCGGATCGCGCATCAGGCATTCCGGCTGGCCGCGGCGCGGCGCAAGCGGGTGACCATCGTGCACAAGGCCAACGTGCTGCCGCTGACCATGGGACTGTTCCGGGACGTCTGTTACGAGGTGGCCCGGTCCTATCCGGGTGTCGAGGTCGACGACGAGCATGTCGACGCGGCCGCCGCGCATCTGGTTCGCGCCGCCGCCGACTATGACGTGCTGGTCACCGAGAACCTGTTCGGCGACATCCTCTCCGACCTGGCCGGGGAGTTGAGCGGCTCGCTCGGATTGGCCGCGTCGCTGAACTGTTCCGCGACCAAGGCCATGGCCCAGGCCGTGCACGGTGCCGCCCCTACGCTTGCCGGGCACAATCGCGCGAACCCGGCCGCGCTACAACTGTCGTCGGCGATGTTGTTGCGGTGGTTGGCGGCCAGGGACGGGGAAGCGGCATTCGCCCGGGCGGGCGAGCGGATCGAGCGCGCCGTCGCCGCGACGTTCGAAGTGGGCATCGCCACCGCCGACCTCGGCGGACTGGCTTCGACCAGCGAATTCACCGAGCAGGTGTGCGCCAGGGTGCGCAGGAGGTAGTCCAGGCGGACCTGTTGCCGCGACCAGTCCCGCGGCATGCGGCGATCAGCGGTTGAGGCCCGGTGCTCACGGGAGTTGCCACGCCAGGCGATATGTCCGCATGTATCTGGGGTCGGTCGTCCGGAACGTCATAGAATGATAGGTGGTGTCGTCGATCTCGACATGACCTTGCTCGTAACTCTCCCCTGGCGAGTGCGTATCGAAAAAGTCGATTTGGCCGTGGAATCCGTGGCGCGTGCCCAACGGTGTCATGCCCAGAGCGGTGGGTAGCTGGACCTTCATGCTGAGCTCGCGGGTCGGGTAGGCGATCTTGTACGAGTAGAAATCGAAGGAGCGGGAGCCGAGCGGGGTGTCGGCGGTTGCCTGCCGGATCTGATCAGCGGTGGCGAACCGATAATTCGGGAAAATGCCGGATATTCGCAGATCTGCTTCCTCGTTTTGGCGAAGTGGCGGATCGAATGCCACATCGACCGTGTACGCCGTTCCGGTGTTCTTGCGCGCGTGCCTGAGTACGGCTGTGCCCGGTCCGGTGCGGATGGCCGTATCGAGACGCAGGGCAGGAGGGTTCGCCGGGTCGAAGGGAACGAGTCTGTCGCTCGACTTGGTAAACGTGAGTGGTACCGTCGCCAGGCCTTGCGTCAGATTCGATCTGATGATTCTCCGGGTCGCGTAGTGGAGATCGAGATTGTCCCCGACGTAACTCGACCGCTCGTAGCGGTGCGTAGTATCGACCAGCAATACTATCCGGCTGAAAGCGCTTTCGTCGGTGATCACGGGATCCGGAGTTCCGCGGACCCAACCTGCGATGGTGTGGTTCTCCTTCATGTGCCCGATCGAGGAGAGGAGAGCGGTGACCAAATCGGTCTCGGAGTCCCACATGATGCAGTCGTGGCCGTTCAATACCTCTTGCCGGAAGGCTTGCAGTTGCCGATACCGGGCATCGTCTGTTTCGCCCTTGTCCCGAGGCAGTGTCTCGATCGACCGGCGCATCAGGACAATGCTCGGCTTCCCGAGCTTTCTGGATTCACGATATTCGCGGTGCGTCCACGAGATATTGGTTGAAGGATCGATGGATCCATAGCGGCCGGCCAGGAGAAATATCGAGAAGTCCGCTGATTTCAGGCAGTCCATGATGGAGTTCCATTGTCCCGCTCCGGTCGACGGGAAGAACTCCATGCCCAGTGGCATCGTGCGCACGTGCAAACAGTTTCGCTGCAATAGCTCTCGCTCGATGACCAGGTCGGTGTACGTGGAAGACACAAAAGCCGTATAAATACGCTCCATACCTACCTGCTATGACTGGGGCGGCAAGGATTTGCCGGCGGTGGCCGGCGTCAAGGCTACTGTTCGAAAAGCCATGGTGCATCCGAAATGCCCCACATGTCGGACGGGCGGGATGATCACGGAGTCTAATGAGCGCCCGGCATCAATCCATTTGCCGACCGACCAGAAGCTTTTGTTTCTGTTGTGACGATTGATGCAAACGGGGTTGGGCGAACAGCAAGTCCTCGGTCACCGCAGCGATTCCCCTGGAAGAAATGGAGGAAGTCGATGGTCTCGGATATTTCGGTCCCTTTTCGGATGGGTTTCGGTGAGCACGTCTCTGTCGCGAGGGGCTTTGCGTCGGCAATGTTCTCGGCCGGAGATTTGCCGCCACTGCCGGATGTAGTTGTCGGTCGCCTGCTCGGCATTGGCCTGCGCCTGCCCGGTCGGACGCGGACCCGGACCCGGACCGCTGACGCGCACACACTTGCGCGGTCACTGCGCCGCCGGACCATCAACCGCTCGTCGACGTGCGCTTCGCATCCCAAAGCCGCTGGTCACGGAGCAAGCGGGTAGGGTGTCGCGGCGATGTACCGGCACGCGAGACGGCAGGGCAGTTCGCAACGACTTCGTGTCGCTGTTCCGTCACTGCCCAGCGCGAACCGTCCCGGTCGCTTAGATTGCCAAACGGGTGGTGACGCCCGGGTTGCGTGTATCCGAAATGTGGAGGACTGCTGTGTCTGATCGATCGTTTCTCGGCAGGCGCGCCCTGCGGGCCGCACTGGGTGTGCTCGCCGCGGGCGCGCTGGTGCTGACGGGCTGTACCACGAATACCGAGGAGTCCGGCCCCTCGGTGCCCAAGGTGCAGGTGGACAAGGTCGACGAGATCGCCGCGCAACTCCCCGACAAGATCAAGCAGTCGGGCAAGATCGTCGTCGGCGTGAACATCCCCTATCAGCCCAACGAGTACAAGGACGCCAGCGGCCGGATCGTCGGGTTCGACGTTGACCTGATGGACGCGGTCGCCGACGTGCTCGGCGTCGAGGCCGAATACGTCGAGTCGGCCTTCGAGAAGATCATCCCGGCGATTCAGGCGGGCACCTACGACGTGGGCATGTCCTCGATCACCGACTCCAAGGAACGCGAACAGCAGGTCGACTTCACCACCTACTTCAACGCGGGCATCCAGTGGGCCCAGCAGAAGGGCAAGCCGGTCGACCCGGAGAACGCGTGCGGCAAGAAGGTCGCCGTGCAGGCCACCACCGTGGAGCACACCGATGAGGTGCCCGCCAAGAGCGCCAAGTGCGTCGCCGAGGGCAAGCCCGCCATCGATATCAAGCCGTTCGACGAGCAGAGCGCCGCGACCAACGCGCTGATGCTCGGTCAGGTCGACGCCATGTCGGCCGACTCCCCGGTGACGGCGTACGCGATCAAGCAGAGCGACGGCAAAATCGAGAACGCGGGCCCGGTATTCGATTCCGCGCCGTACGGCTGGGCGGTGGCCAAGGGCGCGCCGCTGGCCGCGGTGTTGCAGAAGGCCGTCCAGCACCTGATCGACAACGGTAAGTACCTCGAGATCACGAGGAATTGGGGTGTCCAGGAAGGCGCCATCACCAAGTCCGTGATCAACGGCGCCGTGAACTGATCGATGGCCGACAACGATACCCGGCCGGCGCCCGGCGACCCCGGGCCCGACGGGGCGGATTCGACGCGGGAGCCGGAGCCGATCAAAGCGGTTCCGCTGCGCAGGCCCGGTCGCTGGATAGCGGCGGCGGTCATCCTGGTCTTGGTGGGGCTGTTCGTCTACGGTGCCGCGACGAACCCGGCGTACCGCTGGGATACCTACGGGAAGTATCTGTTCGACAGCCGGATCACCGCCGGTGCCCTCGTCACGCTGGAATTGACCGTGCTCGCGATGGGCATGGCCGTCGTGCTCGGGACGGTACTGGCCGTGATGCGCCTGTCGCCGAACCCGGTCCTGCGTGCCTCGGCGTGGGTGTACCTGTGGATCTTCCGTGGCACGCCGGTGTTCGTGCAGTTGGTGTTCTGGGGGCTGTTCCCCTCGCTGTATCGGCAGATCCACCTCGGCGTTCCGTTCGGACCGCAGTTCTTCGAGCTCGACGTGCAGGGACTCCAAGCGGCGTTCACCTTCGCCGTGATCGGCCTCGGCCTCAACGAAGCCGCCTACATGGCCGAGATCGTCCGGGCGGGCATCAATTCGGTCGGTGAAGGACAGCGGGAAGCGTCCATCGCGCTCGGCATGTCCTGGAGCCAGACCATGCGCAGGACCGTTCTGCCGCAGGCCATGCGGGTGATCATTCCGCCGACCGGCAACGAGCTCATCGGCATGCTGAAGACCACCGCGCTGGTTACCGCCATCCCGCTGAGCACCGACATCTTCGGCCGGGCGCGCGATATCTACGGCGTGAACTTCCAGCCGATTCCGCTGCTGCTGGTCACCGCCACCTGGTATCTGGCGATCACCAGTGTGCTGATGGTCGGGCAGTACTATCTGGAGCGCTATTACTCGCGCGGCGTTTCCCGGCAGCTGACCGCCAAGCAGCTGCAGGAACTCGCCGACGCCCAAGCGGTGGTGAAGGCGAAATGAGCACCGATCTCGGAAAGACCACGCCTGCGCCGATGATCGTCGCGGATCGGGTGTGCAAGAACTTCGGTGCGTTGCAGGTCCTCAAGGGCGTCTCGCTCGAGGTGGGCCGGGGCGAAGTGCTGTGCGTGATCGGGCCGTCCGGCTCCGGCAAGTCCACTTTCCTGCGCTGCATCAACCACCTCGAGCAGGTGAACGCGGGCAGGCTGTACGTCGACGGCGAGCTGGTGGGCTACCAGGAGAAGAACGGCAAGCTCTACGAACTGCATCCGCGCGAGGCGGCAAAGCAGCGCCGCGAGATCGGCATGGTGTTCCAGCACTTCAACCTGTTTCCGCACCGGACCGCGCTGGAGAACCTCATCGAGGCGCCCACGCAGGTCAAGAAGATCCGCAAGGCGGAGGCGGTGACCAGAGCGCGGGAACTGCTGGCCCGGGTCGGCTTGGCCGAGAAGGCGAACGCCTACCCGGCGCAGTTGTCCGGCGGCCAGCAGCAGCGCGTGGCCATCGCCCGTGCGCTGGCCATGGACCCGAAGCTCATGCTGTTCGACGAACCCACTTCCGCGCTGGACCCGGAGCTGGTCGGCGAGGTGCTCGCCGTGATGCGGGAACTCGCGGAGTCGGGCATGACGATGGTCGTGGTCACCCACGAGATGGGTTTCGCGCGGGAGGTCGCCGACCAGTTGGTCTTCATGGACGGCGGCGTGGTCGTGGAGGCGGGGCCGCCCCGTGAGCTGCTGGCGAACCCGCGGCACGAGCGCACCAAGGCCTTTCTTTCGAGGCTGCTCTGAACTGGGCGCAGCGCACCCGAGCTCTTTATGTGTCTGCGCGCAAGGCGATTCGCAGCTGGCCGAGTAGCACTTTCGCCGCCGGGCTGCCGGGGCGGTCGGTGCGCCAGGCCAGCGCGAGACGTCCGCGCAGTTCGGGCTCGATGATCCGCACGGTCCGCACCCCGAAGGCCACGGACTCCTCGGCGGTGAGCGCAGGCACCACGGCGACGCCGAGGCCGCGCGCGGCCAATCGCAGCAGCAGCGGAGGTGCGGCCGCCTCGTAGGCGATGGTCGGTTCGAATCCCGCCGCGGCGCAAGCACGCTGGAACACGCCGCGGATGCCGGTGCCCGAGGGAAGGCAGATCACCGGATGCTCACGCAGCGCGGTGAGCGGGATCTCCGCGCCGTAGTCGGTGTCCGCCGCTGGGACCGCGGCCACCACCGCCGTCTCCAGCACCACGTCGATGCCGATGCCGGGATCCAATTCCGCACCGGTCAGTCCGATCAGCGCGATATCCAGCTCCCCCCGGCCGAGGGCGGCGAGCATCCGCTCGGAGGTGTCCTCGGTGAGACTGATGCCGACCTGCGGATGGTCGTCGTGGAAATCGGCGAGTACGGCGGCGACATCGAATTCCTCGACCGCCGCGCCCGAGATGAGGCCGACCCGGACCTGTCCGCGCAGCAGGCCGGTGAACTCGTCCACCGTCCGGGTGATCCGCTCGGCGGTGGCCAGCGCCGCCTCCGCGTGTTCCAGCACGGCGGCGCCGACCTCGGTGAGCGTCACGGTGCGCCCGCCGCGGTCGAACAACGGCTGGCCTAGTTCGCGTTCCAGTTGCCGGATCTGCGCGCTGAGCCCGGGCTGGGCCAGATGCAGCCGGGCCGCGGCGCGGGTGAAGCTCCCCTCGTGCGCGACCGTGACGAAGTAGCGAAGCTGACGCAATTCCATAACCGTTGATTCTAGTATCTAGAAAAACTATCTGTTTTACTTCTTGTTCGCGGTAGAGCATCGTCGGAGTCATGGGAAACAACGCCGCACAGACCATCGACATCGACGCCTTCGCCGGCCCGGTCTTCCGTCCGGGCGAACCGGACTATGACGCGGAGATCGCCGGTTTCCAGACCGCCTACACCCACCGACCCGCGCTGATCGTCGGCGCGGTACACGCCGAGGACGTGCGCGCCGCGGTGGAATACGCCGCGCGGCACGATCTTCCGATCGCCGTGCAGGCCACCGGGCACGGGCTGTCGGTCGCGGCCGACGGGGGAGTGCTCATCAGCACCCGCCGGATGACGCGCATCCGGATCGATCCGGCGAACCGGACGGCACACATCGGCGCGGGTGTGCGCGCGGGCGCGCTGGTCGAGGCGGCGGCCGAGCACGGGCTCGCGCCGCTGAACGGTTCGTCGCCCTCGGTCGGCGTGGTTGGCTACCTGCTCGGCGGCGGGGTCGGGCTGCTCGCCCGGCGGTTCGGATACGCCGCCGAGCACGTGCGGGCGATCGAGTTGGTCACCGCCGACGGCCGGGTGCGCACGCTGACGCCCGGCGACGAGCTGTTCGGCGCCGTGCTCGGCAGCGGAGGCAACTTCGGCGTCATCACGGCGCTGGATGTCGAGCTGGTTCCCCTCACCGAGGTGTACGGCGGGCAGCTGGTATTCGACACACCACTGGTCGAACGAGCGCTGGACGCGTGGCGGCGGTGGACCGCGACCGTGCCGGACGAGCTGACCTCGACGGTCACCATGCTCGCCTTCCCGGATATCCCCCAGGTGCCCGGGCCGCTGCGCGGGCGGTACGTCGCCTCCATCCGGATCGCCTTCACCGGCCCGGCCGAGGAGGGCGAGCGCCTGGTCGCACCGCTGCGCGCGGTCGGCGACCGGCTGAAAGACGACCTGCGCGCGATGCCCTACACCGAGTCGCACACCATCCACAGCGACCCTGACCATCCGCACGCCTACGCCGCCACCAACGCGCTGCTCGGTGCGTTCACCGAAGACGCGGCCGCCGCACTGCTGGCCGCCGCCGGTCCGGAGTCCGGCGCGGGGGCGGTCATCGACGTCCGTCATCTCGGCGGGGCGCTGGCTCGTCCGGGCGGCGCCGGAATCGCGGTGGACCATCGCGAGGCCGAGTACATCGTGCGGATCATCACCGGACCCGAAGACGCCGCGACCAGGGCCGGGATCCGTGCCGCGCTGGCGCCGTGGACTCTGGGGCACAGCCTGAATTTCCTCTACGGCGCGGGCGGCGAAGCCGACGAGGCGCAGACCCGCGCGGGCTATCGGCCCGAGACCTACGCGCGGCTGGCCGCGCTCAAGGCGGAGCACGACCCGCGCAACCTGTTCCGTTTCAACCGCAATATCCGGCCCGCCCGCTGACGCCCGTCGCGCCGTCGCGCTCTGGCCTGCGCGACGGCGGGATGCTATCTTCGTGATATCACTCTGATATTGGGAGGATGTCATGCAGTTTCGCTCCGCGTTCCGCGTCAACGGCTTTCTGGTGCTGTTGGGCTGGTTGGTGCTCACGGTGGTGTTCGGTGGCGCCGCGGCGCTCGGTTTCGTCGCGGGAGCCAAGGACGGCAACGCGCTCGCCATCGGCGGCGCGGTGGCCGCGATAGTTGTCGTGGTGGTCCTGCTGTTGCTCGCGACCGGCCTGACCGTGGTGAACCCGAACGAGGCCAAGGTGGTCCAGTTCTTCGGCCGCTACATCGGCTCGGTGAGCGAGCCGGGGTTCTTCTCGGTGCTCCCGTTGACCGACCGCAAGAGCATCTCGCTGCGCGTGCGCAACTTCGAGACCCAGAAGCTCAAGGTCAACGACGCCGACGGCAACCCGGTGGAGATCGCCGCCGTGGTGGTCTACCGGGTGGTGGACAGCTTCAAGGCCGCCTTCGCCGTCGACGACTACGAGGAGTACGTCGAGACCCAGTCCGAGGCGGCGGTCCGCCATCTGGCCACCACGCACCCGTACGACGCGCACGACGACGAACGCACCAGCCTGCGCGACGGCGCCGAGATCGCCGAGGAACTCACCGTCGAACTGCGGGAGCGCACCGAGATGGCGGGCATCGAGGTGCTGGAGGCCAGGATCACCCACCTCGCCTACGCGCCCGAGATCGCCCAAGCCATGCTGGTTCGCCAGCAGGCCGCCCAGGTGGTCGCCGCGCGCACCCGGATCGTCGAGGGCGCGGTCGGCATGGTCGGCCTCGCGCTGGAGCGGCTCGCCCAGCAGGGCATGGTCGAGCTGGACGAGGAGCGCAAGGCGGCGATGGTGTCGAATCTGCTCGTCGTGCTGTGCGGTGATCGTCCGACCCAGCCCGTCGTCAACGCCGGTTCGCTCTACTCCTGAGGCGGGCAGCCCGTGGCTGAGCGCAAGAAACTGCTGCTACGCCTGGACCCGGCCGTCCACGACGCCATCGCGAAGTGGGCGGCCGACGACCTGCGCAGTGTCAACGCCCAGATCGAGTACGCGCTGCGCCTGGCGCTGGAACAGGCCGGGCGCAAACCGAAAAGCGGCGACGGAACGGCGTCGGCAGGGGCGACCGAGTGACGCGGCGGCACGGGCGATGCCGCTCCCTGTCGACGCTCTGGCACGCACGCGCGGTCCGCGCCGAAATACCCGCGATCGCGGCTGGTGCCCGTCATCCCCAGCGCGAAGACTGGTTATCAGCAACTTTCCAGTGGCCCGCACCGAAAGGGGAGTCCGATGACCACGACAGTGCACGTCGACAACACCGTGCGCGACTACGACACCTGGAAGACGATGTTCGACGGTTTGGAGCAGTTCCGCGCCGAGGCCGGAGCACGCACCTGCCGCGTGGAGCGGTTCACGCACAACCCGAACCGGGTGCTCATCGACCTGGATTTCGACACCGCGGCGGCGGCCGAAGCCTTCCGGGACGAATTGCGCAAGATCACCGACAGTGCGCATGCCCAGGCGATGCTGGTCTCCCACGAGGTCTCCATCCTCGAGCTGGTCGACGAGCATCACCCGTCCTCGCTCACGGCTTCCTAGTCACGAAAATGGCGGTGCCGGGGAACAGCTCGCCGCGCAGCGGGCTCCACTGTCCCCATTCGCGGTCGAGCCATTCCGGCCACTCCGGCTCGACGATGTCCTCCACGATCAGTCCCGCCGCGACGATCTCCCGCACCCGGTCCCCGATGGTCCGGTGGTGCTCGACGTAGGTGGGCACGCCCGCGGCGTCCACCTCGACATAGGGGGTGCGGTCGAAGTAGGGGATGGTGGCGGTCAGGCCGGCCGGGCCGGGATCGTCCGGGAAGATCCAGCGCATCGGGTGATTCACCGAGAACACCCAGCGCCCGCCCGCCCGCAACACTCGGGCCACCTCCCGCATGACGAGCGCCGAGTCTGCGACGAACGGCACCGCGCCGAACGCCGAACAAGCCAGATCGAACGACGCGTCGGCGAACGGAAGCGCCTCGGCGTCCGCCTGCACCAGCGGCACCCGCGGGCCACCGCGGGCCATCACGGCCTGCCCGCGCTCGAGCATCCCGCGCGACAGGTCCAGCCCCACCGGCCGCGCGCCCTGCCCGGCCAGCCAGCGCGCGCACGGCGCCGAGCCACAGCCGATCTCCAGGACCACTTTGCCCGCGACGTCGCCGAGGAAACGCATGTCGCCCTCGTGCAGGCCCTCCGGGCACCACACGAACTCGCCGCCGGGGGAATCCACGCCGAGGAACTCCGCGTGCGTCTCGTGGTACTGGGCGGCGTCGGCATCCCACCAGCGTCGGCTGGCCAGCCGGCTGGCCGGTGATCCGATCCGGGTACGGGTCGTGCCTGCCGTTCCGAGCAGTGCGTTTGCTTGCGCATGGCGATCTTCCGACACGCCGATCAGACTATCGGCGTGGCGGCCGGACCGGTTTGCCCGGCCGGACCAAGGTCGCGTACGCTGAACGCGCGAGTGTCTTCCGTACAGCCGTACCGGAGTTCAACCCGTGCTGAGTTTCACGCGCGTTGCGTGCGGTACGTTCCTAAGTGTCCGTCTTCACACCTCGCGGTGAGATCGCAGCGTACCGAAAGTTCCAATGTCCGCAACCGACCACAATCCGTCCGGAGCAAACCGACACATGCCCACCACCGTCACCTCGCCGCAGGTAGCCGTCAACGACATCGGCTCCGCCGAGGATTTCCTCGCCGCCATCGACGCCACGATCAAGTACTTCAACGACGGCGACATCGTCGAAGGAACCATCGTCAAGGTCGATCGCGACGAGGTCCTGCTCGACATCGGTTACAAGACCGAAGGCGTCATCCCCTCCCGCGAACTCTCCATCAAACACGACGTCGACCCCAACGAGGTCGTTTCCGTGGGCGATGAGGTCGAGGCGCTTGTTCTCACCAAAGAGGACAAGGAAGGCCGCCTGATCCTGTCGAAGAAGCGGGCGCAGTACGAGCGTGCGTGGGGCACCATCGAGGAGCTCAAGGAGAAGGACGAGGCCGTCAAGGGCACCGTCATCGAGGTCGTCAAGGGCGGCCTGATCCTCGACATCGGCCTGCGCGGCTTCCTGCCCGCCTCGCTCGTCGAGATGCGCCGGGTGCGCGATCTGCAGCCGTACGTCGGCAAGGAGATCGAAGCCAAGATCATCGAGCTGGACAAGAACCGCAACAACGTCGTGCTGTCGCGGCGCGCCTGGCTGGAGCAGACCCAGTCCGAGGTCCGCAGCGAGTTCCTGCACCAGCTGCAGAAGGGCCAGGTCCGCAAGGGTGTGGTCTCCTCGATCGTCAACTTCGGCGCGTTCGTCGACCTGGGCGGCGTGGACGGTCTGGTGCACGTCTCCGAGCTGTCCTGGAAGCACATCGACCACCCGTCCGAGGTCGTCGAGGTGGGCAACGAGGTCACCGTCGAGGTCCTCGACGTCGATCTGGACCGCGAGCGCGTCTCGCTGTCGCTCAAGGCGACCCAGGAAGACCCGTGGCGGCAGTTCGCCCGCACCCATGCGATCGGCCAGATCGTGCCGGGCAAGGTCACCAAGCTCGTTCCGTTCGGCGCGTTCGTTCGCGTCGAGGAGGGCATCGAGGGCTTGGTGCACATCTCCGAGCTGGCCGAGCGCCACGTCGAGGTCCCGGACCAGGTCGTCGCCGTCGGCGATGACGCGATGGTCAAGGTCATCGACATCGACCTGGAGCGTCGCCGGATCTCGCTGAGCCTCAAGCAAGCCAACGAGGACTACCACGCCGAGTTCGACCCGTCGAAGTACGGCATGGCCGACAGCTACGACGAGCAGGGCAACTACATCTTCCCCGAGGGCTTCGACCCCGAGACCAACGAGTGGCTCGAGGGCTTCGAGAAGCAGCGCGAGGAGTGGGAAGGCCGCTACGCCGAGGCGGAGCGTCGCCACAAGATGCACACCGCGCAGATGGAGAAGATGGCGGCCGACGCCGCGGCCGAGGCCGCGAACGGCGGCGGCGCGTCGAACTACTCCTCCGAGAGCGGTGCGCAGTCCTCCGCCAGCCAGGCCGAGCCCGCCGGCGGTTCGCTCGCCAGCGACGCCCAGTTGGCGGCCCTGCGGGAGAAGCTCTCCGGCAACGCCTGATCGGCACCAGCTGATGACTGTGCCCCAACCGGATTCCGGTTGGGGCACAGTCATTTTCGATGAGCGTTTTCAGTGCCCCACGGTGTGCTCATGCCGCGAGGGTTTCGTGGTACCGCGACGGACTTTCGGCGCTTCCGCGGGCGGACGCGCCGCTTCCTGTGGCGCCACCATCTGGGCCGTGGTGAGCGCGACGACCTGGATCTGCTCGAGCCGCAACCCGAGCGTGGCCAGCCGGGCGATGACGCCCAGCCGATGCTCCGCCAATCCGGGGCGGATCACCAGTGGCTCGCGCTCCGGAGTGTGCAGGACGTACGACCGGAGTTCGGCGTCGAACCGTACCGGCACGCCGTCCCGGATGGCCCGGTAAGCGTCCAGATCCAGGGTGCTGTGCTTGACCGGGTCGATCATCAGCGACTCGATGAACTGCTCAGCCTGCCGCAGCCACGGCTCCTGCTCCGACGGGTCCAAGTGCTCGACCCGCTGGGCAACGCGCCACCGATAATCCTCCGCCGCGCGGCGCAGCAGAGAACGGTGCCGCTCGATCTCCACCGCGAAGGCCACGAGCTTTTCGTGGTCCGCGGCGAGCCGGTCGGGCGTCGAGGCATGGACGTCGGGCATAGTGCCCCCTATCTCTCGGGTTGCGGATTACTTTGCGTGGCAACCAGGTCGACGACGTCCGACGCGTTCTATTGTGCCGGAGGGGTACGACAGAAAGCTCTCTCAGTAGCCGACGGTGAAGCGGCGCTGGATGAATCGGGGTTGCTCGACTTCGTCGAGGAGGGCCACGGCCACGTCTTCCGCGGAGATGTCCGCGTCGCCGACCAGCAGTTGGTCGCCGCCGATGCGGAAGCGACCGGTGCGAGTGCCGGGATTGATCCGGCCCGACGACGGGCTCAGGTACGTCCAGTTGCGATTGGACAGGCGATAGACGTTCAAGGCATCGCGCAATGCGCGCACCACCTCGGCGTACTCTGCAGGTACGTCCAATACCTCGGTGAGGGTGCGGGTGAAATCGTCCCCAGTGTCGAGCAACTGCACCCCGGGGGCGACCTCCAGGCTGCCCGCGCCGCCCACCGCGATCAGGCGCACCCGAGGCTGCCGGTTGAGCGCGGCGACCATCGCCTGCGCGCCGACCACGAAATTGCCCGCGTTCGCGATGGTGTCCGGGATGCCGTGTCCCGCGTTCACCGCGCTCACGACGACGTCGAGACCCGCGATGGCGGCGGCGATGCTGTCGGCATTCAGCCAGTCGGCCACCGCCCATGTCTCCTGTCCCCGTTCGGCGGGGATCCGCGCGGCGTCGCGCGTGAAGGCGGTGACCCGATGTCCCCGTTGCAGTGCCTCGGTGACGACGCGCGAACCGATGACGCCGGTCGCCCCGAAAATCCCGATATCCACGAACTCTCCTACACATGTTCAGTTACTACACGCCGTTCAGTTATGACACGGCTGATAGTAGCCAAACACTGTAGAGTGTCAACCGTGGCCGAGATCGTGAGAAGTCGCCGGGAACGTCTGCGCGCGCAGACCCTGGAAGACATCAAGACGATCGCGATGAGTCTGCTGGCCGAGGGGGGACCCGACGCGATCTCGTTGCGCGCCATCGCCCGCGAGATGGGAATGACGGCGGGAGCCGTCTACGGCTACTACGCCACCCGCGACGACCTGATCTCCACGCTCATCTCGGATGTCTACACCGCATTGGTCGACCGCCTCGAAGCGGCGCGCGACGCCGTGCCCGCCGAAGACCCGGCCGGACGCATCGTGGCTTGGGGGGAAGCAGTGCGCGACTGGGCGGTCGAGCGCCCCGCCGAATTCCGGCTCATCTACGGCGACCCGGTGCCGGGTTATCAGCCGCCACCCGGCGGCCCCGCCGCGGCCGCCGAATTGCGCGCCTGCACCGGCTTGGTGGGGCTCGCGGCGGCTGCCTGGCCGCACGCCGCGCAGCGGCAGGCCATCGGTGAGTGTGCCTGGTCGGACTTCGACGCGGACCTAGCCGAGCACGTGCGGTCCGACTTCCCGGCGCTGCCGCCGGATGCGCTCGCACTCGCGTTGCGCATGTGGGGCCGGATGCACGGCCTGATCGCGCTCGAAGTGTACGGTCATCTGCGCCCGCAATCACAAGCTCCCGCAAAGCTTTTCCGCGCCGAGATGCTGGACCTGGTCCGCTCGCTAGGGCTGTAGGCATATACCGAGCCGACCTCGTCGGCGTCGTCGGGGTGAGTGAGCATCGATCGGATCGCGGCCGGCATGTTCACCGGCTCGTCCGCGAGCTTGATGGCGAGCACGTCGAGCAGGAGCGATGCCGCGACGTCCACAGAGTCGCGTTACCTCGTATGTCGGTGCCGGAGCGGTACCGGCTCTGGCTGTGCTGCCCACTCCGGCGAGAAACGCGGCCGCCGCGAGGTTACGGGCTGACTTCGAACGCGAGTCGAAAGCCCTGTGAGGGAGCTGCTTCGGTGATTGCCCGGGACGACCTTGACGTTGTATGTAACGATCCCTACAGTGAGAATATGGCAAAGAAGCCCGGTGCCGCGGTGGAGGACAAGAGTGCCGCACCGTCGAGGGAGCAATTTCTCGACGTGGCGGAACGGCTGATGAGCGAACGCGGATACGCGGGCACCTCGGTGTCGGCGATCTGCACGGAAGTCGGCGTCGCGGCTACCTCGCTGTACTGGCACTTCGGCAGCAAGGAAGGGCTGCTGGCCGCGGTGATGGAACGCGGAGCGGCGCGCTGGTTCGGTGCGCTGCCGCGCTGGGACGACCTCACGGGCGATGTCGACGAGCGTGCGGCGCAGGTGCGGCGCCGCGGCGCGACCGCCGTCACCGGCCATCCGCTTTTCCTGCGGTTGTTCTACATGCTCGCGCTGGAGGGCGGTGCGGATGAGGCGGCCGCCGAGCTGGTTCAGCGGGTGCGCGAGCGCGCGCGGAGCTACTTCGCCGAGGCGATCGCCGGGATGCTGGCGGACGCGGTCGAACCCGAGATCGCGCGGCGAGCAGCCGAAGAGCTGGCACGATTCGCCGTCGCGTTCTCCGACGGTTGTTTCTTCGCCACGCAGCTCGAACCCGGCGACACCGACTTGCAGACCATGTACGGCGATCTCCTCACCGCGCTGTGGGCGCTCGCGCCCGCCGCGATCGCGCGTGCTCACCGCACGAAAGGGCAATCGGCATGAGCGAGCGAACCAGAGACGTAGCCGGGCAATCGCTCGGGCCGGAACTGAGCGTGAGCGAGGCGCCGGCATGAGCGATCAGCGCACCGTGCTGATCACCGGGGGCACCGGCAGTCTCGGCTATCGGACCGCCGAAGCGATTCTCCGCCGCGACCCGGATCAGGTCGTCGTCATCACCGGTCGGGGCGCCGACGCGGTGAACGCGGCCGCGGCTCGGCTCGGTGACCGGGCCGTGGGAATGTCCCTCGATTTGGCGTCGCTGTCCGCTGTGCGTCGCTTCGCGCGTGGGTTCGGCGAGTTGGGGTTGCCGCCGCTGCACGCGATCGTCTGCAATGCGGGTACCCAGATCGTGTCGGGCACCGTGCGCACCGTCGATGGCATCGAGCAGACCTTCGCGGTCAACCACCTCGCGCATTTTCTGCTGGTCGGTGAACTTCTGCCCACACTGGCCACGCCGGGACGAATCGTCTTCGTCGCCAGCGACACTCACGACCCGGCCAAACCCACCGGCATGCCTCGGCCGGTCTATACGACGGCGCGGGACCTGGCCTATCCGGACGACTCCGAGGGGATCGGCGCCGGCCTGGCCGGTCGCCGCCGGTACACCACCTCGAAACTCTGCAACGTTCTGGCGACCTACGAATTCGCCCGGCATCTCGACACCGGAACCATTCCGCCCACCGTTACCGTGAACGCTTTCGATCCGGGTCTCATGCCAGGTACCGGGCTCGGCCGGGATTATCGCGGAATCCAAGGCTGGGCCTGGCGCTATCTACTTCCCGCGCTGACGATCGTCCCGGGAATCAATGTTCATACCCCCCGCCGTTCGGGCGCCGCACTGGCTCGACTCGTGCTCGCACCCGAATTGGCCGGGACGACCGGGCGATATTTCTCCGGTCGACGGGAGATCAAGTCCTCCGCCGAGTCCTATGACATCGCCAAAGGCGAGGATTTGTGGACGACCAGCGTGGAAATCGTCGAAAAGTTGTAATCCGCGGGTAGCGCGACACAGGCCGCCGCGCACAGCAGAGTGGCCCAGCCCTGGCGAGGGGCTGGGCCACTTCGACATCGGGGGTTCAGCTGGCTGTTGCAGGTACCCAACGGACCACGGGTGTGGTCGAGCGCTTCCGCGTGGCGGCGAAACTGTGCCGCGCGGGACTGATGAACGCGGTGAACCAAGAGCGACGGTGCTCGGCGAGCGCCGCCGCCACAGCAGGGATCCGAATGCAGTGCACTCGCCCCGCCATACCCAGGCGGTGGCGACCCGTCTGGTTGATTCTGGTGCCCAATGTTGTTCCTTTGCTTTGCTGGTGTCGGCCTGGATCGCCACGGCGAAGATTAGCCGAACGAAAGTGCTCGCCAAAGTATTTTGCGCGAGTAATTGCCTCGGCGTGTCGGAAACTCGTCCGGTCGAACGGGAAACCTCCGGAATTGTTGCGAATCGGTCTCGGCACAGTCACGGATCGGGCAAATGGCGGTAGGAGTGGTGGAATGCGCGGCCGCATTGGGTAATCGGGCTCATTGCTGTCCATCGGGTCGTTGGCGCCGCCGGGGCGCCGCGCGGTACGCCTTCGGCGGAGGAGATCGGGGCGGCGCGGGCGAGGGCCGCGGCCGGATGCAAGACTGGTCGAGTGTTACGAATCGGCCTCACCGGAGGCATGGGAGCGGGCAAGTCGACGGTGGCCCGGGTCCTCGCGGACCTCGGTGCGGTGGTCATCGACTCGGATCTGATCGCCAGGGAGGTGGTCGCGCCGGGCACCGAGGGTCTCGCGGCGCTGGTCGAGGCTTTCGGTGCCGATATTCTCGCCGCGGACGGAACTCTCGACCGCCCCGCGTTGGCGGCCAAGGCATTCGGTGACGACGCCGCACGGGCGAAACTGAATTCGATTACCCACCCATTGGTCGGAAAGCGCACCGCGGAATTGATCGCCGCGGCACCGCCGGACGCTATTGTGGTGCAAGATATTCCGCTCTTGGTGGAAAACGGTCTTGCACCACTGATGAATCTCGTTCTCGTCGTGGATGTCGACGCCGAAACGCGCATCCGCCGCCTTGTCGAATTTCGCGGTATCGCGGAAGCCGATGCCCGAGCGCGTATTTCGACGCAGGCCACCGACGAGCAACGCCGAGCAGTTGCCGACGTTTTGCTGGACAACAGCGGCGCGCCCGGAGAGGTCGAGGCCGAAGTGCGCACGCTGTGGACGCAGCGGCTGGTGCCGTTCGAGCGCAACCTGCGGACCGGGACCACCGCGCGACGCGGCGAGGTGCGGATCGTGCCGCCGAACCCGGACTGGCCCACGCAGGCGCAGCGGCTGATCGCCCGGCTGTGGGTGGCCTGCGGCGCCGCCGCGTCCCGGATCGACCACATCGGCTCCACCTCGGTGCCGGGGCTGCCCGCCAAGGACGTGATCGATCTGCAGATCACGGTCCCCGATCTGGCCGCTGCCGACGACCTGCGGGACGCGCTCGGCGCCGCCGGTTTCCCGGTCCGGCCGGAGAACACCCGGGACAATCCCAAGCCGACGCCGCAGGACCCGGCGGGTGTCGACACCGCGCTGTGGACCAAGCGATTCCACCAGAACGCCGACCCGGGCCGGTTGGCCAACGTGCACCTGCGGGCCGAGGGCTCGCCCGGTCAGCGGTACGCACTGCTGCTGCGCGACTGGCTGCGCGCCGACTCCGCCGCCCGCGCGGAATATGTCGCGGTGAAACGCGAGGGCGAGGCCAAGGCCGCGGGGTTGACCGGGGCGGAGGCGACTTCGGCCTACCTCGCGGTCAAGGAGCCGTGGTTCGACGCCGCCTATGCGCGGGCGCTGGCTTGGCGGGACCGCTAGAGCTGGAGTGCTTACAGCCAGGTCAGGGCGATGTCCATGGACTCCATCCACCCCTCGAAGGTGTGGCCGTTGGCGGCGATGCCGTCGATGGCGGCGGTCGCGTGCTGCACGGCGGCCTCGGCCTCGGCGAGGGTGACCAGTCCGGCGGCGTGCGCGGCGAACAGTTCGTCGACGTCGAGCAGCTGGGTTTCCCGCGACGAGCGCACGACGATGTCGAGATAGTGGTCGACGGATTTCCACTTCTTCGGGGCGACCACGGTGAATTCCCCGACGTCGAGGTAGTAGTCCTGGTCGCGCCGATGGGTGGGCAGGTAGTGGAAGACGGTCGCGCGGAGGAACAGCTTCGGCAGCAGCCAGGACTCGATGTAGTGGAATTGCGGATGATCCGAGGTGCGCGCCATATACAGACCCCACGGCTCGACGTGGTATCGCTCGACCGGGCGCACGAAGCCTTTCGGGTCCGTATTGGTCAGGTCGGCGATATTGAAGTACTCGACTTTGGGCCGGTGCACGTCGACGGAAGGTGCCTGCGTCATGCATCAAGAATCTACCGCCGCCCCGGACGCGTCGAGCCGGGTGCGGTAATCGGCCGGCTACATCCAGGGGAGCGTGATGCCGTGATTTCCCGCAGCGGAATCTGTCGGTGGCTGGGCCTAGGCTGGTGAGCATGGCATTCGCAACCGAGATTCCGGCGGAGGGCTACGAGGACAGGGTCGCCGAGCAGCCGCTCGCGCGCTCGGAGTTCCGCCCGGTCGGCGAGATCCAACGCGTCGGCGGCCGGTTCGAGGTGGTCAGCGAACATCAGCCGGCCGGTGACCAGCCCGCCGCGATCGAGGAGCTGGAGCGCAGGATCAAGGCGGGGGAGCGCGACGTGGTGCTGCTCGGCGCCACCGGCACCGGCAAATCGGCCACCACGGCCTGGCTGATCGAGCGGCTGCAGCGGCCGACCCTGGTGATGGCGCCGAACAAGACGCTGGCCGCCCAGTTGGCCAACGAACTGCGCGAGATGCTGCCGAACAACGCCGTCGAGTACTTCGTCTCCTACTACGACTACTACCAACCCGAGGCGTACATCGCCCAGACCGACACCTACATCGAGAAGGACAGCTCGATCAACGACGATGTCGAGCGGCTGCGCCATTCGGCGACCTCCAGCCTGCTGTCCCGGCGCGACGTCGTGGTGGTCGCGTCGGTGTCGTGCATCTACGGCCTCGGCACGCCGCAGTCGTATCTCGACCGGTCGGTGCAGTTGCAGGTGGGCGGCGAGATCGACCGGGACGCGCTGCTGCGGCTGCTGGTCGACGTGCAGTACACCCGCAACGACATGGCGTTCACCCGAGGCTCGTTCCGGGTGCGCGGTGACACCGTGGAGATCATTCCGTCCTACGAGGAACTCGCCGTCCGCATCGAGTTCTTCGGTGACGAGATCGAGGCGCTGTACTACCTGCACCCGCTCACCGGCGACGTGGTCCGCCAGGTCGACACGCTGCGGATCTTCCCGGCCACCCACTACGTGGCCGGGCCGGAGCGGATGGAGCGCGCGGTGCGCGATATCGAGGCCGAGCTCGAGGAGCGGCTCGCCGAACTGGAGCGCCAGGGCAAATTGCTGGAGGCGCAGCGCCTGCGCATGCGCACCCAGTACGACCTGGAGATGATCCGGCAGGTCGGATTCTGCTCCGGCATCGAGAACTATTCGCGCCACATCGACGGGCGCCCGGCCGGTTCGGCTCCCGCCACGCTGCTGGACTACTTCCCGGAGGATTTCCTGCTCGTCATCGACGAGTCCCACAACACCGTGCCGCAGATCGGCGGCATGTACGAGGGCGATATGTCCCGCAAGCGCAATCTGGTGGAATACGGGTTCCGCCTGCCGTCCGCGGTGGACAACCGGCCGCTCACCTGGGAGGAGTTCGCCGACCGCATCGGCCAGACGGTCTATCTGTCGGCCACGCCCGGCCCGTACGAGCTCGGGCAGACCGGCGGCGAGGTGGTCGAGCAGGTCATCCGGCCGACCGGCTTGGTCGATCCCAAGGTCGTGGTGAAGCCGACCAAGGGCCAGATCGACGACCTGATCCACGAGATCCGCGAACGCACCGAGCGCGACGAACGGGTTCTGGTCACCACGCTCACGAAGAAGATGTCCGAGGATCTCACCGACTATCTGCTCGGGCTCGGGATCCGGGTGCGCTATCTGCACTCGGAGATCGACACCCTGCGCCGCGTCGAGTTGCTGCGACAGTTGCGGCTCGGTGAATACGACGTGCTGGTGGGCATCAACTTGCTGCGCGAGGGCCTCGACCTGCCCGAGGTGTCGCTGGTGGCGATCCTCGACGCGGACAAGGAGGGGTTCCTGCGCAGCACCACGGCGCTGATCCAGACGATCGGACGCGCCGCGCGCAACGTCTCCGGCGAAGTGCACATGTACGCGGACAAGATCACCGACTCCATGCGGTATGCCATCGACGAGACCGAACGCCGCCGGGCCAAGCAGGTCGCCTACAACGAGGAGATGGGCATCGATCCGAAGCCGTTGCGCAAGAAGATCGCCGACATCCTCGACCAGGTGTACCGGGAGGCCGACGAGACCGAGGTGGAGGTCGGCGGCTCCGGCCGCAATGTCAGCCGCGGCAGGCGCGCCCAGGGCGAGCCGGGCCGGGCGGTCAGCGCGGGTGTGTATGAGGGCCGCGACGTCAAGTCGATGCCGCGTGCCGAACTCGCCGACCTCGTCAAAGAACTCACCGATCAGATGATGAACGCGGCCAGGGAGTTGCAGTTCGAACTCGCCGGCCGGTTGCGCGACGAGATCGCGGACCTGAAGAAGGAATTGCGCGGCATGGACGCCGCCGGATTGAGTTGAGTCGCGCTGTGTTCCACACGGCGGCGCTCGCGCGCCGTCCTCGGTGCGGCGCCCTCGCTGTGCTCGGGCGGCTTCGTGCGGTACGTCGCCAGGTCGTCACCGTGCTGAGCGTCGGAGACCGGCGCACCCTGGCGGTGCTGCCGCATGACGTGGACTTGGCGTCGAGTTCGGCGTTCGACGCTCTACCTCCGCGGACCGGGCACCGCCCAGCCGCGGAGGCAGCGGGGCCGTCAGGCCTGAGTGGCCATCCATTCGTTGACGCGGCGCTCGGCTTCCTCGCGCGAAACGTCCTCGACCTTGGTCAGCACCGCCCAGCGGTGGCCGAACGGATCGATGATCACGCCGTAGCGATCGCCGCTCACGAAGGTCTGCGGTTCTTCGGCGCTGCGGGCGCCGTGCTCGACCGCGCGCCGCACGACCGCGTCGACATCGGGGCAGTAGTGCACGATCGAGGTGTGCACCCACTCGCCGTTCGGGGCGAGCACGCCGTTGTCCGGGATCGGCATCCCCAATTGCAGGGTCGAATCGCCGATCTTCAGCTCCGCATGCGCGGGCTGACCGTCGGGCAGGTCGTTACGGCCGAGCACTTCGGCCCCGAAGACGGCGGTGTAGAAATCAATGGCTTTGTTGCCGTCACCGACAGCGAGAAAGCAGGTGATCGAGTGGTAGCCGTCGGCGATGGGATTCACTGTGTTCGTCATGACCACAACTTTTGTCGATCGTGGTCGGCGGGTCTTGTAAGAAAGCGACACCGTGCGCGATAACGCCGAATCCGCCGAGCCACAGCCGTCGCGCAATCCCTTGGTGCCCACCGACACCAAAGGCATTCTGCATCCGGCCGAGCAGGCCGCACATCGCTCGTTGCTTCGTTTGCCGCCGAGCAATGCGGTGGACCGCTACGTCGAGTGGTACTGGGCGGTGCGCTGGGATCTGCGCGGCCGGACGCCGTATCGCGCCGAGGTGCTGTCCTATCCGAGCGTGAACGTCACCTTCGAGCGATCCGCCACGCGTACCGGTGGATTCGTCAACGGTGTGCGCACCACCAAATTCATTCGCGAACTCAGCGGGGTAGGGGAGACATTCGGTATCCGCTTCCGGGCGGGCGGTTTCGGGGCGTTCACCGGGCTCGACGTGGGCTCGTTTCGCGACCGCGTCGTGGCCATCACCGACGTCATGCCCGACGCGGCCGGTTTGACCGAGCGGGTGCTCGACGCACCCACCGACGAACGGCGCCGCGCCGTCGTCGAGGAGTACCTCACGGGCAGGCCCGCGGTCGACGACCCGACCTACCGGCTGGTGCTGCGCATCGTCGACGCCATGGCCACCGACCAGGAGTTGACCAGGGTCGACCAGATCGCCGACCGCTTCGGTGTGCCCGCTCGTACGCTGCAGCGCATGTTCCGCCGATACGTCGGGGCGGGCCCGAAATGGGTGCTGCGGCGTTATCGGTTGCAGGACGGCGCCGATCTGCTGGCCAAGGGCCGTACCGAAGATCTCGCCGCGCTGGCCGCGGAGCTGGGCTACTTCGACCAGGCGCACTTCTCCCGTGAGTTCACCGCGGAAGTGGGTATGGCTCCGCTGGAATATGCCAAGTATTCGCTACGGTCCCGCGACGAGGTCACTGCAAAGGTCATGCCGACCACGAGATAGTTGCCGGACCGCCGACGAGGAGCCGCATATGGACGTAGTGGTGTTGATCGGGCGGGTGCTGTTCGTGGTGCTGTTCCTGAGCTCCGCGCTCGGGCACTTCACCCAGACCGAGGCGATGACGGGGTACACGCAGAGCCGGGGCGTGCCCATGCCGAAGTACGCCGTGCTCGTCTCGGGCGTACTGCTGGCGCTCGGTGGTCTGAGTGTGTTGCTCGGCGTGTGGGCCGATCTCGGGTCGTTGCTGCTGGTGGTCATGGTGCTGCCGACCGCCTTCCTGATGCATGGGTTCTGGAAGGAGACCGACCCGCACGCCAGGCAGCAAGAGATGATCCAGTTCAACAAGGATCTCGCCCTGTCGGGCGCCGCCCTGATGCTGTTCGCGTTCTTCGCGCACGTGGACGAACTCGGATTGACCATCACCGGGCCGCTTTTCGACCTCTAGCCCGGTCGGCGCGCTAATATTGCACGTCCTTTTATCGCGGGAAGAGGAAGACATGGACATCATCGGTGCGATTCTCGGCATATTCTGGGCCAACTATCGGCAGTGGCCGTAGCGGCACGGTAGCCCAGGCTCGATCGGCCCGTCCCGGTGCGTGATTCACGCGGCCGGGGCGGGCCGATCCGCGTGTGATGTACCTGGCCCTGTGACGAATATCCCAGCGCAGCAATCCCGTTCGATTCCGTTGTGGCACATCACAGGTTTACTTCGCCGGAATTGGGTCGGTGCTGGTTGCTCGGGCCCTTTCCGGCATTCTCCGGTGAAACCGCAGCGGGAATCGTCGAACACCCCGAGTGTGATGTCTTGCGATTTCGGAAATTTCCGCTTCGTTTGCCGCTATGGTCGACCCCAGTCGCCGCGCCGATGCCCCGACCTGGCCGGGAGACCCCGCGCGCGGCACCCGACCCACCGCATAGTTGGAGGAGAGAATGACCGCCTACCGGACCATTGTCGTCGGTACCGATGGCTCGGACTCGTCGTATGTCGCCGTCGAGAAGGCCGGCGCTCTGGCCGGCGTCTCCGGCGCGACGCTGGTCGTGGCCTGCGCGTACTACCCGACCGACGATCGCGATGTCGCCGTCGCCGCCGATGTCCTCAAGGAGGAGGCCTACCAGGTTCGCGGTTCCGCGCCGACCAACGAGATCCTGCGCATCGCGCGCGACAAGGCCATCGCGGCGGGCGCCGCGGACATCATCGAGCGCGCCGTGGTCGGTGAGCCGGTGGAGTCGCTGCTGGCGCTGGTCAAGGAGGTCGACGCGGACCTGTTGGTGGTCGGCAACCGTGGTCTGAACACGCTGACCGGCAGGCTGCTCGGTTCGGTGCCGTCCGACGTGGCGCGCAAGTCGCGCTCGGACGTGCTGATCGTGCACACCGTGCGCTGAGCTGGTTGGTCTACGGGAGACCCAGCTCTCACCGAGGACCTGGCGAAATACGACGCCGCGGCCGAACACGGGCTTTGCTTCGGTCGGATCGACCTCGACGGCGAGCACGACCAGTACTGCCGGATCGAGTCGGCGTCCTGCCACGGGCTCGCCGCCCGGAAGAACCCCGCGCCTAGCCCATCGCGCCGCAGGCAGCCCCGGTCGAGGCGGAACTGCCTACGAGGCTCCGTGTCCATCGCGAAGCATGATGCGACACGGGGCCTTTCGTCGTCGGCGGGCTGTGCTATTCAGCGCAGCCGGTCGAGCACCTCCGGCAACTCGGCGCTGTGCACCACACCCAGCCGCTGGGTCGCGCGGGTGAGCGCGACGTAGAGATCGTTGAGCCCGCGCGGCGATTCGTCGAGAATGCTCTGCGGCTCGACCAGATACACCGCGTCGAATTCCAGGCCCTTCACCTCGTGCACGGTCAGCACCCGCACCGACTCGCCCGCGAGGTCGCCCAGCCGCGCCACCAGCGCGTGCGGCGCGATCACCGCCGTCGTGCCGGGGCCGGTCTCGGCGGCGACGAGCCGAGCGACCTGCGCGTGCACGTCGCCGGAAGCGACCCGGTAGGCGCGGGGCGCGACGCCGGTCTCGCGGACCGACCGCGGCGCGGACGCGGTGGGATCGATCGCGGCGAGGACGTCGGCCGCGACGTCCATGACTTCGGCGGGGGTGCGGTAGTTGACGGTCAGCTCGGTCAGCTTCCACCGGGTGGCGACGTAGGGTTCCAGCATCCGCTGCCATGAGGACGTGCCCGCGGGGTCGCCGGTCTGCGCGACGTCGCCGACCACGGTGACCCACCGGTTCGGGATGCGCCGCATCACCATGCGCCAGGCCATCTCCGACAATTCCTGCGCCTCGTCCACGATGACGTGCCCGTAGGTCCAGGTCCGGTCGCCCGCGGCGCGTTCCGCGGTGGTCTGCCGGGTGCGCACGTCCTGGCGTTCGGCCAGTTGGCTCGCGTCGATCAGGTCGTAGGCCATGAGGATCTCGGGGTCGAGCTCGTCTTCGAGATCCTGCGGTGCGGAGCCGGTCAGGATGTCCAGCGCGTCCTGCGCCTCGGCGAGCTGGGCGCGCCAGCGGCGACGGGCGCGCTCGCGCTCCTCGGTGTCGTCCACACCGAGCAATTCGGCGAGCTCGTCCAGCAGCGGCGCGTCGGCGGCGCTGAACTGGCCGTTGTCCGGGCGCAGCAGTTCGGCGCGGTCGGCCGGATCCAGTGAGCTCGCCGCCCGGTCCAGCCGCTTCGGGTCGGCGAGCAGGTCGGCGAGGACGTCCTGCGGCGACAGAATCGGCCACAGCTCGCTGATGGCGGCCTGGATCTGCGGGTCGGCGCGCATCTCGTCGCCGATCTCGGTGAGGTCGGCCGAACTGAGCAGGCTGGGACCACCGGAGAGGTCGGCGCCCATGGTGCGCGCGAGCTGGTCGGTCAGCGCGTCGATCACCGAGGCCGCGAAGATCGGCCGGGCCAGATTGTGCGGGCGGCGCGAGGACCGCGCGCGGCCACGAGCCTTGGTGACGATCTTGCGGTCCAGCAGGACCGGATATCCGTCGAAGCTCAGCCGGATCGGTTCGGCGGGCACCTCCTGACGGTCGCGCACCGCCTGCTTGAGCACGTCGAGTATCGCCAGCGAACCCTTGATCTCGCCCGCGCGCAGCGAGTCCTCGCGGGTCGCCCGCACGCCCGGGTAGAGGTTGCCGATGGTGGACAGCAGGACTCCCGTCTCGCCGAGGGACGGGAGTACTTGGCCGATGTAGTCCAGGAAGGTGGCGTTCGGCCCGATGATCAGCACGCCGCTCTTGGCCAGCTGCTGGCGGTAGGTGTAGAGCAGATAGGCGGCGCGATGCAGCGCTACGGCGGTCTTGCCGGTGCCCGGTCCGCCTTGGACGACGAGCACGCTCTTGTGCTCGGAGCGGATGATCGCGTCCTGCTCGTGCTGGATCGTCTCGACGATGTCGTTCATGTGGCCGGTGCGGGCGGCGTTGAGCGCGGCCAGCAGCGCGCTCTCGCTGCCGACACCGCCGTCGCCCGCGGTGACGCCGGCCCGGCGCGCGGCCTCCAGGTCCAGGTATTCGTCGTTGATCGCGGTCACCGTGCGGTTGCGCGAGCGGATGTGCCTGCGGCGGGTCACGCCGTCCGGGGCCGCGGTGGTGGCCAGGTAGAACGGCCGGGCCAGCGGGGCGCGCCAGTCCAGCAGCAGGCTCTCGTAGTCGTCCTGTTCGTCCAGGATGCCGAGCCTGCCGATGTAGCGGTACTCCTCCTGGTCACCGTCGAGGTCGATGCGGCCGAAGCACAGCCCGTGTTCGGCGGCGTCGTATTTCGCCAGGTCCTCGGTGTAGAGCTGGGTGAAGGACTCCCGTTCGCTGCGGGCCTGCGGGGTGCCGCCGGTCTCCAGCAGGACCGTGCGCAGCCGGTTGCGCGCGTAGGCGCGCATCTCGTCCAGCCGGTCGTACAGCACCGACAGGTAGGCCTGTTCCTGTTCGGTCTCGCGGATCCGCTCGGGGGTGCCGGAATGGGCGGCACGGTCCTGAGTGAGGTCGGGCAAAACGGAACTCCTTGTCACCGCGAAGAGCCGCGAGCACACTACCCGGCCGGGCAGGTGAACGCTCGGAAAGCAGAGTTGTCGAGTTTACTGGGGTTGCGGAGGGCTCGCCGTAGTCGCAGGTGACACCCATGACGGCGAGCAGGCGGCTTGGTCGTCGGCCGCGGCGGGCAGCACCGGCGCGAAGTGCTCGACCACCGGGAACGGGTCGTAGAAGTGATGCAAGAGATCCTTCCAGCGCTGGTATTCCGGGGAGCCGCGGAATCCGGCGACGTGATCGTCGAGGTGGTCCCACTCCACCCGGAGCAGGTAGCTGCCCGGCGACTCGATGCCGCGCGACAGCGACAGCGATCGGAATCCGGGCATGCTCGCGATGATCGGCCGCGCCGCGGCGAAGGCGGCCTCGAAGTCGGCGGCCGACTCCGGGCGGACGGGCAGCAGGGCGTGTTCGATGATCATGCGCCGAACCCGTCAGGAGGCGTGGGTGCTGTTCGGTCTGCGGACCGAAGCGGCGGCGCCGTCCCGGCGTCCCGGCGGCTTCGCGCGGTACATCGCCAGGTCCGCGTCGTGCAGCACGGCCTCCGGGGTGCGCCGGTCGCCCGCGTTCAGCTCGGTGACCCCGATCGACGCGTTCACCTGGATGCGGTGCCCGCGGGCGATGATCGGCTCGGCCATGGTGGAACGGAGCCGGGCCACCAGCACGTCGATGTCGACCCGCCGGGTGACCCCGGACAACAGCACGAGGAACTCGTCACCGCCGAGCCTGCCGACGATGTCGTCACCGCGCAGCGCGCGTTGCAGGCGCTGCGCGACGATCTGCAGCACGGTGTCGCCGATGGCATGCCCGAGCGTGTCGTTGATCGCCTTGAACCCGTCCAGGTCGATGAACAGCACGGTGGACACCGGCAGCAGCTCATCGGTGCTGGCCAGCGCGGCGGCCAGCTGGGACAGGATCAGGGAGCGGTTGGCCAGGCCGGTCAGCGAATCGTGCGTGGCCTGGTACTCCAGTTGCCGCCTGCTGGCACGGAACTCGGTGATGTCGGCAAAAGAGGAGACCGCCGACGAACGCGCGTCGCCGGGATTGAGCAGGCGGCTGCTGCCCGACAGCCAGCGGCGCTGGCCGTCGACGAGGTCGACGCCGAAGACGTAGCCGGTGATGGTCTCGCCCGTGGCGAGGGTACGTGCGACGGGATGGCGGCTCGGCGGCAGCGGCTGGGCATTGGCGTCCAGCAGCACCAGCGGCAGCGACTGAATGGTGCGGCCGATCACGTGCCGGTCGGGCCCCTCGGTACCGAAGATGCGTTTGGCCGCCGGATTCATCGATTCGATCCGCCCCTCCGGATCGATCACCACGACACCCTCCTCCAGCTGGGAGACCACCGTGGTGAAGTAGTGCTCGGCCCGGCGCTGCGCGGCCTCGGCGTCGCGCTGGGCGGTCAGGTCGTGGATGACCACCTGATAGGCGAGGCGGTCGTGCCAAGCGGTCAGCACCGACACCGTCTCGACGGGGACGCGCACGCCATCCAGCCGCATCAGCGATATTTCGGTCGGAGCCGAGGCCGTGCCCGCGACGGTGAGCGCGCCGATGCGGTCGAGCATCGCGGGGACCGAGGCCGGATGGACGAAGTCGGTCAGCGGCCGGCCGACCACCTGCTCGGCGCTCTCGGCGGCGAGCAACCGGACGGTAGCGGGATTGACGTAGACGACCATCCCGCCCTCGTGCACACAGATCCCGTCGGGGGTGTGCTCGACCAGGGAGCGGTAGCGCGCGGCCAGCTGTTCGGCGGCGTCGACCGCGGCGGCTAGCTTGTCATCACCCACTCGAACCCCCGATCATCGACCCCATTATGGCCATTGGAACACGGGATTATTGTGGTATCGACGTGGACAAGATCACACCGACCACGCTATTGCTCTGATCACAGTACCGGCACTATTTCGGGTTCGATCCGGCGTTCATTTCAGAACCGTTCGCGGCTGGGTACGGTGCGCGGCCCGGGGCCGGTGGAGGAGCGATCCTGCCGGGCGTCGACCCGAACACCGCTACCCGGTTCCGAAACGACTTACCCCGGAATCAAGATCATATGACGACAGCCGGGATCGGTGCGGGTGGGGCGGGGAGCGTCTCGAGGAGGGTTTGCCCAGCGGCAAGTGCGGCATGCCTCCGGACCGGATGCCGACCCGACCGCCACCGAGGACGCACCTGCTGGCCGTCCACATCTTTACGCGCTGACGCCGCTTGCGGCCATGGCCAGAGCGCGGCGTCCGCGGACGATATTCGCGGTGGGTCGTTCTCGCGGACGCCGAGTGCGCCGTCGCGCGGGTGGATTGCGCCGTGTGCGGTCCGTACGATGGTGCATGGTGTCGTGTGTCGAGTAGGTGCCTGAATCCAGGCTGCGCCAGTCGAATTCGCCGATGGTGACTTTCGGCCCTGTTCGCGGCGCCTTTGCGGTGATGCCATAGGGGTGGACTGGATCGATCCGGAAAGTGGGGCGTGACAGATGGTTTCCTCGGGGCGGCGATTCACGTCGGAACACTGGGCGACGGCGGCGGAGCTGGAAGTGGCGGTGACCACCCGAGGACCCGTGCCGGCCATGGACGTGACCCGGACGGTGCGGGCGATCGGCCGCGTCCTGCGCAGACATCACCTCGACGCGGCCGCCCGGGCGCGCCTCACCGCGCCCTCCGACCCGGAAGACCCGACGGTGGTGCAGGCCAATATCTCCGGCCGGGACATCACCACGCGGGTTCAGGTCGCCGGGCCGCGCGGCTTCGCGGGCACGTTCGCCGCCGAACGCCTCGATCGCCAGCTGGCCCGGATGGCCGCGCACGAGTCCCGGATCTGGCCCGACCCGGCCCGCCCCGCGCTGGCCCGGGTCGGCGAACCTCGGGAGATCGTCCGCAGGAAACACTGCGCCTTGCTGACCTGCACGCCCGCCGAAGCGATCGCCGTGCTGGACGCGATGGACTACGACGCTCACCTGTTCACCGACGTCGAGACCGGCGAAGACGCCGTGGTGCACTGGGCGGCCGAAGGTGTGCGTCTCATCCGGCAGCGCGCGACGTACCCGCCGGTCTGGTCGCCGGAGGTGATCGCGGGCTCCGTCCCGATCGTCGTCGACGCGGAACCGGCCCCGCGCCTCGATCCCGGCGATGCGGCGAACGTGCTCTGCCGCAAGGGATTGCCGTTCCTGTTCTACACCGACCCGGACAGCGGCCGCGGAGGGCTGCTGTACCGGCGTTACGACGACGACCTCGCGCTCGTCGTTCCCGCCTGACGCGCTAGGCGAGCGGCGCGGACCAGTGGACCCTGGTGCCGCCGTTCGCGGCGCGTTCCACGGTGCAGTGGCCGTCCGACAGATGCGCGCGGTGCGCGAGATTGGCCAGGCCGCTGCGCGTGACGTCTGCGGGCATGCCCGTGCCGTTGTCCTCGACGAGGACGGTCAGTTCGTCACCGACGGCGATCTCGACGAACAGCCGGTTCCCGCCGGAGTGACGCACCGCGTTGCTGACCGATTCGCGCACCACGGCTTCCGCGTGATCGGCGAGTGCGTCACCCACCACCGACAACGGTCCGGAGAACCGCACGCTCGTCCGGAAGGCGGCGTCCGCGGTCTGCTGCCGAATCGCGTCCTCGAGCCGCCGCCGCAAGGGGTCGCCGCCGTGCAGGTCGAAGATCGACGTGCGGATTTCCTGCACCACCTCCTGCAATCCGTCCATCTCGGCCGAAAGTCGTTGCCGCACTTCGGGATCGTCGGTGCGGGCCGCGGTGGCCCGCAGCCCGAGACCGACCGCGAACAGCCGCTGGATGACGTGGTCGTGCAGATCGCGCGCGATGCGGTCGCGGTCGGCGAGTACGTCCAGCTCGCGCATCCTGCGCTGGGTCTCGGCCAACTGCATGGCCAGCGCCGCCTGGTCGGTGAAGGCCGCGGTCAGTTCGATCAGGTCGTCGGTGTAAGTACCGCAGGCGGGTGGACGCGCGAGGATCAGCACGCCGAGCACGAGGTCGGCCGTCCGCAGCGGCAGGATCACCGCGGGCCCCGCCGGCCCGATCGGTGCGCCCAGATCGACGGACCCGGCGTCGGTCACCTGCACCACCGCGCGTTCGCAGAGCGCCTTGCCGGTGGCGGTGTCGGCGATGCGCACCCGCCGCGGCCCAGGGCCGGGACCGAACCACTGCGCCACGAGGAGCTCGGTGGCCTCCTCGGGCGGCGTCCCTGGCGCCACCACGGCGAGCAGCGCCTGCTGCGAGCCGGTCAGCGCACGGGCACGGGCGACCACCTGCGCGAGGACCAGATCCGGCGTGGTGCCCGCGAGGAACTCGGTCGCGATGTCGCGGGTCGCCGTGATCCATGCCTGCCTGGTCCGCGCGGATTCGTACAGCCTTGCGTTCTCGATCGCGATGCCCGCCGCGGCGGCCAGTGCCAGCACGATCGACTCGTCGTCGTCGGTGAACGATTGCCCGCCTGCCTTTTCCGTGAGGTACAGGTTGCCGAAGATCTCCTCGCCGATCCGCACCGGGACGCCGAGAAAGCTCTGCATCGGCGGATGACGCGGCGGAAATCCCACCGCCGCGGGATGTTTCGACAGATCCGCCAGCCGGATCGGTTCCGGTTGCGCGAACAGCAGTCCCAGCACGCCGTGTCCCTCGGGCAGCCGGCCGATCCGCGCCCGGCTCGCGTCGTCGATGCCCTCGTGGATGAATTCGACCAGTTGCAGGTCGTGTCCGCGCACGCCCAACGCGCCGTAGCGTGCGTCGACCAGGCGCGCGGCGGTCCGCACGATGACGCGCAAGGTGCCGAGCACCGTGGCCGGGAGGCTGGGAGTGACGTCCGTCATAGAGGTTTCCGGAGGCCGGTGGAGTCCGCAGAGCTCGCTCAGTCTAGTCGGCTGTCCGCGCGCTCGCCTTGCAGTCGCGTCAGCTGTATCACCATGCGACGTCCGTATGCCGGCGTCCGCAGTCGACCGCCGGACAGTTCCGCGCCGAGATCGGCCGGTGCGTCTGCCACGCGCTGGGCCCGGTCGCATCGGTGTGCTCGATGACTTGCTGTCTGCACGTATAACCGCTGGTCCCTGCCCCGAGTCGGGTCGAGTACGGCTCGACCGCCACGGCGCCGTCATCCGCCATAGCCTGCGTCGTGCAGCGCACGCGTCACCGGTCGCACGGCTTGCCCGGAAGTCCGCACGGCCCGTCCTGCGGCATCGCATAGCCACCCGCTGGAATGACAGTCCGCGTCGTGCTGTTGACCAGTGGTGCCGGGAGGGCGATGCTACGGAGGCGTCCTGGCCCGTTTCCCGGCTCCATCCGTACTGTCCGGCCGCAGGGTTCCGCCATTCATCGAGGTGACGGGCGGTCGGGGAAACTTGTCGGTGCCCATGCCTAGCATGGCGGCCGGGGGATGTCCGGACGTCGAACACGAAGGAGAAGGGACGGCCTGTGGCGGAACGCCTCACTGTGCGCGGAGCTCGGGAGCACAACCTGAAGGGGGTCGATCTCGACCTGCCCCGCGACAGTCTCATCGTGTTCACCGGTCTGTCCGGCTCGGGCAAGTCGAGTTTGGCCTTCGACACGATCTTCGCGGAGGGGCAGCGGCGCTACGTCGAGTCGCTATCGGCCTACGCGCGCCAGTTCCTCGGCCAGATGGACAAGCCCGACGTCGACTTCATCGAGGGACTCTCGCCCGCGGTGTCGATCGACCAGAAGTCGACCAACCGCAACCCCCGGTCGACCGTGGGCACCATCACCGAGGTGTACGACTACCTGCGCCTGCTCTACGCGCGCGCGGGCACCCCGCACTGCCCGGTGTGCGGCGAGCTGATCGCCAAGCAGACGCCACAGCAGATCGTCGACCAGGTGCTCGCCATGGAGCAGGGCATCCGCTTCCAGGTGCTCGCCCCGGTGGTGCGCACCCGCAAGGGCGAGTTCGTCGACCTGTTCGACCAGCTGAACACGCAGGGCTACTCCCGCGTGCGGGTGGACGGCGTGGTGTATCCGCTCACCGATCCACCGAAGCTGAAGAAGCAGGAGAAGCACGACGTCGAGGTCGTCGTCGATCGGCTCGCGGTCAAGCCGAACTCCAAGCAGCGCCTCACCGACTCGATCGAGACCGCGTTGCGGCTCGCCGACGGCATCGTCGTGCTCGATTTCGTCGACCGCGACGAGCACGCGCACGACCGGGAGCGCCGTTTCTCCGAGCGCCTGGCCTGCCCGAACGGTCACCCGCTCGACATCGAGGACCTGGAGCCGCGCTCGTTCTCGTTCAATTCGCCCTACGGCGCCTGCCCGGACTGCACCGGCCTCGGCATCCGCAAGGAGGTCGACCCGGATCTGGTGGTGCCCGACCCGGCGCTGAGCCTGAACGAGGGCGCGATCGCCCCGTGGTCGCGCGGGCAGACCGCCGAGTACTTCACCAGGCTGCTGTCCGGCCTCGCCGATTCCATCGGTTTCTCGATGGACACGCCATGGCAGGACCTCCCGCCGAAGGCGCGTAAAGCGGTGCTGGAGGGCAGCGCCGACCAGGTGCACGTGTCCTACACCAACCGCTACGGCCGCAAACGCTCGTACTACGCGGATTTCGAGGGCGTGATGCCGTTCTTACAGCGGCGCATGGAGAACACCGAGTCCGAGCAGATGAAAGAGCACTACGACGGGTACATGCGCGACATCCCATGCCCGGTGTGCAACGGCGCCCGGCTGCGCCCAGAGATCCTCGCGGTCACCATCGCCGCGAACGGCGAGAAGAAATCCATCGCCGACGTCAGCGACCTGTCCATCGGCGAATGCTCCCGGTTCTTGAACTCGCTGACGCTGGGGGAGCGCGAGACCGCCATCGCCGGGCAGGTGCTCAAGGAGGTACAGGCGCGACTGGGTTTCCTGCTCGATGTCGGCTTGGAGTACCTGTCGCTCTCGCGCGCGGCCGCCACCCTCTCCGGTGGCGAGGCGCAGCGGATCCGGCTCGCCACCCAGATCGGCTCCGGCCTGGTCGGCGTGCTCTACGTGCTCGACGAGCCATCCATCGGCCTGCACCAGCGGGACAACCGCAGGCTCATCGAAACCCTCACGCGCCTGCGCAATCTGGGCAACACGCTGATCGTCGTCGAGCACGACGAGGACACCATCCGCGCCTCGGACTGGGTGGTCGACATCGGCCCGTACGCCGGCGAGCACGGCGGCACGGTGGTGCACAGCGGCCCGTACGAGGAATTGCTCACCGATCCGAACTCGCTCACCGGTGCGTACCTTTCCGGCCGGGAGCGCATCGAGGTTCCGCTGGTACGCCGACCGGTCAGCAAGAAGCGGCAGCTCACCGTGGTCGGGGCGAGCGAGCACAATCTCCAAGGCATGGATGTCAGCTTCCCGCTCGGCGTGCTCACCGCGGTGACCGGCGTATCCGGATCGGGCAAGTCGACGCTGGTGAACGACATCCTGGCGACGGTGCTGGCGAACCGGCTCAACGGCGCGCGGCAGGTGCCGGGCCGGCACACCCGGGTCAACGGGCTCGACCACCTGGACAAGCTGGTGCAGGTGGACCAGTCGCCGATCGGCCGCACGCCGCGGTCGAACCCGGCCACCTACACGGGCGTCTTCGACAAGATCCGCACGCTGTTCGCGGCCACCACCGAGGCGAAGGTCCGCGGTTACCAGCCGGGCCGGTTCTCGTTCAACGTCAAGGGCGGCCGCTGTGAGGCCTGCTCCGGCGACGGCACGCTGAAGATCGAGATGAACTTCCTGCCGGACGTGTACGTCCCGTGCGAGGTCTGCCATGGCGCCCGCTACAACCGGGAAACCCTCGAGGTGCACTACAAGGGCAAGACCATCGCCGAGGTGCTGGACATGTCCATCGAGGAGGCCGCGGCGTTCTTCGAACCGGTCACCTCGATCTACCGCTATCTCAAGACCCTGGTGGACGTCGGGCTCGGCTACGTGCGTCTCGGCCAGAGCGCGCCGACCCTGTCCGGCGGCGAGGCGCAGCGCGTGAAGCTGGCCGCCGAACTGCAGAAGCGGTCCACCGGACGCACGGTGTACATCCTCGACGAGCCGACCACCGGCCTGCACTTCGAGGACATCCGCAAGCTGCTCGCCGTGATCAACGGGCTGGTGGACAAGGGCAACACGGTGATCGTCATCGAACACAACCTGGACGTCATCAAGACCTCCGACTGGGTGATCGATATGGGTCCGGAGGGCGGATCCGGCGGCGGCACCGTGGTGGCCCAGGGCACGCCGGAAGATGTCGCGGCCGTCGCCGGCAGCTACACCGGCCAGTTTCTCCGGGAGGTGCTGGCCCAGCCGCCCGCGCCGCAGGCCGCGAAGAAGGCTCCGGCGAAGAAGTCGGCGCGGGGAGCCGAATCCACCGCTGCCAAGGCGACCAAGCGGGTGACGAAGAAGGCGGCGGCGGTCGGCTGACCTGTCGTGGGCGCGGCGGGGTCCGGGTTCGATCGGGCCGCGCCGCATTTCGTTGTCGGTGCGTAAGCCGGGCGGCCGTTGAAGGTGCCGCCCGTCGACGATGTCAGCGGTTCGCGATCGTGTCGATGAGCTCGGCGAGCTCTTTCGGCTTGGACCACATCGGCCAGTGGCCGGTCGGCAGGTCGACGTATTCGGCATCAATGCGGCCCAGCTCGGCGAAGATCGCCGCTTCGCCGTTGTCCCGCAGCTTCTTGACCAGTTCGGCGGTCATGCTGCTGCAGATCACGGTGGTGGGGACGGCCAGACGCGCGGGCGAATCGCTCAAGCGCAGCGGTGCCGCGGCGACGGACACGGGCTCGGGCACGGCACGCTCGCGGAAGCGAGCCAAGGCGGCCTCGTCCAGCCCGGCCAGGCTGCTGCCCTCGGCCTCCAGCTCGGACCATTCCGGCAGGGTCCATTCGCGTGCGGCGATGTCCAGTGCGGAGTTGATGACGAAACCGCTCGGTAGCGGCGCGCTGTCGACGTAGATCGCGCGGCGGAACAGCTCGGGCGCGCGGTCGATGGCCAGATACGCGGGCGCCGCGCCGCCGGAATGCGCGACCAGCACGACGGTTTCACCCGCGGGCACCGCGTCGATGATGGCCTGCGCCTGGGTTTCCAGGGTCGCCGACAACCGGTCGGGATCCGCGGCGTCCAAGCCGGGCAGCGTGAGCGCCGTGACCTCGTTGCCGCGCTGGCGCAAATCGGGGGCGACTTCGTCCCACGCCCATGCACCGAGCCAGAATCCGGGAGCGAGAAGAATCCGAGTAGCCATGGCCTCACTGTGCCTCACCCGCTGGGAATTTTCCTAAACTCCAGTACTTCAGAGTGTGTTTCGTCCTGAATTTCCCGCCTGGCGCCAGGTTGGCGCCTCGCGGCGACCGGGCATCGTGCCCGCCGATGCCAGGTGTCAGTAGACCGGGCCGGTGTATTTCTCGCCCGGACCTTTGCCCGGCTCGTCGGGATGGGCGGACGATTCGCGGAAGGCGCGCTGCAGCGATTGCAGACCCTCGCGGATCGGCCCGGCGTGCGGACCCAGGTACTCCACCGACGCCGTCACCAGTCCGGCCAGCGCGGTGATCACGCGCCGTGCCTCGTCCAGGTCGCGGCGCGGACTGGCGTCCGGATCCTCGTCGGCCAGCCCGAGCTTCTCCGCCGCCGAGCTCATCAGCATCACGGCGGCGCGGCTGATCACCTCGACCGCGGGGATGTCGGCCAGTTCGCGTACGGAGGTGTCGAGCTCGTCAGTCATGCCCTTCAGGCTAGCGACGCCGCCCGCAGCATCCGGAGGTGGCCGATCTCCGCGACGTTCTTCATCAGCTCCGCGTTCACCCAGCCGGCCAGATGCGCGAGGGTCAGTCCGGCGTCGGCGGGCCACGGATAAGCGGTGGGACGATCCAGGTCCGAGTCGGTCAGCCCGTCGAGCACACGCTCCCATTCCGTGCCGAGGTCGCGCAGGCAGGCGATGGCCGCGGGGCCGTCGCCGGGCCAGTGCACGTCCTCCCGCGCGGGTGGCGTCCTCCCCTCGGCGTGGTCGATGGCCGCGCCCCACCACCAGCCGATGTGCCAGGTGAGCCAGCCGATGGTGGGGACCGGAACCGGGTCGGGTTCGGTATCGGCCCAGTCCGGCCGCCACACTCCCTCGGCGTCGGGCCGGACGGTCCAGGTGAGCCCGGAGGGTTCCCAGAGGAAGTCCTCGGGCGTCAGCGCGTCGAGATGGATGCCGGCGAGCGACCAGGTCAGGTCGAATTGCCAGCACAGCAGGTCACGGCGTGGAATGCGCACCCGGGGGAGCGTGGCACGCCGTAGACGGCCGGGCAACCGAATTTCGTCCCGGTTCGCCCCGATTCGGCGATAGCCGAACGGAATGTTAGACTGGCCGCTGACGACCGCCCCGGGGTTTGCCCGGGGCTGATAAGTGGAGCCCGACTCCCACCGCTGCCGACGAGTGATCGTACGGTCAACGGTCCGGTCGCCCGCCCGGCGAGGGCGGGTTCCTCGTGCCGGGGTTCTCGCAGGAGAGCCACACGAGGGTCGATCCGAGTTCGCTCGCGATCGGCGATCGGTCGACCTCGGGCCCCGTGTCGCGGAATACCGCACCGGGGCCTTTGTGTTGAACAGGGGTTGCAGTTATTGCGTGCGGTCGTCTGACGACACCGCTTGACCTAGGAGGCCCCATCAGCACTGAGACCCGCATCAACGATCGCATCCGTGTTCCCGAAGTCCGGCTCATCGGACCCGGCGGCGAGCAGGTTGGGATCGTGCGTGTTGAGGATGCATTACGCGTCGCCCTCGAAGCCGACCTCGATCTCGTCGAGGTGGCGCCCGATGCTCGTCCGCCGGTCTGCAAGATCATGGACTACGGCAAGTTCAAGTACGAGACGGCGCAGAAGGCGCGCGAGTCTCGGAAGAACCAGCAGCAGACGGTGATCAAGGAGCAGAAGCTCCGTCCGAAGATCGACGATCACGACTACGAGACCAAGAAGCGGAACGTCGTTCGCTTCCTCGAGGCCGGGTCCAAGGTCAAGGTGACGATCATGTTCCGCGGCCGTGAGCAGTCCCGGCCCGAACTCGGCTTCCGGCTGCTGCAGCGGCTGGCCTCCGACGTCGCCGACCTCGGTTTCGTGGAAACCTCGGCCAAGCAGGACGGTCGCAACATGACCATGGTCCTCGCCCCGCACAAGGGTGCGAAGACGCGGGTGAAGGCGCAGCAGGAGTCCGCCCAGCGCCCGGCGCCCAGCGCCGCACCGGCCGGTCAGCCCGCCGCGGAGCAGGCCGAGACGGCCGGCCCGCAGTAACACCGATCAGAACACCGGCGGTCCTACGGGGCCGCCGGACGACAGATAGAGGAATCCATGCCGAAGATGAAGAGCCACAGCGGCGCCTCGAAGCGATTCAAGGTGTCCGGTAAAGGCAAGCTGCTTCGCCAGCAGGCGAACCGTCGCCACCTGTTCGAGCACAAGCCCACCCGCCGGACTCGTCGTCTGGACGGCGTGGAGGTCGTCGCCGCCGCCGACGTCCGTCGTGTGAAGAAGCTGCTCGGTATCTGATCGCGCGCCGCGCCGACCAGCCGGCATATCGCGACCGGACCATGTCCGGCGCCATTCCCGACCCATTTCCGGGCGCCGCCCGCGCCCCAGATCGAACAGGACTGACCAGTGGCACGCGTCAAAAGGGCCGTCAACGCGCAGAAGAAGCGCCGTTCCATTCTCGAGGCCTCCAAGGGCTACCGTGGCCAGCGCTCGCGGCTGTACCGCAAGGCCAAGGAGCAGCAGCTGCACTCGCTCGCCTACGCGTACCGGGACCGCCGGGCGCGCAAGGGTGACTTCCGCAAGCTGTGGATCGCCCGGATCAACGCCGCGGCGCGGATCAACGACATCACCTACAACCGCTTCATCCAGGGCCTGAAGGCCGCCGGTGTCGAGGTGGACCGCAAGATTCTCGCCGAGCTCGCGGTGTCGGACGCCGAGGCGTTCGCCGGTCTCGTCGCGGTCGCCAAGGCCGCCCTGCCGCAGGATGTCAACGCCCCGGCGGCCTGATCCGGACGCTGATACACGGCACGGACACGGATAACTGTCGGAACGACCCGTGGAAGCGCTTTAGCGCTATCCGCGGGTCGTTTTGTCGAGTCGACCTCCGGTAGGTCGCTGTGGGCGCTGACTTTAATCGACTGGCGCAATCCGCGGCTCGTTACTCTATCTCGAAGGGCAGGCGGCTATGAGCGCTGATTTTGTGGACTGGCGCCATCCCCGGGTGGTCCCCGTGTCGGCATCGGCAGGTCGCTGTGGAAGCTGAGTTCATCGACTGGCGCAATCCCCGGGTCGTTCTGTTGAGTCAACCTCTGGCGGATCCGCTGGGCCAGTCTTTGACGAGCTCGCACAATCCGCGGGTCGTTCTCATATCACCGTCGGCAGGTTGCTGTGGAAGCTGAATTTATCGACTGGCGTAATCCGCGGGTCGTTTCCGCTGTCAAGCTCCAGCGCAGCGCACAGCGCCGAAAGACAGGCCGATTCCTCGCCGAGGGTGCCAACGCGGTCGCCGCCGCGCTCGAGACGGCACGGGTGCACGAGCTGTTCTACTCGGGGGCGGCCGCCGAACGCGACCACGCGCTGATCGCAGCTGCGGCCGCCACGGGGGTGCGCACCACGCTGGTGAGCGACCGTGCGGCGCAGCATCTCGGCGAGACGGTCACGGCGCCCGGTTTGGTGGCGGTCTGCGATCTGCTCGACGTGCCTTTGGCGCAAATCCTCGACGCCAGCCCGCGGATGCTGGCCGTTCCCGTCGAGATGGCCGAGCCGGGTAACGCGGGGACGCTGGTCCGGGTTGCCGATTCCGTCGGCGCCGACGGCGTGGTGCTGGCGGGCGATACCGTCGACCCGCACAACGGCAAGTGCGTGCGGGCCAGCGCGGGCAGCATCTTCCACGTGCCGATCGCACGGCACCGGGACGTCGCCGAAGCACTGGAGTCGATCGCGGCGGCGGGCATCACGATCCTGGCGACCGCGGCGAACGGCGAAGTAGACCTCGACGACGCCGACGAACTGTTCACCCAACCCGTCGCGTGGTTGTTCGGGAACGAGGCGCACGGCCTCGACCCCGCCGTCGCGCGCCGCGCCGACCACCGCATCCGCATCCCCATTCGCGGCCGCGCCGAGAGCCTGAATCTGGCCACAGCCGCCGCGATCTGCCTCTACGCGAACTCCCGCGTCCGCTACGGTGGCTGATTTGCCGCGCCTGCGGCGCTGTGTTTGTTTGCCAGCGCCTGCGGCGCTGGGTGTTCCCGGGCCCCGTTGGTGCCGCGTCCCGGCGGCCCGCCGCGGGGGACTTGGTCGCGGACGCGTGGCCCGCTGGGACGCGAGCCGGGCCGCGAACGGGCATGCTCGGTCTCGCTTCGCTCGAAACTGGCAGCGGAGCGAATGTGGCTGCGTAAGAAGGCAACTGCGGCTCGTTTGTACGCCGCGGCTGAGCTGCTGTGTGTTGGCGGCCCCCTCTGACGCGAGCCGGGCAGCGGACGGTTGTGCTCGGTGCCGCCTCGTTCGAAAACGTGTCGTGTGCGGGGCGGCGACCGCGGCATCAAGGTGCGCCATCCTATTGGCTGAGGCCGCCGCGACCGGTGATGCGCTGGTCCAGCACCGAATGACCGGCCGGGCGACCCGCATCGCGCTCATCACGGTGAGTAGCGTCGGCTCAGGCCGCCGCGACCGGTGATGCGCCGGTCCGGCACCGAATGTCCGGTCCGGCCGGGACTTTGCCCGCTGGTCAATCGCCGTATTTGCTCAGGTCTTCCATGATCTCCGTCGCCCATGCCGCTGGCACCGCGTCCGGCCGGGCGACCCGCAGCGCTCATCACGGTGAGCAGCGTTGGCTGGGGCCGCCGTGACCGGTGATCCGCCGGTCCGGCCGGGACTTTGCCCGCTGGTCAATCGCCGTATTTGCTCAGGTCTTCCATGATCTCCGTCGCCCATGCCGCCGGCACCGCGTCCGGCCCGGCGACCCGCATCGCGCTCATCACGGTGAGCAGCATGCCGGTGGCGAGAAACCGTCGCGCTTCGGTATCGGGTGCTCCGGTCAGTTCCCGGATCAGCTGGTAGATCGCCCCGAACCGCGCCCTGACCTCGTCGCCGATCTCGCGGTCGGCACTGGCCGCGAATCCGTGCAGCAGCACCTGAAGCAGTTCTCGTTCCGCCAGGAACACCGCATAGCCGTTGCCGAGGGCGCTCAGCGCCTCATCGGGGCTCGCGCCGGACGGCGCCTCCTTGCGTGACATCCGGAAAATTTCCTCGATCCGGTCGCACACGCGGTGCAACGCGGCGCGGAACAGGTGCTGTTTGGTGCCGAAGAGCCGGATCACGTACGGCTGCGAGACGCCTGCGCGCCTGGCGATCTCGTCGGTCCGGGTGGCGGCATAACCGGACTCGGCGAAGGCCGATACGGCCGCGCGCAATACCTGCTCGCCCCGTTCGGTCGCGGTCATTCTGGTCCTGGTCGTTCCCGCCATCGTGCTCCATTTCCGCTGGTTCGTGGCCTGCTCTTGACATGTTATCAGTCAATGCATACCGTTCGTGGCGATTAGTTATCAGTCAATTACAACAAGGACTGGACATGACCGAAACTCTCGAATCCGCGGCCGCGACGCCGGTCGTGGCGCCCGCGCGGACGATCGGCGGGGGCAGGCTCGCCGCCGTCCTGGCCGCCGTCGGCATCCCGATGTTCATGGTCACGCTGGACAACCTGGTCGTGACGAACGCGCTGCCGGTGATCCGCACCGAACTGGGGGCGTCGCTGGCCGATCTCCAGTGGTTCGTCAACGCGTACACGTTGTCGTTCGCCTCGCTGCTGCTCACCGCCTCCGCCATCGGCGACCGGTTGGGCAGGCGCCGGATCTTCCTGCTCGGCATCGCGCTGTTCACGCTGGCGTCCGCCGCCTGCGCGCTGGCGACCGAGCCGGGCATACTGATCGCCGCACGCGCGGTGCAGGGCTTCGGCGCGGCGGGCGTGATGCCGCTGTCGCTGACGTTGCTGTCGGCGGCCGTTCCGGAACGGATGCGCAACGCGGCCATCGGTATCTGGGGTGGGATCGCCGGCCTCGGTGTCGCGCTCGGGCCGCTCGTCGGCGGTGCGGTGGTGGACGGGCTGAGCTGGCAGTGGATCTTCTGGCTGAACGTGCCCATCGGCCTGCTGGTGTTGCCGTTCGCGGCGCGGGTGCTCGCCGAATCGCACGGCGGCAGCCGCCGCCTCGATCCGATCGGCTTGCTGCTGTCGGCGGGCGGCGTGCTCGCGCTGGTGTGGGGCGTCATCCACGGGGCCGACGACGGCTGGACCTCCGCGAGCGTGCTGTCCGCGCTGATCGGCGGCGCCGCGCTGCTGGTCGGCCTGATCGGCTGGGAACTGCGCACGCCGGAGCCGATGCTGCCGCTGCGGCTGTTCGGTTCCCGTGCCTTCAGCGTGAGCAATGTGGTCGGCTTCGCCTTCTCGGTCGGCGTGTTCGGGTCGATCTTCCTGCTCGCGCAGTTTTTCCAGGTGGTGCAGGGCTACAGCCCGCTGGAATCGGGTGTGCGCACCATGCCGTGGACCATGGCCCCGATGGTGGTGGCGCCGATCGCGGGTCTGCTGGTGGACCGGGTCGGCGCGCGCACGTTGATCACCACGGGGCAGGTGCTGCTGGCCGCCGCGCTGGCCTGGATGGCCGCGATCACCACCGTGGACATCGGCTACGGCTCGTATGTCGCGCCGTTCCTGCTCGCGGGCGTGGGCATGGGGCTGACCTTCGCGCCCGCGTCGACCATCGTGATGGCCAGCGCGGCGCCGGAGGACCAGGCCATGGCCTCGGGTACCAACAACACGGTCCGGGAGGTCGGCGTGGCGATGGGTGTCGCGGTGCTCGCGTCGGTGTTCGCCTCGTCCGGTTCCTACTCGGGGCCGCAGAGCTTCGTGGACGGGCTGGTGCCCGCGGTCTGGGTCGGCGCGGCGATCGTAGCGGCTGGTGCGCTGGTGTCGCTGCTGTTGCCCCGGCGGATCACTGCCGCACGCTGACCGCTGGCCGAGAGCCGGGCCCCGGGCGATGTCCTGGGCCCGGCGTGGTCGCTCCGTATCCTGAGCTCGACCATGGAAGCACCTCTGAGCTGGTGATTCATCGTCGGAGACTTCGGTCGGATCGGGGCGAGCCCAGGCGTCTCGACGCGGGCGAGGGTGCAACCAGCCTGCTAGCACACGGCGCGGGAGCCGCGGCAGGTAATCCGGGTGAATTGCTTATAGTCAATTCAATAGACTTTGCTGAATCCAATTTGGTTCCACCACCAGCAATGCGGGTCGGCAATCAGCTGTGCCCGCGAACCGATCCCCAGGGGAGAGACGGAGCATCGTGGCCGACGACATCGACGCAGGCGAGCAGAACGCGGCGCTGACCGAGGAGGCACTGGCCGCGGCCGCGGCGGCCGCCGAGAAGGCGTTCGCCGCTGCCGCCGACCTGGATGCGCTCGCGGTCGCGAAAACCGAACACCTCGGCGCCAAGGCGCCGCTGGCGCTGGCTCAGCGCGCTTTGGGTGGCCTTCCGAAGTCGGAGAAGGCCGACGCGGGCAAGCGGGTCAACCTCGCCAGAGGCAGAGTGTCCGAGGCATTCGAGGCCCGCCGCGCCACGCTGCTGGCCGAGCGCGATGCGGCCGTGCTGGTCGCCGAGGCCATCGACGTGACGCTGCCCGCGCGCCGCACGGCGGTGGGCGCCCGGCATCCGATCACGGTCATCTCCGAGCAGATCGCCGACGTGTTCGTCGCGATGGGCTGGGAGGTCGCCGAGGGTCCGGAGGTGGAGACCGAGCACTTCAACTTCGACGCGCTGAACTTCCTGCCCGACCACCCGGCGCGCACCATGCAGGACACCTTCCACATCGCGCCGGAGGGTTCCCGGCAGGTCCTGCGCACGCACACCTCTCCGGTGCAGGTGCGCTCGATGCTGGAACGCGACCTGCCGATCTACGTGGTCTGCCCCGGCCGCACGTTCCGCACCGACGAGCTGGACGCCACGCACACCCCGGTGTTCTCCCAGGTCGAGGGCCTGGCGGTGGACAAGGGCCTGACCATGGCGCACCTGCGCGGCACCCTGGACGCGTTCGCCAGGGCGCTGTTCGGTCCGGAGACCCGCACGCGCATGCGCCCCAACTACTTTCCGTTCACCGAGCCCTCCGCCGAGGTCGACGTGTGGTTCCCGGACAAGAAGGGCGGTCCCGGCTGGGTCGAGTGGGGCGGCTGCGGCATGGTGAACCCGAAGGTGCTGATCGCCAGCGGGATCGATCCCGAGGTGTACAGCGGGTTCGCGTTCGGCATGGGCTTGGAGCGCACTCTGCAGTTCCGCAACGGCATCCCGGACATGCGGGACATCGTGGAAGGGGACGTGCGTTTCACGCTGCCCTTCGGTATCCGGTCCTGACCCCACCCTTCGATCGAGAGAGCGAAACGTCAAGTGCGAGTAGCGCAGTCCTGGCTGACCGACATCATCCAGCGCACCAACCCGGAGTGGTCGGTGACGCCGGAGGAGCTCGACGCGGGATTCGTCCGGGTCGGGTTGGAAGTCGAAGAGGTCGACAAGCTCCAGCGCGTCGACGGCGCGGACGACCGGCCGCCACTGGTGGTCGGCCGGGTCGCCGAGATCACCGAGCTGACCGAGTTCAAGAAGCCGATCCGCTTCTGCAAGGTGGATATCGGCGCGTCTGAGCTGCAGGAGATCATCTGCGGCGCAAGCAATTTCGCGGTCGGTGACCTGGTGGTCGTGGTGCTGCCCGGCGGTGTGCTGCCGGGTGGATTCCAGATCACCTCGCGCAAGACCTATGGCCGTGTCTCCAACGGCATGATCTGCTCGGTCGCCGAACTCGGCATCGGCAAGGACCACTCCGGCATCCTGGTGCTGGAGCCGGGCACCGCCGAGCCCGGTACCGACGCCAACGAGCTGCTCGGCCTGGACGACACCGTCATCGAGCTGAACATCACCCCCGACCGCGGCTACTGCTTCTCGGTGCGCGGGCTGGCCCGCGAACTGGCCTGCGGTTTCGATCTCGACTACGCGGACCCGGCCGTGCGGACGCTGCCCGACCACGAGCAGGAAGCCTGGTCGATTCAGGTCGAGCCGAGTTCGCAGTGCACCCGCTTCGCGGCGCGCCGGGTCACCGGCATCGATCCGACGGCGGTCAGCCCCTGGTGGTTGCAGCGCAGGCTGCTGCTGTCGGGGGTGCGCCCGATCTCGCCCGCGGTGGACGTCACCAACTACGTGATGCTCGAGCTCGGGCAGCCGCTGCACGCGTTCGACGCGGCGAAGGTGTCGGGCGGCCTGGTGGTGCGCAGCGCGAGCACGGGGGAGAAGCTCCGCACGCTGGACGACGTGGAGCGCGTGCTCGACCCCGAGGACGTGGTGATCGCCGACGATTCCGGCGTCGTCTCGCTGGCCGGCGTGATGGGTGGCGCGAGCACCGAGGTCGGGCCGGAAAGCACCGACATCCTGCTGGAGGCGGCCACCTGGAACCCGCTGCGGATCTACCGGACCGCGCGCAGGCACAAGCTGGTGTCCGAGGCGGGCAAGCGGTACGAGCGCGTCGTCGATCCGGAGATCAACGTCGCCGCGCTCGACCGGGCCGCGAACCTGCTCGCCGAAATCGCGGGCGGCACCATCGAACCCGTGCTCACCGACGTCCGGATCCCCGTTCCCGCCGCGGAGCCGATCCGCATCGACATCGATCTGGCCGATCGCGTCGCGGGCGTCATCTACCCGACCGGGACCTCGGCGCGCCGCCTGGCCCAGATCGGCTGCACCGTCGAGGTCGGCGTCAGCGAGACCGGACACGGTCAGCTGGTGGTGACCCCGCCGAGCTGGCGGCCCGACCTGGCCCAGCCCGCCGACCTGGTGGAGGAGGTGCTGCGGCTGGAGGGGCTCGAGCAGATCCCGTCCGTGCTGCCTGCCGCCCCGGCCGGGCGCGGGCTGACCCCGGCCCAGCGTCGTCGTCGTGCGGTGAGCCGCGCGCTCGCGTTCGCCGGTGCCGTGGAGGTCCCGCCGCCGGTGTTCCTGCCCGCCGGTGTGTTCGACACGTGGGGCTTGGACGCCGACGACCCGCGCCGGGTCACCACCCGGGTGCTGAACCCGCTGGACGTGGAACGCGCCGAACTGGCCACCACCTTGCTGCCCGGCCTGCTCGAGGTGGCCGTCCGCAATATCTCGCGGGGTGCGCGTGATCTCGCGATCTACGGCATCGCGCAGGTGGTGCTGCCGGGGCCGAACGTCCGCGCGGTCGAGCCGCTTCCGGTGGACCGGCGTCCCACCGGTGACGAGATCGCCCAGCTGGTCGACTCGCTGCCCGCCCAGCCGGTGCATGTGGCCGCGGTCCTGACCGGCCGCCGCGAGCCGCGCGGGCCGTGGGGGCCGGGTCGCCCGGTCGAGGCCGCGGACGCGTTCGCGCTGGCGGACGCGGTCGCCGACGCGGCGGGCGTCACCATCGAGCGCCGCCCCGTCGCGCACCTGCCCTGGCACCCCGGTCGGTGCGCCGAGCTGGTGGTCGAGGGCGCCGTCGTCGGCTACGCGGGCGAGCTGCACCCCGCCGTGCTGGAGCGTTCGGGTCTGCCGCCGCGTACCTGCGCCGTCGAACTGGACCTGGACGCGCTGCCGCTATGGGAAGCCCGGCCGGTGCCGACGGTGTCGCCGTTCCCCGCGGTGCTCCAAGACGTTTCGGTGAGCGTCGAGAAGACGATTCCGGCGGCCTCGGTCGAGTCCGCGCTGCGCACCGGCGGCGGCGAGCTGCTGGAGGACATCGCCCTGTTCGATGTGTACGAGGGCGCGCAGGCGGGCGAGGGACGCAAGTCGCTCACCTACGCTCTGCGTTTCCGCGCTGCCGATCGGACGCTCACCGAGGACGAGGCGAGCGCGGCACGGGACGCGGCCGTCGCGGCGGCTGCCGACGCTGTCGGCGCGGTCCTGCGCGGCTGAGCTGAGACCCCGCGATCGTGCCGCCCCTGCGGCGGCACGATCGCTTCTCGGGTGCTGCCCGGTAGCTCGATCCAGTCGCTGCGGTGTGCGGCGGCGGCCGCGTTTGTTCTCGAGTCCGCGAACTCATGGGTGGACGCGCTGGGAAACGCTCGCTGCGACCTTCGTAGCGGTGGATTGCCTTGGGCCCAGGATTCTGCCGTCGCTTGCTCCGAGAACCGCGCGGCTCGACGTGGGCAGTCTGCTGCGTCGAAGCTGACGCCGCGATTGTCCGCTGAGCACCGAGCGCGTGTTCTCGCACCACCCGCCTATCGCCCCGCCACCGCCCGGGAGTAAGAACAGGTGCATGCGACATCCGGCCAGTCCGATCCTCAACGCGCTGACCTACCTGCCGGAACGGACGATCGTGCAGACCCCGGCGTTGCTGGGCATGAACTACACCGACCTGTCTGTGACCACCTTGGACGGCGAGGTCTTGCACGCCTGGTGGATTCCGGCGCGGGAATCGGCCGGGCACATCCTGTTCGCGCACGGCAACGCGGGCAATATCGGTGACCGGGTGCCGATCTTCGCGTTGCTGACCGAGGCGGGATTCGACGTGCTGGCCTTCGACTACCGCGGGTACGGGCGCAGCACCGGAAGACCCACCGAGCACGGCACCTACCTGGACGCCCGCGCGGCGCGTGAGGCGCTGCTGGCGCAACCCGGTGTCGATCCGGATCGTGTGCTCTACCTGGGCAAGTCGCTCGGTGGCGGCGTCGTGCTCGAGCTGGCGCAGTATCACCCACCGGCCGGGTTGATGCTGATGTCCACGTTCACCGGGCTGCGTGACGCGGCTCGCTCGGTGTACCCGTTCCTGCCCGCGCCGCTGGTCCCGAACGCGTATCCGAACGAACGCCGCATCCGCGAGCTGCGCGCCCCGGTGCTGATCATGCACGGCGACCAGGACGAGCTGCTGCCGCCGCGGCACGCGGAACGGCTCTACGCCGCGGCCAGGGAGCCGAAACGGCTTGTCGTCTTTCCCGGCGCAGGGCACAACGACCTGATCACGGTCGGCGGCTCGGCCTGGTACGACCTGGTCCGGCACTGGGCGGGCAGCGTGGTCCGGCGGTGAACCGGACACGCTGGTCGCCGCTGCGTAGCCTGGCGTCATGAGTGACAACAGCGATATCGCGAGCCGGTTGGCCGGGTTGCCCGACGCGGAACTGGCGGGTGTCCTGCTGGTCGCGACCGCGGGACGGCCGGGGTTCGCGGCGGTCCACGCGGCGCTGGTAGGGCTGCTCGAGTCGGGTGATGTCGGCCGCACGGCCGATGTGACTCCTGCCACTTCATCTGGGGCGGTTCCGTCCCCCGCGCAGCCGCCGGAAGTATCCGGGCAGGTCGGAGACGTTTTCGCGGTACCGGCGGTACCGGTACCGCCGCCGGGTATCGCCACACCCGCCGAGAGCGGCGGATATTCGGACTCGGGCGTTCCTACTTTCGAGTCGGTGCGCGATAAGGTCGAGCAGCGCTTCGGCACCGCGCAGGGAATGAGCGAACTCGACCGGCAGACTCCCGCGGGCCGCAGCGTGGACGAACAATGGGAGGCACGCGAGAAGGCCGCGCGGGAGCGTCTGGATCGGATTCGGAAATCGTTGCACGGCAACGACATCGATTCAGACCAGCCGTGATCCGGGCCGGGCGAGCCGGACGACGACTGTAATGGATGGATTCGATGAGCGAGCCGCGTGAGATCGCCGAACGGCTGCTGGACGCCCAAGTGGAATTCCTGCTCGCCGAGGTGACCGGCGACCGCTTCGCCGAGGTGATCGCGCGCGACACCGAAGCCGTGCTCGGGGTCGCCGACACGCTGGTCTTCCGGGACATCGTCGAGATCGACCAGGCCAAGGAGACCGTCCGCACCGTCATCGAGCTGATCGGCGGCAGTCCGGTGCTCGCCGACATGGTCGGGGTATTCGCCGATTCCATCTACGACCACATCGCCGAAAATCACGACTACACGCTCGGCGAGGTGGTCGACCGCGAGCCGGTCGAGGCGCTGCTGGAGAAGATCTTCGGCATGCACCAGGCGCAGGAGCGCATCCTGGACCGGCTCACCGAGAGCCCGCTGGTGGCCACCGTCGCCTCGAAGTTCGTGGACAAGCTGATCAACGACTTCATGCAGGCCAACCGGGAACGCGCCGAGAAGATCCCGGGCGTCTCCTCGCTCATGTCGCTGGGCCAGTCCGCCGCCAATCGAGCGAAGAAGGTCGCCGCCGACAGCACCTTCGTGGGTGATCTCGCGGGCAAGGGCGCGCTGTTCGCGCTCAAGCGCACCAACAACGCGATCCGCGAGATGCTGCGCGACGCCCCGGTGCACGACGCCGCGATGGAGTTCTGGGACCTGCACGCCGACGAACCGGTCAGCGGGCTGCGCGAATACCTGACCCAGAAGGATCTCAACGAGCTGGTGCTGCTGTGCTACGAAATCGCTGTCACCACTCGCGAGAAGGAATACTTCGGCCTGCTCGTGGATGAATGCGTCGAGGTGTTCTTCACCAAGTACGGCGATTACACGCTGGCGGCCATGCTGCCCGAACTCGGCCTCTCCGGCGACGACATCGCCAAGGAGATCCTGCGCTACGGCCCTGCGGTGATCGAGGGGGCGAAGCGGGACGGTGTGCTCGCCAGGCTGATTCGCGAGCGCCTCGCACCGTTCTACGCCTCCGACGCGGTGCTCGGCATCCTCGGCTCTGTCTGAGTCCACCAGCGCTGCGTGTTCGCGGCCTCTTCAGGCCGCGAACAGGGGCTGTGCGGTCTCGCTTCGCTCTGCAACGGCGGTGGATGTGGTTGCTGGAGGTCGTTACCGTGGGATCGGCGAGCGCTGCTTGTCGGCAGCGGCTGATCGGAAACCTGCGGACGAGTTCCGTTACATCGGCAGTGCCGGGACGATCGCCGCGCCGACCTCCGCCAGCCGGTCGCAGGGACTTTGTCCTGCGGTCTTGTTGACCAGCGTCAGCTGCAGCAACCCCTGCGCGGCGGAGAACAGCACGTCGCACATCTGATCCTTGGCGGCGCCGTCGACTCGGAACTGGCGGCCCGCGCGTCCGGCGATGGTGACGTCCTGGAACTCGACATTGCCCGGCTTGCGCTCGAACTCGGCCACAGTCCCGCTGGTGGAGAACACGCCGAGGGTGTAGTCGGCGCCCTTCCATCCGCAGATCTCCCAGCCGGGCTGCTTGACGCCGCCGACGCCGACCTGTTCGGTGGCCGGGTCGAGTCCGGCTGTGGTCAGCGCGGTCTCGGGAATGCCGGTGCACGGGTCGAACAGCTGGGCTTGCGTACCGCTGGCGCTCGTGGCCTGCGTGCTGGTCGCGGCCGGTGACCCGCCGGATTCGCCGCCGCCGCAGGCGGTCAGGCCGAGCACAAGTGCTACCGCCATGGGAACCAACGTGATTCGGTGCGCCATCCCGCTCTCTTACCCTTCGGAGTGTCGGGCCGGACTGTATCAGAACCGCGCTAGGGGGTTTGACGCCGGGCGAAGGCGGGTATGACGCAGTGTGATTCGGCATCCGATCGGGTGGGGACGGACGTCGCTTTCGTCGCGCCCGGTAACCCTTCGTTGCCAGTGTGTTTAGAAGTCCGCACAGTGTCCGATTTGTCCGCTTTTCGCGTTGACAGTGGGTAGGCGCTGTGAAAGCTTGCCCTTGTTTTCGTGCGCTCACCGTGGAGCGATCACGGCGGGGCAATCGGAGGAGCCAGGGTGGTGCGGTTACGTCGACGGCCGGAAAATTCCGGCGGCACACGGATTGCCGCGCCCGTCGCCCTCGTCGGTGAACGGCAGGCGTCCAGCAGCGGAATCGTCCGCCCCCGGACCATTCGGGGGCAGCTGGCCCGAATCCTCGTCGTGTCACTGGTTCTGGTGCTCGCGTTGCTGGGCGCCCTGGTCGCGCGGGAGATCGGCGCGTATCGCAAGAGCCGGGACACGGTGGCCGCGGTGTCGCTGGCCCTCGCGGTGCAGGACCTGGTGCACGAGACGCAGCGCGAGCGCGGCCTCACCAACGGCCTGCTCGGCGGCGATGGGCGATTGCGGCAGCCCGTGGACGACCAGCGCGGCGCCGTCGACCGTGCGCTGCGCGACTTGCAACAGGCGATGGCGAGCAACCCGCCCGGCGCGGATCGGGTGCGCTCGGCGGCCCGGCCGCTGACCGACCTGGACGCGACCCGGTCCCGGATCGATGAGCTGCGCACGTCACGGCAGGCGGCCTTCCAGTACTACACCGACGCCATCGACGCGCTGAACCACCTGCCCCTCGGTCTCGACCAGGCGAGCGACCCCACGGTCCGGCACGGTCTGCAGGCGCTCTACGCGCTGGGCGAGGCCACGGAGCAGACCGCGCGGGAACGCGGCTTTCTCAACGGAGTCTTCGCCGCCGACGAGTTCGGGCCCGGAGAGTACGTGCAGTTCCTCGACATCCGCGCGGCCAAGCTGGCCGGTCTGGCCGCGTTCGCCCGCGACGCCACACCGGCCCAGCGATCCCGCCTGGACGCCGCGCTGGACAGTGCGAACGCGGTCGCGGCGGCGGAGTCGGAGAACATCGCGATCGCCTCCAACGGGGGACGGCTGATGCGGCCGGTCGACTCGATCTCCTGGTGGACCAGGATGACCGCGGTGATCGACGAGCAGCGCGCCGTGCAGCAGGCGGTCGGCGCCGATGTGCGGCAGCGCGCCGACGTGTTGCGCCGCACGGCCGCCCTCGTCCTCGGTGCGTTCGTGCTCGCCGCGTTGGCCGCGATCGCGGTGGAGGTGGCGCTGGTCGTCGCCGCGGTGCGCGCGATCGTGCGGCCGCTGGCGACGCTGGCCGCCGACGCCGACGACGTCTCGGGCAGGCGCCTGCCCGACGTGATCGCCGCCTGGCGCACCGGCGCCGACACCCGGCCGGACCCGCCCACGCCGGTGTGCACGCCGCCGGGGGCGAGCGCCGAGATCGCCGCGGTGGCCGGAGCGCTGGACCGGGTGCAGTCCACCGCGTTCGAACTCGCGTCGGAGCAGGCGCTGGTGCGCCGCAACACCACCGAGTCGATGGTGAGCCTGGCCCGGCGCAGCCAGAACCTGGTGCGCCGCCAGCTGAATCTGATCAGCGAATTCGAGCGCGAGGAACTCGATCCCAAGGCGCTGTCGAACCTGTTCGAGCTCGACCACCTCGCCACCCGCATGCGCCGCAACGCCGAAAGCCTGCTTGTGCTGGTCGGCGAGGCGAGCCCGCGCCGCTGGGCGGAACCGATCCCGCTGAGCGACGTGATCCGGGCCGGTTTGTCCGAGGTCGACGACTACCGCAGGGTGGTGCTGCGGCGCATGGACGACGTGCTGATCACCGGGTCGGCGGCCAGCGAGCTGGCGCACATGCTCGCCGAGCTGATCGAGAACGGGCTCGCCTTCTCGCCGCCGGATCTCGAAGTGGAGATCTACGGGCGCGCCGGGCCGGGCGGGTACCTGCTCGCCGTGGTCGATCACGGTGTGGGCATGCCCGCGGAGCAACTGGCCCAGGCCAACGCGCGGCTGCGCGGCGAGCAGGACTTTGTCGTCGCGCCCACCCGCAATCTCGGTCACTACGTGGTCGGCAGGCTGGCCCGGCGTCTCGGCATCGGGGTCGAGCTGAGCGCCTCGCCGGTGAGCGGCATCGTCGCGCGCCTGACGCTGCCACCGGGAATGCTGGAGGCTGCATCGGAACAGCCGGGTGACGCCGTGCGCGAGAACTCTGCCGCGGCCCGAGCCGACAGCGGGGGCGAGTCCGGACGGGCGGCCGCAGCGCCGCACGCCGCGCCGGTCGGACCCGCGCGAGCCGATACCGCTGCGCACCCCGTCGCTTCGGGTACGGCTGTGCGGCACCCGCCCGCGACCGCGGCCGATCGAATCGGTGCGCCACCCGCGTCGGCGATCTCGGCCACGGTGTACTCCGTAGCCGGCACGTCCGCGTATACCCAATTCGTCCCGCCGCGGAGGGAATCGGCGGCCGCACCGATCGTTACCGCGACCGAGACCTTCCATCCCACAGTGGAATCGCACTCCGACGAACCGGTAATTCAGCGCACCAAGAACGGCTTGGTGAAGCGAAACAAGAAGGCCCGCGCGGCTGCCGCGCGTCCCGATCCCGCCGCCGTGCCCCGGCCGCAGCCGGCACCGGCGGTCGACCGCTCGCCTGCGGAGACCCGCAGCATGCTGTCCTCCTTCCGGACCGGGCACCAGCGTGGCGCGCCGGCCCCCGCCGTACTTCCCACCGACATCCGCGCCGTCGATTCGGCGTACGAATTCCAGCCTGCCGTGCCCATCGCAGAGGAGGCTCGATGAGACATGATCGCGCAGCGCTCATCGAGCCGACGGGGTGCGGGAAACCCCCGCAAGATACAGGAGATCCGGTGACCACCCACCTATCGAGCGCCGACCCGCACACGTTCAACTGGATGCTGGCCAACTTCGTCCGCGAGACCGACGGAGTACGGGAAGCGGTCGCGGTCTCGTCGGACGGACTGCTCATCGCGATGTCCGAAGGCTTGGACCGCACCTCCGCCGACCGGCTCGCCGCCATGGTGTCCGGGCTGGTCGGTCTGGCCAAGAGCGCCTCGCGCAGCTACTCGTTCGACGGCCTGAGACTGATCATGATCGAGATGAAGCGCGGGTTCCTGCTCGTCTCGGCGATGGGCGACGGCAGCTGCCTCGGCGTGATCGCCGACAGCGGGTGCGATGTCGGCCTGGTCGGCTACGAGATGGCCGTACTCGCCGATCGCGCCGGCGCACTGCTGGATCCGGCGCTCATCGCCGAACTACGCGAGACGCTACGGCGATGAGACCACCAGAGCTACCTCGGCTGCCGGACCCGCGCATGATCTCCGTGCAGGGGACCTACGGCGGGTTCGGCACGCCGCCGGACCACCCGGCGAACGAATCCGCTGGTGGCGACGAGCAATTCGTGCGGCCCTTCGTCGTCACCGCCGGACGCACCACGCCGCTGTTGGACGGACTGCGGATCGAGACGTTGGTGCGGGCGGAGCCAGGGGCGCTGTCCGCGCCGCTGCGCTTCGAGCAGCGCACCCTCGTGCGGCTGTGCCAGCAGCCGCACTCCATCGCCGAGATCGGGACCGCGCTGCGCGTTCCGATCGGGGTCGCGAAGGTCGTCGTCAGCGACCTGGCCGCCACCGGACACGTGACCGTGCGCGCCGCCGACCAGCTCACCGCCGCTGCCATCGAGAGGATCAGGGACCTTGTCCGGGCACTCTGACATACGAACGCCAACCATGCCGTCCTCGGTGAAAATCGTGGTCAGCGGCGGATTCGGCGTCGGGAAGACGACATTCATCGGGGCCATCTCCGAAATCGAGCCACTGGTGACGGAGGCCGCGATGACCGAAATGGCCGTCGGCCTGGATGATCCGGGACACCGCGAGGACAAGACGCAGACCACGGTCGCCCTGGACTTCGGCCGCATCACCCTGGACGGTTCGCTGATTCTGTACCTGTTCGGCACACCGGGACAGGACCGATTCGTCTTCCTCTGGGACGACCTGGTCGACGGTGCGCTCGGCGCGGTGATCGTGGTGGACACCAGCCGCGTCGACGACTGCTATCCGGTGCTGGACTACTTCGAGGAACGCGGCACGCCCTTCGTCGTCGCGGTCAACCGCTTCGAGGGCAGCGCCCACTTCGACGTCGACGAGGTCCGCGAGGCGCTCGAATTGGAGCGCTGGATCCCGGTGCTGGAATGCGATGCGAGGCAGCGGGATTCGGTCAAGAACGTGCTTGTGTCGCTGCTCGAGCAGGTGCTCCTGCACCGGACGGTCGACCTTCCCGCCTGAGCCGCCGGCGGAGCGCTGCCCACGCTTCGGTCGCTGGTCTGGGCCCTTACCGACCACCTCGGCGGTCGAGTCACAGGTCGCGACGACGACCGGGATATCGACCGTTCGGCTGAACGCTGTGACCGGGGTACGCGGCCGGCGTCTTCGGCTCCGCCGCCGAACTGGGATGCCTGGGGGCCGAACGTCACCGTTCGATCGCGTCCGGGAGATCGGGGTATCGCGGTCTGGCGAGTCCCGCGTAGTGGGGTCCAGCCGGTTGCGAGGACGGCTTCGACAGACTGGCTGACACAGTGCACCGGAGACCTCGCCGCAGTCACCGGACGAACAAAGCTCCACCGATGAATTCGCCGCGCACCCGTCGTCTGTAGTGGTGGCAAGCCCAACGAGCAGAAAGCACAGATTCATGAGCAATGGCAAAGACCTCGCCCTGTCCCACGTCGGCGTGCTGGTCGCAGACCAGGAGAAGGCCCTGGAGTTCTACCGCGACGTGATCGGCCTCGAGGTCCGCGCGGACCTGCCGTTCGCCGGCGGGCGCTGGGTGACCGTCGGTCCGGCGAAGCAGCCGGGGATCGAGTTCATCCTGGAGACCCCCGAGATGGTGCCGGACGACGCGGCCCGCGCGGCGGCGCAGGCGCGCCTGGCCAGCGGCGCGCAGGGCACCCTGATCTTCGTCACCGACGCCGTGGACGCGACCTTCGCCAGGCTGCGCGACGCCGGGGTGGAGGTGACGCAGGAGCCCATCTCGCAGCCGTACGGGGTCCGTGACTGCGGATTCCGCGACCCGTGGGGTAACCACCTGCGCTTTTCCGAACTCCAGGGCTGAGCCGGGACGGTCCGGTGTGGCCCGCGTCGCAGACATTCGCAGACCGGACAATACTGTCTGACCATGGGCGAATCGACGATCGACACCGCACAGGACGCCATCCGGCCGCTGCGCGACGACATCCGGTTCCTCGGTGGCGTGCTCGGTGACACCATCCGCGACCACGAGGGCCCGGAGGTCTTCGACCTCATCGAGCGGGTGCGCATCGAGGCGTTCCGGGTGCGTCGCGAGGAGGTCGGACGCAGCGCCGTCGCGGAGATGCTGGACGGTGTCGACATCGCGGTCGCACTCCCGCTCATCCGCGCGTTCAGCTATTTCGTCCTGCTGGCCAACCTGGCCGAGGACATCCAGCGCGACCGGCGCCGCGCCGCGCACGAGGCGGCCGGTGAACCGCCGCAGGATTCCTCGCTCGCGGCGACCTACCGCAAGCTGGACGCGGCAGCGCTGGACGGCGACCGGGTCGCCGATCTGCTGGCCGACGCGCTGGTGTCGCCGGTGATCACCGCACATCCGACGGAGACGCGCCGCCGCACCGTCTTCGACGCGCAGGCCCGGATCACCGAGTTGATGCGGCGGCGCCAGCGCTACGCCGAGAGCGAGCGCGAGCGCGCCGATCTCGAGTCGCAAATCCGTCGCCAGGTGCTCAGCCTGTGGCGCACCGCGCTGATCCGATTGGCCCGTTTGCGCATCCAGGACGAGATCTCGGTGGGGCTGCGCTACTACGACCTCACCCTGTTCGACGTGATCCCGGCGATCAACGCCGAGGTGCGCGCCGCGCTGCGCTCACGCTGGCCCGGTGTGCAGCTGTTGCCGCGCCCGATGCTGCGGCCCGGCTCGTGGATCGGCGGGGGCCGGGACGGAAGCCGGTCCGTCACCGCCGATGTCGTGCGTCAGGCCGCCTACCGCGCCGCGGGGGTCGCCTTCGAGCGCTATCTGCACGAGCTGGTCGAGTTGGAGAAGACGCTGTCGCTGTCGGCCCGGCTCGTCGCGGTGACGCCCGAGGTGGCCGCGCTCGCCGAGACCGGATATCCCGATCCGGCCACGCACGCCGACGAGCCGTATCGCCGGGCGCTGCACCATATTCGCGCTCGCCTGACCGCCACCGCGCTGGCAGCGCTCGGGGAGGTTCCGCCGAACGGCCTGGATGTGGGGGCGCGACCGTACTCGACCCCCCAGGCGGTGCTGGACGACCTCGACGCCGTGGACGCCTCGCTGCGGCGCAGCGGCGACGACCTGCTCGCCGACGACCGCCTCGCCGCGCTGCGCTACGCCTTGGAGACGTTCGGCTTCCACCTGCAAGGTCTGGACATGCGGCAGAACTCCGAGGTGCACGAGCAGGTGGTCGCGGAGCTGCTGGCCTGGGCCGGGGTGCACCAGGACTACGCGAGCCTGCCGGAGACGCGGCGGGTGGAGCTGCTCACGGCCGAGCTGAGCACCCGCCGCCCGCTGCTCGGCCCGCACGCGCGGCTGAGCGAACTCGCCGCGAAGGAGCTCGGCATCGTGCGCGCGGCACGGGAGGTGGTGGAGACCCTCGGCGCGGAGGCGGTGCCGAACTACATCATCAGCATGTGCACGTCGGTCAGCGACCTGCTGGAAGCCGCCCTGCTGCTGAAGGAGGGCGGACTGCTCGATCCGGGTGCGCCGGACGGGCCGCCGAGCTGCCCGGTGGGCATCGTGCCGCTGTTCGAGACGATCGAGGACCTCGGAGCCGGGGCGGCCACGCTGTCCGCGGCGCTGGAGGTTCCGGTCTATCGCGAGCTGGTGGCGGCACAGGGGATGCGCCAGGAAGTCATGCTCGGCTACTCCGACTCCAACAAGGACGGCGGATACCTCGCCGCCAACTGGGCGCTGTACCGGGCGGAGCTGGACCTGATCGAGGTGGCCCGCAAGACCGGGATCCGGTTGCGGCTGTTCCACGGTCGCGGCGGCACGGTGGGCCGCGGCGGCGGCCGCAGTTACGACGCGATCCTCGCCCAGCCCGCGGGTGCGGTGCGCGGCTCGCTGCGGCTCACCGAACAGGGTGAGGTGATCGCCGCGAAGTACGCCGAACCCGGTGCGGCGCATCGCAATCTGGAGTCGCTGATCGCGGGCACCCTGGAGTCGACACTGCTGGACGTGGAAGGTCTCGGGCCCGACGCGGAGCCGTCCTACGGGATCATGGACGACCTGGCGGCGCGCGCCCGCGCGGCGTATTCGCGTCTGGTGCACGAAACCCCTGGCTTCGTCGAGTATTTCCGCCAGTCCACACCCGTCGCCGAGGTCGGCGACCTGAACATCGGCAGCAGGCCCGCGTCGCGCAAGCCGACCAGCTCGGTCGCCGACCTGCGTGCCATCCCGTGGGTGATGTCGTGGAGCCAGGCGCGGGTGATGCTGCCCGGGTGGTACGGCACCGGCACCGCGCTGGAGGAGTGGATCGGCGGCGATCCGGAGCGTCTGGCGACGCTGGCGGACCTGTACCGCCGCTGGCCGTTCTTCCGGACGGTGCTGTCCAATCTGGCTCAGGTGATGGCCAAGAGCGATCTGGACATCGCCGCCCGCTATGCCGAACTCGTCGACGACGTGGCGCTGCGGGAGCAGATCTTCGGCATGATCCGCGACGAGCACGCCAGAACCATCCGCATGCACGCCGCGATCACCGGCAATGATCACCTGCTGGCCGACAACCCCTCGCTGGCCGAGTCCATCCACAACCGCTTCCCGTACCTGGAGCCGCTCAACCAGATGCAGGTGGAGCTGCTGCGCCGCCTGCGCGCCGGGGACGACTCGGAATTGGTCAAGCGTGGCATTCTGCTGACCATGAACGGTCTGGCCACCGCCCTGCGCAACTCGGGCTGAGCGGCTCGTGTCGATGCGCAGGACAGAGGTGCACCGAAAGACACCGGTTCGGACGGCTCGGGGCGAGGTGTCGATCGATGGAGCGGCTGTCGCGGCCCATGGGATCGCGCGATTGCCCCTCGCGCGAGGGCGTACCGACGTCCCGGGTGCACCGGCGCGAATTCAGTGGGCACCGCTTCGACGCTCGAGCTGTTGCAGAGGCTCGAGCTGTTGCAGAGGAACGCCGCCGGGCGTGGGCCGAGAAGGTCCGTGCCTCTCGACCGAGCAGCGTGGCGCCATTCGGGGGATCACCCGGCCGGTCCCGAGAGCCGATGCGTTGGTGACGGCGCGATCCCACGACGCGGCGGCATGCCGTTCCGCGTGGGGAGTTGAAGAAGAGATGCTCCGGCCGGGAAGGAGCGCTGTGTCGATCGACGAAGCGGCAGTGGCGGCACTCAGGGATCGCGTGATAGGCCCCGAACACAAGGGCATGCCGCCGACTTCCTGGGGCCGCACCGTGCGAGAATTCCTTGCCACCGTGCCGACTCTCGATCAGCTGGAGACACCGGTGCTGACCGTCGACCGCGCGGCAGTCGCGACGAACATCGTGGTGATGGCCGACTGGGTGCGCGCGGCGGGAGTGCGGCTGGCTCCACATGGCAAGACCACGATGGCCCCGCAGCTGTGGGCCGATCAGCTGGCCGCGGGCTCATGGGGGATCACCTTGGCCACCATCTGGCAGACGCAGGTGGCGCGAGCGTTCGGCGTCGCGCGCGTGCTGCTGGCCAACGCACTGGTCGATCCGGTCGGTTTGCACTGGCTGGCAAGGGAATTGGCGACCGACCCGAGTTTCGAATTCGTCTGCTGGGCCGACAGCGTCGAGACGGTCGCGCTGATGGACGAGCACCTGCGCACCGCGCCGGGATCGGAGTGCGTCCGGGTACTCGTCGAACTCGGCGGCCCGCGCGGCCGGACCGGAGCACGCACGGTCGAGCAGGCGCATGCCGTCGCGCGGGCGATCGACCGGGCGTCACGGCTCACCCTGGCCGGGGTCGGCGGTTACGAGGGCGCGTTCGCACACGACCGCACCCCGGACGGCATCCGCGCGGTGCGCGACTATCTCGCGGAACTCGCCCGCCTGCATCACGAACTCGCTAGTGCCGGGCTGTATCGGACTCCGGCGATCGTCACCGCGGGCGGCAGTGCCTATCCGGAGCTGGCGGTCGAATACCTCGCCCCGCTCGCCGACGAGCAGGGCACGCGTGGTGTCGCGACCACGGTCGTCGTGCGCTCCGGGGCGTACGTCATCCATGACGACGGCTTCTACGCGGCCATGTCGCCGTTGGCGGCGCCGCACAGCGAGCGGCCGCTGCGCCCTGCGATGCACGGCTGGGCACGCACGCTCTCGCGCCCGGAGCCCGGGCTTGCCCTGCTGGACGCGGGAAAGCGCGATATGCCGTTCGACGAGGGATTCCCGATCCCGCAGCGCATTGCCGGACCGAATAGCGCTCCACTGGACCCCAACGCCACGGTGTCGGCGCTCAACGACCAGCACACCTTCTTGCGCCTACCGGGCGGCGCCGCAACGGAGTTGCCGATCGGCGCGGTCGTGCGTCTAGGCCTCTCCCATCCGTGCACTGCCTTCGACAAGTGGCGGCTCATCCCGGTGATCGATGACGCCGACGCCCCGGCCCCGCGTGTGGTCGACCTCCTGCACACCTTCTTCTGACGGCGCGACCGCCGCCGCGGACCTGTCGCCGCAGCTCCGGAATGAGCTGTGCGCAGCGGCGAGGCGGCAACTCTCATGACCGCAAAACTCTCAGCCGCGGACATGGTGTGTGATCGTGGGCTGCGGGATCGGGCATCTCGATGGCGGCGTCGAGCAGGACTGGCCAGAAGACGACCTGCCGCTCGTGATTCGCAGGCCAAATGCGCTGTTCTTCGTAACGGTCTCCAACTGAGCCAGCCGAATCGTCCCGTCGAGCACGGCAGCGGGCATCGGGCTGTCGCCGCCCTGGCCAGGGCCGATGAGGACCGACATGGCGCGGCCGTGACCATCGCATGCCAGATGCGCCGTGGTGGTCAACCCGCCGCGGGAACGACCCACTGCGTGGTCGGGCGGCTGATCGAGGAGGCGAGTCGACGTTCACCGCATGTGTGGTGTTCGTCGATCGTACTTACGGGAATCGCTTCGCGATCGCCGTCGCGATCGCGTCCGGTGCGTGTTCCTGAATGAAGTGCCGCGCGTGTGGCAGCTCGACGATGTCGAGATCGGTGAAGGCGGCACGCATTCGCGGGATACAGGCGTTCGGACGGAACACCATGTCCCGCATTCCCCACACCAGCAGGGTTGGCTTATCGCCGAGCAGGGCGGGCACGTCTCGGGCGAGTCGGTCCAGCAGCGGGCGCGCGGCGCGAATTTCTTTGGGCATCATGGCGAGTCCGCGCCGGGCTTCCGCGGTGGGCTGTACCGCGCGGTAGTGGTCGGCCTCGGTAGCGGTTAGCTTGCGTCCCAGTTCTGCGAGCAGGACGCGCTCGACGAGGAAGTTCTGTTCGAGTATCCGCCGCTGCATCGGACGGCTGCTCATGATCACGCTGAAAGCCCGATTCGCCATCGCTTCGATCGGCCAGAACACGGTGTTGCCCAGCACGATCCCCCGCGCCCGATCAGGGCGCGCGGTGACCGCGCCCAGACCGATGGGGCCACCCCAATCGTGTCCCATCAGAACGAAGCCGTCGAGCTGCAGGTGATCGATCAGCTCGCCGAGGACCGCGGTGTGCTCGGCGATGGTGTAGCCGAAACCCGCAGGACGTTCGGACAATCCGAAACCCAGGTAGTCGACGGCGATACACCGGTACCGGTCGCGCAGGTCCTTCACGATGTCACGGTAGAGAAAACTCCACGCCGGAGCGCCGTGACAGAACAGGATCGTTGGTCCGGTCCCCTCGTCGATGTAGTGAACCCGGCCGACGGACGAGTCGAACCAGCGTGACTCGAATGGGTACAGACTTCCGTCGGGAACGAAGTCGATCAGCATTGGGCCCCCTCCCTCCGATGCCAGACTATATGTGGTGCCCCCGAGCGCGCGGTAGCATCCACCGAAATGGCCGTCTCCGGATCGGAGCCCCGCCGTGCTGCCGCATGGTCGAGGTACTCAATGGGAGACACGCCCTAGGCGGCAGTGTTGCCGGGTTGCGGGGGTTGCCCCAGTCGTCGGCGGCGGTGTTCGTGTTGTCGCCGGTCGTTTTCGTGGATGCGGGCGAGGGTGTCGGCGAGTAGTTCACCGCTGTGGTGGCGGTGGTTGACGCGCGGGATCTGGTCGGGGTCGATGTGGCGTGGCGCGATCCACCCTGTTCGTCCTGGAAACTGTGAATCCTCGCCGAGAGCAACGGTTTTCCATCCGCCGGGGCCGTCGTGGACGAGTGAGTGGCAGTGATCGCAGGCTAGGGTTTCGTTGCCGATGTCCGTGGCGCCGCCCTTGCCGTAGTCGGTGATGTGGTGGACGGCGGAGAGGGTGGCGGGCGCGTCGCAGCCGGGGCGGGAACAGCCGCGCAGGGCGGCGATCAACGCCAGCCGCTGCGCCGGGGTGGCCAGCCGCTTGGCCCGGCCCATATGCAAAGGCAGCCCGCGGTGGTCGAACACCGCCAAGAACAGGTGCGCTTGTTCGGCCAGCTTCAGTGCTTCGCCGATGGGGACGCTGCCGCCGGAGGCGGTGGTGGCCACCCCTGCCCGCTTTTCGACATCGGCGAGGCTCATGGTCAGGATCGCCGACACCGGCAAACCCCGGTGATTGCCCAACCGATCCAAGGCGAGCCCGGGTTGCAGCACCGCCACCAGAGCGTCGTGGTTGCGCTGGGCGGTCGAGCGGTGGTCACGTTCGGCGGCTTCGGCCAAGGCGTGACGGTCGATCGCCCCGTCGAGGCCAGTGGGGCTGTCCGGATCCTCCGGATTGTTGATGCCGGGGCGGGCGAACTTGGCCAGGATCGGATCCAGCAGTGCCCGCAACAGCGGGGTGATCTCCCCGTGGATCGGGGTCATGCCATCCGCGCGCTGACGCCCAAGGGTGATGCCACGCATCCTTTTCCGATCCACGTCGTCGGTCAGTCTCCCGTCGGGGTCGAGGTGGGCGAGGATGCGGTCGCCGACCTTGCTGATGTCGTCCGGAGAACCGGAGCGGGCGAATTCGGCCAGGATCTGTTCGGCCGCTTGCCGTTCGGCGTCTTCGATCCCGCGCGGTACCCGCTTCATCACCGCCGCGATCCCTCGCGCATGATCGGCGGAAATCTCGCCCGCAGCCTGGGCGGCGGCGGTATGCGGCAGGATTGGTGCGGTGTCGGCGCCGTCCATGGTGTGCCAGACCCCGAGATCCCGCACCGCCGCGACCCGGCTGCCGGCGTCGGCGGCCGACAATCGCAGGGTTTCCATCAGGAACCGCTTGCTGGTGCGTGCCCCGGCACGGGCCGGGATCGACCGCTCGTCCACCTCCACCAGCAGCCGATGCGACACCGCCGCCAACCGGCGGGCGCAGGTCTCGAGACCGCGCAGCAGATCGACAACCTCGTCATCGGACAACGGCGTCAGCGGCAGCTCGAGCAGACCCGCGACCGCGTCCGCCAGCGGCACCACCGCTGGCGACAACGATTTCTCCCCACCCGAACCCATGTTCGAAGCCTAGCCGCTCCGAGTGACCACGGGCAACCGAAAACCTTGTTTGATCTGCTCTTTTCCTCTTGCTTCACAAGAGAATTCGCCTCAGCGGCGCGCCTGGCCAGGATGCGATTCAGGGCTACCGTTCGCAGCTGGTGGACCATCTGACCGATGTCCGGCGCGGGCACTCCGCGCTTGGATCAGCAGGCCGACTCATGCGACCCGCGCCATTCGTCAACCGCGAGGCAGCCAACGACTGGATACCGAAGGGTTCTCGGAGTTCGACGGCGAACCTGGCCAACGCGGGCCGCTGGCGTTGATGTTCGCGCTGCCCGTCAGTCGGTTCGGTGGATGGCGAACGAAGAAGGTCCTGCACTGGGAGCGATTGCCAGTGCAGGGCCGTCCGAGAAACAGAAGTGGTCAGGCAGTGGGGCGGTTGAACTCGCCAACCATCACGCCTGCGGTGAAGACATCCCACTCGCCAGGGGCGAAGGCTAATGCGGGGCCAGCCGGGTTCTTGGAGTCACGGACTCCAACGTGCCCTCCTTCAAGGAAAGCGACCTCGACGCAATCTTGCCCTCCGGAACTGTGGCTCGACTTGAACCACCGTGCCCCCGTTGGATCAGCGTTCATGATCGAAACTCGCCAGCGTCGGCACCGGCAACGAAGGTATCCCACTCGCTCGGGGTGAACACCAGTACGGGGCCGGTGGGGTTCTTACTGTCACGGACGCCGACCGCACCGCCTTCGAGGAAAGCGACTTCTACGCAGTCAGCTCCCCCTCCGCTGTGGCTCGACTTGAACCACCGCGCCCCGGTTAGATCAGCGATCACGATCAAACTCCCTTGCTATCTCTCGTAACAGGTCCCGGCTGGAACGGGGGTCCAGGCTTGCTTGCTGAAGTGTTCCGAAAGCCTGGCGAAATCTCACCACGTCCGTCCGTCCTTCAAGGTAGGCGCTCCCGGTGAAGCTCTCGCAGTAGACCAGTGGCGGTTCTCCCAGTTTGCCCCGCCCGTCGCGAGCGAAGTCGAGGATGGTGAACGGCGGCAGGGCTATACCCAGCGGAAGCCCGACATGGAAGGGCAATATTCGGACCTCCACGTTGGCGAGAGTGCCAGCGTCCGCTACATGCCGCAACTGCGCGGCCATCACACGCGGGTTGCCGACAACGGTTCGTAGCACGGACTCGTGAAGTACGAACGACGCCGTCGTCGGCTGGCGCGACCGAGTCAGGATGTGTTGTCGCTGGCGTCGAAGTTGCACACGGCGCTCCAGTTCTTCCTCGGTATCTTCGGGGAAGTAGCGTCGGTCGATCGCCAGTGCGTAATCGGCGGATTGCAGTAGTCCGGGTATCAGCAATGGCTGGAATATCGCCAATTCCTTTGCAGCGGCTTCCAAACCGACGTACAGATTGAACCAAGCCGGGATCAGATCGCCATAGGCATGCCACCACGACTTCGCTGGCGTCTGCTCGGCGAGGCCCCTGGCGACGGCCGTTTGGTCTTCATCGAGCCCGTATATCTCGCACAGCGCCAGAACGTCACGGACTCTGACCTTTTCGGTCAGCCCACGTTCCAGGCGGCTGACGGTGGACTTGTGCCACTCCATAAGCTTGGCGACGGTCTCGGTGGTGAGGCCTGCCGCCTCGCGCGCTTCTCTCAAGAACCGGCCGAGTTGCCTGCGTGGCAGGGTGCTGCCCGAGTCCTCCGGTTCGCCATCATCGGTCACATGCTCCCCCTATCGTTGCTTTCCGCGTTTGCTACTTGGTGCAGAACGCGCCGATCATAGGCCGCATTGCCCAACTCCATCAGGCGATTCCGGCGAGTTTTCCCAGGTCGTCGTATTCCCGCGATCCGGCATCGGCACTTGCCGCATCTTCTCCGCATGGCTAAGAACATTCGACTCAGCAGGGCTCAGGCCGCGGTGCTGTCGGCACTGGCGCCTGGCGGAATCCTTTCTGTCGCTTCACTCATGAAGACGACCGGGCTGACCGGTTGGCAGGTTCGCCAGGCGGTGATGCGTCTTCGGTTGCGAGGTCTGATCGTCGCGGGCGGCTGGATCGGTCCCAGCGGCTACCAGATCACCATGCGAGGCCGGGACACACTCTCGGCCCATGGCCGGTACTCGTAGAGAGTCGGCGAAACATGTTGCACATCACTTCGACCCAGAACGGCGAGGCCAGGTGGCGGCGGCTGACCGGCGGACGCATCGAGATGGAGTCGTTCACCGATTACCGCCGTCCGGGCCCGGCCTACCGGATGCGCCTGGATGGAACGACGGTGGATATTCCCAACGGTGCGCCCGGAGTCGTGTACTTCGGTGAAGACGGCGCACGCCCTGACCTCGCTCTTGTGCGTGAGTGGTTCCCCAAGCATTGGCGGCTGTGGGACGCGGTGAAGGCCGCGTACTGGGATGTTGTTCTGCCCGTTGCCCACCCGCGCCACGAACCGCGGACCCGGACCGCCCACGACTATGTGCCGGGCAACCGCACTTCCCCGACGCCTACCGACACATGAGGCATCTGGCCCTGGCCCCTCGCAACAAGTCCGGTCGACACCGCTCTCGTGCTGCGGACGGATTCTCCAGGTGCGCAACGCAAGTGTCGGTTAGGTTGGATAGGTGACCAAGGTCGTCTGGGAGGCATATCCGCAACGGGCCGGACTCGCTGAGCACGTACCCGGTTACCTACTATCGGATGATCCGTTTCAGATTGCCGAGCGGCTCTCCGACGTAGGTTTCGAGACGGTCCATCTCACGGGCGCGCGCTGGACTCGGTCCGACGAGAACTACACCTACACGGCGACCGTCACCGAATCCGACGGATCCCACGCCGACGCCGCCGCCGAAATCAATCTGTACCTGAAAGCGACCGAGCTCCAGCATGACGTCCGGCGCATCCTGTACGCCTTCGTGATCCGCCAGGAGTGCGGCGACGGGCCGGTCAGCCGTGACGAGGCTTTACGTGTCGCCGGTAGTCATGCTGCCCTGGACGCGTTGATCTACCTGCGCCCGCGGGCCGATGACGTTGGTGTGGACGAGATTCTGCACCGCGGGATCGACGCGCTGGCCCTGCTGCACGCCGAACGAGAGCTGGGACTGCTGAACGACGACTAGCTGTACTGACCACGGACGTTGGTGACGGCGTGGCGGGCTGACATGGCGAAAGCCACCCGCGTTCGCAACCTCTCAGGTCAGTACAACTCGCAGGTCAGTACAACTAGCCCGGTGGTCAGCCGGTCGCGCCGCCGATCAGCGCACGCACCAACCGGTCCAGCGCGGGGCGTGGATCGAAGTCCGGCGCCGGGTTCACCAGCTGGTGCAGGATGATTCCGTCGAACTGGGCGACGAGGATCCGCGTGGCCGCCTCGTCGCCGCCGACTCCGGCCAGCAGGGTGGTGGCCCAGTCGGTCAGCCGACGGTGTCCGCGCCGCACGCTCTCGCGCAGCGCGGGCACGGTCTGGGCTTCCAGGAACAGGGCGTAGCGGGCCAGCGTTCGTACCCGGTCGGTGCGCGCCGCATGCACGACGAATGCGGCCATGCCGTCGACGAGTTCATCGATCGTGCGCGGTATGGGCTGGCGGTTGAGCGCTTCCCAGTCCGCGTAGTCGCGTGCTTCGAGCCGCTCGGCGATGCCGATCAGCAGCGCCTCGCGGGTGCGGAAGTAGTTGGAGGCCGACCCGGCGGGCATACCGGCGACCTCGTCGACCGCGCGGTGGGTGAGCGCGCGGGTGCCGCGGGACCCCAGCAGCTCGATCGCCGCGTCCAAGACGAGTTCGCGCTTGGTGGACACACTGTAAGACTACATCGGTAGTGATGCCTGTTACAGCCGTCGTGGCTGGCACTACATTAGTAGTAGCGTCGAGGTGGCAGCCCGCGGCGGCGCGGGCAGGAGAAAGGGGAAGCCATGTCGCAGGCGGTCGTCGTGGGTGGTGGCATCGGCGGTCTGGCGTCCGCTGTGGCCTTCCTCCGGCAGGGGTGGGAGGTCGAAGTGCTCGAACGGGCCACCGAGATCACCGCCGTCGGCGCTGGATTGTCCTTGTGGCCCAACGCTCTTCGCGCCCTGGACGCGCTCGGTCTCGGTGATCGGGTCCGCGCACGTGCCGTCGAGGGCGGGACGGCGGGCATCCGGGACCGCACGGGCCGCTGGTTGACGCGGATGGACGCCGAGGCGATCCGGGCGCGCTACGGCAGCCCGATCATGATGCACCGCGCCGATCTGGTGCACATCCTGCGCTCGGCGATCCCCGCGGACGTGCTGCACACCGGCGTCACGGTGACCGAAGCCGGGGCCGATGGCACGGTGGTGCACTCGGCCGGAACGTCCAGCGGCGATGTCATCGTCGGCGCCGACGGCATCCGCAGCGTTGTGCGTCGCGCGGTCTGCGGGGAGGTGCGGCCGCGCTACGGCGGCTACACCGCGTGGCGGGTGGTCGTCACGCCGCACGAGCCGATCATCGGCATGGGCGAAACCTGGGGCCGCGGCGAGCGTTTCGGCTACGGCGCGCTCGCGGACGGGCGGGTCTACTGCTTCGCGACGGCGAACATGCCCGCGGGTACCCCGGGCGGTGGGCTGGCCGAGTTGCGTGACCGATTCGGCGGCTGGCATGAGCCGATCCCCGCGCTGCTCGCCGCGGCCAGGGAGTCCGACCTGCTGAAGCACGACCTTTACGATCTGCCCGCGCTGAAATCCTCTGTGGCCGGGCGTATCGCGCTGGTCGGCGACGCGGCGCACGCGATGATGCCCACCCTCGGCCAGGGCGCCTGCCAGGCGCTGGAGGACGCGGTGGTGCTGGCCAGAGCGGCCGCCGACGGAGACCTGACCCGCTATGACCGGGAGCGCAGGCCGCGCACGCGGATGATCGCGAGCCGTTCCCGGCAGCTCGGCGCGGCGGCGCAACTCTCGTTCGCGCCCGTCGTCGCGATCCGCGATGCTCTGGTGCGCGTACTTCCCTCCTCGGTGCAGCTCAGATCCCTTGCCCCAGTGTTGGATTGGAGCTGCTAGCGGTGCTGACTCGAGAGGTTGGGCTCCAGTGACCGGGCTCCGCCAGCCGACCTACGGCACCGAAAAGCCGCGCAGGGCATGGTCGCAGCGGGCGGCTTGGGCGCGGAGGGCGTCGACGAGTTCCCGCGGCCCGGTGAGCAAGGTGAAGTCGAGATCGACCGAGGTGATCATCCACACCAGTTGCTCCGGTGACTCGGCGCCGACATGCAGGCGGCAGCTGTGGTCGTCGACGGCTTCCACGGCGCCCATCCCGGGCCACACGCGATCGGCGGCGTCCTCGGCGGATCGGTGCAGGAGCACGGTGGCCTGATACGGCCACGAATGGAGGGACAGTCGCACCGAAAGATACGCCGCGACATCGCCTTCCGGCGGCTCCCGCGGTGTGAAGCGGGGGCCGGGCGGAATCCGTGGGGTGATCCGGTCGACCCGGAAGGTGCGCCAGTCGGCGCGGTCCACGTCCCAGGCGACCAGGTACCAGTGCCTGCTGAAGTGCACGAGCGTGTGCGGCTCGACGGTGCGCAGGCTGGGCGTGCCGTCGTGCGCGCGGTAGTCGAATCGCAGGCGTTCGTGTCGCTGACAGGTCTCGGCTATGGCCATGAGGGTGTCGGGGTGGACCTGGGTGGTGGGCGCGGCGACGCGCAGCGTGGCGCCGCGCAGCGTGCGGACGCGATGCCGCAACCGGGGCGGCAGCACCTGCTCCAGCTTGGTCAAGGCGCGCAGCGCCGCTTCCTCCAGACCGGCCACGGTGCCGGAAGCGCTGCGCAGGCCGACCGCCACCGCGACCGCTTCGTCGTCGTCGAGCAGCAAGGGAGGTAGCGCGGCCCCCGCGCCGAGCCGGTAACCGGCGGCGCCCTGGGTCGCGTGGACCGGGTAGCCGAGTTCGCGCAGCCGGTCGATGTCGCGGCGCACGGTTCGTCCGGTGACGCCGAGCCGTTCGGCCAGTGCGGCGCCGGTCCAGTCGCGGTGGGTCTGCAGCAGGGCCAGCAGTTTGAGCAGGCGGGCCGAGGTTTCCAGCATGGTTCTCAGAATGCCGGAAACTTAGGAACGAATTCGTCCTAAGCGGCTCCTACCGTGGCCAGCATGACTACCGAACAGGACATCCGCCCCTTCCGTATCGAAATCCCCCAGGAACAGATCGATGATCTGCACCGCCGCCTCGCGAACACGCTGTGGCCGCAGGACCTGCCCGGCGTCGGATGGGGCAAGGGCATGCGCGTGTCCTACCTGAGGCCGCTGGCCGAGTACTGGCGCACGGAATTCGACTGGCGCGCCGTGGAAGCGAAGCTGAACGAGCTGCCGCAGTTCGTCACCGAGATCGACGGGCGGCAGGTGCATTTCCTGCATGTGCGCTCGCCGGAGCCGGATGCCCTGCCGCTGGTGCTCAACCACGGCTGGCCCGCGTCGTTCGTCGAGTTCCTGCCGGTGATCGGGCCGCTGAGTGATCCGCGTGCGCATGGCGGCGACCCCGCCGACGCGTTCCACCTGGTGATTCCCTCGCTGCCGGGGTTCGCGTTCTCCGAGGTCGCCCCGGACGACGGCGCGGGTTCGACCGACCGTTTCGCGGAGGTGGTCGCCGCACTCATGGCGCGGCTCGGCTACGACCGCTACGGCGTGCAGGGCGGCGACGCCGGGTACTTCGTCGCAGCCCAGCTGGGGCACATCGCGCGTGCACATCTCGCGGGCATCCACGTGAACGGTCCGATCACCATCCCCGCGTGGGACAGCGACGAATCCTGGGGCGGCGCGGACGAATCGGTGTCCGCGGGGGAGTGGTCCCAGGGCGGTGCGGACGAATCCGCGTCCGCGGGGAAGTGGCCTCAGGGCGGTGCGGAGTCCGAGTACAGCCAGGAAGACCAGGCGAAACTGGCCGTGCTGACCGGTCCGGAGGGCTATTCCCGCTACGACTACGCGACGCTGCAAGCCAACCGCCCGCAGACGCTGGCGATCGGCGTGCACGACTCGCCCGCGGGGCTGTTGTCCTGGATCACCGACCTGTTCCGGCAGTACACCAATCCGGGGATCGAACTGCCCGAGGACGCGGTCGGCCGTGACGCGCTGCTGACCAACATCAGCCTGTACTGGTTCACCGGCACCTTCGCCTCGTCGCTTCGGCTCTACAGTGAATCCGCGGCCTGGGGTGCGCCGGTGAAGCAGTCCGACGTGCCGACCGCGGCGGCGCTCTTCCCCGGCGACATGTCCATCCGCAAGCTCGCCGAGGACGCGCACAACATCGTGCGGTGGACCGAGTTCGACCGCGGCGGGCATTTCGCCGCGATGGAGGCGCCGGATCTGCTGACCGCGGACGTGCGGGAATTCTTCCGGTCGCTGCGCTGACCATCAGCCGTCGCCCCCCGATGGACGAGGTGCTGATCGGCCGCGAGCTGGACCAACACGGTCCGGCTCAGCGGCCGGTCGCCTTCTCGCCCGGCCGGGCGAACGGTACGACACTCGGGGCGTCCCTTCGACCGCCGTGCGGGCTGCCGAAGGTGACGATGTTGCTGATCGTTTACTGGGCGGAGTAGCGCGCGTGCATGGCGGCGGCTGTCGCCGCGAGTTGTGCGCGCAGCTGCGGCGGTTCCAGCACTTCGACGAACTCGCCGAGCGGAAGAAGGCCCGTCGCGAGCACCTCGTAGGACTCGGAGGGCACCACCACTTCCACCCACCCTTCGGGGTCGGGCGGACCGGCGGAGGCCAGTGCCTCCGCGACCGCCGCCGGATCGTTCATCAGCCGCAGCATTCGTAGGTGGCTTGCCGCGATCCGGCAGCGCGCCCGCACGCGCAGTATCGAGCGCGCGAAATCGTCGGCGGCGTCGGCCCAGTGTGCCCGCAAGTCGAATTCCGCGGGACGAGTGAAGGTTTCGGCGGTGGGTTCGGCGGCGAGGATGCGGCTCACCCGATAGGAACGCAGCGCCGACCCGTCGCGGGCCACCAGGTACCAGATGCCCGCTTTGAGCACCAGGCCCAGCGGGTCGAGCCGGCGTTCGACCACATTGTCCTTGCGTCCGTACCGCACGCGCAGCGTCCGGTCGTGCCACAGCGCGTCGGCGACGGTCGCGAGCGTCGGCGTCTCGTCCGGCCGGTGGAACCAGCCCGGCACGTCCACGTACACGCGCTCGGCGATGCGCGTCGCGCGTCCACGCAGTTCGGGCGGCAGCGCGGCGAGCACCTTCAGCTGCGCGGTGGCCAGCACCGTGCCGAGCCCGAGATCGGCGGCGGCGCCGGGCAATCCGGTCAGCAGTACCGCGTCGGCCTCCTCGGTGGTGAGTCCGGTCAGCCGGGTCCGGTAGCCGTCGACCAGCCGCACGCCGCCCGCCCGGCCCGGCTCGCTGTACACCGGGACGCCTGCCGCCGAGAGCGCGTCGATATCGCGGTACACCGTGCGCACCGACACCTCCAGCTCCCTGGCCAGTTCCGGCGCCGTCAACCGGCCGCGCGTCTGCAGCAGCAACAGCAGCTGCACCAGTCGACTCGCCCGCATGCCCGCGAGACTAGCCGGAAAACCTTGACAGAAGATGGCAAGTATTCGCCGTACCGTCGTCCCCATGACCACTTGGAGCCGATTCACCGAAGAAGCGCCGCATGTCGCCGAGATCTTCCTGCGCAGGCACCGTGCCGCGGGCAACCTCTGCATGCTCGGCACCCTCCGTTCCGACGGATACCCGCGGATCAGCCCGGTCGAGCCGCGCATCTTCGAGGACTTCCTCGTCATCGCGGGCATGCCGGGGACGACCAAGTTCCGCGACCTGGCCCGGGATCCGCGCTTCTGCCTGCACACCGCCACCGTCGACACCAACGTCTCCGACGGCGACGCCAAACTCTTCGGCACCGTCGTCGACCTGCCCGACCGGGATGTGCACGCCCGCTTCGCCCAGCAGCTGTTCGATGAAACCGGTTTCGACATCCGCGGCCAGGAATTCGACCATTTCTACGTCGCCGATCTCACCGGCGCCTCGACCGTGGAGGTCGTCGGCGATCGCCTCGACATCACCATCTGGAAGCCCGGTGCGGGCGAGCGCGTGGTCCAGAAGCACTGAGCAGCGTTTTCTGGCACGACAGCCCGCGGTAGGCCGGTGTCGGCCGCGCGACCGTCATCACATCGGCTGTCCCCGCCGAACGCCGGGCACCGGGGCCGCAGTTGCCATGAACCCCCCGATTGCCCGGCAATCCAGTTCACGGTGTCCGCGCTCGAGCGATCGGCCTCCGGGCCGGGGCGGGTAGGCACCGGCCGCGAAATTCTCCACCCCACGGACGGTCTCGCGGGGCGGGAGGAAATAGCTGGTCAGGCCCGTTCATTGAGTCGGCAGCAGGCGCTGGATGTCGGGATAGGTCACGATGCCGGACGGCAGGGGTGCGTCCTGCCGCAAAGCTCGCGCGACGTCCACGGCGGCCGACAGCGCCGCACGGTAGAGCAGCGAGCCGGTGCTGACCCGGCGTACGCCGAGTTCGGCCAGCGTCGCGATAGTGGGGCCGGTCGCCGAATACAGGATGTTGACCGGCAGATCGGTCGCCGCGACGATCCGCTCGATCCGCGCGGGGTCGCTCAGGCCGGGAACGAAGACGCCGTCGGCTCCCGCCGCGGCGTAGCGCCGCACGCGGTCGTGCGTGGAGCCGTGATCGAGGTTCAGCCAGTGGGTATCGACGCGGGCGTTGACGAACATCTCCGGCGTGCGGCCCTTGATCGCGGCGATCAGATCGGCCTGGTGGCCGGGTGCGGCCAGGGCGGATCCCGCGCGGCCGTCTTCGAGGTTCACGCCCGCGATTCCGCACGCCGCGAGTTGCTCGACGAAATCGGCCACAGCGCTGGGGTTTTCGTCGAATCCAGCCTCGATGTCGACGGTCACCGGCACCGGCAGCCGTGCCAGCCGCCGGGCCATGGCGAGCGTCTCCGTCTTGGTGACGCCCGCGCCGTCGGCGAGCCCGGCAGCGGCGGCCACCCCGAGACTGGTGGTGCCGATCGCCGGGAAACCCTCGGTCGCCAGCAGGGCGGCCGAGGCGAAATCCCAGGCATTCGGCAGCACCAGGGGCTGGTCCCGGTAGTGCAGACTGCGAAAGATCTCGAACGTTGTCATCGGGGTAGTGGCGGAACTGCCCGGTAGCGCGGAAGGCGAAGTCATGTGGTGACGGTAGCCATGGGACGTTTCGGTACCCGCCGAAATGACGGCGCGCGATCATGGTGTGGTGCCGACCAGAGGAGCCGAACTGGCGGGCTTGGCCGCCCTGCTCGCCGACCGTACCCGCGCCGACATCTGCCTCGCGCTGTTGGACGGGCGGGCCTTGACCGCGGGGGAGATCGCACGCCGGACCGGTGTCGCGCCGTCCACGGCCACCGAGCATCTCAACCGCCTGTTGAGCGGTGGGCTGCTGGTCGAACACCGCCAAGGCCGCCACCGCTACGTCCAGTTGGCGGGACCCCAGGTGGCGGAGCTGCTCGAAGGCCTGGTCGCTCACCTCGATCTCCCCCGCCCCGCCGTGACCGGACTGCGGGCCGCCACGGTCGCCGCGGCGCTCGTCCGTGGCCGCACCTGCTACGACCATCTCGCGGGTCGACTCGGCGTGGCGGTGACCCAGGGCATGATCGCGCGCGGCCTGCTCGACAGCGAGGGTGGTTTCGCGCTCACGGCGCCGGGCCGGGCCTGGCTGGCCGATCCGATGGGCATCGAACCCGCCGCGCTGGTGACTACGCGACGGCCCATCGCACGCCCCTGCCTGGACTGGACCGAACGGCGCATCCATCTCGGCGGCTCGGCGGGCGCGCAGCTGTGCCGGAGGCTGCGGGAGTTGGCGTGGATCGAGCGGGTCGGCACCGGACGCGCCGTGCGCGTCACGCCACGGGGTGAAGCCGGGCTGGCGGAAGCGCTCGGCATCGAACCGGTGGCGCTGCGCTGAATGGTCGGCGCCGCAAACAGGTGGTCCCCGCGATCCGATGCCCGCCGTGTTGCGACGATTCGCACCGCTTTGCTCGACGCCGAGGAAAGGCTCCTCGCCGAGCGCGGCGTCGACGTGCCGCTGTTCGGTGATCAGCGCGTGGTTGACACGGCCTCCACCAACGACGCGGCGGTGAAAGTCCCGAGGACCTGCGCAGCGCGGGGCGGCAGCGCCGCGCGTACGGTTGCTGGTGCGGTTTGCGTGATTCCACGCCGGGTATCACCCTGCCCGTGACCGAGCCGGGCAACCCAGGCTGTGAATGAGATTGCACAATCATGCATAATCATCACATGGTTGATTCCTCGGGCGGACCCGTCATCCGGGTCGCGGTAGCCGGTGCCAGCGGGTACGCGGGCGGTGAAGTGTTGCGTCTGCTGCTGGGTCATCCGGCCTACCGAACCGGGCGCCTCGTCATCGGGGCGCTGACCGCGGGCTCGAACGCCGGAACCGCGCTGGGGGAGTTGCAGCCGCATCTGCTGCCGCTGGCCGATCGGGTGCTGGCGCCGACCACGGCCGCCGAACTGGCCGGACACGATGTGGTCTTCCTCGGCCTGCCCCATGGGCAGTCGGCCGCCATCGCCGCCGAGCTGCCCGAGTCCACGGTGATCATCGACTGTGGTGCCGACTTCCGGCTCACCGACCCGAAGACATGGGAGAAATACTACGGCAGCCCGCACGCGGGCAGCTGGCCCTATGGTCTGCCCGAACTGCCCGGCGGCCGGGAGAAGCTGCGTGGCGCGACGCGGATCGCGGTTCCGGGGTGCTACCCGACCGTGGCCAGCCTCGCGTTGGCCCCCGCGGTCGCCGCGGGCATCGTGGAGCCCGCGGTGCACGTGGTCGCGGTGAGCGGCACGTCGGGGGCGGGCCGCAAGCTGGACGTGGCGCTGCTCGGGTCCGAGGTGATGGGCTCGGCACGGGCCTACGGCATCGCGGGCGCGCACCGGCACACACCGGAGATCGCGCAGAACCTGACGGCGGCGGGCGGTGCGGACGTCGCGGTGTCGTTCACCCCGGTGCTCGCGCCGATGCCCCGCGGCATCCTCGCCACCTGCACCGCGCCGACCCGCGTCGACTCCGCACAGGCGCGCGCCGTCTACGAGAAAGCCTACGCCGACGAGCCTTTCGTGCACCTGCTGCCGGAAGGCGTGCTCCCGCAGACCGGTTCGGTGCTGGGTTCCAACGCCGTCACCCTGCAGGTGGCCGTGGACGCCGACGCCGGGCTGCTCGTGGTGATCGGCGCGATCGACAACTTGACCAAGGGCACCGCGGGCGCGGCGGTGCAATCGATGAACCTCGCACTCGGATGGGACGAGACCGCCGGACTTTCCACCGTAGGAGTGGCACCGTGACGACAACCGACACCGCAAGCGGCAAGCTGGTCCGGACCCAGGGCGTCACGGCGCCGCTCGGCTTCCGCGCGGCGGGCATCGCCGCGGGCATCAAGGCCAGCGGCAAGCCGGACCTCGCGCTGGTGTTCAACGAAGGGCCGGAATACCCGGCCGCGGGCGTGTTCACCCGCAACAAGGTGAAGGCCGCACCGGTGCTGTGGTCGCAGCAGGTGCTGACCGGCAAGCGGCTGCGCGCGGTGATCCTGAATTCCGGCGGCGCCAACGCGTGCACCGGCCCGGGCGGATTCCAGGACACGCACAAGACCGCCGAGGAACTCGCGGCCGCCCTGAGCAACTGGGGCACCGAGACCGGCGCGGGGGAGATCGCGGTCTGCTCGACCGGGCTGATCGGCGACCGGCTCCCGATGGACAAGCTGATCCCCGCCGTCACGGAGATCGTGCACGAGATGGGCGGCGGCCTGTCCGGCGGCTCGGACGCCGCCTGGGCCATCATGACCACCGACACCGTGCCCAAGGAAGCGGCGTTCCATCACCGCGACAAGTGGAACGTCGGCGGCATGGCCAAGGGCGCGGGCATGCTGGCCCCGTCGCTGGCGACCATGCTGGTGGTGCTCACCACCGACGCCGCGGTCACCGCCGACCAGCTCGACCACGCCCTGCGCAACGCCACCGCGCGCACCTTCGACCGGCTCGACGTCGACGGCTCCTGCTCCACCAACGACACCGTGCTGCTGCTCGCCAACGGCGCCAGCGAGGTGACCCCCAGCCAGGAGGAACTCGACGCCGCCGTGCTCGCGGTGTGCGACGACCTGGCCGCCCAGCTGATGGCCGACGCCGAGGGCGTCACCAAGCGGGTGCTGGTCACCGTCACCGGAGCGGCGACCGAGGACGAAGCGGTGGCCGCCGCCCGCACCGTGGCCCGCGACAGCCTGGTCAAGACGGCGCTGTTCGGCTCCGACCCGAACTGGGGCCGGGTGCTGGCCGCGGTCGGCATGGCGCCGGTGACGCTCGATCCGAACCGTATCTCGGTGTCGTTCAACGGAAGTCCGGTATGCGTGGACGGCGTCGGCGCGCCGGGCGCCCGCGAGGTGGACCTGTCCGGCGCCGACGTTCAGGTGCTGATCGAGCTGAACGTCGGCTCCGCCGCCGCGAGCATCCGCACCACCGACCTTTCGCACGGTTACGTCGAAGAGAACTCGGCCTACAGCTCATGAGCCAGGTGTTGCACACGCTCTCCGCGCTGGACAAAGCGCACGTTCTGGCCGACGCCCTGCCGTGGTTGCAGAAGTTCCGGGACAAGATCGTCGTCGTCAAATACGGCGGCAACGCCATGATCGACGAGAACCTCAAACAGGCCTTCGCCGCCGACATGGCGTTCCTGCGCACGGTGGGCGTGCACCCGGTGGTGGTGCACGGTGGCGGCCCGCAGATCAGCGCGATGCTGAAGAAGCTGGGTCTGCACGGCGAATTCCGCGGCGGCTTCCGGGTGACCACGCCCGAGGTGATGGACGTGGTGCGGATGGTGCTGTTCGGTCAGGTCGGCCGCGAGCTGGTCGGCCTGATCAACGCGCACGGCCCGTACGCGGTCGGCACCTCCGGCGAGGACGCCGGGCTGTTCACCGCCACTCGCCGCACCGTCGAGGTGGACGGCGAGCCGACCGACATCGGCCTGGTCGGCGACGTCACCGAGGTGAACCCGGACGCCGTGCTCGACCTCATCGGCGCCGGCCGCATCCCGGTCGTGTCGACCATCGCGCCGGACGCCGACGGCGTGGTGCACAACATCAACGCCGACACCGCCGCCGCGGCACTCGCCGAGGGCATCGGCGCCGAGAAATTGGTGGTGCTCACCGACGTCGAGGGCCTGTACACGAACTGGCCGGATCGGTCGTCGCTCACCACGCGCATCGACACGGCCGCGCTGGCCGAGTTGCTCCCGAGACTCGATACGGGCATGGTGCCCAAGATGGAAGCCTGCCTGCGCGCCGTGCGAGCGGGGGTGCCGTCCGCGCATGTGATCGACGGCCGGGTCCCGCACGCGGTGTTGCTGGAACTGTTCACCGGAGAAGGAATCGGAACGATGGTGACGCCCGCCCCGGACGGGCCGGGCTCGCTGGACGGAACGAAACAATGAGCACAGCTGAACTGCAGAAGCGGTGGTCTGCCGCGCTGATGAACAACTACGGCACGCCCAACGTCGCGCTGGTGCGCGGGGCCGGCGCCGTGGTCTACGACGCGGACGGCAATCGCTACGTCGACTTCCTCGGCGGTATCGCGGTCAACAGCCTCGGCCACGCGCACCCGGCGATCCTGGAGGCGGTCACCCAGCAGCTCGGCACGCTGGGACACGTCTCGAATCTGTACGCCAGCGAGCCGGTCGTCGAGTTGGCCGAGCGGTTGCTCGCGCACTTCGGCGACGGGGAGGGCCGGGCGTTCTTCTGCAACTCCGGCACCGAGGCGGTCGAGGCGGCGTTCAAGATCGCGCGGTTGACCGGGCGGCACAAGATCGTCGCGTGCGAGGAGGCCTTCCACGGCCGCACCATGGGCGCGCTCGCACTCACCGGCCAGCCGTCCAAGCGGACGCCGTTCGAGCCGATGCCGCCCGGCGTCGTGCACGTGCCCTACGGCGACGCCGCGGCGCTGGACGCCGTGGTCGACGAGGACACCGCCGCGGTGTTCCTGGAGCCGATCATGGGAGAGAGCGGCGTGGTGGTACCGCCGTTCGACTACTTGGCCAAAGCGCGGGAGATCACCGCGCGCAACGGGGCGCTGCTGGTGCTGGACGAGGTGCAGACCGGCATCGGCCGCACCGGAAAGTTCTACGCACACCAAGCCGTCGGCATCGTGCCGGACGTGATCACCCTGGCCAAGGGGCTCGGCGGCGGATTGCCCATCGGCGCGGTGCTGGCCAACGGACGCGCGGCCGAGTTGCTGACGCCCGGCCTGCACGGCACCACCTTCGGCGGCAATCCGGTATGCGCCGCGGCCGCACTCGCGGTGCTGCGCACGATCGATGAAACCGACTTGCTCTCGCACGTGGAATCGGTGGGCAAGCGGCTCAGCGACGGCATCGAGCTGCTGGAGCATCCCCTGGTCGACCAGGTGCGCGGCGCGGGCCTGCTGCTGGGCATCGTGCTCACCCACAACGTATCGGCGCTGGTCGAGGCGCGTGCGCGGGCGGCGGGGTATCTCGTCAACCCGGCCAAGCCCGACGTGATCCGCCTCGCGCCGCCGCTGGTGCTCACCGAGACACAGGCGGACAATTTCGTCGCCGATCTGCCGGAGATCCTCGACGGCGCCCTCGACGACGCGAAAGGGGCTGCGGCGCAATGACCTCCGTGCGGCACTTCCTGCGCGACGACGACGTCAGTCCGGCCGAGCAGGCCGAAATCCTCGCCCTCGCGGCCGAACTCAAGAAGGAGCCGTTCGCGCGGCAACCGCTGGCCGGCCCGCGCGGCGTCGGCGTGATCTTCGAGAAGAACTCCACCCGCACCAGGTTCTCCTTCGAGATGGGCATCGCCCAGCTCGGCGGGCACGCGGTGGTCGTCGACGGCCGGGACACCCAGCTGGGCCGGGAGGAGACGCTCGGTGACACCGGCCGGGTCCTCTCGCGCTACGTGGACGCGATCGTGTGGCGCACCTTCGCGCAGTCCCGGCTCGACGAGATGGCCGCCACCGCGACGGTTCCGGTGGTCAACGCGCTGTCCAACGAGTTCCATCCCTGCCAGGTGCTCGCGGACCTACAGACGCTGGCCGAGCGCAAGGGCGACCTGACCGGGCGCGAGCTCGCCTACTTCGGCGACGGCGCCAACAACATGGCGCACTCGCTGCTGCTCGGCGGCGTCACGGCAGGCCTGAACGTGACCATCGCCGCGCCGGCCGGATTCGAGCCGCTGCCCTGGATCGTGGAGGCCGCGCGCAAGCGCGCCGCCGAGACCGGAGCCACCATCACGCTGACCGGTGACCCGATCGCCGCCGCGTGGGGCGCCGACGCGCTGGTCACCGACACCTGGACCTCCATGGGACAGGAAAACGACGGTCTGGACCGGGTCGGCCCGTTCCGGCCGTTCCAGCTCAACGCCGACCTGCTGGCCCACGCCAAGCCGGATGCCGTCGTGCTGCATTGCCTTCCCGCGCATCGCGGCGAAGAGGTCACCGACGAGGTGCTGGACGGGCCGCACAGCGCCGTCTGGGACGAGGCGGAGAACCGGCTGCACGCGCAGAAGGCGCTGCTGGTCTGGTTGCTGGAGCGACGATACGGGAGTACGGCGTGACCGAGGTCAGAAGCGGCCCGGCCATCGCGCGCACCCGGGCCGGACGGCAGTCACGCATCGTGGAGCTGCTGTCCGCGCATGCGGTGCGCAGCCAGACCGAGCTGGCGGCGCTGCTCGCGGCCGAAGGCATCGAGACCACCCAGGCGACGTTGTCCCGGGACCTGGACGAACTGGGCGCGGTGAAGCTGCGCGCCGCCGACGGCGGGGCGGGCGTCTACGTGGTGCCCGAGGACGGTAGCCCGGTCCGCGGCGTCACCGGCGGCACCGACCGGCTGTCCAAGCTGCTCGGCGACCTGCTGGTCTCCACCGACGCCAGCGGCAACATCGCGGTGCTGCGGACTCCACCCGGCGCGGCGCATTTCCTGGCCAGCGCACTGGACCGCGCCGCCCTGCCCTACATCGTCGGCACCATCGCGGGGGACGACACCATCGCCGTCATCGCTCGCGAGCCGCTGACCGGCGCGGAAGTGGCTGCGAAAATCGAACAACTGGCCTGAGCGCTCGCGCTTCGCCACGGCTTCGGACTGCGTTGGCGCGTTGGCGCGTTGGTGCGGCGACGATGCCGGCCGGGGCGCGTAGTGCCGATGTTTTCGGTCGGCGCTGAGCCGATCTCGCCCGAGGAAGTCGTGCTTGCGGGGTTTCAGCAGCCGGTATCCGCCTGCGGTTCGCTATTCGTGCGCCGACCGGACCGGCTTCGGGGGAGCTCGTGAGGCGGTACCGACCCGTCCAGCTGGTCGCGGCATAGGCGCGGCTAGCCTGCCGCGAGCGCGGAGGGCCGGGGCTGTGCCAGGGTGTAGGCATGGCTGTTGCCCCAGCACAGGGGCGACACCACCCGATTATGAATGAGCTTGCATCGTCATGCATAATAATTTGCAGGACGGTGCGGGCCGCTGTCGCGGGAAGCCGGTCCGTACACCCAAACCAGCACCGAACATCGAGGAGCACACAGACATGTCCGAGCGCGTCGTACTCGCCTACTCCGGTGGGCTGGATACCTCCGTCGCGATCAGCTGGATCGGCAAGGAGACCGGCGCCGAGGTGGTGGCCGTCGCCATCGACCTCGGCCAGGGTGGCGAGGACATGAACGTGGTGCGCCAGCGCGCGCTGGACTGCGGCGCCGTCGAGGCGATCGTGGTCGACGCCCGCGACGAGTTCGCCGACGAGTACTGCCTGCCCACCATCCAGGCCAACGCGCTGTACATGGGCCAGTACCCGCTGGTGTCCGCGATCAGCCGCCCGCTCATCGTCAAGCACCTGGTCGAGGCCGCCAAGTTCCACGGAGCCAGCACCGTGGCGCACGGCTGCACCGGCAAGGGCAACGACCAGGTTCGCTTCGAGGTCGGCATCGGCGCGCTCGCGCCCGACCTGAACGTGATCGCCCCGGTCCGCGACTACGCGTGGACCAGGGAGAAGGCCATCGCGTTCGCCGAGGAGAACGCGCTGCCGATCAACGTCACCAAGAAGTCGCCGTTCTCCATCGACCAGAACGTGTGGGGCCGCGCCGTGGAGACCGGCTTCCTCGAGGACCTGTGGAACGCCCCGACCAAGGACGTCTACGACTACACCTCCGACCCGACGGTCAACTTCGAGGCGCCGGACGAACTGATCATCCGGTTCGAGCGCGGCGTGCCGGTGGCCATCGACGGCCGCCAGGTCAGCGTGCTGGAGGCGATCGTCGAGCTGAACCACCGCGCGGGCCGCCAGGGCGTCGGCCGGCTGGACATGGTCGAGGACCGCCTGGTCGGCATCAAGAGCCGCGAGATCTACGAGGCGCCCGGCGCCATCGCCCTGATCACCGCGCACCAGGCCCTGGAGCACGTCACCGTCGAACGCGAGCTGGGCCGCTACAAGCGGCAGGTCGAGCAGCGCTGGGGCGAGCTGGCCTACGACGGCCTGTGGTTCTCCCCGCTCAAGCGGGCCCTGGACGCTTTCATCGGTGACACCCAGCAGCACGTCTCCGGCGACATCCGGATGGTCCTGCACGGCGGCTCCGCCGTGGTCAACGGCCGCCGCTCGGACCAGTCGCTCTACGACTTCAACCTGGCCACCTACGACGAAGGCGACACCTTCGACCAGTCGCTGGCCAAAGGCTTCGTCCAGATCCACGGCCTGTCCTCCAAGGTCGCCGCCCGCCGCGACCTGAACCAGAAGTAGTCCCGCGCGCGCGGGTGTACGGACCGCGCTGTCCGCTGGCCCCGGTCGCAATCTGGGAGTCGGACAACTCGGTGTACGTTCGTACGGGCCGCGAGGACCCCACTCTGAATAGGTACTACGCACTGACACGGCGCAAGCACACTGTGTTCCGGGCGCGAGCACGCTGTTTCCGACAGCCGAAAGAGTCGGTGACTACCCGCAGGGCTCGTCACCGTGGCCCCGGACGCAACAACTGAATCTCGCAACAACACGGGTAACTCACCGGGTACCGCCAGAACTCCATCGGCACCCAACGCAGGACCTGTACGCAGGTCTTGTGCCACCCGACTTGTACGGCCTGAAGGCCCGGAGGGTGCGGGGGAGCGCCCGACGCAGGACCTGCACGCACGTCTTGTGCCAACTGACTGGTACGGCCAGAAGGCCCGGACAGGCAGGGGACAACCCAAGGCAGGACCTGAACCCCTGACTGATAAGGCCGAATATCCGGAGAGGCGGAGGAGCACACACAATGACGCAGAGTGGCGGCACGAATCAGGGTGCACTCTGGGGCGGGCGTTTCGCCTCCGGACCAGCCGACGCGATGGCTGCACTGAGCAAGTCGACACACTTCGACTGGGCGCTGGCCCCGTACGACATCCGCGCGTCGAAGGCGCATGCGCGGGTGCTGCACAAGGCGGGCCTGCTGTCCGGCACCGACCTGTCGGGCATGCTGGCCGGACTGGATCAGCTTGCGGCCGACGTGGATTCGGGCGCGTTCGGCCCCGCCGACTCGGACGAGGACGTGCACGGCGCGCTGGAACGCGGCCTGATCGAGCGGGTCGGCGCCGAGCTCGGCGGCAGGCTGCGCGCCGGGCGATCGCGCAACGACCAGGTGGCCACCCTGTTCCGGATGTGGTTGCGTGACGCCGTGCGCCGGGTGGCCGCCGGTGTGCTCGCGGTGGTGGACGCGCTGGTGGACCAAGCCGCCGCGCACCCGGACGCGGTCATGCCGGGTAAGACCCACCTGCAGGCCGCCCAGCCGGTGCTGCTGGCCCACCATCTGCTCGCGCACGCTCATCCGCTGCTGCGCGACCTCGATCGGCTGCGCGATTTCGACAAGCGTGCGGCCGTGTCGCCCTACGGTTCCGGCGCGCTGGCCGGTTCCTCGCTCGGACTCGACCCGGAGGCGATCGCCGCGGAACTGCACTTCGACGCGGCCGCCGCCAACTCGATCGACGCCACCTCGGCGCGGGATTTCGCTGCCGAGGCCGCGTTCGTGCTGGCCATGATCGGCGTCGACCTGAGCCGGATGGCCGAAGAGGTGATCATCTGGAGCACACCGGAATTCGGCTATGTCACGCTCGCCGACGCGTGGTCGACCGGGTCCTCGATCATGCCGCAGAAGAAGAATCCGGATGTTTCGGAGCTGACCCGCGGTAAGGCGGGAAGGCTGATCGGCAATCTCACCGGACTGCTGGCCACCCTCAAAGCGCAACCGCTCGCCTACAACCGTGACCTCCAAGAGGACAAGGAACCCCTGTTCGACTCGGTCGCACAGCTCGAGCTGCTGCTGCCGGCCATCGCCGGCCTGGTATCGACGCTGACCTTCCACACCGACCGCATGGCCGAACTCGCGCCGGCGGGTTTCACGCTGGCCACCGACATCGCCGAATGGCTGGTCCGCCAGGGTGTTCCGTTCCGCGTCGCGCACGAGGCGGCGGGCGCATGCGTGCGCGCCGCGGAATCCCGCGGCGTCGGTCTCGACGACCTCACCGACGAGGAGTTCGCCGCCATCGATCCGGCGCTGACCGGAAAGGTGCGCGAGGTCCTCACCGTGCAGGGCTCCATCGCGTCCCGCAACGCGCGGGGCGGAACGGCGGGCGTCCAAGTCGCGGCACAGCTGGACGAGGTGCGCCAGGCGGCGTCCGCTGCCCGCGCCTGGCTGGGCTGATCCCGCGTCGACCTGAGGCTGCTCGCCGATGGTTTCGGGCACCGCGCGAGGCTACGACGATGGTGATATTCGGCGCTGCTGACGGCAGGTCGCTGTGCGCGGGCCGGGTCTGGACCATCCCGGCATCGGCTCGGAGGATGCCTGTCTGGAGGACATCGTCCCCGCGTCGCCCGGCTCGGGTAGGCGGTGCCCTTCTTCAGGCGCAGTTCGACGAGGTGTGTCGAGTGTCCAGTACCGCGGCTGGGGCTGATCCTGCGTTCCGCGCGGCTAGGGCCGACAAGTGGGTCCGCGAACCGGTTCGAGCGCGGCGCGTTGGTCTACGCGACGATGGTGATGTCGGCCCCGCTGAACAACAGGTCGCGGGGACGAGGGGCGCTGCGCCCGGCGTGCGGCACCAGTTCGGCCTCCGGCGCCAGCTCGTGTAGCTGCCGGAGGAACACTTCGACGGCCAGCGTGGCCATGCTCTTGCCCGGACAGACATGCCTGCCGAACCCGAAGGTCAACGGCAGTTTGCCGGTTCCGTGCAGGTCCAGGCAGTCCGGGAACGCCTCCGGATCGCGGTTGGCGGCGGCGAACAGCACCAGCACTCCTCCTGCGGGCAGCCGGGTGCCGCTGGCCAGCACGACCGGCGTCCTGGCTCGGCGCTTCCACGCCACCAGGCCGGGATCGAGCTGGAGGATTTTCGCGGCGACCCGTCCGCAGGTCCCTGGATCGGCGAGCATGTTCCACCACGTCCGGTCCGGATCATCGAGCAAACGCTGCAGACCTTGCTGGATGCTGCCGCTCACCGTGTGCACGCCGGCGGCGAGCGAATTCGCCATGGCCGACACCGCGATCCGATGGGAGAGCCCGGCGTCGCGGAGCCTGCGCGCGAAACCGGTTGCCTCGCTGCCGCGACCCGCTCGCACGGCCTTGCCGCTGACGGTGAACAACCAGCCGAGCGCGCCCACCGCGTCGGCCAGTTCGCGTCCGCGCAGCATGCGGCCCAGCAGTCCCGATTGCGCGCCGCTCCAAGCGGCTACGTGCGGCCAGTCGGATGCGGGCAGGCCGACGGCCGCGCCGACCGTCCGCGCGGCGTACGCGATCGACAACGCCGTGATGTCGAGCGGCGATCCGGACCGATAGCCCGCGTCGCGCAGCGCGTCGTGAAAATGCTCGGCCATGGCCGCCGCCCGGCGTGGCCGGTCTGCTGCGGAAATCGTGAAGTGTCCGGACGGACCGGCCATGGTGTTCCACACGCGCTTGTGCAGCCGGTCGTCGGTCAGGTTGGCCGTCGCCTTGGCGGGAGGCGGAACCAGGTGCCGCACGAAATGCGGGATGGCTCGCGGCGTCGTCGCGATGCGCGGGTAACCGACCAGTGGGTCCAGCGAATTCGCGTTGGATACGCCGGGAGTCGTCGCGTCGAGCACCTCGCGCACGTCGGCGTACTTCCAGATCATGTGCAGTCCGGACGGGTGCCGGTAGGTCGGCTCCGGCCATTCGTGCAATCGGCGATATCGTTCGTCGCGTTCGGCGTACGACATCTCATTGCAGGTCAGCTTGTCGAACGGGAATTCCGTCGCCGCGACGATCGGCTCGAGCACGACGTGAGCGTAGGGATGCGCGACAAAAAATGCCGACCGGTCTTTCTCGAGCGTGGGAAGCGTCACTCCGGTGACCTCGCGATCGAACCCGCGCCAGCCACTCGCCGCTGGCTACGCTGCGGCAATGACCTTGCTGCTGCTTGCCCTTGCCATCGCCTCCGAAGTGACCGCGACCGTCTCGCTGAAGCTTTCCGACGGATTCAGCAAGCTCATTCCATCGATCGTTGTCGTCGTCGGTTACTGCGCGGCGTTCTACTTCCTGGCCCAGGCGTTGAAACGCGGCATGCCGATCGGAGTGGCCTACGGCATCTGGTCGGCGGTAGGCGTCGCCGCGATCGCGGTGATCGGCGTGCTGTTCCTGGACGAACGGCTCAGCCTGGTGCAGGTCGGCGGCATCGCGTTGGTGATCCTCGGCGTGCTGGCGTTGGAACTCGGTGGCGCGCAGTGATATTCGGCTCGGCCGGGTCGGTGTGTGACCTGCCCGGTCTCGCCGAGATAGTCCATCGTGTTCCGCGAATGTCTGATCGCGCCACCGAGAGTCTGCGAGTGTCGATCGGTGTGCCGCGTCGGCGCCGGTCTGGTCAATCTGCCACGCGTACAACGTATCCCGCGTTGGACAGTGCCGTGAGCACGTCGTCGCGATGGGCGGAACCCCTCGTTTCCAGCGTCAGCGACACCTCCACTTCGTCGACCGCCAACCAGGTGCCGGTCCGGGAATGTGCTACGTCGACGACGCTCGCGCCTGTCTTTCCGATGACGGCGAGCAACGCACCGAGCGCACCCGGACGATCGGAAATCGTCACGCGCACCGCGAGATAGCGGCCCGCCGCGCTCAGACCGTGTCCGATCACGCGGGTCAGTAGGAGCGGGTCGATATTGCCTCCGGACAAGATCGCGCAGACCGGACCGCGCAGATCGAGCTCTTCCGGCGCGCGACTCATCAGCGCGGCGACGGCCGCGGCCCCGGCGGGTTCCACGATCAGCTTCGCGCGTTCCAAGCACAGCAGCAGCGCCTGCGACAGCGCTTCCTCGTCCACCGTCACAATCGCCGAAACATGGTCGGCCACATGGGCGAACGGCACCGCGCCGGGCTGCCCGACCGCGATGCCGTCGGCCATGGTCGACATGCGATCGACCCGGACCGGACGGCCCGCCGCCAGCGACTCCGGCCAGGCGGCCGCCTCCGCGGCCTGGACGCCGATCACGCGCACCCGCGGCGCCAAGTGCTTACACGCGATCGCGACACCCGCCAAGAGCCCGCCACCGCCGGTCGGCACGAGCACCGTGCCGACCTCGGGCAGTTGCTCCAGGATCTCCACGCCGACGGTCGCCTGTCCGGCCACGATGTCGGGATGGTCGAACGGGTGGATCAGCGTCGCCCCCGTGCGGTCGGCGAAATCCAGCGCGGCGTCCAGTGACTCGTCGATGGTCTCGCCGACCTGGCGCACCTGCGCGCCGTACGCCTTGGTCGCCATGAGTTTGGGCAGTGACGCGCCGATCGGCATGAAGACCGTCGACTCGATGCCGAGCGAAGCCGCCGACCACGCGACCCCTTGCGCATGATTGCCCGCGCTCGCGGCGACGACACCGCGCGACCGCGCCTCCTCTGGCAGGTTCGCGATCCGGTGGTAAGCGCCGCGAGGCTTGAACGACCCGGTCCGCTGCAAGTTCTCGCACTTCAGCCACACCTCGGCGCCCGCTCGCTCGGACAACACCCGCGACGCCACCAGCGGAGTCCGGCGGATCACCGGAGCGAGCAACCGCACGGCCGCCTCGATCCGCGCCATGTCGACCAATTCCATGCCGCCATGCTGCCACTGTGCCGATCCGGCGGACGAAGATCAGACGGCGGTCGCAGCCATCAATGCGACCGGTCGGTACTGTGAGATTTTCCTGACCGTCACACGGGTGACTTGGAACGCAACACGGTTCCCCTAGCGTGTTGCCATGCCCCCGAGACGACGTTCGGCGCTGCTCGCGAGGTTGGTCGCAGACGAGCCCGGTCGCCCGCAGATCATCCTCGGCGAACTGCGCCGGGTGATTCTGGACGGAGCGGTGCCGCCGCGCACCCTCATCCCGCTGCGCGAGGTGGCGGAGTTGTTCGGGGTGAGCCACATTCCGGTGCGCGAGGCGCTCGCGACGCTGATCGGGGAGGGGCTGGTCACGCACGAGCCGCACGCCGGGTACGCGGTGGCTCAGCTGACCGCCGCGGAACTGCGCGAGATGTACGTCGTGCGGGAGACGTTGGAGACCGCTTCGCTGGCCGCGGCGGCCCTGAATCACTCCGCCTCCGATCGTGCCGAGCTGCTCGAGGTGAACGCGAGTCTGGAACAGGCCATCCGCGACGACGATCCGGCCGCCTACCATCGCAGGTCGCGCACGTTCCATGTGGCGCTGACCCGCCCCTCCCGCATGCTCCGGCTGCTGCACATGCTCGAGACGGCGTGGAACGTCACCGAGCCGGTGCAACCGATGGTGCACATCGGCCGGGCCGATCGGGTGCGTCTGCACACCGACCACGCCCTGATGCTCGACGCGTTTCTCGCCAGGGACGTCGATCGCCTGCTGCTCGTCGCCGAACAGCACCACCGCCGGCTGGAGGCCGTGATCGCGACGTTGCCCACCGACACCGGCTTGCTTGCTCCGGAAGATATGTCCGCGGCGCGATAGCCGCGCGATCCTGGCCACCTGGTTGGCGGTGCCGGAAGAGTGGGCTGATACGCATACGCGTAGTCGGTCCGGACACCACCAGGTCGATGACCGACACGATGGCGCTCGAGACCGATCCGGACGCGCGCGAGGTCATCACAGGGATGTGTGTCGCGAGGCGGCCGATGCGGGCAGGTCCGGCGCGATCGTTCTCGGCCGCGCGGGCATCGCCGATTTTGTGCGCACATCCGCGCCGAGGCGGGCGTGCCAGTGGTGGACGGCGTGGCGGCGGGGGCACTGACCGTGCGATCGCTGCTTACGCTCGGTCTGCGGGAATCGGCAGGAATTCGCCCCGACGCCACGCCGTACACCGGCCCCCCTTGTCTCCTCCGACCCCGAATCCGGTCAGGCAGCCGCGGCGGTGACGAGCCTGCGTAATTCGGCGTTCGGGTCGGCGACGTCGACGATGAGCCGGGTAACTTCCGCGCCCGCCAGGTCGATACGGATGGCGTGTCCGTCGAACCGGGTGTCCCAGAATTCTTTGCGTCCTTTGCCGCGGAACGTGCCCGCCGCGATCACGCCGGGGAAGAACGTGCCGGGTGCACGCACCCACGGTGGGCGGCGGTCGACACCGGCCAGGCCGAGCGCGGTGATATCGGCCAGATCGAAGGTCAGCCGATCACGCAGCGCGAGCAGTTGATGCGCACCGAGCACGTGAACTGTGACCGTCGTCCCCGTGACCTCGAATTCGACCATCGCGCACCTCATTCCACCGAGAACTCGTACAACATCAGGATGAAGAACGGTCCTGGTCATAGCCTGTGCCGTTCCTATGATTTCTCTCAGTTTCAGGCCATGGTGTTACAGGGATATGCGCATCTATCCATGTGTCGGGGTCGTCGAGGCTCTGAGCAGCACGGACAGCATGGGATCGAGGCAGCCGGGTCGGCACCATCGTTACGTGCGCGGTCGATGGTGCGCGGTGGCCGCCCCGAACCAAACGATCAGCGCACCGGCGTTCCCGTGACGTGCGCGTGCTGGGCGATATCGAGGACCCCGGCCAGCCAGGGCGTGTAGGTTGCCGGATTGTCGGTCAGCGCGTCGCGTAGTGCATCGGGTCGGATCCACACCCAGTCGGCGACCTCGGCCGGATCCGGCCGAGGTGTGCTGTCCAGTCGGCCGATCAGCACGTGATCCCACTCGGATTCGACACGGCCGGTGCGCCGGTCCGCGGCGTGATAGCGGTAGATCCCCGCCTCGGTCAGCGCCGTCGTCAAACCCATCTCCTGGGACAACCGCAGCGCCGCCGCGGTGGCGACCGATTCGCCGGGAGCGGGGTGGCCGCAGCAGGTGTTGGCCCAGAGTGAAGGGAACCTGGTCTTCACCGCCGCGCGCTGCTGCAACAGCACCCGCCCGTCCGAGTCGAAGAGCAGCACGGAGAACGCGCGGTGCAGCAGGCCAGGCGCCATATGGGCTTCGGCGACCGAACACGCGCCGACCGCGCGCCCCGCGTCGTCGACGAGCTCGACGGGCAGGGCCTCGCGGTCGGTGATCGGCTGGGCGAGGGTGTCGGTCACCTGCTCACCTTATCGGCGGCAATCAGCAGGTAGTGGAAGCTGCCCTCCCGGTAGGCGGTCAGGAACGGTTTCTCGACACCCGTCGCGAGCTCGGATTTGGTGCGCAGCTCCCAGTACGGGATGGTCGCCGCCGTGAGGTCGGTCACGGCGATGGGCACCAAGTGATTTTCGGCCATGGCGCGGAAGTACTCGCCGCGCGGATGGATCATGCAGCCGTAGTGCGCGTCGATCCAGCTGACCGAGGAGGAGCGTCCTCCGGTCACGTCGTTGGAGCAGCCGGTGATGCACACGTAGCGGCCACCGGGCTCCAGCAGCCGGGAGAACTCGCGGAACAGCTCGAACAGGTCCACGTACATCGTGGTCTCGTTGGTCCAGATACCGCGCATGGACCCGGCTTCGAATCCGGTGTCCAGCATGTTGCGGAAGTGGAACCGCACCTTGTCGGCGACGCCGCGATGGACGGCCTGGTCATTGGCGAAGCCGACCTGGTATTCGGAGATGGTCACCCCGTCGACCTGGCAGCCGAAGCGCTGATTGGCCATGAAGCTGGTGCCGCCGCGGCCGGAACCGCCGTCCAGCAGCCGGTCGCCGGGGCGGATGTCGCCGAGGTGGTCGAGCAGGAACTCCGCCTGCGCGGTTTCCAGGCGGTGCAGCTCGGTGACGATGCGCTCCTCGCGGGTGTCCTCCGGTCCGGTCAGCACGGACAGGTCGGGCTCGCCGATGCCGTAGTGGTGGTGATAGAGACCGTCGACCTCGCCGAGTTTGGTGTTGACCCGGTCGTCGTTCGGGTTGTTGTTCCAGTACGCGGCGACGGACTTCTGGTAACTCGTACGCAGAACGGTGCCGGTCTCCGGGTTGAGCATGGTCATGCGCGATCATCCTCTCTCGGTGCTGGTACTGCCTTATTGCGGGTCGCGATAGCGCTTGCTGTCGGCGTGCCAGGCGCGGTTGCCGCCCATCCAGGCCCACAGACCGGCGAGGAAGCGGCCCAGCTCCGGCGATCCCGCCGTGGCCAACGGCGCCGCTTCGCGTTCGAATCGGTGCACCAGCTCGTCGTGCACCTCGGCGGTGCGCAGCACGGCATCCCGGCGCGAGCAGCGTTCCTCGGCGGCCAGGACGGTCGGCAGGTTGAATTCCCTGCCGCCCGAAAGGTCCTCGCGAGCCATGGAATACAGGTCGTTCACCATCTGGCTGGCGAGCGCGGCGGTGGTGACCACCCGGCGCACCGCGGGATCGGTGTACTCCGCCGCCGGTAGCTCATAGCCGCCGACCACGTCGGTCGGCGCCATGCACGGCAGGAAGCTGTGCGGCTGCCGGTTGGTGAGGTACTCCCATACCGGCGGCATCCGTCCCGCTGCCCGCCATCCCGCCTCCGCGCCGAGTGCGATGAACCAGCCCGCGATCTCGGTGCGCAGCCGGGCCAGCTGCGCCGGACCGGCGTAGCGGGCCAGATGGGCGAAGGAGGTGCGGAACGCACGCAGGATCGGATCGGCGTCGAGGGCCGCCTCGAGCTGGGCTTGGTAGCGCGCCGGCAGATGGACCGGATCGATGGCGGCGGCGGCCAATTCGAGGCGCGGCCCCAATTCCGCCTCGGCGCTGGACGGTGTGCCGTCCGGCGCGCGGTCGTCGGCGTCCTCCTCGCAATAGTAATCGTCCACCGACCATTCCGAGACCGCGCATTTCGCCACCGCCAGCAGCCGGTCGGGGTCGTCGCAGTCGGGATGCGCGAGCATGATCAGCCGCCCGAAGTCGGCGTCGTGCAGCATGTCCAGACGGCCTTCGTACAGCCCGATATCCCTGGCCCAGTCCACGATTCCGTCATTGACGGCCGCGGCGAGCGCGGGATCGTCGCGCAGGGGCGGCGGACAGTACAGCGGGGGAATCGGATCTTCGCGATCGCGGGATGCCTTGGCCGTGCCCGGCCCGGTCGGCCCTCGTGGAACGCTCCCAGAGTTGCCTACCGGTTCCGGTTCGTCCCTTCCGGCTCGCGCGACGGACAGCGTTCGGGCGGTTGTGCGCAGCGGTGTGGTGGTGCGGTGTCCGTCGAGCAACGCCGCCGCCGTACCCAGCCCGGTCGGCCCGGTGGGAATGCGGGGCGGTGGCGGGCCCGCCGAGGACGGTAGCGGCCCCGCCGAGGACCTGTCCGGGGCGCATGAGCCGCTGGCATCGACGGCCGAGGAGAAGCAGCCCGACATGGGCTGGTGGTCGTCGGACGGTGCGGTTCGGCCCGGCGGGAATTCTTGCGGCCCCGCCGGAGGGGCCATCGTCACCGCCGCGGTGTCGGCAGCCCCCGCGGCGTGGTTGTTCCCGCGGAGTGGCAGCAGCGAGGCGGCGGCACCGAGCCCGCTCGGGCCGAGCAACGCGCGTGGCGCGACATTCGCGCAGTCTATCTGTGGCGAACTACCTTGCGGCACAGCGGTTTCCGTGTGCGACGTGGCCATCGCGTCCGAGGACTCTCGAGCAGCTGCCGACCGGCGCGGACCAACCGCGTCTACATTCCGCTTCGCTGCGCGAAGAAGCTCGCGCGGCGCGGTCGCCCGGGTATCGGCGAGCAGCGCGACGACGGTGGCGGCCACCTCGTCGGTCGCCCGGGCCGCCGCGGCGCGGGAGAGCACCGACATGCTCATCACCCCGGTCAGTCCGCTTGCCGGGCGACCAGGACATTGTCCAGCAGGCCCAGCGCGTCGGGCACCAGCACGGCCGCCGAGTAGTAGCAGCTGACCAGGTAGGAGATGATCGACTGGTCGTCGATGCCCTTGAAGCGGACGTTCAGGCTCGGCTCGTATTCGTCCGGGATGCCGGTCTGGTGCAGGCCGATCACGCCCTGGTCCTTCTCGCCGGTGCGCATGGCCAGGATCGACGTGGTCTGGGTGTCGCTCACCGGGATTTTGCCGCACGGGAAGATCGGCACGCCGCGCCACGCCGGCACCCGGTGTCCGTCGATCTCGACCGGGTCGGGGTAGAGGCCACGCTTGCTGCACTCGCGCCCGAACGCGGCAATCGCCTTGGGATGGGCGAGAAAGAGTTTCGTGCTGCGGCGCATGCTGAGCAGCTCGTCCATGTCGTCCGGGGTGGGCGGGCCGGACTCGGTGTAGATGCGCTGCTTGAGATCGCAGTTGTGCAGCAGGCCGAAATCGGGATTGTTGACCAGGTCGTTCTCGCGTCGTTCGTAGAGCGCCTCGATGGTCAGCCGCAGCTGCTGCTCGACCTGGTTCATCGGGTCGTTGAACAGATCGGCGACTCTGGTGTGCACCCGCAGCACGCTCTGGGCGAGGCTGAGCTCGTACTGGCGTGGGGAGGCGTCGTAGTCGACGAAGGTGCCCGCCAGCAGCGGCTCGCCCGAGTGACCCGAGGCGACCTCGATATCCGCCTCGCCCTTGGTGTTCTGCGGGCGGCTTGGCGCGGCGGCGACGCTGGCAAGTTGCTCACGCAGCGCTGGGGCGCTGTCGAGCAGCTCGGCGAGTGATTGCCGGGGGAGAACCAGCAGGGTCGTCCTGGTGACGGTCTTGACCGTGACCGGCCAGATCGCCGACGGGTCGGTGAGCATGGCCTCGCCGAAGAAATCACCCCCGGCCAGCATGCCGAGTTTGGTCTGCTCGCCGTATTCGCCCGATCCGATCTTGCTCAGTTTGCCGTGCACGATCAGCAGGACCTGATCCATCGGATTTCCGAATTCCGCTATCACAGTGCCCGGTTCGAGATCGCGCTGTTCGAAATGCCGTGCGAGGGAAGCCAGAACCGCATCGTCATCGAAGTTCCGCAGCGGCGGGAGCTCGCGCAGTTCCTGGGGTATGACTCGCGCGGTGGAGCCATCGATGACGAATTCCACCTCGCCGTTGCCCACGGTGTGGGTCAGGCGGCGGTTCACGCGGTACACACCGCCGCTGACCTGCGTCCATGGCAGCACGCGGGTGAGCCAGCGCGAGCTGATGCCCTGCATCTGTGGTTCGGATTTGGTGGTGTGCGCGAGCAGCCCAGCCGTGCTGGTACTGAGGCTCTTGCGCGCGTTGTTTTCCGTTTGGACCGGCATTTCTATGGTCATGCGTGAGTCCTCACCTCGAGACGGCCACCGAGACAATCGATGGTGACGGGTTTGGGGGGTCGATAGTTCAGAGTCGCTGGGTATTCACAACAAATCAGCAGACACGGAGTCTGCGAAGCTCTTCGAACGAAATCGCCTACGCACCAGGGCGTTCCAGACGTCGTCAATGGTAGACCGCGAAACCGCCTGTGCACAGAGAAATTTCGAAGATGCCTCCCGGGTCCGCCGGATGGTCACGACACGCGGTCGATTCCGGTAACGGTGGGTTGCGTCCTGGGATGTATCGCCGAATTGCCTTCTGGTCGCTGGTGATTAGCTCTCTTCGGCGGCTGTGTCCACGTGGATCCACCGGCTGCCTATCTGGCCGGGCTTCAGGTTCATCGCCGGTTCGGCGATCGCACTGGCGCTGGTGTTTCCCGCCGGGCCGTACGCGCCGCGGACGTTCGGGCCGGAGCAGGGCCGCGACGACATGGTCACCGCGCTGCCTACCATCGGCGGCGTCTGCCGCGGCCTGCTCGCCGCCGCACCTGCTGCTCGGAGCGCTGTTCGCGTTGTTCCTCGGCTCGATGACCGCTCTGATCGCCGCGCTGGACCATCCGTTCCGCGATGAGCTCGGCAGGAACGCGTTCGCGAGCAGGTACGTGGATGTCACGGCAGGCTGATCGTGGCGCCGGTCATGTGACGTGTCACAGCGGACACATAATGGACATGAGGTATGGGAAGCTCGTCTGAACACCTCGGGGTGTGTGATGCGGGTCACGTTCAAGCGTAGGGCCAGGAGCGATGGTGAAGTTGAGTGCGAAGGATGTGGTGGGTTCGGTGCAGCGGTTGATGGCAACCGCGCAGAACGGCCTCGAGGTCATCCGCTTCGGCGGGTTGACCCATGACGTCGACGCGTCTCCGTTCGAGGTCGTGGAGCGCAGACGCATGTACCGGTTGCGCCACTACTTCCCCGACGACACCACCCCCGGCCGTCCCGTTGCCCTGCTGGTTCCCCCGCTCATGGTGAACGCCGACATCTGGGACGTGAACGCCGAAGGCGGCGCCGTCGGCATCCTGCATCAGGGCGGAGTCGATTGCTGGGTGGTCGATTTCGGCTCACCCGCCAGCGAGGAGGGCGGCTGGCAGCGTGACCTCGCCGACCACGTACTGGCGATCAGCAGCGCGATCGACACCGTCACCGAGGCCACCGGCAGCGGCGTGCACCTGATGGGCTACTCCCAGGGCGGCATGTTCGCCTACCAGACCGCCGCCTACCGGTACGGCAAAGGCGTGGACAGCATCGTCACCTTCGGCGCCCCGGTCGACATCGTCGCGGGCATCCCGTTCGGGCTGCCCTACGGCATGGTCTCCGATGTCGCCGACTTCCTGGCCGACCACGTGGTCACCCGGTTGCCGATCACCGACTCCATGGTGCGGATCGGCTTCCAGCTGCTCGATCCGGTGAAGACCGCCAAGTCGAGGATCGATTTCCTGCGTCAGTTGCACGACCGGGAGGCCCTGCTGCCGAAGGAGCGCCAGCGGCGCTTCCTCAACAGCGAAGGCTGGGTCGGTTACGCGGGGCCGGCCGCGGCGGATCTGCTCAAGCAGTTCGTCGCGCACAACCGGCTGATGCTCGGTGGTTTCGTGATCCGCGATCAGCCGGTCTCACTGGCCGAGCTGAAATGCCCGATCCTGGCGTTCGTCGGCGAGGTCGACGACATCGGCCAACCGGCCGCGGTGCGCGGTATCGTCCGTGCCGCGCCGAACGCGGAGGTCTACGAGGCGACGCTGGTCGCGGGGCACTTCGGCTTGGTGGCCGGGAGCATGGCCACCAACCACACCTGGCCGCTGGTGCGGGAGTGGGTCCAGTGGATGAACGGCGGCAAGCCGCTGCCGCCGGAGATCGTGCCGATGGCCGAGCACGTGCCGAACAACCGCCCGCGCTCGGCGGCCACCCGCGTGATCCACACCGCCGCGACGCTGGCGGAGGCGGGCACCGGGGTGGGGAAGGCGCTGGAGGGCATCGCGAACAACACCGTGCGCGGCTCGATCGAGCTGGCCGGCGAGGCGGCGCGGGCGCTGCCCAGGCTGACCCGCCTCGGCATGATCCAGCCGCACACCAGGATCTCGCTCGGCCGCCTGGTCGCCGAACAGGCGCGGCGCGCTCCGCAGCGGGATTTGTTCCTGTTCGACGACCGGGTGCACAGCAACGCCGCGGTCAACACGCGTATCGACAACGTCGTGCGCGGCCTGATCCAGGTCGGCGTGCGTCCTGCGATGCGTGTCGGCGTGGTGATGGAGACCCGGCCCAGCGCACTGGCCGCCGTGGCGGCGCTGTCCCGGCTCGGCGCGGTGGCGGTGCTGCTGGCTCCGAGCAGCGAACTGAGTCACGCGATCGAGCTGACCGGCGTGGAAACCCTGATCTCCGATCCGGAGAACCTGCGGCAAGCCGCCGCGACCGGCGCCAGGGTGCTGGTGCTCGGCGGCGGCGTCGCGCGCGAGCTGGCGATTCCCGCCAGTGACCGGATGATCGACCTCGAGCAGATCGATCCCACCCAGGTGCCGCTGCCCGCGTGGTACCGGCCGGATCCCGGCCTGGCCCGCGAGCTGGCGTTCGTGCTCGTCACCGGCACCGGCAACCGGCTGGAGACGAAGTACATCACCAATCATCGGTGGGCGCTGTCGGCGTTCGGCACCGCAACCACAGCCGACCTGAACCGTAGGGATACGGTGTATTGCCTTGCGCCACTGCATCATTCGTCCGGACTGCTGGTCAGCCTCGGCGGGGCGGTCGCGGGCGGCAGCCGGATCGCGCTGGCGCGTTCACTCGATCCGGAGCGCTTCGCGGAGGAGGTACACCGCTACGGCGTCACCGTGGTGACCTACACCTGGACCATGCTGCGCGACATTCTCGACGCCGAGGTGTTCCCGGCCGGCCATCGCCACCCGATCCGGCTGTTCATCGGCTCCGGCATGCCCGCGGGGCTGTGGCGGCGCACCGTGGAGCAGTTCGAGCCAGCCCGCGTGCTGGAGTTCTATGCCTCCATCGAAGGCGACGTGGTGCTGGCCAACGTGACCGGCGCGAAGCGCGGCTGCAAGGGCAGGCCGGTGCCCGGCACCGCCAAGGTGGAACTGGTGGCCTACGACCCGATCACCGAAAGAATCCTCCTCGACGCGTCCGGTTTCGCCCGGCGTTGCGCGGACAACGAGGTCGGACTGCTGATCGGCAAGGCGTCCGAGGGCGTGGACATCTCCGCGGGCGGTCTACGCGGGGTGTTCACCGCCGGCGACTCGTGGATGCCGACGGAGAACCTGTTCCGCCGCGACAGCGACGGCGACTACTGGCTGATCGACCGCACGGACACGGTGATCCGCACCCGCCGCGGCCCGGTCTTCGGCCAGCCGATCGTCGACGTGCTCAACGACATCACCGCCGTCGACATGGAGGTCGCCTACGGCCTCGACGTCGGCGACCACTGCGTCGCGGTCGCGGCGGTGAGCGTGCGCGAGGGCTTCCGACTCGAACCCAAGGACATCACCGAGGCGGTGCGCGCACTGGAACCGGACCAGCGTCCCGACCTGGTGTACCTGGTGGACGACATCCCGCGCAGCACGTCCTACCGCCCCTCGACCCGTGCGGTGCAGGAGGCCGGGCGACCGACGCCAGGGCCGGACACCTGGTGGTACAACCGCGCGTCGGACGCCTACGAGGTCCTCACCGAGAGCCGGGCGCGCACGCTGTTCGGCGATTAACCGGGCATAGAGCTCCCGTCGGCCGAGTATTACCAGTCACATTGCCGAAGTACGCGATTCACCGGCCAATGGCATAGTGATTCCTTGTGAGAACGAGCCTCATTTACCGCAACGGGACCGTCTACGAGGTGCTGATGCGCGGGTTGTACGGCAGGCATTACACGGCTCGGTATCGCGCCATCGCGGAACTCGTCCCCGCGGGGGCGAGTGTGGTCGACCTGTGCTGCGGCCCCGCGACGCTCTACACCCGCTATCTGCGCCGCAAGTCGGTGGACTACACGGGCCTCGACCTGAACGAGCGTTTCGTCGCGCGGGTGACCGAGGCGGGCGGGCACGGCACAGTGTGGAACCTGCGTTCCGACGAGCCGCTCCCCGCCGCCGACTACGTGATCATGCAGGCCAGCCTCTACCATTTCCTTCCCGAGCCGGGGCCGGTGATCGATCGGATGCTCGCGGCGGCCACCGAGCAGGTGATCGTCGCCGAACCGGTCCGCAACCTGGCGACCAGCGACAATCCGGTCCTCGCCACCATCGGCAAGCGGTTCACCGACGCGGGTGACGGCGAACAGGCCCACCGCTTCACCGAGCGGACACTGGACGAGTTCTTCACCGGGTACGGTCAACGGGTGGTGCGGCAATCCCTGATCGCGGGTGGCAGGGAGAAGCTCTACGTGCTCAGCGCCTGAGGCGGAACCTGAATTCATCGCTGCGGATCGGACACCCCACCCGGACCACGTCCACGACTGGTCGTTTGTCGCTTCCGAGCACTCCGTACCAGTGTGGGCCGCAGGCGGTGCGTCGTCACGGGCAGACAGGGGGAAGCTCTACGTCCTGCTGCGTGAGGCCGGAATCCGATCCGGAGCACTCCGTACCCCGGGTGTAGGGCGCAGGTGGTGCAGCATCCCTCATCGCAGGTGGTGGGAAGAGCTCGACGTGCTCCGGGTTTGTCGCGGAGCGACCCGGGCTCACACCGTGAACGCCGTGACCGCGTCCACGACGCGGGCGACCTGCGCGTCGGTCAGGCCCGGCCACAGCGGCAGACGTACGACGGTCGCGGAGAACTCCGCGCTGTGCAGGCACGGCCGCGGCGTGCGGCCGAGTTTGAAGCCCGCCGGGCTGGAATCCAGCGGGATGTAGTGGAACGGCGCCGAGATGCCCTGCGCCGCGAGGTGGGCGATGAGGTCGTCGCGGCGGCGTTCGGTCGGGGTGCGCAGGTAGTACAGGTGCGCGGTGTGCCCGCGGTCGGCGGGCACCGACATGAGGCGCACGTCGTTGCGCCGGGCCCAGTCCGGGAGGGCGGCGGCGTAGGTGTCCCACACGCGGTGGCGCCCGGTCTGGATGGTGTCGAACTCGTCCAGCTGCGCGTCCAGCACGGCCGCGTTCAGCTCGCTGGGCAGGTAGCTGGAGCCGATGTCCTGCCAGGAGTACTTGTCCACCGCGCCGCGCAGGAATCGGGCCCGGTCGGTGCCCTTCTCCCGGATGATCTCGGCCCTGGCCATCAGGATCTCGTCGGTGAGCAGCAGTGCGCCGCCCTCGCCGCAGTGCACGTTCTTGGTGTCGTGGAAGCTGAGCGTGCCCATCGTGCCGATGGTGCCCAGCTGCCGGCCGCGCCAGGTGCCGCCGAGACCGTGCGCGTTGTCCTCCACGACGGCGAAGCCGTGCGCGTTCGCCAGCTCCAGCAACCCGGCCATGTCGGCGGCGACGCCGCCGTAGTGGATGACCACAACGGCCTTGGTCCGCTCGCTGATGAGGGCGGCGACCGAAGCGGGGTCCAGATTCCCGGTGGCCGGGTCGATATCGGCGAAGACGCAGGTGGCGCCGCGCAACGCCATGGCGGTGGCGGTGGAGGTGAACGCGAAGCTGGGCACGATCACTTCGTCGTCGGGGCCCAGTTCCAGCAGCAGGCCGGACATCTCCAGCGCGGAGGTGCAGGAGGTGGTCAGCAGGGCGTGCGGCGCGCCGGTGATGGTCTTCAGCTTCGCGGTGGCCGAAGCGGTGAACTGCCCGTCGCCGTGGCTGTGGTCGGAGGCCAGCACCGCCTCCAGATTGGCTAGTTCCCTGCGCGCCCGGAACGGGCGGCTGAAAATGACGCGGTCAGTGTTCAACCCGGTCGGTCCCCCTGCTGGCGGTGGTCGCGGTCAGTTCCGAAGCATCGGCCGGACGCGGCGTCGGCGTCTCGACGGTGAGATAGAGCGGTTTGCCCACCAGGATGTGCAGGGCGACGCCGAGATACTCGGCGATGAGTCCGAGCGAGAACAGCACGGCGCCGGAACACAGCAGCAGCACGACGATGGTCGAGGCCCAGCCCTCGGGCGCCCAGCCATCGGTGGTCAGCGCCTCGAACACGACCACGGCGGCCATCACGACGCCGGCCAGGGCGAGCGTGACGCCGAGCAGGCTGACCAGCCGCAGGCCCCGCGTCCCGCTGCACAGCACCATTTTCCAGAACAGTGAGAACAGGCGGCGGTAGTTGTAGCCGGACTCCTCGCGCCCCTCGGCGCGCAGCACCACCGGCGCCTGGGCGACGGCGCCGACCACCCAGGTCAGCGCGACGTCGAGGTAGACGCCGTTGGAGGCGACCTCGGCGAGCTGCCTGCCGATGTCACCGCGGATCAGCCGGTAGCTCTCGAACCGGGTGGAATCCGGGAACGCGAACAGCGTCGCGAGCACCAGTTTGGCCCCGCGTGAGGTCAGATTCCGCAGGAAGCCGTGCGGCCGGGTGTTGCTCGGTTTGGAGTACACGAGGTCGGCTCGCTCGGCCAGCGCCGTGTCCAGGAACGCGCCGATGAAGCGAGGGTCGTGCTGACCGTCCTCGTCCATGGTGACGATCCAGTCGCCGGCCGCGGCCGACATCCCGGCGATCGTGGCCGCGTCCTGCCCGAAGTTGCGGCTGAGCCAGACCGGGCGCACCTCGGCGTAGGTCTGCTCCAGTTCCTGCAGCACCACGTCGGAACGGTCGGGACCGTGGTCGTGCACGAGGATGATCTCGCTGACGGTGAACGTGATACCGCCGGGAGTTTCGGTGGGGCGGGTCAAACCGTGCAATTCGGCGACCAGTCCGGCGATGGTGTCCTCGCCCCGGTACACCGGCACGACCACCGATACCGTGTGCGGCCGGTCCGGGCCGGGCCGAGCCGGATCACCGTTCGTCGCGGGGGCGCCGGAACGGAGTGCACGGGCAGGGGGAATCGGCATCAGCTGGATCGACTTTCGATGACGGTGCGTGCCGGTACTCGTTGCAGGACTGCAGAGCCCGAACCGGTGTGGACTCTAGCACGGTGCGGTTTCCGGCTACCGGAGCAGCTGATCATGCCCTCATCATGGTGGCGTCGCTCGACCGATGCCAAGCCGAGAGCGGCCCTGTAGGGTTTGGAACTCGTGACGGACAGTGCAGTGCTCGGCTCGCGGCAGGATGTCTATTCGCGGCGAGATGTCTACCGGTGGGGGGCCATCACCGCGCTCGGAGTGGTCGCGGGTTACGTCGCTGTCCTGCTCGCCAACGTCCGGCATTTCTTCACCGACGACACCGAATCCCAGTACACCTCGCTGTGGGTCGGTCTGGGCCGCGCGCTGCGCGAGGGCACCTTCCCGGTGATGGTGCCGGAGCAGTGGATGTCGGGCAACAACACGATGGACGACGCGGGCCTGTTCAATCCGCCGCAGCTGCTGATCGATCTGATCGCGCCCTCGGTGGACAACGTCGCCCTGTACGCCACCGTCGTGAAGCTGATCTTCTCGATCATCGCCGCGCTCGGCGTCTACCGGGTGTGCCTGGTCTACGGCGGGCGTCCGTCCTGGTCGGCGGCGGCGGGCATCGCGCTGCCGCTGTCGGGCTTCTTCCTGTTCTTCGACGAAGCCAGCTGGATGACCGCCCTCACCGGCACCGCGTGGCTGGTGCACGCGTGGGCGGCGTCGGTGCGATACACGCGCGGTATCGGCGGGCCGATCCCGGTTTTCGTCTATCTGTATCTGACCATCTCGACGCAGTACATTTTCCCTGCGGTCGAGGCGGTGCTGATGCTCTTGGCAGTGGCCGTCGGCGAGCGGGTGTACCAGCGCAAGTGGCAGCCCGTGCTGCGGCTGACCGTCGCGGCGGGCTGTGCCGGGCTCGCCGGTCTGCTGACCTTCCTGCCCTCCATGCTCTCGGCGAAGGTGACTTGGCGCGGCACCGCGCAGATCAACAACGACCAGTTCCTCACGGTGCCGTGGTCGGAGTCGCTGAACGCCAGCCTGCCCAGCTCGCTGCCCGCGTTCAGCTCGTGGTGGGGTTACGTGCAGCCGCTTCCGGTCACCTACATCGCCTGGTTCCTGATTCCGGCGCTGGCGTTCGTCGACTGGGGCCGCGCCCGGGAGGCGTGGCGGGAACTCAGCGCGGTGGCGATCTTCGCGATCATGATGCTGATGTGGACCGCGGGTCCCGGTTCGGTCGGGCCGCTGCGCTGGCCCGCTCGCGTGCTGCCGATGCTGGCCATCGGTCTGCTCGTGCTGGTGTGCGTGCTGCTCGGTCGCTACGGCACGGTGCGGGACGCGAAGAATCGGGGGATCGCGGCGGGCGTGCTGATCCTGGCGCTGTGGGTGCGGTCCTTCTCCGCCGACCCGCACGACTGGGTGTGGCACGTGGTCGCGGCGGTCGCGCTCGCCGCGCTGGTGGCCGCGGCGGTGTGGCTGGGGCGCACCAAGGGCGCCGCGGCGGCCTGCGCACTGACCATCCTCGCGATGTTCCCGATCGCCTACTTCCAGGTCAGCGCCGCGCAACCCACGCCGATGTCCTGGAACCTGCCGGCCAAGCGGTCGGAGGCGAAGGCGGCGTTCCCGGATTTCGCGGGCACCACCATCCAGCTGGGCGACCGTGGTCTGTTGCAACCGCAGGACAAGAGCGTCGACGGCGCCTACGGCTCGCTCGTCTTCGGCAACTATGCCCGAGGGGTCGAACTCACCTACGTCAACGGCTATACGCCGAGCGGGCACTTCTATTTCGGCGAGATGCTGTGCATGCGCTGGGACGGCAGCGTCTGCCCGGATGCCTACCGGCGGATGTTCGCGCCGGAATCGGCCACGGGGCGGCCGCTCGTCGACCTGATGAAGCTGGACCGGGTGGTGCTGCAACGCGCGCTGTTCCCGGACGCGCCGAATCAACCCGCGCCGGAGGGCTGGAAATGGGTCGACTACCCCGGTCATGAGCGCTACATCGCGGTGCTGGAACGAGTGGGCGGTCCGATCTCGACGACCAACGGCCGCGTCGCCGACGCCACGGGCGTGACCGCGACCTCGATCTCCGAAACCGATACCACCAGCAGGGTGCGGGTGTCGTCCGCCGACGGCGGCCGGATCGTATTCTCCCGGCTCGGCTGGCCGGGCTACCGGGTCACCGTGAACGGCCAGTCGCTTCCCATGACGACGGTCGCCAAATCGTTCGTCGCCGTCGAAGTTCCGGCGGGCACGCAGAACGCCGAGCTGGTGCTGACCTGGCGTCCGCCCGGCTGGAAGATCGGCATCGCCGCCGCGCTGGCGGGCATGCTCGGCATCGGCGTGCTGCAGTGGCTGCACGTACGCACGCGGCGGCGCGAGGCGCCGGAGCCGACCGATGATTCGACTCCCACCGAGCCGGACCGCGAGTTGGCGGACGTCGTTTCGTGAGGGCGAACGCACGCCCTGCCGCCACCGCGAACCCGAGCGCGGCGGCGGCCGATGGGCCTCCGGCGGGACTGCTGGTGCGCGTCGTGCGCAGGCAGGAGGTTGCCTTCGCCCTGGTCGGCGTGTGCAACACCCTGCTCGGTATCGGCCTCACCGTGGCGTGGCTGGCTGTGCTGGGTGACGCGTGGCCACCGGCCGTCTCGGTCGTGCTGGCCTATTGCATGGGCATCGTCGTCGCTTTCGTCCTGCATCGGACCCTGGTGTTCCGGGTACGTGGCCGGGTGCTGCGCGATTTCGCCGGGTTCGTCGTGGTGAATTCCGGCGGGTTGCTGATGAATACGGTGCTGCTCTCGCTGGCGGTCGCGGTACTGCATCTGCCGCGAATTCCGTCCGCGGTGGTGGTGATGGGCCTGGTCGCGGTCGCCAGCTTCTTCGGCCATCGCTACATCTCGTTCCGCCGTCGCCCCGAGGTCCGGTCCGCCGGCGCGACGGGGTAGGGCTGAGGAATCGTTCGGCGGCTGAGCCAGAGTCGTCGTGGAGTCCAATGCGCGGCATATGTCCGGTGCAGCGGGGCAACCAACGTCCCGGACCAAAGGGCAGCAGGCCATCGCGTCGCGTTCCCGGCACGGGCTGGCCGGGATAGCGCAGCGTTGCCTGTAGGGTCTGTGACTCGTGGCCGAACGTAGAACCTTCGCTTCGCGGGAAGTATTCACCTGGGGCATCGTCACCGCGCTCGGTGTGGTCGCGGGATACGCAGCGGTTCTCCTTGCGAACGTTCGCCATTTCTATACCGACGACACCGAGTCGCAGTACGCGCCGCTATGGGTGATGCTGGGTCGGTACCTGCGCGAGGGACGGTTTCCCGCGCTCGTTCCCGAGCATTGGATGGCGGGCAACTACACCATCGAAGAGGCGGGCCTGCTCAATCCGCCGCAACTGCTGATCGACCTGATCGCGCCTTCGGTGGACAATCTCGCCCTGTACGCCACCGTGGTGAAGTTGATCTTCGCGATCATCCTCGGGCTCGGCGTCTATCGGATCTGCCTGGCCTACGCGGCGAAGGCGCCCTGGGCGGCCGTCGCGGGCGTCGCCATCCCGTTCACCGGATGGCTGCTGTTCTTCGACGAATCCAGCTGGATGACCGCGTTCACCGGCACGGCCTGGCTGGCCCACGCGTGGGTTTCCGGCGTGCGTTACGCCCGCGGGAACAGCGGGCCGATCCCGACGTTCGTCTTCCTGTATCTGGCCATCTCGGTGCAGTACATCTTCCCCGCGGTCGAGGCCGGTCTGATGATCGGCGCCGTCGCGATCGGCGAACTCGTCCACCAGAAGGCGTGGCGGCCGTCGCTGCGCTTGCTCACGGTGGCAGCCTGCGCCGCACTGGCCGGTTCGGCGACCTATCTGCCGAGCATGCTGTCGGCGAAGGTGACCTGGCGCGGCACCGCACAGATCAACAACGACCAGTTCTTCACCGTGCCGTGGTCGGAGTCGCTGAACGCGAGCCTGCCCAGCACGTTGCCCGCGTTCAACTCCTGGTGGGGCTACGTGCAGCCGATGCCGATGGTCTACATCGCGTGGTTCCTGATCCCGGCGCTGGCCTTCGTGGACTGGCGCAAAGCGCTCGACGCGGCGCGCGAGCTGGTCGCGCCCGCCCTGTTCGCGGCGATGGCGCTGATGTGGACCGCGGGTCCCGGCGCGATCGGTCCGCTGCGCTGGCCCGCCCGCGTGCTGCCGATGGTCGCCCTGGGTCTGCTGGTGCTGGTGTGCGTGCTGCTGGGTCGTTTCGCGACGTTCGACGACTGGCGGCGGCGTGGTGTCGCGGCGGCGGCGCTCATCGGTCTGTTGTGGGCGCGATCGGTCTCCGCGGCTCCGCAGGAGGTGATCTGGCACGTCGTCGCGGCGCTGGGCATTGCCGCGCTCGGGGCGGCGGTGGTCCGGCTGGCCCGCGGTCGCGGCGTGGTCGCCGCGTGCGCGCTGGTGATCGTGTCGGTGTTCCCGATCGCCTATGTGCAGGTGTGGGCGGCTCAGCCGACGCCGATGGGCTGGAATCTGCCGGAGAACCGGTCGGAGATGAAGGCGGCGTTCCCCGATTTCCCCGGGACGACGCTGCAACTCGGCGACCGCATGCTCATCCCGCCGGACGATCGGAGCCTGCGTGGCGCCTACGGGTCGCTGGTGTTCGGCAATTACGCCAAGGACCTCGAGCTGACGTATGTCAGCGGATACACCCCGAACGGGCATTACTGGTTCGGCGAGACGCTGTGCATGCGCTGGGACACCAGCGTCTGCCCCGACGCCTACCGGCGCGCTTTCGCGACCGAACCGACCACTGGCAAAACCATCGTCGACCTGATGAAGATCGACCGGGTCGTGCTGCATCGCGCCCTGTACCCGGACGCGCGCGAGCAGCCCGCGCCATCGGGTTGGACATGGGCCGACTACCCGGGACACGAAAAGTACATCTCGGTGCTGGAACGCAGCGACGGCCTGATCTCTACCCAGAACGGCCGAATCGCGGCAGTCCAGGGCGGGACCGCGAGCTCGATCGCCGAATCGGATACCACCAGCCGGGTGCGAGTGAGTTCCCCGGATGGCGGACGGGTCGTGTTCGCCCGGCTCGGCTGGCCGGGCTACCGCGTGACGCTCGACGGTCGCGAAATCCCCGCCACACTCATGGCGAAAACATTTGTCGCCGTGGATATCCCGGCTGGCACGACGGGTGGTGAGCTGGTGCTGACCTGGCGGCCGCCCGGCTGGCAGCTCGGCGTGGCCGCGGCACTGCTGGGCATGGTCGGCGTCGGTGTCTTGGCATGGGCGTACCTGCGCGGCAAGCGGCGGACGGACCGTCCGGCCGACGCGACCGATGAGCCCTCGCTACCTGATTCGACTGCCACTCCGGAGTCCGATCTGGCGGACGCTGTCCGATGAGCGCGGGCGCAGCGGCGCGGGCGCGAATCATGCGGCGTCTCGACGCCACGAACGCGATGGCGCCTCTGGCCGCGTTCGCGACGAACGCCGGGCCCGGCGGGGATCCGGACCAGGGGCCCTTGTTGCGATTGGTGCGGCGCCAGGAGATCGCGTTCGCGTTCGTGGGCATGGTGAACACCGGGCTCGGCATGGCACTGACGGTGATGTGGCTGGTAGTGCTCGGCAACCGGGTACCCGCCGCCGTCGCACCCGCGGCGGCCTACGGCGTCAGCGTGGTCGTGGCGTTCGTCCTGCACCGGACCCTGGTATTCCGCGTGCGGGGTCGGCTGGTCCGGGACTTCGTCGCCTTCGTCGCGGTGAACTCCGGCGGACTGCTGATGAACATGGCGCTGCTCCAAATGGGGGTCTCGGTCCTGCATCTGCCGAGCATCCCGTCAGCGATCGGGGTAATGGCGCTGGTGGCTGTCGCGAGTTTCTTCGGGCACCGCCACATCTCGTTTCGCCGCGCGCCCGCATCCGCCACGGACGGTTCCCCATCCGATTCGGCCGGAAGGTAGGTTTCCAGTTATGTCTGAGCACACCACCCTGGATGCCACACTGCTGAGCCTGCTGGCCTGCCCGCAAGACAAAGGACCGCTGCGGCTGGTTCGTTCCGCCGACGGCAGCGCGCTGCTCTACAACTCGCGCCTGCGCCGGGCATACCCCGTCGAGAACGGCATTCCGGTCCTGCTCATCGACGAGGCCAGGGACGTCACCGACGCCGAGCACGAAGCGTTCACCGCGCCGCAGGCCGACATCTGATCCTGCGCACGTTCCGCTGAACCCCGCTCTGCCCGCTCCCAGGCGCGCGAGGTGGACACTCGGCAACGGATGAGTCACGTTCGTTTAGGACCGTTGACCCTCCGAAGCCGGGTCCGCCATGATCATTTACACCTCGCGAAGGTCCGCACGCTCCGGCGTCGGGCGCTCGAACCAGCCTGCTGAGCAACACAGGGGGCGTAAGGGGAGAGAGGTCGGGAACGTATGGGCAGCTTGCGTTTACGTAACTGGACAGCTCGATGTGCGATTGCCTGTGGTGTGGTGTCGGCGGGGTTGGTCGTGGCCGCGCCCGCATCGGCCGAACCGCTCTGGCCGGGTGGCCCGGACATTCCGGGTCTGCCCGCACTGATTCCGCCGCCACCGCCGCCACCGCCCGTGGCGCCCTGCTCCACCGCCGCCCGCGCGTGTATGCGGCTGTCGACCGACGAAGCCTGGCTGATGGACGCCGGCCGGGTGGTCTACGGTCCGACGCCGATTTCGCACGGAATGCCGGGATACGAGACGCCGGCCGGTGTCTTTCGCGTGTCGTTCAAGAAGGAGTTCCACTGGAGCACGATGCACAACGCTCCGATGCCGTACGCGGTCTTCTTCAACGGCGACATCGCCTTCCACGTCGGTCCGATCGAGAAGAAGTCGCACGGTTGCGTCCGGATGACGCATGAAGGCGCCAAAGCGTTCTACGAGTATCTGTGGCCCGGTGACATCGTCGAAGTCGTCGATTGACCGGCCGCGGTGATCGCCGAGGTCACCCGGACGCCAGTTCTTCTCCGATGTCCCCGGTCAGGTAGCGCTGCAGCGTTGGGCCCACCGCCGCGACCAGGTCGGGCGCGGGCATGGACGCGAGCGGTTCGACGCCGATGATCTTGCGACCCACCAGCACGCCGATCATCTGTGAGGCGACGAGTGCGACCCGCCTGTGTCCGTCGTCGTCCGGGGTGGCGATGCGCTTGCGGACACGTTCCAGCACGACTTCCAACAGGAACGTCCTGGCCAGGGCCGGATCGTCGCTTCCGGCCAGGATGCTGCGCACCGCCGCGACGATACCCGGTCCCGCTGGGGAGTCCCACACCGCGACGACGGCGCGAAGAATGGTCTCTCCCAACTGATTCAGCGGCGCCGACTCGATGATCCGCAGTGTTGCCTCCGGATCCACCGGCAGCTGCACCACCGCGGCGAAGAGCTCTTGTTTGGTGCCGAAGTAGTGGTGCACCAAGGCCGGATCGACTCCGGCGTCGGTGGCGACCGCGCGAATCGAGGTCTTGTCGAAGCCGACGTCGGCGAACCGCGCGCGGGCGGCCGCGAGGATGGCCTCGCGGGCACCCGACTGTCCCGGCCTGCGGCCGGTGCGGATGGGCCGCTCGGCGCCGCCGGAACCGTTGCCTGCCGTCACGCGGTCCGCCGTCGTAGCGTCGCCGCGCCCAGGATCAGGGCGACGATCGCGAATCCGGCGACGATGGCCAAGTCGCGCCACATCTGTCCGGTGACCTCCGGATGCGTCGAAACCTGTTGCAGCGCATCGACCGCGTAGCTCAACGGCATCACGTTGCTGATCACCTCCAGCCAGTCCGGCAGCTGGTCGCGGGGAACGAGCAAGCCGCACAAGAAGATCTGCGGCGCCACCACAACCGGCATGAACTGTACGGCCTGGAACTCCGTGCGCGCGAACGCGCTTGCCAGCAATCCCAGAGCCACCCCGCAGATCGCGTCGACCACCGCGATCAGCACGATCCAGCCCGGACTACCCGCCGCGTCGAGCCCGAGCAGACCGAAGGAGACCAGGCAGGCGACGGTGGCCTGACCGGCCGCGGCCAGCGAGAAGGCGGTGCCGTATCCGGCGAGCAGGTCGAGTTTCGACAGCGGTGTGGACAGTAATCGCTCCAGCGTGCCCGAGGTGCGTTCGCGCTGCATGGCGATCGCGGTGATCAGGAACATCACGATGAACGGCAGGATGCCGAGCATGCTGATGCCGACCCGGTCGAACAGCGCGACCGGGTTCATGGGGTTGGTCGGGGCGTCCTTGTAGATGAAGTACAGCAGCGCCATCAGTAGGGCCGGAACCACAAGGATCATGGCGACGGTGCGGTGGTCGTTGCGCAGCTGCCGCAGGATGCGGCCGGTGGTGGCGGCATAGGGGCGCAGTGTGGGCGTCCGCCGCGGCGCGGCTTCGAGGGTGGCGGTCATGCGTTCGGTCCCATCGTGATCAGGGTGAGGAAGGCGGTCTCCAGATTCTGTTCGCCGGTCCGTGCGCGCAGTTCGTCCGGACTGAGCTGGGCGAGCAGCCGCCCTTCGCGCATCAGCAGCAGCCGGTCGCAGTGCTCGGCCTCGTCCATGACGTGGCTGGACACCAGCAGTGTCGTCCCGTTCGCCGCCAATTCGCGGAACTGCTTCCAGAGCTCGACGCGCAGCACGGGGTCGAGCCCGACGGTCGGTTCGTCCAGCACCAGCAGATCGGGCTGGGCGACCAGCGAGCACGCGAGCGAGGCCCGGGTCAGCTGGCCGCCGGACAGCTCGTCGCCGCGCTGGTGGGCGTTCTCGGTGAGGCCGACCGCCGTGATCGCGTCGTCGACGTCGGCGCGATCACGGCCGTAGAGCGCGGCGAAGTACGCGACGTTGTCGCGGACGCTGATGTCGGAGTAGATGCTCGGCGCCTGGGTGACATAGCCGATGCGGTGGCGCAACGCCGCCGAGCCCGCCGGTATCCCCAGCGCGGAGATGTCCCCAGATTCGACGATCTGGGTGCCGACGACGCAGCGCATCAGCGTGGTCTTGCCGCAACCTGACGGGCCGAGTAGCCCGGTGATCGAGCCGCGCGGGATGGTCAGCGAGACATCGTGCAGTACTTCGCGGCCGCCGCGGCGGACCCGCAGGCCCCGGACTTCGACGGCGGGGGAAGAGGTGGATTGCGACACGGTCGCCTCAATTCATCGAGTGTTGAATTCACTGTGTGATGAATTTAGCGCGCAGGCGGCCGACCTGCAAGGGTGTCGCCGTGGAAAAGTCAGTGGCCGTGCTGGCGCGGCGGGGTCCCGGCGGTCTCGCCCGGGTTCACGACCACGAACTGGCCCATCATTCCGAGGTCCTCATGCCAGAGCAGGTGGCAGTGATACATGTAGGGCGAGTCCGGATCGGCCGGGCCGTCGAACCGCATGGCCAGCCGCACCGTGACGTTCGGCGGCAGGAAAACGGTGTCCTTGGCGCCGGTCAGCGCGGCGGGCGGTGGGCCGTCGTCGAGCGTGAGCACCCGGAATTGCACGTCGTGGATGTGGAAGTTGTGCGGCATACCGTCGTTGTTGCGCACCACCCACGTCTCGGCGGTGCCGCGGGTGACCGCGAAATCGATGCGGTCCATCGCCATCGGTGTGCCGTTGATCCCGGCGAGATTCAGGTCGAAACGCCGTTCCAGCGTCGAATCGGCGCCGTCCGGCGCGGTGGTGAGCGCCAGCGTCGCGGGGAGTTCCGGTGACGGCCGCAGCGTCTCGGCCGCGCGCAGTTCGAGGATGTCGAAGGTGTCGTCGCCGCCGGAGAACCGCTGGGTCCAGAAATCCAGTCCGGCATCGAGTTTGCCGCTGCGCAGCACCGTTCGCTCGCCGGGCCGCATCCGCACGACGATCTCACCGCGCTCGCCCGGCGACAATCGCAGCCGATCGAGGGTGATCGGCCGTTCCACGAGGCCGCCGTCGGTGGCGATGAGCGCGAACGGTCGCTGGTCGGAGAGTTCGAACGTATAGGTGCGCGCGGTCGAGGCGTTGAGCAGACGCAGGCGGACGAGTTCGTCGCCGACGTTCCGGTACGGCGTCAGCGTCCCGTTGACCATGGTCCGATCGCCGAGGAACCCGACATCACGGAATATCGCGTGGGCGGAATCGAACGCCGCGCCATTGAATTTCACATCCTGGACGATCACGGGCAGGTCGTCCACGCCGTAGGTCGCCGGAAGGGGCAAGGAGGTGGAGACGTCGTCGTCGAGCAGGAACATGCCCGCGAGACCACGCCGGACGTGGTCTTCGGTCGCGCCGTGCGGATGCGGGTGGTACCACAGGGTGGCCGCGGGTTGATCGACGCTCCAGTTCGGCGTCCAGTCGGCGCCCGGCGCCACCATTTGGTGCGGACCTCCGTCCATGGCCGCGGGCAAATGCATCCCGTGCCAGTGCACCGTCGAGGCCTCTGTCAGATTGTTGCGGACGGTGACCGCCACCTTCTCCCCGCGCCGTGCCCGCAGCGTGGGGCCGAGATAGTCGCCGTTGAATCCCCAGGTCTCCGTGCTGTGTCCGGGCAGGAATTCCTTTCGCCCCGAACGCATATCGAGCTCGAAGGTCCGGGTTCCGTCGGGGTCGATCCGCGACGGTGCCAGCGGAGGGATGGCGAGTTCGTCGCGGAATTCCGCACTGCCGACGGTGGATACGGTCGCCTCGAGGTACACCCAGATGAGGCCACCGGCGATCACGAGAGCCAGCGACATCACGACCGAGACGAGAACCAGGAGCAACCGCCGCCCTCTGCGCGGCCGGGAATCCGAAGACATGGCCTGACGGTAGAAATCGGCAGTGCCACTACACATCCGGGAGCGTCCCCATTTCCTCCCCGGCCTGCCCCTGATGCCCGCGCCGCAGCGGTCAGGGTGCGGAGCGGCCCACCTTGCTCGATATGTGACCCAAGACACAACTGTGGGCAGTCACGTCCTGGGCTGGTCATTTGTCCCATGGTCGTCACCATCCGCGAACCGGTCGCGGGTTTCGTGCTCCATCCGCCTTTCAACGGCGACCTCGTCCGCGCGCGGCATGGCCGCCCGCGCTCTAGGCTCCTGCCGTGACCGATCAGAGCGCGGAACTGTCCGCCGACGGCGGGCAGCTGCGGGCTTCGACACTCGAGCTGTTCTTCGATCTCGTCTTCGTCTTCACCATCACCCAGCTTTCGCACGTCTACACCCATCACCCGGGCTGGCAGGCGCTCGCCCAGGTGGCGCTGCTTGGCCGCCGCCCTCTCCGGCGGTGTCGCCCTGTACTTCCTCGGCCAGTTCTTCTTCCGCCGGACGCTGCGCCTGCCGCGCCCATGGGCCCGGCTCAGCGCGGCAGCCGCGGTCGCGGCGACCACACCGATCGGCGTCTACTGGGTGTCCTGGGCCCAGCTGGCCGCGATCGTCGTGGTCGGCTACGCGGCGGTGATCGCCGACGACCTGGTCACGCTGCGCTCAGGCCGGCACGGCACGTACTTCTGAGTGTGCGGCGCGGATCGAACTCGATCTCTGCTCCGTTCTGTCGCTGAGCTCACCGGGCGCGGCGCAGCGATACGGGCACATGCTCGGTGACCGAGAAATCGCAGCCGTCAGGTGCCAGGCAGGTCTCCAGCGGCACCACCGTGAGAACCCTGCGGTCCGGCGTTCGAGCGGCTGCGCGCCGGTCGCGCCCATCGAGGAGAATGGCGGTCGTGTCCGCTGAAGAACTCGCTGTCGAACCGCCCGCCGCCGCCCGTCGCCTGCTCGGGGCAACCATGAGTTCGGGGCCGGTCGCGGTACGGATCGTCGAGGTCGAGGCGTACGGGGGAGACCCAGCCGGGCCGTGGCCCGACCCGGCCTCGCACTCCGGGCGCGGGCGTACCAAGCGCAACGGCGTGATGTTCGGTCCCGCCGGAATGCTGTACGTGTACCTCAGCTATGGCATGCACACCTGCGTGAACGTGACGAGCGGACCGGACGGCACCGCCAGCGCCGTGCTGATCCGCTCCGGCGAAGTGATCGAGGGACTCGAGACGGTGCGATCCCGGCGTCCCGGCGCCCGTTCCGATCTCGATTTGGCCCGTGGCCCAGGCAATTTCGGTACCGCACTGGGAATCGCGTTGAGCGACTATGGAACCGCGCTGTTCGATCCGTCCTCCCCGATCCGGCTGGAGTTGAACGGCCAGGTCGATGCCACCGAGATCGCCAGCGGTCCCCGAGTGGGTGTGAGCACCGCGGCGGACGTGCCGTGGCGGTTCTGGCTCTCCGGCTCCCGCGCGGTGTCGGTCTACCGGCGCAGTCCGCGTGCGCCCCTGCCGACGACGAAGGTGGTATGACCACCAGGCGAAGGATTTTCGCCGCGGCGCGATGAATTCCCTCGCGGCGCGCCGTCCTGTCAGGCGAACGCGCTACCACTCGGCGCGACCGACCTGGAGGAAGAATCATGACCACCATCGCCGCTCCCACGGTCGCCGCCCGCCCCGGCAAAGCCCTCAACCGCACCCTGTGGACGCTGCAGATCCTGCTCGGTCTGTTCCTCATCATCGCGTCGGGGCTGCCGAAGGTGGTGGGCCAGTCCGGCGCGGTGCGGATCTTCGACGAGATCGGACTCGGCGATTGGTTCCGTTACCTCACCGGCGTCGTCGAGATCGCGGGCGGAATCGGCCTGCTGGTGCCCCGGATGAGCGGGCTCGCCGCGGCGGGACTTTCGGTCACCATGGTGCTCGCCGCGGCCACCCAGGCATTCATCCTGAACGCACCGGCCCTGGCGCCGTTCCCGCTGGTGCTGGCCGTGGTGTTCGCCTGGATCGCCTACCAGCGCCGCGACACCCTCGCCGCCCTGCGGGAAACGCTCACCCGCTGAGCGCCCACCGGTGACGACGGTCGGCGGACTCCGGTCCGGCGACCGTCCCGTCGTGTTAGCGGGGAGGTTCCCGTATCCGGTCCGTCGGCGCCACGACTCCAGCTGATGCGAACCGCTGGCGAGCCGACGTGACAACCGGACCCTCGGCAACCAGCAATGTCACGCGAGCGAGGGGACTGCGCGAGTGGCAGCAGTTACCCGCACCAGCTCTCCGGCGGGCAGCGGCAGCGGGTGCTGATCGCAGCCGTGCCGGTGTGCGTGCCGGGCTTGGTCATCGCCACCGATCAGCGCGCTCGACGCCGGCGGTCTCGTGCCGACTACTCGATCGCTGTGGAGCGGAGCATCCGGAAAATCGTTCGACCTGCGCCGCGTGGCGTGACGACACTGAGGCGCAGACCGGACCCGAGACCTCATGCGGAAAGATAGGACGGCGTGAGCGGCGACATCATCGACGAACTGACCTGGCGCGGGTTGATCGCGCAGTCCACCGACCTGGATGCCTTGCGCGCGGCGGTGGCCGCCGGGCCGCTGACCCTGTATGCCGGCTTCGATCCCACCGCCGCCAGCCTGCACGCGGGCCATCTGGTGCCGTTGCTCGCGCTGAAGCGGTTCCAGCGCGCGGGGCATCGCCCCATCGTGCTGGCCGGCGGCGCCACCGGTCTGATCGGCGACCCTCGCGACGTCGGCGAGCGGACCATGAACTCGACCGACACGGTGGCGGAGTGGGCCGGGCGGATCCGCTCCCAGCTGGAGCGCTTCGTGGACCTGGACGATTCGCCGACCGGCGCGGTGATCGTCGACAACATGGACTGGACCGGCCCGCTGACCGCCGTCGACTTCCTGCGTGACATCGGCAAGCACTTCTCGGTGAACGTCATGCTGGCCCGCGACACCATCAAGCGGCGCCTGGACGGTGAGGGTATTTCCTACACCGAGTTCAGCTACATGCTCCTGCAGGCCAACGACTACCTCCAGCTGCGCCGCAACTACGGCTGCACGCTGCAGGTGGGCGGCTCCGACCAGTGGGGCAACATCATCGCGGGCGTCGAACTCAACCGCCGCGTCGACGGCGCGTCCGTGCACGCGCTGACCGTCCCGCTGGTGACTTCCGCCGACGGCAAGAAGTTCGGCAAGTCCACCGGCGGCGGCAGCCTGTGGCTCGACCCGGAGATGACCAGTCCCTACGCCTGGTACCAGTACTTCGTGAACACGGCCGACGCCGACGTGGTGCGCTACCTGCGCTGGTTCACCTTCCTGTCCCGGGAGGAACTCGACGAGCTGGAGCAGGCGACCGCCGAGCGCCCGCACGCCAGGGAGGCGCAGCGCAGGCTGGCCGCGGAGATGACGACCCTGGTGCACGGCGAGGCGAACACCCGCGCGGTACAGCTGGCCAGTCAGGCGCTGTTCGGTCGCGGCGAACTGCGCGACCTCGATGACGCCACCCTCGGTGCCGCGCTGCGCGAGGCCGCGATCGACGGCGAGGTCGCGCGCCTGGAGCCCGGCGAGCAGGCCACCATCGTGGATCTGCTCGTCGCGACCGGTCTGTGCGAGAGCCGGGGCGCCGCGCGGCGCGCGGTGAACGAAGGCGGGGCTTCGGTGAACAACACCAAGATCTCCGACCTCGAGTGGACTCCCGCCGACGCCGACTACCTGCACGGGCGATGGCTCGTGCTGCGGCGCGGCAAGAAGAACCTCGGCGGGGTCTTGCGGGCAGGTGCATGAAGATGGCGGTGGCTTGAATCACATCGGTGTGATTCAAGCTCCCGCCCGCCTCAGGCGCGTGCCTCTGACCTGCGTAAACACCTCGTTGTTCAGGCGATTTGACGTAGCGTTATCCGCCGCGTAACTTATTCCAGGTCAGAGCGACACGGACACCGACCCGGAGCCGGGAAGCAAGGCGCGAGCCGAGCGGACGGACCGGGAAACGAGGTCGTACGAGGAGCGCCTGACACACCAGCACAACCGGATAGGCCGGTCGGACTTGATTTCGCTCGGTTCCTTGGTTAGACTGGGAAAGTTGCCCCAGAGAAGGTTCGGCTAGTCCGGATCGGACCTGTGTGCGTGTGTTCTTTGAGAACTCAATAGTGTGTCGATGAATGTCAGTGCCAATTATTTTTGGTTCCGGCTCTTCACCCCCCGTGTGGAGGGTCGGGTATTTAAGTCAGCTATTTTTCCGGCTGG
>NZ_CBDIMS010000008.1:0-357716 GCF_965283145.1 Nocardia sp. Marseille-Q1738 | reverse complement strand
CCGAACCCGGAAGCTAAGCCTGCCAGCGCCGATGGTACTGCACTCGACAGGGTGTGGGAGAGTAGGACACCGCCGGAACATCCTTCACGAAAGGCCCTCGACAACGTCGAGGGCCTTTCGGCATTTTGCGGGAAAACAATTGCTTCGATGCGCTGCCGTCCACTGATGCCCATTACCCGTGGCGCGCCGCAGTGATCGCGGCCGTCAAATCGCGCGCCGTCGCACGAGTCGCCTCGATGAAATCATCCCGTTCGCGTCGAGTCGTCGCCGTACGCAATGGTCCGAGCTGAACCTCGTACGCCGCACTGCCGTTCGCATCGAAAACCGGCGCCGCGAGATAACTCAGCGGCAGCACCTCATCCGAATCCAGCTCTGCCCGGCTGAACGGCCGTGACGTGAGCGCCGCGAGCTGACGAAGAGCGCGAGTACGTAGATGCGGTTGCAGCAGTTCGGATCCCACCGCGCCGAGCAGATCGGCGAGCAAGTCGACCATGCCCGCGTCGTCGGCGCGGGGCCGGAACACGGCGACGCCGCGATCACGCACCAGTGCCGACAGAGCGCCGGCCATGCGCCGATCCGCGTCGGTCGCGGTGCCCAGCCAAGTGTTCTGCTCGCTCGCCGAACGCCACGGCATCACACTCGCCCCAGCCGGGAACTGCAACGGAATGCGATGTCCCACCGGGATTCCGGGAACCACACGGTCGGAACCATGCCGTACGTCGAGCACGGTGAGCCGATCGGGCTCGATGCGGCTGAACGTCGCGCCATATCCGGTGCGGGCGGCCAGGGCGCCGAGGATGTCGCCGACACCGTGGGGCAGCGCCGCACCGTGCAATCCCGCCAGCGCGGGTCCGATGCCGTAGCCACGAGCAGGGTCGCGCACCACCCAACCGGACGCGTCCAACTCGGTCAGGATCGCGGTCGCGGTCGCCCTGGCGATGCCGAGCCGCTCGGCGATGCCCGCGACGCTGATCGGCTCACCGGAGGTCGCCAGCAGCGACACGATGTCGATGACTCGCCGTGTCGGCGGCGACGCGGAGCGATCGGGCATTGCGCAACCTCTTGTCCCAACTCTGGCGGGCGACCTACGATGACGAATATTAGATCACAAGCTGTCGAATATTCGACATGTAGGGAGCCCGGATGATTCTGGATCGGTTCCGGATCGATGGACAGGTCGCCATCGTCACCGGCGCGGGCCGAGGCCTCGGCGCGGCGATCGCCGTCGCGTTCGCGGAGGCGGGGGCGGACGTCGTCATCGCCGCCCGGACCAAGAGCCAGCTCGACGAGGTCGCCGAGCAGGTTGCCGCCGCCGGACGGCAGGCCCACGTGGTGCCCGCGGACCTGAGCGACATCGACGCCACGGCAGCTCTCGCCGCGACGGCGGTCGAACGCTTCGGGCGGCTGGATATCGTGGTCAACAACGTGGGCGGCGCACTGCCGTGCCCGCTGCTGGACACGACACCCGAGGCACTGACCGACGCGTTCGCCTTCAACGTCACCAATGCGCATGCCTTGGTTCGTGCCGCGGTGCCGCGGATGCTGGAAACCGCTGGTGGCGGTTCGATCCTGAACATCACCTCCACCATGGGGCGCCTACCCGGGCGAGCCTTCGCCGCGTACGGCACCGCCAAGGCGGCCCTTGCCCACTACACCAAGCTCGCCGCGCTCGACCTGAACCCGCGGATCCGGGTGAACGCGATAGCGCCCGGCGCGATCCTCACCTCGGCGCTGGAGATCGTCGCCGGCAACGACGCGATGCGGGCCGAACTGGAATCCAAGACGCCGCTGCACCGCATCGGCGAACCCGAAGACATCGCCGCCGCCGCGCTCTATCTGGTTTCGCCCGCGGGGAAGTACCTCACGGGCAAGATTCTGGAGCCCGACGGCGGCTTGATCATCCCGAACCTCGACCTCCCCATCCCGGATCTGTGACATGACATATCGCGTAGTGCAATGGGGTACCGGCAATGTCGGCAGACATGCCTTGGCGGGCGTCATCGCCCACCCCGACCTGGAATTGACCGGCGTATGGGTCTCCGGTCCCGCCAAAGCCGGAATGGACGCGGGAACGCTTGCGGGCCTGGATCATTCGGTCGGCGTCACCGCGACGACCGATGCCGAGACCTTGCTCGCGTCGCGGCCGGACTGCGTCGTCTACTGCTCGATGACCGACAACCGGCTGTTCGAAGCCGTACAGGATCTGCAGCGCATTCTCGCCGCCGGAATCAACGTCGTCGCCTGTGCCCCGGTGTTCTTCCAGTACCCCTATGGCGTGCTTCCGGACGAACTGCTGAAACCCGTGCAGGAGGCTGCCGCCCAAGGGAATTCGTCGCTGTGGGTCAACGGCATCGATCCGGGTTTCGCCAACGACCTGCTTCCGCTCGCGCTCGCTGGCACCTGCCTGCGCATCGACCAGGTGCGTTGCCTGGAAATCGTCGATTACGCCAGCTACGACAATCGCGAGGTCATGTTCGACATCATGGGCTTCGGCAAGCCCGTCGACGACATCCCGATGCTGTTGCAACCCGGCGTGCTCTCCCTGGCCTGGGGCGGCACGGTCCGCCAACTTGCCGCGGGAATCGGGGTCACCCTCGACGCCGTCACCGAGACGTACGAGCGTATCCCCGCGCCGGCGTCGTTCGATATCGCGACCGGGCATATCGCCGAAGGCACCGCTGCCGCCTTGCGTTTCGAAGTGCGTGGCATGGTCGGCGACGCGCCCGTCACGGTGCTGGAGCACGTGACCCGCCTGCGGCCCGACCTGTGCCCGGACTGGCCGCAGCCGGCCCACCCCGAGGGCTCCTACCGGGTCGAGATCACCGGCGAGCCCAGCTACGCGATGGACCTGGTGGCCTCGAGCCGGAACGGTGACCACAACTACGCGACCCTGCTGGCCACCGGCATGCGCATCGTCAATGCCGTTCCCGCCGTAGTCGCGGCGCCGCCCGGCATTCTGACCGCTCTCGATCTTCCATTGATCACTGCACCGGCAGACCGCCGCAGCCGCTGAACCGCGCGGAGCTGCCGAGTAACCCCGGTTCCTCGGCGGATTTGCGTGGGGTGCAGCGGACAGTGCCGGTTGAACCGGCCTGACGCACAGCGCGGGTGCCGCTTGGGCTTATCTGGCACAGCCGCGGATGCCCGTGGGTCCTGCGCCAGCGCGGTTGGGCGCCGATTCGGACCGCGCCGCCGCGCAATGCGGATGGCGCCGTGTTTCTGCTCGGCGCCCAGCGCGAAAGGGCTGGTTGGTTCCGCGCTGCGCCGAACACGGGTGGCGCTGGTGAGTCCTGCCCGCGCGGAGCTCGGATTGCGCCGGTGGGTCTTGCGTGGTGCCGTGCGGATCGTACTGTCCGGTCCTGCGACGCCGCGGCGCGGACCGTGTCCGCTGCAAGGCATTCGACGCGATGGTGCTGGTTGGCATGCCTGGCCGCTGTGCGTATGGTCCTGCGCGACGCGCCGGATGGCAGTTGGGCGTGTCCGGCGCCTTGGCCCGGAAGGCGCTCTTCGGCTTATCTGGCGCGCAACGCAGACAGCGCCCGTTCGACGTCGTCGGTGCTGTTGTAGAGGTGGAAAGCGAACCGCAGCCCACCTGCCCGCGCCGAGGCGATCACATTCGCCTCTTCCAGCTTCGCCGCCGCGTCTGCCGCGCCGGGCACCGAGACGATGGGGGAGCGCGCCGCGACGGGCTCGAACCCGAGTTCACCCAGGCCTTCGCGGAATCGGTCGGCCAGCTCCAGGTTGTGCGCGCCGATCTTGTCGACGGTGAGTTCCTCGATCAGCGACAGTCCCGCCAGCGCGGCGATGACGCCGAGCCAGTCCGGGGTCGCGTCGAAGCGTCGTGCCGTCGGAGGCAACGCGACCGGACGATAGAGCTCGGCCCAGCGGTCCTCGGCGGCGTACCAGCTGGACCCGACCGGCCGCAGCTCGGTGACGAACTCCGGCGCCGTGGCGAAGAACGTGACGCTGCGTGCACCGATCAACCACTTGAAACTGGCGCAGACCCAATAGTCCGCGTCGGCGAATCGCAGCGGCAGCCAGCCCGCGGCCTGAGTGGCGTCCACCAGCAGCCGCGCGCCGTTGGCCCGGGTGGCGGCGCGCAGCTCCGCCAGGTCGGTGACGCGGCCGTCCGCGGACTGGACCACGCTCACCGCGACCAGCGCGGTCTCCGGTCGCACCTGCGCGGCCAACTCCGGCAGCGGGACGAAGCGCACGACGAGATCGCCGCGATAAACGAAGGGCATGGAAACCGAAGAGAATTCGCCCTCCGGCAACAGCACCTCAGCCCCCGGCGGCAGTGCCGCGGCCACCGGGGCGATCAGGCCCGCGACGCCGCTGCCGAGTGCGACGTCGTCGGGGGTCGCGCCGTCGACCAGGCGGGCGAACCCGGCCCGCAGGTCGGGCACCAGGAGATCCAGCGACGACCCCGGCCCGCCACGGCCCGTGGCCCAGGCGGCGCCGGCGTCGCGCACGGCGCTCAGCGCTCGGGCGGAGGGTAGACCGTACGAGGCCGTGTTGAGGTAGGTGGTTTCGAGCGTGTATTCGTCAGGCGCTAGGGAGGACATGTCCGCAGCATCCGCCCGGCGCACCCGTGCCGTCCAGCGCCACCGGCGCGATAGTGGACCGATTTCCGGCCCGGCGCTATTTCTCGGATGCCCACATGTTGGACAGCAACTGGAAGCTGGGTATGTCGGACAGTGCCTGCATGGATTCGTAGATGCGCTCGTACCCGGTGCAGGTGATACGCCACTGGCCATCGGTGTCCCGGCGGTAGGTGTCGGTGTAGTACCCGGCTCCCCTGATCAGCACGCCGTACTCGGTGGCGATCACGGTATCCTCGAAAGCCCATGAGCCGGTGGCCGTTTCGCCGTCGACACGGATCTCGGGATGGTTGGCGACGTGCACCGTGACGACCGAGGGCCCGAGATTCTCCCGCATGAACGCGGTGATGGCGTTGCGGCCGTCGAGGTGCAACGGCCTGCCCATGGCGTGGGTGCCGTAGCGTCCGGTCGCGTCGGCGGCGAGGGTGTCGGCGAACTCGTCCCACTTCTTGAGATCGAGGGTGCGAAAGTAGCGGTACTTCAGCTGGCGGACGGCTTCGATGACGTCGAGATCCATCCGTTGAGCCTGGCACGCGGGGCTGTGTCAGACAAGAACGCGTTCTATTCCTCGCCGTCGGCCGGAGTGTCGAAGCGGGGAGTGATCCGTTCGGTGTCGAATCGGCACGATCGGGTACCCGGATCATGGGCGCCGTCGTGCGGCCACGAGGGCGTCCGTGGAGCCGACCTCGTCACACAACCAGGGGAAATCGTGATGACCGACCGTCCCACCACCCACGACGCACACCAGGACACCACCATTGATCAGGACCTCGCCCTGAAAGCGGCCGCCGAGCGCTTGGAGGACGAATTCGACGGCGTGGTCAGCGAAGCGGCGATCGAGGATCACCTGCACTCGTCGTACGACCATTTCGCCGATCATGCCACCGTCAGGAATTACTTGCCGCTGCTCGCCGAGCGTTACACCCGCGAGTGGCTGTTCAACCTCGCGGAGTCCGCACACGGATCCGATTGACCACGGGCAGGTTCGCACCTGCACCGACCGCTGGACGTAGCCGCCGGATCGCTGGTGGCTCGTCGAAATCTGGGAATCGCCCCTGCGCGAGGCGATTACTTCTAAGCTCTACGCGAGCGCGTGTGGAGGTTGGTTATGGCGGTCGAGGCGACGACCGAGCCCGAGTCCGGGGAATTATCGACCGGATCAGGACAGGTCGCGGCTCGGACCGGCCAGCCTCCGGTGTCGATGATCGAGCGGATGACGCTGATACTGGACGCTTTCGACGGTGCGACGCCGACGCTCAGCCTCGTGGGACTCGCCGAGCGCACCGGGCTGCCGCGGTCTACGGTGCACCGCATCCTGGACCAGCTGATCCGGTTGCGCTGGCTGGCGCACGCACCAGGTGGTTATCGGCTCGGCGTGCGCACGCTCGAACTGGGTGGACTTGCCGCCGATCACAACGAGATCCGTGATGTGGTGAATCCGCTGCTGCACGATCTGAGTCAGCAGACCGGCATGGTCGGTCACCTCGGCGTGCTGGACGGGCCTGAGGTGCTGTACCTGGACAAGGTCGGCCGGCTCGCCGCGACCGTGCCCACTCGGCTCGGCGGCCGGATGCCCGCGCACAGTACGGCACTCGGCAAAGCGCTGCTGGCCACGCTGGAACCGAGCATCGTGGAGGCGTCCTTCCGCGATCGCCTCCCGCAGCTGACCGCTCGTACTCTCGCCGACCGTGCCGAACTGCACCGCGAACTCGGCCGCATCCGCAACCGGCAGGGTGTCGCGGTGGACAATGAGGAGTCGGTTCCGGGTATCGCATGCGTGGCCGTGCCGATTCGGCGGCGCGGTGCGGCCGTGGCGGCGGTGTCGTTGTCGGGTCGGATCGACCGGGCGACGTTGGATACCGCGCGGCTGGCCCAGGTGCTGGTCGACGTGGGCCACGAAGCGGGACGCTTGCTGTTTCCCCGGTACGTGCGCTGGCGCTAGCGTTCCCGGGCTGGGCCGGATGAGTGGCGGCGAGGGGTTCTTCCGAATCATTTCCGATCGACAGCGATGCCGTGGGGCGAAATGCTCGAAATTTGCCTGTCACTTGCTGAACGGTGTGTCTTTCACTGTGAAGAATTTTCGTTCGCGGTGTGTGCGGGCGGAGGGGCTGCTTTCCTGGAGATGTCAGGATGGACAGTCCGCGAGTAGGTGAGCCGGAGTCGGGGAGCGATGCACCGGGTACCGATCCAACAGCGACCATTCCGATCCGAATGGCTATGGTTCGCGGCAGGTGTGCTGGGCACCGTCGCCGCCGTGGTCTGGCTGGCGCGGCCGTCGGCGCCCGCGTGCGGTGCCAACCACGAAGCGGCTGCGACGTCACGATTACCGGTGGTAGCCGTCAGTTTTGCGCCGGTGGTGTCCGGCGGGACACGGTACTACGAGTTCGGCCGGCCGGTGTGTTCGCTCCGGGACCTGCCGACGGACGGCTCCCATGCCGGAGTGTCGACCGCGCAGTACGGCCCTGCCGATCAGTGTGGCGCGTATCTCGACCTCCATGCTCGGCACGTGCCTTCGCTCGTCGTCGGCGGCTGCTCGGAATGCACTGCGAACCAACGGGATCCGAGTGCGTCGACCTTCGTGCGGATCGCCGATTCCTCCGGCGATGTGGTCGGAGTCCGGTACCGCTTGGTGGGCGACCCCCAACCGGCGCCGGACCTGACCTACCAGATGGTGCCGGACTCGTCCGCCTCCTGGTTCGCCGTCCTGTTCGGCGGCACGGAAAACGGCAGGAGATGATTCGGCCTCAGGCCAGTTTCGCGGCCAGCGCACGCCCGGCGGCGCGGCCGGAGAAGATGCACCCGCCGAGGAAGGTGCCCTCCAGCGCGTTGTAACCGTGCACACCGCCGCCGCCGAATCCGGCGACCTCACCCGCGGCGTACAAGCCGGGGAATGCGGCACCGTCCGGCTTGATCACCTGCGAATCCAGATCGGTCTGCAAGCCGCCCAGGGTTTTCCGGGTGAGGATGTTCAGCCGCACGGCGATCAGCGGACCGGCGGCCGGATCGAGGATCCGGTGCGGTTTGGCCACCCGGCCCGCCTTGTCGCCGAAGTACCGGCGCGCGTTGGTGATCGCCATCAGCTGACTGTCCTTGGTGTACTTGTTGGACAGTTCCCGGTCGCGGGCGACGATCTGGCGTTCCAGGTCGTCGTAGTCCAGCTGGGGTCCGCGAGCGATCTTGTTCATGCCGTCGACCAGCTCGCGCAGCGTGTCCGCGACGACGAAGTCCACACCGTGCTGTTTGAACGCCTCCACCGGACCCGGTGCGCCTTTGGCGACCCGGCTCTTCAGCGTGAGCTTGAGGTCCTTGCCGGTGATGTCCGGGTTCTGCTCGGAGCCCGAGAGCGCGAATTCCTTCTCGATGATCGACTGGGTGAGCACGAACCAGGAGTAGTCGTAGCCCGACTTCAGGATCTCCTTCATCGTGGTGGTGGTGTCGAATCCGGGGAAACACGGTGCGGGCAGCCGTTTTCCGTTCGCGTCGAACCACATCGAGGACGGGCCCGGGATGATCCGGATGGCGTGGTCGGGCCAGATCGGGTCCCAGTTGACGATGCCCTCGGTGTAGTGCCACATCCGGTCCCGGTTGACGATGGCGCCGCCGGCCGCTTCGGTGATGCCCAGCATCCGCCCGTCGACATGCGCGGGCACTCCGGAGATCAGCGTCTCCGGGCATGGGCCGAGCCGCTCGGTGGGCCAGTTGCGCCGGATCAGCTCGTGGTTGTGACCGATCCCGCCGGAGGCCACGATCACGGCCTTCGCACGGAACTCGAACTCGCCCACTTTGTTCCGGGACGAGGCACGGCCCCGTTCCAGATCGGTGTCCTCGAGCACGGTGCCGCGCACGCCGACCACCGCGTCGTCGGCCACGATCAGCTCGTCCACCTGGTGGCGGAAGCTGAACCGGACCAGCCCGCGGTGCTCGGCCTCGAGCACGGGCTCGGCGAAGACCCGGACCACTTCGGGGCCGGTACCCCAGGTCAGGTGGAAGCGCGGCACCGAGTTGCCGTGGCCGTGGGCGAGCCCGCCGCCGCGTTCGGCCCAGCCGACCAGCGGCGTCACGCGCAGGCCGAGCTCACGCAAGTAGTCCCGCTTCTCGGCGGCCGCGAACCGCACGTACGCCTGCGCCCACTGCCTGGCCCAGTGATCCTCGTCGTCGCGGTCGAACCCGGCCGAGCCGAGCCAGTCCTGCAGGGCGAGATCGTAGGAATCCTTGATGCCGAGGCGGCGCTGCTCGGGACTGTCGACGAAGAACAGCCCGCCCAGCGACCAGAACGCCTGACCACCCAGATTGTTGCGGTTCTCTTGGTCGAGCACGTGCACGGTGCGGCCGGCCTTGACCAGTTCGTGGGTGGCGACCAGGCCGGCCAGCCCGGCGCCGACGACGAGGACATCGGCCTCCGGCGCCACATCGGGACTGCTGTGGGACATGTTCATCCTTCGGTTGCGGTGCTGTAGGCCAGCACGACGTGGTGGAAGAGTTCGGTGCGCCGCTCGCGCGCGACGCGACTGTCCGGCTCCAGCAGCACCTGCACGCTGGTGCCGTCGTGGACGGCGATGAGCGCCTGGCCGAACGCGTCCGGGTCGGGCACGGTGCGGCCGCTGCGCGCGAGCGCCGCGACGATCGTCGGCATGAGGGCCGCGACGATCGCCTCCTCGCGCACGGCCATCACCCGGCGCAGTGCGGGAGTGCGCAGCGCGTGCGCGGTGAACTCGGCGGTGATCCGGTACCAGCCGTCGTCGATCGGCACCGCTCGTTCCAGTCGTTCGACGGCGGTGCGGACATCGTCGGTGCCGTCCACCGCGATCTCGTCGAGGATCGCCCTCGCCTGGGCGAGCATCGCCGTCGAGCGCTCCTCCCACATGGCCAGGAACAGCTCGTCCAGCGAGGTGAAGTTGGAGTAGAACGCGCCACGGGTGAAACCTGCGCGATCACAGACCCGCTCCACGGTGGCGCGGCCGAATCCCTCCTCGGCGAAGGCTTCATAGGCGGCGGTGAGCAGCCGGTTCCTGGTTTCCGCGCGCCGGCGGGTGACCCGGGCGGGTGCGGCCCGTACGGCATCGGACGTCATCGGGCACCTCCTCGGGTCGCCGGAGACCAGCCACTGGATACACAAATGTACTCGATACAGAAACGTATCAGACCTGGTTACCGGGTGGGACCGAAATCGCCGAGTAGGGTGAGTCCGGCGCATCCGGCCTGGTCGGATGCCCCCGGGTGGAGCCGATCGTGGGAGGTGATCCGACGATGAGCGAGCGAACGACCAGCACAGCCGAGCACTTGCTCGTGGGCGGAGCCGAGCGTCGGCGAGGTGCGGGCATGAGTGAGCGCAGCGAGCGAACTATGGACACAGCCGAGCACTCGCTCGTGCCGGAGCCGAGCGCCAGCGAGGTGCAGGCATGAGTGAGCGCAGCGAGCGAACTATGGACACAGCCGAGCACTCGCTCGTGCCGGAGCCGAGCGCCAGCGAGGTGCAGGCATGAGCGAGGTTCATGGCGGTGCTGCCGGGATGCGCTGCTGGCGGGTGCGCAGACCGGGCCCCATCGCCGCGGGACCGTTGGACGCGGAGCGCGCACCGATCCCGGAACCGGCGCCCGGCGAGCTGCTCGTCCGTGTGCTCGCCTGTGGTGTGTGCCGGACCGACTTGCACGTGGCGGAGGGCGACCTGCCGGTGCGCCGTCCGGGGGTGGTGCCGGGGCACGAGGTCGTCGCCGAAGTCGTCGCGCTCGGGGCGGCGGCCGAAGGGGAGGGGTTCGCCATCGGGGATCGGGTAGGCATCGCCTGGCTGCGGCATACCTGCGGGGAATGCAAGTTCTGCCTGCGCGGGGCCGAAAACCTCTGTCCGCGTTCGGCCTACACCGGCTGGGACGCCGACGGCGGCTACGCGGAGTTCGCCTGTGTGCCCGCGGCGTACGCGCTGCGTCTGCCCGCCGGTTACACCGATGCCGACACCGCGCCGCTGCTGTGCGCAGGCATCATCGGGTATCGGGCTCTGCTACGCGCGTCTGTGCCGCCGGGCGGGCGGCTGGGGATCTACGGCTTCGGTGGCAGCGCTCACATCGCCGCCCAGGTCGCGGCCGCGCGTGGCGCCGAGGTGCACGTGATGACGCGCGATGCCGCCGCGCGCGAACTCGCGACCGCCCTCGGCGCCGCGTCGGTCCAAGGCGCGGCCGATCCACCACCGGTGCAGCTGGATTCGGCGATCCTGTTCGCCCCGGTCGGGGAGCTGGTGCCGCCCGCGCTGGCGGCGCTCGATCGCGGCGGGGTTCTCGCCATCGCGGGGATCCATCTCAGCGACATCCCTCCGCTGAACTACCAGCGGCATCTGTTCCAGGAGCGGGAGATTCGCTCGGTGACCGCCAACACCCGCGCCGACGCCCGCGAATTCCTCGCTTTCGCGGGAGAACACCGGATACATCTGAGCACGCACGGGTACTCCCTGGATATGGCGGATCGGGCGCTGACCGATCTCGCGCACGGACGATTCACGGGCGCAGCGGTTCTCGTTCCATAGGTGGGCAGAGCACGATTCGGCGCTGAGTCCGTATCGGTCGGGTCGCATTCCTTGACGGGCGTCGGAGACGTTCTTACCTTCGCGTATATAGCCGAGCAATTGTCACTGACAACAGTCACTCGGCTATCTCACAACGGCGTGAGTGTAGGTGAGTACGATGGCCAACCGGAAGGTAATTCATTTCGAAAAGTGGCGTGTGGTAAGGGCATTCGCTGTGCTGCTGCTCGTCGCGGGGTTCGGAGCGGCGACCGGGTTGCACGCATGGGCGATGCCATGTGCGGCAGTCGATGTCGTTGTCGCCAGGGGCACCCATGAACCCGGATATCTGGGTTCGGTGGTGGGCGACCCGCTCTATGCCACACTGCGACAAGCACTTCCGGTGAGTTCGCAGTCCTACCGGGTGAACTACCCCGCGGATCTGCTCGATCCGTCCTCGATCAGCCGGGGCACCCAGGACATGACCGCCCACCTGCTGTGGCAAGCCGAGATGTGCCCGGGGCAGAGATTCGTCCTGATCGGCTTCTCGCAAGGGGCCGTCGTGACGCACGGGGTGCTCGGCACCGGCGTCGTGACCGCGCTCGGCGGCATCCACTCGCTTCCGGGGGAGCTGGAATCCCGGGTAGCGGCGGTGCTCCTGTTCGGCGATCCTGTCCACCTGCTCGGCTGGAACGTTCCCGAGCACTACGCGTGGCGGACCGGAAACTACTGCACCAGCGGTGATCCCGTCTGCGAGGGCGGCATCCATCCGGCCGCGCACACGAACTACGGATGGGCCATGTGGCCCGCCGTGCAGTTCGCGGCGTCCCGAGTGTGAATCCGCAGAACCGGGAATCCGCGGTTGGGGGTCGCTCGGGCGGCCCCCAACCATGGCGTAGTCAATTCACCTACCACTGGATGCCTGGGACCACGCGGGCAACACGTGCCGCGGGTCCGGGCAGGGCCATCAACGGCATGATCACCGGGGCCAGCACGGACAACGGGCTGCGGTCCGGTGCGTCGTCCGAAGCGGCGGGTGCCTCGCCCGCCGACCCGGGCTTGTTCTCGCCTTGCGCGGCGCGGGATTCCCCGAACAGGCGGAAGCCCTGGTGCATGATCTGCCGCTTGACCGACGGCATGAGCAGCTCGACCGCTTGGGCGAAGGTGCCGACCGGCGTGTCGATGCGGTGCGGTCGATCCTCCAGCGCGCGGATCACGATGGCGGCGGCCTGCTCCGGGTCGGGGACCGGAAGCGAGCGGTACAGGTCGGTCGGCGCGATCATCGGCGTGCGCACCAGCGGCATCCGCACCGAGGTGAACGTGATTCCGGCATCCCGGTTCTCGACCGCGGCGATCTCGCTGAAGTTGTCCAGCGCCGACTTGCTCGCCACGTACGCGGCGAACCGGGGCACCTTGGTCTGCACCGCGATCGAGGAGATGTTGACCACGTGCCCGAACCGGCGCGCTCGCATGGACGGCAGCAGGCCGAGGATGAGCCGCACGGCGCCGAAGTAGTTCACCGCCATGGTGCGCTCGAAATCGTGCATCCGGTCGGTGGAGTTGAGCACCGAGCGGCGGATCGAGCGGCCCGCGTTGTTCACCAGGTAGTCGACGTGACCGTGGTCGTCGAGCACGCACTGCACGAGCTTCTCGACCGCTTCGGAATCGGTGATGTCGCACGGATAGGTATGTGCCACACCGCCTTCCGCGCGCACGGCCTCGGCGGCGGCGGCCAAGTCGTCGTGCCCCCGGGCGATCATGAGCACGGTGGCGCCGCGCCGGGCGACCGCGTGCGCGGTGGCCAGCCCGATCCCCGAGGACGCGCCGGTGATCAGCACGACGCGGCCGGCGAGCGGGTCACCCTTGATCGACACGCGACCGCGCTGCGGATCGAGGTGCTCGCGCCAGTACTGCCACAGGCGCTCGGCGTAGCTGTCGAACGACGGCACGGTCAGGCCTGCGGCGCGCAACTGGGCGCGGGTGGAGTCGCTGATGAACTCGGCGGAGAACGAGGTGTGCGGCGCGACCTCGGCCGGAATACCCAACTGCTCCAGCAGGAAATCGCGCACGGCGGGCACGCCCGGGATGTGTGCGAGCCCGCTGAGCGCCAGCCCGCTGCCCGGCACCGTGCCGACGCCGGTCGGCGCGCCCGCCGCCGCGGCGAGCGCGCCGTAGATCTCGCTGAACGGCTGCGGCTCCGGGTTGACCAGGTGGAAGGTGCGCCCGTCCAGGCCGGGACGGCGGATCAGTTCGACCATGGCGGCCGAAACATAGTCGACCGGAACGATATTGGTCGCGCCGAGATCGGGCAGCGGCATCGGCAGGTCGGACGGCAGCGCGCCGAGCTTCGCGATGGCGCTGAAGAAGTAGTACGGGCCGTCGATCTTGTCCATCTCGCCGGTGCGGGAATCGCCCACGATGATGGCGGGCCGGTACACCCGCCACCGCACGCCGCGCGCCTGGCGCACGAGCTTTTCCGCGGCGAACTTGGTGCGGTGGTACGGCGAGGTCAGTCGTTGTCCGAGGTCGAAGTCCTCTTCGAAGAACTTGCCTTTGTGGTCGCCCGCCACGGCGACGGATGAGACATGGTGCAGCACCGCGCCCAGCTCGCGGGCCAGTGCCAGCACCGAGCGGGTGCCGGTGACGTTGGCGGCGTGGGCGGTGTCTTCGTCGGCGGTCATGTCATAGACGGCGCCCAGGTGGATGACGTGGTCGGCGCGCGGCGCTTCGGAGGCCAGTCCGAGGCCGTCGGCGGTGAGATCGCCGATCAGCGCGTAGACCCGTTCCGCGCCGCGCCAGCCCGCGGCCAGCTCGGTGAACTTCGCGAGTGAGGTCTCGCGCACCAGCACGTGGACGATCGCCTCGGGGTCGTGATCCAGCAGATCTTGAACGACCCGCCTCCCCAAGAATCCGGTTCCGCCCGTCACGATGTAGGTCGCCATCGCACTTCTCCTGCCGTTCACTCGAATCATGTTGTGGCACAAGTCATCCGGCATGCGGCAGTGAATGCGGAGAGCTGTGATTCGGCCCCCGGTGAAGTCGTCGGGCCGAAAGTAGGAACACCTTCGTCCTGACTTATTACTGAACAGTAATCGACCGCGTACGCTACCGGCAAGCGATCATGGTCCGTTCAACCTGTGGGACTGGTCACCGTCTGCGCAGGTCAAACGGTATGTGTTACAAACATTTCCAGTTACCTTGGTTCTGGTCGAGTGTCCAGCAACTTGGTAGCGTCCGGCCTGGCTACTTTCACTCGGCTACTTCTTCTCGACGCGGTCGGGCGGCGCCTGCAGCGGCGGCTTGTCGCGCAGGAAGGTTTCGAAGGCGTCCACGTCGGTCGGCCCCGCGGCGGTGTCGGTGCCTTCGGTGAAGACAGAGAACCCGTCGCCGCCGGAGGCGAGGAAGCTGTTGGTCGTGATGCGATAGGTGGCGACGGGATTGAGCGGCAGGCCCGCGACGCGGACGCTGTCCGCGATCACCTTCCCGCCTGAGGGAGCGGTGTCGGAATAGGCATAGGTTAGACCAGCGGTGGACAGGACCGTCGGCTTGCCGGGGTTGCTCCACTGCTGTTCCAGCAGACGCAGGATCTGGCTGCCGGTCAGCGTGAGCGTGACGACCTGGTTGCCGAATGGTTGAACGGTGAAGATGTCGCCGTAGGTGATCGGACCCTGCTTCAGATCGGCGCGCACACCGCCGGGGTTCATGAACGCGGCGACGGCGGCGGCCGGGCCTGCGGTCACCGACAGCATGGAATCGGCGATCACGTCGCCCAGCGGCGAGGTACCCGCGGGGCCCGGGCCATGCGGGAGCGCGTCGGCGGTCGCGCCGACGACTCGGCCGGCGCGCGGCCGCGCCTGCTCGGCGTAGAAGTCGATGAGCGCGTTCGTCCGATCGTCCGGCGTCACCTCCCGCGACACCACCCGGTTGACCGCGGAAGCCTGGACGCCGTCGGCGCCGAAACGCAAGGTGATGTCGCTGATCAGCCGTCCGTACGAGGCCGCCTGGGTGACCACCTTGCCGCCGATGACGCACACGTAGGGTTGATGACTGTGGCCGGTGATCACCGCGCGCACCGCCGGGTCGACCCGCTCGGCCAGCCCGGTGACGTTCGGGGTGATGTTCGCGCATCCGTTGTAGTCCAGCGGCGCGTCCCGCTCCGGCCGCTGGGAGCCGCCGTCGTGCACGAGCGCCACGATCGCCTCGGCGCCCGCCGCCTTCATCTCCGGTACGTAGCGGTTGACGGCGGCCGCTTGGTCGCCGAACAGATATCCCCGAATGCCCTCGGGCAGCACGATGTGCGCCGTTTCCGGCGTGACCGTTCCGATCACGCCGATCTTGTGCCCGCCGACCTCGAGCAATGTCCACGGGCGCAGCGCGGGCGGCAGGTTGCCCTGGGCGTCGGCGACGTTCGCGGCCAGGTACGGGAATCTCGCGCCGGTGAACGGCGCGCCGGGAGAACATCCGTCCACCGGGCAGCCACCCTGCTGCAGCCGTGCCAATTCCAGGACGCCGTCGTCGAATTCGTGGTTGCCGACCGCGGATGCGGACACGCCGACGTTGTTGAGGAAGGTGATCGTGGGCTCGTCGTGGAACAACCCGGAGACCAAGGGGCTCGCTCCGATGTTGTCTCCGGCCGCCAGTACGACGCTCGCCGGATAGGCGGCCTTCAGTCGCGCCAGATGGGTGGCGAGATAGGCCGCGCCGCCCGCGTCGTATCCCGCGACCTTGCCCGTGGACCCGCTCGGCGGCTGCAAGTGTCCGTGCAGGTCGTTGAAGCCGAACAGGTGCACCTCGTCCGGTTGCGCGGGACGCAGATCGTTCGTCGAGATCAGCGGCACGATCGGTGGTGCCGACGAGGCGGGGCCCGTGTTCGGATCGGACGCCGCGCCACAGCCTCCGAGCAGACCGGCACCAACAAGACCGGCAAGAATCACGGCGATGCGACGGCGCGCTCTCATGCCACGACTGTCCCATGTCTCGCGAATCCGCGCACGAGAGCCGGAAATCCCAGCGGCGCACGGCAATGCGGGCGCGACTACTGGGCCGCCGGGAACTCCTCGGCGAGCTCCTGGAAGACCGCGGTGTTCATCGCGAAGGCGCGCTTGCCCTCGTCGAGCACGCGGCGGCGCTCCAGATCGTCGAGCGGGAGGCGGTCGAGCAGGCCGCGGTACTCCCGCTTGAATGCCGCGGGATTGCCGACGCCGTCGAAGACGTAGAAGCGGACGCCGTCGCCGCGGTGCGGCAGATTCCACAGCTTCTCCGCGGTGCCGCGGATGACCTGTCCGCCGGACAGATCGCCGAGGTAGCGGGTGTAGTGGTGGGCGATATAGCCTGCGGGCCAGTCGCGGGCGCACTCGTCGATGCGCTCGGCGTAGGCGGCGGTCGCGGGCAGCGGTTCCAGGCCGGTGCGCCAGTCGGGGCCGATGAGATGGGTGAGGTCGCGCTCGAGTTCGGCGGTGCGGGCGAGTTCGGGCCGGATGAACGGTCCGGCGGCCGGGTCGTCGGCCAGGGTGTCCCAGCGCCGCTCGAGCGCGCGGTAGATGAACCAGAGTTGACCGGTGTAGCGGTGATAGGAGTCGACGCCGAGCGCTCCGCCGAGCATGTCGCTCATGAACCGCGAGTTCTCCGCCTCCGCATGCTGATCCGCGGTGGCGGTGCGGATCTGCGTCGAGAACGGTACTGCTTCCGACATGCCGAACCACCTCACCTCAGACCGGGGCCGCTGTCGAATTCGGCTACCCTGACCAACTCGATTAGAGGGTACCGGCCGGGCGCTGGGCGCGCAGTCACCTCGCGGCTCACAGCGTGGGCGCCGGGCGGCGGCGACGCCGGACGATCGGGCGCCGCAGCGAGCCGAACCGGCGCAGTATCCGCGGTCTGCGTACGGTGCGGTCGAACCACTCGCCGAGGGTGACACCCGCCGCCAGCGCGCAGCCGATGCCGAATGCCGAGAGCAACTGATCGGCTCCGATCAGCAGCTCGTCATTGAGTAATGCGTACAGACCGCGGTAGACCTTGAGGCCGGGCAGCAGCGGGGTGATGCCCGCGACCGCGACGACCAGCGGGGGAGTCAGCGCCCGGCGGGCCATCAGGCCACCGGCCAGGCCGACCAGCGTCGCGGCGACGCCGGTGGAGATCACCGGACCGAGTCCGGCGTTCTGCGCGAACTCGAAGCAGATGGTGCCCGCCGCGCCGCTGCCGGCGGCCGCGGCGAGGGCACGGCGTTCGGCGTAGCAGGCGAGCGCGAACGCCAGCGCCGCCAGGGCGCCCGCCACGATCTTCACCGGCAGGTCGGTGATGTCGCGGGCGGAGGTGAGGTAGACCGGTGGCACCGTGGCGTCGACGAGATCGGCGATGCGCAGCGTCAGCGCGATGCCCGCGATGATGCCGCCGGTCATCATCATCACCTCGAGCATGCGGGCCGTCGCGGTGATGGGGGCGCCGGTGATCGCGTCCTGCACCGCGCCGACCAGTTGTAATCCACTGAGCAGCACGGTGATTCCCGCCGCGATGATCAGCGTGGGGTCGACGTCGATGCGCAGCCGCGCCGCGAGACCGGCCAGCACGATCGCCGGAATCGCCGCGATCGCGCCGCCCACCATGTGCTGGAAGAAGAACGGCAGTCCGTAGCGATTGAGGACGCGATTGGTGCGGTCGATCGCCGCGGTGGTGGCGAAGCTGACCGCGGCGACGACCGCGCCGGCGCCGAGCAGCGCGGCGATCGCCGCCGCCATGAGCGACCACGCGGCGGTGGCGGTCCATCGGTGGTAGGGGTGCGGCGCCGAGGTGATCGCGTCGAGCGCGGCGCGCGCCTGGCCCGGTGGGACCACCTCGTTGCGGATCCGGCGGGTGAGCCGGTCCACGGCGGCGAGCCGGGTGAAGTCCAGGGCGCGGTAGTGCACGATCCGCATGGTGCTGGCCGGCGGTAGCTGGGGCCCGCGGTCGGCCCAGATCCGGATGGCGTCGTAGGTGACGTCGATGCTGCACCGGGACAGGCCGTAGGTGGCGGCGATGAAACGGACCGTCGTCGTGGTGTCCACCACACCGGTGCCCGAGGCGAGCACCACCTCGCCGACCCGGACCGCGAGGTCGAGGACCTCGGCGACCCGGGCGTCGTCGGTGAGATCGATCGGCTGCAACGGCGCCGGCGCCGTGACGATGGTGTCCGCGGTCGCCTGGCGGTCCGCGACCAGCAGGCCGACGGCTTGGCTGACAACGGGGATCGGGCGGGCGCGTCGCAGGCGCAAACCGCGACGCCAGCCGAGGTGATCCACCCGGTGGGTGGTGACATCGCCTCCGATAGGTGCGTCAGTAGCCATGGACGCGAACCTAGTCACCCGGCGTGTCGTTGGCATCCGCGCGGTCCGGTGCGGGCGTGTCGGTCCTGGCCGGGCCCTTGGCCGGACCGGTGAGCCGTGATAGAACTTGTTCTAATTTCGGCGATGGGAGCGCGTACGGTGCGGTACGGAATCGTGTTGTTCACCAGCGATCGGGGCATCACCCCCGCGGATGCGGCCGCGGCCGCGGAGCGTGCCGGTTTCGACACGTTCTATGTGCCCGAGCACACCCACATCCCGGTGGTCCGGGCGGCGGCGCACCCGCGCACCGGTGACGCGAGCCTGCCCGACGACCGGTATCTGCGCACCCTCGACCCGTGGGTCGCGCTCGGCACGGCGGCGGCGGTGACCGAGCGCATCGGTTTGTCCACCGCCGTGGCGTTGCCCGCCGAACACCATCCGATCACGCTGGCCAAGACCATTGCCTCGCTGGACCATCTGTCCGGCGGCCGGGTGAGTCTTGGGGTCGGATTCGGCTGGAACACCGACGAATTGGCCCATCACGGCGTGCCCGCGGGCAAGCGCAGGACCGTGCTGCGCGAGCATCTGGACGCCATGCGTGCCCTCTGGACCGAGGAGGAGGCCGCGTTCGACGGCGAGTTCGTGACCTTCGGCGCCAGCTGGTCCTGGCCGAAGCCGGTGCGGAAGCGGATTCCGGTGCTGCTCGGCGCGGCGGGCACCGAGAAGAACTTCACCTGGCTGGCGAAGCACGCGGACGGATGGATCACCACCCCCACCGAGGACGGCCTGGACACGAAAATCGCGCTGCTGCACCGAGTCTGGCGCGAGCACGAGCGCGCGGACACGCCGGAGATCATCGCGCTCGCCGGTCGCCACGACCCCGAGCAGCTGGCGCGATGGGCCGAATCCGGGGTCACCGAAGCGGTTTTCGGACTGCCCGACCGCCCGGTGGACGACGTTCGGGCCTACCTCACCCGGCTGGCCGGGAAGCTGGGTATCGAGCACACCAGGTGACGCGGCGTGCGCACCTCGTGTGCGGCGTCCGTTGCCCCCCGGGATTCCGCTGCAAGACCAGCCCTCTGCAATGAACACTGGTAGGTGCGTTGCCGTGGGACACGAGAACCTCCAGATGGATGTGACTCGGACAAGTCACCCCCTCCCGAAGGTTCTCGTTTCCGGCGTGTTCAGGAAAACCCCGCGTCCTTCAGAGCAGAACCCGTGGGGGGTGGCGGAGAGCGGCAGTTCAGAGGAAATCCTGGCTCCGTTCTGATGCTTGGGTTCCGCGGCCAGCTGCGATTCCCCATAGCGAAATGCTTCGGGGCAGTGATGTTGCGGTGGTTCGTCCTGGTTTGGCAGCATGGTTGCCGATATGCCACTGGTTTCCGATGTCGCTCGTGACAGTCTCGAGGGCTTGTCCGTCGGTGATGCGCTGGGTGCTCAATTCTTCGTGCCGGGCCATTCGCTACCTGATCTTCTCGCTGGCCGAGTGCCGGCGGCGCCGTGGGAATGGACCGATGACACGGAGATGGCCTGCTCGGTGTACGCGCAGATCCGCGGCTGCGGCCGGATCGACCGCGACGCGCTTGCGGCAGCCTTCGCCGACCGTTGCGAGCCCTACCGGGGCTACAGTGGCGGCACAGTCGCTGTGCTGCACGAGATTCGCGACGGACGGCCTTGGGCCGACGCGGCGGGCGCCCTGTTCGACGGGCGCGGCTCCTGGGGCAACGGTGCTGCCATGCGGGTCGCTCCGCTCGGAGCGTATTTCGCCGGGAACCTGGACCGTGCCGCGGCCCAAGCCGCATTGTCGGCCGAGGTGACGCATCGGCATCCGGAAGCGATCGTGGCCGCCATGGCGGTTGCCGTCGCGGCCGGGCACGCCGCGGCCACCCGCGGAAGAGATTGCGCGCCTGAGGAATTGTTGGCCGTTGTGGAGCCGTACCTGGTCGAGGGCCGGACCGCCAGTGGTGTCCGCCGTGCCCGGCGGTTGTTGGGGCGCTCGGTGGCCGAAGCGGCATATGAACTCGGTAATGGTGCGCAAGTCAGCGCCCAGGACACGGTGCCGTTCACCCTGTGGGCGGCCGCGACCTTTCTCGACGACTATCCCGCTGCTGTTACCGCATGTGTCGAGGCCGGTGGTGATGCGGACACCACGGCCGCGATCGTCGGCGGGATCGTGGCAGCGCACACAGGCATCGGCACGCGAAGCGGCGTACGCGGAATACCCGCGCAGTGGTTATCGGCGCGAGAGCCACTGCCTGCCTGGGCGACGGATGGCGACGCCCGGCAAGAGCTCGACGACAGGCACGGCTCGAACGTGCGGTAATGCCGGGATCGGGTGGTGAATAGCTCGCCGATCGCGGTCATCGTGGGGCATGGGTACTTCGACCGGCATCGATTCGCCGTCGCTGGGTTGCGGATCTTCGAAGCCTGTCAATCCGACATCGAAGACCTCGCAGAGGAACATGGCCACCACGACTACATGTGGTGGGCACGATCGCCAAAGTCGTTCTGGAGCTTCTGGCTCCGGCAGTCGGCCGGGAGACCGACCGATCGTGCGGTGACCGGTTATGTGGCCCTATCCTGCTGAACCACTCGCGGCCGGAGGATGGACCGGCAGTGCGCGACTCGCAGGCTGCGGCAGTTGGCGCAAGCGTCGGTGGTGCGGTTGCCGCGGATGCACCGGAACCCGAACTACATCCTGGCCGCGTATATGGCTCGGGTACATGAAATCTCAACACGCACTACTTTGCCGAATTGAGTGTGTTCAGCCAGCCGGTGACGACGCGTTTGGATCCGGCGAGTATGGCCGCAAGCTCACGACTGATGTTGGGTATCTACCGCTATATCCACGTACAGTTGCTACCTTGGCCGGACGCCGCTTCCCAGCGCCTTGCAACACAAACCACTACTGAGACACGGCCTAGCAGCGTTCATACTGACGCGCGTAGGGCTGCGACTCCGGTGGAACATCGCGCCAGGATTCCTGGCAACCGCCGATGAAGACCGCGAAAACGGGGACGTTGCGTGTTTGGATCGTGTAGTCGACCACGGCACCGGGCTGGGCCAAGTAGGGGAGATGCTTTTCGGCGAGTTGTGTTGCCTGCGCAGCGGTGAATTGCTTTCCGACAGGAGGGTATATCGCGACGTCCAGGGTGCGGCCTGCTTTGCCGGGCGGGTCGTATACGGAAATCTCGACGAAGAACGGGGTGGGTTGATCGGTCAGGAACCACTCCCACATCTCGAGTTCACCATTGGACGGGAAGCGGGGTCGGCTGTACGGGAAGCGGAATGGGCGGTCCGTGTGGAGCCACCCGGGTTCCAGGCTCGAGTGATTCTTGAACCCGCTCTCCTCATGAACGGTGGACACCGTCCAGTAGTTGGATGCCAGTTCGGGGAAGTCCTGGATGATTCGGCGCATCGCCGCGGTGGCACGGTGGGGTTCGGCCTCGGAGCCCGCTGAGACGCTGATGGAGTTGCTCATGCGGTTCACGTCGCCGCCGCGTGACCGCCAGTGCACCTGCGTGCCGGTACCGGGGGCCGACATTCGTACCCAAGTGTCTGTCGTGTGGGCTTCGCTGCCCACGTCCCGGCCGAAATGCCAGCTCGCAGAATAAGAGTCCGTCATCCGGTCGATGTTGACCGATGTCGGGTCTCCTTGGTAGCGCGGCGGAAGCTGTTGGGCGCCCATAACACTCACCACAGACGCGGCCTCGGCTGGTGTCGCGTCATCCTCGAGCTGCACGTCGAGTCGGGATGTGTACTTGCCGTCCCGGTAGTGCTGGAACCAATGTGACGCATCGGCCACCCCGGGAAGGGCCCGGATGGCAGTCTCGATCACGCGTGACCAGCTGTCACGCTCGGCCTGGTCTGGTCCTTGTGCCGGAATAGCACATCCTGTCAGCAGGACTGCCGCCATCATCAATATGACGGTCGGGGTGGTTAAGCGCATAACGTTTCATTCTGGCATCCGGGGTGCCAGGCGATGCTAGCGAATTTCGGTCATGACGTTGGTCGGATCATTGCCAGCGACACTGCGAAGTGGTGGCCGACCGACCCGACCCGACCCGGCGCGGCCACGGCGGCGGCGATACCACGAACTCGCCACCACCCACCGAGCCGGATTCGTCCTGGCCCGCGTCGTCGAATGGCTCGAAACATCGGGAGACACGACCCAACGGCCGCGGCCGCTAGAGCCGGGCCCCGCCATGGCGTCGAGGAGCTGGCCCGTGCCCCAGCCCCACAGTCGGCCCGCCGCCGCAGGATCCAACCACGCGGCGGGCCCACTCATGCCATCGCACTGTAGCCGCATACCGTCGCCCGCTCGCGGTGCACTTTTACTGTCGATTTGCTTTGACGGCCAGATAGCTCCCCACCAAGTGGCCGCCGGTGGGGAATTTCCACTCGCTGCTGATAGCAGTCCCACCATCGCGTCGTTTGGGTGTACCCGGTGTCTCGATCACGGGTTGTGGCGTGTGAGGTCCGGATGCTCGAGCGCGGAGCGGTATCGGGATGCTCCAGCGATGCTGAGTCCGAACAGGTCGCAGATACGTCGAATGTCGCCGCCGGTGGCGTGGAGTTCGTCGAGAATTCGATCTTCGCGGATGGCTTGGGCGGTCAGGCCGAGTCGTTGCGTGATCCATTCCACCCCGACGGGTTCAGTGCGGATGGCCGTGCGCTTGCTGATGAACAAGTATGGGTTGAACGAATTGGGCCAGCGCCGTGCGCGTTCGGACAACCACGCCTGGATCCGGACGCGAACCGGCCCGGCGAGGGGGATGACGCGAGTGTCGAGATGAAGTCGACCCGAATGGATGTCGGTAAGCCGAATGGTGCGCAGATCGCCGGACCGCAGGGCGTGGAACGCGGTCAGCGCGACTGCTGCAGCTGTGACTGGGTCGGATGAGTTCAGGCCGTCTCGGATGACGACTGCGGGCAGAGGTATCGGGTGGCGACGTGAATGCGTGCCGGTGCTGAGTTCTCTCAGCGGATTGATGAAGACGATCCGCTGAGCTTTCAGTACTCGGAACAGGCATCGCAGTCCTTGGCCCATCGCGGCTCGAGGGTTGCCGGATTCGGGTAGGACGGCGATGACGTCGTCATGGGTGATTTCGCGCAGGGACAGGTGTCCGGCGGCCGCCCAGTGTCGGAGAGCGGGCATGCACCAACGCAGGTACAGACGCACAGTCGCTTCCGACCGCGGGCGGCGGCGTGGCGGAGTGGGGCTGCCTTCGATCATGATGGTGCGCCAGCGGCAGATTTCGGTGTGCATCGGCTCGGGTAGTTCGGCGATCATGTCGGCGAACCAGTCTTGAAACGCCGGGGTCCGGTCGTCATCGAGGACGCCGGCGGCCTGGCAGATCTCCAGCAGGCGCAGCGTGGTCAGCTTGATTTGGTGCAATTGCAGGATCTCGGTTGCCCGCAATGGCGCACCGGGAGTGTCTTGCAGGCTGAGCACGATCCTCAGTCCAAGCAGGGTCGTCTTGAACGCGGCCTTGCTCCACCCGTCCCGAGCAGCGTGGTCGACGAGGAATTGCTCGAGGTAGGCGGCCATCTGTGGGTCTGCAGGTTCAGTGAAAATGGCCGGGTGCACCTAGCCGCGTCTGCGCAGCACGAGCAGGCCCACGATGATGCCGACCACGACGACGGCTGCGGCGCCGAGGCCCGCGACCAGCAGCCATCGACTCCGCGACCCGGTTTCCGCGTCGTCGGCGGCGGCCACGGCGTCCGTCTGGTGCGCGACGCGCTGTGCGGACGCCTTCTCCCCGAAGACGCCGTCGGCGACGCCGGAGGAGTATGTCGGTCCCGGTTCCTGCGCGCCGGTGACGGTCAGATCCAGCTGGATCGGCACCGGCGCCGCGTTGCCCTCTTCGAAGGTCGAGCCGACCTTCACCGCGATGTAGTACCAGCCCGGCACCGATTGCCTGCGGGCCTTGATGTCGTCGGCGGTGCGGTTGGCGTAGCGGATCGGGACCGTCGCCGCCGCGTCCTTGCTCGGCAGCACCGTGTCGGTTCCGGTGTAGGCGCCGGTGTCGAAGCCGATCTCCTTGCGGATCGGGCTGTAGAGCACGGTGCGGATATTGGAGAGGTTGTCCAGGCCGCGTCCGCCGTTACCGCCGAAATGCACGCGGTAGGCCAAACCCTGGCCCCAGTCCAGCCGGACGCGGTAGAACACGAACTCGCCTTGCCGCAGGGTGTCGGTGTAGCGGCCGCTACCGGCGAGCGGCGCGGCAACATTGAACGATCCGCCGCCGGTCACAGGGGTGCCGGAACCGGTCGGCTCGGCGAAAGCCGTGGGGGTCGTCGTGGGGGCTTTGCCCGGATCGGCCGCCGGGGGCTCGATGCCGACCAGCAGTTCGATCGGCAGTCGCTCCGGGACGCCGGAGGAGACTTTGTCCCAGGTCAGGGCGAAGGAGTAGCGGCCGCCGCCGCGGCATTTGTCGCCGCTGGCGCTGCCGGTGCGCTCCTTTGTCGCGCCGTCGAAGGCCTTGGCGACGGTAAGTGCCTCGCCGTCACTGGATTTGGTGGTCAGCTCGGATTCGAAGACGTGGCAGTCCTGACCGTCCGCGCCGTACACGCGCAGTTGGAGGGTGTTGAGGTCATCGGTCGGCCCGACGTCCGGGACGCGCGGAAACGACACCGTGCCACTGAAATAGGCGGTCGCCCCCGCGGGCACGTCCACCGCCCAATACCGAGTCTCCTTCTGGCCGATGGTGTCGAGATACTGGCCGGGGGAGGCGACCGGCGCGGTCTCATGGCTGCCGGTGCCGGTGATGGGCGTTCCCGCGGCGCGGTAGTTGCGCAGGGCCGCGGCACTCACTCGCGGCAGGACACGTTCCAGCGCGCGGCCGTCGGCCGCGTCGGTGTAGGTGCCGCCGGTGGCCTGCGCCATGCAGGTCAGCTGGGCACGTGCCTTCGCGTCGACCGCGAAGCCGATCGCGTGCATCACCAGATCGATGCCGCGCTGCTTTACCTCACGCGCGACCTCGCACGGGTCCGGCGGGGCGCAGGTGTCATCGCCATCGGAGACCAGCACGACCGAGCGCGGGCCGGAGCCGGGCAGGGCGTCGGCCGCCTGGCGCAGGGCGGTGCCCATGGGGGTCCAGCCGCGGGCCTGGATGCCGTCGACGGCGGTGGTCAGCGCCGCCTTGTCGAGTGCGTCGGCGGGCCGCAGCAGCCGGACGTCCCGGCATCCGGCGGCCTTCTCCGCCTCGGTGTTCCCGGTGCTCGTGCCGTAGGTCACGAGACCGACCTTCGACTCGGCGGGCGCGGCCTCGACGAACGAGCGGACCGCGCTCTTGGCGGCGTCCATCATGGTGCCCGCCGGATCCGGTCGTTGCATGGACCCGGACGCGTCCAGGATCAGCATGGTCGGCGCGTATTGCGGCGGCTGTTCGGCGCGGCCGGGCTGCGCCGATGCGCCGGGGGCGGCAAGTGCCGCACCGATGAGAAGGGTGGCGAGCACGGCGGTGAACTTGGTGAATCTCGGCATGGTCCTCGTCAATGTGTTCGCCATATCGCATGGCACGCGGTACATCGTTCCCGCACACCGTATTGGGCAAACACTCCGCGCAGCGATCCGAACTGCCCCACCACGGGAAGTGGCCCGCGCGAGGACGTTCGCGCGGGCCACGGGGTGATGTGGATCAGTGCAGGTCGCGCCTGCGGAACGCGGCGATGCCGACGGCGAGCAGAGCCGCGGCGATCCCGAGCAGCCACAGCACCGGCTCCGCCTGGAACTGCGCGCCGGGCAATTTCGGCGGATGGACGAACGGCACCAGATCGACCATCCACTGCGGCAGTCCGTCCAGCGAACCGACGAAGAAGATCACCACCATGGCGCTGAGCACGGCCCAGGCGACCGGCGCGAACCGCGGCACGACACCGTACAGGGCCACCGCGATGCCGGTGACCACCCAGACCGCGGGCAGCTGCACGGCCGCGGCGCCGATCGACTGCGGCAGCCGCGCGCCGAGGTCGCCGTCGGAGGCGCCGTAGACGATGCCGATCGCCGCACCGGAGATCAGCAGTGCCGCCGCGGGACCGAGCAGCGCGAAACCGATGTGGCTCAGCGCGTAGCGGGCGCGGCCGACCGCACCGGACAGCGTGGACTCGACTCGGGTGCTGGACTCCTCGTCGTGCAGCCGCAGCGCCGCCGAAATCGAGTAGGCCGCCGCGGCCGCGGCCAGCATCGTGATCGCGTAGGTGATGAACGACTCCTGCAACTCCTGCGAACCGCCCATCCGGGTGACCATGTCGCGGACGGCCGCGCTGCCGTCGAGCATGTCACCGACGCTGTTCACCGCGCCGCCGATCAGCAGGCCGTACAGCGCGAAGCCGACCGTCCACGCCACGAGGGTGCCGCGCTGCAGCCGCCAGGCCAGCCCGAGTGGACCGGCGAGGCCGGCGCTCGCCGTCGACGGTCCCGGACGTTCCGCGATCAGTCCCGAGCCGGTGTCGCGGTTGCCGAGCAACACGTACGCTGCCGCGGTAGCGAGCACCGCGACGGCGCCGAGCGGGATCAGCACCCACCAGCGTTCCTCGGCGTACGGGCGGATCTGCAGGCACCACCCGATCGGCGAGAACCAGGACAGCACACCGTTTCCGGCGTCGCCGACCGCCCGCAGGGCGAACGCGGCACCGAGCGCTCCGAACGCGACGCCGCGCGCCACCCGTGCCCCCGCGCTCACCTGGGCGGCCACCGCGGCGATGGAGCCCCACAGGATGCCCGACGCCGCCAGCGCGGCACCGAAGGCCACCGACCCCGCACCGGGCAGGTCGGCGCCGTACAGCGACAGGGCACAGGCGATCCCGGCGAGCAGCGCGCCGGCGTAGGTCATGATGAGGGTGGCGGTGAGGCCGGCGAAGCGGCCGATGCTGGTGGCGCCCACCAGTTCCGCGCGTCCGGTCTCCTCCTCGACCCTGGTGTGCCGGATGACCGTGAGCACCGTGGCGATCGCGATCATGCTGTACATGGCGCCTGCTTTCCAGGTGCCGATCGAGCCGAGCTCGGAGCTGAACACCGGGCCGTACATGGCGATGAGCGCCGGGCTGTCGGCCGTAGTCTTCGCGAAGTTGTCCAGATCGGCCTGGGTGCTGTACAGATCCTTGACGCTGACCACCTGGAACGCGGGCATCAGGCCGATCAGCAGCGTCCATAGTGGCAGTACCACCCGGTCCCGTCGCAGATACAGTCGCAGCAGCCTGGCGGTTCCCGCGAATTCTCCGCCGCCGAATGCCGGTGCCGCGGCGGCGCGGTCGGCGATGGCGGTGGTCATGCTCGCACCTTCTCTCCGGTGGTCGTGGCGGACTCGGCGGTGTCGCCGTCGACGTGGTAATGCCGCAGGAACAGCTCTTCCAGCGTCGGTGGCGCGCTGGTGAGACTGCGAACGCCGGTGTCGCCCAGCACCCGGATCAGCTCTCCGAGGTGCTCGCCCTCGACTTGGCAGCGCAGCGTGGCGCCGTCGAGCTCGATGTCCTCCACACCCGGGATGCGGCTCAGATCGCCTGGGTCGCCGAGCAATTCGGCGGTGATCGACGTCCGCGAGAGATGGCGGAGCTCGGACAGCGACCCGCTCTCCACCGTGCGTCCCGCCCGGATGATGGTCACCCGGTCGCACAGCACTTCGACCTCGGACAGGATGTGACTGGATAGCAGGACGGTTGTGCCGCGCTCCTGCGCCTCGTGCACGCACTCCCGGAAGACCTGCTCCATCAGCGGGTCCAGGCCCGAGGTCGGCTCGTCGAGCAGCAGCAGCCGGACGTCGGAGGCCAGCGCGGAGATCAGGGCGACTTTCTGGCGGTTGCCCTTGGAGTAGGTGCGCGCCTTCTTGCGGGGGTCGAGGTCGAAGCGCTCGATGAGTTCGGCACGCCGCTTCTCGTTGATGCCGCCGCGCATTCTGGCCAGCAGGTCGATCGTCTCACCGCCGGACAGTGACGGCCACAGCGTGACATCGCCTGGGACGTACGCCAATTCGTGGTGCAAGGCGACCGCGTCGGCCCACGGGTCGCGGCCGAAGAGCCGAGCGCGCCCGCCCGTCGCCCGTAGGATGCCCAGCAACACCCGGATGGTGGTGGACTTGCCCGCGCCGTTGGGGCCGAGGAAGCCGTGGATCTCGCCCTCGGTGACCGTGAGGTTCAGCCCGTCCAATGCGGTGACATGGCCGAAGGTCTTGCGGAGGTCGCGGACCTCGATGATGTCGGACATCAGTTCTCCTTGGTGAATGTGTCCAAGATCGTGGGATCGGTGAGCAGGCCCTGGGTGTAGAACTCCAGAGCCGGAGGAGTGAGTTCTTCGGTGAGTTCCCGAATCGCTTTGCGGTAGTCGATCTTCTCGCCGCGGTTCTGGCGCATCTGCATGTAGAGCAGGGTCGCGCCGACGTTCAGCATCATGAGGTATCTGGCCCGCGCGGCGGGGTCGCGGCTCGGTTTGATCGTGCCGGTCTCGACGCCCTTCTCGAGATATACCTCGGCGTCGGCGGCCATGTGATCGAACAGCGATTCCGCCATCGGTCCCCCCGCCTGGAGGCTGCGCACCATGTAGGCCACCAGCGGCGCGTACGACTCGATCTCGGCGAGGGCATTGAGCATGCCCGACGCGACCGATGACGCGGTGATCGCCTTGATCTTCTCGTCACGGATCAGCTGCAGCACCCGGTCGTCGCAGGCTGCGCGCAGGCCGTCCTTGGAACCGAAGTGATGGTTGACCAACCCGGGGGAGACACCGGCGGCGGCGGCGATCTTGCGGACTCCGACCTGGAATCCGTGTTCGCCGAATACCTCGATCGCGGTATCGCGAATGCGGGCCGCGGTGGTCAGATCCGCGGTGGATCCTTGCGGAACGGGCTGTCGGTTAAACACATGTTCAGTATATTAAACGCATGTTCAATGTCTAGCAAGAGCCCGTGTGGACTTGTCGCGTCAACCGTTTGGGCCCCGCGTGCGGGGCTATCGTCGAGTCATGACGACCGGCACGACGACCACGGCGGATCACCTACGCGCGGCACTGGACGGCCCCTGGGCGGCGGTCCGGGAAGAAGCTCGAATCCTGCTGGCGGGCGATGAGTTCACCGCGGACCCCTATCTGGACTACAAGGCCGCGCGGGCGCGGGTGCTCGACCAGATGCGGGCCATCGCCACGATGGGATTGGCCGAGCGAGGGTTCCGCCGGGAGCACGGCGGAACCGGCGAGCCGGGTGCGGCGGTGGTCGGGCTGGAGATGCTGGCCTACGCGGATCTGTCGCTGTGGGTGAAATCAGGGGTGCAATGGGGACTGTTCGGCGGCGCGGTGGAGAATCTCGGCACCGAACGGCACCGGGAGTACATCAAGCAGTTGATCTCGCTGGATCTGCTCGGGTGCTTCGCCATGACCGAATCCGGGCACGGCAGCGACGTCGCGAACCTGGAGACCACGGCGACCTACGATCCGCGGACCCAGGAGTTCGTGGTGCACTCGCCGACGCCGTCGGCGCGTAAGGACTACATCGGCGGCGCGGCCGAACATGCCAGGATGGCAGCGGTTTTCGCGCAGCTGATCACCAACGGCGCGAACCAGGGCGTGCACTGCCTGCTGGTGCCGATCCGGGACGAGAACGGCGCCGACCTGCCCGGCGTGACCACCTTCGACGACGGCCTCAAGGGCGGTCTGCCGGGCGTGGACAACGGGCGCATCGTGTTCGATCACGTGCGGGTGCCGCGGGAGAACCTGCTCAACCGCTACGCCGACGTCGCACCGGACGGCACCTACAGCTCCGAGATCGATAACCCCAGCCGCAGGTTCTTCACCACGCTCGGCACGCTGGTGCGCGGCCGGGTCAGCGTCGGCGGCGCCGCGTCGGCCGGTGCGCGGGTCGCGCTGAGCATCGCGGTGCGCTACGCGCTGAAGCGCCGCCAGTTCGCCGACCCCGACACCGGGGTGGAGACCGTGTTGCTGGACTACCGCAGCCATCAGCGCCGGCTGCTGCCGCTGCTCGCGAAGTCGTACGCGCTCGCGTTCGCGCAAAACGATCTGGTGCGCCGGATGCACCTGGTGCAAACCGGTCAGGATCTGGAACCGGGCGCGCAGCGCGCGCTGGAGAAGCGCGCCGCGGGCCTGAAGGTCGCGCAGACCAGGCACGCCACCCGTGCCATCCAGGAATGCCGCGAAGCATGCGGCGGCGCGGGCTATCTGACGGAGAACCGGCTGGTCACGCTGAAAGCCGACACCGACGTGTTCACCACCTTCGAGGGTGACAACGTCGTGCTCACCCAGTTGGTGGCCAAGGAATTGCTCACCGCCTACGCCGACGAGGTGCGCGACCTGGACGCCTTGGGGTGGGTGCGTTTCGCCGCCACCATGGCCGGTGACGTGGTGCGCAAACGATCGGGTGTGCGCCAGCTGATCCAGACCCTCCGAGACCGCAGTGGCGAGTCCGTCGACGACGGTGACCTGTCGCGCCGGGCGGTGCAGCTGCAGCTGTTCGCCGACCGCGAGGACTACCTGGTTCGGACCGCGGCGCACCGGCTGCGCGCCCGGGCCCAGGACACCCGCCCGTTCGAGGCGTTCAACAACGCCCAGGACCACATCCTGGCCGCTGGCTCGGCGCACATCGACCGCTTGGTGCTGGAGGCGTTCATCGAGGGCATCGCGGGCATCGACGATCCGGACGCGCGCGAACTCGCGGGATCGATGTGCGATCTGTACGTTTACTCCACCATCGAGGAGAGCCAGGCCTGGTTCATCATGCACCGGTTCATGTCGGTGGAGCGGGCGAAGGCGGTGCGCCGCGGTGTGAACGAACTGGTCGACCGGCTGCGCCCGCACGCGCTGACCCTGGTCGAGGCCATGGGCGTCCCCGAGTCGATGCTGCGCGCGGCCATGCTCGACGACGCGAGCGTGTACGAGCGGGCCTAATGGCGCGGCCGGACGGAACCTGTCCTCGGGTCTTGCCGCGGCCGACTAATTCGGCAGCCCAGCACAGCGATATCACCATCGTGATCGCCGCCGCGACGCCGCCGAGAATATCGGTCGGATGGTGATAGCCGAGGCCGATCATCCCCACTGCCGCCGCCGGCATCGCCACGCTCGCCACCGCGCAGACCACGCGCCGCGCATGCGCCAGCTCCGCCAGCAGCACGAAGGTGGCCGCGATCGCGACCAAATGGACCGTGTGCCCACTCGGGTAGGCGAGATAGTCATGCCACTGTCGCCCCCATAGTGGTTTCAGCAGCCAGGTATTGATCGCAACGGCCAGCTCCGGCACGACGAGCATTGTCGCTGCACGTCGTAGATCGCCACGGCGAGCGAACCAGACGCAAGCCAAGACCAGCAGCGGAAGCAGGACGTACCCATTGCTCGGGACGACGAGCGCTTCGTAGATACCTGGTCGCGCGTCGAGTGCCGCGTGGATGGGATCGGCGATCGCGCGATCGAATGCCGAGGGTCCTCCGTCGGAGGGAAGAGTCGCAGGAACCGCAGCGGTGGCGGCCGCGCCCGTGGCGGCGACACCGGCACGGAGGGTTACTACGGGAGCGTTCTTTCCTCGACCGGTCTGCCTGACTGCGAGCACCGGTCGACGATAGCGAGCCAACGACCCGCACCAGCTGCCGAACCGCAGCGGTGCGCCCTTCGACCGCTCAGCCAGGTCCGTAGGTCGTGATCGCGGTGACGACGAACCACAGGACCCACACGAAAACGACGACCATGCCGATCGCCAGGACGGTGCGCATCACCGCGCGACCGAAATCGAGATCGCCCGGCTCCCGCGGATACAGCTTCCACGGGCTGTACCAGGGCGCCCGGACGACGAAGGCGGAGGCCGACGCGTCCCGTTCCAACTGCGCGAGTTCCTCGGCGTACGCCTCCGCCTGCGCCTGGTTGGGGCCGCCGTGCCACAGCGTGATGTCGATCGGACCGAGGAAGCCTTCGGCGAGCAGGTCCTGCGGGGCGGGCAGATAGGGCAGGATGCCAAGACCGCGGAACGCGACGGCGACGTCGTTGGCGGTCCAGAGGAATTTCTCCTCCGCGGCGAGCGCGTCGAAATAGTGCCGCAGCCGGGACGGGTCGTCGCCGATGATCACGTCGAAACTCGGGTCGCCCCAGGCCTGCTCGAGCCGCAGCTGGGCGCCGGGCAGCGGGACCACCAGCGCGACGCCGTGCACGACGCGCTGCCCGAGACCGCGGGCGGCCAGCCACTCCTGCAACGCGAAGGTGTGCTCCCGCGACTTCTCCAGCGGCGTGCGGCGGTCGCGGCTCTCCATCGCCGCGGGCTCGCCGTTGATCGTCCACGGTCCGTTCAGCGGGACCTCCAGCACACCGTCCTGCCTGGCCACGAGCGCGTCGACCTCGATGATCACGCAGCTGGTCGGCGTCCAGATCACCGCATCGAACGGATGCAGCCGATCCTTGTGGAACAGGCTGCAGGTGATCGTCGCGACACCATGCGGACTTTCCGGGTCCTTCCAGGTGCGCAGCCAATCGATGAGCGCGCGCTCGGCATTGGTGCCTGCGGCGTTCTGCACTCGCACGAGCATTGGCGACCGCCCTTCACGTCGACCCGACAGGGGACAGAATACGAGGTACCGAACCGAGTTCGCCGCGCCCACGCCAACACTCGGCGTGTTGAACGGTTTCCGCGGCCGGAGCGCTTGCCGCTACTCCGGCTCTTCGGCCGCGACGCGGCCCGCTCGGACCGCATCGACCAGTTCGGCGTGATCCGCCTCGGTCCGATCGGCGTACCGCACCGCGAAAGCGGCCACCGCGTCGTCGAAACGCTCGTCGCCGTCCAGATATCCCGACAGCAGGCGTGGATCCAGCGAGCGCGAATGAGCCCTCGCCAGCAGCGCGCCCGCCAGTCTTCCGTAGTCGTCGAGGTCGTCCGCGGGCAGTTCGGCGGGATCGATGCTGCCCTTCAAATTACGGAATTGCCGCACTATGAACGGCAATTCGACACCGTCCCCGGTCGGGTCGAGTGTGGTCCAGCCCAGCAGAATGTCGGATTCGGACTGAACCAGCCTGGTGCCCTGCACGATTCGCTCGCCCTCGTGCCGCACCGCGCGGGTGGGCAGGAACGGGGCCAGCGCCGAGGGATTGGCCTGCTTCACTTGCAATACCAACGCCTCACCATCGTTGCCGTGTAGCAGCGCGAGGTAGGTGTGCATGCCGACGCTGCCGGTGCCGACGATCCGGAACGCGATGTCGGAGACCGCGAATCGGGCCAGCAGATTACGCCGTGACTCGGGCAGGCTTTCCGCGTAGCGCTCCAGGCCGTCGGTCACCGCCTCGGCGACGTGCGCGTCCACCCCGGTGAGAATCGGGGGGTCACTGATGAATCGGTGCTTGCGGATACCGGTCTGGTGGTCCTCGAGGTGCTCGGTCCACTTGGCCACCACCTTGGCGCTGGTGTTCTTGCGCGCCTTCTTCGCCGCCTTCTTGAAGTCGTCGAGCAGGTCGTCGGCCTTGGCGCTGGTGATCACCGATTCGTCCGGAAGCGCGCTCCAGGACGCCATGAACGGCATCGCGGCCAGCGCGTCGACGGTGCGGCGGTAGGAGCCGGCGGCGTCACGCGCCGCGGCCCGGCAGTCGTCGGCATCGGCACCGGATTCGCGTCCGGCAAGCACCAGGCTGGCCGCGAGCCGCTCCAGGTCCCATTCCCACGGCCCCAGCACGGTCTCGTCGAAATCATTGATGTCCATGATGATGTCGCCACGCGCCGTGCCGTACAGGCCGAAGTTGGCCGCATGCGCGTCGCCGCACAGCTGGGCGCGCAGACCACTGTCCGGGCTCCCGGCCAGATCGGCCGCCATCAAGCCCGCCGCGCCACGGTAGAAAGTGAACGGTGAGGCGATCATCCGCCCGATGCGCAGCGGTATCAGGTGCGGCAGCCGCCCCGCGTTGCTCGCCTCGATGAAGGCGAGCACGTCCGGGCGTCGCGCGCCGGTCGCCTCCCGGTCCCGTTCGGTGACCGGAACCCGCTGACGCAGCGCGCGCCCCTCGGCCCGGACCTCCTCCGCGGGGATGAAGGAGCGCAGGTCGATACCACTGTCTGACACAACGGATCACGCTAGCCGGTGCGGGCCGCGCGCTGGTGCGGGGCCGGCCTCAGTGTGCCGTGACCGACGGCGGCACCGGCTCGATCGGCAGCCGCAGCGCGCCGGGAGCCGCCGCGGGCACCGCGGGACGCGCGGGCGGCACCGGCGCGATGCGCTGGTAGGCCGCGCCCAGCTCCGGCCGGGTGTCGGGTTCGCCGCGGTTCGGCCAGAACGCCATCGCCCGCTCGGCCTGCGCGGTGATGGTCAGCGACGGGTTCACGCCGAGGTTGGCGGTCACCGCGGAGCCGTCCGCCACGTGCAGGCCTGGATGTCCGTAGACCCGCTGGTAGGGATCGATCACGCCGGTCCGCGGACTGTCGCCGATGACGCATCCGCCGATGTAGTGGGCGGTGGCCGGAATGTTGAACACGTCCATGATCAGGCCGTGGGTATCCCCGTCGATCTTCGCACCGAACCGGCGGCCGATCTCGTGCGCCAGCGGGATCCAGGTCGGATTCGGCTCGCCGGTGCCCTGCCTGGTGCGCAGCAGACCGCGGCTGCGGAACGAGGTCAGCGAGTTGTCCAGCGACTGCATGATCAGCAGGATCACCGACTTCTCCGACGCGTGCCGTGCGTTGAGGCTGCGCAGGAAGACCAGCGGGTGCAGCAGTATGGCCAGCAGGAAGCGCAGGAAACGGAACGCGCCGCCGTCCACGATCGGCACCGACATCGGGAACAGCGCGTTCTGCCCTTTGCCGTAGTGGCACACCTCGACGTGGGTGTCCGCCTCCGGATGGATCGAGGAGGTGATCGCGATGCCCTCGGCGAAATCGCGGCGGGTGCGGCTGACCACGTTGAGGATCGCCTCGGAGTTGCTGCGGGTCAGCTCGCCGAGCCGGGGCGAGAGGTGCGGCAGCACCCCGTCGTCGCGCAACTTGTGCAGCAGCTTCTGGGTGCCGAGGGCGGCGCCGGCGAACACCACCTGCTCGGCGGTGACGGTCCTGCGCTGCTTGCGGATCCAGCGGCCGGACCGCTCGGTGTCGACCGCGTAGCCGCCGCCGGGCAGCGGGCGGACGGCGGTGGCGGTGGTCAGCGGATGCACCTGCGCGCCCGCCTGTTCGGCCAGGTAGAGATAGTTGGTGGTGGTCGTGTTCTTGGCGTTGTGCGGGCAGCCGGTGAAGCAGCGCGCACAGTGCACGCAACCGTTGCGGCGCGGGCCGGCGCCGCCGAAGTAGGGGTCGTCGACCTCCGCGCCCGGATCGCTCTCGTTGAAGAACACGCCGACGTCGGTCGGGTGGAAGGTGTCGGCGACGCCGAGGTCCCCGGCTATCTCCTCGAGCACCTCGTCGGCCGGGGTGGTGCGGGGATTGGGAGCGACGCCGAGCATGCGCTTGGCCTGGTCGTAGTACGGCGCCAGCTCCGCGCGCCAATCGGTGATATGCGCCCACTGCCGGTCGGTGTAGAAGTTCGGCAGCGGTTCGTAGAGCGTGTTGCCGTAGATCAGCGAACCGCCGCCGACGCCGGCGCCGGAGAACACGGCGCACTTGCCGAGCAGGCTGATCCGCTGCGGGCCGGTGAGGCCGAGGCGCGGCGCCCAGATCGATTTGCGCACATTCCAATTGGTGCGCGGGATGTCCTCCGGGTTCCACCGGCGACCGGCCTCGAGAACGCCGACCCGGTAGCCCTTCTCGGTGAGCCGCAGGGCGCTCACGCTGCCACCGAAGCCGGAACCGATCACTACCACGTCGTAGTCGAATGCGGACATTGCTTCCTCTCGCTCACCGGACTATACGGTGAGAAATTTTTCTACTCATTCTGTCACGACCGAGTTGTGGCGGAAAACATCGTCGCACGCGACCGGCCGCGCGGATATCCGAAAAATCGGCGCGTGGAGATGGCCAGGGTAGGGGTCGGTGGGGTATGCACGGGGTCGTGACAACCGAATCGGGTACCGCGGAACCGGAGGGACGCGCCACCGCCGGGGCGGGGCAAGGCGTGTTCGCCGACCGCATCCTGACCGTGCCGAACGTGCTGAGCGTGCTGCGCCTGCTCGGCGTTCCGCTGTTCCTGTGGTTGCTGCTGATCGAGCGGGCCGATGGCTGGGCGTTCGCGCTCCTGGTCGCCAGCGGTGTCACCGACTTCCTGGACGGCAAGCTCGCGCGGCTGCTGGACCAGTCCTCCCGGCTGGGCGCGCTGCTGGATCCGTTCGTCGACCGGCTGTTTCTGGTGACCACGCTGGCGGCCTTCGTGATCCGCGGCCTGCTGCCCTGGTGGGTGGCGGCGCTGCTGGTCGGGCGCGACCTCCTGCTCACCGCGACGCTGTCGGTGTACAAGCGCCGTGACCTGCCCCCGCCCGAGGTGATCTATCTGGGCAAGGCGGCCACCTTCGCGCTGATGTCCGCGCTGCCGTGGCTGCTGGCCGGGCAGATGGACTGGGCGGCCGCCGGTTTCGGGCGGGCCTTCGGCGGGGCATTACTCATCTGGGGTACGGCGGTCTACCTGTGGACCGGCGTGCTCTATACCGGCAAAGCCATCGCCGTCGCAAGAGCGATACCGGCTGTGGGGCACCGGACCGCTTAGCCGATAGAGTTTGCGTGCAACGTTCAAAAGAAAGGACGGCATGTGACCCAGACCCCCGAGGATCTGCGCTACACCGAGGAGCACGAGTGGGTTCGCCGGATCGCCCCGACCCGGGTTCGGGTGGGCATCACCGACTACGCCCAGTCTCAACTCGGTGACGTTGTGTTCGTGCAGCTGCCCGAGACGGACGCGGACGTGGCCGCCGCGGACAGCATCGCGGAGGTGGAGTCGACCAAGAGCGTGTCCGACATCTACGCGCCGTTGAGCGCGAAAATCGTTGCGGTGAACGACAAACTCAGCTCGGCGCCGGAGACGTTGAACACCGATCCCTACGGTGAGGGGTGGCTGTTCGAACTGGAGGTGAGCGATGCCGCGAGCCTCGACGTGACGCTCGGTGAACTGCTGGATGCCGCAGGTTATCAAGGAGTTATCGGGGGCTGAAGCAGCCTTCCCAGTTCTACCTGCACGGGTGCGGCCCGGCAGGGTACGGTCAATGCCAACAGATGCACCCGGCGGCTGTGCCGGGGATCTAGGGACTCGACGGCAGGTCGTGGTGCCAGAGGTATCACCTGCTTGCATGGATAATCAGGTTCGAGGAGGAGAGAAACGGTGAGCGAGAACAAAGACCCGGGTTACGGGGAGACCGCGGCCGAGACGACGTCGGTCTTCCGCGCGGATTTCCTGAACGAGGTCGACGCGTCGCGCGCCGGAGAGGTGACCGGCGAGCAGCCGGTCCAAGGGGTCGAGGGTCTGCCGGTCGGAGCGGCTCTCCTGGTCGTCAAGCGTGGCCCGAACGCGGGCTCGCGGTTCCTGCTGGATCAGCCGACCACGTCGGCGGGTCGCCACCCCGACAGTGACATCTTTCTCGATGACGTCACCGTCAGTCGTCGGCACGCCGAGTTCCGTCAGGACGACGATTCCTTCCAGGTCGTCGATGTGGGCAGCCTGAACGGAACGTACGTGAATCGGGAGCCGGTGGACTCCTCGGAGTTGCAGAACGGCGACGAGGTGCAGATCGGCAAGTTCCGGCTGGTATTCCTCACCGGACCGCGCGCCCAGGTGACCGACTCGTCGGCGGGTGCGGGGAGTCTATGACAGCGCCGACGCTGGGTCTCACACCTCTGGAAAGGCTCGGGGTCATGAAGGACCTGGCGCGGTGACCGGTGCGGCGCAGTGGGCACGCGGAGGGATGTCGATCGGCTCCGTGCTCGACCTGCTGCGCCCCGACTTTCCCGACGTCACCATCTCCAAGATCCGCTTCCTGGAAGCGGAGGGCCTGATCCGGCCGGAGCGGACGCCTTCGGGCTACCGCAGATTCTCCGTCGCGGATGTCGAACGGCTCCGGTTCGTACTGACCGCGCAACGCGACCAGTATCTGCCGTTGAAGGTGATCAAGGAACAGCTCGAGGCAATCGACAGTGGTGCGGCGACGCTCGGCGTGCGGGAAGCCCGCGCCCGAGCGCACTCCGTGCCGACCGGGGTGACGGAGTCCGGGCACGTCTCGCCGGATGGCGAGCAGTCCACGCGGGGTTCCGACCGCGGCGGGCGCCCGGCCCCGGCGCCCCGGCGGCTGGGTGTCGTGCCGAACGAGATCTCCCCGGACGACCTACGTTTCGATCACGAAATCCGGGTCACCCGGGCGGATCTGCTCGACCAGGCCGGGATCGATGACCATTTCCTGGCCGACCTCATCCGGGCCAACCTGATCACGCCGGGCCCGGCGGGATACTTCGACGCCGACGCGGTGACGTTGGCCAAGACGGCCAGGGCGATGGCCGAATTCGGTTTGGAGGCGCGCCATTTGCGGGCGTTCAAGCTCGCGGCCGATCGGGAGGCCGCGCTCGTGGCGCAGATCGCCGCCCCGATCGCGAAGAGCCGCGACGCGGATGCCCGCGCCCGCGCGGAGGAGACGGTGCGCGAACTCGCCGCGCTGTCGCTGACATTGCACACCTGTCTGGTGAAGTCCTCGGTCCGGAGTTCGCTGGGGGGTTGACCCCTCCGCGGCTCGGGTTCGGCGGGTTTCGCCGACCCAACACGCTGATTTCGGCTGTGTAGACCGATCGCTGGACCGGTGCGGGTTCGCCTAGACTCGTGGTACGGCTAGCTCTGCAGCGGTCATGCCGGGCCGGCGGCGAGTATGGGAGGCAGTGCGATGAGCGAAATGCGCGTGATCGGCATCCGTGTCGAGCAGCCACAGAACCAGCCCGTGCTGTTGCTCCGCGAGGTGGCGGGCGACCGGTACCTGCCGATCTGGATCGGGCAGGCCGAAGCGACCGCGATCGTGCTCGAACAAGAGGGGGTGACCCCGATACGCCCGCTGACGCACGATCTGATCAAGGTCCTGATCACCGAGTTGGGGCACACCCTCAAGGAGGTCAGGATCGTGGACCTGCAAGAGGGCACCTTCTACGCGGATCTGGTCTTCGAGAACGATCTGCGGATCTCGGCGCGGCCGTCGGATTCGGTTGCGATCGCCTTGCGGGTGGGTTGCCCGATCTACGCTGAAGAGTCCGTCCTCGAGGAGGCCGGCCTGGTCATGCCGGACGAGCGCGAGGACGAGGTGGAGAAGTTCAAGGAGTTCCTGGAGTCGGTGTCTCCGGACGACTTCAAGGCGACCGACAGCTGAAGTAGAGGTCGAGAGTTTTACCGCGCGTCGCGTTTGGCTCGACGACGCCGCTCCCTGGACAATCGGGGGGAGTAATCTCGACAGTTGGGCCACGTCCGTTTCGGCCGAATCCGCACCGGTTCGGTCGACGGAGCCGGGTCATCGATGAGGCTGGGAATGCGTCGGCGAAGCAAGGGAGTGGTCAGTGGCAGAGCAATCGCAGGATGTGGTACAGCCAGGCCTGTTCCCGGACGACTCGGTACCTGACGACCTGGTCGGCTATCGCGTCCCCAGTGCCTGCCAGGTGGCCGGGATCACCTACCGGCAGCTCGACTACTGGGCGCGCACCGGTCTGGTGGTGCCCTCCATCCGAAGCGCGGCGGGTTCGGGGAGCCAGCGGCTGTACTCGTTCAAGGACATCCTGGTCCTCAAGATCGTCAAGCGGCTGCTCGACGCGGGCATCTCGTTGCAGAACATCCGCATCGCGGTCGATCATCTGCGCAGCCGCGGCGTGCAGGACCTGGCGGGAATCACCCTCTTCTCCGACGGCACCTCGGTCTACGAGTGCACCTCGGCCGAGGAGGTCGTCGATTTACTGCAGGGCGGGCAGGGCGTCTTCGGCATCGCCGTCAGCGGCGCGATGCGTGAACTAACCGGCGCCATCGCGAATTTCCCCGCGGAACGGGCGTCGACGGTCACCGAACGACCCGAAGACGAGTTGTCGTTCCGCCGCAAGGCGCGGATGAACCGCAAGACGGGTTAGACTCCGCGCTCGAGACAGGACGATCGACAGCGCTCCCACAGCCGGGTCAGGCGCGCAGCCTCCCGGCCGTGGTGCGGGGTAGTGCGGTCGCGGCAGAGGAAAGGGCCGCCGCGGCAGCGAGGAGGGGGGCGCTGTGCGGGCAGCCGATGACATCACCGAGTTGGTCGGGACGATCGGCCGCATCAGCGCGTTCCCGACCGTCGATGAGCTGAACGGATTCGCCGACCTGCTTGCCGCCGATCATCCGGAGCGGGTGTCGATCACCGAACTCGGTCGATCGCGCGGCGGTGATCCGATTCGTGAGGTACGGGTCGGATCCGGGGCACGGCACATCCTGGTGCTGGGCAACCCGCACCCGAACGAGCCCATCGGCATGGCCACGATCCGCCATCTGCTCGGCAGGATGGTCACCGACGACGCCGCGACCTTGGGCGCCACCTGGCATTTCGTGCTCTGTGTCGACCCGGACGGAACCCGGCTGAACGAAGGGTGGTTCGCGGGCCCGCACACCAGGACGGGCGTGGCGCGCGGCTTCTACCGCCCGCCCGCGGCCGAGCAGCCGGAATGGTGCTTTCCGACCGTGTGGCGCGGCCGGTCCGTCGGCGTCCCGCTGCCGGAGACGAAGGCCATGATGGCGCTGATCGACCGCACCCGGCCCGCGCTGATCGCGTCGCTGCACAACGCCGAGTTCGGCGGCGGGTTCTTCTACACCTCCGGCGGCGATGCCGAGTACTGGTCGGCGCTCACCGATCGGCTCTCGGCGGCGGAGGTCCCGATCTACCTCCGCGGACCGGACGCGCCGGGCGCTCGCACGCTGGCGCCAGGGGTCTTCGAGCTGCCACTGTTCGGCGCGATGGCCGACTTGCTCGCGGCGAAGGGCCTCGACGCGGTCGCCGCGCTGGGCGGGGGTGGCTGCCGGGACTACACGGCGCGCTACGGCACGGCGATTCTGGTCTGCGAGTTGCCACTCTGGGTCGACGAGCGAATCGGCGACGGATCCGCGGGCGACCGTGTGCTCGGCGACCTGCTGGACGCCACCGCGGCCGACTACCGGGCCATGGCCGAGATCGCCGCCGACGTGCTCGCGCGAGTGACCGGCCGATTGAGCGGCCGCAGCCCGTTCGAGCGGTCGGTGCGCGCGTTGGTCGCCGGACTGCCGGGTCTCGCGGTGAGCAAACAGGCTGTGCCGGAACGGAATCGGATCGCGACCAGGGGCGAGATCTTCGTCGAGCAGTACGACTGGACCGCGATGCTGCGCCTGCGGCTGGGCGGCATGCTGCTGCGGCTGCTCGACGACGAATACCGCCGCGACGCCACGCCCGCGCTGGCCGCCGAACGCGCCCGGTTCGCCGCGGTGTTCGACCAGTGGTGCGCCGACGTCGAGCAGAACGCGCCGGGCGTCGCGGTGCCCCTGGAGCGCCTGGTGCGGATCCAGTCGGAATCGATCCTGCTCGCGGCGACCAGACTGCGTGACGGCCTGCCGATCTGATGGCCTGGCGATTTGCCGGTGTGGCTCGCCCCCGAGGAACGCGACAGCTGATCTCGGGAGTACATGGGTAACTCATCGGGAACGCCCAGAACCCGAGCGGCACTCCACGCAGGACCTGAACGCAAATCCCACGTCACCCGACTAGTACGGCCTGAAGTCCCGGAGAGGCGGGACAGCCTGAAGACGCGGAGAGGCGGGCAGCTTAGACTGACGGTGCGTCGCCGCCGTGCGGGAGAGTCCCGGTCTCGAAGCGAGTCCGGGCGCCGAAGGAGCAGCACCTCCCCGTCAATCTCTCAGGCAACAGGGACCGTGCGGGCTTCGGCGCCTCTGGAAAGCGGTGGCTTCGAGCCGCCCGCCCATGGGGAAAGGGTCTCGGCCACCGGTCGCGGCACCCGAATCTCTCAGGCGCCACGACAGAGGGGGAGGGCCGGTACCCGTCGACCGCGCGGTCGACCCGACCCGACCTTGGGAGCTGTTGTGACTCGCTCATTCGCCGACCGCCATATCGGACCCGACCGGGAGGAACTAGCCCGGATCCTGGAGGTCGTCGGCGTGCCGTCGCTCGACGAGCTGGCGGCCAGGGCACTGCCCGCCAGCATCCTGGACGGTGACGGCCTGACCGGACTGCCCCCGGCGGCCAGCGAGCACGAGGTGCTCGCCGAACTCGCGGAACTCGCGCAGAGCAACACCGTCGCCACGTCGATGATCGGCCTCGGGTACTACGACACGCTCACCCCGCCGGTGCTGGTGCGCAACCTGCTGGAGAATCCGGCCTGGTACACCGCCTACACCCCGTACCAGCCCGAGATCAGCCAGGGCAGACTCGAGGCGCTGCTCAACTTCCAGACCATGGTGTCGGAGCTGACCGGCATGGACGTCGCGAACGCCTCCATGCTGGACGAGGCGACCGCCGCCGCTGAGGCGATGACGCTGCTGCGTCGCGCGGGCAGAGCAAAATCCGGACGGCTACTGATCGACACCGATCTGTTCCCGCAGACCAGGACGGTGCTCTACACCCGGGCCGAGCCGCTGGGCCTGGAGATCGTCGAAGCCGACCTGTCCACCGGCGTGCTGCCCGATGGCGAGTTCTTCGGTGTGCTGGCGCAGACACCAGGGACCTCCGGCCGCGTCGTGGACTGGACCGGCATCATCACGGCGGCGCACGATCGCGGCGCGCTCGTCGCGATCGGGGCCGACCTGCTGGCGATGACGCTCATCACGCCGCCGGGTGAGCAGGGCGCCGACGTGTGCTTCGGCACCACCCAGCGCTTCGGCGTCCCGCTCGGCTTCGGCGGCCCACACGCCGGGTACCTCGCCGTGCGTCAGGCGCAGGCCCGCCAGCTGCCCGGTCGCCTGGTCGGCGTCTCGGTGGACGCCGACGGCGACCTCGCCTACCGGCTCGCGCTTCAGACGCGTGAGCAGCACATTCGCCGGGAGAAGGCGACTTCCAACATCTGTACCGCGCAGGTGCTGCTGGCCATCGTGGCCGCGATGTACGCCGCCTACCACGGCGCCGACGGTCTGCGCGCCATCGCTCGCCGGGTGCACGGGCACGCCGCGGCGATCGCGCGCGGGCTGGACGGCGCCGTGGTGCACGACAGCTTCTTCGACACGGTGCTCGCGCACGTGCCCGGCGGTGCCGAAGCCGTGGTGGCGAAAGCGAAGTCACGCGGGATCAACCTGCGCCTGGTCGACGCCGACCACGTCGGCATCGCCTGCGACGAGGCGACCACCGACGCGCATGTCGCGGCCGTGCTCGAATCCTTCGGTACCGCGATGTCGTCCGAGCCGGGAGCGCCCGCACCGGTCGCCGCGATCGAGAATCGCACTTCGGAGTACCTGACCCATCCGGCGTTCACGAAGTACCACACCGAGACGGCCATGTTGCGCTATCTGCGCTCGCTGGCCGACAAGGACATCGCGCTGGACCGCAGCATGATTCCGCTCGGCTCCTGCACGATGAAGCTCAACGCCACCGCGGAGATGGAAGCCATCACCTGGCCCGGCTTCGCCCGCGTGCACCCGTACGCTCCGGTGGAGGACGCACCCGGTCTGCTGCGGGTGATCGCGGACCTGGAACGCTGGCTGTCGGACATCACCGGCTACGACTCGGTGAGCTTGCAGCCCAACGCGGGCAGTCAAGGCGAGTACGCCGGACTGCTGGCCATCCGCCGCTACCATCTCGACCGCGGCGACACCCATCGCGACACCTGTCTCATCCCGTCCAGCGCGCACGGCACCAACGCGGCGTCGGCGGCCATGGCCGGGCTGCGCGTCGAGGTGGTGAAGTGCCGCGACAACGGGGACGTCGATTTGGACGATCTGCGCGCCAAGATCGCCGACCACGCCGACCGGCTGGCCTGCATCATGATCACCTACCCGTCCACGCACGGCGTGTACGAGCACGAGGTGGCCGAGTTGTGCGCGCTGGTGCACGACGCGGGCGGCCAGGTCTACGTCGACGGCGCCAATCTCAATGCCTTGGTGGGTCTGGCCAGGCCCGGCCGTTTCGGCGGCGACGTCAGTCACCTGAATCTGCACAAGACGTTCTGCATCCCGCACGGCGGCGGCGGTCCCGGTGTCGGCCCGGTCGCGGTCCGTGCGCACCTGGCGCGCTACCTGCCCGGCGATCCGCTGGAAGCGGGGTCGCATGCCGTGTCGGCGGCGAAGTACGGCTCGGCGTCGATCCTGCCGATCACCTGGGCATATATCCGCATGATGGGCGCCGACGGGCTGCGCAGGGCCACGTTGTCGGCGATCGCGTCGGCGAACTACATCGCGCGGCGGCTCGACGAGTACTTCCCGGTGCTCTACACCGGTGAGCACGGCATGGTGGCGCACGAGTGCATCCTGGACCTGCGCGAGATCACCAAGCAGACCGGCGTCACGGTCGACGATGTGGCCAAACGTCTCGCGGACTATGGATTTCACGCGCCGACCATGAGCTTCCCGGTGGCGGGCACGCTGATGGTGGAGCCCACCGAGAGCGAAAACCTCGCCGAGCTGGACGACTTCATCGAGGCGATGATCGCCATCCGCGCGGAGATCGACCAAGTCGCCGCAGGCGTGTGGCCGGTGACCGACAACCCGCTGCGCGGCGCGCCGCACACCGCGGCGTCGCTGGTGGGAGAGTGGGAGCACCCCTACAGCCGGGAGATCGCGGTCTATCCACGCGGTCTCGGGCATGCCAGGGCGAAGGTATGGCCTCCGGTGCGCCGGATCGACGGTGCGTATGGCGACCGCAACCTGGTGTGCTCATGCCCGCCCCTGGAGGCCTACGCGGACTGAGTCCGACAGACCGCACTAGTCCGCTCAGGTCGCGGCACCCAGCCGTACTCCCCGTCGAGAGCGGCCGCTACGGGCGATTCGATCCTCGGGAACGTTGCCGCGAAGGGCGCACGGGCGGGTGCGCGATTCCGGCCGCGATGCGGTATCGGGCATGCCAGGGCGAAGGTGTGGCCTCCGGTGCGCCGGATCGATGGCGCCTATGGCGACCGGAATTTGGTGTGCGCTTGTCCGCCTCTCCGCGATTTCGGCCGTCGACAGTTGGTCAGGTCACAGCGCGCAGCCGCACCTGACACGAGCACGCCGTCCCAAACGCCCGAGGTTCGGGACGCGACAACTGATCTCGGAAGCACATGGGTAACTCACCGGGTACCCCCAAAACCCGAGCGGCACCCAACGCAGGACCTGAACGCGAATTTCCCGTCACCTGACTAGTACGGCCTAAAGACGCGGAGAGGCGGGGGAGCCTATGGGGTGGTTAGTGACTTGACGACGGCGGAGCCGAAGCCGAGGTCGTTGGAGGTGGCCAGGCGGGTGTAGCTGCCGCCGGTCTGCTGCGCGAGCGCCTGGAGGGTCTGGGTGCCGCTGCCGCCGAGGACGATCACGTCGATGCGGACCGGGTGGGCCGGGTCGATCGCGGCGGTGATGCTCGAGGCCAACTGGGGGCCGGTGACGGTGGAGTCGTCGTCGGGTCCGTCGGTGATCAGCAGCACCGAATTGGTGCGGCCCGGCGCGTAACCGGAGACGGCGCTCTTGTACGCGGCGATCAGGGAGGGGTAGGCCTCGTCGGAGCGGGATTCGCTGGGACGCAGGGTGCTCAGCGCGGTAGTGATCTTCGTGCGCTGGTCGTCGGAGAGCGCGGCGGTGGCCGCCGTCACCTCGTACGGATCGGTGCCGTCGAGGTTCTTGCCGAACGCCCAGACGCCGAGGCCGAAGTCGGGCGGCATGACCGTCATCGTGGAGTTGAGGGCGGCGACGACGTTCGCCAGTCGCGTCTTGGTCCCCTCGGTGGTGCCCATCGACGCCGACACGTCGACCAGGACCGTGGCCCGCACGCCCAGAACCGGGTTCGCGAGTGTGGCGCGCACTTTGTCGAGCGCGGCGCGCGACGGTGCGGCGTGCGGCGTCTGCGGCGTGCCGGCGAAACCGGCCGCGACGAAGAGCTGTGCTTGCTCCGGGTTGCGCAGGTAGTCGGTGAACCGTCCGGCGATGAGATTCTGCGTCTTGTCCACCCAGGATCCGGACATCAGCGCGGCTGGGTAGTCGGCCGTCGGCGCCGACCCTGCGGGCCGGAACGCCGCAAGCCCGGGCTGCGCCTTCAGTTGCTGTTCGGTCGCCGCCACCGCGTGCACCGGACCGTTCTGGGCAGCGACCGCGGCCAGCGCGGCCGTGGTGTCGGTGACTTGCGGGGCGTCGACGGCGAGCCCCGAGATCGCGGCGACCACTTGACCGGACCGCGCGGCATCCTCGGTGAGCGGATCAGCGCCCGACACCGCGGAGCCGACTGCGGTGGCCGCGGCCAGCGTGGCGTCACCGGACGGCACCGCCATGCGCAAGCCGCCCCAACCGGACAGGCCGAGCTCACCCAGCGACCCCTGTTGCAGGCGGGGTAGATCCGCCCACGAGATCTCGGCCTGCTCCAGCGCGCCGCGCAGTTCCTCCGGCACCGCGAGGACGATCGGGCTTGCGGCCACCGGCACGGGCGTGCCCTCGATCAATCCGGGCACCCGCATGGATTCGATCGAGCGGGTCGAATCGGCGATCCACAGCGCGGGCTGCGGACCGAGCGCCTGATTCCACGGCTTGCCGCTGGTGAACGCGGCGATGACGGCCGAGGACGGCTGCGCGGTCACCGCGACCCGCGCGCAATGGTCGCGCACCTTCGGCGCGGTCGCGTTGTAGCTGTCCGCGATGGCCCGCACCTGCTCCGCGATGCCCGGATCGGCGGTCACGTGCAGCGTCGCCGGCCCCTCCACGCACTCGGCTGCCGCCGCACTGTCCTGGTCGGCCGCGCGATCGCGCAGCTGGAACCAGCCGACGACGATCGCGGCCAGCAACGCAACGGCAACCACTGCGATAACCGGACCTTTGCTGACGCCCCGGGATCTGGTTCCGCTGCGATGAGAGCCCACGCGGTCAGTGTATGGTCACCCGCACCGAGCGGACTCGGCGAGGTTCCCACCGCCCGAGCATGCGGCGCGCCCGATGCGACCCCTCAGCCGTCGCGTGCCGCCCGATCGGTCCAGCCTCGCCGCCGGCTCCGCTGGCGAAGAAGAAGGCCGGATCGGTGACCACGGGGCTTCGACGCATCGCCGCACGTCTGCCCGACAGTTGGTGGCGTGACAGATCGACGGTCCGCCGGCACGCGCGACGGGCGCGCCGGCGGAACCTCATCGGCGAATCACGCGTCCGCGGTCGAACTCGCGCCCGCCCCAGACGCCGGATTGTCCGGTGCGCGCGGCGAATTCAGCGCACGCGGCCAGGATCGGGCAGCGGGCGCAGACTTCTCGCGCGTAGCCGAAGTCCTGCGACGGGTACGGGAACCAGGCTTCGTGGTTGGGGTCGCCACGGCAGGCCGCCCGGTGCCACCCTCGGGAGTCCGAGAGCGGGAGCAGGTCGGCCAGGGTCAATTCCGTGACGGCGGTGGTCGCGGTGCGCGTCATCGCGATCTTCTCCTTTCTCGGGTCGTGGTCAGGTGGTGGCGAGCTGCTTCCAGATCCGCCGCTGCTGCCTGACCCGGTGGGTGGGTGCTTTCGGTTCCCAGAGCAGACGCATGCCCGCCTCCTCCGGGGTGCGGTCGGCCTTGGTGGTATTGCATGGAGCGCAGCAGGCCACCAGGTTGCTCCAGGTGTTCGGGCCGCCCCGGGACCGCGGCCGGATGTGGTCCACGGTGCGTGCCCAGCCCGCGCAGTAGCCGCAACGGTGGTTGTCCCGGCGCAGCACGCCCGCCAAGGTGGCCTTGCTCTCGTCGTTGACCAGCGTGGTGTGTGTCAGGTAGACGTAGCGCAGCAGTCGAATCGTCTGCGGCAGAGCGAGTTCCACGTGCCGCGACCGGATCGGGAAGTGCGGCTCGCGGTCGGCGATCGACTCCGCGGCACCCGCGACGAGCAGCACCACGGCACGGTCGGCCTTGATCTCGTCGAGCGCCTCGTAGGAGGCGTTCAGGACGAGGACTCCGGTGTGTATCCAGTTGTCGGCGGTCACCGCCGCCGGATCGGCGGCACGGCGGAACGTCATGGGAATCACCATGTTTCGTGGGAATCGAGCGAAGGGAGAGGAATGCGGCGGTCAGCCGATGGCCTGGAGGCGGCTGTCGTCCGGTTCGCCGTGCCGCGCACGGGTAGGTTCGCCGAACGCGTCGCCCGCGGTCGACAACCGCGTCGTCTCGACATCCATTCGCTTGGTCGTCTCCGGAATCACTGCCGCCCCTCCTCTCACTGCTCAGCGACCACCTTCGATGCGGTGGTCATCGTCGAAACACATGGTGGCACAGCGCACCCGCCGTTGTCGGGTCATTTTTCGGCGGTGCGGTGTCTCTGAGCGCGTCGTCGATCAGCGGTGCCCGGATGGCTTGATGGGAGCTGCCCCGCTGACGTGCCGATGGCGTGCCTCCCGGTCCTTCCAGTGGTGTGCAGGCGGGCACTGCCGATCGTGCGCCTGACCGCCCGGTCGATCAGGCCGGCCGCAGTTCGGCCGCGCCGAAGGAGACGTTGAACCGGTCGCACCAGATGGCGACGCTGGTCAGCTGGGTGAGGTCCGTGTCGGCGGGCACGGTGTAGTTCTGACTGCCCTGATTGCCCTTGAGCTTGCCCAAGTCGGTGTGCACGCCGTCGTCGAAGACGAACCACCCGTCGCGCCCCTCGCGTACCGGGGCATCGGTGAGCCAGACGTGCAGGTCGGGCCCGTCCGAAGTGTCGAGGTCTTCCAACCGCAGCACCCTGCCGCCGTCGGGCAGTTGCAAGATCACGACCGTGCCCGCCGTCGCGTGCTCATGCGAGACGAACGTGCCGCGGGCGATGGCGCGGGGCTGCGGTACGTCGGCACCGGGTGCCGGACCGGCGGAGACCGACGGCGCCGCCTCCTGGACGGCGGTATCGGTGAACAACCGCCACGGCTGGAACAGGGCCAGGCCGACGCCGAGCCCGGCCACCACCAGCACGGCGACGATCCAGGTGATCGGCGAACGGGTGATCCTGCGTGCGGACACCATGGCATCTCCTCGGACGTCGTCACATGGCCTGCGAGTTCATTCTGCCTGGAGGCCGGCGTCTCCACCGGACAACGGGCTCGGGGAGCGGCATGCCCGTGGTCCGGTCCACGCGGGTCAGAGATTCCCGACGATGTGCTCGAGGCGCTGGGCCACGAGTTCGCACGCCTTCTCCCGCAGCGCGGGCCGGTATCCGCTCGGGTACACCGGGTCGCCGGGCGCGTAGTCCTTCAGGACCTGGCGGCGTCGGTCACCACGCCGTCGAGCAGGGTGGTCGCGAGGATCTCGGCGATCTCGCCGGGGGAGCGGTCGCCGTGCGGGCGGTACCAGAACGTCACCATGTTCAGCATGCCGAGCACGCTGTTGGTGACCACGTGGTCGTCGGTGCGCAGCAGCCCCTCGGCGTGGCCCGCGTCGATGACCCGCTGCCAGCAGCGCTGGACCCGGTCGCGCAGGTCCTGGAGCTCGACGGCGCGCTCGCCGGTCAGTGCGCCGACGTCGCGCAGCTGGATGGCCACCGCACGCTGATGGCGAATGATCAGCCGGACGTGACTGTGGATCAGCTTGCGCAGCTTGGCGATCGGATCGTCCGGGCCCGCGGCGATCTGTTCGGCGTCGACGAGCATCTGCTGGATGTAGTCGCGCAGGATCTGCCACAGCAGCTCCTCCTTCGAGCCGATGTGGTAGTACAGCGCGCCGCGCTGCACGTCGGCGCGCTCGCCGATCTCGGCCACGCCGGTGCCGTGGAATCCCTTCTCGGCGAACAGGTCGATCGCCGCGCGCATGATTCGGTCCCTGGTGTCGCTCGCCGTCGATTCGGCGGCGGGCGGGCGGCCGCGGCGGCGCGACGGCGCGGTCATCGGGCCGGGTCCAGCACGACCTTGCCCACACCGTCGGCTCGATCGGCGAACATGCGGTAGGCGGCGGGTCCGTCCGACATCGGAAGCTGATGGGTGACCACGGCTTCGGGCCGAAGCCTGCCGCCCGCGGTGAGTTTCAGCAGGGTGGGCAGTTCGTATTGGACCGAGCACAGTCCGATGTGGAACTCGAGCTCCTTCACCTGCGCCGCCATCATGTGGAACGGGTAGGCGCGGTTCTGGCTCACGCCGACCACGCTGACCCGCCCGCGGTGCCCGACCGCGCTGATCGCGAGCTTGATGGTGGCGTCGGCGCCCACCGCCTCGATCGCCACGTCCGCGCCGCCGCCCAGCGTTTCGCGGATCGCCTGCTTCGGGTCGTCCGATTCGACCGGCTCGGCGCCGAGATCGGCGGCTCGCTTGCGGCGTTCGGCCAGCAGGTCGACGCCGAGCACCCGCGCCGCGCCCATCGCGAACGCGGACTGGACCGCCATGAGCCCGACCGGACCGAGCCCGATCACCACGACCGTGTCGCCCGGCGCGATCCGGGCGCGGCGGGCGCCGTACCACGCGGTGGGCGCGTTGTCGGTGAGGACGACGGCGGCCGCGTCGCTCACCTCGTCGGGCAGCTTCGCCAGGTTGCCCGCGGCGTGCGGGACGGCGAGCAGCTGGGCCTGGCAGCCCGGCAGCAGCGAGCCGCCGAGCCCGTAGCAGGCGTCGACCGGCAGCGGGTGCCGAGCGCACGCGGCGACGATCCCGGCGCGGCACTGGGCGCAGCTGTCGCAGCCCACCGAAGCGGGCACCAGCACGCGGTCTCCGACGGAGAAGCCGCGGGTCTGCGGCCCTAGTTCGACGATCTCGCCGACCGCCTCGTGCCCGACGCAGTAGCCGGTGGTGGACACGAAACCGTGTCCGCCGTAGATGTGCAGGTCGCTGCCGCAGATACCGGTGGCGGTGACCCGGACGATCGCGCCGTCGGGTCCGGGCAGCGCGGGGTCGGGACGATCGGAGTAGGAAATCCGTTCCGGGCCTTCGTAGGTCAGTGCTTTCATCGCCAGCCTCCGTCCACGGCGAGGGTCGCTCCGGTGCAGAACGCCGAAGCATCGGTTGCGAAGAACAATGCGGCGCCGACGATCTCGTCCGGCTCTCCCACGCGCCGCAGTGCGTTGTGCTTGGTGAGTTCGATGCGCAGCTCGTCTGGCCACGCGCTGGCGATATCGGTGGCGAACGGGCCGCACTGGATGGTGTTCACCCGCACCGTCGGCGCGAACGTCTGGGCCAGCCCTCCGCTCAGAGCGCCGAGCCCGGCCTTGGCCGCCGAGTAGGGGACCGCGAACGGCTCCGGTCTGGTCGCCTCGATCGAGGAGATGTTGATGATCGAGCCGCCTCCCGCGGCCGCCATGCGACCGCCGATCAGCGCCGACAGCCGGAACGGTCCTTTCAGGTTCACGCCGATGACTTTGTCGAACAATGCCTCGGTGACCTGATCCAGGCTCGGGTACAGCGGCGACAGCCCGGCATTGTTGACCAGCACGTCGACCCGTCCGAACTCCGCGTAGACCGTCTCCACCAAGGCGTCGCACTGCGACCAGTCGCTGACGTTGCAGGCGACCGGCAGGGCGCGGCGGCCGAACCGCTCGGTCACCTCCTCGGCGACGGCGGCGCATCCGTCCGGCTTGCGGCTGGCGATCACCACGTCCGCGCCCGCTTCGGCGAACGCGAGCACCATCTGCTTGCCCAGGCCCCGGCTCCCCCCGGTGACGACGGCGACCTTGTCGGTGAGTGACACCTGAACTCCTGCTGTGTGGGTAAATGTTCCGATCAGTACATTAAATCGGCCCCGCGATACGATCAAGGGGCTGTGCGGCCGACCGCCGACGGCCGCAAGACCCGCCGGGCGACGAACCTGTTCACCACGGCGTGGCGGAATGGATGGGGCAGAGGCCGGATGACCCGGCGCGCGGTGGCACCACTACCCGCGGGTAACATGACCCTGTTTCCCACTTGGCTTTCTCGGAAGTGAGGCAGTAGATGACAGAGCGGATTCAGGTCGGCGGGCTCCAGGTGGCCGGCGTTCTCCACGAATTCGTCGAGAACGAGGCGCTTCCCGGTACCGGCGTCGATTCCGCCGCGTTCTGGGCCGGCGCCGAACAGGTCATCAACGATCTCGCTCCGCGCAACCGCGCCCTGCTGGCCGAACGCGACGAGATCCAGGGCAAGGTGGACGCCTGGCACGCCGAGCACCCCGGCGCCAATTACGACAAGGCCGCCTACAAGAACTTCCTGACCGAGATCGGGTACCTGCGGCCCGAGCCCGCCGATTTCCGGATCGCCACCCAGAACGTCGACGACGAGATCGCCGTTACCGCGGGCCCGCAGCTGGTGGTGCCGGTGATGAACGCCCGCTTCGCGATCAACGCCGCGAACGCGCGCTGGGGCTCGCTGTACGACGCGCTCTACGGCACCGACGCCATCTCCGAGGCCAATGGCGCGGAGAAGGGCACCGGCTACAACAAGGTGCGCGGCGACAAGGTCATCGAGTGGGCGCGCAACTTCCTCGACGACGCGGTCACCCTGATCACCGGCTCGCACATCGGTTCGAGCTACTACAAGATCGTCGACGGCGAGCTGGAGGTCGGCCTGGAGGACGGCACCAGCATCGGTCTGGCCGACGCCTCCCAGCTGGTCGGCTACCTGGGTGATCCGGAGTCGCCGAGCTCGGTGCTGCTGAAGCACAACGGCCTGCACATCGAGATCCAGATCGACCCGCAGTCGCCGATCGGCAGCACCGACACCGCGGGCGTCAAGGACGTCGTGCTGGAGTCCGCGGTCACCACCATCATGGACTTCGAGGACTCGGTCGCCGCCGTGGACGCCGAGGACAAGGTGCTGTGCTACCGCAACTGGCTCGGCCTGATGAAGGGTGACCTCGCCGAGAAGGTCACCAAGGGCGACAAGACCTTCACCCGCACCATGAACCCCGACCGCGTGTACACCGCGCTGGACGGCGGTGAGCTGGTGCTGCACGGCCGTTCGCTGCTGTTCGTGCGCAACGTCGGTCACCTGATGACCTCCGACGCGATCCTCGACGCCGAGGGCAACGAGGTGCCCGAGGGCATCATGGACGGGCTGATCACCTCGCTGATCGCCAAGCACAGCCTGGCCGGTGACGCGAAGCTGACCAACAGCCGCACCGGCTCGGTCTACATCGTGAAGCCGAAGATGCACGGCCCCGACGAGGTCGCGTTCACCAACGAGCTGTTCGGCCGGGTCGAGGACGTCCTCGGCCTGGAGCGAAACACCCTCAAGGTCGGCATCATGGACGAGGAGCGCCGCACCACGGTGAACCTGAAGGCGTGCATCCAGGCCGCCGCCGAGCGCGTGGTGTTCATCAACACCGGCTTCCTCGACCGCACCGGTGACGAGATCCACACCTCCATGGAGGCCGGGCCGATGGTCCGCAAGGCCGACATGAAGTCTCAGCAGTGGATCCTGTCCTACGAGGACTGGAACGTCGATACAGGTCTCAGCGCAGGTTTGCCGGGACGCGCACAGATCGGCAAGGGCATGTGGGCCATGCCGGACCTGATGGCCGACATGCTCACGCAGAAGATCGGTCACTCGCGCGCGGGCGCCAACACCGCCTGGGTGCCCTCGCCGACCGCCGCCACCCTGCACGCGACCCACTACCACCTGGTCGACGTGTTCAAGCGGCAGCAGGAGATCGCCAAGGGCGGCCGCCGCGCCACCGTCGACGAGATCCTCCAGATCCCGCTGGCCGCCGAACCGAACTGGACCGACGAGGAGAAGCGCCAGGAACTGGACAACAACTCGCAGTCCATCCTCGGCTACGTGGTGCGCTGGATCGACCAGGGCGTCGGCTGCTCCAAGGTGCCCGACATCAAGGACGTCGCGCTCATGGAAGACCGTGCGACCCTGCGTATTTCCAGCCAGCTGATGGCGAACTGGCTGCGCCACGGCGTGGTCACCGCCGACGAGGTGGTGGCCAGCCTGGAGCGGATGGCCCCCGTCGTGGACCGGCAGAACGCCGGTGACCCCAACTACCGGCCCATGGCGCCGGACTTCGCGGGCAGCATCGCCTTCCAGGCGGCGAAGGAACTGATCCTGGAGGGCACCAAGCAGCCCAACGGATACACCGAGCCGATCCTGCACCGCCGTCGTCGCGAGGCGAAGGCCCTGGCCTGCGTCTAGTCCGGCGGGTGTCGCGAATCCCCTGGCCGAGTCACGGCCGGGGGATTCGTGCTTTTCACGAGTTTCGATCCTGTTTATCGGTCCGTTACCCTGGGTGCCGCACGAGATCGTCTATTTGTGAGGAAGATTCATGGGAAGCGTTGTGCTCGACATCGTGGCATTGGTCGTCAACCGCGCGGCGATGTTCTGGAATTGGATGGCCACCGGATCGGCGGGCTTCCCGCCGCTGTGAGCCTGCGGCGCATGCGGATCTAGAGCATTGAATCCCCTGGTCAGGAGCATTGGCCGGGGGATTTTCCTTTCTCGGCCGGATCGATACGTTCCGGAATGTTTGTTTCACCGTCCGGTCGTGTGTGGACCGGCCTGACATGGGTGAGTGAGCGTCGTGATCGCCCCGAGCGCGGGCGATTCGGTATCGATACCCGCGCGTGAAACCGTTGTCCCTCGTATCTTGAACACGTGAACTCCGCAGGTCCCGTGCGCACGCGCACTCCCCGTTGGTTCGTGCTGTGGATGGGACTGCTGACCGCGTGTATCGCGGTCTGCTGCGCAGCGCTGTTCTGGCAGCTGGCCGCCGAGGGGACGTTCCCGACCCTGGTCGTGCTGTGGGTGGTACTCGGCGTGCTCGGCGGGATCGCCACCCTGTTCGGACTGCTCGGACTGCTCCGCTACCGCGCTTACTTCTACAGCCTCGCGTCACCCGTCCTCATCGCGGTCTTGCTCGGGCTGACGTTGTACGGCGTGCCGCAGAGCACCGGCTGGAAACTTTCCCGCGCCATCCTCGAGGACCAAGCCGCCGATTGCGTCAACCCAGGTCACCGCACCCGCCTGGGCCTCTACACCATCACCTTCATCACACCCCGCGACGGCGGCTGCCTGTTCTACACCCAGGCGGGCGAATCGAACTCGGAAGGATTCGCCTACTTCCGCGACCCGGCAACCCCACCCCACCTCGGCCCGCCCGCCATCGACGGCATCGAGTACGCCGCGTTCGACCGGCAGTGGTACCGGTTCGTGGACGATCACTGAACCTGGTCGTCGAAGACCTCTTCGAGGGTGTTCGCCGTGGCGGCGCGGGCAAGCCAGGCGGTGAGTCGGGTGTGGTCGGTGCAGGCGTTGATCTTGGAGTCCAGTGCCGCTGGGACGTCGAATCCGCGGGCCTCGAGCACGGTCAGCAACGCGTTGGCTTCTGCCTCGGCTTTGCCTTCGGCTTTGCCTTCGGCGTGCAGCTGATTGAAGAACTCGCTGTAGTACGGGGACGTGTCGGTCATCATCAGCATCTCCAGAAAGTGCCGGGCCGCCGCTTTCGGCAGTGCGGCCAGTACCAGGTCAATGTACCTTTTGCCGTCCGCGGAGTGGTGTGCAGTCGCGGCGAGGGCGGTGAAAATCGAGTCGCGTTCGGGGTCGTTGCGATGGGCTATGGCGGACAGGGCGGCCAGGTCGGGGCGCTCGAGGGCGGTATCGGCGTCGCCGACCACCGGCACGTTGGCCGGGCTGAGCACCATCGGTGAGAGCGTGAATCCGGGCGCGACGGTGATCGGACGACGGCAGTGCCCGGCGGCGCGCTCGTTGGGGCAGACCACGACCAGCAGCACGAGGCAGCGCAGGCGGGCTCGCAATGTGGTCAGGTAGACCGGCCAGCTCCATGTCTTGTCGTCGTCGCGTTGGAGCTGAACCTCGACGACGATCCCGAGGACGGGGACGGTGGCGGCCGTGAGGGTAACGACCAGATCGGCGCGATACTCGGTCGGCTCGATATCCGGTAGGTCGCCGGAGTCGACGCGCGCGTGATCGTACTCGGGAAGTGCCAGTCCGAGTGTGGAAGTCAGGAGTTCGGCGACCAAAGTCGGTCTGCGCCGGACCAATTCGATGAGAACTTCGTGTACCGACGAGGGCATAGCGCGCACGGTACCGATAGCCACCGACAGGTAGCGGTGGCGCGTATCACCAATCGATCGGCAATGCCTGGCGGGGTTGGATCCAGAGGGCTTCGGCGAGTGCGCAGAGGGTTCCGTCGGCGCGGGCCAGGGCCACGCCGACCATGTATTTCCGGCCGTCTTGGGAGATCGGCCAGCCGTAGGAGATATAGGGCTCGCCGGCGCGGACGGGCTCGAACTGGGTGGCGGTGAGGGCCGCGGTGACCGCGCCGGGGCGCAGGTCGCGCAGCGCCATCGCGGACCAGCCGCCCGGGCAATCCAAGGCGGCCCAGACGTTTTCGGTGGCGAGCAGGCCGTCGGGTCCACCGAGGGACGGGTCGGGCGTCCAAGCGGAGACGACCATGTCGTGCGCGGAAACGGCCCAAGGCGACAGCCGCAGCCCGCGGCCGGGCGGGCAGGCGGCGCCGCAGCCGTAGCAGTGACTCATCTTGCGCAGGACCTGCGCGGTGGCCGTGGCCGCCTGGATCTCCGCCCAGGTGGGCACTGGTGGTGGGCTGATCGTGACCACCGACGCCGACGCTTCGGCGAGCACGGTGCCGTCCTGATCGGTCAGCGTGGCACCGCCGGAGCTGCCGGAGGACAGCATGATCGGGGTGTCCACGGTGACCGCGCGCCGGAAGTCCACGCGCACTTCCGCAGCGCTGCTCGCGGAGGCGAGCAGTCCCGCCACGTACCCGCCGAACGCCACGCCCGGATAGCCACGCACGTGTCCCGGCACGGTGAACGCATCGGTGCGAATCATCGGTAGCTCAACCTCTCCCGGCGACGATCATGATCCGGTCACGTCAGACGATACCGCCGGACCGGGTATGCTCTCGCGCCGCGGTGCGGAACTGGTCACGCCGCCGACCGGCCGCCGTCGACGAGGATGATCTCGCCGGTGACCAGAGCTGGCCGGATCGTCTCGGCAGTGGCAACACGCCGCACCGCCCCGGCATTCCACTCGCCGCGGCGCCATACGTCCGTGCAGGTCGACGGCTCGGTGGAATTCCGCCATGACGACCGCTGTTGCGCCGAGGGTGACGAAAGCTGGCATGAACGTACTGATCGTGTACGCCCACCCGAAGCCGGACTCACTCACCGGCGCGCTGAAAGACGTTGCTGTGCAGCAGTTGCGGGCGGACGGGCACGAGGTGCGGATCACGGATCTCTACGCGATGGGCTGGAAAGCCGCTGCCGACACCGATGATTTCGGCTCTGTCGAGGAAAGCAATTTCATGCTCGCCTCCGGCGAGGCTTATCACAACGGGACACTCAGCCCCGACATCCGCGCCGAGCAGCAGAAACTGCTCTGGGCGGACACCGTGGTCCTGCATTTCCCGCTGTGGTGGTTCGGCCTGCCCGCCATCCTGAAAGGCTGGGCGGATCGGGTCCTCACGTGCGGCTTCGCCTACGGGGCCGGAGGCAAGGCGGTGCCGAGGTACGGAGCGGGCGTGCTGGCGGGACGGCGCGCGATGCTGGTGGTCGGCATCGGAGGCAAGCAGCCGTCGTATTCCGATCGCGGCATCAACGGGCCGGTCGATGATCTGCTGTTCCCGATCCACCACGGCATCCTGTACTACACGGGTATGGACGTGCTGCCGCCGTTCCTGGTGCACGACACGATCCGGCTCGGCTCGGAGCGTTTCGAGGAGGTCGCGGACGACCTACGGCGCCGGATGTCGGACCTGCCGGGACTGGACCCGATCCGGTACCGCCCGCAGGGCGGAGGCGACTACGACCGCAGTCTGCGCTTGGAGCCGGGCCGCGAGGCGGACGGCGCGACCGGGTTCGGGTTGCACGTGGCGTCCTGACTACGCGACGCGGTCAGGGCAGCGGGACGGCCCCACGCTGGGTCAGCAGCATCCCTAGCACCCCGGCTTCCTGACCCTGCCCGTGGATCATCGCGCGGGCGAACTCCTTGACCGGACCGGAGTGCAGCAAGCTGTCGGCGGCTTCGGCCATCGCGATGCCGCCTCGATGGTGGCGAAACATCAACTGGAGAAACAGGATTTCGGCCTCGCGGCCGCGCGCCGCCGCCAAGGCGTCGAGCTCGGCGGTGGTCGCCATCCCCGGCATGGCTCCCGGGCTCACGGCCGACGCGGCGGGGACGGTGGCCGAATGCCGATGCGCGGTGGGCATCCACGCCATCGGACGCGCGGCGGCCGGGGCCGCCTCTGCCAGGCGTAACCAGCCGAGCATGGTCCCGATCTCCAGGCGCTGCGTGCGGTCGAGTTGCTCGGCCAATCGGGCGACCGCCGGATCGGCGGCGCGGTCGAGCCGCTGCACCATGAGCAGTGCTTGCTGGTGGTGGGCGGTCATGTCCTGCGCGAAACCGATTTCCACCGCAGTGAGAATCTTTGTTACGGAAGGCGTTTCGGGGAACACCAGCGGTCGTAACGCGGCGCCGAGCACGAGCAGCGCGAAGGCCGCGGACGCCGCGGCCGCGGTTCGGGTCCACGATGACATCGTCACGACCCCACGATCGACTTCTGGTCCGGCGGCGGCGAATACACCTCGTCATCCAGCTGCAAAACCATGAATCCGTTGTCCGAACAGGCGACGTAGAGTTGCGAGCCGCGCCATTCCGGCGGCGAGAAACACCAGTCCGTGGACACGTCGCCGAAGGCGAGACGGCCGGTGCGGGGCGTGGTGGCGTCGTGCGGGTTGAACTGTCCCTCCAGCACGGCGCGCACCGCGGGCGGCGTGCTCATCAAGGGCACGCCGATGATCGAGGCCAGCGCGTGCGGCGAGTTCCACAGGCTCAGGTTCTGGCCGGTGCGGGCGGGCGGGTTGTAGTAGGCGATCTCGCGGATGGCGAACGGATCGCGGATATCGAAGACCCGGATGCCGGAGGAGATCCACCCGCAGGCCAGCGCGGTCGGATTGTCCTGGCGGTCGGCGGCGCAGTAGTGCGACTCGTACGCGAACGCGGATCCGCCCATGGACGAGCCGATATTGCTGTCGATGTGCTGCGGAAGGTTGATTTCCAGCTTGATCTTGCCGGCCACCTTGGGCGCGGTCTCGTCGGAGATGTCGATGAGTTTGACACCGCCGGAACCACCCTCATCGACGGTGTACAGGTAGGGCTTGCCGTCGTAGCTGACCGGGACGCTGTGCTGAGTGGCCCAGCCGTCCGTCCAGAACACCCGGCCGATATGGTGCACCTGCGGATTCGGGTCGCGGCGCTGCACCGCGCTGATGTCCAGGACGGTGAATCCGCCGAGGGCGGAGATGTACATCCGGTTGCCGTCCGGGCTGATGCCGAACCCGTGCGCCTCGATGCCGGTCAACCCCTGCCAGATCACGCGCGGATGGGCCGGATCGGCGAGGTCGATAGCGCTGACGAAGCCGGGCGCGATCCCCGACGCCCAATAGGTGTTGCCGTCCGGGGAGAAGCCACCCTCGTGCGTGGTGATCGGCAGGGGCATCAGCATATTCGTGCCCGGCCCCGGGTTGAGCAGCCGCGGGTACGCGCAATCGGAGACGTCGTACACCGACAGATAGCCGACACCTTCACCGACCGGAACGCCGGTGCCGACCAGCAGTTTGCGTTCGGTGTTGACCTTGAGGCTCTCCCAGGTGCCCGCGAGCATGGCGGGCTCGGTCAGCGTGACCGTCGGGCGCGGATTCGCGGGATCGGACACGTCCAAAACCTGGACGCCGCGTCCCTCGCTGATCAGGTTGCCGGGAAAGAACGAGCCCAGATACGCGCAGTGCTCGAAGCTGGTGGAGGTGATGCCCGCGCCGCGGCCCGCGTACCCCCCGACGAAGGACATGTTGCACCGGTAGCCCTGGGTACTGCGCCCGCTGTCACGGTCGGCCGCGGTGACGTCGCCCTGCAGACCATTCTCCGGCGCGGAGCCGGGTCCGCAGTTCGCGCGGGGGACCGAAGTGCGCCCGACGTCGAGGAATTCGTGGATGGCGTTCTGGATGCCGGATTGCGGATCAGCCGAGGCGCTCGCGGGCAGCAGCATGGCCGTGACCATGCCGATGGTGAACAGAACCAGCGTTTTGGCGCGGCAGAGTCTGGCCATTGGGCGCATCGTCGCGTCCCCCCAACTTCGTCTTCGGAACCGGGCAGTCCGGGCTGACTGGGACAGTCACCGAACTGACTGAATGGTAGTAATACTCGTTAACTTGAAGGAGGGTTTCGGCGAATCCCGGGCACGATTCGCGAAGATTTTCGCCGAATCGGCGCCTGCGACGACGTCAGTCCCGGCGGCCGCTGCCGATTCGTTCGTCCGAGGCCAGCAGTTCGTCGCAGACGCCGAGGAAGGTCCGGCGCAACTCGGCCGCCCGCTCGGCCAGCGCGGACTGTGCGCGGACGTACTCCGCACGGCCCGCGGGCGTCTCGATGCGGACCGGCTCGTAGCCGTACCGGGACAGGTCGTAGGGGCTGGCGCGCATGTCGAGTTCCCGGGCCGCGCAGGCCATCTCGAAGCAGTCCAGCAGCAGGTCGGAGGAGATCAGCGGGACCAGCTTGAAGCCCCACTTGTACAAGTCCATGTTCGCGTGCAGGCAGCCCGGCTGTTCGCGGCGGAGCTGGTCGGCGCGCGTCAGCGGATCGGCATTGCGGCCGACGGCTTCCGGGGTGAAGAAGCGGTAGGCGTCGAAATGGGTACAGCGCAAGGACATCGATTCGACCACCGCATCGGTGCCCGCCCGTCCTAGCCGCAACGGCACCTGCTGGTGGCGGATATCGTCGGTGCGGTACACCATCGCCCACTCGTGCAGGCCGAAACAGGACAGCTGGGTGGGCCGGGACGCGGTGGCGCGCAAGAGATTCGCGACGAACGCGAGGGTGTCGTAGCGCTTGGCCAGATACGCGGGGTCGGCGGTGAAGACGTTGCCGGGCGCGGCATCGCCCGCATCGATCGCCGGACTGTCCATGGTGACGCGGTGATATCCGCGGGCGCCGTCGTACTCGGCCGCGTCGGCGAGCGCGATGCCGTACCCCGGGTGCCAGCGGCGCAGCTGGGCGGGTTTGTGACCGTAATAGGTGAACAAGAAGTCGATCACCGGATGCGAGGACCCTTGCGCCCGCCGTTCGAGATACGGCCCGACCAGATCATCGAGCCGGGCGCGGTGCGCCGCGGCGGCCGCCCGCCACCGCGCGCCAGGCAATACCCGCACGGTCACGCCGGCACCCGGGAGTATCCGCCGCCCGGACGCGCTGTCAGGGCCGTCATTCGATCACCCGGTGCGTGACGTCTCGGACGGTGCCGACGAACTCCTCCACCAAGTCCTCCAAGGCGACGATGCCGGTGGTGTTGCCCCGCTCGTCCACCACCCGGCCGAGGTGGCTGTTGGTGCGGCGCAGGCGGGCCAGCGCCTCGTAGAGCGTCGTGCCCATGCTGACGGTCGGCAACGGGCGGATGTCGGTGCGCGGGATCGGCGTCGCGGGACCGGCGCTTTCGTCGGCGACCTTGTCGAGCACATCCTTGACATGCAGGTAGCCGACCAGCGAGCCATCGCTCGCCCGCACCGGGTAGCGGGAGAACCCGGTCTCCGCGACGGCGGACTCGACGTCGCCGAGCGTCGTCCCGTTGCCGCGCAGCGGAACCGACCGTGTCGCCTGCAGCGGCACCACCACGTCGGCGACCACGCGTTCGCTGGTGCCGAGCGCCTGGGTGAGGCGCCGGTGCTCCTCTTCGTCGAGCAGGCCCTCCGAGCGTGATTCGCCGATCATCTCGGCCAGCTCGACCATGGACACGGTCGCCTCGAGCTCGTCCTTCGGCTCGATCCGCAGCAGCCGCAGCGACAGGTTGGCGGACAAGTTGTAGAGGGCGATGAGCGGCCGGGCCAGCCGCAGCCACACCAAGTGCGCCGGAACCAGCAGCAGCGCACTGCGTTCCGGACCGGCCAGCGCGATGTTCTTCGGGATCATCTCGCCGAACAGGATGTGCAGGATGACCACGATGGTCAGCGCGATGGCGAACGCCACCGGGTGCAGCACCTGCTCGGGCAGGCCGATCAGCTCGAACGGGCCCTCCAGCAGATGCGCGACGGCGGGCTCGCCGACCCGCCCGAGCAGGATCGAGCAGATGGTGATGCCCAGTTGCGCGGCCGCGAGCATCATCGAGAGATTCTCGCCCGCCCGGATCACCGTGTTCGCGTTGCGTTTGCCCTGTGCGGCCAGCGCTTCCAGCCGGTCGCGCCGGGCGGAGATGAGCGCGAACTCCGCGGCGACGAAGAAGGCGTTGCCGCCGAGCAGCACGATCGTGAGCAGCACGCCCAAGATGTCACCCATGGCTGTGCTCCCTCGTGGCGAGGGTGCCGGCGGCGACCGGGATCAGGCGCACCCGGTCGATGCGCCGTCCGTCCATCCGTTCCACCCGGGCGATCCAGCCGCCCGCCTCGGGATCGTCCGTCGCGGACCACTGCTGCGAGCGGGGATTGGGCAGCACGACTTCGTCGCCGGCCATCGGGATGCGGCCCAGCTTGGTCAGAACCAGGCCGCCGAGGGTCTCGTACTCACCTTCCGGGGCGTCGTATCCGGTCGCCCGGGACACCTCGTCGATACGCAGCAGGCCCGAGCAGTCCCAGCCGTCCGAGACGCGCCGGACGTCGCGTTCCTCCTCGTCGTGCTCGTCGCGGACGTCGCCGAGGATCTCCTCGATGATGTCCTCCATGGTGACCAGACCCGCGGTGCCGCCGTACTCGTCGACCACGAGGGCGACCTGCATGCCGTCGGCGCGGATGCGTTCGAGCACCTCGTCGCCGTCCAGGCTGGCGGGCACGATCGGGACCGGACGGGCGAGCATGTGCAGGGGGAGGGTCCTGCGCTCACCGGCCGGATGCGTGAACGCCTGCTTGATGTGCACGAAGCCGAGGGTGTTGTCGAGGTCGCCGTCGATCACCGGGAACCGGGAGTAGCCGGTGCGGCCTGCCGCGTCGATGAGATCGGCGATGGTGTCGTCCTTGTCCAGCGATTCGATCGTCACCCGTGGCGTCATCAGTTCCTCGGCGCTGCGCTCGCCGAACTGCAGCGAGCGATCCATCACCTGGGCGGTGCGCTGATCGAGGGCCCCGCGCAGGGCCGAGGTACGGACCAGGGAGCCCAGTTCCTGCGGCGAGCGAGCCGAGCGCAACTCCTCGGCGGGTTCCACGCCCAGCCTGCGGACCACCCAGTTGGCGGTGCCGTTGAGGAAATGGATCATCCACTTGAACACCACCGAGAACGTGACCATCGGACCGGCCGTGACGCGGGCGGTGGCCAGCGGCTTGGCGATGGCGATGTTCTTGGGTACCAGCTCGCCGTAGATCATCGACAGCGAGGTGGCCAGGACCAGAGCCAGCGTGAGGGCGATACCGTGCCCGGCGGCGTCGCTGAGTCCGATACCGGTGAAGACCGGCTTCAGCAGCTTGGCCAGCACCGGTTCGGCGATATAACCGGTGACCAGCGTGGTGATGGTGATGCCGAGCTGGGCGCCGGACAACTGGAACGACAGCGTGCGGTGCGCTTTGCGGACCATCCTGGCGCGGACGTCACCGGTGCGGGCATGCGCCTCGACGGTGCTGCGTTCCAGCGCGGTGAGGGAGAACTCGGCGGCGACGAACAGGGCGGTGCCGACCGTGAGAGCGATGAATCCGATCAGGCTGAGCGCGGTGAGCGCGACGGACATCGTCAGCACCACCTGAACGGTGCCGGGAAGCGGCCTGTGCGGAATGGGACTACTGCGGGGTGGAGGACGCCGGGTTCGTCACCCGGCTCGATAGAGGAGCCCTCCTGTGCGGCGCCCTCGGACGCGGGTGACAACTGGATCCTTTCGCGAAGTCGTGGTGCCGGTATCCGGCAACCACTATGCTACCGGCCCACGCATCGGGTCGCGTGGGCCGGTGCCGCTCCGGTCCGCGTGTCGGGAAACCAGCCCACCGCGGCGGTTCCCCGGGTGGCTTCGCAGCCGTCGCTGGTGCGGTAGCTCCGCGCTCACCAACCGCTCGGCAGCGGGCGTCCTTCGGCGAATCCGGCGGCCGACTGCACGCCGAGCACGGCCCGGTCGTGGAACTCGGCGAGCGTGCGCGCCCCGGCGTAGGTGCAGGCACTGCGGACGCCGGAGCAGATGTGGTCGATGAGGTCCTCGACGCCGGGCCGCTCCGAATCCAGCCGCATCCGGGAACTGGAGATGCCCTCCTCGAACAAACCCTTACGCGCGCGGTCGAATTCGCTGTCGGAGGCGGTGCGCGCGGCGACGGCCCGCTTGGACGCCATGCCGAAGCTCTCCTTGTAGGCGTTGCCGTCGCGGTCGACACGCAGGTCGCCCGGGGACTCGTAGGTGCCGGCGAACCAGGAGCCGATCATCACGTTGGACGCGCCGGCGGCCAGGGCGAGCGCGACGTCGCGGGGATGGCGGACGCCGCCGTCGGCCCAGACGTGCACGCCGAGTTCCTTGGCGGCGGCGGCGCATTCGGCCACCGCGGAGAACTGCGGACGGCCGACGCCGGTCATCATCCGGGTGGTGCACATGGCGCCGGGGCCGACACCTACCTTGACGATGTCGGCGCCCGCCTCGGCCAGGTCCCTGGTGCCCTCGGCGGATACCACGTTGCCCGCCACCAGCGGGACGCCGAGACCGAGATCGCGGACCGCGGCGAGGGTTTCGAGCATCTTGGCCTGATGGCCGTGCGCGGTGTCGATGACGAGCAGGTCGGCGCCGGAGTCGACCAGGGACTTGGCCTTGGCGGCCACGTCGCCGTTGATACCGATCGCGGCCGCGATGCGCAGCTTGCCCGCGGGGTCGACGGCGGGCTGGTAGATGCCGGCGCGCAGCGCGCCGGTGCGGGTCAGCACGCCGGCCAGGGTGCCGTCCTCGGCGGTGAGCACGGCGAAGTCGGCGTGCTGGGCGTGCAGCAGGTCGAACAGGTCGCGCGGGGTGGTGCTGGCCGGTGCCCGCACGAAATCGCCGTCCGCGACCTCGCGCAACCGGGCGAAACGATCGACATCGGCGCAGGCCGCCTCGGTGACCACGCCGACAGGACGCCCGCCGTCGACCACGACGACGGCGCCGTGTGCGCGCTTGTGCATGAGTGCGACGGCCTCGGAGACCGAGCGGTCCGGCTCGAGGGTGACCGGGGTGTCGGCGGTGAGCGAGCGGCTCTTGACGAACGCGATGGTGTCCGCGGCCGCGGTGATCGGCAGGTCCTGCGGGAGCACGACGAGACCACCGCGGCGGGCCACGGTCTCGGCCATTCTGCGCCCGGCGACGGCGGTCATATTGGCGACGACGATCGGGATGGTGGTGCCGGACCCGTCGGCGGTCGAGAGATCGACGTCGAAGCGCGACGCGACGTCCGTCCGGTTCGGGACGAGGAAGATGTCGTCGTAGGTCAGGTCGTACGGCGGCTGATGACCGGGGAGAAAGCGCACTTGACCGATCATAACCGGGAGCCGACCGGCGCGGGCCGTCGTCGGTCATCGACCCCGCGGTGCGCATCCGGCGCACCCGCTGTCCGCCACCGACACGGAAGCCGGCCGACTTTCCGCGCGGCGAGGACAGGGAACCGGTGGCGGCCGGCGCGACGTGTCAGGCGGTCGCCTGTGAACGCGAGAGTGTGACGGTGGTAGCACACATGACGACGACCGCGATTCCGGTGATGACGAGGCCGGACGTGGTCGTGCGCAACCTTTCCTCCAGCACGGCGATGCCGATGAAGGCGGCGGCCAGCGGTTCGGCGATGGTGACGGCGGGCAGCGAAGTGGCCAGCGGCCCGGCCTGGAACGCGCGTTGCTGGAGGTAGACGCCGGTGCCGCCCGCCGCGATGAGCGCCCAGGTCTGCCAGCCGCCGAGCACCTGGCCGAGACCGTGCTCGAACAGGTCGGTGACGTAGGAGGTGAGGGCGGCGGCCAGTCCGTACAGCGAGCCGCTTGCCGCGCCGAGCAGCAGCGCGCGCCACGCCGGGTCGGCCGCGGCGACGCCGCCCGCGGTCGCGGCGGCGATCAGGCCGAGCAGAACGCTCAGCGGTAGCAGCCAATCCCGCAGTGGCGCATTCGCATTGCCCGCGGCCGGATTACCGATGAGCAGGAAGCAGGCCAGCGCGGCGGTGAGCGCCAGCGCGGCCGCCCAGGTGCGGGGTGTGACGTGACGGTCGTTGAGTCGTGCCGACAGCGGCAGCGCGAAGACCAGCGCGCTGACCAGGATCGGCTGCACCAACAGCACGGCGCCCAGCGCGAGCGCCGCGACCTGCATGGCGTATCCGCCCGTGTCGCCGACGACGCCCGCCCACCACCGCGGATTGCGTAGCAGGGAGCGGACCAGGGATTCCCCTTCCGGCACGGCGGCCGCCGCCCGCTGCTGCGCTACCGCGGCGACCGCGAACAGCAGAGCGGCGAGCAGCGCGCAAAGGACGGCCGCGGCCGGATGTGTCACGACCGATCAGTGTGCTCCGCGATTGCCACGCGGCGGCGGCTGCTGGGATCGCACGGCGCGTCGCCGTGTTCGCCCTGCCGTGTCACCGGAGGCCGAACCCGCGGCAAGGCGGGAGAACCCACCCGCGCCAGAGTTCCGGACGGGTGCGGCATCGGCGGTGCGTGCCAGGCTATTGCCCGTCGCGGACTTTCCCCCGGCATTCGCGCCGCCGCGGCGAGTTGTCACCGGCCCGCTGACCCGGCCCGCCCCGGAGTGGCTCCCTGACTGTGTCGCGTCATTCGTGCCACGCCCACTGGCCGCGGTCGGCTCCACGTGCCGCCCCGGATTCCGCCGCGCGGGTTTCCGCGTTTCCGCGCGGGGCGTCGAGGCCGAGCGACCCGACTGTGTGGTTTCACTCGCGCCGCGACCTGCGGTGCCGGTCGGTGCTGCGCGCCGGCCCCGCTTCCGCCGGGCCGGCGTGTCGGTGACAGGTGCCGCGGGCGCGGTCGGTGCGGCCACCGGAACGCCGGACGGTCGGCGCGCGCCGGTGATCTCGATCAGCGTGCGGTCGCCGGGACGGACTTCGACTCCGTCGACCTCGACCCCGGCCTTGCGCGCCATCGCCTCGACCTCACGGCGCTCCTCGTCCATCACCAGCGTGACGACCACGCCGTCCTCGCCCGCGCGGGCGGTGCGCCCGGCCCGGTGCAGGTAGGCCTTCGGCTCGGCGGGCGGGTCGACGTGCACGACGAGGGAAATCCCGTCGACGTGGATGCCACGTGCGGCGACGTCGGTGGTGACCAGCACCGGCACCGAGCCGTCGGCGAACGCGGCGAGGGTGCGGGTCCGGTTGTTCTGCGCCTTGCCGCCGTGCAGCGCGCCCGTGGCGATGCCCGCGCCGCGCAGCTGTTTGGCGAGCCGGTCGGCGCCGTGCTTCGTACGGACGAACATGATGGTCAGCCCGTCACGCGCGGCGATCTCCGTGGCGACCGCCCGCTTGGCCACCTTGTCGCGCACGTACAGCAGGTGGTGCGACATCGTTGCGACCGACGCCGACGGCGGCGCGGTGGAATGCGTGACCGGCGCGCGCAGGTAGCGCTTGACCAGCTTGTCCACCTCGCCGTCCAGCGTGGCGGAGAACAGCAGGCGCTGACCGTCGCGCGGCGTGCGGTCGAGCAGCTTGGTCACCTGCGGCAGAAAGCCCATGTCGGCCATGTGGTCGGCTTCGTCCAGCGCGGTGATCGCCACGTCGGAGAGGTCGGCGGAGCCTTGCGCGAGCAGGTCGGCGAGCCGTCCCGGTGTGGCGATGAGCAGGTCGACGCCGCGGGCGAGCCGGTCGGCTTGGCGTTTGATCGGTGCGCCGCCGACCACCGAGGCCACGCGCAGGCCGAGCGCGAGCGCCGGTTCGTCGAGCGCCCGCTCGATCTGCGCGGCCAGTTCGCGGGTCGGCACCAGCACGAGTCCGCGCGGCCTGCCCGGCTTGGCCGCAGCGCCCGCCAGGCGGGTCAGCATCGGGAGGCCGAAGGCCAGGGTCTTGCCGGAACCGGTCGGGCCGCGGCCGAGCACATCCTTGGCGGCCAAGACGTCCGGCACCGTGGCGGCCTGGATCGGGAACGGCATATCGATGCCGTCGCGTCGCAGTGCCTGCACGAGCACGGCGGGCAGGCCCAGCTCCGCGAAGGTCACGGTGGGCGCCGCGGCGACCGTGGTCGATGGGGTCACGAGGTGGGTGTGCCTTTCGTTGCACAGCGAGTTCGAGCGAGAACGCGCTGTTCGATGGGATCGATAGCGGTGCACGATGCGGTTCACCGCGTTGCGGCTCGAGCGATGACGCGCCGAGAGCCGAGAGAGTGCGGCCGACCGGAAAGCCGGGCCGAGTGTCCAGGATACGTGGCCCGGGCGTCAGCCGTGGAACAGCCGACTCAGCTCCACGAGCCAGGGGACGGCAACGGCCAGCGTCGGCACCACCAGGATAGCGGCGGAGCCGAGATACGCGGCGGTGGCGATGCGCACGTCGCCGATCCGCTCGCTGAGCCGCTGGATACGGATGAGCGTGGTGGGTCCGCCCGCGGCGAGCGCGCCTTGCGGCGCGGTGGACTTCGCGCACGCGACGAGGGCCCGGGCCAGCGGCTTGGGGCCGGTGACCTTGACGGCGGAATCGTCGGCGAGCAGTTCGATCAGCAGTTTCACCGAGCCGAGCGCCGCCTTGCTGCGCACCAGCCGGGGGAACGCCTCGTGCACCGCGGTGAACGCCTCCAGCACCAGATCGTGCCTGGCCCGCAAGTGCGAACGCTCATGGCTGACGATGGCGGTGATCTCGGCGTCGGGGAGCTTGGTCAGGGTGCCTTCGCTGAGCACGACGCGCTGGCGCAGACCGGGCAGGCAGTAGGCGATCGGCTCGGTGGCGGCCAGGACCCGGATGTCGGCCGCGCGCCGCTGCGGACCGCTCTGGTCGAGCAGGTCGACGAGCATCCGGTGATGTGCCCGCCGCCTGCGGGTGTGCACGCCGACCCGGATGATCGCGTAGATGAGCCGCCCGCCGATCAGCAGCGTCAGCGCGAACACGAACACGTATGCCGACCACAGCGGCAGACCGAGGGCGTCGATCTCGCGCGTCGGCGCGGTGGTGGGGCGACCGTCCGGGCCGGGCACGAGCAGCTCGGCGGCGATGGCCAATCCGGAGCCGAACGCGCTGAGCACGGCGGCGAGCGCGATGGCCTGCCAGAGCACGAGCGCTGCGCGGGGCGTCCGGTAGGTCCAGGTCGCCCGGCTGAGCAAGGCCGGGGCAGGCCCCGCGAGAAGCAATGCGAGTCCGGCGAAGACCGGCGCGGTTGCGTTCATCGACTCAGCTCACTGCGTTGTGGGGCCAGGGCGCCCGAGGAGTCTACTGCGGCGGCGGTGCCGAGTCCTCCTCGGTTGCTTCGAGCTTAGCGAGTGCTTCGCGTAGTGCGGCAGCCTCGTCCTTGCCGACCTGCTCCACGAAGTGCACCAGCGCGGCGGCGCGGCTGCCCGCCGCGTCGGCCTGTTGCAGCGCGTCGACCATCAGACTGGCCACCAGCTCGTCGCGGGTGTGCACCGGCGCGTAGCGGTGCGCCCGATCGTCGCGCCGCTGGACCACGAGGTTCTTCTTCGCCAAGCGTTGCAGCACGGTCATCACCGTGGTGTACGCGAGCTCACGGCGTGCGGCGAGCGCCTCGTGCACCTGCCGGACCGTCTGTGGTTCGTCGGCCGACCACAACTGGTCCATGACCGCTTTCTCGAGTTCACCAAGACCTGCCATTCCACAATCTTAGGTACTCAACGACGAGGATGCGTACTACAGGGTGTCGTAACTATGAAGTAGCTGGTGTGGCATTTCTCATAGTGGCGGATTCCGGTGGCGCGGCCGCCGGTCCGCCCGCCTTGCCGCGCACATGCCTTGCGCCGATCGGCACGATCATCGGCCGGCCGGAAACCGGGTCCTCGAGCACGGCGGCGTCCAGCTCGAAGACCTCGCGCAGCAACTCGACGGACATCACCTCGGCCGGGGCGCCGCTGGCGACCACGCGTCCGGCGTGCATGACCACCAGCTGGTCGCTGTAGCGGATCGCGAGGTTCAGATCGTGCAGCACCATGACGACGGTGCGGCCCAGATCGGCGTGCAGCCGGTCGACCAGGTCGAGCACCTCGATCGAATGCGCCAGATCCAGGTAGGTGGTCGGCTCGTCGAGCAGGAGGATGTCGGTGCCCTGGGCCAGCGCCATGGAGATCCAGGCGCGCTGGCGCTGCCCGCCGGACAGTTCGTCCAGCGCGCGGTCGGCCAGGTCGGCGATACCGGTTTGCTCCAGCGCCGTCATCACCTCGGTTTCGTCCGCGGCCGACCACTGCCGGAACCAGGACTGGTGCGGGTGGCGTCCGCGTGCGACCAGATCGGCGACGGTGAGTCCTTCCGGGGCGACCGGCGATTGGGGAAGCATGCCGATGATGCGGGCCACATCCTTGGTCCGCATCGTCGAAATGGCCTTGCCGTCCAACAGGACTCGGCCTTCGCGTGGCCGCAGCAGGCGGCCGAGCGAACGCAGCAGCGTGGACTTTCCACAGCCGTTCGGCCCGATCACCGTGGTGACCACACCCGGCGCGATGTCGAGGCTCAGACCGTCGACGATCACCCGTTCGCCGTAGCCGAGGGTGACACCGTCGGCGCCGAGCCGGTGCTCCGGTGCGTCGGCCTGCGCCGTGGTGTCGGGGGTGATGTCCGCGATCGTCATGACAGCGTCGCCTTCCGGTTCATACGCACGAGCAGATACAGCAGGAACGGACCGCCGAACGCCGCGGTCACCACACCGACCGGCAGGTCGACCGGAAATATCGTGCGCGATGCGACATCCGCGCCGACCACCAGGATCGCGCCCATCAGGGCCGCGCCGACGAGCGGTTCGCCGGGCGTGCGCAGGAGGCGGCGGGCGATCTGCGGGGCGGTGAGGGCGACGAAGCCCACCGGCCCGGCGGCGGCCGTGGCCAGGGACGCGGCCACCACGGCCGCGCCGATCAACACGGCCTGCTGCGTCTGGATTCGCACGCCGAGCGCCCGCGTGGTCTCCGCACCGAGGCGCAGGGCGGCGAGCGTGCGGGCGGAGCCGAGCGCCAGTACGGCGACGACGGACACCGCGACGGCCGTAGGTGCCAACTGCGCGGAGTCGGCCGAGTTCAGTGATCCGTTCAGCCACAGCTGCGCGCGCTGGGCGTCCGCAAGGCTGGCTCGGGTGAGCAGCCAGCTGATGGCCGCCAGCAGCACTGCGTTCACGCCGACGCCGATCAGCACCAGCCGCAGTCCGGTGGCGCCGTGCGCGCCGGTCGGGCTGCGTCCCCAGGCGAGCAGGTAGACGGTCACCGCGGTGAGCAACCCGCCCGCCAGCGCGGCCAACGGCGCGCCCACCGAGGCGGCCAGTCCGGTGCTCGCGCCGCTGCTGACGACCAGCACGCCGACCGCGCCCAGGCCCGCGCCCGAGGTGATGCCGAGCATGTCCGGCGCGGCCAGCGGGTTGTGCAGGATGGACTGAGTGATCGCGCCCGCGAGGCCGAGCGCGAGACCGACCACCAGCGCGGTGAGCGCGCGTGGGAGCCGGGATTCCAGCACGATGAACCGCTGCGCTTTGGTGCCACCTCCGGTCAGCACGTCCAGCACGCGCCCGAGCGGCAGATGTGACTCGCCGACCGCGATGTCGAGACACAGCAGTCCGAGCGTGATCGCCGCGAGCACCGCGACGGTCAGAACCATCGTCGGCCGCAGCACGATCGACACCGGGCCGACGCGCAGGGCGGGACGTGCGCTCGTTGTTCGTAGCGAAATCGTCACCGCGTCACCAGCTTCGGCAGTGCCAGTGCTACCGGCACGACGCGCGGCGCGAGCGCGGGGTCGGTGGCCTCTGGCGAAATTGTCACCGTCTCACCAGCTTCCGGATTGCCAGGGATACCGGCCCGACGTGGAGCGGGACGCGTGCTCGTGGTTCGTAGCGAAATTGTCACGGGCTGACCAACTCCGGAGCAGCGGCCGGACGCAGGAGGCGAGGCCATGTATTCGTGGAACGCGGCGAAACACTCATAGGCTCACCAGCTTCCGGCGCCGAACGAATGCGATGAAGAACGGCGCGCCGAGCACGGCGAGCATCACACCGACCTCCAACTCGCCGGGCCGGACCACCATGCGGCCGAGGACGTCGGCGATCAGCAGCAGCAACGCGCCGAAGAGTCCGGAATACGGAATCAGCCAGCGATAGTCCGGTCCGGTGACCGTCCGCGCGAGATGCGGGACGGCCAGGCCGAGGAACGCGATCGGCCCCACCGCCGCCGTCGCCGCGCCCGCCAGTAGCACGACGGCCGCCAGTCCCAGCGCACGGCTGCGGCCGACGTGCACGCCGAGCCCGCGCGCGACCTCGTCGCCGAGGCCGATCAGATTCAGTCCCGGCGCCGCCACCGTCGCGAGCAGCATTCCGGCTCCCAGAAACGGAAGCACCTGCCAGAACACCGCGGCGTCGCGGCCCGCGACCGTGCCGACCACCCAGAACCGGTAGCTGTCCAGGGCGGCGGCGTCGAACAGCACGACGGCGTTCGTCATCGCCTGCAGGAACGTGGTCACCGCCGCGCCCGCGAGCACCAGGCTCAGCGGGCTCGCCTTCCCGCCGCCCACGGCCGAGGTCCCGAACACCACCAGCCCGGCGAGCAGCGCTCCTGCGAAGGCGAACCAGATGTACTGCTCCGGTGCGCTGAACGAGAACAGATACACGCTCAGCGCCGCGAGGAACGCCGCGCCCGCGTTCAGTCCGAGCAACCCGGCGTCGGCGAGCGGGTTGCGGGTGTAGCCCTGGATGAGCGTGCCCGCGATGCCCAGCGCCGCCCCGCAGACCAGCGCGAGCGCGGTCCGAGGAAGACGCAGACCGCGCACGATCTGCTCTTCGGTCGAACCGGCCGCGCAGGTGAAAGGCCCGCCCGGGCAGGTGAGCGCATGGTGCACGGCGTCGTACACGGTTCCCGGCGCGAGTGCGCGGGCGCCGACCGCGATACTGGCCACCACGGCGAGCAGCAGGAGCGCGGTGACGGCGAGGAGCCCGGAAAGACGACGCCGCCTCGCGGTGGCAAGGGAAGTCACGGCGACGAACTGCTCCTGAATCGGCGGCACGGTTGCTAAGTCTGGTAAGCCTAACCTATCTTTCGCTATCGACGGCGCACGGCCGAATGTCCGTGGCGACGGAGCCGATCCCCGAGGAGGTTCGATGACCGAGCTCATCACCATGCCCCATCGATCGACTGTGGCGTTCGGACGCGCCTGTGCCCGGCTCCGCGCACTGCAACCGGAGCATCCGCGGGTCTACGCCGTGGCCGCGATGGCCGAGCAGGGCAAGCGGCGCTGGTGGCGACTGTCCGACGGCGTACGCGAGGGTCGCGTCGAACTCATGTACCGGCGTCACGCGGCGGAGATGATCAGCGCCGACATCGCCGCGGAAGTGGTTGCCACGGCGTTGATTCACGCGATCGCGGGGCGGGTTGTCGCACTGCTCGTGGCGGAGGGGCGGGCATGGGACCCCGGCCTGGAGAACCTCTGGATCCACACCGACAACGATGGCGGCATCGACTGGGCGGGGTTGTCGGACACCACTGTTCGAGTGCTGGACGGCGATCCGCTTGCGGGCGAGCCGGGCGTGGTCGCCCTGCCCTGCGCGGAGGCGATGTACGTCTGGCTCGCGCACCGCTGTGCGTCCGCGCTGACGATCGTCGAAGACAACATGACGCGCTGCTCCGGGTTGAGCCGTCGCCGGTTCTGGTCGCTCGTCGTCGAATCCATCGCGGGCGCTTCGACTTACGTACCGGATCTCGCGCGGACCGATTCCGCCGTCGGCGCGCGGCGTGGTCAGGGCTTGCTGGCGGCCATGGCCGAGCGCGGACTGCCGGTGCGCCGATCCGGGACTTGCTTAGTTAGGTAAGCCTGACCTATAATTGTCTCGGCGTACGGATCGCGAGAGAGTCCCGAGGGCTGCGGTGACCCCCGATCCCTTGCCGCGACGGGCTCCACCATTGGTGGGGCCCGTCGCTCTGCTTCCGTGTGAACTATGTCGCGGCGCCCTGCTCTGGCGTGCCGTCACGCTCCGGGTCTACGCTGTCGCCGACACGAACGTGAAACCCGCCGAGCGCCAGGGTATCCGACGTCCGGGCAGGCGTCGGCCGGTCCGTCGCCGCGCCCGTGTCGCGATCATCGATGCGCAGCGCCGCGCACCGCATCCGAGTCGTCGACGAGGCCATGCACGTGGTCGGACAGGCCTTCGCGGTGGCTCACCGAACAGTCCGAGGGGTGTGCCGGTTTGCCCAGCATCAGAGCGTCCCGTTTTCGTTCGATCGCGGCCGTGTCGGCCACTGCGGCAGTGCTCGCCTTCCCCGCCTGCGGGCGTGGCGAGCAGCCGGAACTACACAGCGGTGCGGACATCCCCGGCAGCGCGCCCGCGCATGTCGCCTCGCACTGGGACTACGACGCGGACGGCCCCGACCATTGGGCCGACCTCGACCGGGACTACCTGACCTGCAAGAGCGGTCACCAGCAGTCACCGATCGACCTGCCGAGTCACGCGCGACTCGAGCCGTCCGAGCACATCACCATCGACTACCACTCGGTGCCCGGGCTGACCCTGCTGAACACCGGGCACACCGTGCAGGCAAACCTCCCCGCGGGCAACGGAAATCGCATCGTGGTCGACGGCGTGCCGTTCGACTTGGCGCAGTTCCATTTCCACCTGCCCAGCGAACACACGCTGGACGGTGCGGGCGCGACGATGGAAGTGCACTTCGTGCACAAGAGCGCGGCCGGCAAAATGGCCGTACTCGGTGTGCTCATGCAAGCCACGCCGGACCCTTCGCCCTTCGACCCGATCCTCACGCTCGCCCCAGATGTCGTGGACGCCGAGATCACCGTCGCCGGGCCGGTCGACCTGCGCGCGCTACTGCCCGGTGTCCTCGATCAGTTCCGGTATCAGGGTTCGCTCACCACGCCACCATGCAGCGAGGGCGTGTCCTGGACGGTGCTCGGCAATCCGGTCCCGGTGGCCGCGGCCGACGCGGACCGATACCGGACGCTGTTCGCGCACAGCAACCGGCCGACCCAGCCGTTGAACGGACGGACCGTCACGCTGGCAGGCGGATGAGGCCGCTGCGACCGGCGCTGCCCGCTATGCGACAGTGAATGCATGACACAGCAGGAGACTCAGCGGTTCGGCTCGCTGGCGGGCGTCACGGTCGAGCAGATGCAGGAATACAGCGAAGGTACCTTCGCCGACCTGATCGGCCTGCGCTACACCGAGCTGACCCCCGACCGCGTGCGCGGAGAGTGGGTCGTCAAACCGCACCTCTACCAGCCCGCTGGTCTCCAGAACGGTGGCGTGTACTGCACCGTCATCGAAACGCTCGCCAGCATCGCCGCCGGGATCTGGTTCGGCGACCAGGGCACGGTGGTCGGCGTCAACAACAACACCGACTTCCTGCGCGCGGTGCGCGAAGGCACGCTGACCGGCGAGGCCACCCCGCTGCATCGCGGCAGGCTCCAGCAGCTGTGGCAGGTCGTCATCACCGACGAGCAGGATCGCACCGTCGCCCGCGGCCAAGTGCGGTTGCAGAATCTGCCGCACCGTTCCTGAGCGCGCTCGTCCGGCGACGGCGGAACGGGCGTGCCAGAATGTCCGTCACCCCGCCACTGCGACCCGGTGAGGAGCCAGGATGCGACTGTCACCGCATGAGCAGGAGCGCCTGCTGCTCAGCTACGCCGCCGAGCTGGCCCGGCGCAGGCAGGCGCGCGGACTGAAGCTGAACCATCCGGAGGCGGTCGCGCTGATCACCGACCACGTGCTCGAGGGCGCGCGGGACGGCCGCACCGTCGCCGAACTGATGTCCTCTGGGCGCACGGTGCTCACCCGCGACGACGTGATGGAAGGCGTGCCGGAGATGATCCCCGACGTCCAGGTCGAAGCGACCTTCCCGGACGGCACCAAGCTCGTCACCGTCCACCATCCGATCGGCTAGGAGGGCGGCATGCGACACCAGCGGTCCCGAGGCGCGGCATGATCCCCGGTGAGTACTTCTGCGCCGAGGGCGTCATCGAACTGAACTCCGGGGCGGACCGGATCGAGCTCGAGGTGGTCAATACCGGCGACCGGCCGGTGCAGGTCGGCAGCCACGTGCATTTCCCGCAGGCGAACCAGGCGCTGGAGTTCGACCGCGACGCCGCGCACGGCCGTCGGCTCGACATCCCGGCCGGGACCGCGGTGCGCTTCGAACCGGGGCTCGGGCAACGGGTGCGGCTCGTGCCGCTCGGCGGCGCCCGCGAGGTCCACGGGATCACCCAGACCCCGCCCGGCCGTCTCGATGATTAGCCGGGACGTTGCAGTGGTGCTCGCAGATATTCGGCCCGGGAGGTAGGACGCAATGAATGTGCTCAGCGGGGCGGTATGCCGAGTTGTTCGCACCGGCCACCGGAGATCGAGCCGAGTCGACGGGCGGCGAACCCGGTCCGAGGCCGACCATTTCGTTGATCCAGGGTGGCGGTCGGCCCGCTTCGGCGGGCGCGGGGCAATTAGCGGATATTCGGCAGGTGGCTCGGGAGGTACGACGCGATGAGTGAGCTGAGCCGGGCGCGGTATGCCGAGCTGTTCGGGCCGACAACGGGGGACCGGATCCGGCTGGCCGATACCGATCTGCTGATCGAGATCACCGAGGACCGCAGCGGCGGACCGGGGCGCGCCGGTGACGAGGCCGTGTTCGGCGGCGGGAAAGTGCTGCGCGAATCCATGGGCCAGTCCCGCGCGACCCGCGCCGAGGGCGCCCCCGACACGGTGATCACCGGCGTGGTGATCATCGATCATTGGGGAATCATCAAGGCGGACATAGGCATTCGCGACGGGCGGATCAGCGCCATCGGGAAGGCGGGCAACCCCGACACCATGACGGGCGTGCACCCGGACCTGGTCGTCGGCCCGTCCACCGAGATCATCGCGGGCAACGGCCGCATTCTCACCGCGGGCGCCATCGACTGTCACGTGCACTTCATCTGCCCGCAGTTGATGGACGAGGCGCTCGGCGGCGGCATCACCACGCTGATCGGCGGCGGCACCGGACCGGCCGAGGGCAGCAAGGCCACCACGGTGACGCCCGGCGCATGGCATCTGGCGCGGATGCTGGAGGCCACCGACGGCTGGCCGCTGAACATCGTGCTGCTCGGCAAGGGCAACACCGTCAGCGCCGAGGCCATGTGGGAGCAATTGCGCGGCGGCGCTTCGGGTTTCAAGTTGCACGAGGACTGGGGCTCGACACCGGCCGCGATCGACGCCTGCCTCACCGTCGCCGACGCGGCGGGCGTGCAGGTGGCGTTGCACTCGGACACGTTGAACGAGGCCGGTTTCGTCGAGGACACTCTCGCGGCGATCGCGGGCCGCGGCATCCACGCCTACCACACCGAGGGGGCGGGCGGCGGGCACGCGCCCGACATCATCACCGTCGCTTCGCATCTCAACGTGCTGCCCAGTTCGACCAACCCGACTCGCCCGCACACCGTCAACACCCTCGACGAGCATCTGGACATGCTCATGGTGTGCCATCACCTGAGCCCGTCGATCCCGGAGGATCTCGCGTTCGCCGAAAGCCGCATCCGCCCGTCCACCATCGCGGCGGAGGACCTGCTGCACGACCTCGGCGCGATCTCGATGATCGGCAGCGACTCGCAAGCCATGGGCCGCATCGGCGAGGTCGTGCTGCGCACCTGGCAGACCGCGCACGTGATGAAACGCCGCCGCGGTCCGCTGCCCGGCGACGGCGCGGCCGACAACGCCCGAGTCCAGCGCTACGTCGCGAAGTACACCATCTGCCCGGCCATCGCGCACGGCGTCGAGCACGAGATCGGCTCGGTCGAGGTGGGCAAGCTCGCCGACCTGGTGTTGTGGGAGCCCGCGTTCTTCGGCGTCCGCCCGCATGCCGTGCTCAAGGGCGGCGCGATCGCCTGGGCCGCGATGGGCGACGCCAACGCCTCCATTCCCACACCGCAGCCCGTGCTGCCGCGCCCGATGTTCGGTGCCGCCCCCGGGCCCGCCGCCGCCACTTCCGTGCACTTCGTCTCCGAGCAGGCGATCGAGGATGGACTCGCCGACCGCCTGCGCGTCCACCGCAAACTGGTGCCGGTCCGCAACGTTCGCCGCGTGACGAAGACGGACATGCCGCACAACGACGCCATGCCGCGCATCGAAGTCGACCCGGACACGTTCACCGTCCGCATCGACGGCGAGGTCTGGCGCGAACAGCCCGCCACCGAACTCCCCATGGCCCAGCGCTACTTCCTGTTCTGAGTGTCGCGCGGACGAGTGGAACCAGCGGCCTCGCCTTCGGTGTAGCGCTTTCTGCGCGAACCGCGTCACCCGGAGATGCCAACGGACGATGCCTGACCGGGACGGACGTCAGCCGGGTGCGAACGTCACCACCAGGACGTCGCGGTAGGCGGGACGGCTTCGGTCCACCGGACGCACCGGCGACACGCCGTGCAGGGTGCGACGGTCATCCCCGATCAGCAGGTCTCCCGGCTCACGGAGCGTGGCCGTCAGCAGTTGTCTTCCCTCCTGGTCGAGCACGGAGCTTTCACCGCCGTCGGCGTTCTGCCGACCGACCAGAAGCGAAGAAACCAGGGTGACGCCGTCGCGGTGCATGCCTTCCGGTGTGGGCAATCCGTTCGTGTCCGCCGATGCGATGACACGAAAAGGATGCACCTTCGCAATCCACACCGCCGGGTCGCCCAGTGCCGTCGCCAACCGTCCGAGCAACCGCAGCACCGCGCGGAACACGGGGTCAGCCAGGAACGACCCGGTCAAAGGCTCGAAGGTGCGGTCCACGCCGATATAGAGCGGATTGCTGTCCTCCGGCTGTACGAAGGAGCCCTGCGGAAGCAGCCTGATCTGCCCCGTGGTGGCGGTGAAGGCGAACCGTCCATATCGGCGTAGCCTGCGCGTGCCCTGCTCGGAGGCGTACCTGTCCGTGCTCAGCGTTTCCCAGTGGGTACCGAAGCGGTCCCAAGCCCCCGCTTCCACGCCGAGACATGATGTCGTGACAGCAGCTGGCATCAGGTGGGCGCCATCGGAGACCAAAGCCTTGCGCGCGGCCACTACCAGCTCGTCCGCCGACCGCCCTTCGGTGGACGGAGCAGCCTTGGAAACGTTCCGCGAACCGTAAGAGTTTTTCTGCACGATGGGTCCTGCCTTCCTTGGCCTATGCCGGGAGAATTCCCCACAGGGGCTGGGCAAACAGGCTGAATCGCCGTACACCCGGGCCGTCAGGTTTGCCTGCGGGTCACGTCGCGTCCGGACACCACTGTCGTGAAGACCGCCTCGTCGCACGTGCGGCGCGGCGACGCGGGTGTAGCCGAGCCCCGCGTCGCGCGTGAGATAACGCAGGCGTCGGCATGCGTTTGCTGCGGGTGCGCCGATCGCACCGCGTAATTCTCGGCACGAGGCAAGATCAACTGAGTTGTAGCACAAGCACTCTGGGTAACGGCGGCTTCGCGATTGACGATGGTTCGAGCGCGACGGTCGGTCGGGGAATTTGTCCGTCGGTCATCACTCAGTCGCACGTTTTACTCCGGGAACAGGAAACCATGGCTTTATCACCGCGACGCACCGCGATCGTTGCCACCCTCATCGCCGCAGCATCGATCGGTGCTGCCGCATGCGGGACCGACGCCGCGTCCACCTCGACGACCTCCACCCGCGCCACCAGCCCATCAACTGCCACGACCACCCGCGTCGAACCGACGACCAGCGCCGCGACCACCTCGCCACCGCTGGTGCCGACAACCGCTTCCACCACAGCCGCTCCGGCGCCGCCTCCCGCGGCCGTCGCCCCGTCAGCCCCTCCTGCCGTCGTCGCTCCGGCGCCACCAGTCGCCCCTGCCCCTGCCGCGACCCCGCCGCGGGCGCCTGCCCCCACTGTGTACTACCCCAACTGCGCCGCCGCTCGGGCGGCGGGCGCGGCACCACTGCGCCGCGGCGAGCCCGGCTACAGTGCCAAGCTCGACCGCGACAACGACGGAATTGCCTGCGAATAACCTTCAGCCCGAACGAATATTGTCCGTTGCCGATCTGCAAGTCGGTCTTCGGTTACTCGCCTGCTCACTTCTGTTGGTGACCGGCGCGAATTCTGTCCAAGCCGTCGAGGATCAAGTCGAGTCCGAATTCGAACTCGGTTTGATCGTCGCACCAACCCAATGTCGAGTCGGGGTCGTCATGCGCGATCTCCGACAGCATTCCCACGATATTCGGCAACTGCTCGGCCATCGCGGCAAGATCGGCGTCGGTCCCCGAATCGGCGCCGGTGTCACCGGGATCGAACAATTCCTGGGTGAATCCCAGCGCCCGGCTGCCCAGCGCGTGCATCGCGTGGTGGGCCAGGTCGTAGGAGAAACCACCCGCGAGCATGAGGCCGAGCAGCGCGTCGTAGTAGCGCAGCACCTCCAGGCTGACGGTGGTCCGCGTTTCGAACAAACCCGGTGCCCATCGGTGGCGTAGCAGTACCTCGCGTGCGGTGAGGATGCGCTGCCGCACGGATGTCTTCCAGTCGGCTGTGCGCGGCGCGATGTCGATCTGTTCGACGGCATCGTTGATCTCTCGAGCGACGAGGTCGACGATGCCGTCGAGGAGGTCGTCCTTTTTGGCCACGTGGTAGTACAGCGACATCGCCTCGGCGCCGAGTTCGTCGCCGATTCGGCGCATGGTCACCGACTGGATTCCGTGCTCGTCGGCGATCCGGATCGCGGCTCGGAGCACGCGCTCTCTGCTGAGCCGGACACGGGGCTCGGATCCCGGATCGACTCGAGCGGCCACTGGCGCCCTCCCTTCGTCGCCGAGATCGTACAACGTAAGGCCGCTGCTCTCGCGTGGGCATTGACCGCCGCCGGGCGCACCGCTACCTTACAAGGTAAGACTTACAAGGTAAGACTGGAGAGATCACATGCAGGCCTTTGTCACGTGTCCGTATGGTTCGCCCGCACTCGGGCAGCTCAGGGAAATCGATCGGCCTGCGCCCGCCGCCGACGAGGTCCTGGTCAGAGTGCGGGCCACGTCCATCAATCCGTATGACTGGCACCATCTCAGGGGCGAGCCGCGGATCGCCCGCTTGATGCCGAGCGGTCTTGGGCTGCGTCGTCCGCGCTACAGCGTGCTGGGCTGCGATATGGCGGGAACCGTCGAGGCGGTCGGCGCCGACGTGTCGCGATTCCGGCCCGGCGACGATGTCTTCGCATTGCTCTCGCACGGCGGTTTCGCCGAGTACGTGACCGTTCGCGAAGACATGCTGGCGGCCAAGCCGAACAGTCTGTCCTACGAACAGGCTGCCGCCGTTCCGATGGCGGCGATTACAGCGCTGCTCGCCCTGCGCGACAAGGTCGAACCCGGACAGCGGGTTCTCGTCAACGGTGCGTCGGGCGGTGTCGGCACCTTCGCCGTGCAGATCGCGCGCGCGTTCGGCGCGGACGTCGTCGGCGTATGCGGCAAGCACAACATCGATCTGGTCCGCTCGATCGGCGCCGGCGATGTCATCGACTACCGCAGCGAGGATTTCACCCGGCAGCAGCGCCAGTACGATCTCGTGCTCGACATCAGCGGAGGACGTTCCCTCGCGGCATGCCGAAAGGCATTGGCGCCCAGGGGGATCTTCGTCGTCGTCGGCGGACCGGCTGGACGTTGGCTACAACCGGCCGGGCACGCGTTCGGAGTTCTGCTGACAGCGCCGTTGCTGAGCCGGCGGGCGGTACTGGCCGACACGGTCGCACACCCTGGCAAGCAACAGGACCTGGTGACGCTGACCGAGTTGATCGAGGCAGGCAACGTCAGCCCAGTGATCGACCGATGCTATTCATTCGACGAGATCCCGGCCGCCATCGAATACCAAGAAGCCGGCCACGCCAGCGGCAAAGTGGTCGTCACGGTCTGAGACCGGCCCACCGCAATGCGCGATGAGCGTGCATTGCGGCGCCGTGGCCCGTCGCAGCTCGATGCGAGCGGGCCGCGATCCCATTCAGTTCGAAACGTTACTGCTGTAGAACGGACAAGACATTGCCCGCGGGGTCGGTGAACCAGGCGATCAGCGGACCGCCACCGCGGTGGATGCCTTTCTCGTCCTGCTCGGCGAAGTCATAGCGTTCGAAACGCACATCGCGGCGGACGAGCTCGTCGACGGCCGCCTCGATGTCGGGCACCGGAAAGTTCAATATCGTGAATGTCGCGGGGGTGTGGTCTGATTTCGGGTATACCAGGACGGTGCCCCCGCCGCCGAGATGAAGGTTGAGCATCCCGTTTTCCTCGGAGACCCGTAGGCCCAATGTCTCGGCGTAGAACTTCTGGGCTGCCTCGATGTCGTCCACCGAGAACCCACTGAACGCGTTACTGTCGGCAAGCATCACTCTGTCCTCTCGGTCATCGCGGCCTTATGCTGCGGGCTCAGTTGAATGAGTTGAACGTAGTTTCCATCCGGATCGATCGCGGTCGCGAACAGACTGCCGTCGCGGTCTTCGAGTTGGGCCAGCCACCGGCCGCCCAGGTCATCGATCCTATCGACTACCGCGCGGGCGTCGTCCACGTCGACGTTCAGGATCACCCGACCGGGCTCGGGGTTCGTGTCCCCGACGTCGTCGCGGCTGTCGATCAGTATGTAGAAGCCGCCGAAGTCGAGGATGTCGTAGCCGGGCTCGCCGGGCGTGCGATCGACCTTCAGCGTGAATGCCGTCGCATACCAGTCACGCAGGCGCGTCGGGTTGGTGCTGGACAACAACAGACTGCCGATTGTGGATGTAGTCATACCGGTAAGACGACACGAAGGCGGCAAACTCATCGGTGGGGCACCGTGCCGATGCGCAGTCCATACGACTGGGGGGACATGTCGCGGGCAGGCGTGTGGCTGAGATGGTCGCCGAGGGCGGCACACGACGGAATTGGGGTGCAGCGGAATTCGTTAGAGTGGATCCGGTGACCCGAGAGTTTGTCGCATTGCCAGCCGATGCGGTACGGCGTCCTGACGAAGTTCGGCACTACCTTCTATCTCAGCGCTCTCGCCCGGCCACCGAGGACGACCACATCCTCTCCCTGAACGCAGCGCTCGAGGGGTGGAACAAGGCGGTTGCCGGCAAACGGCGGCCGGATTATCTGGTGCGATGGGCCATCGCCGGCGATACCGTCCAGGTGTGGATGCCGGAACATGTGGTCGCCGGATTACTCGAGATCGTCAAGGACGTGATCCGGCCGGGCGCGGCGCTGTATGACGCCGACAACGACCAGCTGACCTTCCTAGGGGAGCGCTACCTCGTCGAGGTCGACATCGGCGGCGTGCACAAACGTTCCTCCGTGGTCCTCGAAGAGCTGCACGACTGGGTACCTCGGCTGCACCAGCTGGCCTCGACGCCATTCCTGATCGTCGGCAGACGCGACGATCCCGCCAGGTTCGTCCAGACGTACCGTGGTTCCCCGCTCGACCCCGACTGCGAGACACCCACTTACACTCTGGAATTCGCCGATGGATCACCGGATCGGCTGTACACGACCGAAATAGCTGATCCCGCATGGGTCGCCGACCTCATCTGGGACTGGATCGAAGACCGGTGGGACCGCCTGGACCGGCTTTCCTGGCAGCGGTACGGCAGCCGTGGAATGGTGCCTGTGACGTCCTTGCGGGACGAGCTGGACCACGCGTGACTGCCGGGTGAGCCCGAACCTCCTGCGGACACACTCGACGAACGCTCTCTCCGAGGCGGATCGAGATCGGCCTGCGTTCCAGCGGAACCAAGCGAGTAGCTCTCAGCCCTGGCGGTGGAGCGCGGTAGCGATGATCTCCGAGCTATCGGCGTGCAGAGCCTGTGCCGCGGTCTGTCGTGTCGCTGTCAGGTAGGCGTCGACCAGCCTGTTGCCGACGGCGTATCCGGCGCCGGTGGGCAAGCCGACCGGGGCAGCGCCGAAGCGTTCCGCGGTGGCGTCGCCGTGCACCCAGGCCGTGAAGTTCTGCATGCCGGTCACGCCGAGTCCCGACACCACCTTGGCGAAGACCGCCTCGTCGCGCAGGTGTGGCACGCCGATTCGGGTGTAGCCGAGTTCGTCGCCGTAGAGCTGGCGGGCGAATGCGTCGGCCAGACCTTCCGAGACCACGTGCTCGCCGACCGTGACGGTCATCGGGTTCCACACCACCCCGCCCGGGCTGTAGCGCAGGTTGTGGTTGAGCTCGTGGACGGCGGTGGTCTCCAGCCGCTCCACGTTCTCGGGGTAAGGCCACAGCGTGATGACGATGTAGCCCGAGATTCCGCCGCTCCCGGTGACGCCGAGGCTGGGACCCATGAAGTGGGCGTCACCGGGATCGCCGAGCACGAACAGCACGGTGATGTCCGGGACCGCCAGTCCCGGCGTCGCCGCCGACTGGACGGCGAGCGCATCGTCCAGAGCGTGCTGCATTCGTTCCCATGCCCCGGCCGCCACCAGTGTTTCGAGTGCGTCGAGGCACCGGTCCTCGTCGCGGTCGAGGGGGAATCCGGCCGCTTGCCGGTGCATGTCGACCAGGTCGACATCCCCTGGGAAGTAGCGGTACATGCCGCTGACGGGCTCGAGCATCGAGTGCAGCATGGCAACGCGATCCGCAGCCGGAGCCCGCAGGATTCGCCGCATCGCCGAGTAGGTATCGAGAACGGTGATCGTCATGACCGCTGACACTAAACATTGACGCACGGTCGAGGTCAACCGAATAAATGGTCTACCGAACCGGCGGATCGACATCCTCTTCTCGGCGGAAGCCAGTGCGATCTCGGCGTTACCTCGTGCGCCATCGCATCTCTCGGCGCACGAGGTCGTCGAGCCGAACCGGCACGTCGATCACACCGTCGTGAAATTCGGTCCCGCAGAATCGATCGGGGGTTCGGCCTCAGTAGGCGATGAAGAGGATTTCGTCCCGGGTGTAGTCATGGCCGGGGTGGTTCGCGGCGAGGTGGGCTTTCGTCTTCTCGACGAGGTCGTCCTCGTCGGTGCCGGTGATGTATTCGCCGCAGGGGCAGCTGAGCTTGGTCTTCATGTCGCCTCTTCGAGTCGTCGGTTTCGTCAACGCCGCAAATCATCTTCCACTGGCGCTGAGGGCTCGACAATTCGGCCACCCGACCGACCTGCGCTCGGCCTCGGCCAGAGGCACTGAATGCCCTGTCGAACAGCGCATCCGCGGAGTGCGCAGGCCGCGTTGTGGCGCCAGGGGTAGTGACCTGTCCCGGGCGAGGAAGCGGCGGGTCAGCGGGTGCGGAATAGATCGCGGAGCCAGGGGGATCGGCGATGGTGGGGGCGGTTCCGGTCGGCCCAGAGGGGATTGGATTCGTCGCGGCGGTAGACCGCGAGCTGGCCCGCGATGGTGAAGTGCAGGCGGGTGGCTTTGCCGATCACCTCGCCATCGGTGGCCAGCGCCTCCGGAGTGGGTAGTTGCACATACAGTTCGGGGAGTTGGCGCTCGCCGTAGACCTTGCTGTGGCCGATCGCGGCCAGCAGGAGCGCCAGCACCGCACGGGTGCGCGACCAGCGCAGATCGGCGCGCAGCCAGCGTAGGTCGAGCAGGCCGGCGTCGAGCCGGTCACGGAAGGCGGGTACCGCACCGTGCGGGTGGTAGGGGCCGTTGCCGACGAACAGGAACCACACCCGCTGCCAGCGTCCGTCGAGGTAGATCTCGATCGGTTCGGCTCGGCGCAGGGTGACCACGAGCGCGGCGGCGAAGGCGGGCCATTTGCCCCAGCGCGGCTGCCATTTCTCCCGCAACTGCACCAGGTCCGGGTAGGTGCCCAGGCTTGCGGTGTTGATCAGATATCGAGTGCGCGAGCCGGTCTCGTCGTCGTATTCGACGCTGGCGATATCGACGGCGACCGCCTCGCCGACACCGGTGGCGTCGATCACCTCGCGCAGGTCGTAGACGCCGAGGTCGCGGGCGAAGTGGTTGAGCGTGCCGGTGGGTATGACAACCAGCGGCAATTGGTGGCGCAGCGCGACCGCGGCCACGGCCGCCACCGTTCCGTCGCCACCGGCGACGCCGACGGCAAGAACCGGCTCGACGTGCTCGGCGATGGCCTGTTCGAGTTGGTCGGCACAGTCGAGATCGCGTTCGGTGCGCAGCACGGTGGCGGCGGGCAGAGCCGCGATGACATCGGCGGTGGGATCGTAATTCGGCGCGCCGGACACCGGATTCACCATCACCACGAGCCCTTTGCCTTCCACGAGTGTGGGTACCTCGCGGGCCGGGCGGGCCTCTGCCTCGTCGGATTCGCGCACCGGCCACCAGCGCTGGGTGGCCAGGGCCACACCGGAACCGACGGCCGCCCCGACGAGCACATCGGAGCTCCAGTGCACGCCGGTGTGCACCCGGGAGTAGGCGACAGCGGCGGCCACCGGGGCGACCACCAGTGCGGTGCGCGGACTTTCCAGCGCGACAGCCGTGGCGAACGCCGCCGCGCAGGCAGCGTGTCCCGAGGGGAAGGACGAGGACGTCGGAGCAGGGGACAATCGCCGGTACATGGGCACAAGCTCGGCGGCCGGTCGACGCCGCGCGATGAGTGTCTTGAGCCCGGCGTTGACGGTGAGACTCGCGCCGGCGACAGAGACGACACCGCGCAGCGCCGCCCGCCGCGTCGCACCCTTACGGGTGGCCAGCACCGCCGCGAAGATCAGCCACAGCCCACTGAAATCGGCGCTGTTGGTCAGCCGCAGCAGACCGTGGTCGACCACCGAGGCAGGCAACTCGGCGACCGCGCCGCCGACCACCCGATCGAATCGCCCGACTCTATGGAACTTCCGGCGCACCCAGCTACTCACTCGCCCGAGATTACCGATCACCGCTCGACTGTTCGCAAACCAAGCGGCGCAGGCATTCGGCACCGACCACGCCGGGCGGCTCGCGCGTCGGGCTGTGCAGAGCACAGTGATGTCGCGGGACCTGCTCCGATCACGGCGCTGGCGGTCCGTCGAAAATCCTTGTAGCTCAGGTTGTTCGGCGGCTCACCGTTTCCAGATTTCCGGCGAGTGGCGCGCTGTCGAATACTTGGTCAACTGATTGACGTACCCCGGTCGGGGGTTTCTAATGATGGATGGCGCAATTCGTGCGTCGATCGACCGACGGAACGAGGTGAGCGGCAGATGCCGGATGACAGTATCGACCTCTACCGCCGATCCGTCCTCGCGGAACTGGTTGTGCCGGTGCGTCGTTGATCTGTGCGTGCGATCGGTGACCGGGCGGTTCCGGCCTGATCGTCCGGCGCGGTACGGAATTCCACGGTCGTCCTTCGTGGACGTGGGGCGGCGAGCCCTGCCCTGGTTGTCCGTGCGGCGCGACCGGCGGTGCTCGGCGCGGCCGGTCTATGCGCGCCCATCCCTTGGGGAGGGGGTGCGCTCACCCCGAACGATAGTAGGTATTGGAGCCCTCGCTATGGCCACATTGCTCGAGAAAGCCGAAACGTTATATCGCGCACCGGATCGGGCGCTCCGGTCGCTCCACTGGCCGTGTCCGCAGGGGCTGATCGGCTTCTCGTCGGGCTCGACTTTCTCGGGGTAGCGGCCGATGACCACTTTTCTCGACGCCGTGACCGCTGACCACTTCGATACCGAAGTGCTCCAGCAGCATTGGATTCCCCTCGCGAACGACGACACCGACACCGCTGCCGTGCTCCGGGAACGGCTCGGCGTCGACTTCGCCGCCGCCCGCGACCGGGTCTGGGAGACCGACGACTTTCTCTATTTCCCGGTGGTCGCCAACTATCAGCGCGGGGAGACCATCGAGCGCGAGACGATCGTCTTCGCGCTCGGTAGTGAGTTCCTCGTGACACTGCAACCGTCCGAGCATTTCCTCCCGTTCGACAAGGCGGTCGCGAAGATGCGCCACAACCCGGCGCTCACCGGCTCCGCGCAGGGGGTGATGTACGCGCTGCTCTGGGCGCTGAACGAGACGTCGGAGCGGGTGATCCGCACCACGAGCGAAACCTTGGCCCAGGTGCGCGACGAGATCGAGACGGCGACGGGCGGCCACGACGAGCGCGGCCGCGCGATCGACCTGCGCGGCGCGATGTCGCGGACGGACGCGGCCGAACAGATCGTCTCCCGTATCCAGGAGACCCAGCTGCAATTGGCCCGCGCCGCACGCCACCTGGCCGCCGACACCCCGCCCGGGCATCGCGAGCTGGACGGGCTGATCAGCATCCTCCTCGCGGACATCGACGGGGTGAAACAGCACGCGGGCATCCAGCACGACAAAGTCCGCTATCTCCAGCACTCCGTGCTGACGTGGTCGGCGGTGCGGCAGAACCGGATCGTCACGGTTCTCACCACCATCGTCGCGATCTTCCTGCCGCCCACGCTGATCGCCACCCTCTGCACGTGGATGCCCGAAGTGCAGTGGCAGTACGGGTTCCTGGCCGCCACCCCGATGACTCTGCTGGCCGCGGTGTTCCCGCTGGCCTACATCAAGAAGAAAGGTTGGCTGCGCTGAGTCGTAGCGGCACCGGTATCCGGCAATCATTACCTCGCGCGTAATCGACGCCGCGACCGGCGCACGGCATGGTAGGAGTCAGCCGATCGGAGAGAGTCCGGATCGGATGACGAAAACCATTACGACGCAGGAGGATTCATCATGTCGCGCTACCAGGAAGCGGTCGATCGGTACTTCGCCGCGTGGAATGCCACCGACGAGGAAGTCAGGATGAAGGCGGTCGCCGCCGCCTGGACCGAGGACGGCACGTACACCGACCCGCTCGCGGACGTCGGCGGGCACGACCAGCTGGCGGCGGCCATCGGGGGAGTGCAAGCGCAGTTCCCGGGCTTCGAGTTCCGGCTCCTCGGTCCGGTCGACGGCCACCACGACATCGCACGTTTCTCGTGGGAACTGGTCTCGCTCGCCGACGGCAGCGCACCGGTCGCGGGCTCGGACGTGATCACCCTCGCCGCGGACGACAGGATCACGAGCGTGCACGGGTTCCTCGATCGGCTGCCGTCGGCGTAACGCGGTGGGCCTGGGCGGGGCCCGGTCCGTCGCATCCGGCCCCGGACGGGCGCGCGAGCATTGAAGCCGACATACCCCGCGAGCGCCTACACCGCCGCTCGAATCCAGCGTGTGGACATCAGCGCGGCCCGACCGCGCGTGGTGCTGACACCGGTGCGCCTGACCGCGGGTTGTCGACACCGAGTGCGGGCCCGACTCCGCACATGGCTTGGACAGCGAGCCGCGCGGCTCTCACCGCCGAAGCAGGAGGTGTCATTGAACTCGACCACCGGCTCGAGTCATTTCAAGGGATCGACCGGGCGACGATTTTCGGATCGCGGTGGGTGGCGTCCCTCGGAAGGGCGAAGCGGCGGACGGGGGGATGGCCGTCCGCGAAGCACGAATCCCCGGACGCATTGGCGACACGCCCGGTCCACCGCAGTCCGGTTGCGCCTGTGGCGAACACGGTGCGTCGCGGGCGTCCCGGAGGCATGCTGGACACAGTGGTGCAATTCCGGCAAACAGGGTGGTGGTCGGCGTGGACAACGCCGCGATGGATGCCTACTCCCGCACGGTGATCGCGGTGGCGGCGTCGGTGACGCCGCACGTGGCCAGCGTACGGACCAGGCGGGGGAGTGGATCGGCGGTGGTGTTCACCGACGACGGGTTCCTGCTGACCAATGCGCACGTCATCGGATCGGTCCGCTCGGGTGAGGTCGTCTTCGCCGACGGGGTGGAGTCCCGGTTCGAGGTGAGCGGTATCGATCCGCTGTCGGATCTGGCCGTGTTGCGCGCACGCGGCGGCGCGCCGGATGCGGTGACGCTCGGGGACGCCGATCACTTGGTGGTCGGCCAGCTGGTGGTGGCGGTCGGCAGTCCGCTCGGCCTGGCCGGTTCGGTCACCGCCGGGGTGGTGAGCGCGCTCGGCCGCGCGGTTCCGGTCGCCTCCCGCCGCGCCGGACGGGTGATCGAGGACGTCATCCAGACCGACGCCGCGCTCAACCCCGGCAACTCCGGTGGCGCGCTGTCGGATTCGGCGGGCCGGGTAGTCGGGATCAACACCGCGGTGGCCGGAATCGGCCTCGGTCTCGCCATTCCGATCAATGCGACGACGCGCCGGATCATCGGCACACTGCATCGCGAGGGACGGGTCCGGCGCGCCTACCTCGGGCTGGTCGGCGTGCCTGCGCCGCTGCCCGAGCCGGTCGCCGAACGCACCGGCCAGGCCGCCGGGGTGCGCATCGTCGAGGTGATCCGCGGCGGTCCCGCCGACCAGGCCGGACTGCGCCGCGGCGACCTCGTACTCAGCGTCGCGCGCTCGCAAGTGCATGACGCGCAAGGCATCCAGCGCCAGCTGTTCGCGGAGGCGATCGGCGCACAGCTGCCGGTGACGGTCCTGCGCAACGGCGCCATGGTGGACGTGATCGCGGTCCCGGTGGAACTTACCGCGGACTGAGCGCCGCAGAGGACACACAGTCGGACGGAGTCCGTCCATAGCCCGCGCCGGGCCGAGTGATGGCTCGAGGTGGCCGCTCATGTGCCGGGCTGAGTGAAGGTTCGAGGTGGTCGTTTATGCGGCGGGCCGGGTGAGGGTTCGAGGTGGTCGTTTATGCGGCGGGCCGGGTGAGGGTTCGAGGTGGCCGTTTATGTGCCGGGCCGGGTGAGGGTTCGAGGTGGCCGTTTATGTGCCGGGCCGGGTGAGGGTTCGAGGTGGCCGTTTATGCGGCGGGCCGGGCGAAGGCTCGAGGTGGCCGCTTATGCGCCGTGCCGAGCGAAGGCGAGGCAGCCGCCTAGGAAGAGACCGGCACGGGCTCGGTGGACGCTACCGGCGCGGTCTTCCATCGTGCGTCGACGAGCAGCCCGGCGAGGCCGATCGCGAGACAGGCACCGGACAGCGCCAGCATCGCCGGATGCGTAGTCCCGGTGAGCGCGTCGCCGAGGATGACCGTGCCGATCGTGCCGGGCAGCACGCCCAGCAGCGTGGCGATCAGATACGGCCAGAACCGGATCGAGGACAACCCGCAGCAGTAGTTGATCACCGAGAACGGCACCGCCGCGATGAGCCGCAGCGAGCCGACGGCCAGCCAGCCCCGGCGCGCCAGCCGGTCATCGATGGCGCGCACCGCGGGATGGGTGAGCCGGGCGGCGACTTGATCGCGGTCCAGCGCGCGCACGAGCAGGATCGCCAGCGCCGCACTGACGGTCGTCGCGCTCACCGCGAGCGTGATACCCAGCAGCGGACCGAACAGCAGCCCCGCGCTCACGGTGAACACGGTGCGGGGGATCGGCGCCACCGTCACCAGCGCGTGGACCAGGAAGAACAGTAGGGGGAATGCCGGGCCGACTGAGGCCGCCCACTCTTGGATCTGGCGTGGACTCGGCAGCGGAACCAGCAGCGCCGCGCCGAACAACGCGGCCGCGCCGAGGATCAGCGCGACGATACGCGGGTCACGGATCAGCCTCGTCACGACTCCACCTCGCCGGCGCTCGGCTGCGCCGTGCCGGTTCGCGCGGTGTTCGATGGTTCCCTCCCTGCGCTCGGTCACCGGCGACAGGTTACCGGTTGGTAGTGGCGGGCAGGGTCAACCGGTCGGGATTCGCCCGCTAGCATCAGAGGAAACGGGACGAATACTCGTTAACCGAAGTAGTCGCTGAGCTGGGCGAATATGAGGGTATCGGGTGCACACTGCCGGTGCGCTCGTGTCGAGGAAGAGGTACAGCAAGCTATGCCGATTGCTTCAGATTCTGGGGCGGATCCGGTGCCCGAGTTCGCCGCGTGGCGCAAGGGTGTCGCCGGGGTGCTGGCGAAGGCTCGCCGGGTCGATGTCACCGAGCTTCCCGAGGAGCCCGAGCGGCTGCTCGACGAGACCACCTACGACGGACTGACCATCGCCCCGCTCTACACCCGGCGCGACGAGTTGCCCGAGCAACCGCTGCCGGGAAAGTTCCCATTCGTCCGCGGGCGCGACGCCACCCGGGACGTGCACCGGGGATGGTTCGTCAGCGCGCAGGTCGGTGAACGTGATGCCGCGGCGGCCAACCGGGAGATCCTGGCCGGGCTGGAGAACGGGATAAGCGCGATCTGGCTCGGGGCCGGCGAACGCGGCGTGCCGGTGGCCGACCTGCCGACGGCGTTGGCCGGACTGCTGTTCGAGCTGGCTCCGCTCACCCTGAACGCGGGCGGCGCCGTCGCCGACGCGGCGGAGCAGGTGTTCGCCGTACTCGACGGCTATGCGGCGCCCGCGCGCGAGGACATCCGGGTCGCGCTCGGCGCCGCGCCGCTGACCAGCCGCTTCGCCGGTCTCGCCGACACCGGTCTGGCGGAGGCCGTCGCACTTGCCGGGCGTGCGGCGGGGCGGTCGGAGACGGTGCGCGCGATCACCGTGGACGGCACCGTCTTCCACGACGCGGGAGCCTCGGACGCCCAGGAACTGGGCGCGGCCGTGGCGGCCGGACTGGCCTACCTCCGGGCGCTCACCGAGGGCCTGGATCTCGCCGACGCGCTCGGTCAGCTGGAATTCCGTTTCGCGGCCACCGACGACCAGTTCGCCACCATCGCGAAGTTCCGCGCCGCCAGGCAACTCTGGGCGCGGGTCGCGCAGGTGTGCGGAGCACCGGATTTCGGCGGCGCACCCCAGCACGCGGTCACCTCGGCCGCCATGATGAGCCGGCGTGATCCCTGGGTGAACCTGCTGCGCACCACGCTCGCCGCGTTCGGGGCGGGCGTCGGCGGCGCCGACACCGTCACCGTGCTGCCGTTCGACTCCGCGCTGCCGCCCGGCGAACTCGGCGTCTCGAAGTCGTTCGCCGACCGCATGGCGCGCAACACCCAGCTGCTGCTGCTCGAGGAATCGCATCTGGGCCACGTGCTCGACCCCGGCGCGGGCTCCTGGTACGTCGAGGACCTCACCGCCGCGCTGGCGGCGAAGGCGTGGGAGTTCCTGCAGGAGATCGAGGCGGCCGGTGGCTACCCGGCCGCGCTGGAGTCCGGTCTGCTCGCCGAGCGGATCGCCGCGACGAAGACCGCCCGCGACACCGATGTCGCGCACCGCAAAACCGCCGTCACCGGCGTGAACGAATTCCCGAACCTGGCCGAGCGGCCGCTGTCCGAGGCGGCGCGGCAGCCGGGCCGGGTCGCCGGCTACGGCGCCGCGTTCGAGCAGTTGCGCGACCGGTCCGACGCCTACCTGGCCGAGCACGGCACGCGGCCGAAAGCGCTGCTGGTGCCGCTCGGTTCGGTCGCCGAGCACAACGTCCGGGTCACCTTCGTCGCGAACCTCCTGGCTTCCGGCGGAATCGAGTCGATCAATCCCGGCCCGCTCGAGGTGAGCGGAATCGCCGCGGCGGCAATCGCATCCGGTGCGCCGATCGCGGTGCTGTGCGGCTCGGATGCGCGGTACGGGTCCGAGGCCGGTGCGGCGGTGGAGCAGTTGCGCGCCGCGGGTGTGCCCACCGTGCTGCTGGCCGGTGCGGCGAAGGCCGTCGCCGACCTGGACGACGCGCGGCGCCCGGACGGATTCCTCGCCGCGCGCATCGACGCGGTCGCCGCGCTGTCCGGCCTGCTGGAGAAGGTGGGAGCCTGATGACTACTCGTGAGATCAAGCACGTGATCGGCAGTTTCGCCGAGGTGCCGCTGACCGAGCGCGCGCCGGAGCCGGCCGCGGTCGACGCGGCGCAGGTGGCGGCCTACGTACGGGCTGCCGCGGCGGCCAATCGGTACGCACCCGAGCAGCTGGTGTGGTCGACGCCCGAAGGCATAGACGTGCCGCCGGTGTTCACCAAGGCCGATCGGGATGCCGTTGCGGCCGAAGGGTATCCGCTCGACAGCGTGCCCGGTGTCGCGCCGTTCCTGCGCGGGCCGTACCCCACGATGTACGTCAACCAGCCGTGGACCATCCGCCAGTACGCGGGCTTCTCCACCGCCGCGGACTCCAACGCCTTCTACCGGCGCAACCTGCAGGCGGGCCAGAAGGGCCTTTCGGTGGCGTTCGACTTGGCGACGCATCGTGGCTACGACTCCGACCACCCGCGTGTGCAGGGTGACGTCGGTATGGCGGGCGTGGCCATCGACTCGATCCTGGACATGCGCCAGCTGTTCGACCATATCCCGCTGGACCAGGTCAGCGTCTCGATGACGATGAACGGCGCGGTGCTGCCGATCCTGGCCCTGTACGTCGTCGCCGCCGAGGAACAGGGCGTCGCGCCCCAGCAGCTGGCCGGAACCATTCAGAACGACATTCTGAAAGAGTTCATGGTCCGCAACACCTACATCTATCCGCCGAAGCCCTCGATGCGGATCATCTCCGACATCTTCGCCTACACCAGCGCGAAGATGCCGAAGTTCAACTCGATCTCCATCTCCGGCTACCATATCCAGGAGGCGGGCGCGACCGCCGACCTGGAGCTGGCCTACACCTTGGCCGACGGCGTGGAGTACATCCGCGCCGGCATCGACGCGGGCATGGAGGTCGACGAGTTCGCGCCGCGGCTGTCGTTCTTCTGGGCCATCGGCATGAACTTCTTCATGGAGGTCGCGAAGCTGCGCGCCGGGCGCCTGCTGTGGAGCGAGCTGGTCGCGAAGTTCAACCCGAAGAGCGCGAAATCGCTGTCGCTGCGCACCCATTCGCAGACCTCCGGCTGGTCGCTCACCGCTCAGGACGCCTACAACAACGTCGCGCGCACCTGCATCGAGGCGATGGCCGCCACCCAGGGCCACACCCAGTCGCTGCACACCAACGCACTCGACGAGGCGCTGGCGCTGCCGACGGACTTCTCCGCCCGCATCGCCCGCAACACGCAGCTGCTCATCCAGCAGGAGTCGGGCACCACCCGCCCGATCGACCCGTGGGGCGGTTCGTACTACGTCGAGTGGCTCACCCACCAGCTGGCCAACCGGGCGCGGGCGCACATCGCCGAAGTCGAGGCGCACGGCGGCATGGCGCAGGCGATCGGCGAGGGCATCCCGAAACTGCGCATCGAGGAGGCCGCCGCGCGCACCCAGGCGCGCATCGACACCGGCCAGCAGCCGGTGATCGGCGTCAACAAGTACCAGGTCGAAGAGGACCACGAGGTCGAGGTCCTCAAGGTCGACAACTCCCGGGTGCGTGCCGAGCAGATCGAGAAGCTGCAACGGCTGCGCGCCGAGCGGGACCCCGACGCGGTGCGGCGGGCGCTGGCCGAATTGACCCGAGCCGCGGCTTCTTCGGAGGGCGGCATGGCGAACAACCTGCTCGCGCTGGCCATCGACGCGGCACGGGCCAAAGCCACCGTCGGCGAGATCTCCGACGCGCTCGAGCAGGTGTACGGCCGCCATCAGGCCGAGATCCGTACCCTCTCCGGTGTGTACCGCGACGAGGCAGGAAAGGTCACCAACATCACCAAGGCGAGCGAGCTGGTCGAGGAATTCGCCGAGGCGGAGGGCCGCCGCCCGCGCATCCTCGTCGCGAAGATGGGCCAGGACGGCCACGACCGGGGACAGAAGGTGATCGCCACGGCTTTCGCCGACCTCGGCTTCGACGTCGACGTGGGCCCGCTGTTCCAGACCCCGGACGAGGTGGCGCAGCAGGCGGCCGACAACGACGTGCACGTCGTCGGGGTGTCGTCGCTGGCGGCGGGCCACCTCACGCTGGTGCCCGCCCTGCGGCAGGCACTGGCCGATGTCGGGCGCCCCGACATCATGGTCATCGTCGGCGGCGTCATCCCGCCCGGTGACTTCGACGAGCTCTACCAGGCCGGAGCCGCGGCGATCTTCCCGCCCGGCACCGTGATCGCCGACGCGGCGATCGACCTGCTGAAGAAGCTCGGCGCCGAACTCGGTCACGAACTCGGTAGCAGCGCCGCGGATTCCGCCGCCACGGAATGAACGAAGCGGGTTCAGCAGCGCGGCACACCGCGAAGGCGGCCGCGGGCCGGACGATCGATGTCGACGCGCTCGCCGCGGCGGTCCGTGCCAATGAGCGGGCCGCCCTGGCGCGGGCGATCACGTTGGTGGAGTCCACCAGGGCCGATCACCGAGCGCTTGCGCAACAACTGCTGCTGAAGGTGACGCCCGAGGCGGGTGAATCCGGGAGCCCGCCGGTCTCGAACCGAGTCGGCATCACCGGCGTTCCCGGCGTGGGCAAATCCACCTTCATCGACGCGCTCGGCATGTACCTGATCGGTAAGGGGCACCGGGTCGCCGTGCTCGCCGTGGATCCGTCCTCGACCAGGACCGGCGGCTCCATTCTCGGCGACAAGACCCGGATGGCGCGGCTGTCGGTGGAACGCAACGCCTACATCCGTCCCTCGCCCACCGCGGGCACGCTCGGCGGCGTCGCCAAGGCGACCCGCGAGACCATCGTGCTGCTCGAGGCCGCAGGGTACGACGTGATCCTGGTCGAGACCGTCGGCGTCGGCCAGTCCGAGGTCACCGTCGCGAACATGGTCGACGTGTTCTGCTTCCTCACCCTGGCCAGAACCGGTGACCAGCTGCAGGGCATCAAGAAGGGCGTGCTCGAACTCGCGGACGTGGTGGCGGTGAACAAGGCCGACGGCAAACACGAGGTCGAGGCCAAAGCCGCCGCCAGGGAACTCGCGGGGGCGCTGCGCCTGATCCACCCGCACGACGCGCTGTGGCGTCCGCCGGTGCTGACCATGAGCGGGTTGCAAGGGATCGGCTTGGACCGGTTCTGGGACACGGTGCTCGAGCATCGCCGCGTGCTCACCGAAGCCGGGGAGTTCGACGAGAAGCGCCGCCGCCAACAGGTCGATTGGACCTGGACCATGGTGCACGATCAACTACTGCGCAGGCTCGCGGACAATCCGGACGTGAAAGCCATTCGGGCGCAGGTGGAAAAGCAAGTCCGCGACGGGACTCTGACCGCGGCTCTCGCCGCCGAGGAACTACTGCGAGCCTTCGACGGCCGCTGATCGCGCGGTCGCGCCGGACGCGGATGCCGTGCTGGGACTGCGCGGAGTGGACGGCGCACCCGAGCCCGTGGCATGCTGCCACGGTACGAATCAATCAGATCGTCAGCGCCAGGTAGGTCGGTGGAGCGCGTTGGCGTGCCGGAGGACTTCGCGATCGCGCTCCTCGACGAGGCGGAACGGCCCGCCCACCGGCGCACCCGGTTCACGGTCGTCGCAGCCTGACCGGCATTTCGACGCCGAACCGGGTTATTCGATGCCGAACAACGTAGCCGCGTTGCGATAGCAGACCTGACGCAGCCAGTCGTCGCCGAGCTCGAGCCGCTCGAGCGCCTGGATCGAATGGGCGTAGGAGTGCGGGATATTCGGGAAATCGCTGCCGAACAGGATGCGGTCGGCGTAGGAGCGCAGCCTGCCGTGCTCGCCGATCGGGAAGGGGGCGTCGGCCTCGGAGAAATCGGTCCACACCATGGTGGTGTCGAGTCGCACGTTCGGGTAGTCCTCGGCAAGGTCGAGGAATTCGGAGTACTCGGGTGTGCCCATGTGCGCGACGATCAGCGGCAGACGTGGAAAGCGCCGCAGCACACCGGAGATCGGTTCCGTCCCGGTGTGCGTTCCCGGCGCCGGTCCGGAACCGCAGTGGATCACGACGGGGATCCGCGCGTCCTCCAGCAGGCCCCAGACCGGGTCCAGGAGCGGGTCTCCAGGATGGTAGCCCCCGACTTGGACATGCGCTTTGAAGACGCGGGCTCCGCCCTGCACGGCCGCCGCGACATAGCGCTCGGCTCCCGGCTCGGGAAAGAACGTCGCGGTGTGCAGGCAATCCGGGGTGCGCGCCGCGAAGTCGGCGGTCCATTCGTTGAGCCATGCGGCCATGTCCGGCTTGTGCGGGTACACCAGCGCGGTGAAGGCTCGGACGCCGAAGTCGCGCAAGGTCTTCAACCGGACCTGTTCGTCGGCGCGGTAGGCGATCGGCCAGGCTCGGCCGAGCAGCGGACCGGCCGAGTCGAAGTAGGCCCACACCTTCCGCAGCACCTGGTCGGGCATGAAATGGGTGTGGACGTCGATGATTCCGGGCAGTCCGAGCTCGGTGCGGAAGGCGGACAGGTAACCGGTGTCGTCGGCGCCGGTCACCGGACCTCCTGGGTGACGGGCGGGTGGACCGCCCTGGCGAAATCGCCGACCCGGCTGATCAGCCGTTCGAAGAACAACTCCGGGTCGGTGCCGATCACGATGTCGGCGTTCGGTTCGCGTCCCCACATGCCCGCCCAGTCGGCGACCGTGGTCGCGCGGGTGATGGTGCCCGCCAATTCCACGTCCACCGTCGCGGGCCGGGTGCGCGCGAGCGACGGATCCAGCGCCACCGCGGCCGCGAACGGATCGTGCATGTGGGCGAGGTAGCCCAGGTCGTAGCCGTCGTGAAAGTCGAAGTAGAACCGCACCGCGTCGGTGACGTACCGGACTATCGGATTGCTCGCGACCGAGCGGGCCTCGGGTGGCTCCGCGGCCGAGACGAGTTCCACCGGAAAGCTTTTCGCGCGCTCGGCGAGACGGACCAGGTGCTCGGGTCGCATCTCGATGGTCTCGGTGACGTCGAGCGCGCACACGATCGGCCTGCGGTCCGCCGGTGCCGCGGCGAAGGCGTCGAAAACCTCTTTGGCGGCTTCCGGGTCGACGTGCACGTTCCACTCGTTGGTCGGCGTCGTGTTGCCCGGGTGGTTGAACGCGCCGCCCATGATCACCAAGCGGTGCAGCAACAGCGGCAGCTCGGGGTCGATCCGCAGGGCGAGGGCGAGATTGGTCAGCGGTCCGGTGCAGATTCCGATGATCTCGCCCGGGTGCGCGCGCACCAGCTCGGCCCACATCCGCGCGGCCGAACGCGACGAGAGACGGCGGGCCGAAGCGGGCAGTTCGGCGTATCCGACGCCCTGGGGCCCGTGCGTGTCCTCGGTGGTGCGCAGCGGGATCGCCAGGGGGTCGGCGGCGCCGAGCGCGACCTCGATATCGGGTGCGTGGCAGACGTCCAGCCAGGCGAGGTTGTTGGCCGCCACCTGCGCCGCGGACACGTTGCCCGCGGTGGCGGCGATCCCCGCGATCTCGGCCTCGGGGGAGCCGAGCAGGTACAGCAGGGCGAGGGAATCGTCGATGCCGGTGTCGACGTCCAGGATGATCTTCTGCCGCACAGCATGAGACTAGCCATCCGGAGGGTGGTCCCCGCGCCGAGGTGCCGATAGCCGGATGGTGGCGGCAATTAGTACATGCGTCTAGTACATTTGTCTAAGACGTTGTAGCCTGTGGTTATGGGAAATCGCGAGGATCTACTGGCGGGAGCACGAAAAGTCATCATCGAGCGCGGCGTGGCCAAAGCCACGGCCCGTGACATCGCCTCCGCGGCCGGAGTGAGCCTGGCGGCGATCGGCTACCACTTCGGCTCCAAGGAGCAGTTGATCACCGAGGCGCTGACCGACGGTCTGGGCACCGCGATCGGCGACAGCATGGAGGCGCTGATCCGCCAGGGCGGAGGCGCTACGCCGCTGGCCGCGTTCGCCGCCTTGTGGAATTCGATGCCCGCGGTCTTCACCGACAATCGCGACAGCATGCTGGCGAGCATGGAAAACCTGGTGCGTGTCGCACGCTCGCCGGAATCGCAGAAATTCTTCGCCGAGAGCCTGCCCGGGGCCTATCGCGACATGGCGGAGGCCATGCGTGCGGCGCACCCGCAGTTGAGCGAGGATCAGGCCGAAGCGATTGCGGAGCTATATTTCGTGCTCGTGCAGGGACTCGGCGTACTGCAAACCATCGCACCGGAGGCGAAGCTTCCGGACGGGGACCGGCTGGCGCAGGCGGTGGCAGCTCTAGCCGCTGCTGATTAGTCATCGCTCGCCAGTTCTCGGCGGGGTAGGGCGCAGTCGAATCCGCGGATCGGCTGGACCCGTAGGCCCAGTCCAACCTGGCGCGGCTGGTTGAGGCGGAACCGGGGTGGTTGCCTTAAGGCTGCTGGGTCGGACAACCGCGGATTTGCGTCGACCCAATGCATGCGCTCAGGAGGAACCGGACCGCTGTTCGAGGGCCGCGGAAATCAAGGCACGCGCAGCCTTGCCCGTCACGGACTGCTTGGCCAAGACGTCGAACGCTCGCCCGTAGGTGGCGACCTCCCGCGGCTGGGTGATCGTGAGTTCGGCTGTCACGTTCTCGACCATCACCATGCGATTGTCGAACATGATGAAGTTCGAAATGGGAACTCGGTAGACGGTTTCGGCTGGCACGATCCCGAATAGAACCCGCGGCATGCCCAGTACGGCGAGCAGGCGATCCAGTTGTCCGGCCATTGTCCGGTCATTGCCGACGGTCGTCCGTAGCGCCTGTTCGCCGATCACGAAGTGGAACCGATGCTTCCGCTGGTACAGGATCTGTTGGCGTTCCATCCGCTTCGATACGCCTTCTTCGAGGTCATTCGGTATGCCCTGGAACTCGATCACGTTGCGCATGATCTCTTCCGCGTATTCGGCGGTCTGTAACAAGCCAGGGATGAGAACCGGCTCATACCAACGCATCAGCTGCGTTTCGGCTTCCAACTTGATCGACGCCTGCTGCCGCCGTTTCGTGCCGGTTCCGAGTACTCGGCGCCACTCCAGATACGATGCCTCGATGTTGCGGACAGTCGCGATGAGGTCCGGCAGGTGGTCGGCGGAGTTCGTGTGTTTACACCATGTCCGGATGTCGGCGTCGGTCGGTTTGGTCTTCCCATACTCGATCTTTGACACCTTGGTCTGATGCCAACCAGCGAGGTCGGCGAGTTGTGTACCGGTGAGCCCCGAGTTGAGGCGAAGCTCCCGGAGTCGACCCCCGAGAGCTTCGCGCATTTGGTGAAGCGAACCACTCACCGGTCGGCGTACTCCGCGAGAGGAGTAGCGAGCGTCCACACGCGCTCTTTCACAGCCCGACAGTACTCGATCAACCGACGATCGGTGGTTACGGCGCCACCGACCCAGCGGCCCGACGGCTCGAAGATCGTGTACGCCAGTAACGAGTCATCGAACAACCACCAGTCATCTACGGTCAGCTCGTCCGAGTCGATCAAGTGCCTCGGCAGATAGCGGACGTTCTCGCCGGCGTCAGCATTGAACCGCGCCACCGCTTTCGCGAATCGCGTGTAGTCGGTGTGAGGTTCTGTCACTACGCGGGCGCGGTTGACCGCTACCCCACGGCCGGTCACTTCCCGCACATGATCGAGCCACGGTTGGAACCATGCATAGTCGTCTGGTTGGTCCTGAAGGAACTTCCGGAACGGCTCGAACTCCTCTGGAGTCTCGTAGGTGTCCTGGACTTCCAGATGGAACGCTTCGCGCTGGCAGGAGCGAAATAGGTCGTTGAATGCCTCATCCTGCACGAGTTGCACCGTAGAATGTCCTTTCTGTCATCGGAACCTCGATGCATGTTTCGTCGTCGTAGAGGTCCAGCTTTTCAAGTACTTCCGGGTCGGTGACCGGCGTACCCGTGAGGGTGAATGTGCCCCGCCCGGTGTCGGTCATCTGCGCCCCGAGGAACGTGTCCGGGAGTGCGAAGCCGAGCAGCAGGTGAGGAATCTCGATGGTTCCGGGTGATTCGGTTTTCCATCCCTGCGCTAGGTAGCCGTGGTCGGTCGCGTAGAGGCTGGGGCATCCGCCTCCGGTGGTGCCGCCCTTGCCGAGAAACTGTAACCGCATGGCTCGAATCTCCAATCGCTTTATGTGGTTATATGCTCGCGCGCCTTCAATGATCCACGTTGAATGCCTGTATCGCACAGGAAAAATAGATTCCGAGCATATTGGAGCATGAGTCTGGACGAGCATGCTTCGGCTTCTTACCGTCGTTGCTTGGCACCCGACGTCGGGGTGATGCCGGTGTCGATCACAGAGCCCTCGGTGTCGGGTGTCACCACGCGAAAGTCCACGCGCAGAGGGGTATCGAGGTGCCCGAAGAACTTGCAGTCGTATTGATCGTCGCAGCCGTCGTCGTCGGAGTGGTGCTATTCCTGTTCTGGGTGCTGCCCTGGATGATCGAACACGCACCACAGCTGCCCGAACTCGAGCACGATGACGAACGCCTAAGCCACCACTGTCACCACGCGCCCACGGTGCCCTACACGGTCGCACAGGCGCAACGGATCATGCAGCGGCTTATCGATTGCGACGCCACCGCATGCCACGCCAAAGCCGCCGTGTTCCGCGTCCTCGCCGAGGCTGGAATGGTCAAGCCTGCGAAAGACCTCCGATGAACCCCGTCACTCGCGCCGATGTCCTCGATCGCCGGAGCGCGCAACCCTGCAGGAACCAGGTGATCGAGAACATCGAGCACGCCCGGTTCGCGCTCACCTATCACGGCGGACACGGCTGTGATCAGTTCATGGCCGCGCTCGGGCACGGATCGGTGGTGCTGTGATGAGGAAGCGACTCGTCGGCGAAGGGTGCGAGGACGCTGCGGTGGTGGGCATCGATATCCGCCAGGCTCGCGGCATCATCGCCATCCACGAGCACTGCACCCCGCCCTGCCCTCGAAAGCACACCGCGATCGAATACCTCTGGCAGCAGGGCGCTCCCACGGAAGGCCAGACCGATGGCGCTGGCTGAGCCGCAGGCGAAGATTCTCGGCGCGCTCTGCGCAACGCCATTGACCTTCGCCGACATCCGAACCCGCACCGGACTTTCCGAGCACACCACACGCGCCACCGTGCACGCACTTGCCTACCTCGGATGGGCCCGCCGCACCGTCGCCTGCTGGCAGATCACGGACGACGGACGACGGGTGATCGGCGAGCCGCGTTACCGAGACTTCCGCCCCAACAACACTCGGCAGGAGGTCTAACCGACACACGGTCCCGAACTGCGCCGCGTCGTGCCTCGGCGTGACCTTACGAACGGTGGCGGGTATCGCTACCAGCTGCTTTGTGCGGTCGGCACGCGATCGGCACGCTGTCGGTGATCTGCTGCGGTTGCCTGGAAACCAGATGGCACCGCAGTCCATCCGTCTAATGAGCGGTTCGGTTTCGACGTTGGGGCAGCCTGCAGCGATCTCGTAAGCTGACGCATCGGGTCGAACAATAAAGGCCGTAGCAGTTCTCGGCGATCTCACAACGATTCGGAAAGGATCACGCATCACACTGATCTGAAAGGACAGGGTTTGATGATCGAGACCACGCTCTTGCAGAAGCTGGCCGGTGAGGCCGACCGCGACGGCGTGCAGCAACTTGTCGTCGGAGCCGTCGTCCAGCGCGGCGACAACGTGCTGCTGCTGCAACGGCCTGCGGATGACTTCATGGGCGGCATCTGGGAACTGCCCAGCGGCAAAGTTGATCCCGGCGAACCACTCGACCAAGCGCTGATCCGGGAGGTCAAGGAAGAGACCGGGCTCGAGGTCGCCGCTATTCGCGACTACCTCGGCGAATTCGACTACCAATCCGGCAGCGGCAAGAAGAGCCGCCAGTTCAACTTCACCGTCGACGTAACCAGCTCCGAGCCAGTGCAGTTGACCGAGCACGACGCCTATACCTGGACCAGCCTGGCTGAGGAACCCCCGGTCACGGATGCCGTGAAAGAGGTGCTGAGGCGGTACCGGACGTCATAGTCGGCCGATGACCTAAAGGACGGAGCCACAGCCCAGACGTGCCCGGCTACTCCTCGCGCTCCTGCCCTGTCAAAGTCCACTGCCGATCACTCCAGCAATGGGCAAGAGCAGTTCCGGCGCCGGTGCGGGCTCGATAATCGAGATCAGTACGGCTGAGGTCGCGACCGGCCGATCAGTCCTCGCTCGACAGTTCCCCGGCGGGGATGTAGCGCAGGCGGAGGACCGCGACCACGGACAGTGCGAGGGCCGCTACGGCGGCGACGCCCGCGGTGACGTGCACGCCGTGCAGGAACGCTTGCCGCGCGGCGAGCAGCACCGCGTCGCCCAGCTCGCCGGGCAGCGTGGTGGCGGTATGCGCGGCGGCGCCGAGAGTGTCGCGTATGGATCGCTCGGCCTCGGCCGGGACTCCAGCAGGCAGTGAGCCGGTCAGATCGCCGCGATAGAGGGCGACGCTGATGCTGCCGAGGATCGAAATACCGAGGGCGCCACCGAGTTCCGCGCCTGTTTCGGAGACACCGGCGGCCGCGCCCGCCTGTTCCTGTGGCGCGGAGCCGACGATCAGTTCGGTGGTGATGCCGAACACCGGCGCCAGTCCCAGCGCGATGATCACCGAGGCGGCGAGCGCGAGCAGTACGCCGCCGGTCACCCCGACCCGCGTCATCAGCAGCAGGCCGACGGCCGAGGTCGCCAAGCCGGAACCGATCAGGTACGCCGGGCGCACCACCCGGACGATGCGCGGAGCCAGCTGCGAGCCGATGATGAACCCGAGTCCGGACGGCGCCATCACCAATCCGGCCGCCAGGGGTGACAACCCCAGCACGAGCTGGAAGTACTGCGCAACGAACAGGAAATAGCCGAACGCGACGAAGATGCCGACCACGTTGATCAGCAGCGCGATCCGGAACGTGCCCAGCCGGAACAAGCGCAGGTCGAGCATCGGGTGCGCACTGCCGAGCTGGCGGCGCACGAACACGACTCCGACGGCTAGACCGGCGACGATGGCGAGCAGCGCGCCCGCGCCCGGCCCGTCTTGGGCGATCTTCTTCATGCCGAACACCAGCGCGATCATCGCGCCCACGCACAGCGCGGCGCTGAGCGGATCCAATCGCCCCGCGTCCGGATCGCGGTATTCCGGAAGCACCTTCGGCCCCAAGACCAGCAGCAGCGCCATCACCGGCACCGCGAGCAAGAAGACCGACCCCCACCAGAACCGTTCCAGCAGGACGCCGCCGAACAGCGGGCCGACCGCGCCGCCCGCGGAGAACGCGCCGACCCACACGCCTACCGCCACCGACCGCTGCTTGGCGTCACGGAACATGCTGAACAGCAACGACAGTGTCGACGGCGCGAGCGTCGCGCCCGCGATCCCTTGCAGCGCGCGGCAGGCGATCAGCAGCTCCGCGCTCGGCGCGAACGCCGCGACCACCGACACCACCGCGAACGCCGCCGCGCCCGCCATGAGCAGCCTGCGCCTGCCGATCCGGTCGCCGAGTGTGCCCATGGTGACCAGCAGCCCGGCCACCATGAACCCGTAGACGTCGATGATCCACAACAGCTGCGAGCTGGTCGGATGCAGTTCGGCGCTGATCATCGGCACGGCCAGGTGCAGAACCGTCATGTCCATCGCGTAGACCAGGCAGGCGAGCGCGAGCACGCCGAGCCCGATCCACTCCCGCCGGCCGGCCAGCGGCTCGGCGACGCGGTCGAGCGTGGTGTCCACGGCGCGGGTTCCTTCCGAAATGGTGTCGGTGAGCGTCATGCTGGTTCAGACGACGCGAGACGAACCATTTCATCGCCCGCCACCGGGACGCCGCAAAGGATTTTCCCGGCGCCCCGGTGGGACGGTCAGTGCGCCGGCAGCGGCCAGGCGGGACGATCCGCGCCGTAGGCGGGCGCGGGCCAGGTGTAATCCGGGTATTCGGCGAGGGCTGGTGTCGCGGTGACGACCTGTCCGTGCCGGGCCACCAGCGCCGGGTTCGGCACCGCGGCCTTGGGGTGACGCGGCGTGCGATCCGGCGCGTTCAGCAACCAGGACGCGGTGCGCGCCAGCGCGACGCGCACGTCCCGGCCGACGCCGTCCTCGCCACGGGCGACCAGCGCATCGATCACGCCCGCGGCGAGCAGATAGCCCGACGCGTGGTCCAGCGCCTGCGCGGGTAGCGCACCCGGTACCGCGGGCGCGCCTTCGAGTATCGAGATGCCGGAGGCGGCCTGCACGATGCTGTCGAAACCGCGGTGCCCGCCCCACGGACCGGTCTCGCCCCACGCGGACACCCGCCCGTGGACGAGGCCGGGGCGGCTGGCGGCGCGCACGCCCGCGCGCTCCAACGCGCCCGGCCGGTAGCCGGTGATCAGCACGTCCGCGGCGGCGATCAGCTCGTCGATCCGGTGTGTGCGCAGGTCGACCAGCGTGGAGCGCTTGCCCTGGCAGGTGTCCGCGTACTGCCACGGGATCTCCGGCAGCTGCGGCGGATCGACCCGCAGCACCTCGGCGCCGAGTAGCGCCAGCGCCCGCGTCGCGACCGGTCCCGCGATCACCCGGGTCAGATCGAGCACTCGCAATCCCCGCAGCGGCTGCAAAGGCGCAGCACCCGACGGCAACCCGGGTTCACCACGGTCGGCGCGCGGTGCGATCGCCACCACGGGGCCTGCGGCGGCGGCCTGTCCCTGCGGGCTCGCGGCCCACTCCTGCTCGGTGCGGACCCGGACCGCGATCGCGCCGTGCGCGGCGGCCCGATCCTCCAGATCGGAGGCGCGGCTCATGGCCATCTGGGCGACGGCCAGATCGACGGGCGCGGACTCGGGCAGGTCGAGGGCGGCGAGCAGGCGGGCGCGGTGGTGCGGATAGTTGGCGTGTGTGCGGACCCAGCCGTCGAAGGTGGGGAAGAATCCGGACAGGTCGGTGAACAGCGTCGGCCCTTGGCCCCCCACGCGTAGCAGTTTCTCGCTGGAGAAGGCCGCGGTGATGCGGGTGGGGTCGATGCGGTGGGCCACCGGGTCGAGGCCACGTGCTTCGCGCATGCGGTTCGCCGCTGCCGTCAGCGTCGCGACCGAACCGGCCGCCAGCGCCCAGACCGGTAACGTCGCGGCGAGATTGCTACCCGGATCGGGCGCGGGGGAGATGGGCGAGGCGGTGACACCGATACCGGCCTCGTAGTCATGGACGAGCCGTGCGTGCGTGTTCACTCGCTTCAGGGTAGTTGCCGCACCGGAGAAGTCGGGTGCCGCGGTTGATCTTCGCGCGGGCACGAGGAGGCCCCCACTGCCGGGTTGCGCCGCCGATCTCCGGTGCCACCTGCGGCGTTGCGGATCTTGGTGGGAACGTTGCTGGTGCGCAGGCGTGCGGTATCACACGGCGCCGGACCCATCGCCGCTCCGATCTCGTAGCCATCGGTGCCGCGCCGCCGAGCATCCGGAGGCTGCGATCATGCGATCGCGGATACTTCTCGGCGCGATTGCGGAACGAGTGCCGCCGACCGGGTCGGACCGGAGCGGCAGCGCACTGCGGTTCAGAGCGTACGCGCGAACAGTCGGATTGCGTGGGCGTTTCGGCGCGATTGCCGATAAAAGGCGTGAAAAGAGCTGTCACACATGTCTTCTCGCCAGTGAGGATAGCGGCAGGCGACGAGACGCGGGAATTCGGTCAATATGTCCAGGTGCTGCACCGCGGCTCACGGCGCGGAGAACAGCGCGTGAATCCGATGACCTGTCCGTTACGTGCGGACATAGGGCTAGAGCATGACTGGCCGCACCGCACCACCACGCGGCACCGATATGTGAGGTCGAGCGACGATGACGAACGCCTATGCCGGCAGTGCGGAGTACGCAGTCCCGACGACGAGGATCATAAGGAACCCCCCTGGGCGGGAGAGAACCCCGGCTTTCGGCAACGATATGCAGCCGCGTTCCGCACTGATCCCGGACCGGGTTCGCCGAGCGCCGATCAAACACGACTACGAACTGATGGCGGTGCAGGACGCCCAGAACGCCGGGTACCTGCGGGAAATCCAGGATCTCGCCGCCGAACGCGCCGCGCTCGGCGGGAGGAAAGGCCATGACCAGGCCAACCGGCTGCGCTTGGAGCAGCTCGAGGCGGCCCTCGCGGCGGCCACGGCGGACGCCACCGCGGCCGGGGTTCCCGCGGGCGACGTCGATCGTGCGGTGGAATACGGACGCGCAGGCGACTACTGGGCCGATCGACCCGCGCACCGATATCTCGGCCGCATCGCCCAGCTGACCCACGAAATGGCTTCGCGGCTCAGTGAATTGGACGACTACCGGCAGCGGGTCGCCGAACTCGAACGACGGCTGTCGCGGACCAGCCTCGGCGACGCCTGATCCGTCCGGCCCGCGCGACCCCGGCCCGGTGCGCACGCTCCGGCGCGGGAGCGGGCCACGGCGCGACGAGACGGTGGTGCTGCCTCGGTGGTGCAGCTGCTGTTGGTTCCGGAGTTCGCCAGACGGGTGGTGGCGGGGCAGCTGGACCCCGCCTACTGGGCGCGGGCGCGCGCCGACCGGCTCGGCGGGGTCGGCACTGCGGGCTGTACCGACGATGTCAGCGGAGCCTGCGCGACGCGGCATCCTTCGCGCTCATCCTCAGCGACGACACCGAAGCAGACCTGCCGTTCGACCCTGACGGGCTGGAGCACGACCGCTGCGCGAACTCGGCCTCGCCGCCATACCGGTCATCGCTCCGCCACGCGACCTCGTGCAATCCGTGGCCGAGAACATCGGCGCCGCGGACGCGACCGAATTCGCCCGCCGGTTCCCTGCGCTGAGTGGCGCTGAGGTGCTGCGTACCCGGGCGCTGGACCCTGGGCGGGCCGCCGCGAGCACCGCACGCGAGATGATGCAACTGCTCACCGTGACCGCCCAGGTACGCCGGAAGCATGCCGATGGGCCCGTGCCACGGTCGCCGAGGTGAGCCCGCAGCGCCTGCGGTGCGCGCCTGTTGGTCCTGTGCGACAGGCGATGTCACCCGGTATTTGCGATCACGCTGGTTGTATCTCTCGGGCGGTCTTTCCGCGGAACATAGCATCGCCGGACGGAACGCGCCGGTGACTCATCGATCCCGGCTGACCGATTGTCAACCGGAAAGAACCGATTACCGTGCCGCCGAAGCCTTCCCTGACCGCTACGGATGTCGTTGCGACGGTGGGGGACACAGGCGCGCCGTGTTCATGGACCGCCTGGGATATGGCGTTCTGGGATCCGGCGCGCTGGCAACCGCACGCGCTGCTGGGGCGGTGGCATGCGTGGATCGGTGCGTCCCGCACGCGCCGCCGGGTCGTGTATATGTTCGCGTTCGTCTTCGTGCTGTTCGTCTTTCCCGGTGTCGTCGGGGCCACCGCGACGGCCTTCGTGGATGGCACGAGCGCGGTCGGCTCCAGCATCGACGCGGTGGGCTGGATGAACGTCCGGGACTCGGCCGGTGTCCGGGTGACCGACTACCTCTTCGCCTCCAGCGGTGGCAACGTCCTCCGCCCGATCGTGACGATCGTGGTGGTCGTGATCGGTCTGGAGTTCGTCGGATACATCGTGATCACGACCACCGGGGTGTGGGTGATCGGCTTCGTGATCAGCTTCCAATGGCTCGATCCATTCGGGCGGGCGCTGACCGGTGTCGCCCACAGCGTCACCGGCCAGATCGCCACCCCGCTCTTGATGACGGTCGCGGCGGCGATCGGGGCGTTCTTCGTCGGCTGGTTCGTGGTGCGCGGATACCACGCCAAGGCCACCGCCCAGGTGGTCACGATGGTGGGGGTCGCGGTGCTCGGTCCGATCTTCCTCGCCGAGCCGCTGGCGGACGTGTTGTCCTCGCATGGTCTGCTGGCGCAGGGCCGCGACCTGGGGATCTCGGTCGCCGCCGGGCTGAACGGCCATGCCGCGCCGAATACCGGCCAGCTGATCGCGACGATGCAGGGCGATCTGGCGGACAACTTCGTGCGGAAGCCGGTGCAGGTGTGGAACTTCGGGCATGTGGTCGACGAGTCTCCGCGCTGCGCCGCCGCCTGGTCGGCAGGAGTGCGGTCGGGTGACGACTCCGGGGTGATGAACGGCATGCGTGCCTGCGGCGACACGGCGGCCTATGCCAAGGCCGACAATCCGAGCTTCGGGCAGATCGGTTCCGGTTTGGTGCTGCTGTTCTGCGCCGCGGTCCTGCTCTGCTTCGGGGTGTATCTCGGGCTGAAGATCATCTGGGCCGCGCTGGATTCCGTCTACCACGGCTTCATGTCGATCTTCGGATTCGCGGCGGGCGGATTCGTGTACGGGCCCACGCAGACCTTCCTGGTGCGCAACATCGTGGACAGCTTCGTCGCGGCCGGGCGGATGGCGGCCTACACCATCTTTCTGGGGGTCTATGTCCTGTTCCTGGGGAATCTGTTCCGCGAAGCACGCGGACAGGTGATGGTCGTGCTCGTGCTCGGCGCCATCGTCGAGGTGGTAGCCATCCTCCAGTTGAAGCGGCTCAGCGCCGGTATCAGCCGCGGCAACGAGTGGATCGCCAACCGGTTCGCCCTCGCCGTGCAGGGCGCGGGCGGCGGCAAGGGTGCCGGCTCGGGCACCGCCCTCGGGATGGGACCAGGTGGCACGTCGCATTCCCTGCCCGGAGCAGGATTGATCGCCGGGCTCGCCGCCGTCAACACCGTCAACAACAGCCCGATCGCCGCATTGCTGCTCGGCAACAAGCGCAATCCGCTCGACCCGCATGCGCGGCTGCGCAATCGCGCGGAACTCGGGGGTTGGCGATCGAACGCGTTGATCAACGAACGCGGCTGGAATGTCAACTACATGCGGACCCGCGAACAGCTCATGGAGGGCGCCCGGAGTGCCGTCCGCGAGCACGGCGGGCGGCACACCCCACGCAGCGCCGCCGCGGCCATCGATCGCGTGGTCAATCGCGGTGGCGGGCTGAGTGATCTCGGCAGCGCGCTGATCGATGCCGGATTCACCGATCAGGAGATGGTCATCGACGCGATCCGGGCCTACAACTACCGCCAGAACTTCGCGCCCAGCGTCTGGGACGGCGACAAGTACATCGGCGAGGCCGCGGCGTCACTCGCGGTGCTGAAGCTGGGCCGCTCACCCGCCAACATGGCCTTGTTCCAGCAGACGGCGCACCGGCTCGCGAACCGCCGCTACATCGACCATGTCGCGGAATCCGAACTCACCCGCGAAGAACGCGACTATCTCGGGGACTACTTCCGCGCGCCGACCCGGGACAAGATCAGGGGTATCGAGGCGCTCGCGGGAGGGAGCACGATCACGCGGGACAGCGCGGGCAACATCGTGCAGTCCAACCCGGATTACCCGCTGCCCGTGCAGTTCGAAGGGTGGAGCCAGGAACGGGGCCAGCTGATGAACAGGTTCATCATGCCCCACCTCGCCAGCCAGTACCTGGACGCGGCCAACACCGCCGATCTCCCTCGAGCGTCGGAACTCCTGCAGACCATGGCGAATTCCGAATACTGGACCGGCAATGTGAAGCTGACGCCCTCGAAGGCGATCCCGAGGTTCTGAGGCAGAGGCGGTATCCGCGCCGCGCGACGGGGAACACGACCCGACGACTACCGTGATTTGATCCAGGGCGACGCCGGAACGGACGACGGGCAAGGAGGCCGAACGTTGGCTGGAACTTTCACCGATTCGGAGTGGTTGCGGACTTTGCGAACGGAGACGGTCGTGCGTGACCGCCTGCTGTGCTTCCCACCCGGCGGCGGACCGGCCACGGCGTATCGGAATCTGGCCCTGCGATTCGGTGCGGGCGTGGCGGTGCACGCCGTGCAGTACCCGGGGCGGCAGGACCGGCTGGGCGAGGAACCGATCACCGAGCTGGGCGTGCTCGCCGACCGGATCGCCGCGGAAGTGCTGGCGCAGGGAGTGGTCGGCCGGCTGTCGTTGTTCGGGCACAGTATGGGCGCGACCGTGGCGTTCGAGACCGCGCGCAGGCTCGAACGTGGCGGGCAGCCGATCGCCACGCTGTTCGTCTCCGGCCGTCCGGCACCGACGTTCGAGGAGACGCGGCGACTGCACGTGGCCTCCGACGACGAACTCATCGGCGACCTGATCCGGTTGGCGGCCGATCCCGCGCCACTCGAGATGCTGCGCGCGGAATCGAGTCTCGCCGAACTCGTCCTGCCCGCGGTACGTGCCGATTACCAGGCGGTGGAAACCTATCGCTATCAGCCCGGCGATCCGTTGCGCGCCGATATCGCGGCACTGGTCGGCACCGAGGATCCGACGATGCGGCCCGAGCAGGCCGACGAATGGCGGGCCCACACCAGCGGTGGCTTCGATCGGGCGACGTTTCCCGGTGGGCATTTCTATCTGGACCAGCTCACGGCGGAGGTCGCCGACTTCGTCGCACGCCGTCTCGCGCACGCCTGAGGCGCGGCAGGACGTTCCCGCTCAGTGCGGAGCACTCAGCCGGACGGCGGCCGACCGCTGCCGCCGGATCGATACGTAGCCGATCCAGGAGGCCGCGACCAGCACGGCGGCCAGCAACCGCACCAGCCCGAGCGCGTCCTCGGGGTAGAGCACGCCCGTTATGTAGTGGTCGATGAATCCGCTCGACGGCAGCCGGGCCCGGCCCGCGCGCTCGCGCGCCCAGTTCTCCACATGGGTCAGCGGGCATTCGAGCCCGAATACGATCGTGCTGAACCCCCACCCGGCCGTGACGACGTGCAGCCAGATGGTGCGCGGAAAGCGCCACGCGAGGAATCCGCCGACCACCACGTAGGCCACGAAGGCGAAATGCGTGGCGGCCGTGGCGTCGGCCAGCAGCCGGTACAGCACGCCTCCAGGGTATCCCTCGCCGGGAGTCGAAGATGCCGTACGACCGCTGGCGCAACGGTTTTACCAGGGGGATGGCTGGTAGTCCTTGAGGAAGCAGCCGTACAGGTCGGTGCCGTTCTCACCCTGCACGATCGGGTCGTAGACGCGCGCCGCGCCGTCGACCAGGTCCAGCGGCGCGTGAAAACCCTCCTCGGCGAGGCGGATTTTCGTGTAGTGCGGGCGTTCGTCGGTGATCCAGCCGGTGTCTACGGCGGTCATCAGGATTCCGTCCTGTTCGAACATCTCCCGAGCGCTGGTGCGGGTCAACATGTTCAGCGCGGCCTTGGCCATATTGGTGTGCGGATGTCCCGGCCCTTTGTAGGCGCGGGAGAACTGCCCCTCCATGGCCGACACGTTGACGACGTACTTGCGCCGCGCCGCCGCGGCGGCCATCGCCGGGCGCAGGCGGGAGACCAGGATGAACGGCGCGACCGAGTTGCACAACTGCACTTCGAGCAGTTCGGTCGGATCCACCTCGGCGACGGTCTGCACCCAGCTGTTGGTGTGCGCGAGGTCCGGCACCAAGCCACCCGCGTCGATCGCCACGCCGCGCGAAATGCGTTCCGGTGTCGCCGATCCGGCGACCAGTGCCAGCTCGGCGACATCGGCGGCGGACAACGCCGGAGTCAGCGAGGCCGTCAGAGCGCTGGGGTGGGCCTGCATGGTCTTGCCGAAACTCACCACGTCCGGCAGCGCGCCCGCGGGCAGCGGTCCGGACTCGGCGTCGACCAGCGCGCTGTAGGCCCCAGCAGAGCGGCGCACGGTTTGCGCTGCGTTGTTGATCAGGATGTCCAACGGACCCTGCGCGGCGACATCGTCGGCCAGGGCGACGACCTGGGCCGGGTCGCGCAGATCGATGCCGACGATGCGCAGGCGGTGCAGCCAGTCCGCGCTGTCGTCCATCGCGGTGAAACGCCGGATGGCGTCGTTGGGGAAACGGGTGGTGATGGTGGTGTGCGCGCCGTCACGCAGCAGTCGCAGAGCGATGTACATGCCGATCTTGGCGCGGCCGCCGGTGAGCAGCGCGCGGCGCCCGGTGAGATCGGTGCGTGCATCGCGCTTGGCGTGGCTGCTCGCGGCGCAATCGGGGCACAGCTGGTGATAGAACGCGTCCACCCGGGTGTAGCGCTGCTTACAGATGTAGCAGGGGCGCGGACGGATCAGCGTGCCCGCGCTGGCACCGGTCGCGTTCGAGCTGATCGGGATGCCCGCGGTCTCGTCATCGATCCGGTTCGGCGAGCCGGTCGCGGTGGCCGCGACCACCGCCCGGTCGGCGGCCGTCACCGACTCGCGCGCCGCGGACCTGCGTCGCTGCTTGAGCTTCTTGAACATGTGCCCGACCGCGCGCTGCACCGCGACCGAGTCGGGATGATCCTTGTCCAGCGTTCCAGCTTGCTCCAGGACGCGCAGACAGGTCGCGAGGTCGTCGGGATCGATCATGCTTTCGGCCATCGCGGCGGGGGACATCCTTCGGTGAGCTGGGCAAGCGACCGGCCCATTGTCGCAAACCCGCCCGCGGGGTAGCTCTCCGGTTGCGATCAGCCGCTGCGCCGCGGGCTGATCGCCGCGCGGTCGGCGCGCAAGTCGTCGACGAAGTTGGCGATCGCCTCGGCGACCAGCAGCGGTTCGGTGACCGGCAGCCAATGATCGGCCGGGACGGCGCAGCGCCACAGCTGGTCGACCCAGCGCGCGGAGGCGTCGTAGGCCGCGGCCGGGACGAACGGATCGGTGGTGTCCACCAGCAACTGCACCGGAACGGCGGTGCGCCGCACCCGCGGCTCGCTCAGGTGATGCAGCAGGTTGACCTGCGCGATCCGTGCACCAGCGACCAGATCCGCCGGCCAGGTGCGCGCGAGGCGCGCCGGCACCGGCGAGATACCGCCGAGCCGCCGCACCAGCAGGCCGCGGACGCGCGGTGGGTAGAGCCTGCGGGCGATCGCGCCGGGCGTGAGCGCCCACCGTGCCCCGCGCAACCACCAGCCCAGGTCGCCGAGCTCCCGGCGGGCACGCGGCGCCAGCGCGCGCAACCACAGGCCGAGGTGGTCGAGATTCGGGCCGGAGATCGCGGTGAACGACGCGACGCGGGTGTTGGCCCGTTCGTCGCAGACCGCCTCCCACAGTTGCACCGCGCCCCAGCCGTGGCCGCAGATGTGCACGGGCCGGCGCGGGCTGGCGGCATCGATCACCGCGAAGAAGTCCTCCGCCAGCCGGTCGAGGCGATAGTCCGAGAGCAGTCCGCGCCCGGTCGAACGGCCGTGTCCGCGAACGTCGTAGCCGATCACGCGGAAACCGTCGGCCAGCAGCGCCGCCACCGTGGCCCAGGCGCGATGGGTATCGGTGAGACCGTGCACCAGCACCAGGGGTTCGGCGGCGGGATCGCCCCATTCGAAGACGGCGAGATCGGCGCCGTCCCGGGCGACCGTCCAGACGCGGTCGGGGCTGGGCGCTTCGGTGGCGTCGAGCGGTTCGGTCATGTCCTGCCTCGTTCGTACCGATTCCAAAGGCACGTCGCCGTCGTGCACCACGTCAGTCATGCCATACGGAGAGTACGAAGAATCGACCGGGCAGGGGAGACGCGCGATGCCGAATATGGCGCAGCTCACGGGGATACAGCCGCGCGCGCCCGGACGACGTGGCCGACGGACCGAACGAGGAACGCCACGCTTGTTGACAACTCGCCAATAGTCCGGGAATCTGAGGGCGGAACCGGCGACGGGGCCGGAGCGGAGCGAGCAAAGGATCGGGCGATGGCACGCGCGGCGTGGAGTGACGACGAGGTCGAGGCGGTTCGAGACCTGGCGAGGACCTTCTTCGAGAAGGAGGTCGTTCCGCACGAGGAGAAGTTCGTCGCGCAGGGGCACCCGGACCGCGCGCTGTACAACCGGGCGGGCGAACTCGGGCTCCTGTGCCCGGCGATCCCGGCCGAGTACGGCGGTGGCGGCGGCACGTTCGCCCACGAGGCCGCGATCATCGAGGAGCAGGCGCGCGCGGGTGACGGTTCGATGGGCATCCCCGTGCACAGCTCGATCATCGCGCCCTACCTCGACGAGTTCGGCTCCGAAGAACTCAAGCGGCGTGTGCTGCCCAAGGCCGCCAGCGGCGAAATGGTCCTCGCCATCGGCATGACCGAGCCGAGCACCGGATCGGACCTGCAGAACATCAAGACCCGCGCGGTGCGGGATGGCGACGAATACGTGATCACCGGCTCGAAGATCTTCATCACCAACGGTTGGCTCTGCGACGGCATCGTCATCGCCGCCAAGACCGACCCGGCCAAGGGCGCGGCGGGGGTCTCGTTGATCTTCGCCGAAGTCGGCGACGACACCCCTGGCTTCACCCGCGGACGCATCCTGAACAAGATCGGGGGCAAGGCCCAGGACACCGCCGAGCTGTTCTTCGACGGCCTGCGAGTGCCCGCGACCAACCTGCTCGGGGAAGTCGAGGGCCAGGGCTTCTATCAGATGATGCGGCTGCTCGCGCAGGAGCGCTTGGTCACCGCGATCATCGCGGTCGCCATGATGGAGAAGGCCGTGCAGCTCACCGTCGATTACACCAAGGGCCGCGAGGCGTTCGGCAAACCGCTGTTCGCGATGCAGAACACCAAGTTCGAACTCGCCGAGTGCGCGACCATCGCAACGGTCTCGCGCACCTTCCTGGACGATTGCATCGGCAGGCACCTGCGCGGCGAGCTCGATGTTCCCACCGCTGCCATGTCGAAGTACTGGTTGACCGATCAGCTCGGTATCGTGGTTGACCGCTGCCTGCAACTGTTCGGCGGCTACGGCTATATGACGGAGTATCCGATTTCGCAGCTCTACACCGGCGCCCGCGTCCTGCGCATCCTCGCGGGCAGCAACGAGGTGATGAAGGATCTCATTGCGCGGTCTCTCTGAAACCGGCAGCGCCATCCCGGACGGTAGCGCGGACCCGGCGCTACCGCGCCGCCGTAGGCTCGAACCCGACGAGCGGCGCGCGCAGATTCTCGCCTGTGCGATCGACATGTTCGGCGAGCGGCCGTACGCGGCCGTGTCCACCGCCGAGCTGGCGCAGCGGGCCGGGGTGGCCCGCGGCCTGATCAACCACTATTTCGGCAACAAGCGCGACCTCTATCTCGCGGTGGTGCGGCGGATGGTGACGCTGCCCAAGCTCGACGACATGATCGTGCCCACCGGCACCGCACGCGAACGCGTCGACGCCAGTGTGCACTGGCTGCTGGACACCATCGCCGAGCACGGCAGCACCTGGGTGAAGGTGACCAGCCACGAGGGCGTCGGCGATGACCCGGAGGTGCAGCAGATCCTGGACGCCGCCGACGACGCGGCGGCTGAACGTCTGCTGCTGATGGTGGGGCTCGCCGACTCGGCACACGGTGCCGAATTGCGCGCGATGGTCCGCGCCTACGGCGGCCTGGTCAAGGTCGCGGGCCGGGAATGGATCACCCGGGGCACGCTCACCCGCGAACAGGTGCACGAGCTGCTGTGCGACATGCTGCTGACGCTGGTCACCGAGTCGCTGCCGAAGGTGGACCGCAGACGATGAGCCCGCGGCCGGGCGGTCAGCGCCGGTGCCGCTCGAGGCTGTAGCGGACGGGTCGCAGATCTCCAGGAGCGTGCCCATGACGACCGTGCTTCAGCTCGATCACCTGCTCCCGGTGGTGCTCCAGCGCCAGGGCGCCGATGCCCGTGATCCACAGGGCCGCGGTCACCACCGCGCCGACCCCGGTCCAGCCGGTGAAGCCGTACCCCGCGGCGGTCAGCGTGCAAGCCACCGCCACGATCGCCAGCGCGCACAGCACGATGCCCGGCAGGTTGAAGTTGTCGTCGAGCAAATCCCCGGCCCTGGCATGCCAGTCGGGCGTGTCCTGACCGGTGGACGTCGTCTTATCGGACATGGATCCTCCTGGGGAAGCGCCGTGGCCGCACCAGCTGCTTGCCGACCAGCATGCACCTCCGCTAACAGATCCGCGAGGGTACGGAGGGTTTGTTATTACGGCTCGATCACGGATATTGCATACTTCGGATCAACTTTTGGCGTTGTGCACCCTATTCTGTGTCGGTATATCGGGGCGCGTCCGGACAGTTCGAGGTTCCTGCGCGGTGTGTTGGTGTGGAGAGGGACCTGGATGACACGAGCGGAACGGCGTGAGACGGATCGCTGGGCTGCGGCACAGCCGGAGGAGCGTTGGCCGGAGCCGGAGCCCGACCGCCGCTGGCCGGATGACGAGGACGAACGCTGGCCGGAGCAGCCGCCGAGCCGCCGCCGGACCGGACGGCTCCGGGTGGAGATCCCGCCGATCGTCAATCCGTACGCGATCATCGCGCTGGTCGCCGCGCTGCTCGGGCTGTTCCCGGTCGCCATCGTGTTCGGGTTCATCGCCTTCAGTCATCCCCGCGGTCGCGTCATGGCGATGTTCGCGCTGCTGCTCGGTGTCGCGGAGATCACCGCGGTGGCGGGATTCGTGCTGCTGTCGGGCAACTGGTTGCCGGATGTGATGAACCGCACGTCCGCTGTCGGGCCGACGCCCGTCGCCTCGGTGCCGACGACCGTCGAGCGGCCGGTGGCGACGACGCCCGCCGCGTCGAGCCCCGCCCTGACGAGCACGCCGCCGACAGCCGCCCAAGGACCCGTCACCAAGGGTTCGGTGTGCACCGAGGCCCAACTCGGCCAGATCGGCAGCGGCACCGACGGCAGCACGCTGATCTGCCTCACCACCGCCGGCGGCTATCAGTGGGCCGGTCCGCACACCGTGGCGACCGCCGTGCAACAGTCCGGAGCGAAGTGCGACGCATCGGGACCGAAGACCGGCCGTACCGCCGACGGCCGCGCCCTGGTGTGCGAGGTCAGCGGCCGCAGCGGCACCTGGGTCCTGTGGACCGAGTAGCGGTCGCTATTCGTTCTTCCTCGCCCGGCTCGGCTGCACGCGAGGCGGCTCGTTGGGCATCTTCGGATACTGCGGCGGCCAGGGAGCGTCCATGAGCCCCGCCGCCATGTCCCGCTCGGACATCTCCAGCAACGGGGCGATCGACTGCGGCGTCCGGTCGGCCCACGGGTCGCCGAATTCGGCGTAGCGGGCGGGTACGGTGGCGATGGTCAGATCGTCGGGTACCACCGAATCCAGATCGGACCAGCTGATCGGCGTCGACACCTGCGCACCGACTTTGGGCCGGACACACCAGGCGCCGAAAACCGTTTTGTGCGGCGCGTTTTGATTGAAATCGATGAACACCCGATTCCCGCGCTCCTCTTTCCACCACTGCGCGGTGATGTCTTCCGGATATCTCCGCTCCAATTCCCGCGCCAGCGCGACCGCGGCGGCCCGCACCTGATAGCCGTCCCACTTCGGTTCCAATGCGACGTAAATGTGTAATCCGCGCGAACCGGAGGTCTTGATCCGCGATTCGATGCCGAGTTCGGCGAACAACTCCCGTGTCCGCACCGCGGCATGTTGGAGATCGGCGAACGCGATGCCGGGGGAGGGATCGAGGTCGATGCGCAACTCGTCGGCGATCTCCAGATTATCGGCGCGGTTGGGCCAGACATGGAATCCGAGACACCCCTGATTCACCGCCCACAGAATATGGGCGAGATCGTGCGCGACGAGCGCGTCGCTGGTGGTGCCGTTGGGCGTGGAGACTTCCACGGTGCGCAGCCACTCCGGCGCGGATTTCGGCACCCGCTTCTGGAACCAGGATTTGCCCGAGGCCCCGTCGGGATAACGCTCCAGCAGCAACGGCCGTCCGCCGACCACGTTCAGGAACGGTTCGGCGACCGCCTGGTAGTAACGCACCAGATCGAGTTTCGTTTCGCCGCGCTTGGTGAAATACACCTTGCCCGGGTTGCTGATCGTGACGGTTCTGCCGTCGACCTCGATATCGACCGACTCGCTCATGACCGCGCCTCACCGCTCGGCTCCGCCATGAGCGAGTGCTCCGCCGTCGCACGCGCCGCGCCTTCGCCGAACAGGGCGCTCAATTCCGCGGGCGCGACTTCGTCCAGCTGCGCGTAGGTGCACGACTCGGGGGTACGGTCGGCGCGGAAACGCACCAGCCTGCCGCCGTGGCGCAGCCGGCCCGATTGGACGTGCTCGTAGCGGACCTCGGCGACCAGTTCCGGTCGCAGCGCTTCCCAGGACAGATCTTTGCCGCCGGTCCAGCGACTCACCCCGCCGGGCATCTTGCCCTCGCCCGCGGCCTGCGCCGCGGCGTCGGCCCAGTCCCGCCACGGGTGCTTCTCCAGTGCGTTCGCCCGCAGCGGCGCCAGCTCCTCGACGAGCTCTTTGCGCCGCGCCGCGGTGAAGCTGCTGGCCACGCCGACGTGATGCAGGTTGCCCTCGTCGTCGAACAGGCCCAGCAGCAGCGAGCCGACCCCTGCGCCGTCCTTGTGCCAGCGGAAGCCCGCCACCACACAGTCGGCGGTGCGCTCGTGCTTGACCTTGAGCATCACCCGCTTGTCCTGCAGGTAGGCCAGGTCGTCGGACTTGACCATGACGCCGTCGAACCCGGCGCCCTCGAACCGGGTGAACCAGTCCTCGGCGACATCGGGGTCATGGGTGATCGGAGTGAGGTGCACGCGGGCGAGCGCGGTGTCCAGGATCGTCTCCAGCAGCCGCCTGCGTTCGGCGAACGGCTCGCCGGTCAGATCCTTGTCGCCGAGCGCGAGCAGGTCGAACGCGACGAAACTGGCGGGCGTCTCCCTGGCGAGCTTGGCGACCCGGGACGCGGCCGGGTGCAGACGGTTCTGCAAGGTGTCGAAGTCCAAGCCGTGCTCGGTGACCACCACGATCTCGCCGTCCACCACGCACCGATCCGGCAGCGCCTGCCGCAGCAGCTCGGCCACTTCGGGAAAATACCTGGTCAGCGGGCGGTCGTTGCGGGAGCCGAGTTCCACCTCGGCGCCGTCGCGGAACACGATGCAGCGGAAGCCGTCCCACTTGGGTTCGTAGCTCAGGCCCGGCTCGCGCGGTACCGCGGACGCGGATTTGGCCAGCATCGGCCGGACGGGTGGCAGCACCGGTAGGTCCACGCGATCCTCCTCGGGTTCGATCCTCACCCATACCGACGTCGCGCCCGCGACAAACTCATCGGTATGTGGCCGGGCTCGGCTCGATCGTAGGTGGCCGCACCGACACCGGCGTGCCGCCGCTCAGTTCTCCAGCCACCCGTGCTGGTCGGCGAACGCGGTGAGCCGGTCGCGGATGGTGAGGATCTCGCCCGCGGTGAGGGCGGGGCTGGCATCCAGGAGCAACTCGGTGATCAGACGTTTGTGTTCGGCGACGGTGAGTTGCCCCGAACCCGGCCGGTCCTTTCCCTTGTGCCGGGGCGGTGGGGCGGACGATCCGCCGACAGCGCTGAGATTGACCGCCTTCGGCCCGCGGTCGCCTTCGGTCACCTCGAATTCGAACACCCGCCCCTGACGCAACTCGTCCTCGTCCAGACCGATGTCGTTGACATGGACGAACACGTCCGGTCCGCCATCTTCCGGCCGAATGAATCCGAATCCCCGAGAGCTGTCGAACGACACCAATTTCCCGATGGACACCAACACCCGCTCCTCGTCGCCGTCGCTACCCGGTCACTTTAGCCCGCCTTTTCGTCGTCGTTGGACGAAAGCGCCTTTTGCAACGAATTGAAAACGGTCAGTCCCTGACCGACCATTCCGTTCACGAGTTCGCCGACCCCATCGGGTCCGTTCAGCACGGTGAGATTCGCGTTCGCCAACCCGTGCGACGCCTGCTTGACGATTTCCGGAAGTTGTTCGATCAACAACTGGTCCAGCGCGATCCGGTTGTTCGACGCGGCCGCCGCGGCCTGGATCCGGGTGCGGTCGGCCTCCGCCTCGGCCAGGATGCGCACCCGATCCGCTTCGGCCTGAGCGGGTTTGACGACCTCGGTCTGCAACTGCTGTTCCCGCAGCTCCGCCTCTTTGCGCGCCTGCTCGGCCTGGGCGGTGAGCACCTCTTGCAGCGCCATCGCCTCGGCGAGCGGTCCGGCCTGCGCCGCTTCGGCGTTCGCCTTGTCGATATCGCGCTGGTACTGCGCGCGCAGGATCGCCGTCTCGCGCTGATATTCCGCCTGCCTGCGCTGGGATTCCTGTTCGGCCTGGGCCGCCAGCTGGGCGGCCTGCGACTGCGCGATCTGCGCGTCCCGCTGCACCGCGGCATTGTGCGGCGCGGCCAGCGCGGCGATATAGCCCAGGTTGCCGTCGTCGATGGACTGGATCTGGAAGGAATCGACCCACAGGCCGATATTGCTCATTTCCACTTTCGAGGCGACGAGCACTTCGTCGGCCAGCCTCTGCCGCTCGCGGATGATCTCCTCGACCGTCATCGACCCGACGATCGAGCGCAGGTGCCCGGAGAAGATCCGCCCGGTCAGCACCGACATCTCCCGCTCCTGTTCGGAGAGGAACCGCTGCGCCGCGTTGACGATGGACTGGGTGTCGTTGGCGACCTTGAATGCGATCACCGCGCGGACGTCGAGCTGGATCGCCTGCTTGGTGACGCAGCGCTCCTTGATCTCGGATTCGAACATCGCCAGCGACAGATACCGCACCTTGCGGAACAGCGGAATCACCCACGCGCCGCGTCCGATGATCACTGTGAACGGTGCGTTGTCGCGGCTCTTGGCACCGCTGACCAGCATCGCCTCGTCCGGGTCCGGCACGTGGTAGCCCAGCACGTCTGTCTCCCTTACTGTTTCAGGTTGCTTCCGCCGCATCCGGGCCGAGCGGAATCCACGGGACGACATCGACGATGCGCCCGGGATGGACCGCGATGACGAGCACGGGCGACCCGGCCGAGATCGGCTCGGTGGCCTGTGCGATGTACAGCTCGGTTCCCCCTCGAATCGCGACCAGGACCTCACCCAGCGTCCCGGCGCCCCGGATCGGCGATGTGAGCGTACCCGTCAAACCCACCACCGGGTCGGTCATCCTACGAATCTCCTTTTCCGCCGCTCGAACCGTCACCCTACGTCTGGCACAGCACCTTTCGATATCGCGCAGAAACCCGGCGGACTCGATGCCAGCGCGGGTAAGCCGCGGCCGCGCAGGTATGTTTTTCGCATGGGAGGGCGTCTCGCGCTGGTGGTGGGTTCGGAATGTGCGGCACTGGGGGAACTGGGGTTCACCGAGGAACTGGCCACCGGGCTGTACACGAGCCTGACCGAGGTGGGCGGTTGGCGGCCGGCGACCGAGCTCGACGGACCGATCCTGAATCCCACTGCGGCGCAACTGTTCACCGCGGTGGACGCCGCGTTCGCGGCGGCGTCGGAGCGCCAGGCCACGCTGCTGCTGGGTTTCATCGGACACGGGGTGGCGACCAACGCGGAGGACTTCTACCTGCTCGGGCACGATTCACCGTCGGCGCCCAACTCGCACAACGCTTTTCACCTGACCCAGGAGATCAGGGAGCGGCTCGATCGCGCGGCGCTCGACGGGCTGGTGATGCTCGTCGACGCGTGCGAGGCGGGGCAGGGCGTGCAGGGCGCGGCGCGCCGCTGGACCGACCTGCTGGCGCAGGCGGGCGGGCGGATGGAGCTGCTGGTCGCCTCGGCTGACGGGCCCGCGTTCTCCGGATGCTTCACCAGAACCATGCTGGCCACCTTCGATACCGGGCTGCCGCTGCGCGGGGAGAACCTGCTGCCCTCGGACCTGGTCGACCCGATCGCGGTGCAGTGCGCACAGCAACAGCCGCAACATCTTTCGTTCAATTCCGGGGCGGTCTCGACAGCGCAGGGTGTCGACCCGGGGTTGTGGCTGGTACCGAACACCGCGCGGCACCGGGACGCGGTGAGCGGCCGCTCCGCCGCGGGCTTCGTCGACCAGCTGACCAGAAGGCTGCTGCTGACTCCCGACGTGCGTGAGAGTCTCGCCGCGATCGTCGACGCGGGCAGCTACCGGCTCCGGGCGGTGCTGGGGCCGGCGGGGGTGGGCAAATCGACGCTGCTGGCCATGCTGATCCGCCCCAGCCTGGTCGACGGGCTCGCCGTGACCCCCGAGTACATCACCGCCGCGGTATTCCTGACGGTGAGCAGCTCGGTGGAGTCGGTCGCCGCGGAGCTGGCCGCGCAGCTCGGTGCGCGCGTGCCCGGCTTCGAGGAGGCGGCGCGCGCGGCGCGCACCCCTCGGGCCAAGGACGAGTCCGACATCTTCGACATCATGGTCCGCCATCCACTGACGCGACTATCCACCGCGGGCCGCCGCGTGACCCTGGTGTTCGACGGGCTCAACCAGCCGCAGGAGGGGACCAGGCGACTACTCGTCGCCGCGATCGCCGATCTGACCCGGCGGGAGGATCTGCGGCATGTGCGCGTGATCGTCGGCATCCGGCCCGGTACCGGCGTCGAGGACGACCCGGCTCTGGCGCATATGTACCGGATCGAGGTCGCCGAACCGGGAGCCGACGACATCGCCGCGGTGGTGGAGACGGCGCGCGGGACGGCGCCGATCGGCCCGGTCGACTGGATCGGCTGGATCCAGCGGTTGCTGGCCGAGACGCCGACGGACAAGCATGGTTCGCGAGTCGTGTCGGGCGGCTGGTTGCTGGCGCGGCTCCTGCTGGAGGTGGCCGGGCGGTTGACCGACGGCGCCGTCGCCGCCGGGATCGGTCTCGATCACGTCGTCGCGCTACGGTTGGAGACGGCGATGCGGCCGCTCGCTCCCGAAACCGCCGGGGCGACCGGAGCTCTGCTGGGTGTGCTGGTGGCGGCTGGGGTCGGCCCGGTGTTGCCGCTGGAGTTGCTGGACGCGGCACTGGCGTCGTTGGGTGTGGACCTCAACACCGTACGGATCCGCGACATCGCCGTGAATCTCGGAGCACTGGTCATCCGCGGCCATCCCGGTACCGTCCGCGAGTCGCTCGGTGTGAGCCACGGCGCGTTCCTGCCCGCCTTGGACGAGGAATGCCGCAGGCTGGGTGTGTCCCTCATGGACGCACACCGCGCGCTCGTCGCGGCGATCCAGTCCACCCCCAGCGACCGCTCCGCCGACTACGCGCGCGGCGCGGCGGTGCGCCACTGCCTGGCCTACGGCGATTCCGCCTTGGCCATCGACTTCCTGGTGAAGTTGGAAACCGGGAGATCGGCCGACGATCGTGACCTGTGGGCCGCGTGGCTGCCCGACTTCGTCGAGGCGCTCGGCCCCGATCACCCCGACACCTTCACCACCCGGGACCGGCGCGCCTACCACCGCGCCGAAAGCGGCGATCTGGTCGGCGCCATCGCCGATTTCGAGCGGCTGCTCGCCGACCGGCTGCGCGTATTCGGCCCCGACGACCTGAACACGCTGAACACCCGGGACCGGCTGGCCAGCTACCGCGCTCGCTGCGGCGACCACTCGGGCGCGGGCGTGGAGTTCGAGCGGCTGCTCGCCGACCAGCTCCGCCTGCTCGGTCCCGACGATCCCGAAACCCTGCGCACCAGAACCAATCTCGCGTCCAATCGGGGTGACATCGGCGATTTCGCCGGGGCGATCGCCCTCTTCGAGCAGCTGCGCGCCGACCGCGCCCGAGTCCAGGGACCGGATCATCCGGACACCCTGCGTACCCGCAACAGCCTGGCGTACTGGCGAGCCGGCAGCGGCGATCTCGCCGGTGCCCGCGCCGAATTCGAACAGCTGGTGGCCGACTATCTGCGCGTCCTCGGTCCCGACCATCCCGAGACGCTCGGCGCCCGCAACAACCTCGCCGCGTTCCGGGCCCGCAGCGGTGACCTGGCCGGGGCGGGGGCGGAATTCACCCGCTTGCTCGCCGACCGGCTGCGGGTGCTCGGACCCGAGCACCCCGACACATTGCTGACCCGCGGGCGGCTGGCCACCTATCGCGCCGACAGCGGGGATCTCGCGGGTGCGATCGCCGACCTGGAGAAACTTCTCGCCGACCGGCTGCGGGTGCTCGGACCCGATCATCCGGACACCTTGGATACCCGCAACGATCTCGCCGCCTCCCGCGCCCGCGACGGCGATCTCCCGCGGGCCATCGCCGAACTCGAGGTGCTGCTCGTCGCGGAGTTGCGCGCCCTCGGGCCCCATCACACCGCGACCATCCGGACCAAGAACACGCTGGCCTACTGGCGTGGCCGGTCCGGGGATTAGCCGCCCGTCCCGGCGGCGCGATCGCGGAGACCAGCGGGCCTGATCCGGGCCGTCAGGGGCGGTACAGCGAGCGGTACGCGGTGAGCGTCGCGACGCAGTGCTCGATGATCTGTTCCCGGGAAGCGCGCAACGACCCATTGAGCCACGCGGAGAACATGCCCGCGTTGCCGCTGGCCATCGTTACCGCCGCCAGCCTCCGCTTCACCGGGTCATCGATATGGGCGAACAGATGGTCCTGCATGACCCGGGTGAAGACCGGCATCACGGCGAAGGTGGTCTGGCCGAGGCCGGTGCTCGAGTAGGGCTCGACCAGGAACAGCCGCGATTTGCGCGGGTCGGCCAGCACCTTGTCCACCAGGATTTCCGACAGGGCGCGGGCCCGCGACGGGTCGTCGGTGGCGGCGAAGGCCGTCATCGGCTGCAGGAATTCGTCGGCGACCTGGCGGTAGAGCACGTCGAGCAGCTCGTCGCGGCTGGCGAAACTCTCATAGAAGTAGCGGTCGGTCAGGCCCGCCTTGCGGCACACCGCGCGCATGGTGACGCCGCTCGCGCCCGACTCGCCGATCAGATCGAGCGCGGCCTCCAGCAGCGCCGCCCGGCGCGCCTCTCTGCGCTCGGTGAGCGTCGTTCCACCCCAGATTCGTGGGCCGGCGTCTCCGTCCGATTCCTGACCTGTCTGCACGGCCCAACGATAGTGCCCTGCGGGTGTGCCCCGGCGCGTCGCTCACCGCCCCCGCGCACCACGGGCTTGCCGAAACCGATTCCCGGCGGTCACGGTGCGGTAACTGAAGGTTTACTCGAGCCGGTTAACGTCCCCAGGTCGATCGATGGTTCTGTGGTGGAGGATAACGGCGCGTGAACAACTCCGCTGCGGGGATCTTGTCCGAGCCGATCGGCCACGGCTTCTGGCCCGTCGTGGCACGCGGTGCACGACCAGCGGTTCGTCTCGTTCCGCCGCCGCGGCGCCCAGTGTTGCTCGCTCGTGGTCCGCGTCCGGCGTACGTGCCGCTCGCGCCCGCCCAGGAACGGATGTGGCACGCCGCGCGGGCCGGAAACTCGAGTGACTGGAATGTGGCTCGTGCGGTGCGCTTGTCCGGACCCGCGTTGCGACCCGAGGCGCTCGTCGCGGCGATCGGTGACGTCGTCGCCCGGCACGAACCGCTGCGCACCCGCTATCCGGAGACCGCTTCCGGTCCGGCCCAGGTGGTCGTCCCGGCGGCCGAGGCACTCGTGCGGCCCGAACTCATCGCGGTCACGGAAGACGAACTGCGCCAGCACATCGCGGAATTCGCCGCGCGCGAATTCGATCTGGCCGCGGGCCTTCCGCTGCGGGCACGGCTGTGCGTGCTCGGTCCGCACGACATCGTGCTGGTTCTGGTCGTGCACCACATCTCCATCGACGGCCGTTCGGTGGCCCCATTGCTGCGCGACCTCGTCACCGCGTATCTCGCCAGGCAGGCCGGCGCCGCACCGGCTTGGACGCCGCTGCCGGTCGACTACATCGACTACACCCTGTGGAAGCACGCCCAGCTCGGCGACTATTCGGACGAATGGAGTCGCGCCACCCAACAGCTGCGCTACTGGGCCAACACGCTGGCCGGTCGGCCCGCGGTGCTCGAATTCCCCTGCGATCGCCCGCGTCCGGCCCGAAGGGCCGGCATGGCGGGCGCTGGGGCAACCGTGCCGGTCGCCTTCGGTCCCGACGTGCACCGGGCGTTGCTCGAACGAGCGTGCGAGGCGCGGGCCAGCCTGTTCATGGTGCTGCAAGCAGCGTTCGCGGTGGCGGTCGGCGCGTTCTCCGGCAGCGACGACGTCACGGTGGCCACCGCGGTGGCGGGCCGCGATCATCGCCTGCTGGACGATCTGGTCGGCAACTTCGCCGACGACGTACTGCTGCGTGTGCGTCTGGACCGCGCCGCCGACGTGGATGAACTGCTCGACCAGGTGCGGCGGGTGGCGCTGGCCGCGTTCGCCCACCCCGACACGCCGAACCAGCGGTTGAAACGCTGTTTGCTGCAAGACGCGAGCTGCGCGCTGTTCCAGGCCACGCTCATCCTCCAGCGGGGTGCGGCCGCCCAGCCCGCCGACACCGGCGGCGAACTGACCGTCAGCGAGATCGACACCGGCGTGATCCGCGCCGAGCACGATCTGGAGTTCGGCTTGGTGGACCGCTACGACCGGGTGGGCACGCCCGCGGGCATCGACGGCGTTTTCATCTATCCGACCGCGCTGTTCGAGCGCGGTACCGCGGCGGCATTCGTCGAATTGTTCATGGCGACAGTCGAATTGTTCGCCACCGGCTACCGCGGCCCGCTCGCCCCATTGCTGGGTCACGCCCGGCGCCCGATCGCGGTGCGGTAGCGGCCACAGTCGGCGGCCCCGGAAGGTCAGCCGCGCTCCAGCGGCAGTCCCGCGTCACGCCACGCGACTACGCCGCCCGCCAGGCTGGCGGCGTCGTATCCGGCCCGCCGGGCCCGCGCGGCGAACCGCAGGGACAGCTCGCCGACGGGACAGACGAAAACCACCGGGCGCGACCGCGGAAACGGGATGCCGTGACCGAACATGTCGTCGAGCTGGTCGTCCCGGATGTTGAGCGCGCCGGGCACATGGCCGATGCGGTAGGCCATCGCGCCACGGGTGTCCACGATGGTCGGGCGGCCGGTCCGGTCCAGTTCGGCGAGCTGCGCAGGGGTCAGGACCGGTGTCGCGGCCAGTTCCTCCGCGGTCGGCTGCGCCTCGCGGTCGGCGCGGCCGAACAGCTCCGGCCTGCGCTTCTTGATATACGACAGATATGGCTCGAGCCGGTCAGAGACGATGAACACGGCGACGATCGGATCGTCCGGGTCAGCCGCCGAAAGATCCAGCGCGGCAAGTGTTTCCAGCGCGGCGGCGTAGCTCGCGCCGCTGGTCGGCCCGGCCAGCACACCGTACCCCGTCGCCAGCCGCAGCGTGGCGTCCACGGCGTCGCCCGCCGCCACGGTGACGATCGAGTCGTAGAAATCGGGCTGGAACAGTCCGACATCCCACATCTCGCTCTCCGACCGGATACCGGGAATGAAGTCCGACCGTTCGGAGACCACCGCGACGGTCCGCAATTCGGGATTGTGCTTGCGCAGGTAGGTGGCGGTGCCGCGGGTGGACCCGGTGGTGCCGAGCCCGCCGATCAGGTAGTCGATCCTAGTGATGCCATCAGCCGCGAGGTCCTCGTGGATCTCCCGCCCGGTGCCCTGATAATGCGCCTCGACGTTCTTCTCGTTGGTGTACTGCGACAGATGGTGGTACGCGCCGGGCCGCTGCGCCATGGTCGACTCGATCACCGAGTAGACGTCGTTCGGTGTGGTCGGGTCCGGGCATTCGGACAGCCCGGGCAGTTCGACGATCTCGGTGCCGAACAGCTCCAGGAGTTCGCGAACCTCGGCAACTTTGATCCGATTGGTCACCGCGCGCAGGCCGATGCCGTGCACCGCCCCGAGAACGCGCAGGGCCTTGGCCGTGTTGCCGCTGGAGGCCTCGATGAGCGTCTGTCCGCTCGCGCGGATCTCGTCCAGGTCGTCGCGGATCATCCCCCAGGCCACCCGGTCCTTGATCGAGCCGAACGGGTTGTGCGACTCCAGCTTCGCGTAGAGCTCGACGTTCGCCAGCCCGTGCACCGCGGGATCGAGCCGGAGCAACGGTGTGTTGCCGATGAGTTCGGTGATGTGGTCGTAGCGCATCAGGAAGCCTCGACGGATCGGACCGGCCTGGTGGGGCGGTGTTCGGTGGGTGGCACGGCAGGGTGGGGCCGCGACGGTTCGACGCGCACGTCCGGTTCGTAGTCCGCGTCGGGGACGATCTGGAAGCTGTCGGCGTGCCGAGTGACGGCGAGTTTCGCGGGCAGCGGATGCATCGAGGCCGTGGCCGCGGACAGATCCATGTGGTAGGCGGCCGTATTCGGGAACACGACCGCATCACCGGGCCTGGGCTCGGCCCGCAGCCACACCTTGTGGTTGGTGATCAGGTCCCGTTCCAGGCACAGCCGTCCGGCGAAGTACACGCCGACCGGTCCAGGGCGGAAATCGGCGGTACGGGCCGCGGCGTCGGTGGGCAGCAGGATCGGATCGACCATCACTTCTTGGTCGGCGGGCGTCACCGAATCACGACTGAGATCGACATGCACCAGGACGCTGCCGTCGGCGACCTCCTTGACGAACTCGACCGTGGCCACCGTGATGCCCGCGTGGTCGACCAGGGCCTTGCCCGGCTCCAGCCACACATCCAGCAGGTTGTCGCCCGCCACCTGCGCCACCGTGCGTCCTCCGTGCCGCTCCAGCGGCGCGACCAGCAGGTCTTCGAGCATGTTCGCGGCCGGGATGGTGTTGGCGTACTTGTGGAACACCGGCGTCCCCTGCACGGCGCCGCCCGTGACGTGATAGCCGAAGGTATTGCTGCCCCAGCTCATCGGCTCGCCACGCCCGAGCAGCGATTCGCGCAGGGCGAGCACGTAGGCGTCGAACCGCTCGGCGTCGGCGGTGAAGACTTGCCGGAATCCGCCGCCGATGTCCAGCACCGACGGCGCCAGCCCGCGATCGTAGGCCTGCTCGATCGCGTGGAGGCAGGCGTCGATCGCACGAACCCGCTCGCCGAGATCGCCGGAATCGAGGTGGAAGGCGAAGCCCAGGAACGCCAGGCGCCCGCGATGCGCCGACAGTAGATCGAATGCCTGCCCGAGCCGCGCGAGCGGCACGCCGAACCGGCTCACCTGACCGGCCTCGAATCCGGAGACACGAAGCAGCACAGGCACTTTCGCGTCGCCATCAGCCAGCTCGGCGATCCGGCCCAGCTCCCACAGGTTGTCCACGTTGACGGTCACCCCGCGGCCGACGATATCCCGCAGAAAGGACTCCCCCTTCGGGCCGGTGACCTCGATGCGCGCCGGATCGAACCCGGCGTCGAGGGCGCAGGCGAGTTCGAACGGTGAGGCGACGTCGATGGCGATGCCCGCACGCTCCGCGGTGCGGACGAACGCGCGGGACTGATTGACCTTGTGCGCGTAGCAGATTCGGTGCCGCGTCAGCCCGCGATCCAGTACGGCGCGCAGGTCGGCGAGATTGTCCGAGTAGACCTGCGGGAAGACCAGGTGCGCCGGAGAGCCGAAGCGCGCCAGCGTTTCGGTCACGGCGCCTGGCGCGTCGAGGAAGGCGCGTACCAGCGGATGCAGCTTCGCCGGTAGCGCCGGAGGCCGTGCCGTCATACCGCGGCTTCCGACGGTTCGGTGGCCGCTGCCCGCGCCGCGGCGTCCGGCCGCTGCGCGACCGGGTTGTAGCCGCCGTCCCGGATCGCCTCGAACGCCCTGGCCCGGTTGCGCGGGCTACGGAACTCCGCGACCACCCGTTTGCTGTCCAGATCGATGTCGAGCACGCGGATATCCATCGATTCCAGCACTCCGCCGATGGTGCGGACGCAATGCTTGCAGGTCATGTCGGGCACGTAGAACACCTGGTCCTCGGCGGTGGCGGCGCGGTCGGCGGTCGCCTCGTCGAGTTCGGCGCTCACCTCGACGACCTCGCAGCGATCGACGATCTCGCAGAACACGGTGACGAACCGGTCCACCAGCGCCGGAAGAATGCTGTAGTGCCCGCTGTCGAGCTGATGCGGCATGGCCGCCAGGCAGGCGGGATGGGTCCCGGCGGGCAGCAGCGCGTACTGCCGGGAGATCAGGTCGAGATCGTCGTGGTACTTGGCGATCGCCTCCACGACCGTGAGCCCCTCGGCGGTGGTCGCGCGCTGCATGACGGCGTGCGCGTCGGCGATGGTGGCGTCCTTCATCGCGCGCAGCGTCGCCACCGTCTCCGCCGAATAGCGGACGGTCCCGTCGGTCTGCGCGACGAGGCCGACCGGAATCATGCCGCGCCGATAGGTCGACGCCTGCAACTCCCAGTACCAGCGGGTGGCGACCGCGGCGAATAGCCCGGAATCGCGTATGCCTCTCGCGAATTCGGCGGCATCGCGGTACGGGGTCTGCCCGGCCAGCAGCGCGTGCTGGGCCAGCGTGCGCCCGGCGGCTTCGACGCCGACCCGGAAGATGTCGCGCGGATCGTGATCGGTGGTCGTGCCCGCCAGCACCGCGTGTTCCCACGGTCCGAGCATCGAGATCCGCTCGGCGAAACCGTGATTCGCGTCCAGCGCGTGCCATAGGGCCAGCACGGTCTCGCGCATCGCGATGGGCACCAAGGGCCCGAGGCCGTCGGCGTGGAAATGTCCGGTATTCGGGATGCCGTCGCTGTCGGTCCAGGCGATCCGGTGCGTGGCGCTGGTAACCTGATCCGCGCGGCACGGCCGCATGAAACGCTCCAGATACAGCCGCTGCGAATACGTGAGATGGCTTCCGGCCTCTGGACGTAATGCGCTACAAGTGAATTCGAAACGACGCGGTGCAGGAGGAGGCGGCGTCGCCGCGGTGAACAGCCCCGGCTGCGCCAGCTCGGCCAGCACCCGGGACGCGGCCCGCCGGTCGTAGCTCGGCGTGTCGATGTTCACGTGACCTCCTCGGCGACGGACTGCACGCACGCGACGAACCGGTCGATCTCGTCGGGCGTGTTGTAGATGTGCGTGCTGACCCGCACCGAGCCCGCGCCGTCGTGCACGGCGGGGACGCAGTGCGCGCCGGTGCGCACCAGGAAACCCAGCTCGCTCAAGACGAATCCCAGGTCGGTCGCCGAGATCCCGTTCAGCGTGAACGAGACGATGCCGTAGCCGACCGCGCATGCCGCATGCGCGGGTCCGGGCAGGAACTCGACGCCGGGAACCGGTCGCAAGCCGTCGATCAGGCGCAGGGTGAGGGTACGGTTGTGCACCGCGATGGCGCCGACGCCGAACGACTCCAGCACCTCCAGCGCGCTGCCGAGCGCCAGGATGCCGGGGATATTGGGGGTGCCGCCCTCCAGCAGCTCGGGCATCGTCCCCGCGGTGAGCCCGGTCGCGTCCGGCCGCACCCCGGAATTGCCGCCGGGCAGGAACGGCACGAGTCGGGCGTGCACGCGCCTGCGGCAGTAGAGGATTCCGGTGCCCGGCGCGCCGAACATCTTGTGCGCGGCGAAGATCGCGAAATCCGCGCCGAGCGCGGTCACGTCGACCGGAAGATGCCCGCCGCTCTGCGAGCAGTCGAAGCACAGCAGGATGGCGGGGTCGATGCGCCCGCGCAGTTCCTCCAACGTGCTGAGCCCGCCGAAAACGTGGTGCAGATGGCTGGTCGTGATCAGCCGGGTCCGCGGCGTGATCTTGGCCAGGATGTCGTCGGTGTCCGCCTCACCGGCACCGGTCACCCGGTAGGGGATCAGCTCGATGCGGCGCCCGAACCGGGCGAGCAGCCCGCGCAGATGCAGCCACGGATACACGTTCGAGGCGTGATCGCTCGGGTTGTAAAGGATTTCGTCGCCGTCGGCGAGCGCGGCCAGGCCCCACGACAGTGCGACGGCGTTCACCGCCGCGGTGGCTCCGCCGGTGAAGACCACCTCGTCCGGGTGCTCGGCGCCGATGAAGGCGGCGGCCCGCTCCCGCACGCGAGCGATCCGCGCGGTGAGGCCGGTGGCCCACGGGTAGGTGCCGCGTCCCACGTTGGCGGTGCCGCTGCTGTGATAGCGGTGGATCGTCTCGATGACCGGCAGCGGTTTCTGCGTTGTCGCGGCGCTGTCGAGGTAGATCTCGGTGGTGTCGGCGAGCGCGGGGAACAGCGACCGCACCGTGGCCGGCGCGAGCACGGGCGCCGCCGGTAGCCGGGGAGCATCCGCCCGCTCGAGCGGCGATCTCGAGGCAGGGGACCGCAACGTGACGCTCCCTTCATCGGCTGCTCGGACGCCACCCACGATACGCATTTTTGGTACGGACCACGAAGTTTTGTCGTGGCCAAGGAGTTTCGCGACTAGCCTGAACGACATGCCGCTGACCCTCCAAGAGCGTCAAGAGTTTCTCGCGCAGCCGCACATCGCGGCGTTCTCGGTGTCCGCGGGCGCCGATCATGGCCCGCTGACCGTCCCGATCTGGTACCAGTACCGTCCCGGCGAGGAGGCGTGGGTGCTGACCGGTCCGGAGTCGCAGAAGATGCGCCGGCTCCGGGAAGCAGGCCGGTTCACCCTGATGGTGCAGCAACTCGAGCCGACTGTCCGGTATGTCAGCGTGGAGGGCCCGGTAACCCGGATCACCCCGATGACCGACGAGATGTCCCGCGAGATGGCCGCGCGGTACCTGCCCGCCGAATCGGTCGACGGCTATCTGAAGGCGGCAGCGGCCTTCGGCGAGCAGGTCGCGGTCTATCTGCGGCCGGAGCACTGGCTCTCGGCCGACCTGGGCAACCCCGGGGAGTACTAGTACCGGCCCTGCAGGTACTCGACGAGGTGCTCGCGTTCGGTCGCCAGTTCGGAGATCGCGCTCTTCACCACGTCACCGATGCTGACGATGCCGACCAGCCGGCCCTCGTGCACCACGGGCAGGTGCCGGATGCGGTGCTCGGTCATGATGCCGCGCAGGCCGTCGACCCGGTCGTCGAGAGCGCAGGTGCGCACGTCGGAGGTCATGATCTCCGAGACGGGTGTGTCCAGCAGGTCCGCACCGCGGGCATGCAGACTGCGCACCACGTCGCGCTCGGAGACGATGCCCGCGATCGCGTTGCCGTCCGGTGAGACGACCACCGCACCGATATTCCGCTCGGCCAGCGCGGCGAGCAGCGTGCGCACTGTCGTGTCGGGTGCGACCGTGGTTACGTCGCTGCCCTTCCTGCGCAGGATCTCCGAAATTCGCATGTTTCACCATCCAGACGTCGCGGCACTACCAGGATCGCAAGTTCGCGGTTCGGTGACCAGCACGAATCCGTTACGGGCCACGATTCGGTCACGGGACGGGCGTCAGAGGCGCCGGGCGACGCTGCGGTCGAGGTCGCGCGCCAGCAGCGCGATCGCCGCCTGCGAGATGCCCGCCGAGGTCGCCAGATCGATCGAGGTCAGCTGGGCGATGCGCCGCAGCCGGTAGTCGACGGTATTCGGGTGCACGTAGAGCTGGCGTGCGGTGAGCTGGCGGTTCATGTCGTTGCCGAGGTAGGCGCGCATGGTGTCGAACAGTTCGGGATGGGCATCGAGCGGATCGAGGATGGTCGCGATCCGCCGCGTCGCCGGGCCGCCGCGGGTGAGCTGGTATTCGACGGCCAGATCCGACATCTGATAGAGACCGGGCGGTCTGTCACCGACGCGGACCAGATTGAGCAGCTCGTGGGCCTGATCGGCGGACTCGGGTATCTGATCGGTGTCGCTGGCCACCACCGTCGCGGTGAGCGGGACTTCCGCCGCAGTGGCCAACAGGTCGAGCGTCGCGTCGGTGAGGGCGCTTTCGGCGTCGTCACCGAGCGGGATGAGGAGGGTGCCGCCTTTGATGCTGAGCAGCGCGAGCGCGCGGGAGGCGAACACGGTGGCCAGCTCCGACTGCAGCCTGCGTAGTTTGCGGCGCGCCGCGACGTTCCCGTCGACGCGTGGATCGCGCTCGTCCGGGTGTTCCGGAACCGACAGCGCGACAACCTGATAGGACTCCGCGATCGGAATGCCGGTCTGTCGTGCCAATGCCGAGCTGCCGCGACCGCTGAGCAGGGCCGAGGCGAGGGTCTGCGCCGCCGTCTGATGCTCCTTGGCGACCAGATGCTGCTCGTCGACGTAGGCGTCCGACACCGCCGCGGTGATCGCCTCCAGTAGCTCGAGGATGAGGTCGGTGGCGATCAGCACCTCGCCCACGTCATCCGCCTCGGCCCGCGCGGTGACCAGGCCGAACGCGATGCGCAACCCCTCGTGGTAGGCGCGCAGGATGGTGCTGAGCGGCACACCCTCGCGGGCCCAGCGGGTCGCGGCCGCGCGCACCGCGCCGAGCTGTTCGTCGTCCGGCACGGCGCGCCGGTCGAGCATCTCGGCGGCCAGGCTGAGGCAGCTCCGGGTGAGTTTGGTGACGTCTCCGCGTAATTGCTCGCCGGGCAGCGTCCGGCAGGGAGCCATACGGTTCTCGAAGTATCCGACCATGCGCGAAGCGACGCGGTCGGTGTTCTTGAGTGGCACCGAAGCCGGCTGTCCACCGATTTCCAGCGCCGAGTCGGACGAACCAGCGGACAGGTCCAACGCGAAGTAGGTCATGACGAGTTCGCTCCAAATGCCACATCAGGCGTGTGAGAAATGGCGCCCGAGTCGATTCGGATCACTATACGAAAGGGTGGTGCGCACGGGTAGTGATCGGTGAGATCGATGGGAGGCCCGAGGTATTGCGTGTGCGGCGATGGTGACTCGAGGCGCGGAGCGTCGCGGCCGGTGTGTTCCCGGTTCTGTGACAAAGCGCCGCGCATGCCTGAAGCGTTGCGTACCAGACGTTTCGGGGGCTTACTCGTCGTCCAGCCCGGCGGATAGGTAGGCGGCGGCCGCCAGCCACTGCCTGCACTGCGGGCCGTGGACCTCATGGGCGGAGAGAATGTCGCGGGCCTGCCGGTAGGTGAGGCCGCGTGGCTCCACCGCGCAGTCGGACATGGAGAAATCCGGTGCCGGGTACTGACGCAAGGGCTCGGCACCGGCGCCATCGATGACGGCAACCGGATGGGGAGTTCGGAATGGCTGGATCATTCGACTGCCCCTTGCCTCCAACGTGCGGTGGGAGGCTGACATGATGGCGACGCGGGCTCGAACTCCCTGCGTACCTCCCGGATTTCATATCCGAGTCTATGCCTGCGTCACTTACAGATGCAAGTACATCTGCACGATCGGTGAGAGAAAAAACGGCGGCGGTCGGCCGGTCTCGGACCGGCGACCGCCGCTGTGCCGCTTGCGGTTTGGCGTTCAGGGGCCTTACGGCTTGCGGGCGACCGCGCCGTACGCGGAGATGGGACGGATCTCGCCCACCTGCGTCTCGGACGGGCGCCACTGAGTAATGGACACGAAACCCGGCTCCACCAACTCCAAACCGTCGAAGACAGCCTTGATCTGAGCCTGGGGACGGGGGATATAAGGAGTGCCTCCGGTGCCGGTGTAGTTCTCGCACAGCGTGACATACGCCTTGCTGTCGTCGGTGCCGTCCCACATCACCAGATAGCTGCCGGAGGGCACCGAATCGAGCACGGTCCGGACGATCCGCAGAAGCTCGTCATAGGTCTTCGCGTGGCCGAGCACACCCATGAACATCACGCCGATCGGCTCGTTGAAGTTCAGGACGTTCTTGGCATCGGCGATGATTCGCTCGGGGTCGTGGTAGTCGGCGTCGACGTAGGTGGTCACGCCTTCCGGCGTCGTGCTGGTGAGCAGCGCCCGCGCGTGCGTGAGCACCAAGGGGTCGTTGTCCACGTAGACGATCCGCGACTCGGGCGCGACGCTCTGCGCGACCTCATGGGTGTTCTGCATGGTGGGCAGGCCGGTGCCGATGTCGAGGAACTGCCGGATGCCCTGCTCGCCCGCGAGGTAGCGCACCGCGCGGATGAGGAACTGGCGTGACTGCACCGCCATGGTGGTGATGTCGGGGTCGACCTCGATGCCCGCGTCGCCGGCGATGCGGTCGATCTCGTAGTAGTCCTTTCCGCCCATCCAGTAGTTCCAGATCCGCGCGGAGTGCGGGATGTCGGTCCGGATGAGGGGGCTGTGATCTTCGGGCATGGTGGGACTCCTGGCGAAACGTGTTCGGCGGCACTGCCGTGCGGGTGGGCGCTGCGGGTGTCGCGAATGACTGGTACATCCGATGTGCACTGTGACACTACAAGATTCGTCTTCCCTCGGCCGGTGGGATCGGGCAGCTGATCACGGTGTTCGTGCGGTGACGCGATCGTGTTTCACATACTCGTCCGGATGGCCCGAATTAGCAGGGGCGCAAGGGGCGAACTTCGTGCTATCGTCCCGTGTTGGTGCAAATGCAAGAACGTTTGAACGTGCATCTGCACGAACCGATTCGCCGAACTGCGGTAACCGAGGAGTGGGCAAGATGTCGGATACATCCACCAACAAGATCATCGGGACTTGGCGCAAGAGTTCCTTCAGCAATCCGAGCGGCAACTGCGTCGAGCTGGCCGAAGCGTCCAATGGCCAGGTCGCCGTCCGTAACTCGCGGGATCCGGAAGCCGGTGTCCTGTTCTATACGCGTCCGGAGATCGATGCGTTCGTCCGCGGCGCGAAGGCCGGAGAGTTCGACTATTTGACTAGCTGAGCGGTAGCATTAGCGGTCGGTGCGGTGTGTCTTCGCGACCGGTGGTTGTGACACACTGTGGGCAACCCCGGAGTATCGGAGACGAACTCGATGATCGCTGAACCCGATGACGATGGCCACGTGCAATCTCTTGTCGCAGAACGTGGTCCGACCGTGCTACGCATCGCATTGGGCGGCCAATTGCGCAAGCTCCGGGAGAAGAAGGGCATCACCCGCGAGGCAGCGGGTGATGCGATCCGGGGTTCGCACGCCAAGATCAGTCGTCTCGAGTTGGGCCGTACCGGTTTCAAGGAACGCGATATCCGCGACCTGCTGACCCTGTACGGCGTGCACGATCTCGAGGAGCGGGAGTCGTTCCTCGAATTGGCCAGGCAGGCCAACGAGCCCGGGTGGTGGCATCGCTACAACGATCTGCTGCCACAGTGGTTCGGCACCTATCTCGGCCTGGAGCAGGCCGCGAGCAAGATTCGCACCTACGAGGCGCATCTTGTGCCCGGCCTGCTGCAAACACCCGAATACGCCAGGGCGGTCGTGGCGCTCGGGTATGACGACGCCGACACGGATCGGCGGGGTGCGGTGCGGGAACCCAAGCCGGAGATACCTTTTCCGGCGGAGGCCGCCGGTGGTCTGGGCAGTGATCGACGAGGCCGCGTTGCACCGGCCGGTCGGCGGCGCGCGGGTGCACCGGGAGCAGATGCTGCATCTGATCACACTGGCCGACCTGCCGAACGTGACGATCCAGGTGCTGCCGTATTCCGCGGGCGAGCACGCCGCGGCGGGCAGCTCGTTCAGTATTCTGCGTTTCGCGGAAGCGGAACTCCCCGACATCGTGTATCTCGAACACCTGACCAGTGCGCTGTATCTGGAACGACGCCAGGACTTGGCGCTCTATCTGTCGGTCATGGACCGGCTCAGCGTCCAGGCCGAACGCCCGGACAAATCGATCGAGATCATCGAGAAGTACGCCGCCGGTCGCTGAGACCGCGCGGCGGCATGTCGAACGGCTGAAACAACTGCGAGGTCCACCTCGAATCGGAGGTGGACCTCGTTGTGCGCTCGCTTCGACTGCCAGTGGTCGCACTGACGGTGGCCATGGGTGAACGCCCGGCGCCGGTGCTGCGTAGGGCGTCGGGCGTGCGCGACGGAAGTACGTGCGGCACAAGGCGATTCGGTCCGCCGGGCATCGGACGGCGGGACCGGTGGGTTTACTGCTTGATGAAGCTGGAGGCGATTCGCCAGAATGTCGCGGGCTGTAATGCGTCGAGATCCCAATCGTCGGCCATAGCGTGCGCTGTGGTGACGATTCGCTCTATATCGAAGTCGTGCCGTGTTGCCGCACCCGTGGATTCGACGGCATCAATGACATACGCCACGGCGGTTTCTCGGGAGAACGTGGTGTTCGCGTGGCCGCTGCGGGCCGACGATGTGTTCATAGTTCTGTCACTCGCTGGCTGGTCGGCCAGTGCGGCGTCGGCTGATCCGAGCCTGCCGCCGGTAAGTGGTTGTTCCATTCGAATGCCCCTGCTGTTCGGCAGCGGTAAACCCGCGGCGACTTCGGCCTTCGGCTCGCCAACACTGCCTCCCCTGGTGGTCCCCTGTAAAGCGTTGCGGCACTGAGTTTATGTCGCTGCAGCTTTCAGATGCAAGCACATCTGCACGATCGATTGCACGTGCGCACTGCGCATTTCGGCTGCGTAAGTTTGCGGACGCGGTGCTCGCGACGAAAATTCACTCGCGGCCGAACAGGACGTCCGTGCTGTAATCGATCTGTGTACCGGGCTCGACGAATTGATCGGCCGCCTCCCGCCAGGCCAGGAAATGCTCCGTGAAACGGTGTGCCTCGGCCGCCTCGTCGTCGGTGTAGAGCTGGTAGAGGAAGAAACGGTGCGGGTCCACCCGATCTGCGCAGATGTCGAAACGTAGACAGCCGGGCTCGGTCCGCACGGAGGCGTCGGCGCTGCGGGATATGGCCGCCAGGAACTCGGCGCGGGAGCCGGGGCGGATCTTCATGGAGACGATACGACTGAACACGGTTGTTCTCCCATCGTGACCGTTCGGGTCGATCGGCAAGGGCTGCGGCTGGATTCGTCCGGCTCAGCCGGCCAGTTGCGCAATCGCCTGGCTAATCGGCGTGTGGCCGGAAACGAGTTCGAGCGTCCTGCCGAAGGTGTGCGCGGCGGGCAGGAGCCCGGCCAGAACGGCTGCCACATCGGCGCGGGGGACGGCCGCCCGCCCGACCGGCGGCGGGGCGAGCGTCACCAGTCCGGTGCCGGGGGAATCGACCAGCACACCGGGACGCAGGATGGTCCAGTCCAGATCCCGTCCCCGCAGGTCGTCTTCGGCTCGGGTCTTGGCATCGACATAGGCCGCCCACACCTCGTCGGTGCCGGGCGCGGGTGGCCGACCGGCGCCCATCGTGGAGATCTGCAGGAAGCGACGTACCCCGGTCCGCTCGGCGGTCTCGGCCAGCCGGACGGACCCGCCCAGATCCACGGTGTACTTGCGTTCCGCGCTGCTGCCCGGACCGGCGCCTGCGGCGAAAATCGCCGCGTCGCCGCCTTTTACGACGTCTGCCAGGTCGTCGCCGCCTGCCTTCTCCAGGTCGCACACCACCGGCTCGGCGCCGGCGGCGCGCACCTCGGGGGCGTGCTCGGGATTGCGGACGAGCGCGGCGACCTCGTGGCCGTCCGCGGTGAGTAAGGGGGCGAGCAGCAACGCGATCTTCCCATGTCCGCCTGCGATGACGACACGCATGGATCGCTCCTTTCCGTCTAGGCGGTACCCGCGCTAGCGCTCGGGGCCGCCGGGATTGCAGCGTGCTTCGACGGTGGCCGGATAACCGACCGCCGGACGCCAGGGTTCCAAATTCCAGCTCGGCTTGGCCGGTTGCACCAGCCGCGCCCACACCCAGTGACAGAGGAACTGGTCGCGCATACCGGGCGCGTCGGCGTCCGCGGAGAGGGCCAGGATCTCCTGCCACGCCCGCTCGTCCGAGCCGGGGAAGGTGGTCTGCCGCCCTGCCTCGGTCGGAAAGACGAGCAGCCGGGGCCCGTCGATCGTTTCGGTCCAGGTGACGTGGTCCACCAGCGGCCGGCCCGCGTAGGGGTCGACGGTCGGCACGGCGCCCACCGGAGTGGAGACCGGGGATGCCGGTGGGATCGGGGTGGCGGTCGTCGCGACGGTGCTCGTCGTCGCGGTCGTCGCGAACGTGGGCTTATCGGAACCACAAGCCGCCGTCACCGACAGCAGGCCGACGGACAACAGCGCGGCGGCCCGGCGCGAGCGGACGAGGCGGTGCGGGTACCGCTGCGCCACGATCGAACCTCCTGTGTTCTCCTCGGCACCGTCGGCGTGCTCTGTCGAGCTTAATGGGCGCGGCGGGACGAGGTCCGTCCCAGCCTGCGCCGAGCGGAGCGAAGGCCGAGGTAGCCGCATGGCGAACCGGGCGGGGCGGGCGGTCGGGCCACCGATTGTGGTGGCTTGCCGGTGCGGCTCGGGCCGGAGATAGTCGGTCATGCGTTGTGGACGGTTCATGGCGGGAGCGGCGGTGGTCGTGGTCTCGATGACGGTCGCGCTGGGCGGCCCCGCCGACGCGCGGGTGGGTGAGGCGCCGGGGACCGTGACGGATCTGGTGGAACTGGCCGGGCGATTGCATGTGCGGGGAGCCGTGACGGCCGAGCGGTTCACCTATTGGTCGCGTGGCCCGCGTGGCCCGATGCAGAGCACCGGCGTGCTGTACCTGCCCGAAGGCACGCCGCCGCAGGGCGGCTGGCCGATCGTCGCCTACGCGCACGGCACGTCGGGCATCGCCGACCACTGCGCGTTCACGCTGCAACCGCGGGACTACTACCTGGCGTCGGTGTACCCGGATCTGCTGCGCGCGGGGTACGCGGTCGTGGTCTCCGACTACGTCGGGCTCGGCACGCCCGGCATCCATCCCTACCTGGACGGGCCGGCGCAGGCCCGCAGCATCATCGACGGCGTGCGCGCCGCGCGCGCGGTGGCCCCCTCCCTCGGCACACGCTGGGCGGTGTTCGGCCAGTCCCAAGGCGGGCATGCGGCGCTGTTCAGCGCCCAGCTCGCGCCCGGTGACGCGCCGGAGCTCGAGTTACGCGGCGCCGCCGCCACCGGGGCGCCGTCGAATCTGGACCTGGTTGTTCCGCTCGCCGGGCCATGGTTGCCGCGGTTGCCGCTGCAGAAGACCACCGCCTACTTCGGCATGCTGCTGGCCGGGCTGCGTTCCAGCGCACCGGAACTCGATATCGACGCGTATCTGACGCCGGCGGGCCGTGACGTGCTGCGGATCGTGGAATCGGAATGTGCGGTCGAGGCGGACGCGAAGGTGTCCGGTATCGGGATCGGCGCCATGCTGTCGCGGCCGCTGGACGATCCCGCACTGCTCGCCGCATTGCGCGCGATGCTGCGGGTGCCGACGAGCGGTTACTCGGTGCCGCTGTTTCTCGGTCAGGGGCTGACGGATCTGGAAGTGCCCGCGCCGCTGACGCTGGAACTGATCGCGCAGTTGCGGTCCTCCGGAACCGATCTGCGCGTGGGCTGGTATCCCGGCGATCATCTGGGTGCGGCCCGCGAAGCGTTTCCCGACGCGCTCGCGTTCCTGCATGCGGTGCTGGATCGTCCCTGAGTTCGCGTACTCAGCGCCAGAGCGAGCGGCAGGGTAGCCTGCGCAGGTCGGGTCGAACCTCGCCGTCAACGGTGACGGTGATCCCGGCGTGCACGGCGGCCGAGGTGAACTCCCACGCCTCGGTTCGAGTCGCCGCGTATTCGAGGATCAACGCGTCCTCGGGGGTGGGTCCGTCGAAGTAGACAGTGATCCGCCGGGTCGGCGTCTCCTGGGTGTCGTCGCATGAGCGAGCGTAGCGAGCGAACGAAGACACAGCCGAGCAATCGCTCGTGCCGGAGCCGAGCGCCAGCGAGGTGTAGGTATGAGCGATTCTATGCGCAGTGCCGTCCATGCCACCGTCTCCTTCCGGCCGGCGCGGCAGCCGCGCCGTACGACTGACGGTAGAGGGCCGCCAATGCTGAGAACATGTTCCAGGTTATCGGCTGGAAATGTCACAGATCGGGCACCCGGCGGTGGGGTACAGTCACGAGCCGGGCGGCGTCGCGGCTACCGGCTGGACACCCCAAACTTGTGAATTGTCAACATGTTCGCGGTGCAAGGGTGCCTTACGCGCGTCATGTTGTCGAGGATGGTCACAGCGTTGGACGATTCAGGAGGCACACGTTCGATGAGTCAGGACCCACGTTCGCTGGGTAGGGGAGTGGGGCGACGACGTCTCGCACGTGCGATCGGCGCGATGGCCGCGGGCCTGGCGCTGGTAGTGAGCATGGCCGGTGCGGCAACCAGCACGCCGTTGTACCCGGAGCCGGATCCGGACCCCTTCTACCAGACACCCGCGGACATCGCCGACCGCAAGCCGGGCGATGTGCTCGCGACCCGGGTGATGCCACCGCTGGCGGTCTTCCCGGAGACCACCGTCACCGTCGTGCGGTTCCGGTCGACGAATTCGGAGGGGAAGCCGATCGCCGCGACCACCACGGTGCTCACCCCGAAATCGCACCGTCCCGACGGGCCGCTGCTGTCCTTACAGCACATCATCAACGGGCTCGGCTCGGAGTGCTCGGTCTCGCGTGTTCTCTACACCGGTGACCCGAACCTGGTCGTGCGGGAGGCGCCGGGCTGGAACGTGCTGCTCGCCCGGGGCTGGAGCGTCGTTCTGCCCGACCACCTCGGGCCGAACTTCGCGTATGGCGCGGCCAAACTCGGCGGGCAGATCACGCTCGACAGTCTTCGCGCCGTGAAGCAGGTCGCCGAGCTCGGGGTGCAGCGCAGCCCCGTGGCCATGGTCGGATACTCGGGCGGTGGTATGGCGACCGCGTGGGCGGCCGCTCTGCAGCCGAAGTACGCGCCGGAGCTGGAGATCGCCGGTGCGGCCATGGGCGGTGTGCCGATGAATTTGGTGAAGATGCTCGAGGGACTGGGGTTGAACCCGCACCCGGTGTTCGGGCTGGCGCTGGCCGCGGGATTCGGGCTGGAACGGGAATATCCGCAGCGCTTCCCGCTCAGCGACCAGCTGAACGATCGGGGCTTGGCCGCTCGCGCGCAGATCGCCAACAGCTGCACCAACGACATCCTGGCCGCGGGCGCAGGCCGCGGTGCGCTGGACTTCGCCAAGACGACCTCGATGATGAACGACGACACGGCGCGTGCGGTCGTCGAGGAGAACAGTCTCGAGCTCTACGACGGCGTGCCCGAGACGCCGGTGTTCGAATGGCATTCGCCGATCGACGGTCTCATCCCGATCGACTCGGTGGTCAACACCGACAAGCGGTGGTGTGCCGCCGGTGTCAAGGTGCAATCCGAGCAGATCCCGGTGCCCGACCACCTGACGGCGGCGGTTCTCGGCATCCCGGCGGCACTGAACTGGCTGGACGCCCGTTTCCGAGGGGAGCCCGCACCGAGTAACTGCTGATCGACCGGACGCGACGACCGAGCCGGACCCGTTGTCTGCGCACGGGTCTCGGCCGGTTGTTGCGATATGGATACGCGACAACACAACTCGAGTGCTTTCCCGCCTCGGGTTGCGGGTACTGACGTAGCCTGACGTCCTGGCTCCCGGACCGACAGGGGAGATTCGGGGGTCGAAGGCCGTAACGCCCGGGTGCCAGAGGAATCAGCCGTCGCACCCAAAGGCGTGTGCCATGAGATATCTGCCTGCCGTTGCCGTCGCATTGCTCATCGCCGGTTCGGTCCTGGCCGCCCCTGTCGCCGCCGAGCCGCCGCCCGCGCCGCCGCCCGACGTGTCCGGTGCGTTCCCACCGCCCGGTGGGCTGCTGCCCGGTCTGCAACAGCTCATCGATCGGGTGATCCCACCGCCGCCGATAGCGCCCCTACCGGAGTCGAGTTCGCCTACGCAGCAGGCCACCACACTGTCGCCGTCCCTGGCCGCGCTGCGCCTGGCCAGCTTGCCCGCGGCCGTCGGTGACCCGATATTCGATCTCCGCCCCGCGAACCTCGAGGAGCTGATCGAGGGGCAGGTGATCGATGTGCGCGACGTCAGCGCGACGACGGCGCCGCTGATGCTGCTGCCGATCCGGCGCGCCCTGCTGGTGAAGTACCGCACGACCGATGCGCACGGCGCGCCGTCGTACGCCACGGCCACCCTGGTCGTTCCCGCGGCGGCCTGGCCGGGCCCGGGCCCGCGGCCGGTGGTGGTGAACAACTTGCCGATCGACGCACTCGGCCGTGTCTGCACCCCGGGATACACCCTCGCCCACGGGCTCCACCCGGACACCAGCATTACCGACTTCATTCCGCCCACAACGCACGTCGCGGCGCTGCGCGGATACGCCGTGCTGATTCCCGACCACGAGGGTCCGTCGATGGCCTACGCCGAGCCGATCGTGGCCGGTCACGCGGTGCTCGACTCGATCAGGGCGGTGCGTGAACTGCTGCCCGAGGAGTTCGGCGATAGCAAGTTCGGGATGGCGGGCTATTCCGGTGGAGCGATCGCGACACATGGGGCGGTGAAGCTGATCGCCGGTTACGCACCGGAATTGGCGGAGGTGATCGTGGGCGCGGCGCTGGGCGGGGTGCCCGCGGACTACGAGATCCTGGCCCGCAGCATGAACGGGAATCTCGCGTCGGCGGTGTTCATGGGCGCGGTGTTCGGGATCGGCCGTGAGCGGCCGGAAATCCTCGCCAGGATGAACAACCTCGCCCAGTGGGTGGCGACCTCGCCGGTGAAAGACATGTGCGGCAGCAGTTATGGACTGGCGGGCCTGCTGATGCTGCCGATCGATGTCGCCGCGAATTACCCGGACCCGCTGAACTCGGCGCTGGCCGCGGACGTCTATCGGGTGACCAGGATGGAAGACATGAAGTCGGCGGCTCCGCTCTATATCTACAACGGGGAGCAGGAGTTCTGGATCCCGGCCGAGGGCGCGCGCAACCTCTACTGGGAACAGTGTCGTCTCGGCGTACCCGCGGTGTACCGTAGTGTTCTCGGTGAGCACATCATCGCGGGGGCGCTCGGTTATCCGGAGGCCATGGTCTGGTTGGACGACCGGCTGCGCGGGGTCCAGGCTCCCGACGAGTGCTGACCGTGTGACGGCGCCGGGGGAGGCATCCGGTAACGCGGTATGGCAGTGGTGTGCCGGTCCGGGCGGGGAAGCCGAGTTCCGAGAGGGCACATGAACGACAGCACGACCGCCGCGTCCGAGCAGGCAAAGGCATTGGTGGGACGGCATTACCGCTTGACCGACCACTACGAGGTGGGGCGCGAGAAGATCCGCGAGTTCGCGCGGGCGTTGCAGGACGACCATCCGGCGCACCGATACGAAGAGGCCGCCGCGGAGTTGGGCTTCGACGGGTTGGTCGCGCCGCCGACCTTCTCCTCGATCGTCCTGCTGCTGATGCAGCGCAAGATGTTCGAGTCCGTGCTCACCGGCTACGATCTCGGCCAGGTCTTGCAGACCGAGCAGTCCATCCAGGTGCACCGCCCGATCGTCGCCGGCGACCAACTGCGGTGCGACTCTTATATCGAGTCGTTCCGGCAATTCGGTGACAAGGACTTCATGGTCACCAAGAACGTGCTCACCAACCAGTACAAGGACGTGCTGCAGACCGCGTACAGCACCGCGGTGGCGCAGACCGGGGTGGATCTCGCCCCCGACCTGGGCGCCACGGTCGAAGGCGTGATCATGACCGGGCAGTCCGCGGCCGACCGGTCGGCCGCGGCGGCCACGCGGACGACCGACGAGGACGCCGGGCTGGTCGAGTGCTTCGATGAACCGGCACAACCGGATCCGTCCGGCCAGCCGCGAACGCCACGGTCGATCCCCCTTTTCGAGGATTTGTCCGTCGGCATGGTGCTTCCCCCGCGAACGACGCTGCTCACCCGTGGCGATCTGGCGAATTACGCTGGCGTGTCGGGTGATTCGAATCCGATCCATTTCAGCGACCTGGTGGCGCGCAGCGTGGGCCTGCCCGACGTCGTCTCGCACGGACTACTGACCATGGGTCTCGGCGCCGGGTACCTCACATCATGGCTGGGCGATCCAGCCGCCGTGGCGAAGTATGCGGTTCGGTTCGCGACGTTCGCACCGGTTGGTGCGACCAAGGCGAGTGCGATCGAATTCCATGGCCGGGTCAAGGAATTGGATCCCGAACGTCGCGCCGCCACCATCGCGCTGAGCGCCACTTCCGAGGGGCGCAAGCTGTTCGGGCGCGCGACAGCGACGGTGCTGTTGCGCTGATCCCTTCCGTCGGCATTTCGTCCAGGTGAGCAGCGGGCGTCGGTTGTCATCGCCGTGGGCGTATACCACGTCGACTTCGCACGTCGAATGGATCCGACTGCAGCCCAGCCTTTCTCAGAACTCCCGTCCGATGATCTTGCGAATGTGCTTGCACCTGCGCATACGCTTCGATTCGACCAAGTTGGTGCTGGAGTGTGGCGAACGCACATGGGAGACTCGAAACATGCGTGCTTCGGTAGTGCGGCCTCGAACTGAAACCACCACTCGCGCAACGGCTCCTGCCGTCGACGGTGGCCCGACCGTTTTGCGGATGATTCTCGGCGGGCGGATGCGACGGCTACGCGAGGCGTGCGGCATTTCGCTCGAGGAGGCGGGCGAGGCGATTCGCGGTTCGCATTCCAAGATCAGCCGGCTCGAGCTGGGCCGGACCGGGTTCCGGGAACGAGATCTGGTCGACCTGCTCGAGCTGTACGGGGTCACCGACGAGGACGAGCGCGCCGAGTTCAAGCGACTCGCCGAGCAGGCCAACACCTCGGGGTGGTGGCACCACGACTCCGATTGGCTGCCGAAGTGGTTCGACACCTACCTGGGCTTGGAGCAGGCGGCACAGCTGATCCGCTGCTACGAGCCGCGCGTGATACCCGAGCTGCTGCAGACTCCCGACTACGCGCGCGCCCTGCTCGTTCTCGCCCATCCCCATGAGGACGAGGAGTCGATCGAGCGGCGGGTTGCCTTGCGTATGCGGCGCCAGGAGATCCTCACCAGACCCAACCCGCCGCAGCTCTGGCTGATCGTCGAGGAGGCGGCGCTGCGGCGCAGGATCGGCGGATCGCAGGTGTGGCTGGCCCAGCTCGAGCAGGTGCTACGGGCCGTGGACTCGCCGAACGTCACCGTGCAGGTGCTCGCCGATCACGTCGGCGGTCCCGCGCTCGCCGACGGCGCGTTCACCATGCTGCGCTTCGCCGAGGCGGATCTGCCCGACATCGTCTACCTCCAGCAGCTCACGGGTGCGCTGTATCTGGACAAGCACGCCGATCTCGCCGCCTATCGCGCGGTGGCGAACCTGCTTTCGGTCCACGCCGCGCCCCCCGAGTACACCCGGGAACTCGTCGCGGCGTTGCGCCAGCGCCAACCGGAGATCATGGATCGACCGTCGGGCTCCTCCTGACCGGATCCGCCGGCCCATCGCGAATACCCGGACGTACAAGGCATTTCGGCCATAGCTGGCGCCCGGGCGCCCGTGGCACACTCGGGAGATGCCCCCTTCGAAGGTGCGACAGGCGATGGATCTCGGCTCCGGTGACAATCCTGTGGTCGGCGGCGGGCCCACGGTTCTCCGGATGATGCTGGGTGGTCGCCTGCGCCGCCTACGCGAGGCCCGCGGGCTCACTCGCGAAGCCGCGGGTGAGGCCATTCGCGGGTCGCATTCGAAGATCAGCAGGCTGGAACTCGGGCGCACCGGCTGCCGGGAGCGTGACCTGGTCGACCTGCTCGACCTCTACCGGGTGAACGACCCCGACGAGCGGGAGCGGTACCTGGAACTGGCCAGGCAAGCCAACGCGTCGGGCTGGTGGGCTCGCGACAACGACTGGTTGCCGAAGTGGTTCGACACCTACCTGGGCTTGGAGCAGGCGGCGCGGCTGATCCGGGTCTATGAGCCGCGGGCGGTGCCCGAACTGCTGCAGACGCAGGCGTATGCCCGATCGGTGCTCGGCATGGCCAATGCGAGTGAGTCGCCGGAGTCGATCGAGCGTCGCGTCGCACTGCGTATGCGCCGCCAGGAGATCTTGTCCCGGCCGGAACCCCCACAGCTCTGGATAATCATCGAGGAAGCCGCGCTGCGCCGCAGGATCGGCGGCTCCACCGTCTGGCGTGCCCAGATCGACCATCTGCTGCGGGCGGAGGAGCAGCCGCACATCACCATCCAGATCCTGGCCGACCACGTGGGTGGGCCCGCGCTCGCCGACGGTGCCTTCACCGTGTTGCGTTTCGCCGAGCCGGACCTGCCCGACATCGTCTACCTCCAACAGCTGACCGGCGCGCTCTATCTGGACAAGGTCGCCGATTTGGACGCGTATTACGCTGTGCTCAACCAGCTTTCGGTACTCGCCCCGCCGCCGGAGCACTCCCGGCGACTGCTGGAAGCGCTGCGCGACGGCGCTGCGCCGACCGTCGACGAACCAGGGGCCCGCGCACACGCGTGACGACAGGGCGCGGCAGTGTGTGTTCGCGCGTGGAGTGGGCCGGGCCACAGCGAAGTATTGTCCCAATGAGACAATAAGGCGTAGGCTATGTCCATGAGCGACGACGGAGTCGGTCTGGACGGCCGTCGGCTGCGCACGCGCCGCAGCCGGGAGGCGCTGTCGCGCGCGGCGTTCGACCTGCTCACCGAGCGGGGGCTCGACGCGGTCGCCGTCGAGGACATCGCGGTGCGGGCCGGGGTCACCCGCCGCACCTTCAGCAGGCATTTCGCCTCCATCGAGGCGGCCATTCTCGGCGATGTCGATCAGGACGTGCACCTGTTCAACGAGGCGCTGTGCCGTCGGCCGCCGTCCGAGCCGCCCTTGGTCGCCTATCGCAACGCCGTCCACGACTGGCTCGCCACCGAGTACGGTGGCGCGCGCGCCGCGCTGCTGGCGCGGCGCTGGGCACTGTTCCAGCGTTTCGAGGACGAGCCCGAGCTGTTCGCCGGTTATCAGCGCATCCGCATCGACGGGCAGCGCGAATCGGTCCGGATCATCGCGGCGAGGCTGAGGGTGGATCCGCTGACCGATCCGCGTCCGGCCGCCGCCGTCGGCGCCGGTGCCGGCATGCTGCTCGCGGCGTTACAGAGCTGGGCGGCGGGCCCGGACCCGATGGGCCTGCCCGGCCTCGTCGAAGAGTTCTTCGACACCCTCCTCACCCTCACTGCCGAATTCCGTTCCGAGGAGTCACCGTCATGTCTACCGGGTCGGTGAGCATGTACCGCCGGACGTGCCGACGCGTCGGGCTCGACCGAAATCCGCTTCGCCGCAGGGAGGACCGCCTGCAAACCGGGTTGGCCGCCCTACTCGCCCTGGTGTTCTTGATCGTCGCCCCCGTGCTGGCGGTGACCGTCGGCGGTGCGGTCTACCGCGTGGAAACGGCCGCGGTGCAAGCCGAAACGGCGCGGCTGCGCCAGGTCGACGCCACCGTGATCGAGACCGGGAAAACGCCGCTGTACGCGCCCGTCATACCCGCACGAGTGTCCTGGAAGGACGCCGAAGGCGTGACACACACGGCCGACTACCAGTCGACCACGGTGGTCGAGCCGGGTTCCACCGTGTCGATCTGGTTGAACGAAGGCGGGGCCATCGTGGAGCCGCCGTCGTCGACCCAGGCCGCCAGCAAAGCGGTACTGCTCACCGCGGGCGCGCTGCTCGGCGTCTCGGTCGTGCTCGGTGGCAGCTACTGGCTGCTGCGCCGCGGCCTGGACCGGCGGCGCCTGCGGCGGTGGGAATCGGAGTGGATGACCGCCGATCTCACCTGGGGGCACGGCTGAGCCCGAGTGCGGCGTGCCCGCCGGGCGGCGGTAGGGACCCGCGCAGCGGGCACGTCGCGTGCCGGGCCACAACGCGGCGAACGATGCACCCGGCACTGCTGCGACAGTAAGTCATGGGCGAGCCGGTCCGCCCGTTCGGCACCGATCATCGGAGATCCCACCATGGTCGTCTGGTTGCGTTGTGACACAACATAAACCGAGTGCGCGCGGAGGCCGGATGAGCGCGGCGCGCCGCGGCATGTGCGATGTCCCAATCGCGGTCATCGGTGCCGATGAACCGTCCCGAGGGCGCGGACGGGGACTTCTCAGAGCGACCGACACGGCTCTAGGGTGACCACGACGCAGCGCCGGAATGCGCGGTCGGCGCTGCGTCACCTACCTCGACCACCCGGACCCACGGGGCCGCAGCATTTCTGGCGACCCGGGTCACGGTATGCGCCGAATGGCCCGAGTGCTTGTGATCCCGCCCAACGCGTCGGGCGGTCCCTGATGAGTTACCTGATACGGTGGAACATATCTCGATTTCATCACGATCAGTCGCTAACCTTCGGTAGGCATGATGGGCAGGCAGCCGAAAACGAGTACCGAGATGTTGACATCAAAACTTGTCGAACATCTGGCCGAGAACTCCGGCCACGACGCGTCCGGCGATGTGGTGACCGCCGCGCGAAACTGTTTGGCCGCGGCCGTCGAACTCCTCGCTCCACAGAGGTCACCCGCTGAAACGCGGCCCCCGGAGATCGCCGGATTCGCCGCGCGCTGGGCGCGTGAGGGCATCGCGCTGGAAACGGTGCTCGGCGCCTACCACGAGGAAATCAAAAACGGATTGGAATTCCTCGCCGACCAGGTCGCCGACGAGCGGGCGGATCATTTTCTGGCCGGGGCGCGGCTGGCGGTCCACGTGCTGGAAATGGTGACCTTGGCCGCGTCGACCGCCTATGTCGACGAGCATCGCGCGGTCGCTCGGGAACATCAGACCGCCGCTCAGACGCTGGTCTCGGCCTTGCTCGGTGGACAGGCGGTCGGCGAGCTCGCCCGGGAGACCGGCATTTCCATCGCGCGGTCCTACCAGGTGGTGGCCTTGGGCATTCCGCCGCACCCGGACGAGCGAAGACCTGGCGCGGGCGCGGTCGCCGCCCGCCGCAAGCTCCGCCGTGTCCAGGCCGCACTGGCCGGCCCGCTCGGCTCCCGCGCGCTGTCGGTGCTGTCCGCCGCGGGCGGCACGGTGCTGGTGCCCCTGGACGACCCGCTCACCCACACCGGATCGTTCAGCATGACCGGCGAGGTACTGGCCATGGTCGGCGACGCCGCCGAGGTGCCGTTGACCGCAGCGGTCGCGACCGGCCGCACCGCACGCATCCCCGAACTCGCCGGTCGCGCGCACGATGTACTCGACCGGCTGCGGGCCGCGGGCGGGCCACCGGGGCTGTACCAGGTGGCCGAAGCGGGTGAAGCGCCGGGTTGTGAGCTACTCCAGCCGAGCCATATGAACATCGTCACCGCGCCCAACGATCACGTAATTGGACGCTCCGCATGACTTTTCGTCAGCTATTGTCGACTGTGCCCTGTTGTCGAGGGTGAGCTAAGGAGTGCGAGTGACCACCGCGTTGTCCGATCGCCATATTCCGCGCGAACTCGAGCCCGCCGTCGAACGCCTGTTCAACGACCATCTGCACAATCCCAAGACCTGGAATCCGTACGATTACGCGCAGTGGGACGATCGCTGCGAATTCACTGGGGTGGGCCGCATTGTCCGGGAGCCCGGTCGATCCGAATTTTCCGACGGTGCGCAGACCGCGATGATCACGAATCCGTGCATCGAAGATAGTCTGCCGTCCTATCACCGGCAGATCTCGGAGCCAGTCACCCTCGACGGCGTGTGGGCTGCCCGGGGTGGCCGGTGCGGCGCCCCGCAACGATTCGACGAGCAGCGCCGACGCGCGGCGGCCCGGCAGGCGGAATGGGCCGCCGCGGCGCGATGAGGCTGCGCGGACCGATCACCGCGGCGATGGCGGTCATCGCCGCGGTGGCCGCTGCGCCCGTGCTCGCCGATCCGGTGACGCCGACCCCGCCGACCCCGCCGACGCCGCCGACCCCGCCACCCGCCGTCGACCCCGAGATGACCCGGACCGGCTTGATCTCGATCGAGAACGTGGCGCCGCGCCGGCAACGGCTGGCGATCGCATCGGCGGCGATGCGCCGGGTCATCACCGTCGACGTGCTGCGCGGCAGCGGCACGGGGCCCCGGCCGGTGCTGTATCTGCTCGACGGCGTCGACGGCGACGCCACTTCCGCCTGGCTGACCAAGGGAAACGCCGCGGAGTTCTTCGCGGACAAGCCGGTCGACGTGGTGCTGACCGGCGGCGGTACCGGCAGCATGTACAGCGACTGGGTGCGCCACGACACCGCGCTGGGACTCAATCGCTGGGAGACCTTCCTCACCACCGAGCTACCGCCCATCGTGGAATCGCTGCTGCGCACCGACGGCCGCCGGGCGATCGCGGGGGTGTCGATGGGAGCGCAGGCGGCGATGATGCTCGCGCAGCGCCATCCCGGCTGGTACCGCGCCGTGGCCGGCATGAGCGGCTGCTATTCCACCTCCGACCCGCTCGGTCACGCCGTCACCACCATCACGGTGGCCTCACGCGGCGGGAATGTCGACAACCTCTGGGGCCCGCCGACCTCACCGGAATGGGCCGCGCACGACAGCCTGCTGCACGCGGAAGGGCTGCGCGGCACGGGGATCTACCTCTCGGCGGCGACCGGCCTGCCCACCGGCGCCGACCTGGTGGCCGTCGCCAACTCGCCGACGATCGTGGAGGCGCTGCGCACCGCGGGTGGTGGTGTGGCGCTGGAGGCGGGCGCCCGAGCGTGCACCGAGCGGTTCGCCGCGCGCCTGGCCGAACTGAAGATTCCCGCCACGGTCGAGTACTCCGCCGCGGGGATGCATACGTGGCCGGATTTCCAGGCCCAGCTACCGAAGATGTGGCAAGTGCTCGCGCCGGCGCTCGAGGTTCCCGAGTCCTCCTGAACGGCGCCGCGGAATCTCCGCGGTGCGGTGGCGTTGACATCGGTATGACCTCGGCCCTGTCCTCCGTTCGGTTCTCCGTGCTGGACCGCTCGCGCGTCCGGCACGGCCAGAGCCATCCGGCCGCGCTGCGCGAGAGCGTCGAGTTCGCTCGACTCGCCGAGGAGTGGGGATATCACCGCTTCTGGGTGTCCGAGCACCACAGCGTGCCCGGCGTGGCGGGTTCGGCGCCGACGGTGCTCGCGGCGGCCGCGGCGGCAGCGACTTCCCGGATCCGGATCGGCACCGGCGGCGTGATGTTGCCCAATCATCAGCCTCTGGTCGTGGCCGAGCAATTCGGTGTGCTGGAGTCGCTGTATCCCGGACGTATCGATATGGGCCTGGGCCGGTCGGTGGGTTTCACCGACGGCGTGCGGCGCGCCCTTGGGCACGACAAACGCGATGCCGAGGACTTCGACGCCCAGCTCGCCGAGCTGCTGGCGTACTTCGCCGAGGGCAGGCGGGGCGTGCACGCCTGGCCCGCGGAGGGGCTGCGGGTTCCCGCCTTCCTGTTGGCGACCGGGTCCGGCGCCGCGCGAGCGGCCCGGTTCGGTCTGCCGCTCGTGATCGCCGCGGTGGGCGGCGAGGACCGCATGATCGAGGCCATCGAGCGATATCGCGCCGAGTTCAGTCCCGGGGTGGCGGGCGCGGAACCCTACGTGGTGGTCTCGGGATCGATCGTCATCGCCGACACCACTTCGCAGGCGTATCGGCTGCTGCTATCGGAGGCATGGTCCGCCGCGTACGCGCGCACCCGCGGCGAGTTCCCGCCCCTGATGCCGCCATCGGACATCGAGGCGCGCGCCATGACCGATCGGGAACGGGAGATCTTCCACGAGGGGCTGCGCGGGCATCTGTACGGCACCGAGGACGAGGTGGCCGACCAGTTGGAGCGGTTGGTGACCAGGACCGGCGCCGACGAGATCCTGGTGCATACCAGTACCTATGACCGCGCCGCCCGCTTGGCATCGCACCGCAGGCTGGCGCTGCTCACCGGCCTGCTGCGTGACCCCGCTCGAGTCGACGGGCCGGATATGGGCCGGTCCGATGCGGCGGCCTGATCAGTCGGCGGCCCGAATCGCTTGCGGGAACAGCACTTCGGCGGCGGCGTAGCCGAACAGCTTGCGACCTTCGGCCCGTGCGTCCACCGCGATGGTCGCCCGTCGCCTGCGCGGATCGATCGAGGTGACCCGGCCGCGAAACTCGACCGTCCCGGTCGCCAAGGGGGGAATGCGCAAGTAGTGCGTGTTGTGCGCGAACTGCGCGCGGAAACGGGTGAGCGCCGTGGGGTCGCCGAGCCAGGCACTCAGGAACGAAGCGGCCAGCCCGAGCTTCAGCATGCCGGGGGCGACCACGGTCGGCAGACCGCTGGCGACGGCGATTCGTTCGTCGAAGAGCACCGGATTGGCGTCTCCGGTCACCCCGGCGTAGTTGACCAGGTCCCCACGAGACAAGCGCACGGTCCGAGGGGGCAATTCCGTGCCCTCCGCGAGGTCGGCGAAATCGATATCCGGTTGCGATATCCGGCGTGCGGGCGCTGGTGCAAGGGAGTCGGCGGCGGCGGGGACGACGGCTTCGGTTCGGCCCTGCCGCGTCGCGACAGGGGAGCGATGACCCATGGCGACGGTGCGTACCGCCTGGGCCAGCCCCGGATCGCGACCGCCGAGGCGTGCGAGCAAGGCGCTGGAGCCGGTCTGCACCACCATGCCGTCCTGGTCGATGAGCACGCTCTTGATCGCGAGGACGTCGTAGTCGCCGAAGTGCCGGAACGATTCGAAATAGACGTCACAGGTCAGGCGGTCCCCGGCGACCAGCGGCCTGCCGAAGTCGAATATCTGGTCCGCGTGCAGAATCCGGGTCGGGTCGTACCCGGTGATCAGCGAATCCATGATTTCGCCGTGCACCCTGGTGAGAATTATCGAGCTGAAGGTCGCGGGCGCGACGAGTCCGGAATATCCGAGTTCCGCCGCGGCGGCCTCGCTCCAATGCGCCGGATGGTAATCCTGGACGGCGCGGGCGAATTCCCGGATCTTTTCCCGTTCCACCTGGTAGGGGACGGCGGAACGATAACGACGGTCGACGAGCGCCCTCGCCTGATCGGCCGGATTCACGGCGGTCTCGTTCATGGATGCTCCTGTATTGCGATACGGTGCTGGTCGGCAGGATCCGGTCAGGTGGCGGGCCGATCCGCCGGCGAAGCGAAGACATCCGCTCGGCTGTCACCGGTCCCCGCGATGCCGACGCCCGCGTTGTGAAAAGAGCTACCCCGCAGTCGATATGGCTGGCGGCCAACGGCACACCCTCGCGTGAGCGCCGACGCGTGTGATGGGAACCATGATGGGGGACACGGGATCTCCAAGCGGTTAGCCATCGGATGGCCACCGACGGCGATGTGCACGTTTTTCCATGATGCCCCCGCACGCCGATGCGGAACTGTGATCGCTTGGTGATCTGGAGAATTCACCGTTTCGCCGCGGTCTTTTTGTGCTGCATGCCCTATCGCCTCGCAAACGCGGTAATTGTCGTTGCCTTTGTGGCGTATCCCTAGCCGCGACAAAGGCATTCGTGAGGTCTCCAGATCCGTTCGTTCCGAGTCGGTGGTCACGTTGCGCGGTTCTAGCGTTGGCGCAGTTTCGGTGCCGTCGACCCGCAAGAACGGCACCGCCCCTCGAACACCGTGGTTCTGCAGGAAGGCATGTAATGAAACGAAGTACTTACGGGCGCTCGTCTATCGCGGCGGTGCTGCTGAGCGTGTCGGTGCTCGCGGTCGGTTCGGCCGGCGTCGGGGCGAACGCGGCGCCGGAGGAGCGGCCGACCGAACAGACGCTCGCGGACTACATCGCCGCCGGTCGCAAGGCCGCGCCGGTCGCCGACTCGGGCAGCGCGGGCACCGGCTCGGCGTGCACGTCGGGCAGCGGCGCGGGGTCCGGCAACGGTTCCGGAGACTGCTACGGCGGATCCGGCAGCAGCTCGGGGTCCTCCGGCGGATACGCCAGTGACACCGTGGGTTACGGCCCGCCGATGACGTCGTGGCTGGCCGCGTTCGGTTACGGGCTGATGCATCCGGACGCCGCCCCGCCCGGTGCCAACGACTGGAACTGCAAGCCGACGGCCGAGCATCCGCGCCCGGTGGTCATGGTGCACGGCACCTGGATGAACGCCTACAACGGCTTCGCGTTCATGGGCCAGCCGATGAAAGACGCGGGCTTCTGCACGTTCACCGTCAACTACGGCCGGTCGAACCTCCTCGAAGGGGGCGGTCTCGGTTCGGTGCTCCCCGGCGTGATGGGTACCGGCTATATCCAGGATTCGGCCAAGCAGCTGGCCACGTTCGTCGACCGGGTGCTGGCCGCGACCGGCGCCTCCGAAGTCGATATCGTCGCGCATTCGCAGGGCGGTTCGATGTCGAACTGGTACACCAAGTTCGAGGGCGGCGCGGCCAAGGTGAAGAACCTCGTCACGTACGGCGCTACGCACCACGGCACGAGCCTGATCGGTATCGGCGCGCTGGGCCGGGCGATCAACAACTTCGGCATCGACATCCTCGGCTTCATCGAGATCTTCGTCGGCCACGCGGGCATCCAGCAGACGGTCGGCTCGGACTTCGTCAATAAGCTCAACGAGAACGGCGACACCATTCCCGGTGTCGACTACACCATTGTCGCCACCCGCTACGACGAGATCACCAACCCTTACGACCTGACCTTCTTGAAGGCGGCGCCTGGTATGTCGGTGCAGAACATCACCTTGCAGGACGGATGCGAGCAAGACGTGTCCGACCACCTCACCATCATGTACTCGCCCCGCGCGCTGTCCATCGCATTGCGTGCGTTGGACCCGGTCGGCCACCCGACCTTGGTGTGCACCTTCAACCCGTGGCTGATCGGCGGCGGAGGCTCGCTCTGACCATCCGATAGACGTGCCTTCGTCGCGCGGCGTGCATTGTGCCCGACTTCGCGCTTGCTCGACGGGGGCACCGGCCGCCTCGCGTTCGCTGCTCGCCGGACAGGATCCCCTCGAACCCGCCCCTGTCCTGGCGCGCACATCCCGGCGCGTGGCGGTGAGCCCACCGAGCGGACCTTCGCACCCGCCGCTCGGTGGGCACCACGGTGTCGACCCACGGCGTGCGCTGACCAGAACAGGAGCATCCGGCTATGACCCGCCCCGAAAAATGTTGCCGCCCGTGGATACCCGCCATCACGGCGGTCGTGGCCCTGTTCGGCGTGGTCGCGGCGTCACCGAACGCGACAGCGGACCCGCCGTCGGCGATCACCGGCCGGTGGGCCGAGGACGACCGCACGGTCCAGCTGCGGGTGTACTCCGCGGCGATGCGGCAGGACATCATGGTGAAAGTGCTGCGCCCGGCCGATCGCTCGGCGCCGCGGCCGACGCTGTATCTGCTGAACGGAGGCGGCGGTGGCCAGGACAGCGCGACCTGGCAGAAGAACACCGACGTGCTGCGTTTCCTCGCCGACAAGGACGTGAACGTCGTCCAGCCCGTCGGCGGTCGGTGGAGCTACTACACAGACTGGCGCGCCCCCGACCCGAAACTCGGCCTGTACAAGTGGAAGACGTTCCTCACCGAGGAACTGCCCCCGCTGATCGACGCGGAATTCGGCACCACCGGTGCGAACGCCATCGCGGGACTGTCGACGTCCGGAACCTCGGTGCTCCAGCTGCCGATCGCGAAACCCGGCCTGTACCAGGCGGTCGCGGCCTACAGCGGCTGCGCGCAGATCAGCGATCCGCTCGGACGCGAGTTCGTGAAGCTGGCCGTGGAGAGCTGGGGCGGCGGCGACACCGACAACATGTACGGCCCGCCCGGCGACCCGATGTGGGCGGCCAACGACCCCTACGTGCACGCCGACCAGCTACGCGGACTGCGCCTGTTCCTGTCCACGGGCACCGGCGTGCCCGGGATGTACGACACCTACAACGGCACACACATGCAGCCCGGCCCGCGTGGCTATCTCAATCAGCTGGTCTTGGGCGGCGTCATCGAGGCGGCGGTGAACTGGTGCACGCACAACATGCGTGACCGCCTGAACGCGCTCGGCATCCCCGCGACCTATGACTTCCAGCCCACCGGAACCCATTCATGGGGCTATTGGCAAGAGGCACTGAAGAAGTCGTGGCCGGTGCTGGCCGACGGACTCGGCCTGCCACACTGAGTTGCCGCACACGTGTGGCACCACTGATCATCGCTCGAGAACCCTTACTGCGGGAGGGAATTCTTCGCCCTCGCCGCACAGCCGCGTCAGGAGGTGGTCTCGCCCGGGGTCGGAAGATTCGCGGCGCAAATGGCTTCGACGAATTCGCCGACTTGATGCTCGGGCAGCTGTCGCGCGAGATCCGCCTCGGTGATGATGCCGGCGAGCCGACCCTGAGCGGTTACCGGAAGCCGGCGGATACGGAACTCGGTCATACACGCCAGAACGTCGCTGATATCCGCGCTGACGTCCACGGTGTGCATCCGATCCGCGCCCTGGGTGAGTTCCCCGGCTGTGGTCGTCCTGGGATTCAACCCGACACCGACCACCTTCACGACGATGTCGCGATCGGTCACGATCCCGACCGGATGGCCTTCGCCATCACAGATGGGGAGTGCGCCGACGTCGAGCTGGCGCATCCGCTGGGCGGCGAAGTCCATGGTGTCGCGCACGTTGATGCACTCGACATCCGGGCGCATGACGGTCTCCGCAGTGATCATGCTGAGCCTCCTCGATACGTACCGTCGCTTGCCGCTCGACCATCACTCGGATTCCGCCCTGGCGGTAGGGGACAAGGTCACAGTCTCGTCCTCGACTTCGCCGGAGTCGGGCCCCGCGCGCCGCCACCCCCGGCCTGCTATCTTGAACGTCGTTCAAGTTTTAGCGGAGGGTTGTCGTGGAGGGTGTCGAGAACTCTCGGGAGTCGAGGATTGGCATTTCGGCGCGCGATATGGCGCAGATCGCCGTTTTCGCGGCGCTGATCGCCGCGCTGGGTCTGCCCGGGGCCATCACGGTCGGGTTCAGCGGCGTGCCGATCACCGTGCAGACGCTCGGTGTCATCCTGGCCGGAGCGGTGCTCGGGGCGCGCAAGGGCACCGCAGCGGTGCTGGTCTTCCTCGCGCTCACGATGATCGGTCTGCCGCTGCTGTCCGGCGGCCGCACCGGTTTGACCGCGCTGGCGGGGCCCAGTGCCGGATACTTGGTCGGCTGGATTCCGGCGGCACTGTTCATCGGGCTGCTCACCGCACGGATCCTGCCGAAATACCCCCTCGTGCTCGGCCTGCTGATCAATGCCGCCGGCGGGATGCTGGTCATCTACCTCTGCGGCATCGTCGGGCTGCTCTTGCGCACGGATCTGGGGATCGGGGCCGCGATCTCCACCAATGCCGCGTTCATTCCCGGCGACCTGGCGAAAGTGGTCGTCGCGACGGTGGTGGCCAAGGGTGTCCACCGTGCGTACCCCGGTCTGATCCATGCTTAGTCCCGAACTCGGCGGCGCGGGCGATCAGCCTGCCCTCGACTTCGACGGCCGCACCCACACGTATCGCGACCTCGACCGGGCGATCGAGCAGTGGATCTCTCAGCAGGATGACGCGACCGTCTACGACGCGTCGGCCCTCTCGGTTCCGGACGCGTTGATCTGTGTCTGCGCCGCGGCTCGGCGCGGCATCCCGGTGATGGTCGAGAACCCGGACGCCCGTCCGCACCGGCCGAGCATTCCACCCGCGGCGTTTCTCCTGGTGGCGACGTCGGGGTCGACCGGGCGTCCGCGACCGCTCGCCCGGACGGCCGCTTCCTGGTACGACAGCTTCCCCGCGTTCACCGCGATCACCGGCGTGGCGCCGACCGACCGCGTACTGATCACCGGCCCGTTGCACGCGACCATGCATCTCTTCGGCGCGCTGCATGCGCTGTGGCGGGGTGCGTGCGTCACCGATGACCCGTCGCGGGCCACCGTGGTGCATGCGGTTCCCGCGGTGTTGCGCGAGGTGGCGCGTACCTGCCCGCGCTTGCGTACCGCGATCGTCGCGGGCATCGCGGTGGACGACGGTGCGCTGGCCGCTGCCGACCGCATCGAGGTCGTCGAGTACTACGGGTCTTCGGAAGTCTCTCTCGTGGCGGCGCGGCGCGTCCCCGAGCCGATGCGGCTGCTCGACGGAGTCGAGGCCGACGTGCGCGGCGGACTGCTCTACGTCCGATCGCCCTACACGGTGCTCGGCGCGCCCGAGTGGTTCGGGGTGGGTGACCTCGCCGAACTGGGGGCCGACCGCACGCTGACGGTGCGGGGCAGGGGCGACTGCGCGATCAACGTGGGCGGCACCACGGTGCTGGCCGAGGATGTCGAGCGCGTCCTGGAGGCACTCGACGGAATCGCCGCCGCGGCCGTGATCGGATCGCCCCATGCCGTTTTCGGTGAAACGGTCACGGCCGCGGTGCAACTGGACGGCCTGGTCGAACTCGACGAGATCCGGGCGCGGGCGCGGCGGGTGCTGACGAAAGAGGCGATGCCGCGTCGGTGGGTGCCGCTTCCTGCGCTGCCGAGAACTGCCGCCGGGAAAGTCGCCAGGGGGCAGCTGAAAGACTTGCTGACATGACCCCGGTCCCGGTTCTGGTGGCGCCGCGTCGCACGCCGATCGGCAACGCGGGACACGGGTTCGCCGATCTGACCACCACCGATCTGGCCGCTCCCGTGCTGCGTGAGGTTCTGTCGTCGGTGCGCGCCGCCGGGATCGATGCCGAGGTGGACGACGTCGTCCTCGGCAACTGCCTGGGACCTGGCGGCGATCCGGCCCGGATCGCGGCATTGCGGGCGGGTCTGGGCGTGCACGTTCCCGGCGTCACCGTCGACCGGCAGTGCGGGTCCGGCCTGGATGCGGTGATGCAGGCCGCGTTGCGCGTGCGCAGCGGCGCGGACGAACTCATCCTGGCCGGCGGCGTCGAATCGGCGAGCACGGCGCCATGGCGCTTCTGGCCTCCCGTCGCGGACGCCGACCCCGTGCGATACACCCGCGCTCCCTTCGCACCAGAAGGTTTTCCCGATCCCGACATGGGCGTGGCCGCCGATGATCTCGCCCGAGCACGCGGCATCAGCCGTGCGCGGCAGGACGCTTACGCGGCGCGCTCGCACACCCTCGCCGCGGCGGCCGACTTCTCCGCGGAGATCGTGCCGATCGGTGACGTGCACCGGGACGAGCGCATCCGCGCGGGCATGACCGAGACTCGGCTCGCGCGGCTGCGCCCCAGTTTCGGCGTCGACGGCACGGCTACCGCGGGGAATTCGTGCGGAATCTCCGACGGTGCCGCGGCGATGGCGGTCACCAGCGAGGCACTGGCCGCGGGGCTGCCCGCGTTGCGGATACTCGGCTGCGCGGTCGCCGGATCCGATCCAGCGCTGCCCGGACTCGGTCCCGCGCCCGCGATACGAAAATTGCTGCGCCGCACCGGATTCGACGTGGCCGATCTCGGCGTCATCGAGATCACCGAGGCGTTCGCGTCGGTGGTGCTGGCGGTGGCGGACGAATTGGGCCTGGACGAAGCCAGGATCTGCCCCCAGGGCGGCGCCATCGCGATGGGTCATCCCTGGGGCGCGTCCGGAGCGATCTTGCTGGTGCGGTTGGCGAGTCAGATGCTGCGCGCGGATGGCCCCGCGCTGGGGCTCGCGGCCTGCGCCATCGGAGGCGGGCAGGGCATCGCAATGCTTGTGGAGCGCGTGTCGTGAGGGAGGGGCAGCGAGTGAACCGAGGGCACAGCGCGCATTCGCGCGCGACGGATCCGAGCGTCAGCGAGGCGACGTCGTGAGCGAAATCGTCTTCGACTCCGTCCAGCACCGCTTCGGTGACCGAAACGTGCTGCACGACATCGACTTGCGGATCAGCGAGCGCCGCGTCGGCATCATCGGCGCCAACGGTTCCGGCAAGTCCACCTTGGCGCGCATGATCAACGGCTTGCTGACGCCGACCGCGGGCACGGTCACGGTGGACGGTGTGGACGCCGCCCGCAAAGGCGCGCAGGTGCGGCGGAAGGTCGGGTTCGTGTTCACCGACCCGGATACGCAGATCGTGATGCCCACGGTCGCGGAGGATCTCGCTTTCTCGCTGCGGCGAACGGGCCTGAGCAAACCGCAGGTCGCGGCGCGTGTCCGGGAGATACTGGAGCGGTTCGGGCTGGCCGACCACGCCGAGCACCCCGCGCACCTGTTGTCCGGCGGCCAGAAGCAGTTGCTCGCCATCGGCGCCGTCCTCATTCGCAGGCCGGAGGTGATCGTGGCCGACGAGCCGACCACGCTGCTGGATCTGCGCAACGCCAGGCTGATCGCCGAGGCGCTCGACGCCGTGGATCAGCAGGTGATCGTGGTGACGCATCAGCTGTCGCTGCTGGAGGGTTTCGACCGCGTCATCGTCATCGACAATGGTGCGGTGGCGTTCGACGGCACTCCGGCCGACGCCGTCCCGGCGTACCGGGCGTCGGTCGAATGATCGGCGTCTACCGTCCGGGCGATTCGCCGCTGCACCGGATGTCCGCCGGACCCAAATTGGTGCTGCTGCTCGTTTCGATCGTGGCGGCCACGGTGTTCGTGCGCAGCCCGCTTCAGGTGCTGATCGCCGCGGTGGTGGTGGCGGGATTGTTCGCGGTGGCCGGGATTCCGCGGCGAGTCGTCTCGGCGCAGTTGCGTCCGCTGGGGTGGATGGTGGCGCTCATCGCGGCGTTCCAGGTGCTCATCACGTCCCCGGCGCGGGCTGTGGTGGTGTGCGGTGTCCTGGTGATCTCGGTGGCGCTCGCGGCGCTGGTCACGCTCACCACTCGCGTGACGGACCTGCTCGACGCCGTCACCCGGGCGCTGGGGCCGCTGCGCAGGGCCGGCGTCGATCCCGAGCGGATCGGTCTGCTGCTGGCTCTGGCCATCCGGTGTGTCCCGCTGCTGGCCGGAATCGTGCACGACGTCGCCGAGGCGCGGCGGGCCCGCGGACTGCAATGGTCGATGACGGCGCTGGTCACGCCGACACTGGTGCGGGCGCTGCGGACCGCCGACGCGATGGGCGACGCCCTCGCGGCGAGGGGAGTGGACGATGCCTGACCTGCTGGCCGCACGGATCGCCCGACAGGCCGCGGAGAACCCGCGCGCGACCGCGGTGCTCGCCCGGCGCGAGCGCATCGACTACCGCGAGTTCTGGTCCCGGGTCGTCCGCACCGCCGCGGGGATCCACGGTATGCGCCGAATCGCCGTGCTGCCCACGTCCGATATCGAATCGCTGGTGGTGGTGACGGCGGCAATGCACGCGGGCGTGAGTGTCGTACTGTTGCACCGCCATCTACTGCCCGCCCAGCTGAGCAGGGTGCTGGAACTCGCGAAGCCCGCAGCGGTCGTGGCCGCGCCGCATCAGCATCGGCGGCTGCGAAGGCTGGGATTCGAGGGGCACGTGTGGACCGCCGCCGCACTGGAATCCGACGGCGTGGCGGGCGGTGCGCAGCCGGATGGCGAACTGCTGGTGGGCATTACCTCCGGTACCACTGGCGAGCCGAAACTCTTCGTGCGCGACCAGCGATCGTGGGCCACCACGTTGGATCGCTCCGACCGCACGTTCGACATCGGCGCCGACGATCGCGTGTCGGTGCCCGGCGTGCTCGATCACACGCATTTCCTGTACGGCGCATTGCACGCTCTCACCCGGGGCGCGACGGTCGATCTGCGGCCGGTCGTCCAGTCGCTGAACGACGGTGCGACACATCTGTATTCGGTGCCGACGATCGCGTGGGACGTGGTGCGGGCCGGCGTCGGTCCGATCGAGAGCGTCCGGGAAGTGCTGTCCTCGGCGGCCCGCTGGCCGCGCACGGGACGTGGAGCGTTGCGGGAGGTCTTGCCGAACGCGTCGCTCGTGCACTTCTACGGTGCCTCCGAACTGAGTTTCGTGTCCTTCGACCGCGGACTCGGGGCCGCCGAGGAGAACTCGGCGGGAGAACTGTTCGACGGCGTCGAGGCGCGGATTCGGCACGGCCTGGTATATGTGCGCAGCGACATGCTGTTCGGCGGCTACCTCACCGCGGACGGCGTGGTCGACGGCCCCGTGGACGGGTGGATGACGGTGGGCGACCGGGGCCGTGTGATCGGCAACCGTCTGTACCTGTTCGGCCGGGACTCAGAGATGCTGATCCGGGCCGGACTCAATGTGGAACCCGCCGCCGTCGAAGCGGCGCTCACCGCGATACCGGGTATCGCGGAAGCCGCCTGCATCGGTGTGCCGGACGCACGCATGGGGGAGGCGCCCGCGGCCGCGATCGTCGTGGACAACGCCGCACCGAGCACCGACGAGATCTGGCGGCGTCTGCGTGCGACGCTGCCGAGTCCCAGCATGCCGGTACAGATTCTCACCGTGGACAGCCTGCCGCGTACGCCACGGGGGAAGCTCGATCGACGGGCGCTGGCCGTGACGCTCGCCGCCCACCGCAGCGGCGGCCGCGCCGCAGGCACCCACCGCTGACGCCCAGTACGACAACGCGATCACGTGCTCGCGGGACCGGGTCCTCGTCGTGGCCCACCTGCCGCGGGCATCTTTTCGGCGCGTCGCGCAAAGAGATTCGCCCGAACGGGCAACGCCGCGGTTACCGACCTCTGATACTGGTTGGATAGGCACGCCATCGTGCGCCCTACGAGCCGATCTGGGAAGCGACGCACCGAGAATCGACAGGATCCGGCTATGAAGATCAAGAATCTGAATCCGCTCCCGATGGCCGACATCGGCGGCTCCGATCTGTTCATCCCGTTCCGGATGCCCACCGGTGACATCGGGTTCCTCCCCGGTGATACGTTTTCCGGCACCGAGCCGAGAGTTGGCGGGCCGAACTGGCGTTCGCCCATGTTGCTACGAAGCAACACGCACGATATGTCCAGACCGATCGAGTTCCAGTCGGCCGCGCGCGGCGCTCGGCAGCTCTGGGACTACGTCCACGACAACCCGGAGTATTCCACGGTCCTGCCCTGCGACGCGATCACTATCGGCGGCCGAATCTACTTGTGGGTGATGGTCACCCAGGGTCTGGGTAACGAGCGATGGTGCGAGATCCGGTATTCCGACGACAACGGCGAGAGCTGGACCGATAGCGGGGTTCGCTGGTCGACCAGCGCGTTCGGCGGCAAACGCGTCATGATCTCCTGGGAGCGCGGTGGTGACGGCTATGTCTACGTCATCTCCACCGGAGGGCTCGTTCGGAACAAGAACATGCTGCTGTGGCGGGTGCGCGAGATTCATGCCGCGCTCACCGACCCGGCGGCCTGGGAGGGCTGGGGCTGGAACGGCCAGAACTGGGGGTGGGGCCGGGACCCGGGCAGCGACCCGCGATTCGGCATCCTGCCCGACGGCACCAGGCTCGGAGAGATCGGGCTACGCCGGATACAGGGAAACTGGGTGATGTCCGGTTTCGACGCCGGAGCCTATGGTGCGTTCGTCAAAGTCGCCGGGAGGATCACCGACAATTGGTGGACGGCGCGAACATACCGGCCCGTGAAAGGCTCGTTCTGGGCACCGGGCGGTCCGGATATCGTGCCGCGCCTGTACGGCTGTTATGTTCACCCGGACAGCAGGTTCGACGGTGCATTCGGCATGATCGTGAGCGAGTGGGCGGAATCCGGTATGCCCTATCGCGCCATGCAGTTCCGTATCTTCGGCATCCGTGCGGCGGTTCCGATCAGTTAGTCGCCCCGGAGCAGCTCGAGTACGTGCGGGCCACCAGCGCGGAACGCAGATACCACAGGCCCGACGGCTGCGTCGGATCGAAACCGGTGAGCTGCCCGATCCGCTTGAGCCGGTAGTCCACGGTGTTGGTGTGCACGTGCAGCACCCGCGCGGTGCGCTGCCGGTTGAGGTTGTTGGCGATGTGCCGCCGCAGCGTCTCCAGCAGTTCGGGGTGCGCGTCCAGCGGGTCCAGCAGGGAGCCGAGGTATTCGCGGCCGGGTCCCGGACGGGTCAGCTGGTATTCCAGCGCCAGTTCGTCGAAGCGGTAGAGACCTGCCACCGCCTGCAACCGCTGCACCATGTCGAGCAGTTCGTGCGCTTGGTCGGCGGCGGTGGGAATCTGCACCGGGGTGGCCTCGACCATGGTCGCGGTGATACCGACCTGCGCGGCGTGCGAGAGCTGGGTGACCAGCGCGTCCAGCTGCTCGTTGTCGAGGTGGCCGGTCGGGATCAGCACGGTGCCGCCGTCCACGCTCAGCAGTGAGAGCGCGGCCTCGCCGCACCGGGTGGCCAGCTCGGCCTGGAGCCGCCGCAGTTTCCTGCGCGCGACCACCTTGCCGTCCACCATGGGGTTGCGTTCCTCGCGGTGTGGCGGAATAGCCACGGCCAGCACGGCATACGAGGACGCGATGGTGATGCCGCATTCGCGCGCCATGGTGGAGGTGCTGTGCCCGCCCAGCAGCGCGGAGGTCAGCGTGTGCACCGCCGTGTGGTGCTCGCTGACGACTGCCCGCAGCTCGCGGACGTAGGCCATGGAGACCGCCGAGTTGATCATGTCGAGCATCTCGACGACCATTTTGGCGCCGTCGACGAGGTTCTCGTAGTCCTTGGTGGACGCGTTGGAGACCACGAGATCGAGGCCCATCTTGAAGCCCTCGTGGATCGAGTGGTGGATGGTGTCGATCGGCACGCCCTCGCGCGCCCACCCCGCCGCGGCATCCCCGAGCCGCTGGAGCTTCTCCGGTAGGTCCTGTCCGTCCAGCATGCTCACCGCGAGCTCCAGGCACACGCGGGTGATGGTGGTGACGTCACCGGAGATGGCGTCGCCCGGCAGCGTGCCGCACGGGATGACGTTCTCGACGAAGTGGCCGACCATCTGACGCGATAGCCCGCGGACGTCTTTCAACGGGGACGACATCGGCTTCCCCGACAGGGTGAGGCTCGGCCGGGCCGAACTGTCGACGGACATTGGCGACTCCCTTCCACCCACATTGGTGTGTAGCGCATTCACACTAATCGGTCGATTCTCTTCGCGGACCCGATCCGCGGGTTCTGTGAGAGCACGGGATGCCGGTCGACGCGTCACTGTGAACGGTCACAGAGCATGGGCACACTGCTGGTCCGCGATGAGGCCGGGCGCGTCGCGTGGAAGGCGAGCGGTCCGTAACGTGTTGGTGGACAATAGGACATCGGTGAACCAGCGGCGATAGGTTGTCACCATGGAGTGCTATGGCGTGACCGCGAGCGATTCGAAGTCGTGGACCACGATCGCCAACAGCTTCGTTCCGATGGACTATGAGTACCGGGATCCCGACCGGTGGTATTCGGGGCTCACGGTCCAGGAATCGGCTGTCTATCGACTGTTGCGCTGGGAGCAGCGCGGCAGCAGTACGTCCTATCGCACACGGACGAACATCCGCCATCAGCCGTGCGACGATTTCTACTGGGTCGTCGTCCCCGAAAAGGGCGTGTACTCGGTTCGGTACCGGGATGAGGTGATGCGGGCGAATTCCGGTCAGGCCGCGGTGACCGCACTGGATGACCTCTGCCAACTACACATTCCGCTGTTGTCCGCGTACGCGTTCCAGGTACCGCGCGCGGAACTGGATCACCGCGCGGGACCCGTTGCCGAGCGGAGCATGACGATCGACTTGAACTCCGGCCTCGGCCGCGTCGCGCAGGCCATGATCCGCAGCACCCACGCCGAACAGGAGAACCTCTCCGACCGGGAGTTCAACGCGGTCTGCGATCGCATCGCCGAGTTGCTGTGCCTGATCGCGCTCGGGGACAACCATCCGCAGCGGGCCCATCACGCCCAGATCGCCGCGCAGGTCCGGCAGTACGTGCGAGCCAACGTCGGACGAGGTGACCTGCGGCTGCCCGCCGTCGCGCACGCGCTGGGCTGGTCGCCCCGGCAGCTGCGGTCGGTGCTGCACCACATGGGCACCACCTACCGCGACGTGCGGCGGGACGAGGCACTGCGCGCCGCGCGCGATCTGCTGGAGGATCCGGCGCGCGAGGAAGTCCCCATCCAGGAGCTGGCGGTCCGTGCCGGATTCACCCCGGCGTGGTTCTCCTCGGCGTTCAAGGCGCGCTTCGGTGAGACACCACGGGATTTCCGGCGACGTAGGCTGGCGGAGCTGGCCGCGCCCCATGGCGAGCGGGAGCCGGTGGTCACGCGCTGATCGAACGCCAGAGGCCGGGCGCAGCGGTTCGCGTCCGGCCTCTCGTGCTCGGTTACCGGGCCGATTCGCCTCGCACCGGAAGCGGAGCGGCCCCGCTCGCATGTCGGTAGCTGCCGAGATCAGTTGGGTAGCACGGTGATCGGCAGCCGCCGCAGCCGGGCGGGATCGGCGATCACCTCGTAGGCGGCGACTCGATCGCCCCGCACGGCGACCGTGAGCGCCAGCAGGATTCGGCCGTGCGGCGCGACCAAGATGCCCACGCCACCGTCGACCAGTGCGGGCACCGCCAGCCGCGAGCGGCGGCGCAGCAGCACGGTTTCCCTCGCGACTGCCGACGCACCGCGCACGGTCGCAGGCAGACCGGCGGGGAGTGCGGCCGGGTCGGCGGTCCGGAGCACGTCGGGTGCGAGAACAGCCAAGAGCCGGTCGAGATCGCCGCCGCGGGCCGCGTCGAGAAACGCGTCGACGACGTGCCGCTGCGCGGCGAGATCCGCTGGGACGGCGGCAGCACCGCGCACACGTTGCCGGGCGCGACTGGCGAGCTTCTTGGCGGTCGCCGTCGTGCGACCGACGATCGGCCCGATCTGGTCGAACGGCACCGCGAACAGGTCGTGCAGGACGAACGCGACCCGTTCGTCGGGGCCGAGCCGGTCCAGCACCACCAGCAGCGCGCGTCCGACCGACTCGATGAGCACCGCTTCGTGCTCCGGCTCGTTGTCGTCGTTCTCCAGCCGGTCCACGTGGTCGAGTGGATCCTCGCGCCGCGCCGCCCTGCCGCGCAACATGTCCAGGCAGATCCGGGACACGACCGTGGTGAGCCAGCCCGGCAGATTGCGCACGTCCGCCACATCGTGCCGGGCCAGCCGCAGCCACGTCTCCTGCACCGCGTCGTCGGCTTCGGTCGGCGAGCCGAGCATCCGGTAGGCGACCGCGTGCAGGTGGTCGCGCTGGAACTCGAATTCCCGCGTCAGCACGTCATCGGTGCGCATCGGTCACCTTTCTGCTTCGCTGCCCGTCATCGGGATGACGGATTCCACAGCGCCCAGGTGACCGTGGTGCGGCATTTGTGCCGCCGTTCCACGTTCGTGGACGGGCGCGACCCGGACAGAAGGATATTTCGTATGGTCATCGTCTCTGTTGTCGCCACGGTGCTCGCGGCGGCGGCCGCATTGCTCGCCGCGGGCATCGACGTCTTTCGCGCCGAGTGGGTTCGCGCGAATATGCGGGCGTACGGCGTTCCGGATTCGTGGCTGTTGCCGCTGGCCGTCATCAAGGCGATCGGCGGGGCCGGATTGCTGGTCGGTCTCGCGGTGCCGCCGATCGGCGTGGCCGCGGCCGCCGGGTTGGTCGTCTACTTCCTCGGCGCGGTGCTGACCGTGGTCCGGGCTCGGTGGTACACGCATATCGGGTACCCGCTGCCGTATCTGGTGTTGGCGGCCGCCGCGTTGGGGCTGTCCATTGCGTCGTAGGTGTGGGCGAACGCGCCGGGGAAGAGTGCGGATGCGACGACCGCCGAACTCGAAACGCGCCGACTCCTTCGGCCTCGGCAATCAGAGCGCACCATGCCGCCCGCTTCTCACGGGTGGATGAACGCGGACCCTATCCGGCGAGGATGAACTTGGCCGCCTGTTCGCCGATGAACACCGTGGGCGCGTGTGTGTGGCCGCGGATGATCAGCGGCATCACCGAGGCGTCGGCGACCCGAAGTCCTTGCACGCCGCGCACTTCCAGCCGCGGCGTGACGACGCTGGCGGCGTCGGCGCCCATCCGGCAGGTACCGACCGGGTGGTAGAGCGTGTGCGAATAGGAGTTGAGCGTCAGCTCCAGGGCGGCTTCCGGTTCGGCGGGCGCTTGCGGCGGGTAGATCAGCGGACCGAGCACCGCCCTCATCGACGGCTCGGCGGCGATGCGGGCGCACACCCGCAGTCCGGCCATGATGGCGGCGCGGTCGGCGCCCGCGCTGTCGGACAGGTAGCGCGGATCGATCACCGGCTTGGCGGACGGATCCGCGGCCGACAGCGCGATGCGGCCACGGCTGCGCGGGCGCAGCAGCACCGAAGCCAGGACCACGCCGTGCTCGGTCGGGTCCTGGAGTCCCTCGTAGAAGAATGGCGCGGGCGCGAAGATCAGCTCCAGGTCGGGCAGGTCCAGATCCGGCCTGCTGCGCACGAACCCGTACGCCTCGCCGACGTTCGAGGTGAGCATGCCGCGGTGGCGGATCAGGTAGTCCAGCAATTGGCGCGGCTTCTCGGCGCCGAACAGCGAATCGCCCGCCACGCCGTAGCCGAGGGCCGCGACCAGATGGTCCTGCAGATTCGCCCCCACCTCGGGCGCGTGGTGGCGCACCTCGATGCCGTAGCGGGTCAGCTCGTCACGGTCGCCGATGCCCGAGAGCATCAGCAGTTGCGGGGTGTTGATCGCGCCGCCGCACAACACGACCTCGCGCCGCGCGGTCACCGTGTGCGTTCTGCCGCCTCGGCGGTACTCCACGCCGATGGCGCGCGTGCCGTCGAAGAGCACCCGGGTGGCCAGCGCCTCGCTGTGCACCGTGAGGTTCGGACGGCGCAGTGCCGGTCGCAGGTAGGCGTCGGCGGTGCTCCAGCGGCGACCTCCGCGCTGGGTCACCATGGTCTCGCTGAATCCCTCCGGCTGCGGACGGTTCGGCGGCTCGACGGCATAGCCCGCCTCTTCGACCGCGGCCAAATAGGCGGCGGTGAGAGAGCGGGGGCTGCGCTGGCGGGAGACGTGCAGCGGTCCCTCGGTGCCCTCGTCGGGATACTGGGCGTCCTCCACTCGTTCGATGCGGCGGAATTGCTCGACGGCCGCGGCGAAGCCCCACTCGTCACCGGCCAGCAGCGCCCATTCGTCGTAGTCCGCACGGAAGCCGCGGACCCACATCATGGCGTTCATCGAGGACGAGCCGCCGTACATCTTGCCGCGCGGCCAGTAGATCTCGCGATTCTTCAGCTCCGGCTGGGGCTGCGTGAGATAGTCCCAATCCACCTCGGAGCGAAAGAGTTTCGCGAATCCGGCGGGAATGTGCGCGAACTTGTTCTTGTCCGGCGGACCGGCCTCCAGCAGCGCCACCGTGGTGCCGGGATCGGCGCTGAGCCGATTGGCCACCACTGCGCCGGCCGATCCCGAGCCGACGACGACGTAGTCCGCGGAAAGCCCACCTGGTTGCACTGTTCCCTCTCCGATCTGCACCGACTACGGCAAAGATACGAGCAAGCGCGCGCGGAAGGTTCGGTTTCGGCGAACCCGGATGAATCAGGTGGTATCGAGCTAGCGCAGGATGAGCTGCGCGGAGATCTCGATCCGGTCGGCGATCTCGGAATACGAGCCATAGCCCATGCCCGCCCGCACCAGCGCGCCCGCGTAGAGCAACTCCAGCGATTCGACCACGTCCGGATCCGGATCCGGGCCCAGTGCGCGGATGATGCGCTTGCGGATCTCGGCCCCGATGCGTCCGCGCAGGTGCTCCACGTCGGGGTCGCGACCGAGCAGGGCGCTGGTGACCGCGCCGGAGAGCTCCTGCTCGTCGGCCACCAGCATCGCGATATTGCGCAGCTCGGCGATCACTCGGATTGTCGGATCCGGGTCGTCGCTGACCGGTGAGGGGGAAGCGACCAGCCGTCGCCAGAAGATCTCCGCGACCAAATGCTCCTTCGAGGAGAAGTAGGTGTACGCGGTGGCCGTCCCGACGCCGGCCGCGGCGGCGACCATCCGGATGGTCATGCCCGCGAAGCCTTCGCGCGCAAGCACTTCCACCGCCGAGCGGGTCAGCTTCTCCACGGTGTCGGCCTGCTTGCCGGAGAGCCTGCGGCGGGTCGCCTCGAGCATGACGGAATCGGGTTCGGACATGTGTCTGGATACTACTAGGCGGGACCGAGTGGTTCAGTTCTTGGCCGCGGCGATGCCCGCTCGCCGCCCGTAGAAGCTGCCATCGCCCAGCGAGGCGCCGCTGACATAGCCGCCCGCGCAGAGACCGGACGTGCACCGCCCCGCCGCGAACAATCCCTTGATCGGCTCGCCGGAAACGTGCAGTACCCGGGAATCGAGGTCGGTGCGCAGCCCGCCGAGGGTGAAACCCGCGGTGAAGCCGCGCATGTCGAACGCCGCCAGCGGACCACGCAACGGGTGTACCCATTCCGGTTTCTTGCCCAGCAGCGGGTCTTTTCCGTCGGCGGCGTGCAGGTTGTAGCACTCCACCGTGGACTGCAACGACTGGCCGGGCAGGCCCATCTCGGCCTCCAGTTCGGCGATCGTCTCCGCCACCCACGTCGGTGGCTGACGGAAGAACGGCGTCGCGGTCTCGGTGGCCAGCGCGGCCTCGTAGGACGCTTCGTCGATCACCAGATACGCCTGGTTGTCCTGCTGGATCAGGGTGGCCTGGCCGATCCGGCCGGGATAGGTGTCCTCCGGTATGTAGCGCTGGCCGCGTCCGTTGACCAGGATGCCGCGCGCCAGCAGTTGCGGGTCGCCGAAGAACGCCACCTCGGTGGCGTCCATGTGGGCCAGTTCCGCGCCGAGCGCCTGCGCCAGGCGGATGCCGATGCCGTCGTGTTCCTCGATCGCGGCGGCGGGTCTGCCGATCAGTCGCGGCGCGTACCGCTCGACCATCTCCTTGTGGTAGGCGAAGCTGCCGGTGGCCAGGACGACGCCGCGCTCGGCGCGCACCGCCACCTGCTGTCCGTAGCGGCGGGCCAGCACTCCGACCACGCGATCGTCGTCGTCGACGATCAGCCGCGCGATCCGCATGTCGTATTCGACTGCGACTCCGAGCGCGTCCGCGGTCTCGGCCAGCGGCTTCATCAGCATGTATCCGCCGCTCTTCTGCCCCGTGCGTTTGTCGGCCATGCGCGGGACATGCCCGCGCGGAGCCGGTTTCGCGATGATGTTGAAGGGCGCGGCGTTCTCGCCGCCCGAGTACATCAGTCCCTCGTCGTGCGGCGGCTCCCAGCCCGGCTCGCCCCAGAACGCCTTGCGGAAAGGCACACCGCATGCGACCAGCCAGTTGTAGTGCTCCACGCTGCCGCGGCAATAGTCGGCGATCTTCGCCTTGTCCACGCCGGGACCGAGCGCGGCGAGCAGGAAGGTCTCCATGTTCTCGGGCGTGTCGTCGAAGCCGAGAGCTTGCTGCAACGGTGTGCCGCCGCCGAGGTAGATGAACCCGCCCGCCATCGCGGCCGCGCCACCCCAACCGCCGGTACGCTCCAGGATCAGCACATCGGCACCCGCGCGCGCGGCCTCGATCGCCGCGCACACCCCGGCGATGCCGTAGCCCGCGACGACCACGTCGGCTCGGTGGTCCCACGTCGTGACGCTGCTGGCGCGCAGCGGGCGAATGCTGGTGGCATCGGACATGATTCGGATCCTTCACTGCTCGGCGCGATCGGACCGGTCGCGTGCGGCCTTTTTCTGCTGCGCGACAATCGTGCCAACCAGCAGGTCGAGTTTGGTGCCGTTCGGCCAACCGACGTAATGGCACAAGAAAACTGCGATCTCGTGCAGCTGCTCTTCGGTGAGTTCGCCATTGCGCAGCGCGGCCCCGATCTGGATGCCCGCGGTGTCGATGGCGCCCTGCGCGGTCAGCGCGCCGAGCAGCAGCAGCCTGCGATCGCGAATCGTGAGCCCGGGACGTGACCAGATGTCGGCGAAGAGATGGTCGGCGGTGACGGCGAAATGGGCGCCGGGGTAGTCCTGGAATTCGGTGCCGTATACTTCGGCCATCTTGGCCAGTCCGCGCTGCCGCACAGTGTCGGCGGAACCATTGTCGCTCATGAACGATGCCTTTCCGGTGATATGCCCGCCCCGACGCCGAGTCCGGGGCCGAGCCGGTCGAGGGCGAGTTCGGCCAGCGGCAGTGCGGTGCCGAGCCGTTCGCCGAGTTCCAGGGCCAGGCCGAGGTCCTTCTCGCCGAGATCGCGCACGTGCCGCAGGATCGGCAGCCAGAAGTCGCCGTCCTCGATCGGCGCGGTGGAATCGCGCAGCATGATGGCGCCGGGGCCGCCGGTGACCGCGTCGGAATGCCGCACCACCTTGCCGAGCGCGGTGATGTCCAGGCCCGCCGCCTCGGCGAGCCGCTGCGCCTCGGTGGCGGCGGCGAAGGAGACGAAGTGTAAAAGATTGCGCGCCAACTTCATTCGTGTTCCCGCGCCGACCGGTCCGGCGTGCACGATCAGATCGGCGAAGCATCCGAACGGTTCGCGCACCCGCTCGAAAGCCGCCGCGCTGCCGCCCACCATGACCGCGAGCGCGCCGCGGGTAGCGCCGGGTGCGCCTCCGCTGACCGGCGCGTCCACGAGTTCGACGCCGTGTTCGGCGCACGTCACCGCAAGGTCCTCGGCGGTGCGGTCGCTGATCGTGGAGTGCACGGCCACCACGGTTCCGGGCGCGGCGGTCCGCAGCACTCCGTCGGAGCCGGTGACCACTTCGCGGACCTGTGCGTCGTTCACGACGGTGATCGAGATGATCGCGGCCTGCTCGGCCAACTCGGCGGGGGAGGAGGCCGCGGCGGCCCCGGCTTCGATGAAGCGCACGACCGCCTCTGGGCGGACATCGCACACCACGAGCCCACCCGGCCAGCTCGAAAGACGTTCGGCCATCGGCGCACCCATATTGCCGAGGCCGAGAAAACCGACGCGCTCGCTCATGCCTGCACCTCGCTGGCGCTCGGTTCCGGCACGAGCGAGCGCTCGGTCACCTGAATGGTCTGCGCGCTCATGACCGCACGATCTGTCCGCCGTCGACATTGAAGATCTGCCCGGTGACCCAGCTCGCCTCGTCCGACAGCAGGAACAGGCAGGCGCCGACGAGATCCTGCGGAGTACCGATCCGCTTGAGCGGCAGGCGTTTGACGATGTCGTCGACGATCACGTCGGGGGTGACCGATTTGGTGGCGTCGGTGTCGATCGGGCCCGGCGCGATGGCGTTGATCCGGATGTTGGATCCGCCGAGTTCGAACGCCAGCTGTTGGGTCAATCCATTGACGCCGACTTTCGCCAGGCCGTAGAAGCTGGAATACAGCCATGCGGCGGTGGACGATTGGTTGACGATCGATCCGGCGCCGCGCGTGGACATGTGCGGCCAGACGGCGCGGGTCATGTTCAGCGCGCCGTCCATGTTCACGCTCATGAACGTCTTGTAGTAGTCCCACGGCACGGTGAGCAGCAGGTTCAGCTTCATCTCGCCGTAGATCGCGGCGTTGTTGACCAAGTGGTCGATGCCGCCGAACTCGGCTGCGGCGAAATCGGCCAGCGCGGTGGCCGATTCCGGATCCGCCACGTCGACCTGTCCGAACACCGCGGTGCCGCCGTCGGCGATGATCTTCTCGACCACCGCCGCACCACCGTCGGCGTTCTTGTCCGCGACGACGACGCTCGCGCCCTCGGCGGCCAGCGCCTGCGCGTAGGCCGCGCCGATCCCTTGGGCGGCGCCGGTGACGATGGCGGATCTTCCCGTGAAACGGGCCATGGAGTTCAGCTCCTCTGTGTTGTCCGGCGGTTGGGGTTCATCCGGCGGTGGCGATCAGCTTGGTTTCCAGGTACTCCTCGAATCCGGCGACGCCCATTTCGCGGCCGATGCCGGATTGCTTATAGCCGCCGAACGGAGCGTCGGCGGAATACCAGACGCCGCCGTTGACGCTCAAGGTCCCGGTGCGCACGCCTTCGGTGACGCGCCGGATGCGGTCCGCGTCGGTACCCCACACCGAGCCGGAGAGGCCGTAGGGGGAGTCGTTGGCGATGCGGACGGCGTCCTCGTCGCCGTCGTGCGGGATGATCACGAGTACCGGGCCGAAGATCTCCTCGCGGGCGACCGTCGCGGTGTTGGGCACGTCCGCGATCAAGGTGGGTTCGATGAAGAACCCGCGCTCGCGCTGTGGCGGTCGGCCGCCGCCGACCACGATCCGCCCGCCCTCGGCGCGGGCGATATCGAGATAGCGCTCGACCCTGGCGCGCTGGCGTTCGGAGATCAGCGGGCCGCAGACCGTTCGCGGGTCGGCCGGGTCGCCCGGCGTGATCGCGCCGAGGGTGGCCGCGGCGGCCTGCACGGCCTGGTCGTAGGCGGCGCGCGGGACCAGCAGGCGAGTGGTGAGCGCACATCCTTGCCCGGCGTGCACGCACACCGAGAACGCCGCTACCGAGCAGGCTGCCGCGATATCGGCGTCGTCCAGCACGATGAACGCCGACTTCCCGCCGAGTTCCAGGAACGCCTTCTTCAGTGTTCTCGCGGCGCCGGTCATGACGGCGCGGCCGGTAGCGGTGGAGCCGGTGAAGCTGATCATGTCGACGCGCGGGTCCTCGGTGAGCCGCGCGCCGAGCGCGTGGTAGGCGGAGGTCACGATGTTCACCACGCCGGGTGGGATGTCGGTCTCCTCGGCGATGATCGCCCCGACCGCCGCCGCGCACCACGGGGTGTCCGGGGCGGGCTTGAGCACCACGGTGTTCCCCGCCGCGAGCGCGGGGCCCAGTTTGGCGAAGTTGATCTGGTGCGGGAAGTTCCACGGCGTGATCGCCCCGACGACGCCGATCGGCTCGCGGCGCAGCACCCGGTGCGTCTTGATGCCCATCGGCTCGGCGATACCCAAATCGGTTTCCCACGCATAGGTTCGGGCGAGCCCGGCCGCGTAGCCCAAGTCGGCGACCGGGCCTTCCAACTGCGGCCCGCTGGTGAGCATGGCCGGTGCGCCCGCCTCGGCGATGGTGAGCTCGCGCAGTTCCTCGACGTGTGATTGCAGCGCGCTGCGCAACTGTTCGAGGCAGCGGGCGCGGAAAGTGTGCTCGCGTGACCAGTCGGTGTGGTCGAACGCGGTGCGTGCGGCGTCGATGGCCGCGTCGAGATCGGCCGCGTTCGCGTTCGCGGCTCGGCCGAGGACTTCCTCGGTCGCGGGGTTCACCGTCGCGAAGAGTCCGTCGGCGCCCTCGACCAGCTTGCCGCCGATCAGCAGGCGCGACCCGTCGGCGGGCAGGAGGCTGTTCATAGCTTGGCTCCGATGCTGTCTGGACACGTGTACGGAATATAGTCTCGGGCGGTGAACAGGTGCAATAACAGGTTCTAATTTGATCATTCTCGCCGAGGTTGCGGCCGGCGGGTGGAAATCTGCTGCTGTTCGTCGGTTCCGTTCCTGTAGACGCCCGATAGTTGGAGGTATGACTGGCTGAAGATTGTCGGCGCGCGGAGCCGGTGGTACTGTCCAGACACATGTCCAGCTATCTGTCTTCGCGTCGGGAGCGATGCTTCGATGCCGTGGGGAACCTGTTACCGAATAGGGAGGACGGGAGATGACGGCGGCAGTGCAGCCCGTGACATTCGATCCGTACGACTACCAGTTCCACGAGGACCCGTATCCGACATATCGGCGGCTGCGGGAGGAGGCGCCGCTCTATCACAACCCGGACCTGGATTTCTGGGCGTTGTCGCGGCACGCGGACGTGACCGGAGCATTTCGCGACAGTGCGCGGTTGTCGAGTGCGAACGGCGTGTCGTTGGATCCCGCGGCATGGGGTCCGCACGCGCATCGGGTGATGTCGTTCCTGGCGATGGACGATCCGCGGCATATGCGGATGCGGCGGCTGGTCTATAAGGGCTTCACGCCGAAGCGGGTCGCGGAGATGGAGGACCGCATCCGGGAGTTGACGCTGTCGTACTTGCAACCGGCGCTGGCAGGCGAGACCTTCGATTGGATCGACCAGGTCGCGGGCAAGCTGCCGATGGACGTGATCTCCGAGTTGATGGGCGTGCCGGAGGCCGACCGCACGGAGATCCGCAGGCTGGCCGACCTGGTCGTGCACCGCGACGACGGCGTGCTCGATATCCCGCTGGCCGCAGCCGAAGCATCGATGAAACTACTGAGCTATTACGCCGAGATGGTGGCCGAGCGGCGACGTGTGCCGCGCGCGGATCTGACTTCGGCGCTGCTGGACGCCGAGACCGACGGTGACCGGTTGTCCGACGAGGAGATCATCGGATTCCTGTTCTTGATGGTGGTGGCCGGAAACGAGACCACGACGAAGCTGCTGGGCAACGCACTGTATTGGGGTGCGCGCAATCCCGGGGAGTACGCGAAGGTGGTCGCCGATCCGGATCTGGTCTCCGACTGGGTGGAAGAGACGCTGCGCTACGACACCTCCAGCCAGATCATCGCGCGTACCGCGACGGAGGAACTCGCCTATCACGACGGTTCCATTCCGGTGGGCGCCAAGGTGCTGTTGCTGATCGGCTCCGCCAACCGCGATCCGAAAGTTTTCGATGACGGCGACGCCTTCCGCATCGATCGTGCCGACAAGTCCGGACTGGCCAGTTTCGGCGCCGGCGTGCACTTCTGTCTCGGCGCACACTTGGCCCGGCTGGAGGCGGGTGTCGCCTTGCGCGAGTTCGCGTCCCGAGTGCGCTCCTACGGCGTGCTGGAGTCCGGCATCGCGCGCGTGCATTCCTCGAACGTGCGCGGTTTCGCCCATCTTCCGATCACCGTGGAGAACCGATAGTGCCCAGATTCGCACCCCATCCGCAACGCAGGCCCGCCCTCATCTCCGGCGCGTCCTCCGGGATCGGCGCGGCCACCGCCACGGCGCTGGCCGAACTGGGCCATCCGGTCGCGCTCGGTGCCCGGCGCGTCGAGCGGTGCGCCGAGCTGGCGGACAAGATCCGCGCGAACGGCGGCGAGGCCTTCGCACACCGGCTGGACGTCACCGAGCCGGACTCGATCGAGGAGTTCGTGCGCGCCGCCGAGGACGCGTTGGGGCCCACCGAGATCTTGGTGTCCAGCGCGGGCGACATCGAGTTCGGCCAGGTGCACACGATGGATCCGGAACGATTCCTGCGCCAGGTGCACGTCCATCTCGTCGGCGCTCATCGCTTGGTGCACCGGGTGCTGCCCGGCATGCTGCGCAGGCAACGCGGTGATGTCGTGCTGATCAGCTCGGACTGCGCGCCGGAGCCGCGTCCGCGCACCGGCGCCTACAGCGCCGCGAAGGCGGGCCTGGAGGCGATGGCCGTGCAGATGCGGATGGAGCTGGAGGGCACCGGGATTCGCGCCTCGCTGGTGCGGCCGGGCCCGGCCCTCACCGGGATGGGCATGGACTCCACGCCGGAGGTCGTCGGTCCACTGCTGGAGGACTGGAAGACCTGGGGATTCGCCAGGCATCCGTACATGTTGCGCGCCAGCGACCTGGCCGCCGCGGTGGTCGCGGTGGTGTCGACACCGCGGGGCGCGCATCTGGTCTTGGTCGAGGTGCAACCCGAGGCGCCGGTGCGTCCGCTGGATGCCTCGTCCGATGAGGAGAACGGAAGTTGACGATGCGAGTTCTTGCCGACCTCGATCTGTGTCAGGGGCATGCGGTGTGTCAGGACGAGGCGCCGGACGCCTTCCACGTTCCCAAGCGCGGCAAGGTGGAGATTCTCGATACCGCCGCCGATTCGTCGCCGCGGGCCGACGTGGAGCGCGCGGTCCGTTACTGCCCGACGCAGGCCTTGTCGATCGTCACGGACGACTGAGCGAAATATCCGGTCCCGGCGGGTAGGCATGCGTTGCCGGGGCGAATACCATGGACGAAAACCGGAACGTGTTCTAATTTAGGTCCGGTATCCGGCCCGGCACCTGCGGCGATGCCCGACGTCATGGAGAAGACCCGATGAGCACAGCACACACCGAGAAGGCGGCGGGCACCGTGCCCGCCAGGATCACCGCGGAGCTGATCGAGCAGCTGACCGGCCTGGTCGCCGCCGACGGTAGCGCGGCGCCGTTCCCGATGGCGGAGGTCTACACCGGCGCGCCGGTCGGCGATCTGCCGCAGTCGAGGCCGCAGGATGTGCTGGCCGCGTGCGCCAACGCCCGTGCCGCCCAAACCGAATGGGCCGCGCTCCCGCTTCGGGAGCGGTTGCGCGTTTTCGAGCGGGCCCATGAACTGATCCTGCGCGAAGTGGAGACCATCGCCGACCTCATCCAGATCGGCTGCGGCAAGACCCGCCGCATGGCGGTCGAGGAATCCTGCGATGTGCCGATGGTGATCAGCCACTACCTGAAGACCGCGCGCCGCGTGCTGCGGCCGAAACGGCGCGGCGGTCCGATGCCGCTGCTGACCACCTCGACCGAGGAGCATCGCCCCAAGGGCCTCGTCGCGGTGATCGCCCCATGGAACTTCCCCTTCGCCATCGCCCTGTCCGACGCCATGCCCGCCCTCATGGCGGGCAACGGCGTGGTGCTCAAGCCGGACAACAAGACCGCGCTGTGCGTGCTGTTCGGCGTCGAACTGCTGCACCGCGCCGGGCTGCCGCGCGGACTGGTCCAGGTGGTGTGCGGCGAGGGACCCGACATCGGGCCGACCCTGATCGACAACGTCGATTTCGTCATGTTCACCGGTTCCACCGCCACCGGCCGGATCGTCGGCGAACAGGCCGGACGCAACCTCATCGGATGCAGCCTGGAACTGGGCGGCAAGAACCCGATGATCGTGCTCGCCGACGCGAACCTGGACGAGGTGACCCCCGGCGCGGTGTTCGCGGCGTTCGCCAACTCCGGGCAGGCGTGCATGCACATCGAACGGATCTACGTGCATCGCGACATCCACGACGAGTTCCTGCGCCGATTGGTCGCGGCCGCCGCGGAATTGAACGGCAAGATCGGCGCCGCCTACGACTACACACCGGAGTTCGGCTCCCTGGTCTCCGCGCAACACCTCGAACGGGTCACTGCCCATGTCGAAGACGCACGCGCCAAAGGTGCCACCGTGCACGTCGGCGGTAAAGCGCGCCCCGATGTCGGTCCCGCCTTCTACGAAGCCACGGTGCTGACCGGCGTGACACCGGAGATGACCCACGCGACGCTGGAGACCTTCGGCCCGGTCGTCACCGTGTACCCGTTCTCCGACGAGCAGGAGGCGGTCCGGCTCGCCAACGCCACCGACTACGGGTTGAACGCCAGCGTGTGGAGCCGCGATCTGGCGCACGCCGAACGGATCGCCGCCCAGTTGCGGGCGGGCAATATCAATATCAACGACGGCTTCGTCGCGACCTACGCCGCCAAGGCCACGCCGTCGGGCGGGGTGAAGCAGTCCGGTGTCGGCACCCGCCACGGTGACCAGGGCCTGCTGAAATACACCGACACCGTGAACGTCGGCGTGCTCAAACGACAGGTGCTCGCGGCGCGGGCGGGTCAGCCGTACGACAAGCAGCTGAAGATGACCCTGATGTCGCTGCGGCTCATGCGCCGAACCCGATTGCGTTGAGCGGGTGTTCGCGACGTGTGCCGACCGCGTACCCGGACGATCCGGTACCGTGGCCGTCGGAGTGGATCAACGATCAAGAATGGGCAGGTCCGATACGAATGAGCCTTCGCGACGTTCCGCTACGTACGCTGTCCGGTGAGCCGACAACCCTGGCCGACCTGGTCGGCGACAACGCCGTCCTGCTGGTCAACGTGGCCTCGAAATGCGGCCTCACACCGCAGTATTCCGGCTTGGTCGAGCTGCACAAGTCCTTCGGCCCCCGCGGATTCAGCGTGGTCGGCGTACCGTGCAACCAATTCATGGGCCAGGAGCCGGGCACCGCGGAGGAGATCCAGCAGTTCTGTTCCACCACCTACGGCGTCGACTTCCCCCTTCTGGAGAAGACGGACGTCAACGGCGAAAACCGGCACGCCCTCTACCAAACCTTGGTGGAATCCGCCGACGCCGACGGCAACACCGGCGACATCCAGTGGAACTTCGAGAAGTTCCTCATCGACCGCGACGGGAAGGTAGCGGGCCGCTTCCGCCCGACCGTTACGCCTGAGGCGCCGGAGTTGATCGCGGCGATCGAATCCGTTCTCTGAGGCAGTCATGAAGGCCGGGGCCGTCGTCCGTCTGGGCGGCGGCCCCGGTCCCTGTCCGACGACCCAGATCGTGCCGCCGCGTTCGAGGTCTGCCTGGATCGCCCGGCCGCGTCACGACGCGGTGGTGTCAGCCGGGGACTGGACGAGATTCTGTCGTGCTGCGCCCCACCGACCGGTGAGGCGAAGGCCGTCCCGGATATTGAGCGACATCAGGGTGATATTGACGGCTCCGGCGATGAGTTCGAGTGTCTGAACGCAGTAGAAGGCAACGCCGAAGTCGGCGTGTGAGGCAAGAATATCGAGGCTGATAGCGCAGGGGATGAGGATGAGCAGACCATTCGCCGCGATGAAGGGCATCCGCCCTCTTTTCGCCGCGATGGTCGGTGCGTTCGACCCGCCGGCGGTCCGCACTCCGCTCGCCCCGGCGAGGGCCAGGGCGACCACGAGCACCGGCAGGCACCAGGGGATCACTTGTTTGACAACCGTGATGGCGTGCCTGGAGCCGGAAATCTCCGTGGCGACGGTCGAGATCCAGAACGTCAGAATTGTTATCAGTCCGACCGTGCCCGCAATCGGATGGAGGCGCCTGACCATGGCGAATCGCCTTTCGTTGGGTGTCAGCCGTCGCTGGCGCGGCCGCTCTCGAAGTTGTCGATCATCAGGGAGAGGGTGCGCAGGAAGGCCGTGATCTGTGTATCGGACAGGCCATGGGTGGCTGCCGCGTTCACTTCGGCCGCTGCCGATACCAGCCCGGCCTCCAGGTCGCGGGCACGCTGTGTCAGCGTGATTCGGGTCCGCCGCCGATCGACCGGGTCGGCGGTCCGGCGGATCAACTCGTCCCGCTCCATGCGTTTGAGAGTGTGCGCCATGGTCGACTGATCGATCCGCACTTTCTCGCACAGCTCGTTTTGCGTTGTGTCGTCCTCCTCGTACAGCGCGAGCAGTTGGGCGAATTGACCGGGCACCACGCCGTACTGGGCGATCCGGGCGCGCAACGCCTGCTCCATGAGTCGGGCGAGGTGGTTGACCACGTATCCCAACGAGGTGTGTCGGTCGAGTGGGAGTTGCGTCTCCGAACCCATTGCCTGTGCTCCCATCGGTTACATGGCTGCCATGATAATACATGGCTAGCCATGTATTGACCAGATGGGATCTGCCGTCGGACGGGCGCTGTGGCGGGGACGGCAACAGCTGCACGGGTCCGCGATCAGAGCCACGTCGGCGATCGAATCCGTTGTCCGAGTGACGATGAGCCAGCGGCGTCGTCTTGGGGCGGCGGCCGCGTGTCAGGACCGCCGGGTCAGCGGCTCCCGCAACCCGAGGTGCTCGCGCAGCGTGGTGCCGGTGTATTCGGTGCGGTACACCCCGCGCTCCTGGAGCTCGGGGACCAGCCAGTCCACGATCTCGTCGAGTCCGCCGGGGACCAGGTAGGGGGAGATGTTGAAGCCGTCGGTGGCGCCGTGCCGGACCCAGCGGGCGAGTTCGTCGGCGACCTGGGCGGGGGTGCCTGCGAAGCCGGAGCGTTCGGTCGTCGCGATGACGACTTCCCGCAGCGAGAGGTTCTCGGCTTCGGCTCTGGCTCGCCATTCGCGGGCGATGGCCAGCGGGTCCTGTCCGGAGCGGGGCGCGCCTCTGGTCTCCGAAATCGGGCGCGGCTGTGGGTCGTCCGGGGGGGAGTGGGCCGTCCGGGTCGAGTCCGGACAGGTCGCGGCCCCAGATCTGGCCGGCCAGCGACAGCGCGGTCCGGCCGGTGTACTGGCCGTTCTTCACCCAGCGCACCTTCTCCTCGACGTCGGATTCCTTCTCCGCGAGGATGATCTGAGTTCCGGGCAGGATTTTGATGTCGTCCTCCGGGCGTCCGGCCGCACGCAGGCGTGCCCGGATGTCGTTGGCGAAGGTGAGCGCGTCGTCGAAATGTGTTCCGTGCCTGGAGAAGATGACGTCGGCGTGGGCCGCGGCGAAATCGCGGCCGGTCGGTGAGTCACCGGCCTGGAAGATCACCGGATGTCCTTGGGCGCTGCGCGGCAGCGTGGGGGTGATCGCCACCTGGATGTGGTCGCCGGCGCGCTCGACCGGGTGGATGGCGTCGGCGCGCGCCCAGGATGGGCCCTGCTGCGAGGTCGCGATCGCGCCGTCTTCCCAGGCGTCCCAGATCGCACGCACTGTTGCGACGAACTCGGCGGCGCGTTCGTAGCGCGACGCGTGGTCCAGGTAGCCGCCACGCCGGAAGTTGGCGCCGGTCCAGGCGTTGTCCGTGGTGACCGCGTTCCAGCCCGCGCGACCGCCGGACAGCAGGTCGAGCCCGCTGAGCTTGCGCGCCAGGTCGGCGGGCTCGTTGTAGGTCGTGTTCTGGGTGGCGACCAGGCCGATGTGGCGGGTGATCCCCGCCAGCGCGGCCAGTTGGGTGATGGCGTCGGGGCGGCCCGCGATGTCGAGTTCCAGGATGGCGCCGTCTTGTTCGCGCAGGCGCAGTCCTTCGCCGAGGAAGAACGCGTCGAACAGTCCGCGCTCGGCGGTCTGCGCGAGCTTGCGGAAGGTCTCGAAATCGATCTGCGAGCCGCTGGACGGGTCGGACCAGATCGTGGTGTGGTTCACGCCCTGGAAGAAGACGCCGAAATGGACCTGGGCGTCCGGGCGCGGGAAGTCGGTCACGGGAAGGGGCTCCTGGTGATCAGCGTGTGGTGGCGTAGCGGTTGACGGGACGGGCCAGGCCGAGGTTGGCGCGCAACGTCGAACCGGGGATCGGTCGGTGCGCGATGCCGGTCCGCAGCAGGACGGGCAGGACCTCGCGCGCGAGCACGGGCAGGTCCTCGTCGAGCACCGCGGGGTGCAACCGGACGCCGTCGAGATGGGCACTGAGTTCGGTGAGCAGGCCGACCAGCTCCTGCGCGGAGCCGGAGAAGGCTAGTCTGCCAACGGAATCGGACGCCGAGGAGAACCGCTCCGCGGCGCTCACGGCGAGCGTGTCGAGGGTGACGTCGAGCTCGGCGAAGACCAGCGGAGCACCCACCGAACGCGCTCGGGCACCCGCCTCGATCACGGCGGCGACGGAACCGGCCGCGACGAGCCGAACGTCGACCTCACCCTCGGTGCCGAACACCACCGGCTGGCCCTGCGGTGGGCGTGGCACGATCGCAGGACCCTTCACCGCGAAGCTCTCGCCCTGGAAGTCGATGTAATGCAGCTTGTTCCGGTCGAGGAAGCGGCCGCTGGAATAGTCGCGGATTACGGCGTCGTCCTCCCAGGAGTCCCACAGGCGGCGCGCAACCTCGATCGAGTCCCGTTGCTCCCTCGCCAGATCGGCGTCCGCGAGCACCGGAGGGCGGCCCCAGGTCGCGGCCGCGCGCGGGTCGTCGACGCGTTCGGCGATCCATCCGGCCCGTCCGCGCGACGCGTAATCGAGCGAGGCGACCTGCGAGGCCGTGTGGAACGGCTCGGCGTAGGTGGTCGCGACCGTGGGCACCAGCCCGATCGTGCTGGTCGTCGCGGCGACGAATGACGCCCGGGTCACCGCGTCCATCCGTCCCGGCAGCTCCCCCGGCAGAATCGAGTCGGCGAACGTGGCGAGGGTGAACCCGGCGTTCTCGGCGGCGGCCACCCGTCTGCGCACGGTGTCGGCGGTGAGCAGACGATCCGGCGCGTGCGCGGCATGCCGCCACGCCTCGGGATGAAAACCCTCGCCGTCGAGTTCTACGCCGAGCGCGAAAACGCCCATCCGACACCTTCTTTCGTACCGCGATCGATCACGGCGCAGCGATTGTGGCGGCCCGGGCTCGGGGTGACCCGGGCCGCCGCCGGCGCACCCCTTCCGAGCATCGCGGGCGGTGGCAGTCGGGCGCGATGGTTTGCGTCGCGATGATTCGAAGGTTGTCGAACAGCGGCGTGTGCGGGAGCCGTGCAGGTCTCCGGCGCACGCCGCTGTGCGGTTACCGCGCCGCGCGGGCCGCGAATGCCGCGGCGAGCAGGACCGTGCCGCCCTCGGCGATCGCCGTGACGCCCAACGCGTGCGCCGCGCTCGACACCGTGCTGCCCGTGCGGCCGAGGAACAGCGACCCGAAGGTGGCGATGCCGACCACGATGCCGAGCTGCACGGTGGTCACCAGGATGCCGCTCGCATCGGCCGCGAGGGTCATCGGGACCTTGGCCAGCGTGCGCGTCATGAGCGGACTGAACGCCAGACCGTTGCCGAGGCCGCAGAGGCCGAGCAGCACTAGCGCGATCACGCCGACATCGGCTCCGTCGCGCAGCAGCGCGCCGAGCGCGACCATGCTTGCCGCCCCGAGCACCAGTCCGAGCGGAATCATGGTGGTGTGGAACCGGTGCGGGATCCGCTCCCAGTTCAGGCTGGCCACCGCGAAGGTCACGCCGAGCGGGACGAACAGCAGGCCCGCATGCAGCGCGCTATAGCCGAGAGTGCTCTGCAGGTGGATCGCCATGACGAACATCCAGCCGCCGAAGGTCGCCATGATCACGAACAACGTGACCGCGGTGAGCACCAGGCCCGGAGCCGCGAGGACCGGCCGGGCGAAGAGTGGTTCGCCGCCACGCGCCGCGACCAGCCGCTCGATGGTCACGAACAGTGCGAGTCCGATAACGCTGGCGGCCAGCGAGATCCACGACCACAGCGGCCAATCCAGCTCCCGGCCGAGCACCAGCGGAAGCACCAGCAGCAGCACCGAAACGGTGAGCGTCGCCAACCCGGGTAGGTCGAGCTTGCGCTCGACGCGCTGGGTCGCCGACGGCAGAACACGCGGCGCCACGGCGAGCAGTACCACGCCGATCGGCACGTTCACCAGGAACACACCGCGCCAGCTGCTGCCGAACAGGTCGGCGTTGACGATGACCCCGCCGAGCACCTGTCCGGCGACCATGCCGCCGGAGATGATCGCCGAGTACACACTGAGCGCCCTCGCCCGGGCATCACCGGTGAAGACGCGCTGGATGAGCGTCATGATCTGCGGAACCATCGCCGCCGCGCCGACGCCCTGCGCGAACCGGAAGACGATCAACGATGTCTCGTTCCATGCCAGCCCGCAGGCCAGTGAGGCCAGCGTGAACGCCGCCAGTCCCGCGATGAACGTGCGGCGCTGGGTGAACCGATCGCCGAGCCGCGCGCCGGTGACCAGCAGGACGGCGTAGGCGATGACGTAACCGGCGACGATCAGCTGCAGAGCCGAGCCGCTGGTGTGCAACGAGCCGCGAATCGAGGGAATCGCCACGTTGACGATGGAAGCGTCGAGCACGGCCATGAACTGGCCGGTGAGGATGACCGTGAGGATGGCCAGCGGGCGCCGCGCTCCGAGCGCGGCGGGCGGTGCGGCGGCGCGCGTCGCCGCCGCACCCGGCGAGATGGTCTGTGTCATGCTCCGAGCTTGCGGTCTGCCGGGCACCGGTAACAGGAGCCCGATAACACTGGTACCGGCAGCACCAGGCTGAGCGGCTGGGCCACACGGGATGGATTCTGGGCACAGTGCAGCTCGACCTGACCACTCGACTCATGTCGCTCCGCGGCTACCGGCATTCGAGGGAAAAGGCTGCGCGCCACGAAATCCGGAGCCGACTGCACCGAAGCGCTGGCCGTGTCGCTGCGGATATCCGGTCGAGTCGTGTACGGCATGGGCACGGACACGACACCGGGGCACGTGGATCCGGGTCGTCGTCGGCGACGAGGTATCGCGACCATCCGGCGCTCGAGCCTGGGCGATTGCCAGAAATTGGCCAACCGGATCGACACCGTCGGGCGGCGGATCGGAAACCACTCCATCCAGCGGCAGTTCAGAGTCGTGATCATGGAGCGACATATCTGGGTTCTGCGTGGTGCGTCCCACGTAGCCGTGCCGGAGAGGAAGTCGGGCACGCTGGCGGGTACTTCTCGGCGCTTCAGGGACACAACTCTGTCTCCGGGGTAAACTCCCGTTTGCTCGTTAGTGTCTGCACGGTGAACACGACGGAGTGAAAATGAACATTTCCGAAGGTGCGGTGGACGTGATCACCCGGACAGCCGACGCGACGGCGGCTGCGGCGGGGGCCGTGGGCGGTGCCGCCGTCAACGGTGTGATCGGCGGCTTGCAGGGCGCCGCCTCCGGCGTGAAGAGCGGGCTGAGCCGAGGCAGCCACTCGACACCGGCGGCCGCGCTGACATTGGCGGCGATCGGTGCCGCGGGTCTGGTGGACTGGCCTGTGCTGCTGGGTGTCGGAGGCACAGCCCTGGTGATCCGCCAGCTCAATCAGCGGTCGAGCAAGCAACCGACGCCCGCCGCTTCCGGTCGTCCCAGACAGCTCGAGCCGCACTCGGAAAGCGGCCGAACGGCCCGCAAAGGCGACGAAGGCGTGACCCCGGCGCGCAAGAGCGCGGCACCATCGCGACGCTCCCCGAGCAAAGGTTAGCCGTCGACGGTGGACCTGAGCCGACTGGTACGGACCTCCGCGTCATTGCCCCTGCGCGCCCTCGACGCGGGCGTGCGGTCCGCTGCGGCCGTCACCGCGGCGGGCGTGGATCTCGCGACCTCGCCGGTGCGCACGATGCCCGCCGGTCGCGTGATCGAGGCGATCACCGAGGCCGCGTCGGAACTGCTCGGCGGTAAGCCGGCCCGGCGCCGGTGGCGCGGCGACGGCCGCTGCTGGATCGAAGTCCGAGGCCTCTCCGAGCACGAGCCCGACGACGTGGGCTCCGCGGTACTCGCCGCTCTGCGCGCGCATCGGGGTGTGATCTCGGCGGCCCTCAACTACCCGCTGTCGCGTGTCATCGTCGAAGTGGACGAAACGGCAAGCGTCGACGAGCTGTGCGAAGTGGTGACCGCGGCCGAAAATCGGCAGCCCGATTCCGGTCGTTCGCCGGTCGACCTGCCCGACGACGGCATCGTACTGACCGGCAGCATGGTCTCGGCGGCGGTGGACACCGTCGGCCTGTGTGTCGCGCTGGCCGGCCGGGTGATCGGTTTGCGACGGCTACCGGCAGGCATCAACGCTGTTGTCGCGCTCGTCGACTACCAGCCGCGGCTGCGTCGCGCCGTCGAAGAGCGCCTCGGCGCCAATGCCGCGGATACCGCGATCGCGCTGGCCACGGCCGCGGGGTACACCGTCACCCAAATGCCGGCGGCACTGGGCGTGGACTTGTTCATCCATCTCGCGAAGGCCGCCGAGACCCGCGCCGCGGCCACCATCTGGCAACGCCGTGAGCCCGGGCTCGCGCCGCACGCGACGTGTACCGACCGTGTCCGGCCCGGGGACCGGCCGAGGCCGCTGCCGCCGGGACCGATCGAGCGCCACAGGGACCGCAGCGGACAGGCGCAGGCGGCGGCCGCACCGGCGATCGGCATTCTCACCGCCGACCTCGACGCCGCCGCTACCGCCGTCATGGTCGCCGCGCCCAAAGCCGCCCGCACCAGCCGGGAGTCGTTCGCCGCGATACTCGCCCGCGGCCTGGCCGAGCGGCACGGCGTACTGCCCTTGCGGCCCCAGGTGTTCCGGCGCCTCGACCGGGTCGATGCCGTGGTAGTCGACCCTCGGGCATTGTGCTGCGACGAACTGCGGGTCGCACGCATCCGCGACGTGCCCGAGCACGAGCGAGCAGCGGTATGGCAGTGGGCACAGGACCAGCTGGACTGCGGCGCATTGCGACCCGGATGGCAGCCCGTGGCACGGTCGGTGTCCGGCAATGGCAGCGGCAGCGCGGTGCTGGTGCGGAACGCGCATCATCCACTGGCGTCGGCGGTGCTCGGTGAAGTGCGCCGCAGCGGCGCCGAGGTGGTGTCGATCGACGTCGATACGCTCGACGACCTGCGCTCGTCGTTCGACGACCTCGATCCGGTGAACGGTTCCCTCGACGAAGCGCTCGCCCGTACGGTGCACCGGTTGCAGCGGGAGGGCCGCACGGTCGCGATGGTGTCGAGTTCCGCGCCGCAGGCACTGGCCGACGCCGACGTCGCGATCGGTGTTGCCTCGGGCGGGCCGCCGCCGTGGCACGCCGACGTGCTCGTCGATGACCTGGACAGCGTGTGGCGGATCGTGCACGCCCTGCCCGCGGCCCGTCAGGCCAGTGAACGCGGTGTCGAAATCGCCACCGGCGCTTCCCTTTTGGGTACGCTGCTGATGATTCCCGGGGTGCGGGCCCGTGGCTTGGTTCCGGTCACCGCCGGGGCCGCCGCCGGCGCATGGACCGGATACCGGCTCGCCAGCGGAGCGCTCAGGGTGGCGCCGCCGCCTGCCATGAGCGTGCGCGAGTGGCACGCCATGTCCGTCGAACAGGTGCGCCGGGTGCTGCAACCGTCGCAGGCTGCCCCCGCGCGCAACCGCTCGCGGCTGGCATCTGCCGCTCGCCCCGCGCGCTCGGTCATCGATCCGCTGCGCCGGGCGGTGTGGGATTTCGGCGGCGCGATGCGCGACGAGCTGTCCGACCCGTTGATCCCGGTGCTGGCGGTGGGATCGGCGGCCAGCGCGGTGCTGGGCTCGCCTGTCGACGCGATCCTGGTCGGGTCGGTGCTCGCCGGGAACGCGGCCCTGGCGGCGACCCAGCGGATCCGGGCCGAACGACTGCTGCGGCGACTACTGGCCGCGCAGGACCCACCGGCCCGCAGGCTGGTCGGCGCCGATCGATACGAGACGGTCGATGCCGCCGACCTGCGCCCCGGTGACGTCATCGAGGTACGGCCCGGTGAAGTGGTGCCCGCTGACGCGCGGCTCACCCACGCGCTCGACGTGGAAGCCGACGAGTCGTCCTTGACGGGGGAGTCGCTGCCGGTGCCCAAGCAGGTCGACGCCACACCGGCCGCGCCGGTCGGCGAGCGGGCTTGCCTGCTGTTCGCCACCACGACGGTGGTCACGGGCACCGCGGTCGCGATCGTCACGGAGGTCGGTGCGCAGACCCAGGCGCGCCGTGCCACCGCGACCCCGCACACCGACGGCTCGGCCGCCGGCCTGCAGACCCAGCTCAAAGAGCTGACGAAGAAGGTGTGGCCGTTCAGTCTTGCCGGTGGGGGAGTGGTCACCGCGCTCGGGCTGCTGCGGCGCACCGGTCTGCGGCAGGCCGTCAGCAGTGGTGTGGCCGTCAGTGTGGCCGCCGTTCCGGAGGGTTTGCCGCTGGTCGCGACGCTGGCTCAGCAGGCGTCGGCGCGGCGGCTGACCCGCGCGGGCGCGCTGGTGCGGAGTCCGCGTTCGGTCGAGGCGCTCGGCCGCGTCGACGTGGTGTGCTTCGACAAGACCGGGACGCTCAGCGAGAACCGGCTCCGGGTGACCAGGGTGCACGCCGCGACCGGGTTGTCCGACGACGATGTGCTCAGCCACGCCGTCCGGGCCGCACCGCTCGCCAACGGCGTGCCGCACGAACACGCAACCGACCGCGCGGTCGCCGAGGCCGGGCGACACCTCGACCGCGGCGCGTCGGCGGCGCATATGCCGTTCCGGTCGGGTCGCCCGTTCTCGGCCTCCCTGCACGGCGAACAGTTGTCGATCAAGGGGGCGCCGGAGGTGGTGCTCGCGGCGTGCGCGGACGCCGACGAGGAGGTACAGCGGCAGGTGCGCAAGATGGCCGCCGACGGGCTGCGGGTGATTGCCGTCGCCACACGGCAGCTCTCCGCGTCGCAGGCGCAATCGGTATGCGACAACGCCGATGCCTTCGCCGAATTGTGTCGCGACGGACTGCGGTTCGCCGGGTTGCTCGGCATATCGGACACGCCGCGCGCGGACGCGACCGAGGTGCTTGCCGAGTTGGCCGACCGTGGCATCGGGGTGCGGCTGATCACCGGTGACCACCCTGTGACGGCCACCGCGATCGCCGCCGCGGTCGGCTTGCCCCTCGATGAGGATCAGGTGATCAGCGGGCCCGAATGGGAGGCGCTGTCCCGGCGTGAACAGGAGCAGGCGGTGCAGAGCCGCAGGGTGTTCGCCCGGATGTCACCCGAGCACAAGGTGCAGATCGTCGAGACGATTCAGCGGCTGGGTCACGTGTGCGCCATGGTCGGCGACGGCTCCAACGACGCGGCAGCCATCCGCACCGCCACCGTCGGCATCGGCGTGGCCGCGCGCGGGAGCGATCCGGCCCGCACCGCGGCGGATGTCATGCTGCTCGACGGGCGGATCCGTTCGCTGCTGGACGCCCTCGACGAAGGCCGCCAACTGTGGCGGCGGGTGCAGGCAGCCGTGGCCGTGCTGCTCGGCGGCAACGCGGGCGAGGTGGCTTTTGCGATCGCCGGCACCGCGCTCACCGGCCGGGCGCCGCTGAACACCCGCCAATTGCTACTGGTCAACATCCTCACCGATGCGCTGCCGGCCGCGGCCCTTGCGGTCAGCCCGCCGAGTGCGGAGCTGCGTTATTCCGGCCGGGGGCCGGACCGGGCCGCGTTGTGGCGGACAGTAGCGGTGCGTGGTGCGACGACCGCCTCCGCCGCGATGGCCGCGTGGGTGATGGCGAGGTTGACGGGCCGGCGGCGCCGCGCGTCGACAGTGGCACTGGTGGCGTTGGTCGCGACGCAGCTGGGACAGACGCTCATCGACTCGCGCAGCCCGCTGGTTGTCGCCACCGCGGCCGGCTCATTGGTGGTACTCGGCGCGTTGATCAGCACGCCGGGAGTGAGCCAACTGCTCGGCAGCACGCCGCTGGGACCGGTCGGCTGGTGTCAGGCGCTGTCGACGGCCGCCGTCGCGACCGCGGTCGCCGCCATCGCCCCGCGTCTGTTCACCGCGGGCCGGCAGCAACGGGATGATCAGTCGACGATCTCGATGACGCCCAAGCGCCACAGCACCGCGTACACCTCGCGCAACGGCACGGTCAGCACCTGCGTCAGCGCATCCGTCAACGGTTCCGAGGCGGCGCCTACACCAGTTTTGATCACGCCAGACACCGTGCGGACGTCAGGCGTCGAATTCGCGAATGCACCATGACCGGGAGGCAACAAATGGCCGAAAAGTCGGCTACCAGCCACAGGAACGCCGTCGATCGGGTGCTGGCTGCGCAGGGTTTCGCGGTGGAGCTGCCGGTGGTCGGCCGGGTCCGCATCCCTCGGCCCGAGCAGTTGGCATACTACGGCGCACTCGGCGCGCTGGCCGCGGCGGAAATCATCGAATGGCCGGTCGCGCTGGCCCTCGGGGCCGGTCATTGGCTGGTGCAGAATCAGCACGATCGTGTCGCCCACGAAATCGGCGAAGCACTCGAAGAGGCGTGACCGAGCGGCGACTCCTGCTCGACCGCGCGACCCCACCCAGGTGGATTCGAGGGCGCCGTCTAGGACGGGGGCACGAGATCCAGCAGGGCTTTGCCGATCCGCTCGGCTTGGATGAGGACGTTCGTCTGCGCTGAAATGTAGTCGCCGATACCTTCCTCTTGGGCGGCCCGCAGATACGGCGGCAGCGGCTGCTGGATCTCGTTCCGGATGACGTTGTCGAGCAGCGCTGCCATCTCCCCGCGCAACGGGTTTCCGGTCGCGGCCTGGTTGTCGAGCTCGAGCCGGCCGCCGTCGGTGCTGTAGTCGTAGAGTTCGAATTCCTGCTCTTGCGCGGCATCGATCTGGATCTGGCCGCGCACCCAGTGGGAGTAGGACGCAAATTTCGCGTCGGCGGTCCGCACCATGGCCACGTGGCCCGGCGCGTTCTGGTTGAACAGGATCGCGGCTTCTTCGATCGAGTCCTCGTCGGTGGTGTGCGCGACCCAGGGACGGCCCGCGCCGCCCGGGTTACGGCAGAGCGCGGCGAGGTCGAGTCGCCCGCTGAGGTGTTCGTAGCGTCCGTCGCCGCGCCAGCCGTTTCCGCCGGTGGCGATGGTGAGCAGCAATGGCGTGAAATCGACGCTGGAGGTGAGCTGGGTCCTGGAGCTCGTACCCGCGACCGGGCTGAGATAGCCGCGCGGATCGTGGACGTAGAGCGGAACCCGGATCGCCTCGTCGTAGGCGGCGCCGCCTTTGCCGTGCAAGCCGTGCGAACCGGCGTAATCGCCGTGGTCGGAGGTGAAGACGATGACGGTGTTGGCCGCGACCTCCGGGCGGGAGTTCAGGGTGTCGAGCACGCGCCCGATCTGGATATCGACCTGCTGCTGGGCCCAGAGATAGAGGTTGCGCATGTCGATCCAGGCGTGCATGGCTTCCGGCGTTCCATAGGGCGCCGGCCCGAATGCCACGGCCGAGACCTCGACCAATGCCATCTGCAGCCGTGGCTTCTTCGACAGTTGCTCCAGTGATTCGAAATTGGGCGGCAGGTCGTTCATCCAGCGCGGGATGTCGGCGTTGAATTGGTCGCGGCGGGTCCAGCGTGGCCACCACTGGATGTCGTGCGGGTTGACCAGCGACACGGTGGTGCACCAGGGTGCGCCGCCGGAATCATTGTGGAACCAATCGACGAATTGGTCGACGATCTTCGGATCCGCTTGCAGCCCTTGGCCCGGCGCGCCATTGGGCGAGGGATAGGTACCGCCGTGAAAGCCGTACGCCTCGAGCGCGCCCGGCGTGCGATCCGGGTAGCTACCGAGATGCCACTTGCCCCAGTAGGTGGTGTCGTACCCGTGCTCGCGCAGCATCGACCCCCACGTCGGGAACAGCGGCGTCAGCGTCGACCCCGACACGACCATGACGCCCGTCTGCTGCGAGTAGAGGCCGGTGAGCAGGCAACCGCGGGCCGGTGTGCAGTCGTTCGCCGCGGTGTAGTGGTTGTCGAACGACACACCGCCCTCGCGGATCCGGGCGATATTCGGCAGCACGCGATCCAATATCCCCTGATCGGGAAACCACATCGGTGTGCGCATCTCGTCCACGATGATCACGAGGATGTTCGGCTTGTCCGGATCGATATCCGCTCGCGCTTTGCCCGGTGCGGCCCCGGCCGAGACTGCGGCCGCGGCCGTTGCCGAGGTGGCCGCGCTGGTCAGAAATCCCCTTCGAGTGAACGAGCTCGGCAATGTTCCTCCACGATGAGTGATGTTCGGTCGTCGAATGGAACGCGGCGTATCTCGGTGCTGTCACCGTAGCGCCGAGCGGCGAATGGTCGCTCGAACCGGACGGAGACACGCCGCTGCCGAGCCGGACCGGCTACGGCAGGCCCACCAGATCCGCCATCAGGTTCATGTGGTGGGCGAAGTAGTCGGCACGGGCTTCGATGGTGCTGTCGAGGCGGCCGAAGATTTCGAAATTGAGCAGGCCGAACAGGTGGGTCCAGGCGAGGAAAACTCGGTCGAGCACCTCCTCGGGCAGGTCGGAGGCTTGCTGCTCGATCAGGTGGCGCAGGTCGGCGCGGACCGGCGCGGGTAGTGGAGTCGGAAGCGGCGGCGTCGTCAGCTCTGTCGAGCCGGCCTGCGCGATGGCGACGAGCCGGAAAACGACGGCGGCCGCGGGCGCCACGGTGTCGTCGGGTGCGTTGTAGCCGGGTACCGGACTGCCGTAGAGGAGGCCGTACTCGGCCGGATGTGCCAGCGCCCAGTCCCGCACGGAGGAGCACACCGAAAGCCACCGGCCGCGGAGGTCGGTGGCGGGCGGCTTCGCATCGGCGGCTTCGGCGGTGGCGGCGAGCGCTCCGTACGCCTCCGTGATCAAAGCCGTCAGCAGTTCGTCGCGGCTCGGGAAGTACCGGTAGAGCGCGGAGGCGACGATGCCCAAGTCGCGCGCGACACCCCGCAGGGACAGATTCGCGCCATCCACCGCCAGTCGCCTGCGCGCGGCCGCCTTGATCTCCTCGGTCATCTCGGAGCGGACGCGGGCGCGCAACGACGGGGCGGACATACCCGAAGTATAGAGAACAACTAACCGTTCAGAGAACGGTGGATTCGATAGAGAACATTGTTCTTGACTCGGAGCGGCGTTCACGGTTACGCTCAATTCGAGCGAGAACAGTGTTCTCGAAACGGAACGCAAAAGAATGGATCGCCATGTCTCTGTACGTCGTACTCGGGGCCGGTCCGGTTGGATCGGCCACCGCCCAGCTGCTCGCCGCACGCGGCGACCGGGTCCGCTTGATCACCCGGCGCGGCAGCGGTCCGGATCACCCGCTGGTCGAGCGGATCGCCGCCGACGCGACCGATGCCGCCGAGCTGAGCCGGCATTGTGCGGGCGCGGGCGTCGTCTTCCAGTGCGCTCAGCCCGCGTACCACCGCTGGACCAGGGATTTCCCGCCGCTGGCCGCCGCCGCGCTCCATGCCGCCGAGGTGACCGGCGCCGGACTGCTCAGTGTCGGAAATCTTTACGGCTACGGGCAAGTCGACGGGCCGATCACCGAGCGGCAGGCGCTGCGCCCCAACAGCGAGAAAGGGCGGGTGCGTGCGAAACTATGGGGCGAGGCGCTTGCCGCCCACGAGGTGGGTCGGGTCCGTACCGCCGAGGTGCGCGGGTCGGATTATCTCGGTGCCGGGGCGAAATCGGTCTTCACCGCCACTGTTCTGCCCGCCGTGCTCGTCGGCCGCCGGGCGCTGTTCCCCGGCGATCTGGACACCGCGCACAGCTGGACCGATGTCGGCGACACCGCACGCACCCTGGTGGCAGTAGCGGATGACGAGAACGCTTGGGGCCGAGCATGGCACACGCCGACCGCGCCGCCGATGTCGATCCGTGACCTCGCTGGACTAGCCGCGACGGTTGCCGACGCAGCACCCGCACGTGTGCACCGAATGCCGGCCGCGATGCTGTGGGCCGCCGGGCTTTTCGATGCCGACGCCCGCGAGCTGCCCGAGCTGCGCTACCAGTTCGATCGTCCGTTCGTCATCGATTCCTCCGCCGCCACCGCGGAATTCGACATCGAACCGACTCCTACCGCAGAAGCGCTGCGCGCCACTATTGCTGCCTTGCCGACACCGCACTAGCTGGGAATGGTGCTCAGGAGCGGTCACCATGAACTGGACAGCTGCTTGTCGATGGCTGATCGTGAGACCCCGAGCACGCGTGCGATCGAGGTCGTAGCAGGTTGTGCCGGCCAATTCGCGTCACAACTGTGTGTTGGCGCGGCTCGGGGGTATGCGGAACAGAGGAACTCGATGAACTTGCTCGGGTGTCATCGTTTCCGGCGGAACATCAGGAGGTTCTCATGCTCGCCATCGCCGCCGCCGTCGCATTCGGTCTTGCGCTCATTCTCGACCTGGGAAATACCACCCTCGGTGCGGCCATTACCGACGGTACCCTCGTCGTCGTCGGACTATTGTTGATCGCCCTGCATCTCGCGGGATTCGGTACCGGCGCGCGCGTAGGTTCCGGGGGCCGCTCCTGGAACTGGCGGCGCGTCCGACGCTGAGCCGTTGCCGGGTCGCGCCGCGGCGTCGGACATCTCGGCAGAGTCACTGCGCCCCAGATACATCAGCAGCCGCTCGAGCCGAGATCGTTTCAGGCGTCGGCCACCCATGGGCAATCCCGCGCTCGCCACGCACGGAGTTCTAGATGTCCGAGAATGAACCCGGCCCGGGAAGGGTGAAGATCTCGTAGGCCGCGTGGAGGCGTCGGTATACCGGTGCCTGAGGATCGACCAACTGCTACGACGGCGGACGGCGTGACCCGAGGCCGTCGGCGCGAGCGCCGATCATGCCAGCGCGGCAACCACTTCCTGGGCAGCGCGTTCACCGGATTGCACGGCGCCCTCGAAGTAGCCGGTCCAGCGGGGCGCTGTTTCGGTTCCCGCCCAGTGGATCGGGCCCGTCGACGCCGCCGCGTGGGTGATCGCGGTCAGGAAACCGGGCGTCGGCAGGGCCGAGTATCCGCCACCGACGTGCGGGTCGTGGTGCCAGGACTTCTCGTGCCAGCTCAGTGGCTTCGCCGCGGGTCCGCCGAGGTGCCTGGCCGACGCGGCCAAGATGGTGTCGCGACGGTCTGCCGGTGTGAGCCGGTCGAGGGCGCGGGCGGCTCGGCCGGGGATGAGAAAGCACAGATGGCCGGGTCCGCCGGGCGGCGAGATGTCGAATGAGGCCGGGGCCGGACCGTCCAGGGCGACGATCTCCCCACTGAAGCCGCTGTCGCGCCAGAACGGCGTGTCATAAACGGCGACGGCTTTGTAGATCGTGCCCATCACCGTATTGCGCTGTGCCAGTTGGCGTTGCGGAGGCAGTGGTGGATCATGCCGGATCGCTGCGGCGATCGGGGGCGGGGCGGTGATGATTACTCGCGTGGCATGGACCGTCCCGGCGGGGGTGTCGATCGTCGCGGCTGTGGCTGTGCGGGTGATCGCGCTCGCGGGGCGATTCAAGTGAACAGCGGCACCCAGTTCGGCGGCAAGCGCTTCGGCGAGCGCACCCGCCCCGCCGGACAGCAGGGACTCCTGTGCGCCGCCCACGGTACCGAGCATCACCCGGAGGCCGCCCGCCGATCGGATTCCGGTGGTCAGCGCGCGTACCGAAACCCGGTCGAGGTCAACAGCCAGCGCTTCGGACAGAACCACGTCCAGCAGCCGCCGTGCCCGTCTGCTCGACACCCTGCCCACCCAGTCGGCGACGGTCACTCGGTCCAGGCGCTCATGGGTGACGGTGCGCGCCATCAGCTCCAGCCGGAGCATGGCGAGCCCCGCGGCAGCCATGGTGAGCGGCATGTGCCCCAATCGCCGGTCACCCTCGACCACGAGAGCTCTCCCGTCGGTATGGGTGGGAAACAGCGTCATCCCGAACTCGCTCGCGAGCGCGGTCATCCGCGCATGGTCGTGGCCGATCCACTGCCCGCCGAGGTCGACTGGAGTGCCCGCGGCCGAGCGCACCGTGAGTGCACGACCGCCGACCCGGTCGGCCGATTCGAGCACGAGTACGTCGATGCCACGGGCCTGTAATGCCCGGGCGGCGGTGAGGCCTGCGAATCCGGCGCCGATGATCGCGACCGTCGTGCGATCCATGTGCAGCTCCTTTTATGAAACATGTGTTGTAAAACAAGTGTTGCATAAAGGGCTATGCTCAGGCTATGCCCCGCCGAGTCGATCACGCTGCCCGACTCGCCGCCGTGGGCGACGCCGTGCTGTCCATCGCCATCGTCGACGGGTTCGGGGCGGTGACGATTCGCGCCGTGGCCGAGCGCATCGGGGCCTCGACGTCCGCGGTGACCCATTACGTCGGTGGGCGAGAAGACATGCTGCGCGACGCGGTTCGTCGCGAGGTCGATGCCCGGCGCGCCGAGGCGGAAACGGTTGTCGGCGCCGAGCGCGGCGCGGCGGCGCTGCGAGCTCTGATCGAATGGGCCGTGCAGACCCCGGAGGAGCGGACCCACCGTTTCTGGCTGGCGCTGGTCATCGGAGCTCGCAGTGAGCCGGTGCTGCGCACCGAGCTCGACGCGTTCAACGACTGGTGGGATGCCCGGGTGCGAAGCCTGCTCTCCTCTCTCGGAATCGCCGATGCGGGCACTGCCGCGGACCTGCTGGACGTGGTCGTCGACGGACTCGTGCTCGCCGGATTCGATGAGGGGCGGCCGTGGTCTGTCGCCCGCCGGGAACGGGTGCTGGCCGCGGTGTGGCAGGTGCTCGGAATCTGAGGCCGCCCGGTCGCCTCCGCGACGGTGGCAAGACTCCAACCATGCGCAAGTCCGCGCACCTGTTGACATCCCACCTCGCCTCGGCGATCATTTAACCTGTAAGTTAATTATCCAGATGGTTAAGTAGATGACGGACGACACACTCAGCCGAACCTTCGCCGCACTGGCCGACCCGACTCGCCGGTCGATCCTCGCCCGGCTGGCCGACGGCGAAGCCACCGTCACCGAACTCGCCGAGCCGTTCGCGATGAGTCTTCCCGCGATCTCCAAGCATCTGAAAGTCCTCGAGCGGGCCGGACTCATCACGCGCGGGCGGAACGCCCAATGGCGGCCGTGCCAGTTGGAAGCCGGGCCGCTCGGTGCGGCTACCGACTGGCTGGAGCGCTACCGGAAGTTCTGGGATGGCCGATTCGATCGCCTCGACGAACACCTGCACCGGATACAGAAGAAGGACAGCTCCGCATGACCGACCGTGCTCTGCCGCAAGGCGATCTCCGCCTGCTCGACACCGACATCGCCCAACGCCTTCTCGCCGCGAATATCCCCGCGCGCCTCGCGTTCACCGCCGCCGACGGCACGCCCCGCGTGCTACCGGTCAACTTCTGGTGGAACGGCACCGAACTCGTCATGACCGGCTTCGCGCCGTCCAAGCGGTCCCGGATGCTGCGTGCCCGTCCGGACGTCGCGATCACCATCGACACCAACGACGCCCCGCCGGAGGTCCTTCTGATCCGCGGCCGTGCCGAAGTCGGCGAAGCCGACGGGTTGCTGCCGGAGTACGCGGCGGCGATGCGCAAGGGCGGCCCCGAGCAGGTCGCCGAGTATCTCCACTTCCTGTCCGAACTCGCGCCCCGGATGGAGCGAATCGTGGTGCGTCCGAACTGGGTCGGCCTGATGGACTTCCGCACCCGCTACCCCGATAGCGCGCCCGAATGGATGAAAGGCTCCGCCGACCCGGCGCCGCGCCCTGCACACGAGGAGGCAGCGCAGTAATGAGCGACCGCGAATTCACCATCGTCCGCGTCTTCGACGCGCCGCGCGAATTGGTCTTTCAGGCCTGGCTGGACCCCGGCCAGCTCACCGAATGGGCGGGTCCGCACGGCTTCTCGGCGCCGCGCGAGCACATCGTCGTCGAACCACACGTCGGCGGCCGGTACGACTCGATGCTGCGGTCCGACGCCGACGGCAGCACGTATCCGATCGCGGGGACCTTCCGCGAGATCGTCGCGCCCGAGCGCCTCGTGTTCACCTGGGGCGACCCGACCGGTGACGGTGGCGTGACGTCCGAATCCGTGATCACGGTGAACTTCGCCGACACCGCCGACGGCAAGACGACCATGTCCTTCCACCTGCTCGCGCCCGGCCCGCTCAGCCCGGACGACGGCGCCGAGGACGGCTGGGGGCAGAGCCTCGAACGGCTTGCCGCGTTACTGCGACGCTAGCGACCGTCGAGGGGCGATGTGCTGCCATGAACATGACGCAGGGGAGCGTTATGTCGGTTGCTCGGACTTGGTCATGGGCGCGGATGACAGAACGTCCCGAGAGTTGACCCCGACGCAGGGTCAACCTCTCAGCATGGTGGCATGACTACGAAATCCGATGCGACGCGGCAATTCACTGTTCACCACGACGGTGTCACGATCTCGCTGTCCCGCGGCGGTCGGGGACGACCGCTGGTCCTGTGCCCCGGGCTCCGCACGACACAGGCTGATCTGCACGAGCTGACCGAGCAGCTGCGGCGCGATCATGACGTGGTCACCTTCGACCTGCGGGGTCATGGCCTCTCCCCGGCCACCGACCGGTACTCCTTCGAAGCGTTCCTGAGCGATTTCGTCGCTGTTATGGCGGAGGTCGGACGCCTCGACCTGCCCGCGGCGCAATATCACGCAGATAGCCGACGAGCACCGCGAGGACTGTCTCAATGACCCCGACATCGAGCCACCGTTGGTCGAACTGCTGGACACGCTGGCGTTCGACACCTGGCCGCCGGCACGTCGACTGACCGAGCTACTGAAGAAGCGAGGCTGGACCGGCTGGACCAAGCTCAGGCGAATAGACCCATCACAGAGCGTCGAAACTCTGACTTGCGCCAACAAACCGGCAGCAGACCGACCTAACGCTCTGCCACATAGCTGACGCAGTCGTGCTCACTACACACGGCCTGCGCCCCGTCCGTGGCGGACGAGCACGTCGGTGACGAAGGCTCGCACGCTGTCGAGGTCGGTGACATCCAGTTGCGGTACTTGGCGTGCTGGCCGTCCTCCTTCAGTGCGGTGACGAGGCGGGCTGCTCCGATGCCGCTGGACGCGCCCTCTGTTCGCGCTAGCCTGGGGAGCATGGGCGGGAAGGCGTCCAAATCCGATCTTCGGGCATTTCGGCGGTCTCGGTGGGCCCGCATCATCCCGGAGCGAGCAGGTCTTCCCCGGTCCCCAGGTCTTCCCGGTCCCTCGGCGTGGGCCGGGTTTCCCGGTCTCCGGCGGGAGGAAGTCGCTCAGCTGGCCGGAGTCAGCATCGACTATTACGTGCGGCTGGAGCGAGTACGCAATCCGCATGCGTCGGTATCCGTTCTCGAAGCCGTGGTCGGCGCGCTGTAGCTCGACAACGCCGAGCGCGCGGACCAGGGTCTCTGAACCCGTCCCCCTACAGCAGAAGGAGCAAGCAATGTCCACCATCCACTTCAAGGAGACGACGAACTCGACACCGGAGGAGTTCGTTGCGGCGCTCACCGATTTCGGGCCGGGCCGCTCGCAGCTGTTCGGCAATAGCGCCGACGAATATCTCGAGGTGCACGACCGGGGCCGACGTCAGGCCGACGTCACGGAGGGCTCGCACGGCATCTGGGAACGCCTGCACTACGACTGGTCGGACCCCGATCGTGTCGTCATGACGACCACCGATTCGAACGTGTGGGGCGGCCACTCGGGTCACACGTATACCTTCACGCGCCGGCCCGATGGGACGACCGATGTGGATGTCGTCGTGGTGCGCGAGGGCAAGAACCTCAAGGGACGGGTCCTCGGAGTCGTGGTCGGGACCATCGGCAGGCGCGTCTTGAGACAGGCACTCGGAAAGACCGTCAAGGCTATCGAAGCCCGCGACAACGGCATGGGAACGGCGGAACGCCCGTGAGACGGGACCGCCCCGAGCTGAGCACTGCGGTCGCGGAGCTGTTCGCCCGCCTGCAGCAACGAATGCATCTGACCCGCCCCGCACCCGAACTGGCCCGGGTTGTGCCGGAGGAGGCGCGCAATGATCTTCATCGTCGTCAAGTTCAAGACCAAGCCCGAATGGACCGATCGCTGGCTCGACCTCGTCGCCTCGTTCACCGCTGCGACTCGCGCCGAGGAAGGCAACCTCTGGTTCGACTGGTCCCGCAGCATCGATGACCCCACCGAATTCGTGCTCATAGAAGCTTTCCGCGACCAGGCCGCTGGCGCGGCGCACGTGGGCAGCCCCCACTTCGAAACCGCGATGAACGAATTGCCGCAGGCACTCGCGTCGACTCCCCAGATCATCAGCCAGACCATAGATGCCACCGACTGGTCCGAGATGGGAGAGATGACCGTTGCGTAGCCGCTGGTCGGCGGCGTCGACACCGGCGCACGGCCGACTCGGCGTGAGGCTCCCGAAGCAGGATCGCCGCGACGGTACAGGCTTACGTCTCAGCGGATGCGTTGCAGGTAGCTGGTCTGATCATCGAGAAAGCCGGAGGCGAACAGTGCACGAGGTGCGGCGACCGCGACGACGAACGTCTTCAGTGCGGAGCTTTCGATGTCGGCGCGGGTGAGGCCGTGGGTAGCGTCGGGGTAGTGCTGGACCTCGAGTCGCGGCACTGCACGCCGATACACGGTTTCGGTGTCGGCGACATCGACGTTGCGGTCGTGGCCGGCGAGGATGAGCAGAACCGGGACACGCAGTGCGGCCAGGTCGGCGGTGGCGTCGGCGGTGTAGTTCTTCGTGATGAACCGCCAGCGGTGGGGGGTCAGGCCGCGGGTGTCGCCAATGGCGTTCTCGTACTGTTCGAAGGTGGCGCCGGCGCGCAGCAGGTCGAGGGTCTTGTCGCTGCGCGCGACCTCGGCCTGTACCTCGGCGGGTGTGGCGTCATCGAGTTGCGCGAGTAGGTGATATCGGCCTTGCCGCAACCAGTTGACCGCTGGTGAGACCGCAATGACGAAGCGCAGTTCCGGTAGCCGGACCGCGACTTCGGGCATGACCCATCCGGCCTGGCTCGCACCCCACAGCCCGATGCGTTGCGGATCAATGCCGGGTTGCTGTTTCGCCCACGCGATGGCGGCGAGGGTCTCATCGGCCCGATCGTGCATGGTCTGATCCAGCCAGTTCCCCGGCGCGCCGCCGATTCCCGGTTTGTTCCACGACAGCGAGGCAAAGCCGGCGCGGGCGAATGCTTCCCACAAGGGCCGGTAGAACGTGTCGTGCGTGGCGTCGACCGGCCCGTCGCCGTGCACGAAAACCACGACCCCGACCGGTTTCTCGCGTGTCTCGGGCCACGCCAAGACACCATGCAGCGGCTGGAGTCCGCCGAGGATGGTGACGCGCTGCTCCCGCAGGGCGTAGGTGTTCTGATGGACCACCCACACCATCGTGGCGGCTGCCAGCACAGTGATCGCCATCAGCACGACCAATGCGTGGCGGATCCAGCGGCGCGCAGACCCGGTCTGATGCAAGTCGGTTTGTTGTCCGGAGACTGTCATACGGCACGCCATCCATCGGCAATGGAACCACATGGGTTCCGGTCGTCGGACGAGACTATGAGGGGCGAGCCTCGTCCGACGACCTTCTTCATCCCGCCGCTACGGTGGTCTCGGCGGCGGGAGGTTTGCGCCCGGTCCACGGCGGCAGGGAGGCGGTGGATCGAGGTCATGGATCGGCGTCCTCGGCGGAGCCGGTGAGCAGTCGCTGGGCCAATCGGCGCAAGGTCGGCGCCTCGGCGAGCGGATCGAAATCCGGGTCGGCGGCCACTCGGGAGAAGACGCCGTCGATGAGGGCCGCAAGCCAGGTGGCGGTGCGAGCGGGTGACAGGCTCGAATCGAAGGCGTCCCGTTCGATTCCGGCCGCGATGGCGGATTCGAACGCCGAGCGCAGCACCCGGTCGTTGTTCCGGAACAACGTGCCGAGCTCCGGATCGCGATGCGCCTCGGCGGAGATCTCCAACTGCAGGCCCGCCGCCGAGCGGTCCGCGGCCAGATGACAGATCTCCTCCAGCGTGTCCAGTAGTGCCGCCGCGATGTCGTCGGCCTGCGCGATCGGCGCCAGCGCCGCCCCGATGCGCTGCCCGTCGCGTTCGGCGACGGCGAGCAGTACGGCGCGCTTGGTGGGGAAGTAGTGGAACATGTTGCCCGTGCTCATGCCGGCCGCACGGCAGATGTCGGCGGTGCGAGTGGCGTCGTATCCGTTCTCGGCGAACAGGATGGCGGCAGCATCCAGAATCGCCTCCCGTTTGGCCGCGTACTGGTCCGGGTCGACTGTGCGCATGCGTCCTACTTTCGCGGTTCGGCCGGACCGGAGCATCGGCGGATATTATTTCATTGAGCGCTCACTCAATTTATAGCAGTCGGGGCACACGGCCCGCCACCAGGACCGTGGGGTCTGGTGTCGGTACGGTCGTCTCACACGTGGCATGTGGCGAATCGGATCCATAAGCGTGTCCTATCGGGGGATCGAACTGCGCGGCGCGGCGTTCGTGATCGGCGCGGACAGGAGAAGATTGCCGCGTTCGAGCTGTATGCCCCGATTCGGGGCACGTCACTGGAGGCCGCGCATGCGCCCCGTAATTCTGGACCTCGCCGCGCACGACTACGCGATGATCGACGCGGACGAATACTTGCGCGCTGTGATGGCGTGGCATTTCAGCGAGGAGACCGGCAGCCCGTACTGGCTGCGCCGGGCGCGGACGCTGGATTTCGATCCGGTCGCCGACGTCCGCACGTTCGCGGATCTGCGCCGCTTTCCCAATGTCATCGATGAATTCCGCACCGTCGCCGTGGAGGACCTGATTCCGCGCGGTTTGCAGGGCGCCGACCGCGACATCGCGGGCATCTACGAGAGCGGGGGCACCACCGGCGCGCCGAAACGGTTCGTCATGTTCGACCGCTGGATGGAGTTCGCGCTCAGCTGGGACGAGCACCACTACGCGGACCTCGGCACGGTGAACACGCTGGCCGTGGCGCCGAGCGGCCCGCACATGTTCGGTGAGTTCGCGCAGCGCCGGGCGCGCAGACATCGCGGCGTCCGCTTCACCGTCGATCTCGATCCGCGCTGGATCAAGCAGATGATCGCGCGCGGCGACACCGAGAACACCGAACGCTACGCAGAGCACGTCGTCGACCAGGTCGCGCAGATCCTCACCACCCAGTCCGTCGGGATACTGATCACCACGCCGCCGCTGCTGGAACGGATCGCGCGCCGCGACGACTTGGTGGAGCAGATTCGCCGGAAAATCAAGTTCATCTGCTGGAGTGGAGCGCACATGAACGCCGACTCCCGCGAGATCTTCCGGGAGGAGATCTTCCCCGGCATTCCGCTCAAGGGGCTCTACGGCAGCACCACCATTCTGGGCATGTCCCGCGAGCGCGACGAGGAGCGCCAGGACGGGCTGCCCGTCTTCGACCCGCCCAGCCCCTACCTCGCGTTCGAGGTGGTCGACCCGGAGACCGGCGATGACGTCGCCTACGGGGAGCGCGGTCAGGTCGTGATGCATCACCTCACGAAATACGCTCTGCTGCCGAACAATCCGGAACGCGACATCGCCATGAAGATCGAGGCGCCGAAGGGCGCCATCGGCTGTTCGGTCGCCGACGTCGGGCCGATGACCTCGTTCGGCGGCACCGAGGTGATCGAGGGGGTGTACTGATGGACGAGTTCGTGCACATCGACGCGCTCGGCCCGCAGGGCGGCTATCGCGCGCGCGACCGCAAGCCGCTGACGACGCTGTCCGGCGCGCCGATCGGGGAGATCTCCCAGGTGCCGCCGCTGTATGTGCGGCGCGCGCTGGCGGCGATGCGCAAGGCGCCCGTGCTGCCCGCCGCCGAGCGGTTCGCGGTGCTGGAACGTGCGGCCGACCTGTTCACCGAGGCCGAGATCGGCGGGCTGGGACCGGACGAGTACGCCCAACTGGTCTGCGTCGCGTCGGGCGTGCCGCTGGCGGTGGTGTGGCAATCGGTGCGGTGGGTCGCGGACGTGCTGCGCGAGCAGCGCGCCACGCTCGAGTTCGCGATGCCGAAGGGCGCGGTAGCGGACTGGCAGGACGAGCGCACCCTCGGCGGCTGCGCGGTCTGGACCAGGAAAGGCGACCTGTTCGCCGTGCACGCGGCCGGGAACACGCCCGCGGTGCACGGTTTGTGGCCCGAGGCGCTGGCGCTCGGCTACAAGGTGGCGGTGCGGCCATCGACGCGGGAGCCGTACACCGCGTTTCGTCTGGTCAGTGCACTGCGCATGGCAGGCATGCCGTCGGAGCTGGTCACCTTGCTGCCGACCGACTACGCGGCCGCCGACGTGCTGGTCGCCGAATCCGATTTCGCCATCGTCTACGGCGGACAGGACGTGGTCGACAAGTACGGCGGCAGCGCGCGGGTGCTCACCCAGGGGCCGGGACGCTCGAAGATCCTGGTGACCGCGGACGTGGACTGGCGCGACAAGGTCGCGCTGATCGCCGAGTCGGTGAGCCATCTCGGTGGCACGGCCTGCACCTGCACCACCGCGGTGCTCGTCGAGGGCGACCCGGAGCCGCTGGCGCGTGCGCTCGCCGCGGAGCTGGCGGCGATCCCGAGTTTGCCCGCCGAGCATCCCGACGCGATCCTGACCGTGCAGCCCACCGAATCCGTGGCGGCGATGGACCGTTACCTGCACCAGATCGCGGGCGACGCCCGTCCGCTGCTGGGCGGCGACACCATCGTCGACGAGGTGTCCCCGGGCGCGGCCGTCCTACGTCCCGCGGTCCACCTCGTCGACAGCAGCAGCGCGCCGCAACTCGCGGTGGAACTCGCCTTCCCGTGTGTGTGGGTCGGGCCGTGGTCGCCCTCGGAGGGCGTTGCGCCGCTGCGTGATTCGTTGGTTCTCACCGCGATGACCGAGCGACGCGATCTCATCGACGCCTTGCTGGACGAGCCGACCATCACCAACCTCTACCTCGGCGACAACCCGACCACCTGGTTGCGTCCCGGCGTCCCGCACGACAGCTATCTCGGTGAATTCCTCATGCGCACCAAGGGAATGGTCCGGTCCTCCAGCGGCACGCGCCGGTCAATCGGCGAAAGATCCGGGTGAGGTCACACGGTCGTGCAGAGTCAGCAGGAGATGGTCGAAACGGGTGCGCTGCTGAACCAGCGCACCGCCCATCGCGACGATGTCGGAGACCAGTTGCTCGGCCAGCGTGCGGATCTTGACGTTGGTTTCCTGGGAGCGCCAGCGCAGCACCCGGAACGCCTGATCGGCAGTGACGCCGTAGACGAACATGACGATGCCTTTGGCCTGTTCGATCACCGCGCGGGCGTCGATGAGATCGGGTAGCAGGTCGTCGAGGGCTTCCTGCCGGTTGTCCTGCAGCGTCTCGGTGACATCGAGGTAGTAGCCTGCGGTGCCGACGACGGTGCCGTCCTCGTCCACCAGTTGATCGCCGATCACGATCACGTCGTGGGTGTCGCCGGACGTGTCGATGATCCGGTGGCGGCTACAGAACGGCGCAGCCGTGTCGATGGCGTCGGTGAGCGTCTTGGCGACCTGCTCGCGGTCGTCGGGGTGCTGATGGCTCAGCACCAGCTCGGTGGACGGCTCGGCCTCACCGGGAGAGTAGCCGTGTATCGCGGCGACGTCCTCGGACCACTCCCACCTTTGATCGGCGAACCAGAATCGAAAACTGCCGATCTCGGGACAGCCGCCGAGCACCCTGTGCGCAGAGTCCTGCTGGCACCGTCCCGTCTCTGTCATTTGTCCAGTATGGCTCCGCTACCTGCTCGGCTCGGGCCGAGGTCCCCGGTCGCCCCGGTGGCCGTGACCATTGCGTTTCGGCCGCCGCCGTGGTCAGGGCTTGCGGCGGACCCCGAAGCCGATCGCGGCGAGCAGGGCCACGGCGCCGAGTGCGATGCCGATGCCACCGAGCCATCGGGCGGTCGTGTCGTCCGCGTGGTCATCGGAGGACGCGGAACGGATATCGCCGTGATGCGGGGCGCCACCGGAATGCCCCGCCGCCAAAGTCAGGGTGGGAGCGGGATATTCGGGCTCGCTGTCGCCGGACTCGGACTCTTGATCCCACCGCACCACCTGTCCGTCCGCGTAGGTCTGTACCGCGGGCGTGACGATCTTGTCGGTGTCGGGCAGTCCGTTGGCGAGCACCGAGAACTGGCCGAATTGGTCGGGGCCGATTCCGCCACCAGCGTCCGCGGTCCACGTGATCTCGGTGACGTCGCCGGCCGTGTCCTTGCGCACCGCGGTCTTCCACCCCGGCATCGCCTCGGTGTCGGCAGCCGTAACCCCGGGGATCTGGACTCGGAGCTCGACGGTCGGACTGTTTGCCGTCGATTCGTTCGGCACCCGATACACCAGTACCGCGGAGCCGCCGCGAGACGCATCCGGGGCCGACACGGTGACGTGGGCAAGCCCGGGAGCGGCCTGGGCAACGAGAACCGCCACCGCCCCGGTGCCGGCCACGATGCTCCGGGAAATCCAGGAACTGGTCATCGACGGACTCTCCTTCGTGCCGAGGAAGATCGCTACCGACGCTCTTCCGGACAATAGGTCACCGAGCTCCCGAGTGGGCGAGATCAGCTGGAATTCGGTAGCTAAACGTTTGCCGACTTGATGTCGAGAGCTTGGTCCCGTGTGGAGGGCCGGGTTTCGTGGCCACGTCGGCCTGCGCGCGGAAGCATCGCATCAGTGTTCACCGATCCATCGAAAATCCGATGTCTGAAATCGGTCCTCTTATTCGTCAGCCATGGATGTGCAGGACTACCGTCGACGGTGTCGCCGCTGACGACCCAGCGTGCCTGGAGAACGGCTGAGAACTGCGTTCGAGTCGGCGCGACATTGTTCGATGATCGAACCCCGGTTACCGGGTTCCTGACGACGGAGACAACATGTCGAAGATCCTTTTCGTGATGACCGGCGTCGACTACTGGACGCTCGCCGACGGGACGAAGCACCCGACCGGCTTCTGGGCCGAGGAGTTCGTGGTGCCCTTCGAGAAGCTGAAGGCCGCGGGCCACGAGATCGTCGTCGCCACGCCCGGCGGCGTCGTACCGAGCGTGGACAAGAGCAGCCTCGCCGCGGAGGTCAACGGCGATCAGGAGACCGCCGACCATCGCGCGCAGGTGATCGCCACGAGTACCGAGCTGAACAACCCTGTCGTCCTGGCGGACGTCGACCTCGCCGACTACGCGGCGGTGTTCTACCCGGGCGGGCACGGGCCGATGGAAGATCTCGCGGTCGACGCCGACTCCGGACGCCTGCTCACCGCCGCCTTGACATCGGGCAAGCCCTTGGCGGTGGTGTGCCATGCACCGGCCGCACTGCTGGCCGCCACCGAGGATGACGGCGCCAACAGCTTCGCGGGCTACACCCTGACCGGCTTCACCAACGCCGAAGAGACGCAGGCGGGTCTCGCCGGCAAAGCCAAGTGGCTGCTCCAGGACCGCCTGAGCCAGATCGGTGCCGATTTCCGCGAGGCCGACCCCTGGACGCCGAACGTGGTGGTGGACCGCACGCTGATCACGGGCCAGAATCCGGCTTCGTCGGCGGGTGTCGCGGACGAATTGCTGAAGACCCTGCGCTGATCGCGGTCGCCGACCGGCTCCGGTGCGTGCTCGGCGCCGGAGCCGGTCAGAGGTCGATCTCGACGTCGCTGTGTCCGACAGTCGATTCAATTCTCAAACAAATCATATGACCCATAAAAAGACTCCTTTCGAGTAGTTCACTACTCGTGCACCTCCCCGTCCGGCGAACCAAGGATGGTGGTGGCCGGTGGCCTGCGCCCGGCGCCACCACGTTCGCCCGAACATGGAGTCAACAAATGCCTGCGAAAAACTATCTATCCGACCGTCGGCAGGGCGACCTGATCATCGCCCTGCGAAAGTTCCTCCGGACCAAGGGTGAGGATTTGCTCGCGGATCCCGACATTTCCTCGATCGGTGTCGGCTACAAGGACATCGACGGGGAACCGGCCACCGAGATATCGGTGCAGTTCACCGGGAACGAGAAGGTATCCGAACCGGAAGCGTTCGAAGCGCTGGGAACGTCGATTCCGGAGAGCATCACCGTCGAGGAGGCCGCGACCGCGACCGGATACGACCCGCGGTTCCTCGCGCCGCCGATTTCGCTGCCTGTGGTCGACGCGGCGGTTCGCCCCGACATCGCGACGGCGTTCGACGGCTCGGAGGTGCTGCATTACAAGCATTTCTCCCTCGCGATGCGCCGCTCCCGCCGGTTCGCCGTCTGGGTGGCGTGGAACATCGACGGCGCCTCGATCAAGAAACTGTCGCGAAAGAAGATCGACTTCGTCAAAGACCCGAGACTCGATGCGGACGCACAGGTCGGCAACGAGTTGTACCGCGAAAACCGGCTCGATCGCGGCCACCTTGCGCGACGGGCCGATCTGCTCTGGGGCAGTCCGGCCGAGGCCGCGAAAGCCAACAAGGACTCGTTCTTCTACACCAACATCACCCCGCAGATGGACGACTTCAATCAGAGCGGGCGCAACGGGATCTGGGGCCGTCTCGAAGACGCGGTCTTCGCCGACGCCAGCGTCGACGACCTCAAAGTGAGCGCGTTCGGCGGCCCGGTCTTCGCCGACGACGACCGGGAGTTCCGGCAGGTCAAGATTCCGCGCGAGTTCTGGAAGGTCCTCGCGTTCGTCGAGAACGGCGAGCTGAAGGCCCGCGGATTTCTGCTGAGCCAGAATCTGCAGCCACTGGAAGCGCTGGACCTGGACGAGTTCCGCGTCTTCCAGGTTCCGCTGACCGAAATCGAGCAGCGGGCGCTCGTCCACTTCCCGCAAACCCTGCGAGACGCGGACCTCCACGTGGCGCCGGAGGAACTATCCGGCCCGTTGAGCGCGGTTTCGGAGATCCAGTGGTGAATGGAAGTCGAAGATGGTCCAGGGATCACGTAGTGGGCTACTCGCGCCAAGAGTTCCTGGCATGGGCATGATTTCTGCTATGAGGTAGCCGAGATCCATCGGCCCGCCGTACGCCATCGAAATGAAGACCGACGTCGCGATCGAGTGGTGAAATGGTGCTCATCGACCACAATGCCATGAATACAACGTGTTTCCAGCTCACGTTGGTCGAGGAATTCGCCGTGCGCGGCAGCGGTCGCCCGCTTTCCGTTCCGCACGCGGCAGAACGGGTGCTGACCTATCTGGCACTGCTGAACCGACCGGTCGCCCGGGGCCGCCTTGCCGGTGCGCTGTGGCCGGAATGCGCTGATCGTTGCGCGGCGCAGCGTCTGCGAACCGCTCTGTGGCGCTTGCGCCGCGTGCAGGACGCACTGGTGGAGATCAGCGGTGATCGGCTTCGCCTCCACCCGAATGTCTCCGTCGACCTGGCATACCTCACCGAATTGGCGCACAACCTGGTTCACCAGCCGTGCTCGGAGGACCTCGCGCGAGTTCCGCTGCTCCTGACTCGCGGGGAGCTACTGCCGGACTGGGACGAGGAGTGGGTGGTCGTCGACCGCGAACGTTATCGATTGGTCCGCATCGCGGCGCTCGAATCGGCGGCCGAAGCATTGCTGGAACGCCATCAGGTCGGCGCCGCCCTGATGGCGGCGTCGGCGGTCGTGGCGGCCGAACCGCTTCGAGAAAGCTCCCGCCGGATTCTGATGCGGATTCATCTCGTCCAGGGCAACAAGATCGACGCGCTCCGCGAATACCAGCGATACCGCGACCTGCTGTGGGCCGAGTTCGGCGCGGAGCCGTCGTCCGAAATCGAGGCCCTGCTCCTTCGCGTCCACGAGTGTGATGCCGCGACGATCGAGCGCCTCCCGGATTACGGGCACGAGGCACTGCGAGCTCCGTGACGAGGGATGGCGAACGTCATCGGGTGAGACCTTCCGCGGCGGGCGAGACGGCGAGGTGACGGTGGTGTGACGCGCACGATGGAAACTCCGCTGAGAGCGGACGTGACAACACCAATTTCTGTTCGAGGCGGATGGACTATGAATTCTCGCGAACAAATCCAGGCGGCGTTGTTGACGCAGATCGAGGCCGCCGCGGGGCGTTACGCTGCGACCGAGACCAAGCGTGAGGACATCGAGCAGCTCCGCAAAAAGAAGGACAGCCCGGTTGTCGACTCCCCGGAACAGATCAGCGCTCGCGCGCAGCGGCTGGCGGCCAGTGGCGAGATGCCCGTCGAGGCCATGATCGAAGTCGGCCGGACCGAACCCTCGGACCGGATCACCACCCTCGAGCGGATCATCGGCGCCAGCAATGAACTCCAACCGGCCAACTTCCTGGCCCGCGGCGCTCGCACGGCGGCGACGGTCGCGCGGATCTCGCTGCTTCGCAATGGCCGGGAGATACCTATGGGCACCGGGTTTCTGGTGTCGCCCAGACTGCTCCTGACCAACAATCACGTACTTCCCGACCAGGACACCGCCCGGCAGGTCGTGGTCGAATTCTGCGCCGAGACGACGATCGACAACGCCCCCTGCCTTGCCCTGCGGTTCCGTCTCGACCCCGACTTCTTCGTGACCGACGAGCACTTGGATTTCACTCTCGTACCGGTCCGTCCCGGTACCGACGGCAAACCGCCCGGGGACGTCGTCGGTTGGTGGAACCGCCTGATCCTGCAGCAGGGAAAGATCGTCATCGGTGAGGCGATGAACATCATCGGTCACCCGATGGGCCGGCTCAAGGAGATCGGGATCCGCAAGAACCAGCTCGACCTGCAGCTCGATCACTTCCTGCACTACTCGACCGACACCGAACCGGGAAACTCCGGCTCGCCGGTCTTCAACGACCAATGGGAGGTCGTCGCGCTGCACCACTCCGGCGTACCGCGCACCGACGCGCAAGGACGAATTCTGCGCCGCGACGGCACACTCTGGCACCGGGACGACGGCGACGACGCGATTGCCTGGACAGCGAACGAGGGTGTGCGAATCAGTGCCATCCTCAGGCACCTGGCCGGACTGCAGCGCTCGGCGCGCGACCATGAACTCCTCGCCGAACTCGGTCCCGACTCCGGGCTGGCCGCCGGACCATCGGCAACGATCCCCGGACTCGCACCCGCCGAGGACCACACCGAGCTGGTAACTCGACCTGCAACGCCCCGTGAGAGCACGGGACTCCGGCGTGGCGTCACCGCCCGAGCAGGTGCCTTCGGCGGTACACGTCACCTGCTGTTCCTGCACGGCCGCAGCCAGCATGGTCGCGATCCCGAGCTGCTGCGCCGGGAGTGGACCGCCGGGCTCAACAAAGGTCTCACCCTCGCCGGGCTCAGCCCGCTCGATCCGTCGGATGCGTACTTTCCCTATTACGGCGATCGTTTGGCGGCCCTGCTGCAGCCCCTCGAGAGGGCCACTCTCGCGCCCGAAACCATGGCCGTCGACCACGCCTTGGCAATGGCTCCGACCGCACCGCCTGCTCGCCGGCTGTACGAGCAGATCTTGCAGAACGCGGCCGCGGATGCCGGCATGCCCGTCGACGTCGAAGAACCGGCGCGCCCCACGGAAATGGAGGGTTTCGGTTCGCTCGGCGCTGCGATCGTGAGCACACTGCAGCGACAGCTCAGCTGGGTCGCGGCCCGCAGTGACCTGGACGAGCTCATCATCGCCCAAGTCTTCCGTGACGTCGCCACATACCTCGCCGACGAGCAGATCCGCCGAGCGGTACTCGACTGTGTCCTGGAGACAGTCCCCGCTTCGGGGCGGTTGACCCTGGTCAGCCACAGCCTCGGAACCGTGGTCGCGATGGATCTGCTCACCCGGCTCCAGCCACAGCTCGACGTCGCCGTATTCGTCACACTCGGCAGCCCCCTCGGGTTGGACGCCGTCCATGACAAACTCCTGGTCCGAGGGCCGCACCGGCCGGAACGCGTTGGCGACTGGCTCAATGCCTGGTCCGCGGTGGATCCGATCACCATCGGAAGCCCACTACGCCATATCTGGAAGGGTCAGCTCCGGGAAATCCCCGTCGACAATCCCAAGGAACGGGCACACAGCATCGCCGAATACCTTGCCCATCCAGCTGTCGCGCAAGCCATCCACACCGGTGTCGTGTCACCGACGACGTGAATATGACAGTCGGCGGCAGTCTCGCCGCTGAATTCCAGCGCCGCTTCGGATCCGGCGCCGCTTCCCGATGAGAAGAACGGACAGAAAGCGTACTGAGAATGTCGACATCACTGGAATCTCTGCACTACCACGTCGCCGACGATCCGGTAACGGGGCCGGATGTGTCCGCACGCTCACGCGAGTCGTTCCCGGCCGGTGCTGCCGCGCCGGAATTCGAGGCGCCTACATTGCCTTTCACGAGTAACGAGGCGGCGGCTCGGTTCTACCTGGACCAAATCCTTCGTCGCGACAACCGCCCCGCACTGGAGTCACTGGTCGAACCCGAGCGTGCCGAACGGGTGCCGAGCTTGATCCTGGAGAGCGAACACGATCTGCGGAGCCTCGGAACTCGGCAGGTGCGTTTCGCGCAGACCGCCCGGAGCATCCCCGTCTTCGGAGCCGGCGCTGTGGTCGAACTCGACGAGTCCCGAGAGCTGGTGAGCGTGAACGCACGGCTCGACGAGGTCTCCGGTGTGGACCCGGTCGAGTCGCTCAGCCGTTCCGAGGCACTGGAGCGGGTGGCGCGGTACACCGGAGTGGATATTTCCCCTGAGGCGGGCGTGCGCGGCAGGCTCAATTTCTACAAGGACGAGGACGCTGGATCATGGCACCTGGCCTGGTTCTTTCCCGAAATTCCTGCCGAACCTCCAAGGCCGGCGGAAAGCGCGGACGCGGATATCGAGGCAACCGAGGGCCACGGATTGGGGCGTCGGCCGATCCCACCGAGCTTCAATTACCTCGTCGACGCACACGACGGCGAGATCCTGTACTACTACAGTGCGGTCCCCACGGCACTGCCGCGCCCGACCCGGTGCAAAGGAACCGACGAGAACGGCGTGGAGCAGACTTTTCTCGGAAAGCTGGCCTCTCCCGCTGGAACGACTTGCCAGCTCGATGACCCTCTGCGTGCTGTGCGGACCTACGACCTCGAGTTCGCGGATCTCGACAGCGGTCCACCTGTGCCGAATCTGCCTGTGCAGGCGGGCAGCAGCGATTTCGGTACGGCACACCGCGCCGCTGTCTCGGCTCATCTCAACGCATCCCGGGTTCAGGACTTCTACAAGGGCGTTCTGCAACGAGACGGCATCGATGACCAAGGGATGGACCTGGTGTCGTTGGTCAACGCCACTGCTTCGAGCATGGAGCGACCGCCCGGCCTGCTCAACGCCTTCTGGTGGAAACGCAAGATGTGGTACGGACAGATCCAGCGGAACGGCCGACTGGTCAGCCTTTCCCGCTATCTCGACATCATCGGCCACGAACTCACCCATGGCGTGATCGAGTCGACGTCGAATCTGGTGTATGCGACGCAATCCGGTGCGTTGAACGAGTCGTTCGCCGACATCGCCGGCATCATCATCAATAACTGGTACAACGCGCCGGACCCGGAAGACGTGGGGACGTGGAACTGGGAACTCGGTGCCGGTCTGCGCGACGACGGTCGCCCACTGCGCGATTTCGCGGACCCGACTCGCACCGGACATCCCGAGCACATGGACCAGTTCCGCGCGCTCGGCCCCGGTGAGCATCCAGGTCCCGGCAACGATCAGGGATGGGTGCACCGCAACAGCAACATCCACAACAAGGCGGTGCACAACCTGCTCACCATGTCGAAGAATGGCGAACGCGTGTTCCGCGTGCAGGACGTCGCAGTGCTGACATATCTGGCCATGGCCCGTTTGACACCACGTGCGACGTTTGCCGAAGCGCTGCAGTCCATAGTGGATGTCGCCCGAACCTACTTCGGTGGTGATCCTGACCGGAAAGACAAAATCGACGCGATTCGCGAGGCATACCGCTTGGTAGGTATCTCCTCTCCCTGAAACCGTGCCCGGCACCTGTGTGGTTGCCCGGTTGAAGTGACTCTGGTCTCCGGTCGCAGTACCGGCCCGCGCCGCGGCGAACTGCTGTCGCTCCCCGCCACCGCGTCGAATGCCACGACCAACCGGCAGTGCACCGCTGGAAGACCACCAGGGTGAGACATATTCTTGACCTCGCTACCGTTTACTTAGATCCCGCGGCGTCGCTATTCTTCGTGCCGTGCCGCGTGCGGGATGGGTGAAGCCGCAGGATGATCAGCAGTTGTCCGATCACATTGCATTGGCTGCGTTGAGCAGGGTTTTTACGCCCGCGGTTGTCGACGGGGTGCTGGTCGAGCACGGACGGGTCGAACGCCGGAATCGATTGCTGCCTGCGCGGGTGGTGGTCTACTACGTGCTCGCGCTGGCGTTGTTCACGTCCTGCTCGTACGAGGAAGTGATGCGGAAGCTCGTCTCCGGGTTCCAGTGGGCGTCCGGATGGCCTCACGAGCGGACGATCCCGACCAAGGCAGCGCTGTTCCAGGCCCGTAGGCGCCTGGGCTCGGAGCCGCTGCGCGCGTTGTACGAGAAGGTGGCCGTGCCACTGTCCGATCCCTGGGTTCCGGGAAGTTCTTACCGGTCCTGGCGGCTGATGAGCATCCACGGATCAACCATGGACGTGCCTGCCAGCGACGCGAATATCGAGCACTTCGGCCGGCCGCCGTCTTCTCGGGGTGGCCGGGGCGGAGTGTTACCTCAGGTGCGAGTCCTCGGGCTGGTCGAGTGCGGTTCACACGCGGTCGTCGATGCCGCGCTCGGGACCCGCGAGCACCGCGAGCAGGCACTGACCGAATCGGTGGTGCGATCGCTGCGCCCGGGCATGTTGCTGCTCGCGGACCGCGCCTTCTTCAGCTACCGCCTGTGGGACCTGTGCCGATCCTCCGGCGCGGACCTGCTGTGGCGAATGCCGTCCGATTCCGTGCTTCCCGTCGAAAAACGTTATCCGGATGGATCTTTCGCTTCTCATGTATATCCCGGAACGAGCGCGCGCCACAACGACGCCGAGGGGATCGATGTGCGCGTCGTCGAGTTTGTCGGCACCGCTTCCGGTGCCGACGCGGACCACGACGCGGAGCGAATCCACCGACTGCTGACCACCATCACCGATCCCGAGGCGGCGCCCGCGGACGAGCTGGCCCTGTTGTATTCACAGCGAGGGGATATCGAGGTCCCCTTCGTTGGGCTCGAGACCCACCGACGCCGCGGTCTGGTGTTGAGGTCGAAGACACCCGACGGAGTGATTCAGGAGGTCTACGGCCACCTGTGCGTGCACTACGCCATTCGCAGCCTGATGTGTCGGGCGGGAACCGATTCTCTCATTAAGTAAACGAATGGCCAACGATGCTAGTTGCGAAACCGTGTGTGCCGTGTCACAGTTCCTCCGCCAAATCGTTACCGGTCGGTAACTGTGAGTTCGGTTACAGGAGTTTTGTATGGTCAAGGACGTTCGCACGCGGATCGCTGCTGCGTTCGCCACGGCAATCGCGACGGGCCTTGGCCTCGTTGCGGCCGCCCCCGCCCAGGCCGCGCCGGGCCTGAGCCCCTACGTCGCCATGGGCGACAGCTATAGCGCGGGATCGGGCATCCTCCCGACCGATCCCACAGTCACCCCGGCTTGCTCGCGGACCACCCGTAACTACCCCAACATCATTGCCCGCACCCTCGGCATCGAGTCGTTCACCGACGTGACCTGCATGAACGCCAAGACCGAGGACTTCTACGGGAAGCAGTGGCCGAGCCTCATCCCACAGCTCGACGCCGTCACCAAGGACACCAAGCTCGTCACCCTGACCATCGGCGGCAACAACAACGACACCCTGATCACGGTGATCTCCTCCTGCATCAGCGCAGGGACCGGAACTGCAGGCCAGGGCAACCCCTGCGAGACCATTTACGGCGACCAGTTCACCAACGACATCTTGAACAAGACCTACCCCGCGGTGAAGAAGGCGCTCACGGACATCCATGCCAAGGCGCCGTCCGCGAAGGTTGTCATTCTGGCGTACCCCCAGGTCATGCCCAAGGACAACAGCAACTGCTTCCTGACGATGCCGATCGCCAAGGGCGACGTCCCCTACGTCAACAACATCCAGGACACCCTGAACGGCGTCGTCAAGCGCGCCGCCGACGAGACAGGTACCACCTTCGTCGACATGCAGAGCTCCATCGGCCACGACGTGTGCAAACCCATCGGCATCCGCTGGGTCGAGCCGGCCGTGTGGGGTGTGAACTTCGTGCCGATCCATCCGAACGCGCTGGGCATGGAGAAGATGGCCGCACAGGCATTGGCCGCGATCGGCGGCTGACACCCGAGTATCGAACGGGCGGTTTCCTGACCCATCGGGCCGAAAGGCCGGTCGGGAAACCGCCCGCGTTCGGGGTGAGCGCGCTCACTGCGCATCGCCGATTCAGGGAAATGATGGCAGCGCTCTCTTCGTCGCCATCCACGAGCGCAGGCTACGCCCGCCAGCGCCAAGCCTGTCTCGTCGGGCATTGCCCCGTATCTCGCGGCCGAAATCGCTTGGTAGGGATCTCCTCTCCCGGAAACCGTGCCCGGCGCCTGGTGATTTGCCCGGTTGACCTCGGCGCCGCTGGCGGGCATGGTGGGCCGATGGGCAGCGAAGAGGTCCGTCACGGGGTGGCATTGACCAACCTCGATCAGCCGCTGTTCGATGGTGCCGAGGCGACCAAGCGCGACCTGCTGGACTATCTCGAGGCCGTCGGCGAGCGCCTCGTGCGTGTGTTGCGGGACCGTCCGCTGTCGGTGGTGCGCGTGCGCCCTGGGCAGGACCCCTTCATGCAGAAAAACCTGCCGAAATACACGCCGGAGTGGGTGCGGCGGGTGACGGTGTGGGCGGAGAGTTCGCGGCGTGAGATCTCCTACGCGTTGTGCGATGACGTGCGGACGTTGCTGTGGTTCGGCAACCAGCGGGCCGTCGAGTACCACCCGACGCTCATTCCGGCCGACCACGCTGTCGGGCCGACGCATCTGGTGCTCGACCTCGACCCGTCACCCGGGCAGACCTTCCGGCACGCCGCGGACGCGGCGAAACTGATTCGCGTGGCACTGGCGAACGCAGGGTTGGCGGGCGCGGTGAAGACCAGTGGCGCCAAGGGCGTGCACGTGTTCGTTCCCATCGAGTCCGGCACCTCGGTGGAGGACGCCGCCGCGGCCACTCGCGCGATCGCGGCCCGAGCCGAGCGCATCGATCCCGGCCTCGCCACCACCGCGTTCATCAGGGACGATCGCGAGGGCAAGGTGTTCCTCGACTCCACCCGCGCCGGCGGCGCGACAGTTGTCGCGGCCTACAGTCCCCGCATACGTCCTGGCACCTCGGTGTCGTTCCCGCTCGCGTGGTCGGACCTCGATGACGTGGCGCCCGCGGACTTCACCGTGCACACGGCGCCGGATCTCCTGGCGGACGCGGACCCGTGGGCCGCGGCCATGCCCGCCCCGCAACGACTTCCGGCGGATCTCGTCGCCGAGGGCCACACCATTCCGGTGGCCCGCGTCCAGGCGATGCACGAGGGCAAACGGCGCGCCCGCGCCCGCCGCGCGACCTGAAACGATCGTCGCGAAAGGGCTCAGATCTCGATGGGTTCGTAGATGGCGATATGCCACGGCGAGCCGGGGGTCGGCCGCAGGACCGCGCGGCGCTCATGCGGTCCGATGACCGGTTGTCCCGCCTCGAAACCCTTGGCGCGCAGACGCTTCAGGGTCACATCCAGGTCGTCGACCTTGATCGCGAGGAACGGGGTGTCGTCATCGCGGTCGGCGCCCGCGAGCATGACGCGGACGCCGTTGGTGTCGAACTGCGCCCAGCGGTCGCCGTCGGCGACGGTCGGTTGGGCGCCGAAGACGGCGGACAACAGCGCGACGGCGGCGGCCAGGTCGTCGGTGGGGTAGGCGGGGCCGATCCGCTGGATTGTCATTGGTGCTCCATAACGGTTCCGTGGTGACGGCTTCAGGGGCGGCGCTCGGCGTGCGCGGCGCGTACGACCGAGAAGGCGGCGGTGTTCGCTCGCACCGCCTCGGGCAAATCGCCGGCCATGCTCATGAAGCCGTGGAACATACCGTCGTAGCGGCGGATGTCGACAGCGACACCGGCTTGCCTCAGGCGCTGCCCGTAGCGTTCGCCTTCGTCGCGCAACGGGTCGAACTCGGCGGTCACGATGTGTGCGGGCGGCAGCCCGGACAAGTCGGCGCACAGCGGGTTCACGTACGGGTCGGTACCGTCGTGCGAGTCCAGGTATTGGCTCCAGTACCACCGCAAATGCGCGGCGGTGGTGAAGTAGCCCTCGGCGTTCTCGCGGTAGGACTCGGTGGCGCAGGCCGGGTCGAGCATGGGATACAGCAGCAGTTGCCGGGCGATCCGCGGCCCGCCCCGATCGCGTGCCATCAGCGCCATGACGGCGGCGAGGTTGCCGCCCGCGCTGTCCCCGGCCACGACGAGACAGCCGGGATCGCCGCCCAGGGATTCGGCGTGGTCGGCGACCCAGCGCAGCGCCGCGTACGCGTCTTCGGCCGCCGCGGGGAACCGGTGTTCGGGAGCTTGCCGGTAGTCCACCGACACGACGATCGCGTCCGTTCCGTTGGCCATGACCCGGCAGAACTGGTCGTGGCTGTCGAGGCTGCAGAGCACGAATCCGCCGCCGTGACAGAAGACCACGACCGGAGCCGGGGTGACAGCGCCGGCCGGTCGATAGATCCGGATCCGGACCTCGGGTGCGCCCGGCGGTCCGGGAATCCGCCGCTCCCGCACGTCCGCGACCGGAATGGGCTCGACGGCCGGAGCGGGACGGTCTGCGAGCAGCCGCCGTGCCTCGGCGGCATCGAGCACTGCGGTGCCCAGTTCGGGAAACGCGGCACTGGCGGCATCGACGATCACCTTTGCCTGAGGTGTCAGCGGCATCGCGTCGTGCTCCTTCAGCTACTGGTGGGCTTCCGGCGGCAGGAACTTGCCCGCTGCCAGGCCGCCGTCGATCGCCACCTCGGCGCCGGTGATGTAGGCCGAGGCGTCCGAGGCCAGGAACGCGACCAGTTCGGCGACCTCTTCCGGCACACCGGTGCGCTGCAGCGGCAAAGTGGGGAAACTGCCCGGACCGGTGGTCAGGTACGGGACCATCGGGGTCGCGATCGGGCCCGGGTGTACCGAATTGACCCGGATTCCAGCGGGTCCCAGCTCGAGTGCCGCCGTTTTGGTCAGACCCCGCAGTCCCCATTTCGAGGAGCCATAGGCAGCGTGACCCATGAGTCCTTCGAGGCCCGCCTGCGAGGAGATGTTGACGATCGAGCCGCCGCCCGCCTGCGTCATCGGCCCGGCAACCGCCTGGATGCCGCGGAATGGGCCGATCAGGTTCACTCGCAGGATCCGCTCGAGTTCCTCGGGCGAAGTCTCGGTGAGCGGCCGGGCGGTGTAGATGGCGGCGTTGTTCACCAGGACGTCCAGCCTGCCGAAAGCCGAGACCGCCGTGGCGACCGCGGCCTCCCAGTCGTCGCCGCGGCTGACATCGTGCCGGACGAAACGTGCCACGTCACCGAGGGATTCGGCCAGCTGTTCGCCTTCGGCGGCCAGAACGTCGGTGATCACCACGCGGGCGCCGCGCTCGACGAACAATCGCGCTTCGGCAGCGCCCTGTCCCCGGGCGGCGCCGGTGATCAGCGCGACCTTCCCATTCAGGTCAACCATAGTGAGCTCCTTGATGTTTCGGCGGGTCAGCTGTTGCGAAAATGGGGGATGACCTTCTCGCCCCAGTGCCGGATGGTCTCCAAGCAGGCGTCCTGCGGCACGGTGCCCATCTGGATGAGGCAGAGAATCTCGTCGGCGCCCGCGGCTTGCAGACGCTCGACGTAGGCGATGGCGTCCTCGGGGCTGCCGTAGGCGTGCTCGACATTGAAGACCGAGGTGGCACCGGCTTTCACCGGGATCTTGGCCTCGTGCAGGTAGGCCACGTGGTCGTCGGCGGCCTGTCTGATCGCGGCGACCTCGTCCACGTTCGGATCGACGGCCTCGTCGGGGGCCGGGCCCGCACCGTAGTAGTGCTTGATGGATTGGGCGAAGAAGCGCTGCCCGCGGGCGCCGATCTGCTGGGCCTTCTCCCGGTCGTCGAGGACGATGGTCGGGCACAGCGCCGCGAAGTGATCGTTCACGACGCTCGACACGAAACGCTCGCCGGTGCGGGCGGCGATCGCCTCGTCATAGGTGCGGCGCAGTTCCGCGATCTCCTCCACACCGGCGAAACCCAGGACCAGAGCGCCGATTCCATAGTCGGCGGCCATCTTCAGGGTGTCCTTCTTGGTGCAGGCCATGAACAGCGGCGGATGCGGTAGCTGCACCGGCCGCGGGAGCAGCGAATGCGGCGAGACCTGGAGCAGCTCACCGTGGTACTCGAATTCGGCTTCCGGGTCCTGCCACGCCTTGCCGATCATCCGCAGCGACTCCTCGACCTCCTGGTAGGTGCGCTCAGGGTCGACACCGCACATGGAGGTCTCGACCGGAGTCGCGCCGCGGCCCGCGCCGAGATTCAGCCGGCCACCGGACAGCACGTCGAGCATCGCGGCGCGTTCGGCCGCCCGCACCGGGTGGTTGAAGTTGAACGGCATGCACACCACGCCGTGCCCGATGCGGATCCGCTCGGTCTTGGCGGCCACCCAGGTCAGGAAGACCTCCGGGGCGCTCATATGCGCGTACCACTTCAGGCCGTGGTGTTCGACCGCCCAGACGGTGTCGAACCCCATCTGGTCGGCGAGCACGGCCTGCTCGACGCAGTCGCGCAGCACTTGGTGCTCGTGCTCGCGCGACGGGTCGGCCATCTGGGCCTCGAAGATCATCGAGAACTTCATCCGGTCTCCTTCTCGCATCGCCCGGTCGGGGGCGTGTGGCGGTTTCGTCGAGTGGCTCGTCCCGGCCCGGGACGGGCGGAAGCTGTATGCCTAATCGAAATATGGCCGCTGGAACTTCTCAGGTCAGGAGCTGGTCCCGCTGGCCGGGACGGTTCGATGCCGGGCGCCGGGGGCCGCCTTAGCGTCGGTGCCGAGCGACGGTCAGAGAGGACGGGAATCGGTGGGACAACTCGACGGCAAGGTGGCGCTGGTCACCGGCGGAGCGCGCGGTATGGGCGCCGAGCATGTGCGGCAGTTCGTCGCCGAGGGCGCGCGAGTGGTGTTCGGCGACGTGCTCGATCACGAAGGGATGGCGCTGGCCGCCGAACTCGGTGCGGCCGCGCGATACGTGCACCACGACGTGACCAGTGAGGCCGATTGGTCCACTGCGGTGTCCGCGGCGGTCACCCACTACGGGCGGCTCGACGCGGTGGTGAACAACGCGGGCATCCTGCGATTCGTTCCGATCGCCGAGATGGGCCTGGACGACTTCACCACGATCATGAATGTGAACGTGACCGGCACCTGGCTCGGCATCAAAACCGCCGCACCCGTGCTCGCCGAGACCGGCGGCGGATCGGTGGTCAACGTTTCCTCCGTGGAAGGCTTCGTCGGCGCCGCCGGTCTATCCGCATACAGCGCGAGCAAGTTCGCGATTCGCGGCATCACCAAGTCGGCCGCCCGCGAGCTGGGGCATTTGGGCATCCGGGTCAATTCGCTGCATCCGGGCGGTATCGCCACGCCCATGACCGCGGGGGTGGCCGGAGTGTCCGGCGTCGACGGGGACGAGTTCTTCGCGAGCCTGCCGATCCCGCGCTGGGGGCAGCCGGTGGAGGTCTCCCATGTGGCGGTGTTCCTGGCGTCGGACGCCGCCAGCTATTGCACCGGAGGCGAATTCGTCGTCGACGGGGGCATGCTCACCGGTTGCGGCTACTGACGGAAGCGATGCGATGACTCAGCAATTCGAATTCGACGTGGTGGTGGTCGGTTCCGGCGCCGCGGGCATGACCGCCGCCCTGACGGCCGCCTACCGCGGACTGTCGGTGACGCTGATCGAGAAGAGCCGATCCTTCGGCGGTTCCACCGCACGTTCGGGCGGTGGTATCTGGATCCCCAACAACCCGGTGCTGCAGCGCGAAGGCGTGCCCGACAGTCCGGAGCTGGCTCGCACCTATCTCCGGGCGGTGGTCGGCGAGCGGGTTCCGGAGGCCAAACAGCGGGCCTTCCTCGATCGCGGTCCCGAGATGATGCGCTACCTCGGCGCCCGCAGCGATTATTGGGAATTCTGCTACGACCGCGGCTATTCCGACTATCACCCGGAGTTCCCCGGCGGTCTTGCCCAGGGACGCAGCATCGAGCCCGCGCCGCTGGACGGACGGCTGCTGGGCGACGATCTGCACAAGATCAACCAGCCGACCATGTCCGGGCCCAAAGGAATCGCCTTCACCGTCAGCGACTTCCACGATCTCAACATGATCGCCCGCACCTGGGCGGGGAAGCGCACCGCCATCAAGGTCGGTGTGCAGGCGGTGCGCAACAGGCTGCGGGGGCGGCTGCCGCTGAGCCTGGGCAAGGCGCTCGTGGCCCGGCTGTGGTTGTCACTGCGTGATGCCGAGGTGCCGGTGTGGCTGAACACGCCGCTGACCGAACTGATCACGGAGGGGAACGCGGTGGTCGGCGTGCGCGCCGAGCGCGACGGGACCCCGGTGGTGATCAGGGCGCGCCGCGGCGTCGTGCTGGCGGCCGGCGGCTTCGAGCACAACCTGGAGATGCGCAAGCAGTACCTCAGCGGGCCACAGTCCACCGACTGGACCGTGGGCGCCACCGAGAATGTCGGCGAGGGCATCGTCGCGGGCCAGAAGGCCGGTGGCGCCGTCGATCTCATGGATGACGCCTGGTGGGGCCCGTCCGTGCGCAATCCTGACGGGCCGCCGTTCTTCTGTTTGGCCGAGCGTTCCCAGCCCGGGGGCATCATGGTGAACCACGCCGGTGAGCGGTTCGTCAACGAATCGGCCCCGTATGTGAACGTGGTGCACACGATGTACGAGCAGGAAGCGACCGGCATCGGCCACATTCCGTCGTATTTCATCATGGATCAGCGCTTCCGGGACCGGTACCTGTTCCTGGGGAACTTCCCCAAACGCCCCCTCCCACAGAAGTATCTGGATGCCGGGATCATCGAGCAGGCCGGCACCCTCGCCGAGCTCGCGGTGAAGATCGGCGTGCCGCCCGCGACGCTGACCGCGACGATCGAGCGGTTCAACCGCTTCGCTCGTGCCGGTCGCGACGAGGACTTCCGGCGCGGCGACTCCGCGTACGACCGCTACTACGGCGATCCGACCGTGCGGCCGAATCCGTGTCTCGCGCCGATCGAGCGGGGCCCGTTCTACGCGGTCGAGATGGTGCCGGGCGATCTGGGCACCAAGGGCGGCCTGGTCACCGACGAGCACGCCCGCGTCCTCGACACCGACGGCCGTCCGATCACGGGCCTGTACGCGGCGGGCAACAACTCGGCCTCCGTGATGGGCAACGACTACGCCGGTGCGGGCGCGACCATCGGACCAGCCATGGTGTTCGGCTACATCGCCGCCGATCACATCGCCGCCGAGCCCGGCGGGCCCTCGAAAAAGCCTGCGAGCCAGGCGGATGCGGTAACCAAAGGAGGACGTTGATGGGACGGGTCGACGGTAAGAACATCATCGTGACCGGTGGCGCCCGCGGCATGGGCGCGGCGTTCGCACGGCGGCTGGTCGCGGAGGGCGCCACGGTGGTGGTCACGGATGTTCTGGTCGACGAAGGTGTAACGCTGGCTTCCGAGCTGGGTGACGCAGCGACCTTCGTCCCGCTCGACGTCACCGACGAGGCGGCCTGGAACGACGTGGTCGCATACTCCGAGAAGGTGTTCGCGCCGGTCTCCGGCCTGGTCAACAACGCGGGCATCGTCCACGTCGACCCGATCGAGACGCTGTCGGAAGCCGACTTCCGCAAGGTGATCGACGTCAACCAGGTCGGGGTGTTCCTCGGCATGAAAGCGGTGCTGGGGTCCATGCGCCGGGCGGGAGGCGGCTCCATCGTCAACATCTCCTCGATCGGCGGCCTCATCGCCTTCTCCAACATCCTCGGCTACACAGCGTCGAAGTGGGCGGTGCGCGGCATGACCAAGACCGCCGCGCAGGAGTTCGCCGCCGACGGCATTCGCGTCAACTCCGTGCACCCCGGGGTGGTCGCCACGGAGATGACCGCCGATTCGGCACGCTCCCATGGCATGTCGGCCAACCAGCCCATCCCCAGGCCCGGCCGCCCGGAGGAACTGGCCGCTCTGGTGCTGTTCCTGATCAGCGACGAGTCGAGCTTCAGCACCGGCTCGGAATTCGTGGCCGACGGCGGCTACACGTCCCTGTGACAACACCCGGCAGGGCAATTCGGCGGGCCGACCGCCATGTGAGACAAGGAATCGAACCGTGCAGAACTTCGAAGGCAGGACCGCGGTGATCACCGGCGCGGGCGCCGGTATCGGCCGCGCATTGGCGGTGGAGCTCGCCCGCCGCGGCGCCCGGCTGGCGCTGTCCGGCCGCACCATGGACAACGTCGCCGAGACCGCGGCGCTGTGCGACAAGGAGGGCGCGCAAGCCCGCGCCTACCAGCTCGACGTGACCGATCGGGACGCGGTCTATCGCCACGCCGACGAGGTGGCGGGCGACTTCGGCCGAGTGAACCTGGTCGTCAACAATGCCGGAGTGTCGCTCACCGCGAACGTCGAAGAACTCAGCTGGGCGGACTTCGAATGGATCGTGGGCATCAACTTCTGGGGCGTCGCGTACGGCACCAAGGCGTTCCTGCCGCACGTCATCGCGTCCGGCGACGGGCACATCGCCAACGTGTCGAGCATGTTCGGCCTGGCCGCCTGCCCCAGCCAGGGCGCCTACAGCGCGACCAAATTCGCCATCCGGGCCTTCACCGACGCGCTGCGGCAGGAGATGACCATCGCCGGGCACGCGGTGGGCGTCAGCAGCGTGCACCCCGGCATGATCAAGACCGAGATCGCCTGGAAAGCGCGGGCGGGCGGGGACCGCGATCGCGACGCGCTAGCCGCCAACTTCGACCGCCTGGCCAAGACCACGCCCGAGCACGCCGCGCGGGTCATCGTGAACGGCATCCGCAAGAACAAGGCGAAGATCCTGGTCGGCCGCGATGCGCACGTGATCGACTGGCTGCCACGGATTTTCGGGGCAGGCTATCAGAGGATCCTCACCGCTCAGATGAAGAACGAAGTCGCCTAGACTAAACCAAGCTGCAAACGGCGTTGATTCTGGCAGGGTACGCCAACGATCGAGTCGGCTACCCAGGCTATGCGCTACTCCCACGCAAGCACGGGTGTGTGTGGGAGTAGCCCTCACCGGCCCGGGGTCCTTGTCCATGCGTCATGCTCGGCCGGTGAGAACATCCGGGCCGTCGCTGCAACCCGGTGCCCATCGGGCGTAGGTGTTCTGGGGGCTGACGGTGATCACGTCAACGGCCTTCACCAACTCCGAAGGCACTTCCCAACCGAGGTGCTGGACACCGGGAACGATCACGGCGTCTGCGTCCACCCGGCGAACAACGTTCAGCAGACGACTCAGGGGGCTGTCGGTCTGAGGGCCGAACACGACGGTTTTCGCAAGTTCGTACCCGAGCCGCTTTGCGACACTACGAATCTGGATCTCATCCCAGGTCTGCGAGAGGCCGGATACGTCCCGCCGCAAGTACCCGATCGCTGTTGGCCGTGCCCTCATCTGCTCACCTCGCTCGTAGCCGTTGGTAAGCACCCGACGCCGGGGAACAGCCGTCCCCGATGACCTAGTGAATGGACTCACCCGGCGTCGCGTGCTGCTGACTGACGCTACGAACCGCCAACCAGGCTTGTCTTCCAACTTGCGGATGCTTGCGTAAATAGCTTGATCCGCGCACATCGCCCGGACAGCAGCGGAATAATGAGGATTGCCTTCGCAAGGAGACGCAAGCCACTAGACAGGAGAATCGATCATGCGTTTACAGTTCCTCGGAAGCGGGGGGTCCGACAGGAACGGATGCCCTACCTTGTTCGCCACTGACCACGGATACGTCGTCCAGGCATGGAAGACCGACCGGCCCGATACGGTCGAGCTTCCTCATCTCCTGCTGGGCTTCGTCGAGCCGGATACCTTCGTAGGTGCACTCCTCACGGACACCGGGCGAGGTACGTTCCTCTTGACGGGTAGGCCGGTCACGGATCTCGAGACGCTGGGGCAGATGGCGATCGAGGACAACGAGACCGCTATCGAAGTACCGAAGGCTGAAAGGACTTACTACGGTGGAGTTTCGCGGAGTCGATGACTGGGTTCATCCGTTCCACGAGTGCCGACATTCGGCCTTCCATATGGAGGTTCGCGACTCCTACGCCGAACCTGCCGAATCGGAGGCGCTGCGACGGTTTCTGAACAACGAACCACCGCCGGAATACGACAAGAGTGATTGGCTCGGACTCATCCGGGACATGACCAGCCGAGGTGTCACGGTCAGTCGAATTCGTGTGGTCACCGTGCCACATGTCGGATATCAGCGCTGGCTACTATCGGTCACAGGGGAAAACGTAGAAGCGGGTGAAGACATTCGATATGTCCCGCGCTATTCGGTAGACCCCGAGATTGTACCGAGTGACGATTGGTGGTTGTTCGATGACGAATCTGTAGTCTTCAATCTCGCGCACCCGGACGGAAAACCTGCCGGGACCGGGACAACAACCGACCCGGCAATTGTCGCATACTGCCGAGAGGTCAAGAATAAGCTCTGGCCGTTTGCGACACCTTATCGGGATTACTACGTCGACTCGGCGAACACCCGGTAGTGACCAGCTCAGTTCAGGAGGCAAGAGAGGCTTTCGGCCTGAGACTGCGAGAACTCCGAAAGGATTCGGGAATCTCGGGCCGGGAGCTTGCCGCTCATCTCGGCGTACACGAATCGAAGATAAGCCGAATAGAGCACGGCAAGGCCACACCTTCACCCGACGATGTGCGGGCCTATTGTCGGCTCTGTAATGCCGACGACGAGTTGCCGGAACTCCTGGCGAGTCTACACAATATCGACGCTGCGTATATGGAGTGGAGGCGGGTACTCGGCGCGGGGATCAAACGTGCTCAGCAGCTCGTCATGAAAAACGAGGCCGCCGCCGAGTTCATACGAAACTACGAGCCTCAGGTAATTCCTGGACTGCTCCAGACCGCCGAATACGCCGAAGCCAAGCTCCGAAGCGTCATCCAGTTCTACAACCTTCCAAACGATTTGGACAGCGGTGTATCGAAACGGATGGAACGTCAGCAGATACTCTACAAGCGCGGACACCGATTTCATTTCCTGATCAGCGAGAAATCGCTGTACGGCACAGTCGGCAATGATGCCGTTATGCTCGGGCAACTCGACAGACTGCTCTCGATAATCGGAATGCCGAGAGTCACGTTAGGAATCGTCCCCCTCACCGCCGAGGTCATCGTATCCGTGGAGAACTTCATGATGTTCGACAACCGCGTGATCAAAGTCGAGGGTCACACAGCAGAACTGACCATTACCCAGCCACGAGAGATAGCTCTCTATGGTCGCGCGTTCGATATCCTTGCCAGGCAATCCGCAACCGGCGAGGCGGCGCGGACGCTGATCAAGAAGGCGATCAACGCCCGACGTAGCAGTCCGAATAAGCATGACCTCACCGAATGAACATAGAGCCTGGACGGCACTCTGGTCGATGATGCACCGCCTTTTCTCTCATTGCCAAATTGCCTGGTAACCAGGGTTAGTTCAGCCACATCATGCACAACTCCTCGTCGGGTGGTCGGATGGCGTTTTCTTTACCGTGACGACCTGGGAGGGTGAGCTGGAGAATCGCGAGCCTGAAAAGTGCAGCGGCCTGGAGTGGTTCGCCATTGATGCCTTGCCCGATCACATGATCGGCTGCTGCCGCACGGCGATGCAGCGCATCGCCGACGGAACGGTCTTTTCGGTCTACGGCTGGTGGCGATAAGGCTCCAGCCGACCCGGTGGTGTGCGTCAGAGACCCGGCTCACCGCATTCGCGGGGGCCGGGTCTTCGGCGATTCATGCCAAACTCCCGTCGTCGGATTCGACGATGCCGTTGTTCAACGAGAGCGGAGAACCGAAAGGCTCTCGGCGAGGTGACACAGGTGCTCATGATCGGGCCGCGGATGAACGCAGGATGCGTTTGAGAACCTTGCCGTTGGCGTTGCGGGGTAAGGACGCCAAGAACTCGATGCGACGCGGGACCTTGTATCCGGCCATGCGGGTACGAGCCCACGCGATGATCTCCGCCGCGTCGATATCGGCGGGGCCGTTGCGGACGACGAAGGCGCAGCCCACTTCGCCGAGCCGGGAGTCGGGGACGCCGACCACTGCCGCTTCGCGAATAGCGGGATGCATGAGGAGGATTCGCTCGATCTCGGCGGGGTAGGCGTTGAAGCCACCGACGATGAACATGTCCGCGAGGCGATCGGAGATGCGCAGGTAGCCGTCGGCGTCCAGGGTGCCGATGTCACCGGTGTGCAGCCAGCCGCTGGAATCGATGGCGGCCGTGGTCGCCCCGGGGTCATCGAGGTAGCCGTGCATCACAGTGGGACCACGAACGACGATCTCCCCGGGCTCACCGGCCGACACGGGCCGACAGGCCGCATCCACGATGCGAACCTGCACTCCCGGCAGCGCTTTTCCGACCGTGCCCGCGATGCGATCGGCGGGTGCATCGGGCGGGCACACCGTGACGACGCCGTTCGATTCGGTCAGGCCGTATGCGGTGAACACCTTTTCGGCGCCGAGATCACGGCGGATCCGGTCCACCAACCCGGTCGGCACGCTCGAACCGCCGGTACCCACCAGACGCAATGAACTCAGATCGTGGGCTTCCCGCCGATCATGGTCGAGCAAGTCGTGGAAGAGCGTCGGGGGACCGGTCAGCACGGTGGCCCGCTCACGCTCGACGAGACCGAGCACCTGCTCCGGATCGAATCGGTTCACCGGCATCATGGCGGCCCCGCGCAGTAGGCACGCGATGACCCCCGCTTTGTAGCCGAAGGTGTGGGAGAACGGGTTGACCAGCAGGTACCTGTCGTCGCCGGAAAGGGTGACCGCGTCAGCCCAGCGCGCGAACGTCTCGATTGTCTGCCGGTGGGTGGCCGGTACGCCCTTCGGGACACCTGTGGTGCCGGAGGTGAACAAGATGTCGGAGACCGCCTCCGCGTCCACGGACGCGCTCCGCGACTCGGCCTCCGCCCGGGGTACCCCAGTGCCGAGCGCGAGAAACCCAGGCCACGAGAGATTCTCACGCGTGCCCTCGGGAGCGTCGTCGAGGAGCACCGTCGCCCGCAGCTCTGGCAGCGCGTGTCCTGAATCCCGCAGCATCCGCGGGTAGTCGTTGCCGAGGAACTTGCGCACGGTGAACAGCATGCGACACCGGCTGCGAGCGAGGATTTCGGCCGCCTCGGGACCGCGTAGCCGTGTGCTGACCGGAACGAGCGTCGCCCCAGCACCGAGTACGCCGAGCGCGGCGATCACCCATCGCGCGCCGTTGGGTGCCCAGATCGCCACACGGTCCTCTGGCTGGACCCCCAGCGACAGCATCGCCCGCGTGACGCGCTGTGCTTCCGTGGCCAGCTCGGCATAGGTGAGCTGCTCCTCGGGCGTCACCACCGCCACGCGCGCACCGTGTAGCCGTGCCCGGTCGGCCACTACCGCGGGAATCGTCGCGAGCTCGCTGGTGGCCGCGCACCGTCGATCCATGCGGCGATCCTGCCGCACGAGCTGATCGATCCCGCCCGATCACTGCCACATATCCCGCTGATCGGGAATGCTCCCTCTCCCACACATTCCGGACCTGGTGTTTGGCACCGATGTTCATCATCGGGTTCGGCATCGGTGATTCGTTCGAGATCGCCCTGACCATCGTGGCGCCGAACGCAACCCTCGCAGGTCGCCGAGCGGTGGCGCCGCCAGCGCGGGCGTCGTTGACGAGACGCGGCATCTCGGCGTCGGTATCGGGGTCGGCGTCGGGGTCGGGCATCGGCATCGATCAATGGGCATCGATCAATGGGCCGACTACCACGTTCGGCTCGGTCCCGCGACCCATCGGCAGCGCCGCCACTCGATCGGCGAGCCTACGTGCGAAGACGTCCGCAACGCCGCGCTGGGCGAGGACGCGGTTGGCGGCGGTGCAGTACCCCGCGGTGGCGGACGGTGGCGCAACGTCTGCGGACCCCGTTCGGACAGCCGCGGGCTGATCCTGCTCAGCGGGACCACGGCTACGGCAGGTGACCGATGACACGGCAGGCTCGAATCGGGCGACAGGTGTGCCGCGCCGCGGTTCGCACTCGGCTGGACGCAGTCCGGATAGGAAGTACGAATCCCACTGCGGCGCAGGCTGTTCAGTGATTGCTAAGGAGTGATATGACCGCCGGAGCAGAGCTAGTGGAGCGAAACGACGAGGCGGCGGGCGCGGCGCCGGTCGTCGCAGTCGACGGCACCTGTTCGCTGTCCCGGGAACGAATCGGTGGGAAGGCGTGGAGCATCAACCGCATGCGCGCCCTCGGTCTTTCGGTGCCGCCCGCGTTCGTGATCACCATCGACGGCTGGGCGGACTTCTCGGCACGCGGGGTGATCGGCGACGACATCTGGCGCGGGGTCCGCGCGGGCATCGCCGCGCTCGAACGCGGTACCGGGCGGAACTTCGGATCCGGTACGCGTCCGCTGCTGGTGTCGGTGCGCTCGGGCGCCGCGGTGAGCATGCCGGGGATGATGGACACGGTGCTCAACCTCGGCATGAACGAGGCCGTGGCGCAAGCACTGGCCGCCGAGAGCGGGAACCCGACTTATGCGGTCGATACCCGGGAACGCTTCCGCGCTCAGTACAGCGAAACCGTGCTGGGTGACGCCGCCGGTTCGGTGCCCGAGGACCCGTGGGAGCAGCTACGCGCGGCCATCAGCGCGGTGTTCCGGTCCTGGGATTCGACGCGGGCGCGGACATACCGGCGCAATCGCGGCATGTCCGGCGCCCCGGGCACCGCGGTCACGGTACAGGCGATGGTCTTCGGAAACCTCGACGCGAAATCCGGCACCGGTGTGCTGTTCAGCCGCGACCCCAACACGGGCGAGCGCGCGATGTTCGGCGAATGGCTGGTCGGCGGACAGGGCGAGGACGTGGTGTCGGGCCGGACGACCCCGCGGCCGCTCGACGAGCTGGCCACCCTGCTGCCGCAGGCGCACGGCCAACTCCTCGCGGCGGCCGAACTGCTGGAACGCGATGGTCGCGATATCCAGGACATCGAATTCACCGTCGAATCCGGCGTCTTGTGGCTGTTGCAATCGCGTCCGGCGAAGCGTTCGGCGCGGGCGGCGGTCCGCGCCGCGGTGGCGATGGCCGACGAGGGACTCATCGGAGCGGACGAGGCGCTGGACCGGGTCACCGCCGATCAGGTGCGGGCCGTGCTGCGTCCCGCTACCGGTGCGTACACGGGGACGCCGCTGGCCCGGGGCGAATCCGCGTGTCCTGGACTCGCCACGGGTGTCGTCGTGAGCGATCCGGACGAGGCGGAGCGCCGCGCGGAGGCGGGTGAGGACGTGATCTTGGTGCGCCCGACCACCAGCCCGGACGATCTGCACGGCATGATCGCCGCCCAGGCGATCGTCACCGGACTGGGTGGCGTCACGTCGCACGCCGCGCTGGTCAGTCGGGAAATCGGCAGGCCGTGTGTGGTCGGCTGCGGTCCCGGTGTCGTCGAAGGGCTGGTCGGTCAGGTCGTCACCGTCGACGGCGGCGCGGGCACGGTGTGGCCGGGCCGGGTCGAAGGCAAACCCGTCGACGCGGGCACCCTCGCGGATGTCGGCCGGTTGGCCGACTGGGCGGGTATCGACGTCGACGGGTTGGCGGCGTGGCTGGACGCACGTGCGACCGCCACCTCGACCCAGGTGGACACGCAAACCGCCACGGTGACCAAGGTTCCCGACCTGGATCTGCTGCGGCTGATCGGGATCAAGGGCCGGGCCGCCCACGATGCGCTCGCCGCGGGCCTCGGCGCCGCGGCGGAGACCGTCACGGCCCGATGCGAAGAGCTGGTGGCCGCGGGCCTCTGCGCCGCGACGCCGATCGGTGTGCGCCTCACGGCCGAAGGCAGACAGCACTTGGAGGGCCTGCTTGCGACGGAGCGACGGGACACCGACCGGGCCGCGATCGCCTCCGTCTACGCCGAATTCTGTTCGTTCAACGGCGATCTCAAGACCATCGTGACCGCGTGGCAGATGAAAGATCCGGCCACCGTCAACGACCACGCCGACGCCGACTACGACGGCGCCGTCCTGGCCCGGCTGACCGAACTGCACCGCACCGTGCAGCCACTGCTGCGGCGGATCGGCGAGGTCGCACCGCGTTTGGCGCGGTACGCCGCTCGGTTCGCGCACGCGATCGAGCGGATCGCCGCCGGAGATCACTCCTGGGTCGCCCGGCCGGTGCTCGACAGCTACCACACCGTGTGGTTCGAGCTGCACGAGGACCTGATCGGACTGTGCGGCCTGAGCCGCGCCGACGAGGCGGCGGCCGGCCGTGCCCACTGACACCGCGGGGGAGTCGACCGTGCCGGACGGCCGCTGGGTCGAGTTCGCCCAAATCGACAACGTGCGCGATCTGGGTGGCCTACCCGTGCAGGGCGGGGGCACAACCCGTTTCGGAGTGGTCTACCGTTCCAGCACTCCGCAGCACCTCACCGAATCCGATCTGGCGAAACTGCTCGGCCCGATCGGTCTGCGCACGCTGATCGACCTGCGGCTGCCCGACGAGGTGGAGCGCGAGGGCTACGGACTGCTCGCCACCACCGACGTGGCGCGAGTCGGCCTGCCCGTGCGGAAGTCGCCGCAATCTTCCCTGGCGGCACGGGATCTGGTGCCGGACTCCAGCCGGGTCGACTTGGTGGACCTGTACGACAAGCTGCTGGCGGGCAGCGTCGATACCATCCTGGCGGCCGTACGGCTGATCGTCGACGCGGACCGCCACTCGGTGCTGTTCCATTGCGCCGCGGGCAAGGATCGCACCGGTGTACTCGCCGCGGTGCTGCTGGACGCGGTCGGCGTGCCCCCGGAGGCGATCGCGGCCGACTACGCGCTGACCGGGGAACGCATGCGGCGAGTCCGCGACCGGCTCGACGCGCTCCCGTCCTACGCGGGCCTGCCTCCGGTCAGCACCGGCATTCTCGGCGTCGAAGCCGAGGTCATGCGTCGCTTCGTCGCGAACCTGTCCGCCGAGCACGGCGGTTCGGCCGAATGGTTGCTGACCAGCGGGTTGACCACCGCGGAGCTGGCAGGACTGCGCGAAGTGCTGATCGCACCTACCTAATGGACAGCCTTGAAGCACTCGGTTTCGAGGCTGCTGCCGCGCAGTTCGGCAATCCAGGTCAGCTGGAGGTGAGTCGAACCGGCCGATCGTGAATGAGGTATGTTCCGAAACGGTCGACTCGACAGGAGGATTCAACGATGACTGCGGTGCACGGTATGTCGGTCGACGTTCAGACACCCGATGGTGTCGCCGACGCGTATGTCGCCTACCCAGACGATGGCGCCGCCCATCCGGGAGTGCTGGTGATTCAGGACGGTTTCGGACTGCGGCCGAGCCTGCGATCGCTGGCCGATCGCATTGCCGCCCACGGCTACACCGTCCTGCTGCCGAACGCCTACTACCGGCACGGGCGTGCGCCGGTGATCGAGCTGCCGGACTTCATCGACCCGGCGGAGCGGCCGGAGATCTTCCAGCAGGTCTTCCCGATGATCCGCGAGCTGACACCGGAACTCCTGCGTTCCGACGCCGGCGCCTACCTCGCGTGGCTGGCAGCGTCGCCGCAGGTCGCCGAGGGGAAGGTCGGCCTGACCGGCTACTGCATGGGTGCGCGGCTGGCGGTGCTGACTGCCGCTATGTTCCCCGATCGGGTTGCGGCGGTGGCCGGATTCCATGGCGGACCGCTCGTCACCGACACCCCGGACAGTCCGCACCTGACCGTCGGAAACATCACGGCGGAGCTGTATTTCGCCCACGCCGGCGAGGATCACCACATGACTCCGGAACACATCGCCCAGTTCGACAAGGCACTCGATGCCGCCGGCGTCCGCCACCGCACCGAGGTCTACGAGGGCGCCCAGCACGGCTACACCCAGGCCGATACTTCCGCCCACGACCCCGAGGCCGCCGAACGGCACTACCGCGAACTGCTGGCCCTGTTCGACCGCAATTTACGCCACTAGCCGGCTCGCCGAGCCCGCGGTTACGCACCGACGGATCAGTCGGTCGGGCGGCGCGCGATCTCGACGACGGCGGCGGGGACCGGCCACATAACCACCGCTGGAGCTACACCAGTGCATATCGCCAGTCGATTTGGGCCGCCGAGTGTGTGAGCCGTGCGCCTGTTTTCGGCCGCGGGATCTCGTTGGGCTGAGACGAGCGAGTGGGTCGGTGGATCACGATCCACCGACCCGCCCTTTTCCCGACTACCGAGGCAACAGTTTGGATTTCAGCGCGTCCAGCGTCGCACCGTCGATACCGAGCCCGTCGGAGACGAACCGGTCGAACGACCCGAACGACGCACCGGCCTGGTCGAAAGCGGCGTCGAGGTAATCACTGCGCACGCCGAGGATAGGATCGAACAGCGCGGGATCGGTGACCAAGCCCCTGGCCACCAGGCCATCCGTCAGCGCCTTGTTGCCCGCGGCCAGGTTGTCGTTCGATTCCAGATAGTCCTTGTACACCTGGCCCTTCGGGACGCCGAGCGCGGTCATCAGTATCGCGGTCATCCAGCCGGTGCGGTCTTTGCCCGCCGTGCAGTGGTAGAGCACCGGTCCGGTGGCGTTCGCGACATCCCGGATCGCGGCGCCGAACTGTGCGCGAGCCGTTGGGTCGGCGACGAACCAGCGATAGTAGCCGCGCATGATCTCGGCGGCCCTGCCGTCACCGAACATCTGCTGCTGCACCGCAGGACCACCTTGCACGGCCTTGCCCACCATGACGTAGAAGTCGTTGGCCGGGTCGTACACCGGGCGCGCCTGCGCGGGGATCGAGGCCGGGAGCTTGTCGGGGTTGGCCTGGACCTCGGCCGGGCTGCGGAAGTCGATCACACTGGTGATGCCCAACGTCACCAGCTTCTGCTGGTCAGTGGCGGTGAGCTTGTCCAGGGCTTCGGTACGGAAGACGACGCCTGTGCGCAGCTTGCCATTGCCCTGGGTGGGATAGTCGCCGATATCCCGCGCATTCGGAGCCGTCGATAGCTCCATGGAACGGTTGTGCACGGTGTGGACCAGCACCGGGCCCGCCAATGCGGTGGTGGTGGACGGGAACACGGCGATCAATGCGGCGGCGACACCGGCCATTGCACCGCGAACAGCACGCGAAATCGTCACTGGATCATTCCTTCCATAGGGGTCGCGGCCCGGCGACGCCGAGCCGGCGGATGGGCCGGGTGCGTGATCCCGGTCCGAACTCAGGCGTCGACGAGCAGGGTGACCGTGCCTGCCGACCCGTCGACGCGCACCCGCTGCCCGTCGGCCAGGCTGGTGCTGGCGGTCTTGGTGTCGACGACACAGGGGATGCCGAATTCCCGGGCCACGATGGCCGCGTGCGAGGCCGAGCCGCCGATGTCGGTGACCACCGCGGAGGCGTAGGCGAACATCGCGGTGTGCCCGGTATCGGTCACCGAAGCGACGAGGATGTCGCCCGGCTCGATGTCGTCGTCCAGGGACAGCACCCGCTTCACGGTGCCCTCCACCACGCCGGGGCATACTCCGATGCCGGTCAGGCTTTCTCCCGGCGCCAGAGCACCCGCGTCGGGTAGCGGTTCCCACGCACCCGCGATTACATCCGGCATCCGCACGCCCCGCAGCCGCGCCAGTTCCGCCCGCCGTCGTGCCACGCGCTCGGCCATATCCGCAGGTGCCCAGAGGATTTCGTCGAGCGTCAAGAAGCAGGCGTCCTCGGCGTCCTGGAGCCACCCCGCCCGGACCAGCCGTTCCGCGCGTTCCCGCACGGCCAGGCGCAGGCAATGGGTGTACCGGACGACCGCGTCGCGGACGCGTTCGCGCGCCATCGTCGCTCCGGCGGCCATCCGTGCGGTGCGGCTCGGCGCCGGGTCGACCGGTTCCCGCTTGGGCGCGGGCATTTCGGCAGCTCGCGCGGCGGCGATCACCAACAGTTCGGGCCGGTCGCCGAAGGTCGGGTTGATCAGCTCGCATTCGCCCGGTCCGCGATGCCCGATCTTCCGCAGCTCCTCGTCCAGCGCGGCGGCGAAGGCCGGGGAGACCGCCCCAGCCGCCGCGAGATCGCCCGCGTGTGCCGCGCCGTGCAACGCGGTGTCGCTGCGGCACAACTCGGCGAGCCGTTCCACGGCGAGCATGGTCCTGGCCGACTCCAGCCGCTCCAGGTCGATCGGCACGGCCGCGGATTCCTTCCCGCGAGAGTGGATGGCAGTGGCCGCGCCGGTCATCATGACGCCGATGGAGGCCGCCGCCCAGGATTGATTCAGCCGGTCGCGCCAGAGCAGCGTTCTGGCATGCAGCTGTTCGTCGGTGAGCTCGCGTATCGCCGCGGCGCCCAGGGATTCCTGATGCGCGGCGGCGTTGATGCCCTCGGTGGTCTCGCGATACCTCAGCGCCGTGCGCAACACCCGGCCCGCCGCGCGCCAGGTGGCGCGGGTACTGGCGAAACCGGTCGGGGTCGGCGGCTTGCCGTGCGGGGTGAGTGAGATCTCGGCCGGGATGTTGCCGTACACGTCGCGGCGGATGCTCTGCTCGTCCCAGCCGGGCATGTTCTCCGCGGCCAGGACGCCGATGGAGGCGTTGATGTAGATGTGGTGCCCGAGCACGGTCGTGACGCGACTGGTCCAGTGCTCCAGCGCTATTCCGTCCAGCGCGATCATCCTGCCCATCGCCGCGTTGGCCAGCCGGATCGCGCCTGCCTGGAGATCGACGGTGAGCGGTGTCAGCGGTCCGGGCAGCGCCTCGGAGGTATTCGTCGCGGTGTGTACCGGGTAGGCCGGGTCGACGCGATCATCGAATTCGCCTTCGAGTCCTTCCGGAGCCACCGACACGAGGGAGTGGCCGTCCGACGTGCTCGCACGAGCGGGTATCAGATAGCCGGGCAAGGGGATCGCGCCGGGCCGGGCGACGAAGTCGTGGCCGTCGAACCTGCGGCCCACAAGTCCGCGGACGATGTCGGCAGCTACTTCGGCGGCGGTCCAACCGCAACGGAATCCCCACTCGTCGCGCGCCGCCGTCGCATCCACCAGCGGCACCGGCCGGGAACGGGCCACCCAGCTGGACACTCGCCTGCCCGCCGCCTCGACGATGCGGCGCGCTTCTTCGCCGGAAACCGTGCCGGGCGCGGCCAGTTCGACAACGCCGGTCCGCGGCAGCACCGCGGCGATCACCAGGAACCGTTCGAAGTCGTCGGTGTGCAGCACCTGGAACCCGCCAGCTCGGCGAGAACCGAGCAGCGGCGCCATAGTTCGCCAACTGTCACGCTCGACGCGCCTGCCCGCGACCGTGGCGGTACGCACGATCAGGGCGTTCGCGCCGCTGGATCGCATGACATCCGTGGCGACCGAATCCCGGCCCGCGACCACGGGGACCACCAGCCGTGCTCCGGCCTCCCGGGCCGCCGCCGCGATCGCGGTGAGTGAACCGCCCAAGTGCACCACCGTCGCGCAACCGGCGACGGCCTGTGCGCAGATCGGTGCACCGGACGGATCACCGGTGATCACCTGGACCCCGGGGTCGACGTACCGGTGCCGCGCACGGTCCAGCCCGACCACGTCGTAACCGGCGGCCAGCAACATCCGCGCCACCGCGCGACCGGTCGGCTCGGAAACTCCGGTGACCAGGACCCGCATGAATTCTTCCTCCTCGCTGGCGTCCACGCAGACGTGACGCCGTTCACACACCATCGCCAGCCCGTGACCACGCGACGGTCCACAGTCCCGGTGAACGGGACCCGAGGGTCGCTCACCAAGACAGCCGACCAGGTATCTCCGGCCGCCGGGGAAGGTCGTTGCCATGAGTGGTCGTTATTCGGTCGCACCCCGGGAGGTCGCCGAGGTGCCCACCTACGACATCGAAACCGACGTGCTGGTGGTCGGTTACGGATGCGCCGGGGCCGCGGCGGCGTTCGAGGCGGCGCGGGCGGGCGCGCAGGTGCTGGTGCTGGATCGGATGGGTGGTGCCGGCGGCGCGTCGGCCCTGTCGGGCGGCGAGATCTATCTCGGCGGCGGCACACCGATTCAGCAGGCGTGCGGATTCGACGACGACCCGGCGGCCATGGCCGCGTTTCTGTCGGCCGCGCTCGGCCCGGGCACAGACACGGACAAGATCACTCGCTACAGCGAGGACAGCGTCGCGCATTTCCACTGGCTCGCCGCCCGCGGTGTACCGTTCAAGCCCACGTTATGGGATGCGCCTGCCTGGGTGCCGCCCACGGATGACGGGCTCATGTGGCTGGGGGAGAACAGCTGGCCGTTCTGCGACCTCGCCGCGCCCGCGCCCCGCGGACATCGCCCGGCCGCCGCCGACTTCGGCGGCAAGCTCCTCATGGACTGCCTGGCCGAGGCCGCCCGATCCGCCGGTGCCACCGCGCTTTTCGACACTCGTGCGACCTGTCTGATCGTCGCGGACGACGGCGCGGTCGCCGGTGTGGTGGCCCGGCGGTACGGCACCGAGCTCGCCGTCCGGGCCCGCCGCGGCGTCGTGCTGACGACCGGCGGATTCGTCGACAACGACGCCATGCTGGCCGCGCACGCGCCGAAACTGCTGGGGCACACCAAAGTCAGCGCGGGCACCGACGACGGCAGCGGCATCCGGATGGCGCAGGCGATCGGCGCGGCCGTGCGGCACATGGCCACCGGCCAGGTGGGTATCTCGCTCATTCCCGGCCTCGCCGCGCGCGGCATGGTGGTGAACGGGCGCGGGCAGCGGTTCGTCAACGAGGACACCTACCCCGGCAGGATCGGTCAGGCGGCGTTGTTCGGGCCCGGCATGGACACCTGGGTCGTGCTGGACGAACGGGCCTACGACGAGGTGCCGCAACAGCAGCGGTGGGGTGTGCGGCCCACCCATGTGGCCGCGACCGTCGAGGAACTCGCCGAGCTCATGGGCGTCCCGGCGGCCGCGCTGGCCGATACCGTCCGGCGATACAACGCCTTCGCTTCCGACGGTGTGGACCCCGAGTTCGGGAAAGCGGCGCGCTGGGTGCGGCCGCTCACGCCACCGTTCGCCGCGATCGACGTCAAGGCGGGCGTGCGGCCACCGGCGGAGTCCGGCGATCGCCGCGGTACCGGCGCCTCCGTCTTCACACTCGGCGGTCTGCACACCTGCATCGACGGTGCGGTGCTCGATATCGACGGCGCCGCGATCCCCGGACTGTTCGCCGCGGGCCGCGCCGCGAGCAACCTGCACGGCGAGGGCTACATCAGCGGTACCTCGCTCGGCGACGGCACCTTCTTCGGCCGCCGTGCGGGCACCGCCGCGGCCCGCGACAACTGAGCCGCACGGTGGATTCCGATCATCGGGATGGATCGGATCCGATGGCGCCGCACCGGCCTAGCGTCGAAACGCAAGCACAACGAGGAGGACTACCGGTATGACGAACAAGGTGCTCGATCGGGTGCGGGATCTGTTGCCCGCCATCCGGGAGCGAGCCGCCGACACCGACCTGCGGCGCAGCGTGCCCGAGCAGAGCATCCGGGAGCTCACCGAGGCCGGCGTGTTCCGCATGCTGCAGCCGTCCCGCTTCGGCGGCGACGAATCCTCGCCGGTGGCGTTCTACGCGGTGATCCGCGCCATCGCCACCGCCTGCCCGTCCACGGCCTGGGTGTCGTCGGTGCTGGGCGCGCACCCGTGGCAGCTGGCACTGTTCCCGCTGCGAGCGCAGGAGGACGTGTGGAGCGCCGATCCGGACACCTTGGTCTCGTCGTCGTACGCGCCGACCGGCAAGCTCACGCCCGTCGAGGGCGGGTACGAGATCAGCGGTCGCTGGAGCTTCTCCTCCGGGTGCGATCACGCCGGCTGGGCCTTCCTCGGCGCGGTCGTGCCGAACGGCGAAGGGGGAGCGGAGTACCTGACCGTTCTGGTGCCGCGCACCGACTACCGCATCGAGGACGTGTGGCACGTGTCGGGTCTGTCCGGCACCGGCAGCAACGACATCGTCATCGAGAACGCGTTCGTACCCACCTACCGGACCTACAGTGCCACTGATCAGGCGGAACTGCGCGGACCCGGTCAGGAGGTCAATACCGCACCGCTGTATCGGATCTCGTTCGGCGCGGTGTTCTCCAACACCATCACCGCACCGATCATCGGCGCCGCCGAGGGCGCTTACGAAGCGCACATCGAGCGCATGCGGGAACGGGTGCGGATCTCCTATGGCGGGCAGAAAGCGGCCGAAGATCCATTCGCGCACGTCCGGGTCGCTCGCGCCGCCTCCGAGATCGACGCGGCGATCCTGCAGATGGAGCGCAACGTCAGCGAGCAGCTGCGCTATGCCGAGGCGGGCGAGGAGATCCCCTTCGAACTGCGGGTGCGCAGCCGCCGCGACCAGGTGCGCGGCACCGAACGTGCCATCGAGGCCATCGACCTGCTCTTCGACAACTCCGGCGGCCACTCGATCCGCAAACCCAATCCGATCGAACGGCACTGGCGTGACGCGCACGCGGGCAGCGTGCACGTCATCAACGACGTCGAACGCGCGCTCGTTCTCTACGGCCGGAACGCATTCGGGCTGCCGGTCACTGATCGGATGATCTGATGACGCTCACCGCCGAGAACACCACACGTTGGAGCACTACGGCCGGACCGGCAGTGCGCTACCACGAGGCGGGGTCCGGCGCACCGCTGGTGCTGCTGCACGGCTCCGGGCCCGGCGTCTCGGGCTGGGCCAACTTCGGCGCGAATCTGCCGGTGCTCGCTGAGCGTTTCCGCTGCCTGATCGTGGATCAGCCGGGCTTCGGCGGCAGCGGCCGCCCGGAGGTGTACGAACGCAACTATCTGCGCATCTCAGCCGAAGCAGTGCTGGGCATGCTCGACGATCTCGGCCTGGAACGCGTGCACCTGCTGGGCAATTCGATGGGCGGCGCGGTCGCGACGCTGCTGGCACTGGAACATCGCGACCGCGTCGATCGGCTGGTGCTGATGGCGCCCGGTGGCGTCGGGGTGAATGTGCTGGGGCCGGAACCGTCCGAGGGGATCACGCGGCTGCTGGAGTTCAGTGCCGCTCCCACCCGGGAGCGCCTGCTGTCCTGGCTGCGCACCATGGTGTCGAATCCGGCGACCTTGACCGACGAGCTGATCGACGCCCGGCTTGTCGCGGCCTCGGACCCAGCCGCCATCGCCGCGCTGCGCGACGCCTACGCGACCTTCGCCGATCCCGCTCTCGCCGAACCGGTTCCGTTGTGGGCCCGGCTGCGCGGCCTCCGCCCGGAGACACAGATCCTGTGGGGCCGCGACGATCGGGTGACACCGGTCGAGGCGTCGCTGTTCCCGGCACGGCAGATCCCTGGCGCCGACCTGCGCATCTTCGCCCGGTGCGGACATTGGGTGCAGATCGAGCGCAAGTCGGCGTTCGAACGCGCCGTCGTCGATTTCCTCACCGCGGGGCTCTGATCGCGGCCACCGGTCACACACCGTGATCCCGGACCCAGCCCGCGATCTGGGTCCGGGAGGTGAAGCCCAGTTTGGTGAGAATGTGCTCGACGTGGGTCTCGGCGGTGCGCACCGAGATGACCAGGTCGGCGGCGATGCGTTTGTTGCTGTAGCCGGCCGCCACCAGCCGGGCGACGTCCTTCTCCCGGCGAGTGAGGACATCCGCCGCCTCGGACTCGGCGGATGCGGGCTGCGCCGCAGCCGGTGTGCGGCCCAGCGCATAGTCGATCGCCTCGTCCAGCGGCAGCGCCGCACCGCTGTCGAATATCTCCTGGAACGCTTTCGCACCCAGTGCTTGCCGCACCTGGTTGCGCATCTTGTCACCCAGCACGCCGGTGATGGCGTGTGCGAGGCGTACCGTACTGCGCGCGAGAATCTCCGCGGCGCCCAGCAGGCGCGCGGCCCGCTCGAAGTCACCGCGTGCGACCGCCGTCCACGCCAGTCCCTCGAATGCCGAGGCCAGCCAGACGCATCGGTCGAACAGGCGGAACATTTCGATGGACCGGGACAGGTACTCGGTAGCGGCAGCCTGATCGCCGCGACGCCAGTGATCCAGTCCCATCGACCACTGCGCCAGCCCGCCGAGCAGATACGGTCGCCGTTCGCTGGTCACGTCCAGCAGCCGCTCGGCGAAGACGGTCGAGCGCGCGTCGCCGAGCACCAGCGCACACACGAAGGCGAAGGCGAGGCTGTCCATCTCCATTGCGTGATGGCCGCACTCCGCCGCGAGATGCACTGCCGTCTCGGCCGATTCGAGTGCACGTGCGGTGTCGTCGTCGTTGAAGGCCAGCAGCGACGAGTCCAGCATCGCCTCCGCGAGGATGTCCGGCGTGTTGAGTTTGCGTGCCAAGGTGACGCATTCGTCCACCAGCTGGCGAGCGGACCCACGATCCGACAGCAGCGCCGCGAGCGAGGCCGCCGAGGACAGCGCGCGCGCACGAAGCTCCGTCGGTTCGCTCGACTTCGCCAGCGCATCGGTGAGCCATCGATAACCCTCGGTGAGGAAGCGGTTGTGCTCCCAGAACGGCCGCAGCACCGTGGCCATCTCCATAGCCGACTGCGGTGCGTCGGTGAGGCAGAACTGCAGAGCCGCACGCAGATTCGCGTGCTCCCGGTTCAGTTCCCGGAACCAGACGACATCGTCGGAACTCGAGTACGCGGTCCGGCCACGCAGCGCCAGCCGCCGGTAGTGGTCGCGGTGGCGTGCCCGCACCGCGGGCTCGTCGCCCCGCTCGGCCAGCCGATCCTGGGCGAACTGCCGGATCGGCTCCAGCATCGAGTACCGGCCGGTGTCGCCCTCGTAGCGCAGGCTCAGCACCGATTTGTCGACCAAGCCGGTCAGCGCGTCGACGAGGGTCCGCCGGCCGGAGTCGACCACGCACACGGCCTCGGCCGCCTCGAAATCGAAGCCGCCGGCGAATACCGACAGCTGCTCCCACAACCGCTGTTCGGCCGGGGTGCACAGGTCGTAGCTCCAGCGGATCGCACCCTCGATGGTCTGCTGCCGCTGCGGCGCGAGCCGCGGTCCCGCACTGAGCAGGCCCATGGTGTCGTCGAGCCGAGCGAGGATCTGTTCGGGAGTGAACATGCGAAACCGCAACGCGGCCAGTTCCAGTGCGAGCGGAATGCCGTCGAGCCTGCGGCAGATCGCCGCCAGCGCACCACGATTGGCGGCGGTCGCCGCGAAGCCGGGGTTGGCGGCGCCGGCCCGCTCGGCGAGCAGCCGCATCGCATCGCTGTCCGCGGACTCGCCGTCCGGTAGCGGCAGCGGTGCGACCGGCATGACCTGCTCGCCCTGCACCCCGAGCACCTCCCGGCTGGTCGCCAGCACCCGCACGCCAGGAGTGGTGGCCGCGATCCTGCCGACCAGCTCCGCGCAAGCGTCGACCAGGTGCTCGCAGTTGTCCAAGATCAACAGCAGGCGCTTGTCCGCCAGGAACTCGGTCAGCCGGGGCAGTGGCGCGGCCGTGTCGTCACGCAACGCCAGCACCTCCGCGACGGTCACCGTCACCAGATCGGGGTCGTGTACGTCGGCCAGCTCGACCAGCCACACGCCGTCCGGGAACGCGCGCGCGACCGCGACGCCGATCTGGCGGGACAGCCGGGTCTTGCCGACGCCACCCGGACCGAGCAGGGTCAGCACCCGTGTCGTCGGCAGCAGCCTCTTCGCGGCGGCGAGTTCTTCCCGGCGCCCGACGAAGCTGGTGACCTCGGCAGGTAGATTGCCGATCGGACCCCGCGCCATGGATCTCAACCTTATGTACCGCGCCTCGTGCGGAAGAGCATTCTGGACAAATTCAACTCCAGAACCGCCCTTTCTCATCGGATGGCGACCGCGGCGTCGACCTCGGTCAGCTGGTGGCGCATACGGTCACGCTTGGCGCGCAGATAACGCACGTTGTGCTCGGTCGGTCTGGTCTGCAAAGGGATTCGCCGTTCGACGGCGATGCCGCACTCGGTCAGCCCGGTCTGCTTGGCCGGATTGTTGCTGAGCAGCCGGACCGACCGCACACCCAGGTCGGTCAGGATCCGCGCGGCCGCGCCGTAGCGGCGAGCATCGACGGGCAACCCGAGCCGGAGGTTCGCGTCGACGGTGTCGGCGCCGGCATCCTGCAGCTGGTAAGCGCGCAGCTTGTTCAGCAGTCCGACGCCGCGTCCTTCGTGCCCGCGCAGGTAGACCACGACCCCGCGGCCCTCGGCCGCCACGGCCTGCAGGGCGGCGTCCAGTTGCTCGCCGCAATCACAGCGCAGCGAGCCGAACGCGTCGCCGGTGAGGCACTCCGAGTGCACCCGGGTGAGGACATCGCGGCCCTCGGGTGCACCGAGCACCAGCGCGAGATGTTCGGCGTCGGTCGCCGCCTCCCGGTAGCCGACCACCCGGAATTCACCGAAACGCGTGGGCAGCCGGGTCTCGACGACCCGCAGAACGCTCGACTCGAGCCGCTGGCGATAGTCGATCAGATCGGCGATGGAGATGATCGGAATGCCGTGCACCCGGGCCATGGTCAGCAGCTCGGGCAGCCGGGCCATCGACCCGTCGTCGCGCACCACTTCGGCGATGACTCCGGCCGGGCGCAGGCCCGCCAGCCGCGCCAGGTCGACCGCGGCCTCGGTATGACCCTGCCGACCCAATACGCCGCACGGGTGTGCCCGCAGCGGGAACACATGGCCGGGACGGGTGAGATCCTGCGGTGTGGTGCCGGGATCGGCGAGCAGGCGCATGGTGTGGGCGCGGTCGGCGGCCGATATGCCGGTGCCGACACCCGCCGCGGCGTCCACCGAGACCGTGTACGCGGTGCCCTTCGGATCCTGGTTGACCGCGGTCATCGGCGGCAGGTCGAGCCGATCCAGGTCGGCACCGGCCATGGGCACGCACAGGACACCGCTGGTGTGCCGCACCAGGAACCCGATGTTCTCCGCGGTCGCATGCTCCGCGGCCAGCACCAGGTCGCCTTCGTTCTCGCGGTCCTCGTCGTCGACGACGAGCGCCATGCCGCCGCCCGCGATCGCCGCCACCGCGGCAGGCACCGTGTCCAGTTCACCGGTCATCGTCCGCCACCTCCATATGCCTAATCGAAATATGGCGGTGCGGGAACGACCAGGCGGCGTCTCACTCAGTGAGGCGATCGATGTCGGCGAGCAGGTCCCGGGCGAAATCGCGCTCGGCCTCGTAGTGCCGCACGCACCAGCGCAGCACGAGTTCCGGATAAGCCCAGTCCGGATTGGCCTCGGCGCCCTGAGCGTCCGCCTCGGCGCGCTTGCGCATCTTCTCGGCGTAGCGGATGTGCTCGGTGAGGATCTCGCGGAGCCGGTCGGGCTCGGCGAGATTGCCGAGCCAGGCCCGCAGCATCACGCTGTGCTTGAGCACCGGCGCTTCGACCGGGGCGTGGTTGACCCAGGTCGCCGCGGCCGCACGGCCTTCCGGCGTGATGGCGTACATCCGCTTGCCGCGCACGCCGTCCTCCTGCACGACCGTGCGGGAGGTGGCGTAGCCGTGCTTCTCCAAGCGTTTGAGCTCGGCGTAGATCTGGCTGAACGACGGGCTCCAGTAGAAGAACTGCAGGCTCCAGTCGGCCCACTTCTTCAGGTCGTAACCGGAGAGTTCGTCGGCGTGCGAGAGCATTCCGAGCACGGCCCACGCGGTGGTCGGCAGATCGGGCACCGCGGGTGTCACGCCATCGGTCGTCGTCGGACTGTACCGCCCGGGCATATTCCGACTCGGACTATCGCCAGCGGGCGCGGCGTGGGAGGAGCGCCCGACCGGCCTCGTGCGAGATTTCGAGCAGCACCCGCGCCAGCTTGTCGAAGCTCATCGCGTCGACGCGCCCGGACAGCGACAATGCCGCGGGCGCGGTGCCACGGACGCGCAACGGCGCTGCGACACACCCGATTCCCTCCAGCGATTCCTGACGGTCCAGTGCGACGCCTTGGCGCAGCCGGATCTGCGCCAAAGTGCGATGCAGGGCCTCGGGCTCGGTGATGGTGTGCGCGGTCAGTCGCGGCAGCCGGGAATGGAACGCGGCTTCGGCGATACTCGGCTCCAGAGAGGCCAGCATCGCCTTCCCGAGTGCGGTGCAGTGCGCCGGCATGCGGCCGCCGAGCCGGGTCGGCAGCATCGCGGCCAGGCGGCCACCGGCTTTGTCCAAGTACACAACCTCATGGCCGTCGAGCACCGCCAGATGCCCGACCATGCCGGTGCGCTGGCACAACTCGTGCAACAGCGGGCTCACGGCGTCGCGGATCTCGTTGTGGTCCGCGGTGAGCCCGCCCAGTTCGAGAGTGCGCATGCCGAGCCGGTAACCGCCGGACGTGTGGGCCAGCCAGCGCAGCCGGATCATCTGATCGAGGATCCGGTGGACTGTCGACCGCGGCAGGCCGGTGCGCTCCACCAGGCCGAGCAGGGTCAGTGTCGGGGTGGCGGAATCGAACGCGTCCAGAATGAGGGTCATCCGTTCGATCATCGACACCGGCACCTCGGCGGTACCGGCTCCGGTGCCGGCGCGGTGGGAGACCCGGCTGGTGTGCGCGTGCGCGCCGGGCAGCAGGGTGACGCTCATCTGAACCTCCGTCGGTCACACTCGGTACGTCGACCAGGCATTACGTGCTCGATCGTTCGTGTCTCTGCTCACACTGACGGGTTCGTGACCGGGATGAATCGGGGGAACTACGTAGCTTCTACCGATCTCCATCTCGGTGACCGGACTCCGATCTTGACGCCCCTCGGGCAGCGCCTGCTGTCATAGCGATCAGGTATATGCCTGATCGAAAGAGGAGGCCCCATGGAACCGGTGCTGGCGATGGACGGATCGCCGCTGGATGTGCGCGACTTCAAGGCCGTACTGGGCCGCTTCTGCACGGGCGTCACGGTGATCGCGGCGCGGTCCGAGAACGGGCCGATCGGTTTCACCTGCCAATCGTTCTCCGCGCTGTCGCTGGAGCCGCCCGCGGTGTGCTTCTGCCCCGCGCGCACGTCCACGTCGTGGCCGCGCATTCGCGCGGTGGGCCGGTTCTGCGTCAGCATTCTGGCCCACGACCAGCAGGAGATCTGCCGGCAGCTGGCGCGCAGCGGCGCGGACAAGTTCGCCGGGGTCGACTGGGAGCCTTCCCCGAACGGATCGCCACGGTTGGCCGGAACCATGGCGTGGCTCGATTGCGACCTCGAGCAGGAGGTCGACGGTGGCGACCACACCATCGTGATCGCGCGGGTCACCGCGCTGTCGGAACATCGCGAGGCCCCGCCGCTGCTGTTCTACCGCTCCGCGTTCGGGCGGCTCGATGAGGCCTGAGCTCCTCCCGGCCAGTGGGACTACACATTTCCGCGCCGGGATCGCGAACCGAAATATCGACATGACAAACGTGCGCGAATCGTGGAGGAACCGATGACTACCGACGCCGAGGTCCGAGTGATCGACGCGGGCGCTCCGCCCGCCCGATACGCGCGCGGCTGGCACTGCCTGGGTCTCGCGGAGGACTTCCGGGACGGGAAACCGCACACCGTCGCGATCTTCGGCACCGAACTGGTGGTATTCGCCGGTGCCGGTGGACAACTCCACGTGCTGGACGCCTACTGCAGGCACATGGGCGGGAATCTGGGCGACGGCCGGATCAAGGGGGACTCGATCGCCTGCCCGTTCCACGACTGGCGCTGGGGTGGCAACGGCCGCTGCACCGGCATCCCCTACGGTCGCCGGGTGCCGCCGCGGGCGCGGACCCGGTCGTGGCCGACGCTGGAGCAGAACAAACAGCTGTTCGTGTGGAACGACCCCGAGGGCAACCCACCGCCGGAGCAGGTCACCATCCCGCGCATCGAGGGCGCCTTCAGCGACGAGTGGACCAACTGGACCTGGAACACCATGGTGATCGACGGCGCCAACTGCCGCGAGGTCATCGACAACGTGGTGGACATGGCCCACTTCTTCTACGTGCACTTCGGCTTCCCCACCTATTTCAAGAACGTCTTCGAGGGCCATGTCGCCAGCCAGTACATGACGTCGGTGTCACGCGAGGACATGATGGGGGAGACGGCGAAGGCATTGGGCGGCAAGAACGTGCTGCACTCGGATGCCTCGTACTACGGTCCCTCCTACATGATCGACCATCTGCGCAGCGAGAGTGCGGGGCTGACGGTGGACGGCATTCTGATCAACTGCCACTATCCGGTGTCGCCCACGAAATTCGTGCTCCAATACGGCGCGATCGTGAAGAAGCCGCACGGCGTGCCGCCGGAGCAGGCCGAGGAGATCGCGGCGAAGTTCGCCGACGGTCTCGGCCGCGGCTTCGAACAGGACGCCGCGATCTGGAAGCGCAAGACCCGCATCGATAATCCGCTGCTGTGCGAGGAGGACGGTCCCGTCTACCAGCTGCGCCGCTGGTACGAGCAGTTCTACACCGACGTGGCCGACATCGACCCGAAGATGACCGACCGGTTCGAGTTCGAGGTCGACACCACCCGAGCGGTCACGGCGTGGGAGGCGGAGGTCGCCCACAATCTGGCCCAGCAGCGCGCCGCCGCCGGATCCTGAGCGGCCATGGAACGGGTTTCTTGCCGGGCCTGCGGAACCTGCGTGCTGGTGGAGAAGTTCAGCGTGCAGCACACCAGTGTGCAGTGGAGCGCCGTCGCGGTGGCGGCGTGCGCCGAGTTCGCCAGGGCGGACACTGCACGGATACGGACCTGTATCGCTCTGCGCGACAGCATCGATGCCGCCGTGGCGACCGGCGCCCTCGAGGTCGGCACGCGTGACGGGGACGTGCCGTGAGCGAGCGTCAGAGAGCGAACCGAGAACACAGCGTGCCCCCGCGCACGACGGAGCCGAGCGACGGCGAGGCGCAGTCGTGAACGGAAAGGACTCCACAACCATCGCGGACCGGAGCGGAGAAACCACAGTGGATCGGGCCGAATCCGTCGCGGTCCTGCCGGAGCAGGCCGGAATGCCCGACGCCACGGAGAGCCGACCAGGCGGGATCTTGACCCTCCGCGTGGCGCAGGTGATCCGGGAAACCCCCGACGCGGTGTCGCTGGAGCTGACGCTCGCCTCGGAGCGGTCGACGGCGGTCGAGTACCGCCCGGGCCAGTTCCTGACCCTGCGGATACCGAGCGACCTGACGGGGTCGGTGAGCCGGTGCTACTCCCTGTCCAGTGCGCCGCACGAGAATGGGCCGCTGAAGGTCACGGTCAAGCGGACGCCCGACGGCTATGGATCGAACTGGCTGTGCGACAACGCCGTTGCGGGCATGGCCATCGACGCTCTGCCGCCCGCGGGCGTTTTCACTCCCGCATCGCTCGACGACGACGTGCTGTTGGTCGCCGCGGGCAGCGGAATAACTCCGGTGCTGTCGATCCTGAAATCGGTGCTGTCCGCCGGATCCGGGCATTGCACGCTGATCTACGCCAATCGCGACGAGCGATCGGTCATCTTCGCCGCCGAGCTCGCCGACCTGTCCGCCCGGCATCCGGACCGTCTGCTCGTGGTGCACTGGCTGGAGACCGTGCAGGGACTGCCAGCCCGCGCGCAACTGGCGGCACTGGCGAGGCCATGGTGTGATCGGGAGGCGTTCATCTGCGGCCCCGGGCCCTTCATGGACGCCGTCTCCGCCGCGCTGATCGGGCTCGGCGCCGATCGCAAGCGTGTGCACGTCGAGAAATTCGTGTCGCTGACCGGCAATCCGTTCGAGACCGGCGCGCCCGAGCGCACCGAGTCCGGCGAAAGCGCCGCGGTCGAAGTCGAACTGGACGGCGAGACATACGCATTCCCGTGGCCGCGGCACCGAGTCCTGCTCGATGTCCTGCTGGCCAACGGCCTGGCGGCGCCCTACTCGTGTCGCGAGGGCGCGTGCAGCGCCTGCGCCTGCCGGATCGTCTCGGGGCAGGTCGAGATGCGGCACAACGACGTTCTCGACGACGCCGATCTGGCCGAAGGGTACGTGCTGGCCTGCCAGGCGGTCCCGGTCACCGACACGGTGCACGTCACCTATTCCTGAGGAGTACGACGAACACATGGCTGACATCGCCTCGCTCGGCTACGTCCGAGTCGCCATCGCCGATGTGGCGGCCTGGCGCGCCTTCGCTTTCGACGTGATGGGATTCGCGCGGGCCACCGGACCGAATCCGGACAGCGTGTACCTGCGCATGGACGAGCACGCCTACCGCTTCGAACTCGTTCCCGCCGATCAGGATCGGGTGCTGGCCGTCGGCTGGGAGGTGCGGGACTATCGCGCGCTCGCCCGGGTACGCGAAACGCTGGAGCAGGCGGGGATCGCCGTCACACCGCTCGCGCAGGAGCAGGTCGAGGCGCTGCGCGTGGAGGAAGCCTTCACCTTCACCGATCCCGCCGGGTTCACCGTCGAGGTCTTCCACGGCCCGGTGCTCGACCACAGCCCGGTCGTCACCGCTCACGGGAATCGTTTCGTCACCGAGGGGCTGGGTCTCGGCCATGTCGTTCTCCCGGTGCCCGACCTCGAGGAGGCGAACCGTTTCTACTGCGACGTGCTCGGCTTCCTGCCGCGTGGCTCGTTCCGGGTGCCCACCCCGCCCGGAGTGGGGCCCGTCCGGGTTCGATTCCTGGGCGTCAACCAGCGCCACCACAGCCTCGCGCTGATCCCGGGCACCCGCCCGGAGGGCCCGGGACTGGTACACATCATGGTCGAGGTCGACGAGCTCGACGCCGTGGGCCGGGCTCTCGACCGCGTCATGCGGGCGGGCTACCCGCTGTCGTCGACCCTGGGCCGGCACACCAATGACAAGATGATCTCCTTCTACGTCCGCACTCCCGGTGGCTGGGATCTCGAATACGGCACCGAGGGTGTACTCGTCGACGAAGCCACCTACAGCGCCGAGGAGATCACCGCCGACAGCTACTGGGGACACGAATGGTCACGCGGCTGACCACGCTCGTCAACTGGGACCCGCCGCCGCGGTGGTCTGCCGTCGCTGCGCGATGACATCTGCTTCAGGCACCGAGGAGACGGATCTCGCTGTTCAGTTCGGTGGTCTGCTCGGTCAGCGCGGTGGCGTCCGGATCGTCGCCGAGGCGCTCGGCGAGATCGGCGCGGGTCACGATGAGCATGCCGCGCGGTTCGGTCTCGGAACCCTGCTCGATCCGGACTTGTCCCTCTTCGAGGACGAGTCGTGCGCTCGGCTCGGCCATGGTCAGCAGTCGGCGCAGGTGGTCGTCGCGGACCGGAGCGGAATGCGAGCGGCTGGTCGATGCGGGCTCAGAAGCAGGTGTCTCGGGGGTCGCGTTGTCGGATTCCATGCTGACTGGTTGCCCTGGCAGACCCGCCGGAAACCGGGGTGGCGCGGCACGGCCGACGCTATTGCTCGTCGTCGTCCTGGTCTCCGTGTAGAGCTACCTCTTTGGCTTCGGCCAACTCCGCGCGCAGACGCGCCGCGGTTGCTTCATCGCCGGCGTCCTCGGCGGTGGTGATGTCCTGGTGGAGTTGGGCGATCACGTCTCGGAAAGCCATGTCTCCTCCCTTCTCGAGTTCGACCGCGCCCCGTGCGAACGCGGCCACGGAGGCACGATTAGCTCCGCGCGTGCAGCATGACCGCTATCGCCGTGCCGAAACAGGAGGGGCAATTAGACGGGCATGGTGTAGCTGGGTGGCCGGCCGTAGCGTGCGGTGTAGGCGGCTGTGAAGCGGCCCGGGTGGGCGAAGCCCCACCGTTCGGCGATGGCGGCCACGGTCCGCCCCTCGCCGGGCTCGGAAGCGGACAGATCCTCGTGGGCACGCTCGAGGCGCACCCGGCGGAGGTAGCCCAGTGGCGTGGTGTCGTAATGCCGGCGGAAATCGTGCTGGAGGGCACGCGCGGTGACTCCAGCTGCCTCGGCGATGTCGGTGAGAGTCAGGGGCTGATCGGCATTGGCGTTGATGTAGTCGATCGCGCGACGCAAGGCCATCGGGGTGAGCGGGCCGGGGTCGCGGACGTAGTCGACGGTCATCACCGTGTTCGGGAAGGTGGTCAGCGCGGCAGCGGCGATCCCGGCGGTCGTCTGCTCGGCGACCAGGGGGTTGCACATCGGCGAATCGGGGTCCATGAGTTCGCGGTGAACCACGCCGACCAGCCGGCGCCAGTACCGTTCCATCGCATAGGAGACCGGCTGCGCCGATTGGAACCGCACGCCGCCCGCTGGCGCGCCGACCTGCCCTTCCGCCGCCGCGGTGACACGGTCCATCGGCAGCCGCAGCAGGGACATGTCGAGATCGTGAACTTCGAACGACAGTCCGACACCCATCGGGACCACCGCGACGTCGCCGGGGCGCATCAGCAGTTCCTCACCGCCGCGCAGCAGGTACCGGCCCGCGATCAGATGTTCGAACACCAGGTAGTCGAATGGTTCGGAGTCGGTGGCATAACCGATCGCGCCACGGACCCGGTCCGTGGCCATCGTGTCGGTGGAGACGCCCGTGACGGTGAATGTGGCATCCGGCGAGACATCGAGGAATCGGGTGCGGTTGCCGGCGTACATGCGGTCGATGTAGTCGGTGATCTCGGCGGAGTCGGTCGAGGAGAATGCGTATCGCTCGACGGGCGTGGGCGCGGTGGCTATCGACATTTGTCGCCTCCTGCTCGGACGAGGGTCCAGGCCGCAGCTTGGGAGCTTCTGTGACGACGGCGTGCCCGCAGCACCCCCTGATCCACCGTCGCTTGTCCTCCCATTGTCCTGCTTGCGGGGCGATAGCTCCAGGTATCGGAACGAGGGATGAGTGATCGTCTCGCGCCGCCGAGACCGCCGGTCCCCATGCGTGAGTGCCTGCGCATGGGGACCGGTGATCTGTCCGATGGATCAGGCGTCCCCGGGCGGCCGGACGTCCGCGGTGTCGGAAAGTAGTGGACGCACCGCTGTTGCTTCCGGGCCGCGCTTGCGCATGGTGGCGGTGAAGATGACGGGCTGATCCGCACTGAGCGATTTGTAGCCGGTGGTCTCGATGCTGGTGTACTCGACGAAGACCGGCGTCGGATCGTCCGCGGGGCGGAGGAATCCGAAGCCCTTCTCGACGTTGAACCAGACGACCGTGCCGCGGCGCCAGGGTTCGGCCGAGGTGCTGGGTTGGGTGTGCCGGTCGGTCACGAGCGTGGTGCCGGCCGCGGTCACGCGACGCTGCGGTAGGGCCGGTCGGACTGCATGACCCGGCGCCACCAAGCGTCGAGCGGGCTGGGGTCGGGCCAGACGACCGGCGTTTCGGCCGGGCGTGCCGGCTCGGATTCGGTCGGTCGTGGCAGGGTGTCGCGTGGGTGGGTTGGTGCCATGATCGGATGCTCCATCAGGTGTTCCGTATGCAAGGATAGACCCTGGGCGGTAACGTCTTTCGCGTTCGGGCCGGGTGCGGGCCCGGCCCTCCGGACCCGCAGATCCCGGTCGGCTCAGGCGTGGATCGCCTTGTGCCCGTCGCCGCGAGCGATCTCGATCTTGCGCGGCTTGGCCTTCTCCGCGACCGGAATCGTGAGACGCAGGACGCCGTCGGTGTAGTCGGCACGGATGTTGTCCGTGTCCAGATTCTCGCCGAGGAACAGCTGGCGGCTGAACACCCCGCGCGAACGCTCGGCGGCGATCATCTCCCGGCCGGTGTCGAGTTCGGGGCGGCGCGCTCGCACCGTCACCACGTTGCGCTCGATGTCCAGGTCCAGGGAATCGGGGTCGATACCGGGCAGGTCGAACTCGACCACGAACTCGTCGCCCGCGCGCCAGGCATCCATCGGCATCACCGCGGGATGCGCCTTCGTGCCGAACACCTGCTGCGTCAAACGGTCCAGATCGCGGAAGGGATCGGTACGCATCAGCATGGTCGCCACCTCCAACTCACTCCATTCTCCGTAGTAGGGGCCAGATAACCTCTGTCATCCGACATAGATTTTTTATAGCACCCGGATAAGTTGAGTTCAAGGCGCTAAACTAGGAAATCTAGTTCGCAACAGAAGCGAGGTTGGATGGCGCAGGAACGAGGCGACTCGGGGCATCTGCCGGAGCCCGGTCAAGCGGTGTACGGGATCTCGGTGGCCGCCGGGCTGGCGGGCATCGGCGTGCAGACGCTGCGGCTGTACGAGCGCCACGGTTTGCTGACGCCCGCGCGTAGCGACGGCGGCACGCGCCGCTACAGCGGTAATGATCTGGCCCGCCTGCGGCGGATCACCGACCTGGTCGCCACGGGCGTGAACCTGGCGGGCATCCGGCGCATCCTCGACCTGGAGGACGCGAATGCCGACCTGCACGCCGACAACGACCGGCTGCAGGCCGACAACGTCCGCCTTCGCGACGCGCAGAAACGGCAGCCGGACCGGAAGTAGATCCGTAGCCGAGCCGCACCGGCACGACGATGCCCCGCGGAATCGGGGTGCGGGAGATCGCCGAGCCGGGAATCAGACCGATGTGCGCGTGAGCCGAGCGGCCTGTTCGTCGCGCCCCTGCGCGCTGCCGCGGCGCGGGGAACGGAGTTCGGCCAAGCTGCGTGCGACGACCGTGGCATGGACCGCGATGACGGCCAGGGAAGCCGAGCCGATCACAGCAAGAAGCACAACCACGACAGACACCGGTCCTTTCGGGTGCGAGCGGGCCTGCTGCCCGCTCGATCGGGTACCGAGTACGCGTCCGCCGATCGAGGGCGACCGCGCTCCGTCTCCAACGTGCCCCGGCTCGTCCGGACCAAACACACGGATCTCCGGTGGGGCGGATGAGACGTGCGATCACGCGAGGGCGACCTCGGCCGTCGCGCGGCCGAAGATCTTGCGCCCGTCGTGCTCGGCGGTGATCGCCACCGTGGCGGTTCGCGCGTCCGCGTCCAGGTGTTTGACCCGGCCACGGAACTCGATCCGGCCGCCGCTCGCACCGACATGGACCGGGCTGGTCAGCCGCACGTTGTAGGCGCGCAGGGCGCCAGGGTCGCCCAGCCACGAGGTGATCAAGTCCACGCTCAGCCCGATGGTCAGCATGCCCTGGGCGACAACGCTTTCCAGCCCCATCCGCGCGGCGACCGCGTCGCTCCAGTGGATCGGGTTCGGGTCACCCGCGACTCCGGCGTAGTTGACCAGGTCGCCGCGGCTGATGGTGAGCATGCGCGGCGGAAGCTCCTCGCCGGGAACCACGGTGTCGAATCGCCGCGCATGCGCGCTCGCCGGGACGGTCCGCGGTTCTCGCAGGGGCTCGGTGACCGGTCCGATGTACCGCGGGTGCGTGGGCCGGGGCGCCCTGCGCGCGTCGGGGTGTGCGCCGTGCATCACGACCGCGTCCATCGAACCCGGGTCTGTGCCGTCGGCGCGCCCGACCATACTGGTCCGCGAGGTGACGACGGGCCGATCCTCCTGGTCCAGGATGGTCTGGCGCAGCACGATCAGGTCGCCGCCGAAGGCGCGCCGGAACGAGTCGAGGCAGACCTCGAAGCCGATTCGGTCGCCGGCCAGTAGCGGGCGATGGAGTTCGACCATCTGATCGGTCTGGATCATCCGGCTCAGGTCGTAGCCGGGGAGGATCGTGTCGAGCACTTCGGCATAGACCAGGTAGCCGGGGACCGCGCCGAAGGTCGGCGGCGCCAGCAGATTGTCGTAGCCGAGGTCGGCAGCGGCGTCCTCCGACCAGTGCGCGGGGTGGTGGTTGCGCACCGCGCGGGCGTATTCGCGAATCTTCTCGCGTCCGACCTCGTAGTAGTCGCAGGCGCGATACCGGCGCCCGACCATCGACATGGCAAGCGCCGCGGGATCGGTCACCGCGGTCGGATCGGACGTCGGACGGATGCTGGACATCGCGGGGGAATTTACCCAACCAGAGCCGGAATCCCGGTCAGCCCGCGTCGCACGTCGTTTCGCGGCCGGCGAGACCGTAGGAACCGGAGGCCGACGTGCGGTGACTCGGGTGGACCTCTCGGCGGAAGCCCCGGTCGGCGTAGTTTGAGGAGTGGACACCTGGGAAGTCGATCGACAGAACCAGAAGGTATCGGCATTCAGTGACCGTTGACCGCGCTCCTCGACAGGCAGGTCGGCTCCATGGGGGCGAGCCAGGAGCCGCCGGGCCGTCGGCGCGCTGCGCACTCCCGCTCGACGCCTCTTGCGATCACGCTGTTTCCGCTTCGAGCTACCCGACGTCTCGCGTCGGGATCCGGTCGGTCGCGGTGCCATTCGTCCTCACGGTTCGCCGTCGGGCTCCCGCCCGCGGTTAGGAGAGGAGAGAGATGTCTGTTCCGAACTACACCACCGACGACGCCGGTATCCCGGTTCCGAGTGACGAGCACTCACTGACGATCGGGCCCGACGGCCCGATCCTGCTGAACGACGCCTACCTGATCGAGAAGATGGCGGCATTCAACCGGGAGCGAGTACCCGAGCGTCAACCTCATGCGAAGGGCGGCGGGGCGTTCGGCACGTTCGAGGTCACCAACGACGTGAGCGCCTACACGATGGCCGACCTGTTCCAACCCGGCAAGAAGACGCAGATGCTGGCCCGCTTCTCCACGGTCGCTGGCGAGCGCGGCAGCCCCGACACCTGGCGGGATCCCCGCGGGTTCGCGCTGAAGTTCTACACCGAGCAGGGCAACTTCGACCTGGTCGGGAACAACACCCCGATCTTCTTCGTCCGCGACCCGATGAAGTTCCAGGACTTCATCCGCTCCCAGAAGCGCCGAGCCGACAACAATCTGCGCGACCACGACATGCAGTGGGACTTCTGGACCCTGTCACCGGAATCCGCCCACCAGGTGACCTGGCTGATGGGCGATCGTGGCATTCCGCGCACCTGGCGGCATATGAACGGCTATTCCAGCCACACCTACCTGTGGTTCAACGCCTCCGGGCAGCGGTTCTGGGTCAAGTACCACTTCAAGACCGATCAGGGCATCGAATTCTTCACCCAGGACGAAGCCGACCAGATGGCCTCGATGGACACCGATTACCACCTCCGCGATCTCTGGGAGGCGATCGAGGGCGGCAACTATCCGAGCTGGACGCTGAAGATGCAGATCATGCCGTTCGAGGAGGCGAAGACCTACCGCTTCAATCCCTTCGATCTGACCAAGGTGTGGCCGCACGGCGACTACCCGCTGATCGAGGTCGGCAGGATGACGCTCGACCGGAACCCGGCGGACTACCACACCGAGATCGAACAGGCGGCGTTCGAGCCGAGCAGTTCGGTGCCGGGCACCGGCCCGAGCCCGGACAAGATGCTGCTGGCAAGATGGTTCTCCTACCCCGACGCTCACCGCTACCGCATCGGCGCCAATTACAAAGAGTTGCCGGTCAATACGGCGCACGCCACCACCGTGCGTTCGTACAGCAAGGACGGCGCGATGCGCCATCACAATCCCGGGGACCCGGTGTACGTGCCGAACTCCAAGGGCGGTCCACACGCCGATCCCGCCGTCGCGGGGCCGCTCGCGAGCTGGTACACCGACGGTGAAATGGTGCGTCAGGCCTACACCTTGCGTAAGGATGACGACGACTGGGGCCAGGCGGGCACCATGGTCCGCGATGTGCTCGATGACGCGGCGCGTGAGCGGCTGGTGAGCAACATCGTCGGGCACCTGCTCAACGGCGTCACCGCGCCGGTGCTGGACCGGGCATTCGAATACTGGCGCAACGTCGACAAAAATCTGGGTGACCGCGTCGAAGCGGGCGTGCGGGCGAAGCAGAACGAGCGCGATCCGAAGGCCGCGGCTCAAGCCAACCCGGCTCGCTCCTCGGCCCAGGCCAAAGCTTGACCCGCCACCACCGGCGGCCGGTTGCGACCGGCCGCTTCGCCGTGCCCGGTTACCTGTGTTTCGCGGTTATCGTTTCGTTATCGCAAATGTGAGTGTCCGGCTTTGCTTATTCGAATGCGTGCAGAAATATGACTCTCCGGATCCGCTGGTTCGACGACACCGTGGTGTTTCGAAATTCATTCGCGGCTCGGTGATATTCCCGCGAGACCCGGACGGGTCGCATCGGGCCTGCCGACGGAGATCGGAGGACCGCATCATGGCATTCAGCGCCGATGGCCGGCCTGACCAACGCTCACAACGACGTTCGTACCCAGCCCTCGCCGCCGGAGCTGTCGCCCTGGCCGCCGTCGCCGCGCTCGCTACCGCCGCACCCGCCGGCGCCGAGCCGTCAACGGGTGGCATCCCCGGTTTCCCCCAGATCCAAGTCCCGATACCCGGTGGATTTCCGGGCTTTTCGGGGATTCTGCGGTTCACACCACCTCGGCCCCGGTCGCCGGAGCCGCAGATGCCGCTCGGCCGACACATCGCCGGCGCCGCCCACGCTGCCGCCAACTCCAGCGATCCGGGCTGATCAGTCTGATTCCGTTGCACCCCAGCGCTATTCGATGGACCATTCAGACGGCGTACGGATAGGTTTCGGGTAGCTCGCCGGACTCCCACCGCGAGGTGCGATCGAGCGGTTCCAGCGCGGTGGTCCGATCGATGTGGATCACGGCATCGAACTGGTCGGCTACCCGTGCCCGGAAGTAATGGCTGCGCCGCTCGGTCCGGGGCCGGTAGACGACGCCGATGGCGCGCTCGAGCATCGCCGATCGCAGCACCCGGACCAGGTCGGGATCCTCGAAACTCGTCCAGAAATCGTCCGCACGAATATCGTGGAGGAACTTCTCGACGCTGCCATCCAGCCCGGGGCGCACCCGTTTACAGTCGGCGGGCTCTCCCCAGTCGTCGGCCGCGGTCACCGTACCGGTGTAGGTGGTGAATCCCAAGATTCGGCATTGGCCGGGGTAGCGCTCCCGGAGCAATTGCCCGACATTCCATTCGCCAACCGACGCGACTTCCGTAGCGCGCGCGTCACCGAGATGGGAATTGTGCGCCCAGACCACCATTTTGGCGGGTGCCCCACGCTGCTGGCCGAGATGGCCGCCGAGCGCCTCGATCGTCTCGACCATGTGCTGATCGCGCAGGTTCCACGACGATACCCGGCCACCGAACATCGTCCGGTAGTACTCCTCCGCCGAACGCACCAGGCGGGCGTTCTGTTCGGCGAAGAACTGTTCGTCCTCCGCGACCAGACCGTCCCGTTTCGCATGCTCGGTCGCGTGCCGCTGGAGGTCGACCAACTGGGCCACCGCCTCCTGCTCGCACGGCGAGCCCGAGCCGAACGCGGCCGAGTACCCGTATTCCTGACCCTCGGTACCGTGCTGCTCGAAGCACGAATAGCGTTCGCGTGCCCGGCGCGCGGCGTCGGGATCGACCTTGTCCAGGTAGCGGATCACGTCCTCGGCGGAGCGGTACAGGCTGTAGAGGTCCATCCCGTAGAAACCGGTCCGCTCCTGTGGCGCCGCGATGCGGGCGTTGTGCTCGCGCAGCCAGTCGACGAAATCCGACACCACGGTGTTGCGCCACATCCAGGTCGGAAAACGCTCGAACCCACGCAGAGCCTGCTCGGCGGACCCGTCGTCACCGCGGCCCATCACGTACCGGTTGACCCGGTACGCGTCCGGCCAGTCCGCTTCCACCACGACCGCCCGGAACCCTTTGTCCTCGATCAGCCGTTTCGTCATTTCCGCGCGGGCGGCGTAGAACTCGTGCGTTCCGTGCGAGGCTTCGCCGAGCAACACGAGGCGCGCGTCGCCGACCCACTCGAACAGCACATCCTCCGGCGGCATGCCGCGCGGCGCCTGGACCAGCGTGCGACGCACGATCGACGCCGGATCCTCGTTCTCCGCCTCCGCCTCCGCGGCCGCCGCTTTCCGCAGCAACTCCCTGACCTCGTCGTCGCTGGTCTGGTCGAACTCCCAGTACGCCGCACCGACCGCATAGAACGGAGCCGGCGTGGTCGCGCACACCACCTGGTCGACGACATGGCTCAGTTCCTGACAGCTCGACGCGGGCGCGGCGGGGACGGCCACGACGATCCGGGCCGGATCCAGCTGCCGCACCGCCTCCAGCGCGGCGCGCATCGTCGCCCCCGTGGCCAGCCCGTCGTCCACCAGGATCACCGTCTTGCCCGCGACGTCCGCCACCGGGTGGCCCTCCCGATAGACCGTTTCGCGTCGGCGTAACTCCCGGCCCTCCTGCTCGGCGACGCGCTGGAAATCGCGCGGGTCGACCCGTTCCGCGCGCAACACGTCGTCGTTCGTCACCATGACACCGCCGCTGGCAATTGCCCCCATGGCGAGTTCCGGGAATCCCGGAACGCCGAGTTTGCGCACCACGAAGACGTCCAGAGGTGCGCCAAGACGCACGGCGACCTCGTATGCGACGGGTACGCCGCCGCGGGGCAGGGCCAGCACGACCACGTCGTCCCGGCCGCGGTACTCGTCGAGAAGCCCGGCCAGCACGCGGCCCGCGTCGCACCGGTCGCGGAACATTGTCGCCACCATGTTCTCGCGCTACCCACTCCACCGGCGGGGTAACTCCGATCGGAGCGGTCGAGTCGAGGCGGCCGGGGGCGACGCGATCGGTGGCCAAAACTGGTACCGACAGCACCTGGATACCTCTAGCGCGGTACGGGAAGATCACAGCATGACCGATGTGGCCGATGTTCAGGCCGTGCGCAAGGCCCGGCGCGCCGAACTGGGAGCGTTCCTGAAATCTCGGCGCGCCAGGATCGCACCGGAGGATGTGGGACTACCGCCGGGCCCGCGAAGGCGGACACCCGGCCTTCGTCGCGAAGAGGTCGCGCAGCTGGCCGGGATCGGCATCACCTGGTACACGTGGCTCGAGCAGGGCCGCAGCATCAATGTGAGTGTTCAGGTGTTGAATGCGGTGGCGCGGACGTTGTCGTTGGATGCGGCGGAGCAGGCGCATTTGTATCGGTTGGCGGATGTGCCGACGGTGCCTTCGGTGGATGCGGGGTCGGCGTTGCCGGAGGAGTTGCAGGTGATTTTGGATCATTTGGAGCCGTTGCCCGGGGTGGTGTTGAGTGCCAGGTATGACGTGCTGGCGCATAACACTTCGTATGAGGCGTTGTGTCCGGGGTTCTTGGCGGGGGAGCGGAATGTGGCGCGCCGAGTGTTTCTGACACCGGAGTGCTGTAACGCCTATCGGCATAATTGGGATGATCTGCGGCGGATGGTGGGGTATCTGCGTGGGGCGTATGCGAAGAATCTGGGTGATCGGCAGTGGGAGGAGTTCATTGCGGAGTTGTGTTCCCAAAGTGAGAGTTTCGCGTCGTTGTGGGCGTTGAACGATGTGGCGGTGCCTGTTAGCCGGACGAAGCAGGTGCGGAATTTGGCGGTGGGGGAGTTGGAGATGTTTTTGACGAGTATGTCGTTGCCGTCGGTTCCGAATGCGTGGATGCAGGTGTACACGCCGGTGGATGAGGTGGCGTGGGGGAAGTTGCGGGCGTTGTTGGCGATGAGTCCGGAGGAGCGGCAGCGTCCGTGGGCGGAGCACCGCGAGCTGTACCACGCTGCGGCGGGGTGAATTCGCGGTCCGCATGGCGTGCCCTGGAGCGGTCAGGGCATGTGGGTGGAGGGGTTGGTCCGACTGCCGGTGTTCAATCCTCGGGCGCGCTGCGGTGTCCTGCGCGCGGGGTTGTCCCGAGCGGAACGCTGGGGCTCGCGGTCCTGTCATTGGTCTTTGGCGTAGCCGCCTTGCCACCATCGGCGCAGCACGGCGAGTTGGCGTTCGGAGAGGGGACCGGAGAGCCGGTGGCCTGAAGCTATGTGGGGCCGGTGTCCACTTGACCTACGTTCAAGTCTCCCCAACCGATCCCGACACTCCTCATCAAGCCTGGTCAGAGACAAGTTTTGCAGAAGCCTGGCGCTGGACGAGTCCCATCGGATCCGGACACTTCCCATCGAGAATGTGAGATTTTGGTGAGATGGATCGAATCGGCCACCTGACGTCGGAATGCTCCGTCGCCATTGGAAGCAGCTTGGCTCGCGGTCACCGAGCTCTCGCGAAGCATGCCTGTCGCGAACGTGGCAACGCGGGAACAAACTGCTCACGTATGTGACCGTTGCGGCGTGTCGTCGACACGACACGTCGACCAATTCTGCACGACAGCTATTATTTGGCAAACATTCCGAGTGGTTCTCCATGGCTCGGTGTCTACGTGTACGGGTTGGATGGCGGAATCGCCGGGTGAGCGGCGCGGGGATCATGTGGCGAGTTGGAGTCGACCACTACGCACACGCACTCATCGACGACAGGTACTGACCCTGGCGTGAGTGCCTGACTGCCGTGGCCGTCCGGTCGAAATGGTTGCGCCATCGATAGGTTCTGGAATGGCGAACCAGATCAGGCGCTGTTTCTCGTTCGTGTCATGTGTGGGCGCCACCGCGAAGCCAGTCGGTCCACGGGATGCTCCAGTCGCCGTTGTGCCAGATATCGAGGGGGTCGCCGCCGGTGTTGCGGACCTCGACTACGTCGCCGGGGATGACGAAGTCGTAGAACCATGCGGCGTCGGCAGGGGAGATGTTCAGGCAGCCGTGTGAGACGTTGGTGTTGCCTTGGGCCCACATGCTCGCGGCCAATTCGTGCACGAAGATTCCGTCGTGGCTGATGCGGACCGCATGGTTGATGCTCGTGCGGTAGCCGAGCGCGGAGCCGGTGGGCAGGCCGTAGCTGGCGGAGTCCATGATCACCGGGTCTTTTCGGTCCAGCACGGTGTAGATGCCCGGGCGAGTCCAGAACGACAGGACTCTGCCGCCGACCACCGCGGTGCCGCCCATGCCCATCGATGTGGGCATGGTCCGCACGAGGTTTCCGTTGTCGAAGACCTCGATCTGTTTGGTGTCGTCGTCGGCGATCGCGACGTGCGCGGGCCCGATGGTCACCGAAACTTGTTGGTCGCGTACGCCGTAGCGGCCCTCGCCGAGCGCGAGGCCGAAGAGTTCGGCCGTGATCGTGATCCTGGTTCCCGGTGCGTGATAGTGCTCCGGCCGCCAGTGTGCGTTCTGATCGTCGAGCCAGTACCAGGCACCGGCGACGTCCGGCTGGGTGGTGACCTTCAGGTGGCGTTCCACCGCTGCCCGATCCACGGGTTCGTCGAAATGGGCGACGAGCACGAAACCGACTCCGTAGGTGTCGTTTTCGGCCAGCTCGACGAGATTGGCGGAGCGTAGGGAGACGTCGATGAGCTGTTGGGGTTGCACTGTGGTGCAGGTGGTCGTCGCGGTGACGTCGCCGGTTTCGCCGTGAGCCACGGCTTTCGCGGTGTAGGTGTGTCCGTAGCCGAGTGGTTCGGCACTGGTCCAGGCTCGATGATCGGGTGCCGATACGCCCGGCAGCGACCTGCCCGTTTCATCGATCCATTCGACCGACCGCAGCGTCCCGTCGGTGACGGTGATCGTGGCGGGACTGCGCGCTTCGACATCTCGGGCGCCGGGTGCGGGATCGAATCGGATTGTGGCGGGTTTGGGTGGCGGCGCCAGTTCTCGCGCCCACCCCCACCCGGCCAGGGCAAGGCCACCCGCACCGGCGAAGCCGATCAGCAGCCGACGACGTCCCACTGCCACCGTCTATCTCCCTTCTGCCGGGTGCTGGGCCGACCTCTGTCGCCAGCATGCGACAGCTACGCACCGCCCGTGACACCGACGACCAGCATCTCCACCGATCCGCCGCACAACCGATACCGTTCCTCGATCGATCCAGACGGTCGTCGGTGGTCTGCCAGGACCTGGATCAGGTGTTTGCGCTGACTACACCCCGCAGCCTGTCCGCGGCCGACCCGCGCTGGCGGCACCCCACGGTCCGGGCGACTCAGTGATGGCAGCCCGTGGTTGGGAAAGGTCGTGCTCAGGGTGCCGTTACGGCGGTGCACAGTTTCGAGCCCGTCGAAGGCCACATCAACCGCATCGCAGGTCGACACCATCGAGCAGGCGATCGTGCGATCAGGTCTGGCCGAGCATCCCGTGGGGCCTGTCGGCAATGCAGTTGGGTATGCGTTGGCCGGGGAGCATCCTCGGCAGGGGCTGACCGTGATCGCCGGTGGGCCCGGCTGAGGTAGGCGCTTCGGCGAGTCGGGCGAGCAGGAACCAGCCGCTGCTGGATCGTCGCATCGGCCGGTCCCGCCCCCGGAATCGATCGAGACCAATACGGCCGTCGGAGAATGGGATCACGTGATGGCGGGCCCAGCTTCAGCGCCCTGACCAGCAGCAATAACGATCACGAAGTCCGGCTGGAGCATTAAAATGACGATGTGCAGCGCGCTGCAGTGACCGATGCTTCGCGTGTCGTGGTTCTCGGGTCCGGGTTTGCGGGTCTGTGGGCGGCGCTCGCGGCGGCCCGGCGGCTCGACGAACTCGGTGTGGCGGTCGGAACCGTCGATATCACGATGATCAGTTCCACGCCGTACCACGACATCCGCGTGCGCAACTATGAGACCGATCTGAGCGCATCCCGCATCCCGCTGAGCGCTGTCCTCGATCCGGTCGGAATCAAGCACATCATCGGCGACGTGACGGCGATCGACGCTGTGGCGCGGGTCGTGGAATCCACCGCGGGCGCTCACGGCTACGACCGGCTGGTGCTCGCGTTGGGCAGCCAGGTGGTCAAGCCCGATATCCCTGGCCTGCGGGAGTTCGGTTTCGACATCGACACCCATGACGCAGCGACCAGACTGCAAGCCCACTTGCGCGGGCTTGCCGAGGGCCCCGCTGACCCGGCGGCCGCGACAGTAGTCGTCGTCGGGGCAGGTTTGACGGGGATCGAAGAGGCGACCGGGCTGCACGCGATGCTCGCCGACGCCTTTGCCTCGCGTGCCGTCACACCGCGGGTCATCCTGATCGATCGCAACCCCTTCGTCGGCTCGGACATGGGCGCATCGGCGCGACCGGTCATCGAGGCGGCGCTGGCCTACACCGGGATCGAGACCAAGTTGGGCGTCGGGGTCGTCGCCATCGGTGAGCGCGGCGTGACGCTCTCCTCGGGCGAAGTGGTGGCAACCGCCACTGTCGTCTGGTGTGCCGGCATGCGGGCCAACCTGCTGACCGCAGACTTCGGGGTCGACCGTGACCGGCTGGGTCGACTCCCCGTCGACGATTACCTGCGGGTCTGCGGTGTGCCCGGGGTATTCGCCGCCGGTGACGTCGCCGCCGCAAAAATGGACGACGAGCATATGTCGGTGATGTCCTGCCAGCACAGCCGCCCGATGGGCCGATGGGCCGGACACAACGTCATCGGCGATCTTCTGGGCAAGCACATGAAGCCGTTGCAGATCCCCTGGTATGTAACGGTTCTCGATCTGGGACCGGCAGGAGCGGTGTATACCGAGGGCTGGGACCGCCACGTGGTCGCGTGCGGCGAGGAGGCTAAAGACACCAAGCGCGACATCAACACCCGGCGTATCTATCCTCCGTTGAACCGCGACCGCGACGCATTGCTGGCCGCCGCCGCGCCCGAACTGCAGACCGCGCCCGAGCACGGATGCTAGTCCGCCATGCCTTCCGCAGCAGGTTCTCGCCGCTGCCCGTGCCCTCGGCCACCGGATGCGATGGTCGCTCAAAACTCGAGCTAGTTCGGACCGAGGTCTACCACGGGACGATCTCGCCGTGGCGATCCAGGAGCTGCAGCCCCGGAGCGCCTGCTTGCGCTTCAAGGACGTCGACGACGGCCTGGATGCTCTCCTGCGGCGTGAGGGGCGCGTCGGGTCCGCCGAGTTCGGTCTGGTTGTGGCCGGGATCGATGAGCAGCTTGGTCTGCTCGTCATCGGCAAAGCGGGCGGCGTAGCTGCGCATCAGCTGATTGAGCGCGGCCTTAGGACTGCGGTCAGTGAGTTCTCTTCTCGAGTGCCAGCAACAATTTTCGCGGGGTGTAGGTGCTTGTGACGACGGAGTCGATCGCCGCGCCGGGCTGGGCGCGCAGGCGCCAGTGCGCGGCGATCGTTGCGAGGGCCAGTGTCGCCTCCACCACCGCGAAGACCTCACCGATACATTTGCGCGGCCCGGTGCCGAAATGCAGTACTGCCCCACGGGGAATATCCCCGACCCGTTCCGGTGACCACCGGTCGGGATCGAAGGTATCCGGATCGGAGAACAACCGTGGATCTCGATGCACCACATAGGGGCTGAACATCACCGAACTGCCCGCTGGGATACGATAGCCGACGAGGTCGACATCCTCGATCGCAGACCTGGTGAGTATCCAGCCCGGTGGGTAACAGCGCAACGCCTCGCTCACCACTTGGGCGGTATAGTGCAGCTGCCGGAGGTCGGCGTATTCGGCGGGCCGGCCGTCGAGCACCGCATCCACTTCCCCGAACAATCGTGCCTCGATGTCCGGACGTTGGCTCAGTACATGAAATATCCATGTCAGTGTCGCGGCGGTGGTTTCCGACCCGGCAATGAGTATGTTTGTCACTTGATCATGAATTTCGCGATCCGACAGTACACTTCCGGGTTCGTCGTTCTGTGCCCGTAGGAGCATGCTGAGCAGGTCGGTGCGTGCAATGTCCTTGCCGCGGTAGTCCGCGATCACGTCGTCTATCATCGAGTGCATTCGTGCCAGGATCGCCGCGTATTCATGATTGCGGGGCAGTGGCAGCTTGTTCAACAGTGGCAACGGGGTCACCATCCGCTGATACAGGAGATCCAACAGGCGCGGCATGGTGTGCAGCATGAAATCAACCAGATCCTTGCCGAGATCGGCCGATATCAGACTCTTGGCGGCAACCGCGAGCGTAAGTGTCGTCATCTCGACCCGGACGTCGATGGTGTCGCCGCGGCGCCATGCGCCCGTACGCTCGAGGATCTGTTCCTGCATGATGTCGGCGTACTGGGCGATGCGCTCGCGTCGAAATGCCGGTTGCATGAGCCGGCGCTGCCGCCTGTGGGTTTCGCCTTCGGCGCTGATCAAGCCCTCACCGAGCATGTCACGTGCGGCTTCTATCTGATCGCCTTTGTAGAACTGGCTCTGTTTGGCGACGAGGACGCCGCGGATCAGTTCTACCGAGTTGAGCACATAGGCTCGCCGTGGGCCGAGTTTGATCTGGACGATGTCGCCGTAATCGCGGAGCGACTCGAGGAAGCCCAGCGGGTCGTTGCGCATCTGCAAGGCGTGCCCCAGGAAGGGAAGTCCTGGGGGTGCGACGGAGATTGTCGCCGTGCCGGATGCACCGTCGGCCCTGTTCATCAGGTGTCACCTTTCAATCCGAAATATGCGTGGAATGGTCGAGTCTTGCGACGGAGTCAGGTTCTGCTGCAGTTCGAACGCCGCGCCGTAAGAGGCCATAGGGCGGCGACGTCCTCGACGATGGCATGCAGGGCATACAGGTCTACATCGTCGATGCTCGCGTCAACAGGACAGGATGCATGCGGAAGCGGGGGGATCACGCTGGAACTCCAGGTTGTATCGGTCAGTGAGGTGGCGCTCTTCGTTACGCGACCGGGTATTCCACGGAGAAGTGCTGTCCGGAATTCGAATTCCAGGCACGCCTTCTCTTCCGGGTCACGGTTCTCAGTCTCACTCACCACCGCCCATCCGGGCTACGAACTCGAGTAGTCTGCCTCGCATCATAATTTCGGGCGCATCTCACGATAATTCGAGGTGAACAGCGCCGGGAGTCGGACACAAAGTGACCTCTATTCGTTTCATGGCTGTGTCACTCATGCCACCGGCGCAGCATGTCGGGATCAGCAGTGCCACCGCGCGCAGACCCTGGTGGCGCTGCTTGCCTCGGGAACCCATTGCCGCCGAAGGTTCATCCGTTCTGAAGGTGATGTGGCGAACACCAAGCAGGGCACACCTCCGGTGCGCAGCCGAAGCGGCCTCCGGACCCAAGACGGTTCAGACGGCTCCGGCGGGAGGAGACGGCGAAGGCGGGGTAGTCCTGAAGGATGCCGCTCACCCTTGCCGATCCGCGCCCGAGTTCTGTTTTCGTTCGGCGAGTTTCGTTGCCAGGTAGACGATCCTGATTCTCGTACCTTCCTCGGGTTGATGATGGATGATGAGTCCTCATGGACCACGAGGAGCAGGCGTGACTCACTTCGAATTTGCCGACCGCTGGTCACCCGAGCGGGTCGCGGACATCCGACGGGGAGCAGTGCTGCAGTCCGGCGGCGATCGCCGCACGTGCATCGACGAGGTCTTCACGGTTGTGGAAGCCACCTGGGCCCTCGCATCAATCGCAGGCAGCCGGCACCTGCTGGCCCATTCAGGCGCGACGATCGAAGCCGTTGCCACGATTGCCCACACACGGCGTAAATTATCCTCGCCCTGGAGCAAAAGCCGCTGGCCGCAGCCTCTCGCAGGTCTGAAATCCCCTGTCACCGTGACCCCGAGCGGGACAGCGAAGGCGGAAGGGCCGGGAGGGAATCAAACGATCGGGAGGATTCTTTGAGAGTGGTGCACGCTACCATCTCGCCGCTCGTAGACCAGGACTTGGTATGAGATACTCCGAGCTTACTATTTCCGATACAGGAACTTGGGCCGAGCTCTGCGACAGTTTCGTGCCCATGACCCAGCGGTATTCCGATCCTGACCATTGGTCGGCGCGTATGACCGTTCAGGAGACGACGGCATACCAGCTGTTGCGGTGGGATCAGCAGGGAAACCGCTTCGGGGAGCGCACGTCATCGCTGGTGCGGAAGTACCCCGGTGACGACTTCTATTGGGCCTTCTTCCCGGAAGAGCAGATGGTTGCTATTCGAAAGAACGAGGAGCTCAATGAGGTAGGCCCGTCGCGCGCGATGTTGCTGGATCTGAGCCAGACACTTCAGGTCTATGTCCCGACTTCGAAGGTATATGCCCTGAAGGTACCTCGCGAAGAGATCGATCACCGAATACGGGATTGCGGTCACCAGCGCATTGTATTCGACATGAGCCGCGGTCTCGGTCGAATCGTGCAGGGAATGATTCGCAGTGTGCATGCCGAGCAATCGGCGCTCAGCGACCGAGAATTCAATGCGGTGAGCGATCGGATCAGTGAACTGCTGTGCATGATGGCCATGGGAGACATGTCTCCGCAGCAGGCTCATCTGGCCGAGACGGCAGAGGCCATCCGTCGCTATGTCCGTGAGAACATCGGCACCGGAGACATCAGGCTGGCGGCGGTGTCGGAAGCGCTCGGCTGGTCCACGCGGCAGTTGCGCCTCGTGTTGCAGCAGGCCGGCACCACATACCGGGACCTACGCCAAGAGGAGACGCTGCGCGCCGCCCACGACATGCTCGAACAGCAAGGACCGCACGCGCTGACGATCGGACAGGTCGCCGCGCGCTGTGGGTTCACCAAGACGTGGTTCTCCGCTGCGTTCAAGGCACGTTACGGCGAAACACCGCGGGATTTCCGGAAGCGGCGACTGGACGAGCTGACGACTACTGGAGCCCGAAATGCACCTCGTCGTTAACATTGCCGCCCCTCGCGCGGGGTCGCGATCGTGCCGACAAGCGTGCCGCCCGCCCCTGTGTCCCGCACGGGGAGGTGGACCAAGGGGACCTGGGGGACGGCGTGCGATCAGTGACGTTGCCTGCAGTCTCGAGCCTTGGCCGTGCGGGTCTTCGAGGTGTGGCATAGTTGGATGCGAGACCGGGCTCATCGAAGTGATCTGCGCGGCTCACCTACAGAAAAGAAGTTAGTACAGCATGGCTCAAGGCAGCGTGAAGTGGTTCAACGGCGAAAAAGGCTTCGGCTTTATCGCTCAAGACGGAGGCGGTCCTGACGTCTTCGTGCACTACTCGGCCATTGGTGGCTCGGGTTTCAAGTCCCTCGATGAGGGCCAGCGTGTGGAGTTCGAGATCGGGCAGGGCCAGAAGGGTCCGCAGGCTCAGGACGTCCGCGCTATCTGATCCAGCGTGACTTGCAGGCTCCGCACCGTAACGGTGCGGAGCCTTTCTCGTTCAAGCCGCTCGGCCAGCGGTGGTTGATACAGGGGTTGGGGAACGGATCTGCGGAAAGCAGCGCTTAGCGGTCCGGCTATCAATTTGAGCCTTACCGCGGGAGTTGGCGCAGATAGGTGCGCCGATCTTCCCCGATCGGTGCTATATCCTGACCGTGGCCCCTGCAGAACCTGGAAGCGCCATTAGCTGACGTCCCGGCCCGCTGGCCGAGAGGTGTTGGGCTCGAGCAGGGCCGCAGCATCAATGTGAGTGTTCAGGTGTTGAATGCGGTGGCGCGGACGTTGTCGTTGGATGCGGCGGAGCAGGCGCATTTGTATCGGTTGGCGGATGTGCCGACGGTGCCTTCGGTGGATGCGGGGTCGGCGTTGCCGGAGGAGTTGCAGGTGATTTTGGACCATTTGGAGCCGTTGCCTGGGGTGGTGTTGAGTGTTTGGATGGCGGAATCGCCGGGTGAGCGGCGCGGGGGATCATGTCGCGAGGGGGAGTCGACCACGACGCACACGTGCTTCGTCGACGACAGGTACTGACGCTGGCGTGAGTGCCCTGACTGCCGTGTCGGTGTCCGTGTGCAGGGGTTCGGCCTGGACATGCCCTCTGGATTACCGGGGCTGCCGACTGTGTCGGCGGAAGCCGTTTGCCGGTACCTCTTGGTGGTAGTGCCCAGACATGCGGCCCGGTTTCTGCAACCGGGTGGACTTGAACGTGCTGCGCGGGCGACCGGAGACGAGCCGTGGACGTCGTGGCGCTGTGTTCGAAATCTGTCCGCAACCGATTCGGAACGGGAGGAATCATGAACGAAGATCAATTGGTATCCGCGGTCCGCAGCACTGCGGAGATCGATAGTGTCGACGAGGGCGCTCGGGCGATCCGGGCCACCCTGCAGGTGCTCGGTCAGCGGATCACGGGCGGTGAGACCAAAGATCTCGCATCGCAGTTGCCGAAGACCTTCGCCGATGCCTTGCCGCAGACCGGCGCGGGCGAGCGCTTCGCGATCGATGAATTCTATCGACGGGTGGCCGCCGCTGAAGGCGCAGAACGCACCGAGCAGCAAGCGCGCAGGCATTCTCGTGCCGTCATGGCCGCGTTGAAGGTGGCGATGCCACATGAATTCGACCATATTGCAGCGCAATTGCCCGCTGACTACGATGACCTGCTCGGCACCGAACCCGTCCAGCACTGACCCGAACGCCGATGTGCTGGCCGCGTCTTCATTGACGCCGACGCCGCTACGCATCGACTCATCGATGTCTCGGGCTCCACTCCCGGCCGCTTCGTCGTGCGGGACGCACGCGGTCTCGCCGGTTGGCCTGCATAGGTAGGAAGCGGTCGGTCGCATGGAGTTCGAAATGCTCGGGGTCGGGGCGATGAACTCGCCGCGGTACCGTCCCGCTGGGCTGCTGTTGTGCTGGTCCGGGCGGCGGATCATGTTCGACGGTGGTCCGGGTGCCGAGCCCGGCGGCCGTATCGATGCCTGGCTGATCACCGATACCCGTGCCGAGCTCATCGGGCAGATACGCCGCCTTGCGCAGGCCTACGACACCGAACCCGCAGTGGCCTCTTACCGTGATCGAGCACTGCAAATCGACCCGTGCCCGGTCTTGCACACCGGCCACCCCACCTATGGCTATCTCATCTGCTGCGGCAGCCGTCGGGTGGTGTGGGCGCCCGAGTTCTGGCAGTTCCCATCGTGGGTGGCTGGTGCGGACCTGATGTTCGCCGACGCCGCCGGCTGGGCTCGACCGATTCGTTTCGCGCGCAACGTCGGCGGGCACGCCGCCGTCTGCGACACCGCCCGCCTCGCCCGGGAAAATGGTGTTCGACGGCTGGTGTTCGCTCACATCGGCCGCCCGTCGATCCGTGCCATCGACCGTGGCGACGTCCCGGAATTCGGCGAGTGGGGAGTTCAAGGCCGAACCTACCGTCTGCGTTGACGAAACGCCGCCCAGGACTGGACCGAGCTGCGGCGGCTGTCGGCAGCCAGCACGTCCTCGCCAAGCTCGGCGTCCCCCGAGACAGCTGGTCGCTCGGCCCCGGGTCAGCCCGATGAGCCGCTCTTGAGCGCGCCCGCTGATCCGCTCGGTAGCCGCAGGTGGGCATCGGGAACCCCGGTGCCGTTCGGATCGAGCATGCCGTCTTGGTGTGCGTACGGGCTCTGGCCGGGCGGCGCCTGCAGGGTGGTGACGTACTTCCAGAGACCGTCGGCCATGGCTGCTCCGCCGAGGACGAGAGTGCCGACGACGCCACCGGCGCCGGCGAACGCGAGGATGGCGGCGGGGGTTGTGGCGAGACAGCCCGGCCCCACGACGAGGCAGGAGCCGAGGCCGATGGCGGCACCGACCAGCGCGCCGAGTACGGTGCCGATGATCGTGCCGATGAGGGGGCCCCGCGCCATATTGTCGGCGAAATCGTTGAAGGCCAGTTGATTCTCCATCGGGGACGCGACCGGACGCGGCGAGTCCAGTGCGATCCCGGTGCGGTCGGGGGTGAGCGTGAGGGTGTGCCCGTCCCCGGAGATCTGCTCGTGGATCGGTCCGCGCCGGCCGTCCAACAGGAAGGCCAGCGGCATGGTCGTGACCGGTTGTCCGCCGGTGTCATGGATGGTGATCGAGTGCCGGTCGGCTGACACGGCAAAGGTGCCGCCATCGAGTGTGGCGACTACGGAATTGCCCACTACTGTGGCGCGGAATCCGGTCGGTGCCGCCGGCTCGGCCTGAGCCGGCGCGACAGCGATCGCGAGGGTGCCGGCCATCGCGATGGCGGCAAGACTGGTTGTGCGGTAATTCATTTCGGTGATATCTCCGTTGTCACTGTCAACGCGGGCCGTCGGCGGGCGGGACACCGGGCTTGCCCTGGAGGTATTCGGCGTATTTGCTCTGGCCGGGTGGAGTATTGAGGGTCGTGACGTATTCGTAGAGCGCATAGGCGGTGGTGGGGCCACCGGCGAGGATCAGGCCGGTCAAGCCGCCGACCGCGCCGACCAGGCTGACGATGGGGAGCACCGCCACGACACAGCCGAGGCTGAGAACCACACAGGAGGCACCGGCCAGGGCGAACCCGATGCCGATGCCGACGACGGCGCCTATTGCGGTGCCGATCAGGCTGCCCACCGACATACCGATGCTGGCCGCGTTGATGAGATCGTTCATGGCGAGCTGGTTTTCGAGGGGCGAGGCGACCGGTTGCAGTGCCTCGCGGTGGATGCCGCTGGTGTCGGGGGTGAGGGTGAGGGTGTGGCCATCGGCGGAGATCCGCTGCCGCACGGGGTGTGGTCGGCCGTCGATCGTGAAGATCAGCGGCAGTGTGGTGAGGAGCTGTCCGGCGGTGTCGCGGATGGTCACGGACCGCTGGTCGTCGGTGACGGCGAAAGCGCCGTGGTCGAGGGTGGTGACCACGGATGTGTCGGCCAACGTCGCGTGATACGTCACGGGCGGTGGCGTCTCGGGCGCCGCGCCGGCGGGTACGGCGGCTACGCAGACGGTCGCGGTGGTGAGCAGTGCGGTGATGACCGTGCCGCGGATGATTTTCATGGTTTCCTCATCTGTGTGCTGTCCGGCGCTGCGATGGGCGCCGGGGATGGATGGTCCGGGGGCGGGATTGCCGAACCACCGCGCCCGCGCGTGCGGGTGGCATGAAATGGACTGGCAGGATGCCGGGCAGCGTCCCGGTCCGGCCTGATCACCAGCATCGACATCACCCCGCCCGCCACCAGAAGCCACCCGGCGATATCGAAGGCGTGCGTGAACCCGGTCGACTGGGTCGGCGCGGCGTCGATGAGCCTGCCGGTGACGTACGGTGCGAGCAGGCTGGCGACGGCGGCGACCGCGTACGAGATTCCGAGCGCGGCGCTGCGCTTTCCGGCTGGGCAGGTGTCGGCGATCGCGGCGTTGACCAGAGGTGTCTGCGCGGTGCCCGCCGAGAAGGCGATGACGACGAGCAGCAGGGCGAGCGGTGCCGCGTCGGCCCTGGTCAGGGTGAGCATGCATACCCCTGCCAGCACGGTGACCGTGCCACCGAGCACACCGTAGGCGATTCTGCGGGAAACTCCACGCCGGACCGCGCGTTGTGCAAGGGTGCCGGCGGCGAGTACCAGAATGATGGCGGCCACACTCGGCAGGCCGATCAATCCGCCCACCGCGGCTTTGCCGAATCCGGCCTCGTCTTCCAGATACAGCGGTAGCCAGGCGAGTCCGAGAGCAAGGGCCCACATCACGGTGAAGGTCGAGAACGTGCCGCCGAGCCACGTTCCAGTGGTGACGATGCGCCGGTAAGGGACACCCGGATCGGCGGCGGATCCTGATTCGGCCCGCACGTGATACGGACCGCTTCCGCCGTAACGCAGCCACGCCAGCAACCACAGCAAACCGAGCACGCCGAGCAGACCGAATGCGGCACGCCAGCCCAGCAGACCGATGGTCAGGATGATCAGCGGCCCGCCGAGCACCGCGCCGAGCGCGCCGCCAACAGTGACGGCGGCCGAGGGAAGAGCGCGCCTGTGTTCCGGGAACCAGGTGAAGGCGGTGTGGTTGGCCAGCGGAAATCCGGGGCCTTCGCCCGCGCCGAGCAGGACTCGGGTGCCGAGCAGAACCGCGAATCCGGTGCCGGGGATCACGATCGGGAGCTGGGCGACGGACCAGATCAGGATGAGCACGGCGAGTAGGGGGCGGATCGGAACTCGGTTGCCGAGGAAGCCGACCAGCACCGCCGACGCGCTGAACAGCAGGTAGAACCCGCCCGCAACCGTTCCGAAGGCGGTAGCGCTGAGCCCGAGCTCGTCCATGATTGGTTCGGCGGTCAGGCCGACCACCGCCTTGTCGGCGAAGTTGAGCATCATGAACAGCATCAGCAGGGCGAGCACACCGCCCGCGCTGCGGCGAGCGGTCACCGGCCGAGGCGGGTGTCGAGCCAATCGAAAGTCTGCTGGTTGAACAGCTGCGTCGCCCCCTCGTGGCAGTGCTCTCCGCCGCCGTCCGCCGCTGCGAAGACCATCAGTTCCTTCTCGCACCGCAATGCGTCATAGACCTTGACGGGCTGGCCGCGGAAGAACTGGTCGTTCTCCGCCTCGAGAACCAGGGTCGGGCAGGTGATCTTGTCCGCGAGTCCGTCCAGGGTGTAGGGCTGGGTCATCCGGATGTATTCGGCCGGCGATGCCGCGCCGAAGGTCCACATGCCGTTACGCACCGCCCAGCGGCTCTGGGTCGACAACGCCATCATCAAGTGCAGGACCGGATTCGCGAGGTCGTCGCGCTTGTCGATGATCCAGTCATGGAGAAACGGCGGCATCGCAGCGCGGTACGCCTCGTGGAAGCTGTACACCCCATCGTGCAGGACACAGGCTGCGAAGCGGTGCTCGAAGGCGGCCGCGCGGGCGGCGAGATAGCCGCCGAGGCTGGTGCCGAACAGGACGAGACGTGCCGGATCGACACCGGGCAACGTGATCGCGTGGTCGACCACCGGCGTGACAACCCGCTCCCAATCGGGCCGGAACACCAGGCCGGACTCCCGCCGCGCCGAGGCCTGCCCGGGCCCTTCGAAGGCCAGCACGTGGTAACCGCGCCGCAGGGCCCCCTCGGCCGCGAAAAAGTAGAGTTCCTCCAGCGTCGAGTCGAATCCGCCGTGCAGGATGACGGTGGGCCGCGGCTCGTCCGAATCGTCCACGCGGAACAGGTATCCGGGCAGCGTACCGCCCTCGTACGGGATCGCCTGGTGCAGTGGCGGGTGGTCGAACAGCTCGGCCGCGGTGGCGAAGGTCTGCCGCGACAGCATCGCAAGGCGGGCCGACACCGTGTCGTTGTCCGGATCCTCTCGGCGATAGAAGTCCGCGTTCCGGTAGTAGTTCGAGGCGCGGAGCAGGGCCTCCCGAGCGCTGACCAGATGGCCGGCGGCGCGAGCTTCCGAGCCGATCCGATGCACGCGCTCGGCGGTGGCCGACCACTCACGACACCATGCCGCTTCGTCACCTTCGGGGATTTTGCGGCAGGTGACCAGCACTTCGCCGAGCTCAGCACCGCCGTAACAGCCGTGCCCCGCCGTTCGCAGTGCCTCGAACGAGAATGACTCGTCGTCGAATAGAAACTTCATCGTTCCTCCATCATCGGAACGGAACCGTTCCGTTGTGTTGTGGAACACAAATCTAGCCCTTGGTAGCATTGGAACGCAACCGTTCCGTTCTAGAGAGGTAGCCGCATGAGTAGTCACCGGGCCGCGGGGGCGGCAGTGCTCCGCAAGCGCGTGACCGAGACGATCGCACGCGCCGCCTTCGACGAACTCGCCGAGACCGGGTACGCCCGGCTGTCGATGGAGGCCGTGACCCGGCGAGCCGGCGTCGGCAAGGCGGCGCTGTACCGGCGCTGGCCGTCGAAGGACGCCATGCTGATCGATCTGGTGTCCACCGCAGTGCGCGAGCACAGCCCCGCGGATATCGACACCGGTTCACTTCGCGGCGATGTCGAGGCGTTCATCCGCGATGTCGTGGAGATGTTGACCCATGAACTGGTGAGCCGGATCGTTCCGGACCTGTTCGCCGAAGCGGCGCGCAACCGCGATCTGGCCGATGCGTTGCGGGAGGCGGTGGCCACCCCCCGTCGCGCGGCGGCCGCGCAACTGCTGCAGCGGGCCGTCGACCGCGGCGAACTACCCACACACCTCGACTACGAACTCGGCATGGACCTGCTCGGCGCGCCACTGTTCTTCCGGCTCCTGATCACCCGAGGATCGGTCGATAACGGTTACGTCGCGCGCCTCACCAACGCCACGATGGCAGCCCTCGCTGCCGCCGAGTGACCCCCGCCGTCAGTCGAATTCGATCTCGGAGACACCGGCGGCGACCCGCCGGACATTCTGGATTCGCTGATCGATCCGGTCCTGGGCCCGTTGGAATCTCTCGGGCTGTACGTCGACACCTGGCATCACCCAGACGGGCCATTCCGGGTCTCGGTCGAAAGCGAGCGACGACATGTCGGGGTTCATTCCGGTCACGGTGAGCCGGTGTTCTCGCGTGTATTCGATCTCGTTCGCCGAGGTGAGTCGGAACGGCCGATCGTGGCCGGGGTAGATGACGTCCGCGAGATCGAGTATTCGCTCGATACTCTGGTTGGCCTTGTCCTCGTCCCAGAAGACCAGGGGGTTGCGCTTGGTCTGTGCGACATATGCGAAGTGCAGTGCGTCGCCGGTGATCGCGGCCCGACCGTGCTCGGTCTCGATCAGCACGCCGATGCTGCCGATCGAGTGACCGCACATGTCGACGACCCGGACACCGGGAATGATCTCGTAGCCGTCGGCGACTTCCTCGATCGGGAGCTGCTCGAGCACGAGCCCCGTCCACGACGGCGTCGCCCAGTCGTTCGCATGTGGCATGTGGGCGTATCTGCGCTCATCGCGGTGTATCAACACCGTTGCGTTGGGGAACATGTCGATGTTCTGGACGTGGTCCCAGTGGGAGTGCGTCAACACGACCTTGTCGATGTCGCCGGGCGTCAAGCCTCGTTCGGCCAGGGCGTTATTCAGGATCGGCCTGCGGCCGACGTGCGCGGCATCGACCAGGATTCGCTCGGTCGCCCCTTCGGTGTCCTGCCCTTCGATGAGGAAGACGCCGCAGAATGCGGGATGACCTTGATCCGTTCCGATCGGAAAGCCCGGCAACAGGATGTCCAGTCTCGGGTTCATCGTCGTGATGTCCTTTCGTTCGTGCATGTCACTCAATGCATGACAAAGCCGGCGGCGACGTTGATGTCTTGTCCGGTGATTGCTGCCGAATCGGCCGAAGCCAGGAACGAGACCACGGCGGCAACCTCGGCTGCCGACACCAGCCTGCGTAGCGGGATGGAGCCGACCACTTCGTCGCGTACTTCCTGTTCCGGCCGCATCTCGACGGCGGAACGGTTTTCGAACACCCAGTCCAGCCGCGCACCTGCCACGTAGCCGGGCGATACGAGATTCACCCTGATGCCGTGCGGACCGGTCTCCGCGGCCAAGGTTCGGGTGAGCCCGATCAGGGCTGTCTTGCTCGCCGCATAGGCCGTGCGGCCGAGCAGCGGATGCTTTCCGGTGATGGAACCGATGTTGATGATCGACCCGCGGTGCTGCGCGATCATGCCCGGCAGGAACGCTCGGCAGCACAGGAATGTGCCGAGCACGTTTACCGCGAATGTCTCCTCCCACGCCTCGGGAGCGATGGTCCATAGGTCGCCTACCGGTCCTCCGACACCGCTGTTGTTGACCAGGACGGTTGCCGGTCCGACTCGTTCTTCGACCTCGTCCCGGAGGGCGTCGACGTCACTCGTCAGCCGGACATCGGCCCGCGTTTCGAACGCGCGGCCGCCGTGGTTTTCGATGAGCCGGCGTGACTCGCGCAGAGCATCCGGGTCGCGCCCGGCGAGTACGACGGTGTGCGAGCGTGCGAGCCGGAGCGCGATCTCCCTGCCGAGGCCACGCCCGGCACCGGTGACAACCGCGACCGTGGCGGTCATTCGACCGCCTCCGATCCGATCGGCGCGGCCGTGGTGAGTCGGCGTGGCCCCCGGCGCAGACCCGCGTCGATTTCATCGATGGTGCGGCCCTTCGTCTCGATTCCGAAGACGGCGAACACCACGGCCGCACCGGCTGTGCAGGCCGCGAACAACAGGAAGGCCGGTGTGATGGCGTCCGTTGTGGCCTTGGGGGTCACCAGGTTGCCGGAGCCCGCGATCAACGCCAGCAGCATCGGACCGCCGATGCGGCCGAGGCTGCCCACACCGAGCGCCGAACCCATCCCCGACGCGCGCAGCCGCGTCGGCCAGACCTCCGCGGCGTACGGGCCGACGATGGCGAATCCGCCGTCGGCGAAGAAGAAGGCGCCCAGCATCATGAGGTAGAACAGCGAGACACCCCAGAGGGTCGGCTCGGTCGAGCCGAACGCGGCGGCGATGAAGAACGGTGTCGACGCCGTGCCCAGCAGGATCCCGGACATCCGGCGGCCGATGCGCTCGGAAAGGTAAGCGAACAAGGCTCGGCCCGCCAGACTTGCCACGCTCATGAAGATGAAGAGAAAGGCGGCGCGGGCCGGGGTAATGCCGAGGGTGAGCACCAACAGCGAAGGACCCCAGAACAATACGCCGTAGGCCGCTGTGGTGATCGTCAGGTTGGTCAGCCAGCTCACGGTGAGCGCATGTGGGTAATGGAAAAGCTCTCGCCAGCGCGGCCGTGCGGTCTGCTCCGCCGGTGGCAACTCGACGTCCTCGGGAGCCAGCTCGACGGCCCACGCGATCGACTCCCGCGCCTGCTCCGCGCGTCCCTGGCTCATCAGCCACCTCGGCGACTCGGGGACGACTTTGCGGATGTACAGCGAGAGCAATGCGGGCAGCAGTCCGATGAGCACCAGACCCCGCCACCCGAGCGTGTCGCCGAGCAGCGCGGTCGACAAACTCCCGAGAAGCAGTCCCGCCGGGATGAACATGGTCACCAACCCGCCGAGCTGACCGCGGCGCCTGGCCGGGACGAATTCCTGAACGAGAGGAAGGTCCACCGCGTACAGGCCGCCGACCCCGCATCCGACGACGAAGCGCAGCAGCGACAGAAACAGCCATCCACCCTCGGGAACCAGCGCCATGGCTCCTGTCGCTACCGAGAACGTGACCACCGTCCATATGAAGACCTTGCGCCTCCCGATACGGTCCGCGATGTATCCGCACAGCACCGCGCCGACGAGGAAACCCACGCCGGAGGTGAGCAGGATGACCGCCGTCTGGCCGAAGGTGAGGTCCCACGTGGAGGTGATGATCGACAGAATGAATCCGAGGAGGAAGTAGTCGAAGAATTCCATCATGTCGGCCAGCACGGCCGCCGCGACAATCTTCTTCTGCCGCAGGGTTATCGGGTGTTCGTCGATGATGGAGACGAAGTGATTTTCTGGTGTCGGGCCTGGCATCCTTGCCATCCCCTCTCGAGATCAGTGATGTGGAAAAGAGAAATCGGCGGTCAGCCGACGCGAAAAATGGCGGCGAGGGCTTGGCCGCCGCCGATGCACATGGTCACGAGACCGTGCTCTTTTCCGGTACGCCGCAGGTTTTTCAGGAGCCGGATGGTGAGGATTGTGCCCGTGGCACCGATCGGATGCCCCCAGGCGATAGCTCCGCCCAGCGGATTGACAAGTGCGGGATCGAGTTCGGCGTCGCGGATGACGGCGACAGCTTGCGCGGCGAATGCCTCGTTGAGCTCGATCCAGCCGATGTCGGAGAGGGTGAGCCCGGACTTTTGGAGCACGCGGCCGATTGCTGTGGTCGGCGCGTACCCCATGATCTCGGGCTCCACTCCGACTTTCGAGAAGGCAACCAGCTCGCCGAGGACCGGCAGCCCTCGGTCCCGCGCGACGGCGGCCGTTGTCATGACGACAGCCGCGGCGCCATCGTTGATTCCCGAAGAATTGCCTGCGGTCACCGTGCCGTCGTCGGCGAATGCTGCCCGCAGATTCGCCAGTTTCTCCACCGTGGTGCCCGGCCGCGGGTGTTCGTCGTCGGCCACGACCCGTGCGCTCTTCCGCCCGGCCACGGTGACCGGAACGATCTCGCCGTCGACCAGTCCGGCTTCGAGTGCGGCACCGGCCCGGCGCTGGCTTTCGGCGGCGAATTCGTCCTGCTCACTTCGGTTTACACCGAACCGCTCGGCGACTCGTTCCGCGGTCACACCCATCGGATACTGGCCCCATGGATCGGTGACCAGTGACCGGGTGCCGTCTACGAGCAGATGGTCGGCGAGGCGGTAGCCGTCCCTCGCTTGAAAATCCAGAAATGGTTGGCGAGACATGTTCTCGTTCCCTCCGGCCACCGCGATCGTGGCATCGCCGCCCTGCAACTCCAGCGCCGCGGAAATGATGGACTGCAGCCCCGATCCGCACAGCCGGTTGACGTTCATCGCGGTCGAACCCACACGCGCCCCGGCGGCGAGGGCGACCCGCCGGGCGTTGAAGGCATCCGGGCCGACCTGCCCGACACAGCCGATGACGAACTCGTCGACCTCATCCACCTGGATGCCGGCACGGTCGGTTGCGCCGCGGACTGCGGTCGCGCCGAGTTGGTGTGCGGGCACGTCGGCCAGCGCGCCGCTGTAGCTACCCACCGGAGTTCGGGCACCGGCAACCACGACAGTGGGGGTGAACATCATTACTCCTTGGATTCGGACGAACGCTCGAGTGAGTCGGTGAGGATCGGAATGTTGCGCAGGACATCGCCTGTTCCGACGGACGGATCCAGGTCGTGCACGACCCACCCGGCCGCGGTCAGCCGCAACGTGACGTCCTCGGTGGCGAGATACACCTGCTGGTCCTTGGCCAGCGCGGCCTGCCCGCTGAAGGTCGTGTGATCGACGTGATCGACGAACTTCCGGTTGCGCCCGCCCGCGGAGAGCAGGAAACAGATGCGGCGGGCGCCGTCCAGGATGTCGATGAACCCGCCGCATCCGATCACTCGGCCACCGAGCACGGAGACGTTGACATCGCCGGTGCCGCTGACCTGTCCCGCACCCATGAAGGCGATATCCGCGCCACCGCCGTTGTAGAAGTCGAACTGCGCCGCGTGCCCGATGATGGCACTGGGGTTCCTGGCGGCACCGAAATCCGTACCGCCGAGCGGTAGTCCGTCGTAGACACCCGACTCGATGGTCATCGTCACCTGATCGAGCAGGCCGGCCCTGGCAAGCGCGCCACCGATGGTGTCGCCGGGAATTCCCGTCCCGACGTTGATCACATCGCCGGGTTCGACGAGCCGCGCACCCCGTTCGCCGACCCGCGCCCGGGCGCGGGTCACCGGCGTGGACGACAGCGCCGCCGACAGCTCATCGACAGTGGCGAACCCGGAGATCAGCGCGCGATCCAGCGTCGCGGAATCCGTCTGGCGATGACCGGTATCGACGTCGTCCACCGGGACGATGTAGTCGATCAGCGTCCCGGGCACGCTGACCTCACGCGCAGCGATCGCGCCCCTTGGCACGACCTGTTTGGCCTGGCAGATCACGAACCCTCCGCTGTTACGCACCGCCTGGGCAAGGGAAAGGGCGTCCAGGCCCGAAGCCTCCTCGGACTGGCTGGCATTGCCTGCCTCGTCGACCGCCGAGGCCCGGAGAATCCCGACATCGATCGGAAACGACTTGTAGCGCAGGTAATCCCGGCCATCCAAGGTGACGACATCCACGTACGTATTCGGCGCGATCATTCCGCGAGCGGAATGGTTGATCCGGCCACCGTCGACACGTGGGTCCACAAAGGTCGCGATGCCGACGGTGCTCAGGTTGCCGGGCCGCCCGGCGGCTATAGCGCGGTACAGCGTCGACAACTGCCCCTGAGGAAGGCACACACCGGGTACTTCGTCCCCGCCGAGCAAGGCGCTCATCCGCGGCGCAAGACCCCAGTGCGATCCGACGACGCAGGCGACAAGACCGCGGTGCGCGAAGTGGTCGAGCCCAGCAGCCCGGTTGGCCTGCCCCGAGGCGTGCACCAGGGTCAGTCCGTGTGGGCGGCCGGACTCGAGGAACGAACGCTCGATTGCCGCGTACACCTCCTCGGCGACACCCATCATGGTGAATCCGTCGAGGGCAACAGTGGAGCCCGCAGGGATGAGATCCGCGGCTTGCTCGGCGGTGACGATTCGTGGGCTCATAGCGTGTAGCCGCCGCCCACCGCGATGACCTCGCCGGTGACGTACTCGGCGGAGTCGCTGGACAAGAAGGCCACGACCTCGGCGACGTCCTGGGGAACACCGGCGCGCCCGAGTGGAATCCTGTCCAGCTGGGCCCGATAGATCTCAGCGGGAAGACCACGCGTCATGTCCGTGTCGATGAAGCCGGGGCACACCGCGTTCGCGGTGATGTGAAACCGAGCCAGTTCCTTGGCAACGGAGCGAGTCAGGCCGACGACACCCGCCTTGGCGGCGGCGTAGTTGGTCTGGCCGATATTGCCCATCCATGAGGCGGACGAGATGTTCACGATGCGGCCATACCCGTGCTGGCGCATGTGGCGGCCGACTGCGCGAACCGTGTAGAACACGGCGGACAGATCGACCGCGAGCACGGCATGCCACTGGTCGTCGGTCATCTTGTGCAGCATCGCGTCTCGGTTGATGCCGGCGTTGTTGACCAGGATGGCGATCGGACCGACACGATCCTCGGTGTCTTCGACGACGTCGTCGACCGCGGCGCGGTCGCCGACATCGAGTTCGATCCCGATGCTGCCGTTGCCGGCCTCGCGTGCCGTCTCGGCCGCCAGGTCACCATCGATGTCGGCAGCCACAACGGTGTCGCCGCGCGCCGCGAGCGCGGCGCAAATCGCCTGCCCGATACCGCGTCCCGCGCCGGTGACCAGCGCGATCCGGCGGCCAGGTGTGTCAGCCATCGTGGGGCTCCTTTCGTACGCAGCCGCAGGTCCGGCCGATCCGGAGCTGATGACGGCAGATAGTGGCGGTGTACTTTCGTGGCGCGGCCTCGATGCGGCGAAGCAGCAGCGCCACCGAGCCGCGCGCCATCTGCTGCCGGGGCTGGGTCACCGTGGTGAGGTCGACCAGCGGAGACGTCGCGAGCGGAAGCCCGTCGAAGCCGGTTACCGCGAGGTCGTCGGGAATACGGAGGCCCGATCCGAGCGCGGCCGCCATCACGCCGAGCGCGATGGCGTCGCTACCGCATACCACCGCGGCGGGCTGCTCGGGTAACGCGAACAGGTGCTCGGCCGCGGCACGTCCGCCGGCCTCGCTGAGCTGTGTGCTGATCCGCCAGGCTGCGGGCAGACGCATGCCGTGCTCGCGGGCAACCTCTGCGAAGACCTTCTCGCGGGCGGCGGACGCGCTGGATGCTCGCGGCCCGACGACGACGGCGATAGTCGGATACCCGTGTCCGATCACGTGATTCATCAGTTCGCGAGCGGCCGCAGCGTCGTCGATACCCACATAGTCACCGGCGACTTGCGGAATGCGGCGAGACAGCTGGACGTAAGGGATATGGGCGTGGCGCAGCTCCCGGATGGCCTCCGCATCGTCACGGCGCAACGCGGTGAGGACAACGCCATCTACCTGACGTTCGATCATCACGCCGACCAACCGTCGCAGTGTGTCCGGATCGTCCTTGGTGTGCCCGAGCAAAACCTCGTATCCAGAAGCATGAGCAGCGTCGGTGACGCCGGCGGCAAGCTCGGGGTAGAAGGGGTTGGCGATGTCTGCGAGTACCAGCCCGATGACGTTGCTATGCCCGCGGCGGAGGCTGGCGGCAAGGGCATTCGGCTTGAAACCGAGTTCATCGGCCAGCTCCAGCACCCGCTTGCGGGTGGCTTCCGAAACGCCCGGCTTGCCGTTCATCACATAGGAAACCGCCGCGCACGACACTCCGGCCGCACCGGCGACGTCGGCGGCCGAAACGCGGCGTAACCGCTGATTGCCGATTTTCGCTCCCGGTCGCTGCCTGCTCACCATCTCAGGTCCTTTCGGCCGAAGGTCTTGCTCAGCAAGGACGATAAAAGCTGGTGATTCGATTAAGCAACGTTAAGCAGAGTCATCGACAAGTCGCCCACGCGATGGCTGGACTGAATCCAACCGAGCGTGCATCGCGGCCGATCACCAGGCCCGCCTACGCGTTTCGCGCAATATCCGTCGGCGGATATTGTCACCCAGGGAAACCGCCGTCATACTCTGCATCTACGAAGCAGCGTTTCGGCGCGTGTCTCGAAACCTCTGGACGCATCCCATTACCTTTCAGCACAGTCGCTTTCGGTAGAAGGGCAATGTGGGACCGAGGGATGCGGCTTGCCGGTCAGGACTGACAGTGCGTAGGCGACCTCTTCGTGGTCGGCGCATGTAGAAGGGATGTTTCCGTAGTCCCGACCTGGTTCGCCAGTATCCGGCACCCCCAGCGAGTCGGTAGTTCATGCCCTTAAGAAACCTTTTGGACGCGATACGATTTCGGTACTTAGCCGGAGCAGCAGCACAATTGCCGGTGACACCGCACCCTCAGCCTGGGCCCACCGTGTCGCCAACACCGGGCGCAACAGCTATTGCTGTTTGTCAGTGAACTGCTGCGTGTCGGCGGGCGGTTGGTGATCGAATCCGTCCCGATTGTGGTCACGGTCCCGCCCGGAAGACGGTGTGTGCCAATGCGTTCGGAGCTCCAGGGAGTAGTCGACGCGACCGTGCGTGCGTTGCGGCAGGCCGCTGTGGACTGGCTGGCAGCCTTGGACCGAGCTGGCGACGCTGACCAGCGTCGTCGTGTCGTTCGGCATCTGGGTCGTTTTCCGAACGTGCGAGGACTGGCAAAGCAGGGCGGCGACCGTGGTCACGACGCGTTGACGAAACACCCATCGACCAAGACCGGCACGGCGTGACTGGTCTCGAGCTCGGTCGCGACAGCGACGTCAGCGCCAAACCCGCCCGCAGCCAGTTCACGGCCGGAAGCGCAGTCACTCACCACTGCGCGAGCATCACCCACGGCGCCGTACCCCGCCGCAGCGGCCGATGCCTCCGGCGACAGCGACCCGGCGCCGTGCTCGGCGAGCGCGGCGATCACCGCAGCGGCGCCGAGCCAGTCCTCGACCGCGGGCCGCAGCACGTCTCGGCCCGGCCAGTGTTCGCCGGCGGCGATCACCGCGACGGGTTGCTCGACGGTTCCCCAGCCTTGCCCGGCAATCCAGCCCGCGACCGCGGAGGCGTTACGAAGGCATGCGGCGATCACCGGAATCCTGGTGACAGCAGCGGAAATAGCCGATCCGTTCGGTGACGGCAGCACCAGCCGCGCCGGCGCGGGCGCGCGTCTGAGCGCGGCAGGAGACAGCGACCACGGCTGCTGCTCCGACACGGCCCTGCGGCCGACAGCCAGCTTCGCGTCGTGCTTCGCAGCGAATCCCGCGGCACTGCCGTCGCGCCACGGATACGGCAGAACTCGTGTTCCGGCCTCGACCGCCACCGAAACCGCTGTTGTGAACGACAAGACATCGACCACCACCAGCGCCGCGCACCGCGGACCGAGCGCCTGCGCGCCCGCCAACCCCCAATCGAATCGGACACCGGCCGACGACTGCGTAGACCATTCCGGAAACTCCGACACCTGTGCATCCCCTCTCTGCGCATCCGCTGCGGTCTCGGCTACGACAGAACCAACATGTCAGAGACCAGGGGAGCACCCACACTCGCTGCGGAATCCGCAAGGCAGCCACCTGACGCCGTCCTGCTGGAACTCCTCACGGTCTTCTGAAGCGTCAGGGAAGACGATTGATCAACGATGGGTTGTGATGAGGCGTCGCAGTGCAGCCTGGGCGGGTGGACCCCAGGACGGCTTGCCACCGGGGCGGCCGTGGACCCCGGCGTCTGCGATGAAGATGCCGGCGAAGGCGCGCAGTACCGCGTATCCGCGGGCGCGGCGCAGGGTCGCCGCGTCCGGGGCCGGCTGGTAAGCGTCATGGAAGCGGTCGACGGCGCCGTCGGGCAGCAGAATCCACGCGGCCGCGAGATCGAAAGCCGGATCACCCGCGAAGAGGTCACCGAAGTCGATCACGCCGCAGATCGCGCCATCTGCGGTGAGGACGTTGGCCGGATGCAGATCACCGTGCAGCCACAGCGCCGGACCGGCCCAGCCGGGCGCGGCGGCCGCATCTTCCCAGACCGCGCGGACGGCATCCGGATCCGGAATCAGCCCCAACTCGGTGGCCAAAGCAAGCTGCTCGGCGAACCTCTCGGAACATTCGGCCAGCGGCCCTCCCCGGTCGCGGCCGGTGGGCGCTTGTTCGGGGGCGGGTTGGTGAAGTGCCGTCAGGAAGGCGGCCAAGGTGGTGGCAGCCTCCGCTGCGTGTGTGACAGGAGCACGGTCGGCAGGCTCGCCCGGCACCCAGGTAGTGACGATCCACGGCCGCGGAAACCGTTCGGAGGGCTCACCGAAGCGCTGCGCAATGGGAACCGGCAGCGGTAGACGCGGGGCGAGGGCGGGCAGCCAGGTGTATTCCTTGCGTAGCAGTGCGTCCGCGGACTCCGTCGCCCAGGGCAGCCGGACGGCGAGATCGTCGCCGAGCCGCCACAGCTGATTGTCCCAGCCACGGGCACCGAGCCGCACAGGATGACCAGCCAGGTCGGGGTGCTGATCACGCAGCAGATCCCGCACCAACTCCGCCGTGATCTCGAACTCGGTGTGCGTCACGCGCGTCAACGGTAGCCGGATGACAGCCGACCCGTCACCGGTCCGCTGCTCCAGCGCAGCGTCAACCCGGCAGTGACCGCATTCGAGGTCGCGGCCTTCAAGCGTGACTTGTGCGATCCGGGAAGAGCGGCAGAATCTGCGCCAGGATCAGCTCGCAAGGGGTGAGGGACTGCTGGGCGCGCGCCAGGACCATGGCGCCCTCGAGAGCGCCGAGAAGGAGCATAGCCAGACCGCTGGCGTCCTCAGCGGACGTGACTCCGTAGTACGTCAGGCTCTCTGCCAAGGACGCTAGAAGCACGTTGTAGGCCTCGCGGCAAGCGGCGGCGAGTGCGGCGGACCCTGGCACCGAATCGAGGGTGACCGTGGTGATCGGCAGGCCCTCGCTGAAACCGGTCTCCTGCAAGTGATGGGAGAAGTGTTCGGCCATCGATGTGACCCATGTCCGTGCGGTGGGACTGGACAGACGGGTGGCTTCGATGAAGCTCACCGAGTCCGCCGCCGCGATACGAACAGCCTCGACCGCGATCTCTTCCTTCCCTCCTGGGAACAAGTAGTAGACCGATCCCCGGGGTGCGCCGGACTCCTCGATGATCTGCGCTAGTCCGGTCCCCTGGTATCCCTGGCGGCACAGTAGCCGGTGTGCGCTGCCGAGGATCTTCTCGCGCGAATCGGACTTGGGTCTGGCCATGAGGTAAGCATATTGTTCGGTATAGCTATACTGATCGTTATAGTTTGGAAGGAAGTGCAATGTGGCAACCGTCTTTGTCACCGGCGGCTCGGGGTTCGTCGGCGGCCGGCTGATCACCCGTTTGATTGCTGACGGGCACACGGTGCGCGCGCTGGTCCGCAGCGATGCTGCAGCTCAGAGAGTCCAAGGCCTCGGCGCCATCCCAGCACGGGCGAACCTGGCAGACCCCGAGGGTTTGCGTGCCGCCGCGGCAGGGGCCGAGCTGGCTTTTCACGCGGCCGCACGCACCAGCGTCGGCGGCAGCCGCCAGCAGTTTCAGGCCGACAACGTCACCGGCACCGCCAACGTGGTGCACGCCGCGCGTGAAGCCGGGGTGAGGCGATTCATCCATGTCGGAACCGAAGCGGCCCTGATGGACGGCCAGTCATTGGTCAACGTGAACGAATCTGCGCCACTGAGACCGGACTCGCGCGCTTACTACTCTGCATCCAAGGCGGCCGCCGAACAGCTTGTGCTCGAAGCCAACGGAACCCGGATGGAAACCGTCGTATTGCGCCCGCGCTTCGTCTGGGGCGCAGGAGACACAACGCTGCTGCCCGAGCTGATCAGCATGGTCGACGCAGGCCGCTTCGCGTGGCTCGACGGTGGGCGGCACCTCACCGACACGACCCACGTCGACAACGCGGTGGAGGGACTGATCCTCGCGGCCGAGCGCGGCCAACCGGGTCAGGCGTACTTCGTGACCGACGGCTCGCCGGTCGTCTTCCGCGAGTTCCTCACCGAACTGCTTGCCACGCAGGGTGTCGCCGCTCCAGACCGTTCCCTGCCCTTCGGGATCGCTCGTGGTGTTGCAGCGGCCGGCGAGACCCTATGGCGGACCCTGCATCTGAAGGGCGCACCCCCACTGGATTACATGAGTGTCTGGCTCTCCGGCCGCGAGTGCACCATCGATATCACCAGGGCGCGCACGGAACTCGGCTACGAGCCGATCAAGACACGACAGCAGGGACTTGCCGAACTGCGTTCCCGAGCAGGTTGACGTTCAGGGCCCTAGGGAGTCATGAACAAGATCGCCGTCACCGCCTTCATCGGCACTTCGCTGCTGCTGTTCGGCGGAGTCCAAATCGCAGCGGCCGCCGAGCCGGAGCCGTACGTTGTCGAATGTCTCGAAGGCACACCTGGACCCGCGCGATGGAGTGACGGCAGCGTCCGGTACTCGCAGTGGTGCTTCGACACTCACGGCGGCCGTGAGTACCTCGGCTCGGAAGGACGCTAGGATAGTTTTGGATCAACTGCTACATAATCTTGAGGAAGGCAACCATGGCTGCTCCTGAACGTGTACGTGTCACCGCGGATCCCGACTGGTACGCCTCCGCCGGGATCGCGCTGGGCATGCGGGTGGGCGACCTCGTCTTCACCTCAGGGCAGGCGCCGATCGACGAGCGCGGCGCCACCGTCGGAAAGGGCGACTTCGAGGCGCAAGCCCGGCGCGCTCTCGCCAATCTCGCTACGGTCCTGGCGAACGCGGGTTCCGGCCTCGATCGCGTGGTCAAAGCGACGGTGTTCGTCACCGACATCGGCATGCAGGACATCTTCGCCGAACTCCGCGCCGAGTACTTCGCGGCGCCCTACCTTGCGGAGTCCTTCGTTGAGGTGTCCTCGCTCGCCGATCCCGACTGGATGATCGAGATCGAGGCGATCGGGCTGGTCCGGTAGCGGGGATCGTCAACACTGGAGTAGGAACATGGCGAGGCCGCGGAAGTTCGACGAAACTCGCGCCGTCAACGCAGCGATGGAAGCGTTCTGGCGTCACGGATACGAGGCGACCTCCACCCGGGACTTGGCCGATTGCACAGGTCTGGGTGCGTCGAGCCTGTACAACACCTTCGGCGACAAACGTCAGCTGTACCTGCGTGCCCTGCGCCGGTACTACGAGACCAGCACCGCCGAACAGACCCGAGTCCTGCGGCGCCCGGGGCCGGTCAAAGACCGGCTCCGGGACCTGATGGTTCACGCGATCGACCTGGACCTCCCTGTACCCGGCGCCACCGGCAACGGCACCGCAGGGTGCTTCGCCATCAATGCGTCGATCGAGAGAGCGGGAGCGGATCCCGAGGTCGAGAACGAGGTGCGACGGCACTTCGGCACAGTGGAAGAAGCGCTGCGCGAGGCCATCTCGCGGGGTCAGCACTGCGGCGAGATCACCAAGGGGCACGACGCGGAAACACTGGCCCGCCAGATTCTGAGCACGTACTACGGGTTGCGAGTGCTGGCCCGGATCCAGCAGGACCGGCAGGCCCTGCTGAGCGTAGTGGAGAGCACGCTGGCTGCTCTGTAATCCCGGGTCGATCGGAAGAGGTCTCTCTCGTCGACTGGGACCGCTCGGAGATTCGTCTCCGCGCGATGCGGCCCTGACCGAGGCGATACGTCCGGAATCTGCTTGGAGATTCACGTGCCGGTGCGGCGAGTGGGCACCAGGACTGTCAGGATGCCGTAGATACCGCCGGCGACGAGGCTGCCGGACAGCCAGGAGAAGTCGGTGTTGCCCAGAGCTTTTGCCACCGGCCCCTGCATGGCGGGGAGCATGCCGTACTGCCAGGACCAGCCGGCGAGCAGTCCGGCGGCGAGGCCGACCAGGCCGCGGATGTTGAAGGCACCGTAGCTCGATGACATGCCGTCGCGGTAGAGGTCGGGGATCGAGAAGGTGTTGCGGCGAACCAGGAAGTAGTCGACGAGCAGGATGGACATCCACGGGCTGATCCACATCAGGATCGACACCATCCAGTTGTCGAAGGCATGCGCGAAACTCGACGAGTTGATGAACACTGCCAGCACCACGGAGGCTACCGCGCCTGCGACGAGAGTGACCTTCCAACGGGCGATGTGGATGCCGATGGTCAGCGCGGCCAGCGAGCACGAGTACAGGTTGAGGATATTGGTGGCGATGGGGCCGTGCATGATCAGCAGCAGCACGGGAACGGCGAGCGCGCCGAAGGTGCTGACGACGAGGGTGGACGGGTCGGCGTCACCGCCCGCGCTCGCCAGGCAGGCGCCGAGGGCAGCGAGCCAGACAGTGGGCAGGTACATCCCGGCCGCCGACGCCCAGAACACGGTCCTGGCGCGCAGCTTCGGCCGGGCGAACCGGCTGTAGTCCGCCGCGTAGGGTATCCAGGTCAGGCCCCAGCCGACACCGATGGCGGTGACGAGTTGTGTTATCGCGGTGAACTTCTCGCCGGGCGTCTCGGCTGCGGCCCGGGTCCAGTCCAGGTGGGTGCGGGCGAGGGCCACCACGGTCATCGCCACCATCACCGCGATGGTGAGGGGGACGGTGTACTTCTCGAACGTGCGGATCGCGTAGAACCCGTACAGCGCGAGCGCGAGTTGCACCACCATGATGACCGCCGCAACAACAACCTTCAGTTCCATGCCGCCCCGGACACCGATCTGCTCGAGCACCGCGAGCACGAGATCGAGCACGACCCAGGTGTTGACGCCCACCCACGCCATGGTCAGCAGCCCCTGGACGAGGGCGGGCAATACGGCTCCGGTGATGCCGAACGCCGAGCGTCCCAGCACCATCTGATTAACGGCGGTGCGGTGGCCGATGACATTGAACAGGCCGAATACGGTGCACCCGACCAGATTTCCGACCGTGACCACGATCAGTGTTTCGATCAGGCTGAGCCCGAGAGCGATTCCGAGTGCGCCGAGCACCCAGTTGATGGGCGCGATATTCACGCCGCACCAGATCCAGAACAGTTCCCAGGGGGAACAGTCCCGCTCCCGATCGGGAATGGGTAACACACCGTGCTCGTCGAATCGGACACCGGTGTCGCCTGTCACCGGATCGGTGGTCGCAGTGCTTCCGGCGCCGGGTGGTTGCGGGGATGACATGACTTCCCTCTTTCGGTAGTGATTGACCTCATAACAGCACCGCACAGGTCGAGAGAGTTATGTGTATTCATCTACCGATAGCCGGAAGTTGTGTAGATTTCGATAGGTGCTGACCATTAGCCGACTTGTCGCCGATCCCGCGCTGGGCCTGCGGGTGATGACGCCGGAACTCACCGAACGCCTGGCGGCGGAGATCAGCTGGCTGCACACCACAGAGCTGCCCGACCCGTCGCGCTACGTCCGGCCCGGGGAACTGGTGCTGACCAACGGCCTGTGGCTGCCGCACGTATCGGCGGAGCGGTTCGTCGACGCTGTTGCTCGGGCAGGTGCCGCCGGACTGGTCTATGGGCTGACCGCGCAGACCCCGGCTCTTCCTGAAGGACTGGTCGCGCTGTGCCTTTCGCGTGGCCTGCCGTTGGTCGAACTGTGTATCGGGGTACCGTTCGCCGCACTCACCCGGGCCGCCGCCCGGATCCAGAACGAGGTGCTGCAGGCGGAACTGACCGCGACCGTGCACCGCGGGGACGCTTTGGCCACCGCCTTGTCACGTGGCACCGGTGCGGCGGGCGTACTCGAAATCCTGCGTGGCGAAACGGAACTGCCGCTACTGGTTGTTGATCGCAAGGGGCGCTGCCTGGCCAGTATCGGCTGCGAACCGACCGGAGAGCAGATCCGCCTCGCCGCCGCGGCGCTCAACCGCACGCCGCCACCGCTGGAAGTCGACCTGCTGGGTTCCGGCCCGTCCGCGCTGTACCTCGTCGAGGGCGCGATGGGCGAGATCGACGCCGGGCTGTACTGCCTCGAACCGGCAACGAAACTGGTCACGGCCGACCGGGAAGCCCTCGCCCAGGCTGCCCGATTCCTGAGCCTGGAGGTCACCAAACAGCAGGCGGTGCATGCTATCGAGGCGCGCTTCGCGGCCGAGCTACTGGAGATGATCCTGTCCGGGCCGCGGCGCAGCGGCGAGGTGAGTCAGCGGCTGCGCGCGTACGGTGTGCCGGCGGATCGTCCACTGGGCGTATTCGCACTCGCACCGGTATCCCCGCCCGGAGGCCACGGCACACTGCCCGACGAGATAGCCGACGCCGTCGGCGCGTTCTTCGCCACGCACGGCATACCGGTATTCGCCGCTGCGGGAAGCCGCGACGTGGTGGCCGTCTGCCCGTGGGATCGCACGGCGGACGAGCTGGCGCGTTTCGCTCGCGAGTTGTCCGTGGAAGTAGGCAGGCGCGTACCCGCTTCGCGGGTGGTCATCGGACTGGGTGAGATCGCGACCACCGCAGGCGCACTGCGGGAACCACTGGTTCGCGCTCGGGAAGTCTGCCAGGTGCTGCGCGCGCAGGACGGCCCGGACACGGCCACCTTCGCCGATGTCGCGACCTTCCGGATGCTGCTCGGCCTGCTCGACGAGCGGGTGCTGCGGCGGTTCACCGATCAGGTTCTCGGCATCATCCGCGAGCACGACACCCGCGCCCACACCGAACTCGAGCACACCCTGCGGACGTTCCTTGCCAACGACGGCCAGTGGGGTGTGACGGCCGCCGCATTGCATGTGCACGTCAACACCCTGCGCAACCGCATGGCCCGGATCACCGAGCTGACCGGACGCAACGTCAACCGGCTCGAGGACATCGTCGACTTGTTCCTGGCCCTGACAGCCGAGTCCGTCGGCCCGGGCGCCGCATCGCCCACGGTTACGCGGTGACCGGGCCGATGTGACGTCAGTTCGGGTACACGGCTGGATCCACGTCATAGCTCGGCAACGGGCGATGTGGCGTCCCGGCGTCCTCGCGCGCCCATGCGGCCACTTCCCGGCAGCGCGCGAACGTCACGTCCCCGCACTCCTGGGCATAGGCGATGAGGCGTCGCAGCGCCATCATCCGGCCCGGCCGCCCGGTGAGGAACGGGTGCATGCACACGTTGAACAGGCAGTTGTAGTGCCGCATCCCGTCGAGTTCGGCGCGCCACATCTGCTCGACCTTCTCGGGGGATTCGATCACCGAGCCGATACGCGGCTCGGGCAGATACGCGTACTGCTCCCAGTCGTCCAGCGACCAGTGCACCGGCAGCTCCACCACCGGCGTGTGCCCGCTGCCGACGAGGTACGGCCGGTCGTCACCCATCAGTGACGAGTCGTAGGCCAGCCCGTATTCGGCGACCAGGCCGATGGTTTCGCGGCTGGCGCTCCACATCGCCGCACGATGCCCGGTGATCTCGATGCCCTGTGCCGCGAAAACATCGAGTGCGCGCTCGAAATCCGCGCGTTCGGCACCGGGCGGCAACGAGGTGGGCGCACGGTGACTGTAGGAGTGGTGCGCGACCTCGTGCCCCCGGTCGACGATCGAGCGGGCCAGGCCCAGACGCTGCTCGGCAACCCAGCCGGGCACGAAGAAGGTCGCGGGAACGGCCATCTCGTCGAGGAGATCGAGGATCCGCGGTACGCCCACATCCGGTCCGTAGGACTGGTGTGACATCACCATGGGGTGATCGGCGTAGTGGCGTCCTTCCGCGAGGATGGGCGTCTCCGCGTCGACATCGAAGGTCAGCGTCGCGACAGCTGTCCCGCCGCGCCTCCAGCCGCGTTCGCTCATTTGCCGTTTCGCGCGCGCCATGCGGCGGCACTGTCCAGAGTGGCCATGGGATGCAGCATCGCACGGTCGAACGGATCCAATGCCGTCCCGGTCTCCACACGGCGCGGCAGGTCCGGATTCGCCAGCGCACCCTGACCGAGGGACAGCAGGTCGGCATGACCGCCGGTCAGGACATCGGCGGCCTGGGTGAGGGCGTGCATTCCGCCATTGGCGATGACCGGGCGCCCGGACACCTGACGGGCGAGCTGGGTAATGGTCGAGCCATTCGGGAAGCGCGCGGTCTCGATGAAATTCCTGCCTTCACTGGCGACGTGCAGGTAGGTCGCCTCGGCGAGGGCCGCGAAGACGACTCGCGCGTCGGCGTCGGCGCCGGGCCAGCGGTAGGTGAAATCGTTGACCTTGGTCTGCGACAGCCGCACACCGATGGGGAAATCGCCGAGCACGTCCCGCACGGCCCGCAGCACGCGCACGGTCAGGCGAATCCGGTTCTCCACCGGCCCGCCGTACTCGTCGGTGCGCTGATTGGTGTAGTCGGTGAGGAACTGGTCGAGCAGATAGCCGTTGGCCGCGTGGATCTCGACGCCGTCGAAACCCGCCGCCCGGGCGTTCTCGGCGGCCACGGCGTATCCGGCGATCACATTGTCGATATCGCGCATGGTCATTTCCCGGGGCGCGTTCCAAGGTCCGCCGACACCGCCGTAGTCGGGCATCATCTGCCCGCGCGGCTGAACGGCCGACGGTCCGATGGTCCCGAAGCCATAGGCGTTGCCCTGCGAGATGGCTCCCGCGTGCATCAGCTGTGCGACGATCGGGGCGCCGGCAGCGTGCACGGCGTCCACCACCGCACGCCATCCGGTGATGTGCCGGTCGGTGACCAGGCCGGGCTGGTTGAGGTAGCCCTGGCTGTGTGCGGCGTCCGGGTAGATGCCCTCGGTGATGATCAAGCCGAAGTCACCCGCCGCGTACTCGCGGTAGTAGTCGGCCATCTGAGCGGTGGGCGTGCCGTCGGGTTCGGCGGAGATGCGGGTCATCGGTGCGACGACGAATCGGTTGCGCAGTTCGAGGGTGCCGAAGCGGAACGGCTGGAGCGCCGGGTGGGCGAGTTCAGTGGTGGTCATCGGTGGTCTCCTCGGTGATCGGGGGCAAGACGGTCAGGGCCAGCGGGGTGGGTCCGGCACCGTTGATGACGTTGCGGTCCTGGGGGCAGGCCGAGACGACGACGAGGCAGTCCATCTCGGCGCGGAACGTGATCGAGTCCCCCGGCGCGGTGGCGGCCTCGAGCCAGGACAGTTCGCCGTCGGCGGCGACGGGGATACGCATGAAGACGTTGATCGGCTGCGGAACGAGCGGCAGCGCCCGGTGTCCGAGATCGGCCATGGCTTGCCGCAAATTGTCGGCGCAGTTCGGGTGGTTCGGATCCCCATATGCCGCATAGCGTTCCGGATCGCAGGCGGCGATCAACATGTCGTGTAGACCCGGCGAGGTGTCGGCCAGGTAGGTGAGGATCGGGCGACGCCGGTTGGTCACGAAAGATTCGCCCAGCGCGGGAAACAGCCGACTGGTGTGGGTGCGGGTGTGCGAGGCGCTGTGGTGCTCGGTGAGGTCGTCGACGTTGTAGGCGAACACATCTCCCACCTGGCCGCCGCCGATGTCGGTGATCCGCAATCGCTCGCCGGTGCGCAAGGTCACCGACCGGGCCTGCCTGGCCGGTATGGTCACCGGCTCCGGATAGCTCAACGCTGTCATGCCGCTCAGTCAATAGGACGGCAGCGGCCACCGGGAATGGATATATTCACACCATTCAGATCCATGGCTGGATGTTCGCACATAAGAAACGCGGATGTTGGCGCGATAGCGTGCGATCCAACCGTTCCACACCTGATCATCGGGAGTGCCCACCATGACTACCGCCACCGCAATGGCGCAGGTCCTCGCCGATGGCGAGACCACGTCCGCGCAGCTGGTCGACGCAGCCGTCGACTATGCGCGGCAACCGGATTCGGCCGCGGTGATGATCACGGTCACCGGCGAACGCGCCCGATTCCAGGCCGAGGCAAGCGACCGCCGAGCTCGGCGCGGCGCCCGCCGCAGCAGGCTCGACGGAGTCCCTATCGCATGGAAGGACGTGTTCGACGTCCAAGGCGCCGTCACGACCTGCGGCTCGGCGAGCCACCTCCACGATGAACCCGCCGTCGTGGACGGCCACCTCGTGCGACGGGTGCACAACAGCGGACTGGTCACCATCGGCAAGACCAATCTCAGCGAGTTCGCGTTCTCGGGCCTCGGGATCAATTCTTGCTTCGGCACGCCCTCCAACCCCCTCGACCCGGAGCTGATTCCGGGCGGGTCCTCCTCCGGCTCTGCGGTCGCGGTCGCTCGCGGCATCGTCCCGCTCGCGGTCGGGACCGACACCTCCGGATCCGTGCGCGTGCCCGCCGCCCTGTGCGGCATCGTCGGATACCGCGCCAGTCCGGGCAGATACGGCGGCCACGACTTCGCGCCGCTGTCCGCGACGCTCGACAGCATCGGCGTGTTCGCGACCACCGTTGAGGACCTCGCCGCTTTCGACCATGTGCTCGCGCCCGCCCGGCCATCTGCCCGTCCGGTGCCGCCACGCTTCGTCGTGCCCGCGGGCGAATGGTCCGAGGACGTCGCGGCCGAGGTCGCCCACGACTTCGATGGCATCGTCACCGAACTCCGGGCGGCCGGCGCCGAGGTTCGAGTCCGCGATCTGACGTCGCTCACGTCGGCTCAGAACCTGATGGATCGCTACGGCACCATCGTCGGCGCCGAGGCCTTCCGGTTGCATCGCCATCGGCTCGACTCGTCGATGCCGATCGAACCCGCCACCCGGCGCAGACTCGAAAGCAACACGCACACCGCCGATTCCATCGCCCCGGTCTATGCCGCGATGTCGGCCTTGCGCGCCCGGTTCGCCGCCGAACTCGGGGACGCCACGCTCTTGTGTCCCACCGTCCGCCGTCTGCCGCCTCGCACGGCCGACCTCCAGTCCGATCCGGCTCGGTACGATAGCGCCAACGCCGCCGTCCTACGCACCACCATGGTGCTCAGCTACCTCGGTAGTTGCGGCATCACCTTGCCTGCACCCGACGTCGGACTCGGGCCCCGCACCGGCGTACTGCTTTCCAGACCGACCGGAGACGACCTGGCCCTCTTCGAACGTGCTGCCTGGATGCAACACATCACGAACTTGCCAGGTGTGCAGAGCGCCGCTGTGTACCCGCTGGACCTCGGGTAGGTGGCGAAAGCGGCGTCGCGGCGTCCTGCACTACGTCCCCAGCAAGGAGCATCTGCTCGTCGGCGTACTCGAAGCCCGCGACCGCTGGGATGTCGCGGGATTTCTCTCCGAGTTCGCCGGTGCCCGCCTCTCCCATCTCGAGCAGGGGCGGCGCCGGCCGGCTGGAGAAACCCGCCGACGGACCCTGGCCGTATCGAGTTGGGCCGCCTCCGCCACTGGCGCCGTCTGGTGGAGTTCGGCTTGTTTCGATGCGGCCACGCAGCCTTTGGGCGTCGCCCCGATCGGGAGCGCCTTCCAGCCGAACGACACCGCCATGATGCCGGTAACTCCAGACGGCCGCTGCCGTCGAGGGAGACACTCGAAGGCAGGGGGTCCGGATCCGAGCGGCATCACTGCCGACACAGGGCCTTCGGTCAGTCGCGCTGAGGGAGTAGGGCTGCGGCGGCGGCCCATGCTCGGGCGAGCCCGAATTCGGCGACGCCGCGGATCAGGTCGCGGAGGGTGTTCTCGGTGGCGCCGTCCGATCTGGCCAGTTCCGCGTGCAGGTGCAGGGATGCGCCCAGGGTCTGGTAGAAGATGTCCACGACCAGGCAGGCGAGTGCCCGCTCCCGGACACTGAGGTGCGGGCGGGTCCAGCGCTGGGCGAACTGGTCCTCGGTGAAGGCGGCCAGTCCCGGGTCCACGTCCTGCAGATCGTGGACCGCGCGGGCGAGGGCGCCGCTGGGCGGTATCGGGGTGATCGGGTCGGTGTCCTGCGCGGCGGGTAGGCCGAGTTCGGTCAGGCGTCCGAAGGCGGGGACCAGGATGGGGTAGCCCACGTAGGGGGCCAGGTGGCGGTAGAGCTCTCTGATGGCTTCGGGTTCGACCCCGTTGGCCAGAGCCATCTGGACGTGCATGGCCAGGGGCTGGTCCAGGTGGGGGTGGCACAGGTCGGCGGTCAGGCAGAGAAAAGTCTTCTCACGCATCGTCAGGTGGGTCAGGCCCCAGAGATTGTGGCCCGCACCGACGGCGAGCTGGGCGAAGACCGGGTCGAGAGAGGTCAGGGCGTCGGCTCCGGCGAGCTGGGTCATGGCGGGACTCCGTTCAGGACAGGCCGAGCGCACGCAGGCGCACGGCGTCGAGGGTGTGCTGGGGAAGGGCACGGCCGAGGGTGCTCATCAGCCGGGATTTCTTGCCGACCGGGTAGCGGGCGCGGGGTGTGCGGGCGGTCACGGCGTGCAGGATGGCGCGGGCGACCACGTCGGGGCTGGAGCCGGTGCGCTCTTCCTTCAGCGAGGCGGTGGTCATGGCCCGGTAGGCGTCGCCGTACAGTCGCCTGCCCTCGGCGCCGATCGCGGCCAGCCGCGGCTCGACCTCGTCCTCCAGTTTGTCGACCGCGGCGGTGTGGGTGGAGCCGGGTTCGATGAGCACCACAGCCACTCCGTACGGCTTGACCTCCATGCGCAGGGCGTCGTTGAGCGAACGGATGGCATGTTTGGACGAACACAACGGCCCGCCGAAGGGCAGGGTGATCCAGCTACCCACCGAACCGACGGTGACCACGCGCCCGCGCGAGGCACGCAACATCGGCAGCATGGCCTGGGTGACGGCCACCTGCCCGAACACGTTGACTTCGTACTGCCAGCGCAACGCCTCCAGGGAAACGAACTCCACCGGCCCGGTGACGCCCACGCCCGCATTGTTGACCAAGGCATCGAGCCGGCCGAGGCGCTCGGCGGCCTCGGCGATCCGGCCGGCATCGGTCACATCCAGCACGATCGGGGTGACCGAGGGACCGAGCGATTCACCGTCGGCCTCCTTGCGCACCCCCGCAAAGACGGTGCAGCCCTCCCGGGCCAGCAGCAACGCGGCGGCCCGCCCGATTCCGGTCGACGCTCCGGTCACCAACACGGTCTTCGACATCACTTGCTCCCTTCGTCTGATGCCAACAATTGTTGACCAAGCCTCTCGGTAATGTCAACACGCGTTGGCCTACATGCGTTGACCCAGCTGCGAGCCGTACCGGAGATTCCGATCCGAGCGCGCACGAGAGCGCGCAGGCGGGGTTGGAGGGTGGCCGCCATGCGGCAGCGTGATCATCGCGGGGGCGTGTCGGCATCGGGAGTGCCAGTCAGGTACCGCTGGATTGTCGGGCCGAGCCAGGCGATGACCTCTTGTCGTGTCATCGCGGCCAGGGGTGGGAAGGCTAGTGCGAAGCGGCACAATGCCATGCCCAAGATCTGGGATGCCGCCAGGCCGGCGCGGACCGGTCCGTCGCGGGGGTCGTCGTTCAGGCGGGCGATCACCGGTCCCAGTTGGGTGGCGAAGATCGATCGCATCCGTTCCGCGACGGTTTCATTGGTCACTCCAGCGCGCAACAGTATGAGCAGTGTTTCGTCCCGCTCCCACCGCTCGAGGAAGTGAGTGACCAGTACAGTGCCGACTTGCTCACGCGGGATCACCGTCAGATCCGGCAGCTCGAGATCGAATTCGACCGCCGCCGCGAACAGCCGCTCTTTGTTGCCGAAGTACCGCATCACCATCGCGGGATCGATGGCGGCGTCCGAGGCGATCGCTCTGATGGTGGCCCGGTCGTACCCGTCGGCCGCGAAGCGCTCGCGGGCCGCGGCCAGGATGACAGCTTTCGTTTCAGCCGAACTTCTCCTCATGTCAACAAGTGTAGGCCAACATGCGTTGACAATGGCGGAAGCGCGCTTGGCGGACAAGCGTCTGACCGTCACCCGCTACCATTCAGTTATCCGACGGTGGCGGGATTGGATGGTGTGCACAGCCTGAACACCGGATCGATTCCTGGCGATCAGCTCGTCGACCGGCTGTTCAGGGCAGGTGATGCCGAAGACCGTGCTGTCCGAATCTCTTGTGGTGCAGCTCCACCATGCCGTTCACGCCGATTGGATGGGTGGTAGGGCGCCGATCTGCTGCATTGCCGAGAACAGATTCGCCACGCCCCAGTGCTCGGTGATCTTCCCCTGTCGCACACGCATCGCATCAACCGTCTCGAACTGGACACGGCGGCCGGTGGGGGCCACACCGAGGAACTCACCACGGTGTGTTCCGGCGTATGTCTTGAAGGTGGTCACCACCTCGCCGTCGATGGTCTGCCAATGAATGGTGGCAGAGAAGTCGGGGAAAGCGCGGCGCAGCGCCATATACAGCTTCCGCACACCGTCCTTGTCGGGCGTCGTGCCAGGTTGCGGTGTGTGATCGATGAAGTCGTCAGCGAAAAGGTCTTCGAAAAGCGCAAAATCCCCACCGCCCTGCACCAGTTCGGTGTTGCGACGAACCACTGTTTTGGCATCTGTCGAGACTTCGTTCCCAGCCATGCTCATCCTCCCTCGTTGAACTACCGGCCTGAGGACACCCCCACCCTATTCGGTATAAGTGGCATCAATCCGAGTTCGTCGACGGCGCGCCAGCCGAGGTGATCTACTCCATCCGCTCCGTTCGCGCCAGATCCTGACGCTGGAACAGCAACCGGTCGAACTACGTGCGAGAGCGCGGCGGGGCGCCGCGCGCCCCGCCGGAACGCTGTTCGCTGCGTGCTCAACCACGCTGTCGCTCGGCGGTCCGAGGTGGCCGGTTGCATTCTGCACACCGACCGCGGATCGCAGCCATGATCAACGGGTAACTGCCGCTGAGTAGCGAGGGTCGACCGGTTTGTTGTTCTCACGACGCGCCGGATAACCATCTTCGAACGCGGCTGGATGCAGAATTTTTGCGCCGTCGTGTTCGGTGGCTCGGGTTGAGCCAGTCGGGCAACGGTTCTCGCGCGGCAAGCCACGTCTGCGGCACCCCGACGATCGGACCGGGACGGCTGCTGGTGCCGGTGTAGGCGGCGACGATCCCGCCGACGATGGCGCTGGTGGTGTCGATGTCTCCGTCTGCCGCGATACATGTGGTGACCGCGGCCGGGTAATCGTCCAGATGCTTGGCCGCGACCCACATTGTGAACGGCACCGTATTCTGCGCGGTGACCAGAGATCCGTTGCCGAGTTCATCCGCGGCCTCCTTCGCGGAGGCGCCGAGCAGGGTGCGAGCACGGCGAATCAGTCGGCTCGTGTCACCGTCGTCGAGGCGATCGAGGACGGCGGTGATGAATTCCCATGGTGTGGGTCGCGTCCCGAGCAGGCGGGCATGAGCGGCCTGACCGGCGGCGAGTGCCACCGCGACCGCGCCGAGGACGCCTTCTGGGTGCATATGCGTTACCTGCGCCGACCGGAAAGCCTCGGCGGCGACTTTTTCCGGATCGCCAGCGTAAAAGGCACCCAGCGGGGCGACCCGCATGGCCGCACCGTTGCCACAGGAACCCTGGTGATCGAACACGGCTCCGGCCGCCTCCCGCCAGCGCACGCCGTCCCGGATTCGACGCAATGTGTCGACCGCCAGGAAGCCGTAGTCACGGCTCGGGTCGAACCGTTGCGCGAAGGCGGCGGCAAGCCGATCCTGGTCGATCCGACCGTGACGGGACAGTTCGGCAACCACGGTGCAGGCCATTTCGGTGTCGTCGGTCCACCGCCACCGTCGGGCAGGGAGATTGCCTGCCCGAAGATCCGGAATCGACCGGCCCATGATGGGGAATTCCGCACCCAACGCATCCCCCACAGACAGTCCATCGAGTGAATCGAGCATCAAGTCGATATGCATCGCGTCCGATGGTAGCCATGCCGAATAGGCGGCGCCAACGAGCGCGGTGGCTGGGCTGGACCTCAACTGGACAGGTCTCCGGCAAGGAGCTTTTCGGCTGGGCGCCTTGGCGATCGAGGTCGACCAACCCCCGACTTCCCTGAGCGCGGTGTCATGGAAGATCAGGTGATGCGGCGGGCCGATGGCGCGAATGGCCTACCAACAGTTCATCTTCGCTGAAGCCGAGCTGGAAGACATCATCCGCACCCGGAGCCGCTCAGTCGGTTCCGAGCGTTAACAGAACTGCCTGCCGGACAGGCGGGCACGGTGAGTTGCTTCGGCCCCTACTGGTCAGCGCCAGGTGGGGAGTGGGCGCGCGCATTTTCCGGCTCTGACTGCCGGAGGCTCCAATGACCGCCCACAGGGCTGGCCTTCGCGGTGGCCGGCCATGGCCTTGCGGGCATCGGGTAGTGGGGACATCGAACTGAGCACGGCACGTGTGAGCTGTAAACCGATTGACGACTACTGCAATTCCGGGCGGACCTTCATCCCATGCGTTGGTAGCGACTGCACGGATGGAGACCCGCCGGTCACGGGCCGACTTGGAGCGAACCAACCTCTGCGGCTGTAACAGCGACTTAGAGTTATCCGCTATGGGAGGTAGGCATCGGAACAGCCATGAGCAGGGCCGCGGCATGTTGGCTGTACTGGTTTGACTGGACAGCTGATACGGGTGCAACCGAACTGGCGTGACCCACACAAGCCCCGCAGGGGCCCCGGGGGGTGGAGGGTGCCCACCCCCCGGGTGGGTGGACGCCCGCGGGGTGGGCACCTCAACCCAGCTCGGACCGTAACGGATTCCCGGGCCAGCCATGACATGATTCGACTCGGAGTCGTGATGAAGCACCCAAGGGACAGCGGTGCGTCACCGGCGATCTGCGGCAATGCTGTCCAGGTGCATCGCCACCAACTCCAACAGCACGGTGGCACATCGGAATCCGGTCCTACGCGGTGGTCGGGGGAGGAGGGTTGGCGACCGCGCTCGCGGGGCGCGGTGGCGGTCACGATCACGACGGCCGCCGCGTGGGCCGGGTGGTCGGCGAGATAGTTTCGATGGATGACCACTATTGCGAGGTGGTGTCGAGCGGTCGGCGCGACAGTGCTCATGGTGTGTAGCACGCTGGTGGGCGGAGGTGTCGCCAATGCCGAAGAACCTGCGCTGCAGTGGGCCAATTGTGCTGCTGTAGAGCAACTTCCGGGTTTGGAGCGGTTGCAGTGCGCCACTCTCGACGTGCCGGTTGACCACGCCGCGCCGAACGGAGCCACGGCACGGATCGCGCTGTTCAAGGCACCCGCGCGGGATCCAGGGCAGCGCCGTGGCAGCCTGGTGATCAACCGGGGCGGGCCCGGCTACCCGTCGTCGGTGTATTTGGCGTACCTGGCTTCCGGCGCGTTGCGGGCCCCCTGGGACGACCGGGTCTGGGATCGCTACGACGTGATCGCGGTCGATCAGCGCGGCGTTGGCTTCGCTACGCCAGCGGTGACCTGCTTCGAAACCCCCGAGGACGCCGCCGCGTTCGGAACCGATGTCACGGCCGTTCCCCTGGGACCGCAGGACGTCGCGGTGCGAGCGGTCCGAGATGCCGAGTTCGCCGCGGCGTGCCGACAGCACAACGGTGGCCTGCTCGACCATCTGACCACAGCCGCGGTAGCACGAGATCTGGACCTGGTACGTGTGGCCGTCGGCGAGCCGAGGCTGAACTTCCTGGGTCAGTCCTACGGGGCCGCGCTCGGCCTCGTCTACGCGAATCTGTTTCCGCGCCAGGTCGGTTCGTTCGTCCTGGACAGCGTGCTCAATCCGGCCTGGACCTCGAGCGGACCGGCCGATTCGGTGTCGTCGGAACGAACCGGCGGCGACGTCGCGACCACGGAGGCCATGAACGAGGCGCTGCGCCTGTGCGCTGCGGGACGATCGTGCGCCTTTGCCGTCGACGATCCGGTGCGGGCCTACCCTGCCCTGCTGGCCGAGCTGCGGGAGCACCCGCTACCGCTCGTCGCGCCGGACGGTACCCGGACCTCGCTCACCTACTCCAAGCTCGTTTCCTACCTGGGCGGAATGCTGTACCAACCGTGGCTGTGGCCGGACGTGGCTTTCGACCAGTTGCTGCACCTCGCCTACCAGGTGTCGACCTCCCCGAGGGAGACCCCGGCCGCCGCCGAATTGGCTCAGCTCGTGATCGAGAAGATCGATGCCAGCGGGCTCGGCCGCGCGTACTCCCCGCTCGACCAGGCCTACAGTGCCTTCACCTGCAACGACGTCCAGCTACCCCGCTTCGCGCCCACCTGGTGGTCGGCGGCGCAGCGGCGCGAGGCGGTCGCGCCAGGCTTCGCGACACTACGGGCATACGACACGAGCCAGTGCGCGTTCTGGCAATCGAATCCGACGGACCGCTACACCGGTCCCTGGGAGACACGGACCGACACCCCCGCGCTGATCCTCAACAGCCGGTTCGATCCGGCGACGCCCCTCGCGGGAGCGCTCGATGTCGCCCGGCGACTCGATGGCAGCCGGGTACTCGTCCATGAGGGGATCGGTCACGTCGTGACCCAGCAGTCCAGTTGCGCGGTCCGCGCGGTCTCCGACTACCTGGCGTCGGACACGCTGCCCGCCGAAGGCGCGACCTGCAACCCGGACGCGATCCCGTTCGCCTGAAAACTCCGGTGGCGAGCCGCGCAGCCGCTTCCGACACAGGTGCGGACAGATGGTTCGTTCCGGCCATTGCGAACGCATCGTCACTGTCGGCGACGACTAAGCGATCTGTCCGTTGCCGTGGACCACGACGACCAGGCCGAAGATCTCGGCGATCGGGTACGAGACCCCTTATCCACTGTGTCCAGGCGAAACACCGTGTCCGTGGACGTGTCAGGTCGGCGTCAGGTCGGTGTCAGCGGGCCTGGCGACAGTATTCATGTGAACAGCACAGCAATTGCCGCTTCCGGTGATCATGCCTTCGCCCAGCTGATCCGCTTCGCCCTGGTCGGCGGCTCCAGCAACATTGCCTATGTCCTGCTGTTCATGGCCATGAACGAGATCGGCCCGATGGCCGCCAATATCGCCGCCTCGATCGTCAGCACGGTGATCGCAAACGAACTGCACCGGCAGCTCACCTTCCACGCGGCCGGACGGGTCCGCTGGTTCACCGCACAGTGGGAAGGCGGCGGGCTGGCGCTGATCGGCCTGTTGATCAGCACGGCGTCGCTGGCCGGGCTCGACTTCTGGGCGCCCGGCCTCGGGGGGATCGCACAAGCGGGCGCCGTGATCGCCATTATGGCGGCGGTCGGCGGTATGCGCTTCCTGGCTCTGCGCGGCTTCGTCTTCTGAGAGATCTTTCAGGCATTTCGAATCAGCCCTGGCGTCAAATCTTCTTGGAGCGTCCTGATCACACGTGTCAGTGAATCTGGATGGTGAAAGGGGTGGCAGCGTGTGGCCGGGGATGCCTGGGCGTCGACGGTTATGTCAACGGCATGCGAGGGTTTCACGTTCCGCGGACAGGTCACGTCGCGGTGTTCGGGAGGCTGTGCGAGACACCTGTCCGCGCATCGGGCCGGAACCGTCGAATAAAGGGAGATGCCGCCGGCAATTCAGGCACCACTGTGTAGTGGGAATGGTCTGCAGTAGGTGAATCGGTATATCGGCGTGACATCCGCTGCATAGGCCGTAACGGCCTGTGGTGATCAGCGTGAGGGCTTCATCGATGTCGGCCAACGCTCGTCGGGCGGCCGTGGCCAATGTGATGGTGACCTCATACCTGGCCGAATCAGCCGCATTGGTGGGCGCGGCGGCGCGGTCGATCTCGGCTTCGAGTTCGGCCAGCTGCTGCAGGCGGAAGCGGCGCTGCTGATTCAGTCTGGCTCGCAGTGCGGGGAGGTGATCGGTAAGGCGTGCGCGTGAGGCGGGGTGTGCTTGGGTCATCCTGGTCTCCAGGGCTGGTGGTTGGAATGCGGTTTCAGATGCGGTCGAGTGAGGAGGGATGGGCCGCCCTGCCAGCGGCCCCTGGTACGACCACCTCCACGCCATCCGAATATTCGCTGACAAGGCCAGGATCGTTTACATGGAACGGCTGCGCCTGTCCGTCTGCGACAATTGCAGGCGCGGCACTTGTCCGATTTCTCCACTCGCATCCCCGGGGCCGTTCTCGACAGCGCGCCAGCCGGAAAGTGCGATAGCAGATGGATCGGCGGTCGAATCGGGCGGCGCGGCTGCTTGCGACAGGATCCGAGCGGCGTGCTGGTGGCGTGGGCACCCGGGTCAATGCGTGGGTGCGGCCGCAGCGGCCGGTGTGGTCGCGATGCGGATACCGGGCACTGTGCGGGTCAGGGCGATGGCGATGCGCCGTTCGGATTCGTCGGCGAACCGGCCGGAAATGGTGGCGTCGCCTTCCTCGACGGTGACATGCCACCGCCGTGCGCCGGCGTATTCATCGAGGAGGTTCTGTGCATCGGCCGCGAGTGCATCGTCGGGCGTGAGCATGATCCGCAACGCGTCGCTGCGGCTGAACATGCCGACCACGCGGCCGTCGAAATCGACCACTGGCAGACTGCGCAATCCGTGTGTTACCAGCCTGCTCGTCACCTCGGCCAGGGCCGCACTGCCCGGGACCGACACCGCCGGTGTGGTCATCACTGCACTGACCGTGCCCTCGAGGTTGTCGGCCCGCAAGAGGTCACCACTGGTGAGTACCCCGACAAGGCGATCGTCCTGGTCGAGAACGGGCAACGCCGCGTAGCCCAGTTCGGTGAGCGTCAGCGCCGCCTCACGGGCCGTGGTGTTGTGCCGCACGGCGATGATCGGTCTTTGCATTACCTCGCATACCTGCATGTTCTTCATTCCGTTCAACTCCGTTCAGTGTCCGGGCCGGGCATTTCGATGTGGCGTCGCGCGAGAAAGTGTCGTCAGGGGCGGGCCGAGGCGGCGATGCCGCCACTGACGACGCGCAGGCCCTGGTGCCGGGCCGGGTCTCAGTCGCTCGGACCTACGGGTATCGCGGGTACCAATGCGGGATCAGCGCAGCGGATCGGATTCGTGCGGTGCGTCAGGTCCACAATCTTCGGCGGCAATGGCCGGCTGCGGTCGGTCCGATCGATGCTCACCGTTTCACTGCTCCTACCTGCGACTTCTGGTCAACCCCATGATGGCGTGGCTGTCGATGCGATCTTGAGCCGATTCGACAATCGAGGCGTCGAGATTTGTGGCGATGGCACAGCACAGGTGTGTCAGTCGTTGTCGGTGACGGCGAGTTCGATCATCATGGCGAGACGTTTGCGCGGGTCGTCCAAGTCGAGGTTGGTCACCTCTGCCATTTTGCGCAGCCGGTTTCGTACGGTGTTCTCGTGCACGCCGAGTCGCGCGCCCGCCGCTGCGGGGTCGCCCTGCGCCTGCAACCAGGCGCGCAGCGTGGCCACAAACTGGGTGGAGTTCGTGCGGTCGTGGCGCCGCAACTCCGACACCGGGCCCCGTGCGGGAGTGCGTCCAGAAAGCCCTGCGGTGCGCAATCGTTGTAGCAGGATTTCGTCCCACGACTCGTCATAGGCGGGGGGCGCCGCAGCCGCGGAGCGGGCCTCGTGCAGCGCCAGGCATTCGTCGGCCTCTTGGCGCGCCAACGCCAACTCTGCGGCTCGGGCAACACCGCTGATGCCGGCCGACACCGTCATCTGCGCGGGCAGTGCCGCCTGTCGGTCGCATATCCAGCGGCGTGCCGTCGCCGCCTGATCAGCGGGCAGCACGGTGTAGATGGTGTCGCCGACCAAAGCGCTGCGGCTCGAACGGGACCAGCCGAATCCGGTTGTTGCTCGCTCGAAGACCAGCAGCAGCGCGGCGTGCTGCTCCTCCGCGATCCGAGCGCGCAGCGCGATCACCCGCAAACTCTCCGGTGCCAACCCCAGCCTGCTGGCCACCGTCGCCGCGTCCGCGGCGCCCTCCAGCAAACGGATCACCAGGTCGGATTCCACCTGACGTTCCAGGTCCGCGCTGGCCCGCGACCGCAACAGGTGCAGGGCCACCGTGCGCGCGCCGTCGGCCAAGGCCATGCGTCGAGCCCCGTGTAACGGTGCCGGGCACGACACCCAGACCGAGCCCAGCAGTTGCCGGCCCACGCGCACCGCCACGACCATCCGTCCCGTCATACCACGGTCTGCCTGCGCGGGAACGAACAACGGTTCGTCCGAGACCGCCAAATGCGCGAATACACCGTGCGCATCGAACACCGCCCGCAACCACTGCGGCATCTGCCGGCCCAGAATTGTCTCCACCCGTGCGGTGTCGAGGTGCTGCTGCGGCCTGGAATACGCCAGCACCCGAGACAGGCGGTCCTCGATCGTCACCGCACCCCCGACCGCGTCGGCCAGACTGTCGGCCAAGGCGAACAAATCGGTCGGTCCGCGACCGGCCTCGGTCTCGCGTCCTTCCAGCACCAATCCGTAGACCACCGTGGCCACCTCGCTCCAGGCCACCGCAGGGTCGACCACCATCACCGCCACACCCTCGATTTCCGGCTCGGCCTCGGTCTCGTCACCCTCACGGATGAGCGCGACAACAGCCCGCGCCGACACCGCCCACTCCACCACCTCCGACATGAGCGGGCTCCGATGCCCAGCAGCACATCGCCGACTTCCGTGGGGTCCTGATCGGCCCCGTGGATGACCACGCTGCGCAATTGGGTGGACCGGGGAACCGAACCCAACCGCAAGCGGATCCCGTAGCCACCCAGTACGTTCGCCAACCGGTCCAATGTCACCATGAGCCGCTCCGATGTCGAACCGTAGGTGCAGCGCGATCAGGCGCCCGACGCGGGCGATGCGTATGGCGAGACTCGGTTTCCGCGGCCAACCTGTGTCTCGCAGCGGTCCGTCACTTTTCGGGGGATCTGTTCGGTTGTTCGACGAGATCGGCGAGTACGGCTGCTTCGCTGAGGTCGGTGTTCTTCGTGCCGGTGAGCAGCGTGAGCATGCTCTGGTCGGCCAGTTCGCGCAGGTGCGTGAGAGCGGCGGCGCGGTCGGGTTCGGTCAGTTCGTCGCGGTAGCGGCGGGCAAACTCGTCGAAGAGTTCCGGTCGTGGCCGTACCACGTGCGCAGTTCGGTGGAGGGGGCGATCTGTTTGCACCACTCGTCGAGATCGGCTCTGGTTTTGCTGATGCCGCGGGGCCAGAGCCGGTCCACGAGGACGCGGGTGCCGTCATGCGGGGTTGGGTCGTCATAGATTCTGCGGATTTGCACAGTGCGTCGAGTCATAATCGACTCCCCTTTATCGCTGCTCGCCTGCGGCGTCTCAGCGGGACAGCCCCTGCGGCCGGGGCCGCGCGCCCGCAGGCCGCTCGGCTGGTCCAGGCCCTTTCCACATATTGCACGGTACGCCTGCTAAGGGTCCCTGACCGGTGAGATCGCGTTTCAACTGTCGCATCGGCGGCGTCGGCAACGGTCCTGCTGATATCGAGGGACTCGCCGCGGAGGTACCCCGCGACACCGAGGACCATGCCAACGCAGCCGGATGTCCAGGCCGTCCATGCGGCGCCGCCACTAGCGAAGCCACCGACCCACGGCGCGAGGAACAGTGCAAAGCCCACGACGGCCAGGGCCAGGTAATCGCGCGTGGGGTCGCCCGCGAGCAGCGACCACAACGCGGTCACCGCGGTGAGGCCACCCAGCCCGATCATGACGGCAGTTGCCACGGCGGATGAGTGCACCACGGTACCGGCCAGCATCACTGTCACGACTCCAACGACGAGTGCCGCCCGGGATAGGCCTGCACGGCCGCTGGACTATCCAGCACTGACCGCCCTCAGTGATGGGTTCTATGCCCGGGTGATACTCCGCTTGGGGTGGCTCGTGCCCGCAGGCACCGTGTACTTCCACGCGGACAACGACCTTCTTGCGTCGCAGTCCGATCGCCAAGTGCTCGCATCCGCAGGCTCCCACCGGTTCGGCAATGGATTCTTCGACCAATCGGCGCAACTGTGGGGACACGAAGGAGCGCTGCTCGCGACCAGTCACCAGCTGGTCTACTTCAAAGGCTGACTGCGTGGATGGTCGGACACAGGGTCACTGAGGACACCGAGGACACCTTTGCTCAGACGAGGGTAGCGCGGGTTTGCGCGTAGGCGATGACATCTTCTGCGTAGGTTGAAGCATCTCCTTCGGCGAAGCACTTTCGGAGCTGGTCGAATGCGTCGTCGAGGTCTGGTCCCGGCCCCCGATCGGCGAGCAGGACAACGATCGCCTCCCAGGTCCGGCTCCGTGGGGCGGGTTGGGTCAGCAGCTCGTCGAGGTACCGATCGGGCTCCACCAGCCGTAATGCTCGGCGCGCGTAGGCATGTACGCGCCGGGGCAGCTCGGCACGTATGGCGTCGATGTCGGTCTGCAGCACATGCTGGCCCGGCTGGTCCGGGTCGAGCCGCAGGGACCACATCGTGGTCAGCTCGTGCGGCAGGGCGTGGGTGTCGATCAGGCCGGGGCCGGTCGCTTTTTCCAGCGGTGTGGGTGGTAGACCCAGCCGCGCGTTGCGCCAGTTGCCGAATTCCCACCAGCCCGTTGGCGTGGCGCTCAGATCCAAGCCGAAACTGAGCACCTGCTGTCCGCTGGTCCATGTGCGGGAAACCCGGGTGCGGCCGACGGAGGCGACACCGCCGGTTTCGACCCGTACCCATGCGGGTTCGGAGCCATGAAACCCGTACGACTGCAGTAACTTTCCTGCTTCACGCAGCAGGCGGCGCAATACCGAGTCAGGTCTGACCATGACCGCAGACTAATGACGTGTCCCGACAGATTACGATCGCTGATTTCTATCGGCTCTGGGCATCGGCGGCGGTGAGCCAGCTCGGTACCGCGATCGGCACCGGCGCGCTGCCGTTGATCGCGATCCTGGTCGTGCACGCGTCGGATCTGCAGGTGTCGTTGATGGCGGCGTTGTCGGGGATCGCCGCAGCCCGCTGATGGCTCTGCTGATGTTGCGGGAACTGGGCTTCACGCCCTGGCAGTGCGGTTTGGCCCTCGGCCTGCCGACTCTGGGCGGCCTGCTCGGCTCTCTGTGGGCGCCGAAGCTGGTGACCCGGTTCGGCGGCCGCGCGGTGCTACTCGGCTTCCAACCCGCCTTCATCGCTGTGGGCCGCCTACTCGCCGCAGCCACCAGCACCCGTGTCGCGATCGCCTGCGCGGCCGTCACCCTGCTGGCCAGCTCGCTACTGCTCCCGTGGCGGAACAGGGCCGCACCCGTGATCCTTCAGTGATCGTTGGCCTGTAGTGCGAGGTTGGCATGAGGTAGGTCCAGGATGCCGAATCGGTGCGCGGCCCAGATGCGGCGGGAGCGTTCTTCGGGGTAGGGCTGGGTGGTCGGCTCTTCGTTGTATACGCGGGTGGTGCGGGTGTGTGGATCGTAGGGTGCCCAGCCAGGGTTGCCCGTGGTTGCGAAGCTCACCCAGTCGGTGCGCATGTGGTGGGCAACCTGGGTGATTTCGTTCCCGGCGTTCGGGTGGGCGGACCGGTGGCCGCGTACCTCGTCGGCGCTGAGGGTGCCGAATACGAGCAGGAAGTCGAGGCAGTGCGAGGCGCCTTGTTCCCGGTTGAAGCTCCAGCAGAGTTCGTAGAGCCAGATGGGTCCGCCACCGGTGTGCGCGGAGTCGGCGAGGTGCAGGCTGGGCATGCGGAACAGCCAGTCGGTGTTGATGAGGTCGTACAGCTGCCCAGGGGTGGCGTCAGGGTAGGCGGTGCCGTAGTTGCTGCCGGCGTCCGCGGTGGGTGCGAGGTGGGCGAATGCTGCGGTCATTCGCGCATCGGTCGGCACACCTCCGGGCCGAGAGGTGTACAGCCGGTATTCGTCGCGGGTATGCCCGACCAGCAGGTCGATGTCGCGCGCGGCGCCGCGCGCAAGTGCGTGCCATGGTGCGTCAGGGAGCAATTCGCCGTCGACGATGGGTGAGAACGGTGTGGGGGTGAGCGCCATGGGGCCCCAGGATTCGACGTATTCCGGCATCTTCTGGATCACTGCGTCCGTCGCGTCGGTCAGTGCGCGTGGTGGGAGCTGGGCCAGCTCGCCGATCGTGGCACGCACCCCGAGTTGTGCGGCGATGGTAGCGGAGATCGTGGCGGCGAGCGGTTCGGAGAAGTAGGTGCCGGGCATGCTCTGGCTTATCGCGCGGCGAAACAGTCCGGCTGCCATCGGCATGACGAGCAGGGCGGCAATGCACGCTCCGCCGGCGGACTGGCCGAAGACGGTGACGTTGTCCGGATTGCCGCCGAACGGGGCGATGTTGTCCTGGACCCATCGCAGCGCCGCGATCTGGTCGAGAATGCCGCGGTTGTCCGGGGCTCCGGTGATGTGGGCGAAGCCGTCCATGCCGACGCGATAGTTGATGCTGACCATCACCACGCCGGACCGGGCGAGGGTCGCACCGTCGTAGTGGGGGTTGGCGGAGTTGTTCTCCAGGTACGTGCCGCCCTGGATCCACACCATCACCGGCAATCTCGCGGCGCCGAGGTCGGGTGACCAGACGTTGAGAGTCAAACAGTTGTCGGAACCATCACCGGTGTTGCCGGCCGCCGCCGACATCACCGAACCGGCATGGCTGGCTTGGGGAACCGGTGGGCCGAACTCCAGCGCGTTGCGGATACCATCCCACCGGCGGACCGGTACGGGAGCTGCGAACCGATGCGTGCCGAACGGTGGCTCTGCGTAGGGGATACCTCGGAAGACTGCGACATCGCCCTCCCACCTGCCACGGACAACTCCCGCAACCGTGCGGATCTCGGGTTCGATATTCGACGAAACATTCTGACGCTCAGATGACTTCGGCATCGGTACATCCTCGCCACACAATTGCGACTCACACCACCGATTTGCCACGTGTCACGACAAGTCCCACATCACCACCGAAATCGACGGTCAGAACATCCACTTCGTCCACGTCCCCGCGGTGTCGGGCGCCACGTCGGCGAGGCGGTTGCCGACCGCCACGTCGGCCGCGAGTGGCGGGTCGAGATGGAGTTTCAGCACGGGTTGATGTGATCAGTCTTCATCAGGTGCATCGGGGTCCGGCAGCGGACGGTGCCCGCCTCGTTTCTGTCACAGGGTCGAGCCGCTGGGCACCTTGGGTGCGTTCGGGTTGTAGATCACGGCCTTGAAATACGTGATGCCGGCCGGTTCGGTCGGCATCACGTTGGGGCTGGGTGTCATCTTGCTGTTCGTGACCAGCGGTGGGCAGTCCACGCCCTCGACATGCACGGTCTCGTGTGGCCGTACGACCACGTTGAAGGGGGTTTCGGTTTTCCATGCCGTACCTATGACTCGGCAATGCTGCCATGCCTCGACGAGATAGGTGTCATTCGTGTCGTTGCGGCAGGTGGTGTCGGAACACGACACGCCGGGCGGGAAGGGTTGAGCATGTGCCTGCGGGGCCAGCCCGGCGACGGTAGCCGTGAACACGGAGGCCGCCATACCAGCGACAGTCAGAACTCGTTTGAACATGTTAATTGTCTACCTCAACTTTGGCGCGAAAGACGCTGAGAGCTGCCAGCATTGGATCATGCTGGCCTGGCTGCCGACCACCGGCCACGTGAAAGTGCGCTTGTGGACTGGCTTCGATCAACCCGGGTTCGGTCGACTGGGGGTCGCCGACCGTATCCGGTGGGTTTGCCGAATCTCAGCTGAGGGTGACTGTGGTCGCGATGGGGAAGTGGCCGGAGAAGCGGCGGGGTTGGCGGTGGTGTCGCCGAGGCCGTGAACGGGATGGGTGACTTGTAGCGGTCGGGCGAGTTCATCCGGGGAAGCGGACGATGTGGTGCCGCCTCGGGTAATCTCCGAGCGGCGGCCTGCGCCAGCAGTTGTCGACCGTGTTCGGGTGGCTGCGGCATTTGCGACCACAGGACACGTGGCCCGTGCTGGTCGCCGGCACATTGGCGATCCCACGGACTTCGCCGGGGACATCTGGTGACGGTTTCATCTTTTGCACTGCTGCACCCCAGGACGACCGAGGGAGAACTTCATGTCGGCGAAACACCACACCTACCTTGTCCGTCTCGATCCAGGAATGCTCGGTGACAGCGCCACACCGCGGGGGATTCGGATGGAGTTCTTCGACTGGCTGGAGACGGTGGGCGCGGAAGTCGTACAGCTCTCCGGCACCGATCGAGTCGTCGTTTCCTCCTCGCAGGAGGTAGCCGACCGGATCAGAGAATTCGAATATGTCCTCGATGTCGAGCAATACAGCGCGTAGCACCGGAACCTCAACCGGCAGGGCCCAGGGCTGGAACATTCGCTCGCTCTCGCTGTCGATTATCCGGTGTTCAGCGGCGAGGTAGGCGGGAAGGTGACCGGCAATTCGGTCAATGCCCGGTGGAAGGGGCCTGGTCGCCAGTTGGGTGTCCGGTCGGGCAGGTTCAGTTGGATCTCTGGCAGCGCGTCGAGGAGTTGATCGATGGCGTCTTGGGCGATCAGGTAGGCCAGGGTTCGCGCTGGGCAGGCGTGCGGGCCGAGGCCCCAGGCCAGATGGGAGCGGTTGCCGGTCAGGTTGTCGGTGCGGATCGCGGGGTCGTTGTTGCAGGCGGCCATGCTGATGACGACGGGCTGGTGTGCGGGCAACCAGACGTCATCGATGAGGATCGGTTGGCGGGGGTAGGTGATCAGCAGGTTCGCCAGTGGCGGGTCGTTGAACAAGACCTCGTCGAGGGCATCGCGGGACGACAGGTTGCCGCCGAGGATGCTGTCGCCGAAGCGCTCGTCGGTGAGGATCAGCAGCAGGGTGTTGGCGATCAGGTTCAGCTGGAATTCGATCCCGGTGCCATAGACCTGCGATACGTGGTGGGAGGCCTCTACGTCGTCCAACCGGGCGGGATGCTGGAGCAGTACCGAGGTTATGTCGCGTTGGGGTTCGGCGCGTTTGAGTGCCACCAGTCTCATCAGCGCCTCCCCGAGCATCTGGTTGCCCTTCTCGGCGTCGACACCTTCGAGCAGAGCGGCTGTACCGGCGGCAACCTGCGCACCGATCTCCGGAGGGCAGCCGAGCAGATAGTTCACGACTTCGAATACCAGCGGGAACACGTACTGGCGGATCAGGTCGGCAGACCCGTCCTGGCAGAAGGAGTTGATCAATGGGATGGCGAGTCCCTCGACGACGGCGTGGAGGGCATACAGGTCGACCTCGTCGATGCTCGCGGTGATCGCCCCACGGTAGCGGGCGAAGTCGGCACCGGTGCTACGACTGGCCATGGGCCGCCACTCCAGGAGTGGGAGAATGGGGCAGTCGGCGGGAATGTTCTTCTGCCAGGCGCGCGGGTCGGCGGGAAAGTGCTCGGGATCATTGAGGATCCGCACCGCGGTGCTGTAACCGATCACCAAGGTAGCGGGTACGCCGGGCGCCAACTCCACCGGAGCCAAAGACCCGTAGCGCCTGCGCATTTCGCCGTAGACGCGGTGTGGATCCGCGGCGAATTCCGGCGAGTAGATGGGCACCCGCGGGCCGTCGGAATCGATCGGAGAGCCGTGGAGGACCGGGCAAGACTGAGCCGGAACCTGAGACTGCGGCGTACGCAAGGAGCAAACTCCCAACTGTTCGTAGGCACTGCACGATTGCTGAAGTCCCGCTCCTGACGCAGACGCTGCGATGGAGCGAGTTACCGGATCTATGCTGGAACCGGTCGATGGTATAGCGCGCTGGAAGAAGCATCGTCACCGCACACGAAAACCTGCCCCGCAGAAGATTGTTCGAGCCCGTGTGCAGCCGGGCTCCCGCCCGGCCGCGACGCCGCGGGGCAAAGGTCAGACGGCGAGAGCGTCCAGGGATTCGTGGTCATCTATGGCCGTGGTGATTCGCTTCAGCAGCGTCAAGCAGGTCTCCACCGGCTGCATCTTGGGTTGATAGGCCGCCCTGCCGATCGTGAATGCCCAAGCCGCGTAGGCGAACATGGACTGTTGCCGATACGCCAGCCATGCGTCATCGAAGGACGGCGCCCGGCCGTCGAGCGGTCCGAGCTCGTCCAGGTAGGCCGCCAGCAGTTCGTGGTCCCATGCACGCCGGTCCTCTGGCTCGCATCCCGAGTTGACGGTGTAGGCGAAGTCGTGTGCCCAGCCTCCCCGCATCACCACCTGCCAATCGACGAATCCCATTCGCCCTGTGCCGGTGCTGTAAGTCTGACCGATGTGCGGGTCACCGTGCAGCAGGGTCTGGGGTAGCTCGTTCGTCGCCAGATCGATCGCTCGCTCGACACCGGCCCACAGCCGTTCCGCCTGGCCGTGCAGGACCTCCGGAACCACTTCCTCGGCTCGCCGCAGGCCGACCTCGCAACGCTTCTTCATGTCGATGGCGGCGAGATACGCCTGAAGCGCTTGGGTCGTGGTTTTGAGGTCCGTGATCGACGGGTGATTCCAGAAGGTCCGGTGCAGCCGGGCGAGGTTGCGCACCAGATCTTCGATCTGGTCGCGGGCGACCGGGGTGTTCGGCTCGATGAACTGCGCACCGCGGGTCGAGGCGATGTCTTCCATCAGTGCGATCGAACGCCATGACCCCGCGTCGGCGGCGCCCCAATAGCCGAACGGAGCCTCGATATCGACCTGGGGCCGGAAGTCACGGAAAAAGCGGGTTTCGCCGTCGATCATCTTCCCGCCACCGAGCAGAATGCGTTGGGAGAAGGCGGTTGTCGTCTTAGCGAAGAGGTCGGTCGGCAAGCTCGCCTGCTTGCCCGCGTCGTTGTACTCGACCCGAATCGCGACGCGAGTGGATGTTCCGCGGCTGCCGTCCACGGCCACGACCTCGGCTGGTGTGGGCGCGCGCCCACCGGCCAGCCGCGGCACCGCCGGTGATGTCATGCCGTGAACAGCGCCGTCAATAGCAACACCGACGTGACCGCGAACGCTGGCATCGAAATCCTGATGGCGCGCGTCCTATGTTCTCGTGGGAAGGCGAAGGGCAGCGCGAGAGCGGCTACGAGTCCACTGGGGACGGCCAGCATCGTGCCGATGATCAGCCCATAGCCGTGGGGGTCGTTGGCGGGATCGGTCGACAACCGCGAGCTGAGCACGAGGAACACGCACCACAACCACAATGCGCCGGTGGCGATGCTGATGACACCGGCAACAATGCGCAGTACGACATGCCACCGGGGGCGGTATCGGGTATCTCGACCGGGGCCGAGCACGTGCTGTGAGTGTGGCGCATCCACCCCCTCAGCATGTCATGCATGCGCTGGGCAGCGCCGCTTCTACCGCCGACGAGGCCAGCGGGACGCGATGCTGCCCACGGGGCTGCTTGTGGCTGCGGCCGCTTCGCCCGGTACACCGCCACTGAAGCCGTCCTACTGGTACAGCGTCTCGCCGCGGTGGGTGTCGAAGTACTCGCGCACCTCGGAGATCTTGCCGTCCGTGACGACGAAGTTCGCGATGTAGGCGTTGTCGTACTCGTGGCCTGATAGCGTGGTCGCCCTCGATCGCCACTCGACGACGGCGTTCGAGTCGCCGATGGTCAGGCTGAGCAGTTCAGTGGTGAACGACCCCGGCTGCATCCGAGCCATCGCGATCGGAAAGAACTCCTCAACGATGGCGTTCGGCCCGTGCCAGATTCCGGAGTTGGGCAGACGGCCTGGTGCGAACCATCGCGCGTCATCGGTGAAGCACTCCTTCAGGAGCATCGGGTTCCCAGTCTGGAGGGCATCGAAGTAGCGATGGATGGCGCCCTCGGTGGGGTTCTCGTTGGTCACTGACAAAGCTTAGCCGGGATGGGAACGTTTGTTCGACAGCGGGCTCGGCTAGCCCAGCCGGTGGGCATCACCGGAGGTTGCGTGAACCGTGCCGTCGGGGCACCCGACGGCCGCGGTACAGGCTCACCGCGCGCCGCGGCGACCGCACGAGTCACGGCGGACAGCTACATGCGGGCGGGCGTCATGAGGACCTCGGAGATTTCACGGGCGGCTCGGTGGCCGGATTCGACGGCACCGTCCATGTAACCCGCCCAGCGAGTGGCGGTTTCGGTGCCTGCCCAATGCAGTGGGCCGATGGGAGTGCGCAGCGCACTTCCGAACCGCGTGAGGGTTGCCGGCGCGGTGAACGCTCCGTAGCACCCGCGACTGAATTCCTCCTCGGCCCAGTCTCGTTCGAGGTAGGCGATCGGATGCCGGGCCTGTGGTCCGAAGTATCCGACCAGATCGGTCAGGACTTGGGCGCGACGCTCGGCGAGCCCCAGTCGGCCGGCGGCATCGGCGTGCTTGCCCTCGAGGAATCCGACGAGCACTCCGGGTGCACCGCCCTGTGGCGTGTTGTCGAAAACGGTGCCCAATGACCGATGATCGCTGTTGGCCTGGCCACTGAGCCCGTCACGGCGCCAGAACGGCTCGTCGTAGGCAACATTGACCTTGATCACCCGGCCCATCGGCATGCGCTGGACGAGTTGGTCACGGTCGCCGGGAAGGCCGGGACCGAAGCGGATCCGTGCAGCCAACGGGGGCGGCACCGCGATCACCGCGCGGGCGGCTCGGACCGTGGCCCTTCCCGCGGAAACCTGAACACCCGCTGCGTCCCAAGTGATTTCGGTGACCGGAGCGCCGAGCACGATACGGTCGCCGAGTTCATCGGCCAAAGCCACTGCGATGCGTTGCGAACCTCCGACGACACGGTCCTGTTGCGCGCCGCCCGCGGTGTTGATCAATGCGTCCAGCCCGCCCGCCGCGCCGACGTAGAAGCAGGCCCACAGTGCGGACAGGTCCTCCGGTTCCGCGGAGAACACCGCCTCGGAGATCAGCCGGAAAAAGGATCGGCCACCGGAGGTGTAGACGTTCCGCCGAAGCCAGGTGGCGAACGTCTGGCCGTCCAGATGTTCGGCTTGTTCGGCCAGCCACGGCTCCCGTGCCGCAACCTGCCGTGCGAGGCGGTCGAGTCGCCACTGGGCCTGTGCGACATCGGCCAGCGCCACCGGGTTCAGTCGTGGAATGCGGCCGGTGTAAACCGATCGGGCCGTACCGATTTCGGCGATATGCCGACCTTCGGTGTGCGTGGGGAAGGTGGCCAGGCCGAGCTCGCCGATCAGCGCGAGCACCTGATCCTGTCCCGGTCCCACCCATTGGCCCCCTACCTCGATCGCGGCGCCACCCGGCAGTTCGGCATTGAGCAGCCGCCCACCGACGCGGTCCCGCGCTTCCAGTACCAGCACCGCACGCCCGGCCTCGGCCAGGTCGCGGGCGGCCACCAACCCCGCAAGCCCGGCGCCCACCACCGCGACATCCACGGATTTTTGCATCACTACCTGCTTTCATACACAGTGTATCTTAAATACACACTGTATGTGATATCCATAGCGTATGGAGTCTGTTCGGGAAAAGTACGCGGGGAACACACGTCAAACGCTGTTCGACACCGCGCTGCGCCTGTTCGCCGAACGTGACTATGCGGACATCTCGGCGGAGGAACTGGTGCGAGCGGCCGGGCTGACCCGCGGCGCGCTCTACCACCACTTCGATGGCAAACGCGGCCTGTTCGAAGCGGTCATGAGTGAGCTGGAAGGCCGGGCGGCACAGCGGATCCGCGAAGCAACCGCGACGAGCTCGGACCCATTCGAACGCGCCGATCGCGGAGTGGCGGAATTCCTGAACATCTGCGCCGAACGCGACTACCGCCAGATCGTGCTGCTACAGGGCCCGCTCGCACTGGGCTGGCAGCGCTGGCGCGAACTGGATCAACAGCACCTCGGCGGCCTGGTCGTAGATACCGTGCGAGCTCTACTCGACGCCGGACTCATCCGGCCACACCCCGCCGAGCTGGTCGCCAGCGCGTTCTACGGAGCCCTGACCGAGCTGTCACTGACCATCGCCGACACCGATCACCCTGACCGAACTCGCGCACAGGCGACCCGTCTCATCCAAGACCTCCTCGGCGGACTGGCGACGGGAGCAGCCCGAACCGTCACTTCGGCCGCGGGAAGCGGGCACAGTGAAGGGTCTTGACCGAGACGGCGCGCGCGGCGACAGGCCCGTCGACGATGGCGTTCGGCACAATCTCAGCGATCCGCAGGGCGCAGACTTGGGAAAGGCCAGCCGAGTCACGCCGTATCCGGGTGCGGCAGCGGCGGTCCGTACCAGTGGCAGACCAGGAGGGCGAGTTCGACGTCGAATCTGTCTTCGGCGATCGGCCTGCCGCGCCGCGACACTGCCCGTGCGACCCGGTACTTCACCGAGTTGGAGTGCAGTTCGAGTTCTGCGGCGGCTGCTTTGTAGCTCGATCCGGTGCGCAGAAATACCCGTAGTGTCTCGCGTAGCCGTTCGTCGTTGTCGTTGGCGGCGGCCAGATCGCCGAGCACCTCGCCGACCCATTCCCAGACTTCCACGATCCTGTCACCGAGTAGGGCCGCTACCGACAACCCCGGGTCTTCGGCCGCGATGATTCGCGGTTCGGCGGCTGCCCGCGCCAAGGCGACCGAGCGTGCGTCTTGGGCCAGGCGATGAGACCGCCGGAATCCCGTAACTCCGGGTGCCACCGCACCGATCGCTACCGATGGCGCATCGGCTTGTGCGGCCGCGAAACGACGGACCCTGGCGGCGGCGCCGGGTTGCGCCGAACGATACGGCAGCCACGCCCAGGCGCTCATCTGATCCTCCGCGATGAAAAGTGGGGCCGCGGCAGTTCCCGCTGCCTCCGCCGACTTGCGGACGAATCGTCTCAGCTCGGCCAGTTCGTCACCGTGCGCCCCGGTGCCGGGGTACCAGACGATAAGCGCCAAATGGTGCCAATGGAGCGGATAGCGGATCTGGTCGATAGTGCTGTCGATATCGACGATCTTTTTGCCCGCCAGTAGTTCGCGCACACGTAGCGCGCGGACACTGTTGCGGGTTTCCAACCACTGCTCGCGCTCTGCTTCGTAGATGGCGACGACCTGCTGGATAACGTGGTCGAGGTACTGAAACAGCCGGGTGGTGATCGCCTGTCCGGCGAGGAACCGTTCGACCGGCGTGATATCCGCGGCCTGCAGTTCGGCGAAAACCAGTTCGGTGAACCGCCGCTGGCCGAGGTAATATGCCCGGACCAGGGCGTTGAGCGGGACGCTGTGCTGGGCCAAACGCCGGGTGTACTCGATTGCCGCGGAAGGTAGATGGACTCGCGCCGCCGGGATGTCGTCCCGCAGCGCGTGCAGAAGAGTGTCGAGATTGCCCTGCACGCTGGATCCGAGCAGTTCGACGGTGTGGACATCGGCACGCAATTCGGGTATTTCGGCCTCTATTCCACGGCGAATACTCGCGCTGATGTCCGTCACCCGCTCGTTCATGCGGGCGGCGATCCTCGCGACACAGCGGCCCACCTCGATATCACCGTTGCGACGAAAAGTCGTCACTACCTGATGATAGTTACATCACCGTGACCGCCGCTACGAACCGCGCGGCCGATGCTGTCTTCCGGGGACAAAGCACGCGACGAATTCAGTCGATGCACTACGGTGTGGATCCACCGCGCGATCTCTACAGTTTTCAACGATCCGTGTACGCCGATGCTTAGGACATCGCATGACACTTTCGACCCTGCCGGACCGTCGCGCCGAGGTCGCACCGCAGGCAGCCGCCCTTGCCGACGACAGCAACGAACTGAACAACCGCGAATTGCTGGCCACCGTGCAGCGGGCTGCGGCCTGCCTGCGCGCCGCGGGCGTCACGACGGGCGACGTCGTCGCGATCATGCTGCCCCCCACCGTCGACCTGGTGGTTTCGCTGTTCGCCACGTGGCGCGTGGGTGCCACAGCGACCCTGATCGATCCATCCTTGACCGACCGAGAGGCCGGCTCCCAGATAGCTGACGCGGGCTCCAAGGTCCTCATCGTTGCTGCGCACCGTCCGGCCATTTCCCCTCCGGTCCGGGTCGTCACTCCCGCCTGCGAGTTCAGCGCGGCAGAGCCCGACACCACCGAGGCGGCGCCGCCCCTGACGGAGGGACCGGCGCTCATCACCTACGTCGGCACCGGCAACCGGGCGATGCTCGACCACAGGAATCTCGAGGCGATGTGCCAGTTGGTGATCAAGGTATTCGCGCTGACCGATGCCGACCACAGCCTGTCGACCCTGCCGATGTGGCAGGTAAGCGGGATCATGGTCGGCGCCTTGTCACCGTTGATTGCCGGGGGCCGCGCCACTATGGCGGGCCCGCTCAGCCCGGAGGGATTCTCGGACCGGATAGAGCACAGCCGGCCGACCTACCTCTCCGCGGTCCCGAGGAATTACGCAGCGCTGTCCGATCTACCCGGCCACGCGCGGACGAACAATTCGTCGGTGCGGTTCGCAATCTGCTGCATGGAACACGCGGGGATCGAACTCAAAACCAAGTTCGAACACCGCTGTGGAATACCACTCATCAACGGATACGGGCTGAGCAAGGTTATCGCCCGAGCACACGAGATCCGTCGCGTACGATAACCGGTACTGGTCCGATGCGGCGCGCCATCAGGCCGCCCGCCCCGGTTCATGATGGGCGCGTCGGCTCGAACAGAGGCGATGCAGGCGGATCGGCAGATCAGCTGCGGTCGACCAGAACGTCCCAGCCGGATTCGACCGAGCGTCCGCATCGCTCGGGATCGTCCCCCGCGGCGACGAAGAGTGCGGTGAGCATCGGCACGCCGTATGCGAGCGTCTCGCGCGGCAGCGGTCCCGAGGTGACCAGGGTGGCGAGGCCGTGACCGATGGTCCATGCCTGTGTCGCGAGCTCCAACGGGTCGACGTCGGCGCGGAAGCGGCCTTCCGTCTTCGCTCGCTCCACCGCGTGCACCAAGCGGTGCAGCGTCTCGTCGGCGGCCGCGGCGTCCTCGAGCTCGAAGCTCGCGTCGAACATGACGCGATAGAGGTCCGGGTTCTCCAGCGCGTTGCGCAGGTAGGCGGCACCGAGCGCGACTTGGTCCCGGACCGGGTCAGCAGTCGTCTCGACCGCGGCGAGTTTCGCGGCCAAGCGGGTGAATCCCTCCTGCCGCACCGCTTTCCACAACCCGTCCATGCCGTCGAAGTAGGTGTAGACGGCCATGGTCGATACGTCGGTGCCCGCGACCAAGGCGCGCAACGTCACCGGCTCGCGCATCCGGAGCATGTGCGCGGCTCGTTCGATCAGCATCGACCGGATGCGGGGATTCTTGGTGCGGGCCATGGCGCAACATAACATAGCATTGTTATGGTTTGCCTCGAGTGCCGCACCGCGGACCGAGACGAACGAAGGAGTGGACCATGGCCGTGAAACTGGTCAATCCCGAGGCATTGCCGAAACCCGAGGTGTACCGCCAGCTCTCGATCGCCGAGGGATCGAAGTTGGTGTTCTTGGCGGGCCAGGTGGCCCGCGACGCGAACGGCGAAAAGGTGGGCGAGGGCGACTTCGCCGCTCAGGTCGAGCAGGCGTATCTCAATGTGGCCGCGGCCCTGGCCGAGGTCGGCGGTTCCTGGGACGACATCGCCAAGCTGACCATCTATGTCGTCGACTGGACGCCGGACAAGATGCCGCTGCTCGGCGAGGGGGTCGGGCGCGCCGCCGCGAAGCTCGGGATCGACCCGGTCAAGCCGATTACGCTGCTCGGCGTCTCCGCCCTGGGGGAGCCGGACATCATGGTGGAAGTCGAGGCGACGGCGGTACTGGACTAGGTGGTGTCGCTATCCAGTTGCCCTGTGCTCGTGCCTGCTAGCTGCTTCGTGATAGGCGGCGGTCAGTTCCGCGAGCACGCCATCTGTAGGTATCGGCGCTCCGGCCAAGTGTGTTGCGCGGAGTTCGGCCATGAATCGCTCCCAGAGCGTGGGGCCGCCAGTGGCCAGCAGTTCGGCCCGCACGGTTAGTTCCGGCGCGGTGTCCAGCCAGCGTGCGCCCCACGCGCCCAGCTGGGCCATGACCGGGACGAGCTGGATCGCCGCCTCGGTGAGGTGGTATTCGACCTTCTGGCGGTGGCTCGGGTCGTCGTCGCGGGTGAGCAGGCCCGCGTCGACGAGTTTCGCGAGGCGGCCGGCCAGGATGTTCGACGCGATGCCTTCGATGGACGCGGCGAGCAGTTCACGAAAGTGGGTCTTGCCTCCGAACATGATGTCGCGCAGGACGATCAGACTCCACCGGTCCCCGAGCAGCTCGATCGTCATATTGATCGGACAGCCCGACTTGCCCGGGGCCACGGGCAGCTTGTCGCGAGCAACTGGTTGCGCCATGGGATCAGTCTAGGTATGTTCGCAACCGATTGCACATTGCAACCAGAAAGGGTTCCGATGACTCAGTTGGTCCGCGTTCAGAATTTCGCCGTGTCCAGCGATGGATACGGTGCAGGGGAGGGGCAGAGCCTCGATCATCCGTTCGGCCACGCCGATCCGGGAGCGCTCATGTTCTGGGCGGGCGCCACCGCTCACTGGCCCACCCGGACCGACCCCGGGGGAACCTATGGCCTCGACGACTACTTCACCCGCGACTTCACCAACAACATCGGCGCCGAGATCATGGGCCGCAACAAATTCGGCCCGCAGCGCGGACCCTGGGAGAACTACGACTGGCAAGGATGGTGGGGAGACGAACCCCCGTTCCACACGCCAGTGTTCGTCCTCACCCACCACGTGCGGCCCTCGTTCACGCTGGGGGACACGACGTTCCATTTCCTCGATGCGTCTCCGAAGGACGCGCTGGCGCAGGCATTCGACGCCGCCGAGGGCAAGGACGTGCGAATCGGCGGTGGGGTTGCCACGGTCCGGGAGTTCCTCGACGCCGACCTGGTCGACACCATGCATGTCGCCGTTGCTCCGGTCGAACTCGGTGGCGGCGAGAGATTGTGGGCGAGCGCTGACGAACTCGTCGACCGTTTCCATCTGGAGCGGATCCCGAGCCCGAGCGGGGTGGTGCATCACATCTTCTGGCGACGATAAGGAGCCCCTGCTTCAGCGACGCCGGGGGAGGGCTCTGCCGGCACGCCGACACAACGTTCCGCCGCTTGACGGCTAGCGGAATCGGAGGACTGTCGATCGCCGTGCACGCTGCGGTCGACGATGCCGACTAGTGCGTCGTGGAGGAACGTTCGCTCGGCGGCTCGGACTGTGGGTTGGCCGCAGCGGAGAGTGCCCGACGGGCGCTGCGCCGCTTGGTGGCATACGGCAGTACGAACATGTACAGACCGGAAACCAGCAGGAAAGCGAGCGGGAGCAGCGGTAGGTAGGACACCCAGACCACAGGCTCCTCCTGCGCCAAGGCGACGAAAGTGGCGAGGACGGTCGAAACAAAGGCAATGGCCGACCAACGGTGCAACTGCCGGACCCACCGTGCAGACGAACGACCCCGGGCCTCGGCCGCCTGCCGGGGCGGGATGTCCGCGGCTGGTCGGCTGCGCCGCTTGGTGGCATACGGCAGCACGAATAGGTAGAGACCTGAAAACAGGAGCAAGGCGAGTGGGGCCAGCGGTACGTAGGACACCCAGACCGGGCCCTGTAGCGCCAAGGCCACGACGGTGCCGAGGACGGTCACCGTGAAGACAATGGCCAGCCACCGGTGCGTCTGCCGAACCCACTTGTTCCAGCTCATTGCGTCCTCCTCTGCATGCGAGCAACCCGCGTCCCGGCGACCTGCCGGGCAAATGTCGATGGCGAAGACGTTAGCTACGGCTCGGTGACCAGCGCTTCTCGATTCCTGATCGTTCTGGTCATGTGCTCCGCGCTGGGCGGCAGGCGGAACGCGGCGGTGGGATTCGCCACAGCTACATCGCGACAACCGACGGCGAAACCGGGTATGCGCCTTTGGGAAGCAAGTCGACCGAGGGAGGATGCCGTGTCAGTTTCGGCCTCGCGCCTACAGTATTGCGCCCACCGGCACTGTCGTGGTGGCTATTCCGACGCGTGAGCCGCAACCAACAGTTCATTCGTAGTGGACGGGCGGGTAGGCGCGGTGCGCTGTCCTTACAGCGAAAGCGAAGCAGGGCAGGGCGCTTGGGTGGAAGACGAAAAGGAGTCGATCCTTGGAGGAAGTGTTACGGCCACTCATCGTGGTCTTGGGCACGGTGGCGATCACTGTCACAGTAGGTTTGGCGATGGATCGAATGCTGCAATACAGCGCACGGAGGCGACCGAGTAGTCATCTGCCTACGCTGCTGCGTCGCGTGCAGTTGCCCGTGCAGATATTGCTCGGCTCGGTGGCGTTGCATGCCACTTATCCCTTGGCGCAACTCGATCTGCCCCAGGACAATATGATCCGAACCATCTTGGCCGCGGCGGCGATCATCGCGGCGGCTTGGCTGGTGATCCGCGCCGCCGACGCCGTCGCGGAGAGCATGTTGCGCTCCTACGCCGGGCGTACTCGGGAAGTCTCGCGGGTACGGCAGTTGCGCACCCAGCTGGGGCTGGTGCGCCGCATCGTGACATCGGTATTGGTCGTCACGACCGCCGCCGTGGCGATCCTGCTGCTGTTTCCGAGTCTGCGGACTCTCGGCACCTCTTTGCTGGCCTCGGCTGGCGTAATCGGGATCATCGCCGGTGTCGCGGCGCAGTCGACGTTGAGCAATCTCATCGCCGGTTTGCAGATCGCTTTCGGTGACTCGGTCAAGATCGGGGATACCGTTGTCGTGGAGGGGGAGTGGGGCATAGTCGAGGAGATCACCCTCGCGTTTCTCACCGTGCGGATCTGGGACGACCGCAGGCTGACGATGCCGGTCTCCTACTTCAACAGCAAACCGTATGAGAACTGGTCACGGGGCGGCCCGCAGATCACCGGCACGGTGTTCTTGTACTTGGACCACAGCACGCCGGTACCGCTGCTGCGTGAGCATTTACACGAGTATCTCCGCGAACGCAGGGATTGGGACGGTCGCAGCTGGGATCTGGTGGTCACGGACAGCACCCCGACGAATATCGTGGTGCGCGCGACGATGTCGGCGGCCAACGCCGACGACGCCTGGGATCTGCGCTGCGCGGTCCGGGAGGAACTGCTCGGCTGGCTCGGTAGTCATCACCCGCACGCACTGCCGAAGATCCCGACCGCGATCACCAACTCTGCCACCGGCAACGGCCAGATGGCGTTGACGGCCGACCGTTCCAGCGGCGAGGGTAACGGTTTCGGCGATTGACCTCGGCGATCCGGCCGGTCGCGCGATGCCGTGGATTCGGATTGCCGCAAAATAGCTACTCGTTTGCGGACGGTTCGGGCCGGCCTGCTTCAGTGACGGCGATTTTCATGATACCGTACGTCACATATACATATTTCATGTGATGGAGGTCTCTGATGCCCGACATCGCGCACGACGGGCTCGTGTGGTTCGCCGCTCCGGGTACCGAGGGTGGTGGAGCGGCGCTGGGCCAAGTGGCGGTCATGACCGGCGTCGCGGGCGTAGTCGCGCTCCTTCTGCTGTGGGTCGGGTATCTGCACCGGACCCGCCGCATCACGTGGCTACAGCGGCTCGCCGACCGGATCGGGCGACTGCTGAACCGGCCCGGTTGGGTCGCGCTCCCGCTCGCGATGTTCCTCGCGACGATCCTGACCGCGCTGTTGGGCTTCATCTGGGATGTCAGCTTGCACGTGGGCAACGGTCGCGATGACGGGCCGCTGGCCAATCCGGCGCACTATTTCATCCTGGCGGGATTGTTTTTCCTGTTCACCGCCGGGATGTCGGCGATCGTCCTGCCGTTGGACGAGAAGCCCGGCGCCGCGGCGGTGCGCATCACCCGCACCTGGCATGCGCCGGTCGGGGGCATCCTCATCGCCGGTGCCGGCCTCTACGCATTGATCGGTTTCCCACTCGACGACATCTGGCATCGGCTGTTCGGACAGGACGTCACGCTCTGGGGTCCGACGCATCTGATGCTCATCGGCGGCGCCGGCTTATCGCTGGTCGGTGTGCTGCTGCTGGAGTTCGAGGGCAGGCACAGCCGGCCCGAGCCCGACCGCGCCGATGGGCGACTGATGTGGCTGCTGCGGTCCTTCGCCTTCGGCGGCCTGCTCATCGGCCTGTCGGTGTTCCAAGTCGAATTCGACTTCGGAGTGCAGCAGTTCCGGCTCGTGCTGCAGCCGATGCTCATCGTGGCCGCGGCCACCGTCACCCTCGTCGCCGCCCGCGCGACCCTTGGGCCGTTCAGCACCCTGGTTGTGGTGGTGTTCGCCGCCGTCGTCCGTGCCGTGGTAGCCGTGCTGGTCGGCGGGCCGGTCATCGACGCGCCCCGCAATGTCTTCCCGCTGTATCTCGGCGCAGCCGTCGTGGTGGAACTGCTGGCGCTGCTGCCGCTCGCCCGGCGGCCGATCTGGTGGGGTGCGGTCTGCGGGCTCGGGATCGCGACGGTGGGGCTGTGGCTGGAATCCCTCTGGATCCGTGCGATGTTCGTCAACTCGTGGCCGAGGGCGATGTGGCCGGAACTTTTGGCGATGGCGGTGCCCACCGGCATCGCGGGCGGTGTCGTCGGCGCGCTGCTGGGCATGGTGCTGCGGGGCGAAGCGCTGCCACGCCCACCGGTGCGACGCGGTGTGCTGATCGCGGCGGTCGTGACCGTGGCGGCCGCGACCGCCAACGGGCTGCTCAGCGAGGTACCGGAACGGGCCGCCGCCACAGTGACACTGCGCGACGCCGAAGCGGACACGGACGGAAGAATGGTGCTCGCCGACATCCGTCTTACGCCTGCTGATCTCGCCGGGTCCGATCCCGAATGGGTTCAGATCCTCTCCTGGCAGGGCGGGATCGGCGGTGACAGTCCCGGCCGCGGCCTGGTCGTCGACCAGCTCCAGCGGGTGGGCGCCGGCCACTATATGTCGACCGAACCTGTTCCGGCGCATGGGACATGGAAGACGGTCCTGCGAATGCAGGATGGTCGCGTACTGACCGCGGCGCCGATTTTCCTGGCCGCCGACCCGGGGCTCGGCGTCGAAGAGGTCCCCGCGCTCGCTTCCTTCACCCGGCCGTTCATCGCCGAGATCACCGTGCTCCAGCGGGAGCGATCATTCGACCACCCGTCGTGGTTGTTCGCCGCGGCATCGCTGGTCGTGCTGGTGTGCAGCCTCGTCCTCGTCGGAGCGCTGTCCTGGGGTGCGGCGCGGATCAACGACCGGTATCCGCACGGAAGCCCGACGGCGGCGCCGGAAGAACCGGCGGTGTCGCGATGATGCAGGGCTACGACGGCGTGGACGTGCTGGCCGGTCATTCGATCCTGCTGGCGATACCCGCCTTCCTGCCGGCGTTGCTCGTGGTCGCCGTCGTAGTGTTCGTCGCCCTGCGAGACCGTCGTGCGCAGGATCGCGATCGGATGGCGGGTTCGCCGTCCGACCACGGCGCGGACCAGGAGGACTGATGTCATCCGTGCGGCGTTGGGGCGCGCTCGTCCTTCTCGGTGGCCTGCTCGCGAGCGGCTGCGCCTCGTCGGATCCCGCGCCCACCACATCGACGACCGCAATAGCGGGGGCCTCGGACAGTCTCATGATCACGGTGCGGATCGCCGCAGGCGTGGTGAGCCCGGCCGACGTGCGCCTGGAGGCCCGAGTGGGGCAACCGATCGAGATCGTGGTCGACAGCGATACCGACGACGAACTGCACGTGCATGCCACGCCCGACCACACCTTCCCGATCATCCCGGGCGCCGGCCAGCGCTTCCGCTTCACCGTTGACGTGCCGGGACGCGTGGAGATCGAGCTGCACCATGCCCGGCGGACGGTGTCGACGCTGCTCGTGCGCGGATGACCGTTCTGGCCCACGGCCTCGGCGGTGCCACCGACCTGCCCATTCCGTTGTCGTATGCGCTCGTCGGGGGCGCCTGGGCGTTGACGTTCTCCTTCGCGGTGCTGGTGCTGGCCTGGCCCGAACCGCGGTTGGATCCACGGTCACCCGGAGCGGCGCTGCCGTCGGTCGTGGGTGTGGTCGTGGACTCCAAGGCGGTTCGGGTCGTGATTTCGGCCGTGAGCGTGGGGGCTACCGTCGCCGTCCTCGCGATCGGTGTACTCGGATCCCCGGATCCGGCACGCAATCCCGTGCCCGGCGTGGTCTACCTATTCCTGTGGGTCGGTGTCATGGTCGCTTCGCTCGCCGCCGGATCGGTTTGGAAGGTCCTGTCTCCGGCGCGTGCGGTGCATCGCGCCATCTGCGTGGTGTGGCGCCGTCAGCCCAGCCGCGGGCTGATCCGTTATCCCGGTTCTTGGGGCCAGTGGCCCGCGGTGCTGGGTCTGTTCTCCTTCGTGTGGCTCGAACTGGCCTACCCGGAGCCGGGTTCGGTTACGGCGGTCACCACGTGGCTGGCGGGATACCTCGTCGTGACGACAGTGGGCCTGATCGTGTGTGGCACCGCTTGGGCCGAGCACGCCGACCCGCTCGAGGTGTACAGCAGCCTGCTGGGCAGGCTGAGCCCGTTCGGCCGCCGCGATACCGGTGAACTGGTACTGCGTTCGCCGCTGGACAACCTGGCGGGCACTCCGGCCCGGATCGGTGGGGTGGCCGTGGCCGCCACCTTGCTCGGCTCGACGGCGTTCGACAGCTTCACCACATTTCCTTCGTGGCGCGGTTTGCTGGCCGACGCTGGAAGCACTGGATCGGAAGTCCTGCCGACCGTACTGAACACGGTGGGTCTGCTCGGCTTCATCGCTGTCGTCGGCGGCGTGTTCCGGTTTGCCGCCAAGGCGACCGGTGGCCTGGACGAAACGCGGCGGAGACTGCTTCCGGCTCGCCTCGCGCACAGCCTGACCCCGATCGTCGCGGGCTATCTGGTGGCCCACTACCTCACGTTCCTGGTGGAGAAGGGGCAGGCGACGGTGATCTTGTTCGCGGATCCGTTCGAACGCGGCTGGGATCTCGCGGGGCTGTCCGGGCGCGACGTCGCCTACGTACTGTCCAGCCACCCCGCGGCGCTGGGGACGATCAAGGTGCTGGCCGTGGTGACGGGCCACGTCCTCGGGGTCGCCGCCGCCCACGATCGCTGCCTTCGGCTGCTGCCGCGGGGGCATCGGCTCACCGGTCAACTGGCTCTGATGCTGACCATGGTCGGCTTCACCTTCACCGGTCTCTACCTGCTGTTCGAGTCCTGACGGAGTCTGTCGAATCCGTTGTGCCACCGCGATGGGCGGGGATGGCAGTCCCGGCGGGCTCCCGGGCGCGGGCACTCCGCACAGCCGACGGCGGCCGTGGCTGCGCGTCCAGCTCGGAAGCCGATGGGACGAGGTAGCTACTGACATGGATAAGTGACTGTGTGTTATTGCGGTTAGCGGTGCGGTCACGCGGCGGTTCCCATGCTGCTCTATCCGGCTTTTCGGCGTCGCCTCGTCGAGTTCATCCTGCATGTGCTCTGGTGGCGCCACTGTTCAGTGGCATATATGGACGTCGTCCGGGCCGTTGCCGCTTGGTGGCCAAGTGGGTGAGAGTAAATCCCGGAAAGTTCGGACAACATGCTGGAAACGTTGCTATGTTAATGAATATTCTAGCCTTTGAAGGCGTGAAACGGGGCGCTACCGGTCTCATCGCATCGTCACGGTGGTGCTCGAGCTCAATGAGGAGTAGCGAAGACATGGATGGATTCAGCAGGCGCGACGCGTTGAAGACCGGTGGGGTATTGGGCGCACTCGGTGCGCTGGCCATGGTGACGCCGGCACGGGCGCAGCCGTGGACGTGGTCACCGCAGGGCTCGGTGGCGGGTAGCGGGTCCGGTGTCGATCCGATGGGGGTGTGGGACGCCGAGGCTGACGAGCTGGTCGCCGCACTGCTCGACAGGGGCGAGGTGCCGAGGGTCAATGAGCTGTTGCGGACCTGGACCAGGAACGGTCAGCCCTTGCCTGCGGGTCTACCGCCGGACTTGCGGGACTTCATGGAGTACGCGCGTCGGCTGCCGCCCTGGGCCGACCGCGGCAAGCTGGCCACGGCGGTCGAGTTCAACAAGAAGCGGGGGCTCTATCTCGGTGTGTTGTACGGGCTGGCCAGCGGCATGATGAGCACGGTCATTCCCAAAGAGGCGCGCGCGGTCTACTACTCCAAGGGTGGTCACGATCTCAAGGACCGCATCTCGAAGACCGCGAAACTCGGCTACGACATCGGGACCGCGAATGCCTATGCACCCGATGGTGAGATGGTCGTAACCTGCGTCAAAACCCGGCTGGTGCATGCCGCGGTGCGTCATCTGCTGCCGCAGTCCCCGTACTGGGTGCACTCCGCCGATGAGGACATTCCGATCAGCCAGAACGACATGATGGTCACCTGGCACAGCCTGCCCACGACCGTCATGAAGCACCTGACCGCGTGGAAGGTGCCGATTCCCGCCGCCGAGTCCGAGGCATTCCTGCACTCCTGGCAGCTGTGCGCGCACATGCTCGGCATCCGCGACGAGTACATTCCCGCGTCGTGGGAGGAGGCCAATGCCCAGGCCGCGCAGGTCCTCGACCCGGTGCTGGCTGCGACCCCGGAGGGCGCCAAGCTGGCCGACCGGCTCCTGCGCCTGGGTGCCAACCTCGATCTCGCCATCCTCAGCAAGCCGGTCCTCGGCGCGTTCACCCGCTTCCTGCTCGGTGACAAGATCGCCGATGGCCTGGCCATCCCCAGGGAACCGGTCTGGGACCCGCTGCTTCGGGTGAGTTGGGGGCCATTCATCGCCGTCCGCGAAGGCCTGCTCCCCGTCGTCCCGCTCGCGCCGGATGCCTACTGGCTCTTCGACGAATTCCTTCGTCAGGCAGCCCTGATCTACCTGGCCGAACTACGGATGCCGATCAGTATCGAAATCCCACAGATGAACCGAGACATGAACCAACCGCCGCGCTGATCCGGGGCCTCGGCATCGGTGATGCGCTCGGTCGCGACATCGTCTACCGGAAGACCACATCGAGGTGCACCGGCCGCCCGGCCATCGGCTTGGGCACCGGTGCACCCTTGGGTGGTGATCTGCTCCACCTTGGGGGACGGACCCCAGCACTCGGGGACCTGATACCGGCGGCATATCTGGCGGAAAGTTGAACAAGTCACCGCCAGCAGACCGGAGCCCCCCATGTCGATCTCGAGCACAATCGCCACCTCGGCAGAGCGTCGTGCCACGGTCTCGACCGAAGACGGTGTGGCACTTGCGATTCGCGAATACGGCCCACGAGATGCGGAGCTCACCGTCGTGCTCTTGCACGGGCATTGCCTGCGCACCGAGTCCTGGGCTTACGTCCGCGACGCGCTGCTGCGCCACTACACCGGCGCCCGGATCGTCTGCTACGACCACCGAGGCCACGGCGACTCCGCCGCGGCGTCCCGGCGCACGTACAACATCGAGCAGCTCGGCCACGACCTGCGCGACGTTCTCGACGCTGTCGCCCCCAGCGGGCCGGTCGTCCTCGTCGGCCACTCGATGGGCGGCATGACGGCACTGACCTACGCCAGCCAGAACCCGCACGAGATCGGCACCCGCATCGTCGGCGTCGCACTCATCGCGACCGCCGCGAACGGGCTGGCCGACGCCGGCTTCGGCCGCCTCCTGCGCAACCCGGCCGTTTCCGTATTCCAGGCTGCCGTGCGACGCGCGCCCAGCGCGATGCACCGCGCGAAGCTGATGGCCTGCAAGCTCCTCGCCCCGATCGTCCGTACCGCCGAATTCGGCGATCGCAAGGTCAGCCCCCGGGTGCTCACCCTTGCCAATGCGATGCGCAACCAGACGCCGATCGTGACGATGGCGAGCTTCTTGAGCGATTTCATGGCGTACGACCGAACCGACGCGCTTGCGGTTCTCTCGAAGATCCCGACATTGGTGCTGTGCGGCTCCGCCGACCTGATGACGCCGCCGTCGCATTCCGTCGCGATGGCCGCCGCCGTCGAATACTCGGACTTGGTGCTGGTCGACGGCGCCGGTCACTCGGTGATTCTCGAGCAGCCGAGACAGGTCGCCGAGGCCGTGGCGCGCCTGATGACGCGAGCGGGCGGTATCGGCAAGGTCGAGGACGCTCACCTCACCCTCGTCGCGTAAGGGTCCGCCGGCCGGGGACCCTGCTGGATCGGTGTCCCGCGGTGTCAGTGGGGTGCCATGGATCCCAGCGCACGCAGCGACCAGGGCACCGCCTCGATCGGCACCGCCGCGGCCGATCGGTCCATCCGGCTCGTCTTGGATCCGGTGGTGAATTCGGGATCGGTCCCCATGATGACGCGACCCTCGTCGTTGACCAGCAGTACCCGCTGACCGGATGCCCGGAATCGCGGCAGCAAGACCTCTTCGATCGCGGCAACCGGCACATCGGCACCGGCGATTCCGAGGAAGGTTCCCGATGTGATCGTGACCGGTACCGCGAAGGTACAGACGTACTGATCGCTGCACGCGTAATCGAGGTTCGGCCCGTACACCCATCGCCGACCCTGGTCACGCGGGATCGTGAACCAATCCATTCCGGTGTAGTCGTAGAAGTATTCGCTCTGGGGATTCAATTCCAGCGTCAGGCGTTGCGGTCCGCGTTGTGCGTCCAGAGACCACCACTCCAGGTAGAGGGGGCGATCCAGGAGAACGCCGTCGGCCATCACCACGCCGGCGCCGTGGAACAGCTTTCCGCGCCGCTCGAGCTCGCCGAGGATGGTCTCCCGCAGCGGTGCGAGGTCAGTCGACCGCGGCTTCTCGCTCAGACCATTCCACAGGGTCCTCAGCGCGGTCGCGAGGGTCTCCAGTGACTGGTAGACCTCGTCGGCCAGTTTCGTGACGGCATGAGCGAGCGACTCGACGGTCACCGAGTCCGGCACGTTATCGGTGTCCCTCATCATCACTGAGCTCCAAGCGTAGGGCGACGAGGCGGCGGATCCGTGATTCGGTATGTGATTCTGCCAGTTCTCTCGCCCGGGCATCGTCTTCTCGTTCGATCGCATCCACCAGGTCGCGATACGCGGTCGCCTCCACTGCCGGGTCCATTTTCAGCCGCGGCAGCCAGAGCAAGGCGGAAAGCTCCGCCTGCAGGCCGACCTGGGCGCGGGTCAGCCGGGTGGACTGCGCACACACCGCCATCTCGATATGAAAGCGGCTGTCCGCCCGGCGCGCCGAGACGGGTTCGGTGCTGCCCTTCAGCCGCTCGGCCAAGGCACGGAGCCGGGCTATATCGGCCCGCAACCCGCGGCGCGCGGCGAACACGGCAGCCGCTCCGGTGACGGCGAAGTGCTCGTCTCCAAGATCGCGCAGCTCCTGGATGCTCATCTGCTGCAACCGCGCCAGCGAGGTGGTCTCGAGGACCCCCGCCGAACCGCGGATGAAGCTACCACCCCCGCGCCCGCGCTTGGTATGGACGATTCCCTGCTGCCGGAGTACGGCCAGCGCCTCCCGCAGGGTCATCGTCGACACACCCAACTGGTTGGCGAGATCGGTCTCGCTCGGCAACTGCTGCCCGTCGGCCATCACACCGAGGCTGATCGCGGCGGACAGCCGCTGCACCACGGCCTCGGTTTTCGGACCGCCACCCTCGATGGGTGACAGCACGGCGCCGAGCGCGCTCAATCCGGCGCTCTCCTGGTTGGACAACGCGACTCCTCGGGTGGCGGGAACCTAAGGCAATTCTAGTCGATGAACAATTGAAATATGAACTATAAAGTTAGACATATACGCAGTCCGGCCTGTGCGATCGGGGGTGCGGAAACTGCCAGAGGCGGGCGGGCGTCGCGGGAACCCTGCACTTAACAGATTCTTACTGAAGAACCATTGAACTATGAAATCTAATGTCTTATGTTAGGAAACCGTGTGGTCCGCCTCATCCGGGCACCTTGACGCGACAGCGTCACGATCGAAGCAGGAATTTCCCCATGTCCGAGAACCCGACGAGTCCGAGCGAACGCCACCGGTGGCGCATCCGTGGCCGCGCCGAATTGCCGGCCGAGACGGCGGTGCACAGCCGACTGCGGTCGGTCGCCAGTGGTCCGCAAATGCACGAGGTACGTCTACGTCGACGGGATGTCGAAGATGGATGATGTGCGCCGAACGGAAGTCGACGGACTGCGTGTGACCTGGGGCTTGCTTCAGCACCATCTGATCGCGATTGTCGCCGTGCACAACGAGCACGACACTTCACCAGTAGTGTCCTTCAGCCCCGGCAACTACCCGGACCTCGCGCAAGCGCGAGAACTCCATCCGGAACTGACGAGGCTGTGGGACGCGGTCCGCCGCGAATTCTGGACCAGGCTCATCCCGCCGCAGCCTCAGGTGGCCAGACGGCAGGCATGGGCATAGCCTCGAAGCCGGTCGATGCCATCAGCCCGCATTCGGCCAAGGAAATCGGCCGCCAACCCGAGTGTCGACGCGATTACCACGAGGCCGCCAGAATGCCCGGGGGTCCTTCAGGGAACACGCATCAGTTGCCCGGACAGGGTGAACAGACGACGGGCGAGCTTCACGACGGGGATGCCCAGCGGAAGCAGGATGACCGTCACGCACAGCAGCGCACCGACGAGCCATAGCACGGCCGCGAGGATCCCGAGCACCGTGCCGAGCACGGCCGTGAGGATCCCCAGCACCACGCCGAGCAGGCCCTTTAGTAGTCGCATGATGACCTCCTCGCTCTCAGTCTGCTCTCTTTCGGGCCGCTGCGCACTGGGCGTAGAGCGGCCTCGACCAGCGCGTCTGCAGGCTGCCGGGCCTCCTGTGCTGATCCGCGAGCGGCCCAACGGTGCGCGGCCACGCCCGGAGTTCGCGGGGCGTTTCCCGGCACGCTGACATCCCTGGCCGCCGCGGCGGGATCGGCCGGTACGGTGCCTAGCATGAGCAAGGCGATGGTGGAGCTGTCGCACCCGATCTCGGATGGCATGCTCACCTATCCGGGCCTGCCCGGACCGCGGGTCACCACAGCGTTTTCGCGCGAGCAGTCGCGGCTGATCGACATGAGCTACGACATCGCGCGCGTGGATATGGTCGGCAACACCGGGACCTACATCGACGCGCCCTCGCATTTTCACGCCGGCGGTGCCGACATCGCCGAGCTGCCGCTGGAACGGCTGTTCAACGTGCCGATCGTGATGATCCGCGTGCCGGGGATCCGCGCGGTGGGGCCGGATGTGCTCGGCGACCCGGCGCGGCTGTGGGGAAAGGCGGTGCTCGTGCACACCGGATGGTCGGCACGGTGGGGTTCGTCCGCGTACTGGGGCCCCGGGCATCCGTTCCTGGTCGGCGAGGTCGCGGACGCACTGGTCGCCGCCAATGTGGCGGTGGTCGGGATCGACTCGCTCGACATCGACGATACGTCCCTGCCGACGCGGCCGTGCCACCACACGCTGCTCGGTGCGGGAATCCCGATCATCGAGCAGCTGACGAACCTGGACGTGGTCCCCGGCACCGGTGCCAGGCTGGTCGCCCTGCCGGCGCCGGTGCGCGGGATGGGCTCGTTCCCGCTGCGCGTGGTCGCCTGGACCGATCACGGCGTCGGCAGCTGATCAGCCCCCGATCCACGCCGGGGGCACATACCTGGGCCATCAAGGCCTGATTCGAACCGGGCGCGGCGGCTGGAACTCGGTATGCTCCCGCCGCATTGATGTATCTTTCCGACTGCCAAGAGATTTCGCCGGCTCATGTGGGCATCTGGATTTTCGCTGGGCTGACGCCGTCGAAGGCGCGGCCGAGCGTTCGCGGTGTCGCCGTGGGCGCTGATGGCCGGGCGCGGAAGCAGTGAGGTGTGCGATGCGGGACAGTCGGTGGCGGCGGGCGGTTGCGGCCGTCGTGTGCGGAGTCGGCCTGCTGGCGGGGTCGTCGGTGAGCGCGGTGGCGGAACCGAGTGGTGACGTCGGTGTTGTGTGGTTGTGCAGGCCGGATCGGGCGGATGATCCGTGCCGGGGGAGTTCGGCGACGACGGTGCGGCGGGCCGGGCAGCCCGATGTGCGCGAGGAACCCACGCCCGCGGGGGATTCGGGGGTCGACTGCTTCTATGTGTATCCGACGGTGTCGTTGGAGCCGACGCCCAACTCCGACACCGCGGTGACGCCGGAGGTGCGGGCGGTCGCCGAACAACAAGCGGCCCGGTTTTCCCAGGTGTGTCAGGTGTACGCGCCGGTGTATCGGCAGCGGACCATCATCGCGCTGGCGTCGGAGCGGTCCTACACCCCAGAGCAGCGCGCCGAAATGGCACGGATCGCATACGAGGACGTGCTGATGGCGTGGCGGCAGTTCCTCGCCGAGCGCGAGAGCGGTAGGCCGCTCGTGCTGATCGGGCATTCGCAGGGTGCGCGCATGCTGCGCCAACTGATCCGGGAGGAGATCGAACCGCAGCAGGCGGTGCGAGACCGGATCCTGTCGGCGATCCTGCTCGGTGGCAATGTGGTGGTGCGGAAAAACGGTGACGTCGGCGGTGACTTCCAGCATCTGCCGCTGTGTCACAGCGAACGGCAGACGCGGTGCGTGCTCGCCTGGCAGACCTTCGGCGCAAACCCGCCCGCGGACAGCCGTTTCGGCCGCAACCCGATGACCCCGGAGCCGCTGCCGCGGCCGTACGGTCCGGATTACGAGATCGCCTGCACCAACCCGGCCTCGCTGGACCGCAACGAATCCCATACCGCGGCAACGGTCCTGCGCGTGAGCCCGGTGCCCAGCCCACTCGGCGTCGAGCTGGCGTTGCGCCACGGACCAGCCGCCGTCGCCGCGCCGACCCCGTGGCTGATCCCCGCCGAACGGTACCGGCTCCAGTGCATGCGCAGCGGGGACGCGACGGCGCTCATGGCGACGCCGGAACCGGGCAGCCCCGAGCTGTACGCCGTCCCGGACGCGACGTGGGGTCTGCACCTCACCGATGTGGAGATCGCGCTGGGCGACCTTGTTCGCATCGTGATGTCCCAGAACAGCGCCTATCGCTCGGCGCACCGCTGAGCGCGGTCGATCCGAGGCGGATCCGTCCTGCGGCGACCGCGCGCGATCGCCGTGCATGACGACATCCGCTCGGGCGCGGCTACTGCGGTGGACAACCCGTGGATCATCGGTCCGGACGGCTGCGTTCGCCTGGATGTGGGTGAACCACACCAGGTTCGTCGGCGCGCGACGGTTCATCGACGGATTCGGGCTGCCCTATAACATGTTCTGGATAGGCTTGCCAGCCGTGACGGATCTGAGGGAAGACGCGGTCGTGGTCGAGGACCGGCCCGTCGGCCGTGGTCGCAGGTCGGTGCTCAAAGGTGTGTCGTTCCGTGTGCCGAGCGCCGGCGAGGCGTAGGCATGAGCGAGCGAACCATCGATACAGCCGCCACGACGGTCGTGCCGGAGTCGAGCGCCAGGGAGGCGAAAGCATGAGTGCCGACCCGCTGTCTTTCGCTACCGCGTCGCGCACCGAGCACCGTCCGCCCGCCGAGGCGTTCGCCGTCGACCGGCCCCGTCTCGACGCCTTCGGCGTGCCCGAGGCGCTTCGGATGCTCACCATCGCGCTGGTATTCGGTGTCGCCCTCACTCGCCGGGCCATAGTGGAGGCTGCCCGGTCCGTGACCGGGACGCGCGGGCGTGCCGGGCGGCGAACGCGGCGGGAAGTGCTGGCCGACGGCGTCGTCGACGCTTTCGAACGTCTCGGGCCGATGTTCGTCAAACTCGGGCAGTTGATCGCATCGTCGTCCGGCGCGTTTCCGCGTGAACTCTCCGATGCGTGTCTGCGCTGCCTCGACGATGTGCCGCCTTTCCCGGCCGCCGCGGCGAGGCGGATCGTCGAGCAAGACCTCGGCCGCCCGATCGGCGAGATGTTCGTCGAGTTCGACGACGTGCCGCTGTCGGCGGCCTCGGTCGCGCAGGTGCACGCCTGCGTGCTCGCCGACGGACGCGAGGCTGTGGTCAAGGTGCAACGCCCGGGGATCGCGCGCCGGATGATCGTCGATCTGCGTGCGGCGCTGGTGCTGGCGAAGCTGCTCGAACGGCGATCCGAGCACGCGCGGATCGCCAACGCCGTCGGCGTGGTGCGTGACCTCTACGAAGTCACCGTGGCGGAATTGAACTTCCTGATCGAGGCGGACAATCAGAGCCGCGTCCGCGCCAACCTCGGCGTGTTCGGCGACAACACGGAAGTCGTTGTGCCGGAGGTCTATTGGGAGTTGTGCGGGCCGCGCTGCATCTGTATGCAGCGACTGCGTGGCGTACCGCTCGATCAGTTCGACGTCGTCGGCGAGCACGCCGATCCGGAGCTGCTGATCCGGCGGCTGGTGAAAGTGTGGCTGGAAGGTGTCATCGTGCACGGTCTGTTCCACGGCGACGTGCACGCGGGAAATCTGTGGCTGCTCGAGAACGGCAAACTGGCGATGCTGGATTTCGGCATCGTGGGCACGATGTCGCCGCCGTGGCGAGCGATGGTCCGGGCGATGTTCTACGCCAGCGCCTTCGACGGAGATTTCACCCCGGTAGCGACCACGCTGCGCGAACTGGATCTCTTCGCCGAGCAGAGCACCGACGACACCGCGATCGGCAGGCAGCTCGCCATTGTGCTCGGCCCGATCCTGTCCGGGGAGCTCGCGCGGCTGGACCTGAAGACGATCACCTCAGCGCTGCTGGATTTCGGCAAGCGTCGTGGCGTCGCCGGCCCCGAGCAGCTCATCCTGATGGGCAAGCAGCTCGGCTATTTCGAGCGGTACGCGGTCGCGCTGGCCCCCGGCTGGCAACTGGGCCGCGACCTCTACCTGCTGCGCAACATCTTTCCCGGCGAGGTCGCGGCGAAGGCCGAGGAGCGCGGCATCCGGCTGCCCGACTGAGCTCGCCAGGAGGCGGGGACATCGTGGCGGGAGGGAGCGCCGCGGTATGAGGGTGGATCCGGTCGGCCGCCCGTCGTGCTAGCGCCGGGACACTTCCGGTGCCGTGGGCGCGGCGTGCGGGATGACCGATTCCGGCAGGTGTACGAGAACCAGGCCGACGGCAGCGATCAGGAAGTTCTGCAGCGCAGCCGATGACGCGTTCACTTCCTTGTTGGCCCACATGCGGAACCATTCACCGGCGACGGTGAGGAAACCGCCCGCGAACAGCAGCACGGCCATGGTCCAGCCCAGGCTCGACAGTTTGACGGCCACGCCGAGCCCGGCACGAAGCCGGCGCGGCCGACCGCTCAACACCCGGACCCACACCGCCGCGGCGGCCAGCAGCACGAAGGCGATCAGGAACTCCCAGATCACGATCAGGATGTAGGCGACGAGCGCGAGGTTGCTGTTCGTGATCGCCCGCCAGTCCGTCCCCGCGTTGTGGATCGTCGATCTCATCGACAGCACAGCGGCAACACCGTTTCGGTTGGTGTCGGTGTCCACGCAGTTGGTGATCGCGACGAACAGATAGTAGAACCCGGTGATCGTGGCCAGCGTCGCCACCGCCATCCAACGGCTACCGACGATGTCGAGAAACCTTGTACCTCTGTGCCTCATATATGCCCTACCTCAGGTCGACTGGCATCGATATCCGGCCAGGTAGACGTCGACGCCTCGGGATCTCGGTACGAACGCCCTTGTCGCAGTAGAGATTACCGCTGGCTTGCCGGGGAGCGGGTGGTTCGGCGATTCGCTCGGGCCGTCGAGCGGCTGTAGCCGGCCATCGTGGCTACGCTTCGATCGTGCATTCGAACGGCGCCGACAGGCGCGGCCATGCGGTCGCGCGCCGCGACGAACGTGGCCGTGTCACGGTGCAGGTGCGGCGTGACGCGGCGGGCTGAAGCGCCTATCGACCGTCTGGGCGATCCCAGGGGCGGCGGAGCACGATCGGGCACCCATCAATCTCGTGAGGGGTCGGGGTGCCATGGGACATAAGGCCGCCCGTCGGCTTCGGCCGCTCGCTCGGCTGACTGGAGTTGGAACGGTGTGATGCCGCCGCTGTCCCACGGGCCGACCGATCCGGCGGCGCGCGCGGCGGACGCCTTGGGCGTCAGGCCGATATCGTTGCGCACCACCGTGATGGGGCGGTCAGCGAGGTCGAACCAGTCCAGGTCGAGGAAATCGTGGCTGCCCTGGGTGAGGGCGCCACGGCGCATTGCGTCGGCGAGGCGGGCGGCCATGCCCGCGGTACGGAGGTGGCCCTCGTTGGCCTCGAACAGACCTGCGCCGGCGTGGAGATAGCCGGTTTCGAAGAGGGAGACCACCATGGCGAGAAGGCTGAAGGCACGTGGGTCGTCGTTGGCGCGGGCCATGAACGCGAAGACCTCGATCTCGTTTTCCAAGGTGGTGCCGTATCCGGCGAGCACATGCACCCAATCGTGCTGGGCCAGCAGCGGCGGCGCCGAACCGGGCAGGCCAGGGGTGACGAAGCCGCGATCGCGGTAGAAGTCGGCGACGCCTCGGCCGAGCGTGCCCACCGGTAGGTCGCCCAGCGACGCCCAATGCGCGGCGAGCGCCGGGTCGTCGCCGACCTGGCCCCACGAACTGTCCAGGGTCTCGGTGTGCAGTGCACTGAGCCTGCGTGGGTCGAGGCCGCCGAGGTATCCGTTGCGCGCGAAATCGACCGCCGCGAGATCGATCGCACCCTCGGCGTACTTCTGTGCCACCGCGATCATGTCGTCATCGACGTCCAATGCGTCGGCGAACTCCCGCAACTGGGTCGCGACGAGCGGCGGCAGCGGCCGCACCACCAGCGCGGCCAGCAGCATCGTCTGCACAATCCGGGTACGGAAGATCCGGTTGCGCCGAGCCAGCTGGACCGCGAATTCAGGTGCGGTGATGGGCTCGAGCGTTGTCAACTCGACCGGGTGGCCGGTCATGGACAGGAAAAGCGCCGGAATCAGCAACTGCTGCAACAGCGTCAGACCGGCCTCCCCCTGCGCGGCCGTGACCACACCGCGCGCCAGCAGCCGCGCCTCGTCCGCGTCTGGCGGAGTCAGCAGCACATCGTCCATCCGGTTCACCCTCCGGCCCTTCGAGCATCGGTTGCCGTGACTCATTATCCGTGCGCATGCGCTTCAACACGTACTCGTTTCGCCCTCGGCGTAGCGGCCCCTCGAGAACATTGCGGGTTCCAGCACCAAGTTTTCGTCGATTCGGTAGGAGTTCTCGCACAGCACAGTCAATCGGTGCGCCCGGCTAGCAGCTGGTCGGCAGCTGTTGGGAAGCCCTTCCTGTTTGACAGGCTTAGGTCTGGCTAACTTAAGCTCACGTCTCGTGACCTCGACTGATACGACCCGTACCGCCTCGATGTGGCGCCACGTACCGGCGCTGTTCATCGGGTTGGCGGCGTTGCTGCTGTGTGTCGTGCTCAGTCTCGCGCTCGGGGCCAGGTCGGTGCCCGTACCTACGGTCGTCGAGGCTTTGCTCGGCGCGGGGCATGACCGCGACGCCCTGGTGATCACCGGTCTGCGGGTGCCGCGGACGCTGATCGGACTGGCGGTCGGTGCCGCGCTCGGACTTGCCGGGGCGGTTGTGCAGGGAATTACCCGCAACCCGTTGGCCGCGCCGACCACTCTCGGTATCAATGCCGGCGCCGGGCTCGCCGTCGTCACCGCTATCTACGCGTTGCGCCTGTCGCATCCGGTGCAGTACGTGGTATTCGCCTTCGCGGGTGCGGCCGCCGCCGCGATGTTCACCTTGGCGCTGGGGCGGCGGGCCGGTGACCTGGATCCGGTGCGTCTCGTCCTCGGTGGCACCGTGCTGCAGCTGGTTCTGGTCTCGTGGACGTCGGCGGTGCTGCTGTTCAGTGAGCGAACACTGGACGAGGCCCGGTTCTGGTTGGCCGGTTCGATCGCGGGACGAGATCTCGACGTGCTGGTGCCGATGCTGCCGACCTTGGCCATCGGCGCGGGTGTGGGGCTCGCGATCGGTCCCGCGTTGAACACTCTTGCGCTCGGCGATGATTCGGCACAGGCCCTCGGTGTGCCGGTGGCGCGCATTCGATTCGCGGGAATGGCGGCGGTCGTCCTGCTCGCCGGCTCGGCGGTCGCGGTCGCGGGGCCGATCGCGTTCATCGGCTTGGCCGCCCCGCACCTGGTGCGTTTGCTGGTCGGTGGTGACCACCGGCTGGTGATCCCCGGATGTCTGCTCGCCGGTCCGCTGTTGCTGCTTTCGGCCGATATCGTGGGCCGGCTCATCGCGCGGCCGTCGGAAGTGGAGGCCGGTATCGTCACGGCATTCCTCGGCGCAGCCCTTCTGGCCGTGCTGGCTCGTCGGACGGAGCGTCGATGAGCGAGCAGGTCTCGGTACGTCAGGACGAGACGGATCGGCGCGATTTTCGGAAGACCCTCTCCGGCGGCATGATTCGATCGGTCACCGCTGCGCGCCGCCGCCGTGTCGTGTCGATCGGCGTCGGGTGTGGTGGGGTAGCGGTGATCCTGCTGGTGGTCGCGCTGTCCTCCGGGGAGGTCGACATGGCGGCGGCGACGGCGATTCGCGCCGCACTCGGACTCGGCGACGCCGGAGACGTCTACATCGTCCAGCAGTTCCGGGCGCCGCGAGTGGTCGCCGGACTGATCGCGGGGGCGGGGCTGGCCATGGCCGGGGCCGTGCTGCAACGACTCTTCCGCAACCCCTTGGCCTCGCCGGACGTCATGGGTGTCACGGGTGGGGCCTCGCTCGGCGCGGTCGTCGTGCTCGCCGCCGGCGCCGCGCAGACGCTCATTCCGTTCGGTGCGCTCGCCGGCGGCCTGTTCGCGGCGGTGCTGCTCGGTGTACTCGGCCGCGCCGGGCTGCCGGTCAACCGTCTCGTGCTGGTGGGGCTCGCCGTGCAGGCCGGGCTGGCGGCCGCGGTGAACCTGATCGTGGTGCGTTTCCCGAAAGAGCTGGCGGGATCGGCGATGCAGTGGACGGCGGGCTCTCTCTACGGCCGCACCTGGATCGAAGTACAGGGCGCGGCGATCGCCTCCGTGGTGGTCCTGGCGACGCTGTTCGTGCAGTACCGGACGCTGGCGGTGCTCGATCTCGGCGACGAGTCGGCGGGCACGCTCGGTGTCGCCGTTTCCTCTGCGCGACTGCGCCTGCTGCTCACCACCGTCGCGTTGGCCGCGCTCGCCGCGGCGCTGACCGGCCCGATCGCCTTTGTGGCCTTGGCGGTGCCGCAACTGGTGCGCATGGTCGCGGGGCCGCCCACCGCCGCCACCCTGGCCGTCACCGGGCTGTTGGGCGGGACGCTGCTGATCGGCTGTGACCTGGTCGCCCAGCATCTGCTGCCCGTCGCGGTGCCGGTCGGCGTCGTCACCGCCACGGTCGGCGCGCCGTGGCTGCTGATTCTCCTGCTGCGTGAGGGCAGCCCGGCCCATCGGAGGACCACATGAGCGAAGCAAAGACCGGCACAACCGGTGCCGCCCCGGGCCAGGACGAGCATCGGCCGACCGCGGGTGTGGGTGTGTCCACGGGCATGGGCGTGGCCACGAGTGCGCGCGGGAGTGTGGGTGCGGGTGGCAATGTGCTCGCCACCCACGATCTCGCGCTGCGCTACGGGGACCGCGGCGTGATCGAGGGGCTGGATCTGGAGTTGCCCGGCGGTGCGGTCACCGCGATCGTCGGACCGAACGCCTGCGGCAAGTCGACTCTGCTCCGCGGACTTTCGCGGCTGCTGCGTCCTTCCGGCGGAACCGTCACCCTGGATGGTGCGGAAATCCATCGCATGTCGGCGCGCGCTCTGGCACTGCGGCTCGGTCTGCTGCCGCAGCAGCCGATCACCCCGGAGGCGATCACGGTGGAAGCGCTGGTGCGGCTGGGCCGCTATCCGCATCAACGGATGCTGAGCCCGTGGTCGGCCGCGGACCAAGCGGCGGTGGAGAATGCGTTGCGCCGCACCGGAACCGATGTGCTGCGTGACGAGCTGGTCGACCGGCTGTCCGGTGGGCAGCGGCAGCGGGCCTGGATCGCCCTGGCGCTGGCACAGGAGACCGAATTGCTGCTGCTCGACGAGCCGACCACCTTCCTGGATCTGCGTCATCAGCTCGACGTGCTCGATCTGGTCGCCGAACTGCACAGTGCGGCGGGCCGCACTGTCGTCATGGTGTTGCACGACCTGGGGCAGGCCGCCCGCTACGCCGACCACCTGGTCGTTCTGCACGATGGCCGGTTGGCCGCCGCGGGTGCGCCCGCGGAGGTGCTGGACGCCGATCTGGTCCGAGCGGTATTCGGTGTCGACTGCCGGGTGATCCCCGATCCCGAGACCGGCACCCCGCTGGTCGTGCCCAAAAGCCGGGCCGCGCGACACAACGGTGCCCGGTCGGCATCCACCACCCTTCGGGGCCTGACGCCCGACGGCCACACTGTCACCCCGCGGGAGTGACGGCCGCTTCACCGCTGAGAGACGAGGATCATCATGTCCATCCGACAATGCCGCCTGCGCCGAGCCGGTCGCGTCACAGTTGCGCTGTTCGCGGCCGCGATCGGTATGTCCGGCCTGAGCGGGTGCGGAACCGGCTCCACCGCAATGGATTCGGTGGCATCACCCGCCGACCCCGCGAGTTTCCCGCGCACCGTCGACACCGTGATGGGGCAGGTGACGATCCCCCGGGTACCGCAGCGTGTGGTCGTGCTCGATACGGCCGAACTCGACTCGGTGACCCTGCTCGGCGTCAAGCCGCTCGGGGCAGTGGTGCCGCACACGAAAACCCGTGGCGGATTTCCGGATTACCTGGCCGGCAAAGTCGACGGAGTGATCGATGTCGGCCCGCTGCAAGAGCCGAATCTGGAACGCATCGCCTCGCTGAAACCGGATCTGATCCTGTCGTCGAAGATCCGGCACGAAAAGATCTACGACAAGCTCTCCGGCATAGCGCCCACCGTGTTCACCGAAACCGTCGGCGGCCCGTGGAAGGCCAATCTCGCGTTGCACGGCACGGCGCTCGGCCTGGAAACGCAGGCCGCCGAGGCGCTGAAGCAGTACGAGGACCGCGCTCGCGCGCTCGGCGCCGACATCAAGGCCGGGCACAACGGCAGCCTGCCCACCGTCTCGGTGGTCCGCTTCCTCGCCGGACCGACCCGGCTGTACCAGAGCAACTCCTTCAGCGGGGTGGTGCTCGCCGATATCGGATTGCCGCGCCCGGCGTCACAGATCTCGAACGATCCGAAGAAGATCATGAAGGAGGTGAGCCCGGAGCAGATCGATCAGGCCGACGCGGATCTCATCTTCGTCGCCACCATCGACGATCCGGGCAAGACCCAGAAGAACGCCGTCACCACCAGCCCGGTATGGCGCGATCTGCCCGCGGTGCGGAACGGAAAGGTCATCGAGGTCCCCGACGAGACATGGATGTCCGGTATCGGGGTCCAGGCCGCCGACCGGATGCTCGCGGACGTTGCCAAGGCGACCGGCACGCAACCATCACGGTGATCTCGCCGCCGGCGGGATGCTGCGGTATCTCGCGCCCGCACGAATGCCATTGCCGGACAACTTGTCTCGGAACGGACGCGCGCACGCGGAGTGCTGGCGCGGGCTCGGCAGGGCTTCTCAACCGTGGGTAGACCCCACTATGGACCGACATGAGAGGTGCTCCCAAAAACTGTTGCGCGGCATGGCTTCCGAGGTGCGCGTGCATCATCTGATCGGGGTTGCCGGGCTGGCGTGTTTCCTGCTGCTGGCATGGTTGCCCAGTACCGACCGCCGGGCCGCCTGCGGTAGGCTGCCGCGGATCGCGGTCCTGCTGATGGTGCAAATCGCGCTCGGTTTCCTGCTGCTGAAAACAGGGATCGGGCGCACCGTGATTCGCGCGGTCAGCGACACCTTCGCCCACATACTCGGCTACGCCGCCCAGGGGACGGCGTTCGTGTTCGGCGATCTGCCCACCACTGGCGGTAGCGGGCCGGCGTTCCTGTTCGCGGTCCTGATGCCGATCGTGTTCGTCTCCGCCCTGATCGGCATCCTGCAGCATCTGCGGGTGCTGCCACTGATCATCAAATACGTCGGCCTGCTGCTGTCGTGGGTGAGCGGCTTCGGCAAGATCGAATCGTTCAATGCGGTCGCCGCCGCCATCCTCGGTCAGTCCGAGGTGTTCATCTCGCTGCGCGCCATGCTGGACGACATCCCGCCGCAGCGGATGTACACCCTGGCCGCATCGGCGATGTCGACGGTCTCGGCATCCGTCCTCGGCGCCTACATGCAGCTCATCGACCCGAAGTACGTGATCGCGGGGATCATGCTCAACATGGTCGGCGCGTTCGCGGTGTGCTCGCTGATCAATCCCTACCCGGTCACCGCCGCCGACGATGCCGAGCTGCTCGGCGAGGAAATCGCCGACAGCCGCAAGCCGCAATCGTTCTTCGAGATGCTCACCGACTACATCCTGGTCGGATTCAAGGTCGCCTTCACCGTCGCGGCCATGCTGATCGGATTCATCGCCCTGCTGGCCATGGTCAACGGAATCTTCGCCGCCCTGTTCCACGGCACCACGTTCCAGGATGTGATGGGGCACGTCTTCGCCCCACTGGCCTGGCTGACCGGCGTGCCGTGGCAGGAGGCGGCGGCCGCCGGCCGATTCATGGGCACCAAACTGGTGTCCAACGAGGTCGTCGCCATGCAGGAACTGAGCAAACAACACGCCGGACTGTCCGACCGCACCGTCGCGATCGTGTCCACCTACCTGGTCTCGTTCGCGAACTTCTCCACCATCGCCATCGTCACCGGCGCGGTCCGCAGCCTCAGCGAAAAGCAGGGCACCGTCATCGCCCGCAACGGACTCCGCCTGCTCTACGGCGCCACCCTGGTCAGCTTCCTGTCCGCCACCATCGTCGGCCTCCTGAGCTAGACCCGAGAAGCGAGGGTCAGTGGTGGATGTATCCCACCGTGAACGGCGCATCGCCCAGTCGGGGGGCGATCGATTCACCGCCCAGTGCCTGTCGCAGTACGGCTTGTTCGTCCTGGATGACGTGCATCACGGCGTTGATCAGGGCGAGGTGGGTGAACGCCTGCGGGTAGTTGCCCCAGTGCCTGCCGGTGTGGGGGTCGATCTCCTCGGCGTAGAGGCCGAGCGGGCTGGCGTAGCCGAGCAGTTTCTCGCACAGCTGTTTGGCTCGTTTCTTTTCGCCGATCTCCGACAGCGCCGAGACCAACCAGAACGAGCAGATCGTGAAAGCGCCTTCTTCCCCGGCGCATCCGTCGTCGGTCTCATCGACGCGGTATCGCAGTACGAGGCCGTCTTCGGTCAGTTCGTCGGCGATGGCCAGCACCGTGTTGCGTACCCGCTCGTCGTCGGGGGGCAGGAAGCGAACCAGCGGGATGAGCAGGGTCGAGGCGTCCAGCGCCGTGCTGCCGTAGTACTGGGTGAACACCTGCCGAGAGTCGACGGCGTGCGTGCATATGTCGGCGTGGATTTCGTCGGCGGCTTGCTGCCAGCGATGTGCGCGTTCGAAGTCCTGGTGGATGCGGGCCAGCCGGGCGCCACGATCGGCGGCAACCCAGCACATCACCTTGCTGGAGGTGAAGTGTTGCGGCTTCCCGCGAACCTCCCAGATGCCGTGGTCGGGCTCGCGCCAGTAGGTGAGGGCGCTTTTGACCGCCCGGCCGAGCAACGGCCAGGCCCGTGCATCGATTTGATCTTGGTGGCGGGCATAGAGATAGACCGAATCCAGCGCCGCGCCCCACACATCATGCTGACGTTGCCGGTATGCGCCGTTGCCGATGCGCACGGGACCGGCATTGTCGTAGCCGCGCAGGTGGGTGAGGGTCTGCTCGGTGAGGTCGGTTTCCCCGCCGATGCCGTACACGATCTGCATGTCCCGGACTTCCTCGGTCAAGCTGAGGATGTAGGAGAAGAAGTCATTCGCCTCCCAGCTGAAGCCGAGGGTGTACAGGCCCCACAGCGCGAAGGCGGAGTCGCGGACCCATGAATAGCGATAGTCCCAATTGCGTTGTCCGCCTGGGGTTTCGGGCAACGACGTAGTGGCGGCGGCCGCGATGGCGCCGGTGGGTGCGAAGGTCAGGCCCTTGAGGGTCAGTGCGCTGCGGGTCAGCTGGGTTGTCCACGGGTGGTCGGGAAACCGCCCGCCGGCCAGCCAGTGCCGCCAATGGTGGATCGTTCGCAGCAGCCGTTCGTCGGCCTCGTCAACTTCACTGGGGAGTTCGCGACTGCCCCAGGAGAGCGCGCAGAAGCGTGTGTCGCCCGCCTTCAGCAGGGTGCGGGCGACCGCGTGCGTACCTTCCAGCCCCAAGCGCATGTCGGTGCTCAACGTCAGCCGCAGATCGATCCCGTCCGCGCTGGCCTGCGCCAGGTGGTAACTGTCGAGGTACTCCCAACGAGCGCGATGCCTGCCGTAGTCGAAGGCCGGCTGACAGTCCAGCCCGAACTGGATCTGTCCGGTCTCACAGTGCACCGTCCGGAGCAGAATGTGCTCGGCGTCGTAGTCGGTGGGGGTCCGGCGATGGGCGCTACGGCCGGGTGTCTGGTGCCGCCAGGGCCCGACGAGCAGCACATCGCGCACCGTCGCCCACCCTTCGCCGCTGCGCCAGGTCGTCTCCATGACCATGGTGCCCGGGACGTAGCGGCGATCGGTCGGCACCATGAAGTCGGCGGGGGCGAACCGGAACGAGCCGGCGGAACGATCCAGGATGGCGGCGAAGACACTGGGGGAGTCCATGCGGGGTAGACACATCCACTCGATGGCTCCGTTGGGAGCGATGAGGGCAGTGACCTCGCAGTCGGAGATGAAACCGTAGTCGTCGATAGGCGGGAACGCCGTGAGCCGCGGTGTGCGTTCGATCTCGTCGTCCATGTGCTGCTCCATCGTCGTCTCGGCGCTGACTCTGGCTGGTTATTCCACGCGATCGCCTGGTGAACCGCCTTCTCTCGACCAGACTGCGAGCTGGGTTGGGGGACGTGAGTGATTCGGCGTTTCCAAAAGCCCATCACCTTGCCGGTCGAATCGGCAACCCCTGCATGCGCCGCGACCGGGCACGGTCTCGCGGCTCCCTCGGTAGTATCGGGCTGAGTGGTCCACGCCAGCCGTACACGTTCGGCTCGGCGCAGCCACAGGAGTGGGAGATGAGCGCACGCGACGGTCCCGGCCTGCGGCGGTTGCATCGCAGCACTCGGGTGCTGGTGGTCGCCGCCACGGTGTTCGTCGTGTCGCTGCTGATCGTTCCCCGCCTGGTCAGTGCCTATGTCAGCTGGCTGTGGTTCGGTGAAGTCGGATTCCGCGGTGTCTGGGGCACGGTGCTGGTCACACGTCTGTCGCTGTTCATCGTGGTCGCGTTGTTCATCGGTGGCGTCCTCTTCGCGGCGATGTGGCTCGCCTTCAGATTCCGTCCCGTCTTCGTGCCCGATTCCGGGGAAGAAGACAGCCTCCGGCCGTACCGGGACATGGTGAGGCGCTGGCCGCTGCGGTTCGGGCTGGGCATCGCGGTATCGCTCGGCCTCATCTGCGGCCTCATCGGGCAGTCCAGTTGGATGACTGTCCAGCTGCTCCTGCACGGCGGGTCCTTCGGAGTGTCGGATCCGGAGTTCGGACACGACATCGGGTTCTTCGTCTTCGATCTGCCCTTCTACCGACTGGTCGTGAACTGGCTGTTCGTCGTCACGGTCCTCGCGTTCCTGGCCAGTCTCGCGACGCACTACCTGTTCGGAGGTCTGCGGCTGTCCGGAAACGCGGCCGGTCTGACCCACGCGGCCCGCATCCAGCTCGCGGTGCTCGCAGGCACGTTCATCGCCGTGAAGGCAGCCGCCTACTGGCTCGATCGATACTCGCTGCTCTCCAGCCGCCGCAAGGAACCCACCTTCGCCGGCGCCGGCTACACCGACATCAACGCGGTGCTTCCGGCCCGGCTCATTCTCTTTGCGATCGCGGTGATCTGCGCCGCGGCGGTCTTCGCCGCCGTCGTCGTCCGGGACCTGCGCATCCCCGCGATGGCCGCAGCGCTGCTGCTGTTGTCGTCGATCCTGGTAGGGGCCGTCTGGCCGCTGGCCGTCGAGCAGTTCTCGGTCCGCCCGAACGCCGCCGACATGGAACGCGCCTATATCGAACGCAACATCGCGGCTACCCGACAGGCGTACGGGATCGGCAACGACCGAGTCGAATACCAGGCCTACTCCGGGGTCGGTACCAAGCGCCCGTCCAACCTACCGGCGGACGTGACCACGATCGCCAACGCCCGCCTGCTCGATCCGAACGTGCTCTCGCGAACGTTCACCCAGCAGCAACAGCTGAAGAACTTCTACAGCTTCCCAGCGCATCTGGACCTCGATCGTTACCGCATCGGTGGGGAACAGCGCGACTACGTGGTCGCGGCCCGCGAGCTGACCCCCAGCGCGCTGAGCGGCAACCAGCGCCACTGGGTCAATCAGCACACCGTCTACACCCATGGCAACGGGTTCGTCGCCGCACCGGCCAACCGCGTCAACGCGGCGGTCCGCGATGCCGCGGGCGATGCCGCCAGCAGCAACAGCGGATACCCGATCTACACGGTCAGTGACATCGCCTCCCAAGCATCCGGGCAGCAAGTGATCCCCGTGGATCAGCCCCGTGTGTATTACGGCGAAGTGATCGCCCACGCCAGCCCGGATTATGCGATTGTCGGTGGTGGCACCGAACCGCGCGAGTACGACACCGACACCACCAAGTACACCTACACCGGCGCCGGCGGCGTCCCGATCGGGAACTGGCTCAACCGTCTCGCCTTCGCCACCACCTACACCGAGCGCAACATCATCTTCTCGAAGGCGATCGGTCCCGAATCGAAGATCATCTTCAATCGGGACCCGCGCCATCGCGTCGAACTCGTCGCGCCGTGGTTGACGACCGACCACAATCCCTACCCGGCGGTCGTGGGCGGCCGGATCGTCTGGATTGTCGACGCATACACGACAATCGACGGCTATCCGTATGCCAAGCGCAGCTCGCTCGGACCCCAGGAGCCGGACAGCGATGCCCCCCTGGCTCGGCAGATCTCCTACGTGCGGAATTCGATCAAGGCCACCGTCGACGCCTATGACGGCACGGTCACCCTCTACCAGGTCGACCGGCACGACCCGGTCCTGGCGGCGTGGATGAAAGTCTTCCCGGGCACGGTCGAACCGGAGGAGTCGATCAGCGCGGAACTGCGGGCCCATTTCCGTTACCCGGAGGACCTGTTCACCGTCCAGCGGGAGATGCTCGCCAGATACCATGTGGACGAACCGCGAGAGTTCTTCACCACCAACGCTTTCTGGTCCGTGCCCAGTGATCCGACCGTCGAGACCAACCCGCACCAGCCGCCGTTCTACGTCCTGCTCGGCGACCAGTCCACCGCTCAGCCGTCGTTCCGGCTGGCCAGCGCGATGGTCGGATACAACAGGGAATTTCTGTCCGCCTACGTCTCCGCCCATTCCGACCCCGAGAACTACGGCAAGATCAGCGTCCTGCAGCTGCCCACCGACACCCTCACCCAGGGGCCACAGCAGATCCAGAACTCGATGATCTCCGACACCCGAGTCGCGTCCGAGCGGACTCTGCTCGAGCGTTCGAACCGGATCCAGTACGGCAACCTGCTCACCCTGCCGATCGCCGACGGCGGTCTGCTCTACGTCGAGCCGCTGTTCACCGAGCGGATCTCGACCACACCGAACGGATCGACTTTCCCGCAGCTGGCGCGGGTACTCGTCAGCTACCGTGAACCCGGCACCGGCGGCGTCCGCGTAGGGTACGCCCCGACCCTCGCCGAGGCGCTCGACCAAGTGTTCGGTCCCGGTACCGGCCAGCTCGCCACCGCACCTGGCACCGGCCCCTCCCCGCCTCCGTCACCGGGCCAGCAGCCCCCATCACCACCGCCGGCAGCGGTTCCACCGGCGCAGTCCCCGCCAGCTGTCGATCAGGCGAAGATCGCCGAACTCAACGCGCAGATCGATGCCATCCGCGCGGCCTTGGACCGTCTCCAGCAGGAGCTGAAAGACCTGGAACGTTCCGGTCGATGACGCTGCCGTCATCCGTCGGCTAGGCGAGCGTTCGACCGTCACTACGGGTCGGGGCCCGCGTCGGGACCCGTGGCAATGACAACCCCGCCGAGTCCGGGCGCGTGTCGCCCAGGAAACCGGGCAAGAGCTGATCGGGCAGCTGTGGTGTTGGGATGTCCTTGGTCACAAGTACTGTTCGCTGATCACCAAAACGGGTATACCGAATGCTTCCTTCTAGAGTTCGGTGGGCAGACGCGATCCTCGTTCGCTATATTCCGACAGCACGCTCGGGTCATGGGTTCACGCATTTGAAGCATCGCTTCTGGCTCCATAGCCAGGGCGAACAATGATCGATTCAGAGAGTGAACCTGCCGCCGTATGACCCCGTCACGTCGTTCCGCACGTCGCACCCGTCCCTCACGAGCACGGAGTCTGCTGTTTCCGCAGTTGCTGACCGCTGCGGTGGACACGGCGTTCGACTCGGCAGCGCTGCGATACAACCCGACCGGTGATCCGGCTGATCAGCGTGAGCTGACTTATCGGGAGCTGGATGAGGCGTCGTCGCGGCTGGCTCGGTATCTGATCGGGTTCGGGGTGGGGCCCGGGGATTTCGTCGCGGTGGCCATCACTCGCTCGGTGGAGTCGGTGTTGGCGATGTGGGCGGTGGCGAAGACGGGTGCGGCGTATGTGCCGGTCGACCCGGCTTATCCGGCGGATCGTATCGCGCACATGCTGTCGGACTCCGGTGCGGTGTTGGGGGTGACCCTTGCGGTGCATCGGGTGGGGTTGCCGGGTGCGGGCGTGGAGTGGATCGAACTGGACGCACCGGTTCATCGGGAGAGGATCGCTGCGGAGGCGGCGCATTCGGTGTCGTATCTGGATCGGTTGCGTCCGCTGAGTGAGCAGCATGTGGCGTATGTGATCTATACCTCGGGGTCGACGGGCAAGCCGAAGGGTGTCGCGGTCACGCATGCGGGTTTGGCGGCGTTGGTCGAGCATGAGGT
>NZ_CBDIMS010000007.1:0-357974 GCF_965283145.1 Nocardia sp. Marseille-Q1738 | reverse complement strand
CCCCTTCCGGTCTGTGGTCGGCGGGTGCGGCTGGGTCTTGTTTACATTTGGCGCCGCGGGGGGGGTGGGTGTGCGCGGCCCCTTTGGGGGTCGCGTCCGAGCGGTCCGCCGCTTGCGGCTGCGTCGCGGACGCGACGGCCACTCGGACGCGAGCCGGGCCGCGAACAGACAATGCTCGGTCTCGCTGCGCTCGAAACCGAGAGCTGGGCCGATCAGTTGCGTTTGGTGGCAACCGGAGGGATCTTCGGCAGCGCCCATGACCTTCGGAGTCTTCCGTCACCGCTGGCGACCGCATCGCAGACAGCGCGCCCGCTCGGGACGCGAGCCGAGCCGCGAACGGTGGATCTCGCCCTCACGAAGATGTGCGCCGCGCCCCGCTGAAACGCCAGATAGGGGCACATTTTGGCCGGACCCGCGTCATGCTTGGTGTGGGTGAAATCACACCGAAGACCCCGCCCGAGGCGCATACTCCGACTAAGCGAGACCCGCTGGGGGACAGGATGACCGATCCGCACATCGATATCTCGCTGGCCAGAGCCGCCGACTTCGAATCGTGGGTGGCGGTGCTGCTGTCGGACTGGTGGCCGGTACTGACCGGCGGCCTGCCCCCGCCCGCGACCACGATGCGGACTTGGCGCCCCACCGACGCCACCGGGCAGAACATCTATGTGGAGTTCGTCGCGCGACAATGGGCCGATCCCCAGCTGATGCGCGGCGCGTACGCCGCCTTCGCGACCCTCGACATCCGCCCCGACGAGCACGAATGGGCGCGCAGCCGCGGCACGCACCTGGCCGGTCGCACCGAGGATGCCTTCGTCGGGCTGCGGTACTCCGACACCGCCCACACCGTTTTCCTCCGCCTGCAGAGCATGCCGTGCCCGGTGACTCCGGGTGCGGGCCGGCGGCTGCTGGCCGAGGCCCAGGCGAATCTGCCGTTCCCGGACACCGCCGCGGGGCCGCTGGACGTGCGGGTGGCCCGCAACAGCGCGCGGCACATACTCGCGGCGCACAGCGCACGGCTCAGCACTCCGGCCGATCCCCTGCAGCTCGGACCGCCGGAGCGGGTCTGCGACATCGGCTGGGCGTTCATCTTTCCGTGGTCGACCACGTCCTGGTACACCGACGGCGCGGTGCCCACGCTGCCACCGGGCAACCGAGGACCGATCGTGGTGGTCAAGGACACTGGACACGCCTGGCTGCTGGACAGCCTGGGCAACTACGACGCGCAGCTGATCGCCTACGCCCGCGAGCACGGGTACCCGGCCCCGCTCGGACAACCGCGATGATCGGCGGCGTGGCATCCGCCGGAAGCCGCCGGGCAGGAGTGTCGACATGACCGAGCCGCCGAGCGAGATCGAACTGCTCGCCATGCAGCGGCGCGCCGAAGCGCTGTGGGACGCCGGCGACGCGGCGGGCGCCGAACGCTGGCTGCGCCGGGCCGCCGCGGGCGGCAGCGTGCCCGCCATGGGGATGCTCGGCGCGCTGCTGTGCGCCGTCGGGCGGATCGGCGAAGGGATCCGCTGGTTGGAGCGGGCCGCCGCGCGCGGCAACGAGTCCGCGGGTGTGCACGTGGGCCTGCTGCACCTGGAGCGTGGGAATCTGGACGAGGCCGAGCGCTGGTTGCGGCCCGCGGCCGAGAACGGGCTGCCCGAAGCACTGTGCAACATGGGCGTTCTCGCGAATCGGCGCGGTGACGACGTGGCGGCGGAGCGCTGGTACGAACGCGCCGTGCGGGCCGGAAATCCCACGGCCATGCGCAGTCTCGGCGTGCACTTGGCCCGCCGCGGCGCATTCGACCGTGCGATCGCGCTGCTCACCGAGGCCGTGCGCCGCGGAAAGACCGACGCGATGGCGGTGCTCGGCGCCTTGCACTTGGATCGCGGTGATCGGATAGAGGGCGAGCGGTGGCTGCGCAAGGGAGCCGATGCGGGCGATCCGGACTCGATGTTCCACCTCGCGCTCTTGCTGCGCGCGGCGGACACACCTTATCTCGCAGGTGATTTCGCCGACCCCGAGGTGCTGCGGGCCGCCGCCGCGATCGCGACCGGCCGCACGCAGGCCCAACAGGAGGCCAGGCAGTGGCTCGAACGCGCCGCGGCCCTCGGCCATCCACAGTCCTTGCGGCTGCTGCACGATCTGTGAGCCCCGTCGCGCGTGAAAACCCTTGTGGCCAGCGGACTTTGTCGGTCCCCCACGGTAGAATCGAAGGTACGTTCGAGGGGGCTCGCCGCCCCCGATCGCCACGGGAGGGATGCCAGTGCGCACACCACAAACCGTTCTCATCGACCGCCCCTACGCGCCATTGCAGAAGCGCCCGCTGCCTCCGGGCCGTCCCCGCGCGTGGTACGTCATGCACAACCGGCGCTTGAAGGCGATGCGCCTGGCGATCGCCCTGCTCGACTCGGGCGTCTACGCACCGAGTTACGCCACCAACAAGCGGATCCGGCATACCGCCGAGGTGATCGGCATCCGCCCGCCCTCCGACGCCACCTGCACCATGGTCCGCACGATGATGCGCAGGCGGTACTGAGACGCGACGGGTGAGCGTCCGAGTGGCCGACGCGCAAGCGACGAAGTCGCAAGCGGCGGTCGCTCGGACGCGAGCCACAAAGGGGCCGCGAACCCGCAGCGCCGTGGGCGCTGCAAATTAGACACAGCTCAGCGGCTGCGGCGGCTCTTCTTGCGCGGCGGCGGCAGGAGCCCTTCGGCGCGCAGACGGGCGGCATGCTCCGCCAGTGCCTCGACCAGCGGACCGACCTGGGCCACCTCGGGCTGCACGTCCACGCGCAGGCCGAACTCGATGGCCGTTTCGGCGGTCTTGGGGCCGATGCACGCCACGATCGTGCGCGCGTGCGGCTTGCCCGCGATGCCGACCAGATTGCGCACCGTGGAGGACGAGGTGAACAGGACCGCGTCGAAGCCGCCGGTCTTGATCATCTCGCGCGTCTCCGCTGGCGGCGGCGACGCGCGCACCGTCCGGTAGGCCGTGACGTCGTCGATCTCCCAGCCGCGGTCGCGCAGGCCCTCGGCCAGCGTCTCGGTGGCGATGTCCGCGCGCGGCAGCAGCACCCGGTTCACCGGGTCGAAAACGTCGTCGTAGGGCGGGAAGTCGGCAAGCAGCCCCTCGGAGGACTGCTCACCGCTGGGCACCAGCTCCGGATTGATACCGAAGGAGCGCACCTTGTCCGCGGTGGCCTCACCGACGCAGGCGATCTTCACACCGGAGAACGCCCGAGCGTCCAAGCCGAACTCGGCGAACTTCTCCCACACCGCGCGCACCGCGTTGGTGGAGGTGAAGACCACCCACTGGTAGCGCCCGTCGACCAAGCCCTTGACCGCACGCTCCATCTGCGCGGGGCTGCGCGGCGGCTCGACCGCGATGGTCGGTACCTCCATCGGGATGGCGCCGTGCGTGACGAGGCGCTCGCTCATCTCGGCGGCCTGGTCCTTGGTGCGCGGCACCAGCACGGTCCAGCCGTACAGCGCGCGCGATTCCCACCACGACATCTTCGAGCGGTGCGCGACCACCTTGCCGATGGTCACCACCAGCGGGCCGACCAGCTCGGAGGCCGCGCTGTTCAGCGTGGCCAAGGTGGCCTCGATGGTGCGCTGCTGGCGGGTGGTGCCGCGCACCGTCACGGCCACCGGGGTCTGCGGCGCCATGCCGTGCTCGACCAAGGCGCTCGCGGTCTCGGCCAGGTGCCCGGAGGTCGCGTGCAGCACGAGCGGACCCGGCGCGGCCGCCAGCGCGGCCCAGTCGACCTCGCCGCGCACATCGGCCTCGGTGTGCCCGGAACCGAGCGCGATGCCCGCGTAGCTGGGCACCGCCGACCCATTGGGCAGGCCGGGCAGCACCTCGAAGACCATGTGCGACCGGGTGACGGCGTTGACCTCGGCGATCACCGAGTCGGTGGTCAGCGGGTCGCCCGCGACCACGCGCACCACGTCGTGCCCGGTGCGCGCCTCGGCGATCAGCGTCTTGGCCACTTCGGCGGGCTCGCCGAGCGCGGGTCGCACGTCGACCGGGCGCTCGCCGTCGAGGCCCGGCTCGACCTCGGTGCCGATCAAGGCCAGCACGCCTTTGTCGACGTCCGGATCGGTGAAAGCCAGCGTCGCCCGTCCGATCACCTCACGCGCCCGCACGGTGAGCAGCGACGGGTCCCCCGGACCCGATCCGACGAAAAGGATCCGACCGGGGTGCTTTTTCGTGCCTCGGCTCATGCCTGCACCTCGCTTGCGCTCGGCTGCGGCATACCCGAAGGCGCGGTGAGGATTCGCTCACTCATCGGCTGTTCTCCATTGGGCTGGGGTTGGGCAAGTCTGTGGCGGGCGGACGCACCGCCCGGGTGAGGGAACCGTCGTCCGGTTCGGTGGCGAGCAGCTCGCGCGCGCCCATGTCGAGTAACTCGCGGGCCAGCGCGCGACCGAGCTCCGCCGCGTCCGCCGGGGCGCCGACCACCGACGCCCGTAACACGTCGGACCCGTCGACGGCCGCGGCGCACGCGCGCAGCGAGAGCTCGTCCACGATCCGGCCTTCGTCGTCGAGCGACTCGACCACCTCGGCCAGCGCGCCGATCGGCGCGGTGCAGCCCGCCTCCAGCTCGGCCAGCAGGGATCGCTCGGCGAGCACGGAGGCGCGGGTGGCCGCGTCGTCCAGGCCGGTCAGGATCTCGACAAGGTCGGCGTCGTCGCTGCGGCATTCCACCGCCAGCGCGCCCTGGGCGGGAGCGGGCAGCATCTGCACCGGCTCCAGCGCCTCGGTGACCGCGTCCAGCCGCTCGATACGGGCCAGTCCGGCTCTGGCCACCACGACGGCGTCCAGCTCACCCTCGCTGACCTTGCGCAGGCGGGTGTCCAGATTGCCGCGCAGCGGGACGATATCCAGGCCGAGACCGAGCGCCCGCAGCTGCGCGGCGCGGCGCGGCGCGGAGGTGCCAACCTTGGCTCCCGCCGGCAACTCGCCCAGCACCAGTCCGTCGCGCGCGACGAGGGCGTCACGCGGATCCTCCCTGGGCGGGATGGCGGCGATGGTGAAGCGCGGGTCCTGCGCGGTCGGCAGGTCCTTGTAGGAATGCACCGCGATGTCGATCGCGCCGGCCGCCAGTTCGTCGCGCAGCGCGGAGGTGAACACGCCGACGCCGATCTTCTGCACCGGATCGGCGGACAGGTCTCCGGCGGTCTTGATCACGACGAGTTCGGCCGGGTGCCCGGCGGCGATCAGCGCGTCGCGCACCGTGCCCGCCTGGGTGAGCGCGAGCAGGCTCCCCCGGGTGCCGATACGCCACGGCGCGCGGATGCCGTCCGCGGCCGCGTTGCCTTGGTGGTGCACCATGGTCATGCCGTCTGCCCCTGTTCCTCGCCGCGATGTCCCGCGGTGAAGTCGTCGGCCAGCGCGATGTCCCCGTCGGCCAGTGTGATCTCGGCGCGATCGCCGGCGAGTGCGGTGATCTCCATCGGCGCGGCGACCGCCTGCGCCGCACCCGGTTTCAGCTCGAACAGCTCGCGCAGCGCCTCGGCGTAGCTGTCGCCGCCCGGCGTGGACGCCAACTGCTTGACCCGCACGGTCGGCGCGTGCAGCAGCTTGTCGACCACACGGCGCACCGTTCGCGCGACCTCATCGCGCTCGGGGTCGGCGAGGCCGGGCAGCCGCGAATCCAGCCGGAGCAGTTCGGCCTCGACCACCTCCGCCGCGCGCTGACGTAGCGCGGCGACGGTCGGGGTGACCTCGGCCATCCGCTGTCCGGCAAGGTATTTGGCGAGTTCGTCGGCGACGATCGAGCGGGCGGCCGCGGTGTCGTCGGCGGCGGCGCCCGCCGCGGGATCGCGCTGCAACGTCTCGATGTCGATGAGCGTGACGCCCGGTAGTCCGGCCACGGCGTGCTCGACGTCACGGGGGAGGCCGAGATCGCAGAACACCAACGGTCGCTCCACCGTGGCGAATCCCTCGCCGCGCTCGCGGTCGGTCAGCGCGCGGTGGGTGTCGGCGAGCGTCACGACCGCGCCTACCGCGCCGGTACAGGTGACCACCACGTCGGCCGCGGACATCGCCTCGGTGAGCCGGGACAGCTCCTTCGCCTCGGCCGTGACACCGTGCGTGCGCGCGGTCTCGGCGAGCCTGCGCGCCCGCCCGATCGTGCGGTTCACCACGATGATCCGGCCGATTCCCGCTCGCGAAAGATGCGCTACCGCAAGGCCGCCCATCGCGCCCGCTCCGACGACCGCGGCCGTCCGACCGGCCAGCGGCCCGAGCACGTGCTGTGCGCGATCCAGCGCCACCGACACCACCGACGCACCCGCGCGATCGATCCCGGTTTCCGCGTGCACCCGCTTGCCGACTCGCAGTGCGTGCTGGGCCAGCTCGTGCAGGGTCCGCCCGACGGCCTGCTGCGCGTCGGCGGAGGCGTAGGCGCCGCGAATCTGGCTGAGCACCTGCTGCTCGCCGACCACCATCGAGTCGAGGCCGCTGGCCACCGCGAACAGGTGCTCGGCGGCGGCCTCGGAGTAGCGGACGTAGGCGTGCTTGGTCAGGTCGGGCAGCGGCAGGCCGGAGTGCTTGGTCAGCAGGTCGCCGATCTCGGCCAGGCCGCCGTGGAAGGCGTCGACCACCGCGTAGACCTCCACCCGGTTGCAAGTGGAGACGATCATCGCCTCGGAAACGTGGCTGGAGGCGAGCAGGCGGTCGATCAGCTTCGGCCGGTCGGCATCGGTGATGGCCACCTTCTCCAGCACCGATACCGGCGCACTGCGGTGCGAGATGCCGACGAGGAGAACGCTCATGGTGTGACCACCGATCCCTTGCTGCTTGGCTCCGTTGCCGTATGCGGGGTTGTCGAGTGCTGAAGTGCCGGATGCGCGGACCCCGCGTGCGGTGCAGGCAGGTGCCGAGCGATGCGGCCCGACCCGCCGTGCGCGACCTCGGGTAGCGAGGTCTGTTCCGCGTTGCGCACCCGTTCGAAGGAAAGCATCTGCATTTCGACGGCCAGATCCACTCGCCGCACCTCCACCGACGCCGGCGCGACCAGCTCGCACGGGGCGAAACTCAGGATCGACTGCACGCCGGCCGCGACGAGCCGATCGCATACGTCCTGGGCCGCGTCGTCGGGAACGGTGATGACCGCGATCGTCGGCTCCAGCTCGGCGACCGCTTCGGCCAGCGCGGCGACGTCACGCACCACCAGCCCGGCGACCGTCATGCCGATCACCTCGGGATGGCTGTCGAAAATGCCGACCACGCTGAATCCGCGCCGTCGGAAGCCGCCGTAGCCGACCAATGCCCGGCCCAGATTGCCCGCACCGACCAGCACCACGCGGTGGCCCTTCGACAGGCCGAGCACGTCCTCGATCCTGGAGCGCAGCTTGGCCACGTCGTACCCGACGCCGCGAACTCCATTGGGGCCGAGAAAGGATAGATCCTTGCGCAACTTGGCCGAATTGACACCCGCCGCGACAGCCAGTTCCTCACTCGATACGATGGCAACACCGTCGTCGGCCAACATGGCGAGGACCCGAAGATAGGTAGCCAGCCGCGCGACGGTGGCCTGCGGGATGTCTTTCTGCAGAGCCCTGCCGGAGACGCCGCCTGGCGCCTCATGCTGCTCTGTCACGTCGTCGGCTCCTCGTCCCGGCGCCTCGGGCACCGGTTCGTCGCTCGACCCTCTGACCCGGGACGGTCCGGTGCCATGGGTGTCGAAGTTTCGGATTTCGGGGCGGCTCCGCAGCCTCGGCATGCGGGTCGCGTGCCACCACCGTAACTGCTTGTGAAGCCCTGCACAAAGTCGGTGAAATTGGCCTCATTTTCCGTCCCGACCAGCGCAGTGGCCGAAACGGTCCGGAACCGGCTCCGCTCAGCGCGTCAGGTCGGCGCGCAACCGGGTCTCATCGACATCGAAATAGCTGTGCTCGCGGCCGTCGAGCAGCACGACCGGAAGCCGGTCGCCGTACTCCGCGCGCAGGCCAGGGTCGGTTGCGGCGGCTTCGTCGACGTCGACGGTCCCCGGTTCGATACCGAATTCGGCGCAGATCACGCGCAGCTGTTCCAGCGCCGTCGCGCACAGCCCGCAGCCGGCGCGGGTAAGCAATGTCACCGAATGTGTGGGATTGGCCATGCGGGATATTTAATCGGGAGTCCGCGCGCCCCGGATGCTCGGTACGCGCCACTCGATTGTGTCGCACACCGCCTTCCGCCGTGACTGTCACCCGATCCGGCTACTGTTGACATGGTTCGCGCGACGGGCGGAGGTACTGGTGCCGGAACGATCGAAGGTGGCAAGGGCCGGATTCATCGCGGGACGATTCGGGGAGTTTCCGGCGCGGTGGAATCTGAGCCAGATGGGTCAGGGGCTGCAGGACCAGCTCGCCCGCATCTCGCGCAGCCCCTTCGGCCCGAGCGAAGAGGAATTGCGCGCCAACCTGGCGGGTGAGGCGAGCGCGGACGCCGCGCTGACGTTGCACGACGCGGAGCTGGCCGCAGGCGAGGTGGAAGCCGCGGGACCGGAGGCGCCGCGCGATCTGACCGCGGCGGCGTTCTTCGACGTCGACAACACCATGGTGCAGGGCGCGTCGATCGTCCATTTCGCCCGCGGGCTGGCCGCGCGCAAGTACTTCAAGACCTCCGATCTGGTGGACGTCGCCTGGAAGCAGGTGAAATTCCGGGTCACCGGCAAGGAAAGCAGCACCGACATGGCCAGCGGCAAGGAAAAGGCGCTGGCGTTCATCGCCGGTCGCTCCACCGCCGAACTGGCCGCGCTCGGTGAGGAGATCTACGACGAGATCATCGCCGACAAGATCTGGCCGGGCACCCGCGCGCTCGCGCAGATGCACCTGGACGCGGGCCAGCAGGTATGGCTGGTGACCGCGACACCCGTCGAATTGGCGCAGGTGATCGCGAAACGGCTCGGGCTGACCGGCGCGCTCGGCACGGTCGCCGAAAGCGTGGACGGGAAGTTCACCGGACGCCTGGTCGGTGACATCCTGCACGGCCTCGGCAAGGCGCATGCGGTGCGCACGCTGGCTATCCGCGAGGGCTTGAACCTCAAGCGGTGTACCGCCTACTCCGACAGCCACAACGACGTGCCGATGCTTTCGCTGGTCGGAACGGCGGTGGCGATCAACCCGGATTCGGATCTGCGCGAGGTGGCCAAGAATCGGGGCTGGGAGATCCGTGATTTCCGGACCGGCCGCAAGGCCGCCAAGATCGGCGTGCCGACGGCACTGGCGCTTGGCGCCGCGGGCGGCGCCGTCGCTGCAGCGGTAACTCGCCGCCGCGACGGCAGCTAGCTCCTCCAGCGGGCCGCGCACCGCCTCACGCAACTACTCGGCCCAACCCCCGTTTTCGAGCGCAGCGAGACCGAGCATTGTCTGTTCGCGGCCCGGCTCGCGTCCGAGCGGCCGACGCGCAAGCGACGAAGTCGCAAGCGGCGGTCGCTCGGACGCGAGCCACAAAGGGGCCGCGAACACGCAGCGCCGCAGGCGCTGCAAATTGAACACAGACACAGGCGTATCGTGCGATCCATGACCGGAATGGACCGCCCGCGGCGGTTGCGCCGTACCCCGGCTATGCGTCGTCTCGTGGCCGAAACAACACTGGAACCACGGCAATTGGTGCTTCCGATGTTCGTCGCCGACGGGCTGGAAGAACCGCGCGCGATCGGCTCGATGCCCGGAGTGGTGCAACATTCGCTGGACTCGCTACGCAAGGCGGCCGTCGAGGCGGTCACGGCCGGCGTGGGTGGGATCATGCTGTTCGGCGTGCCCCGCCCCGAGGACAAGGACGCGGTCGGCAGCCAGGCCAGCGATCCGCACGGCATCCTCAATCGCGGCCTGCGCGCCCTCGCCGACGAGGTGGGCGATTCGACCGTGGTCATGGCCGACACCTGCCTGGACGAGTTCACCGACCACGGCCACTGCGGTGTGCTCGCCGCCGATGGCGCCGTCGACAACGACGCCACGCTCGACCGCTATGTCGAGATGGCGCTGGCGCAGGCGGAGGCAGGCGCCGACCTGCTCGGCACCAGCGGCATGATGGACGGCCAGGTCGGCGCGATCCGGCACGGACTGGACGCGGCCGGGCGCACCGACACCGGCATCCTGGCCTACGCCGCGAAGTACGCCTCGGCCTTCTACGGCCCGTTCCGTGAGGCCGTTGGTTCCTCGCTGCAAGGCGACCGGCGCACCTACCAGCAGGATCCGGCCAATCGCCGCGAGGCGATCCGCGAATTGGAGCTGGACCTCGCCGAGGGCGCGGACATCGTCATGGTGAAGCCGGCCATGTCGTACCTGGACATCCTGCGCGACGTCGCCGATCGCTCAACCGTCCCGGTGGCCGCCTACCAGATCTCCGGCGAGTACGCGATGATCACCGCCGCCGCCGAGCGCGGGTGGATCGATCGCCGCGGCGCCGTTCTCGAGTCGTTGCTCGGTATCCGGCGGGCGGGCGCGGACATCGTGCTCACCTACTGGGCGACCGAGGCCGCGCACTGGCTGTCGTGACGAACATGACGGGGCCGTTCGGCGTTCGACCGGCCCGGGTTCCGATGCCGGAGGATGTCGGTACCGCGCGGCAGTTGTGGTGGGGTGTGCTCGGATTCGGCGTCGTGCAGCTGATCGCGTCGGTCATCGCCGCGCTGGAGCGGCGGCGCGCCTTCGCCGAGGAGGTCTTCCAACAGGCCAGTGCGAAGGACCCGCAGGTGACGATGGCCAGCGTCGAGCTCATGGTGTTGCTGGTGTACGTGGTCGTGGTGCTGATCGGGCTGGGCGTCGCGGCGCTCGCGCTGGTGATCGTGCACCAGTTCGGGCGTGGCAAGCTCTGGGCGCGCACCTTGCTGACAGTGCTCGGCGTCTGGGTCGTGGTGATCGGCGTCGGCTCGCTGCTGGCGATCGACGCGGTGACCGGGACAGCCTCGCTGGTGGCGGGCGGAGCATCGATCGTGCAGGCCGTGCTCGCGGCCGGCGCCATCTATCTGTCGCATCGTCCGGAGTCCACCGCGTACTTCCAGCTGGGCGGACGCTGAACCGACCGGTGGAACACGTTCCCAGTTTGTCCGAGACAGACCGGCATGTATGGTGAGGGTTGTCACAGTGGACATGGGAACCGGAAGTCATTTGTCATGCGTTGTTTTACGTTTCGCGCGGGAACTGGGCAGATGGCTCCGGATGATCGGAGGCAGCGATGCGAGTGGTGATCCAGCAGCCGCACAGCATTCGGCGGGATCTGGCCGTATTGAGCCTGCTGATTCTGTTTGCCGTGCTGACCGTCGCCGTGCTGTTGTTGCCCGGCCTGACTCGCTGATCCCGCTTTCCGCCGTGGCGCCGGGCGCCGCCGTGATGGGCTGGCTGTGACCGCAGCGACCGTTTTGTTCGCCGAACCGGGCGCCCGCTGGCGCGCGGTGTCCTATGGGCCGATCCTGTGCCTGGCGATTCTCCTCCTCGAACTCGTCACGGGTGGTTCCGTGCACTGGTTCGCCTTGCTGTTCTGCGCCGCGCTGATCGCGGGCTTCGTCGCGCTGCAAGTGCTCGCCGGTAAGCGGCACGTGAGCGTCGAGCTCACCTCGACGACGCTGCGCTCGGGCACCGAGTCGCTGCCGCTGAGCTCGGTCGCGGAGGTCCTCCCCGAACGCGACGAGGAGTCCTGGGACGACGAACCGTGGGAGTCGGCCAGGGCGCTCGGGGAATTGACCGGCGTGCCGCGCCGCCGCACCGGCATCGGGCTGCGGCTGGCCGACGATACGCTGGTGCAGGCATGGGCCAAGGACCACAAAGCGCTGCGGGCGGCGTTGACCGGAGCCGTGCGGCGCGGCGAGAACGGAGCCGACCGTTGAGGCGTTCGATCATCGCGGTGTTCGTGGAACTCGACCTGATCCTGCTCGCGCTGGTGGCGGCGGCGCTGAGCTGGCGCAACAGTGTGCGCACCGTCGACTTCGCGCCTTCGGACGACGTGCCGGGGTTCACCGCGATCCGTTACGCGGCGCCCTGGCAGCTATTGGCCGCGGTGCTGGTCGCGGTGGCCGGAGTGCTCGCGATCGATGCGGCGGCCCGGTTGGTCCGCGGCCTCCGCGGCTGAGCCGGAAACGGCCGCTGAGCGGGCCTTCCGCATACGCGCCTCGTTTGACCCGCGCGATGACGGGAACGCCGAAATCATGAGACCACCTGTACGACGAATGCTTTTCGGCGCGGTGGCGGCGGGCGTGATCGGCGTCACCGCAGCGGTTCCGGCCGCATCCGCCGAAACCGCTACCGCACGTCCGCTTCCGGTGCTGCCCGCATTCGCGGCCACCCCGCCCGCGCCGTTGCTGCATGCGCTGCCCGCGCCGTTGGCATGCCTGGTGACAACCGGATTCGCCGCTTTCTGCCTCGGCATCACGTAGCCGCCGATCGCGTGTGAAGCGCTGCGGATGCCGCGAGTCTGGGCTACCGTGCAACCGCGCGTCGTCCGGTGTGCGCACCCGGCGACCGCGCGCTTTGCCAGGAATGTTCCTGCGGCCGTTAGTATTTCGGCCGTAGTTCGGAACGCACGCGATGAAGGAAAGTGTTTGATGAACCGGTTCGCCGTAAAGATCTGTGCCGCGTTTGCCGTGGCCGCCGCCCTCGGGATCGGGGCAGCGCCGGCCGGCGCGAACTCCGGTCTGCCGCTGGAAGACGCGACCGCGCCGATCTTCGTGCCGGATTCGGGTTCCGCCGGGCCCTACAACTCGTTCATGTGCGTCCTGCACACCATGTCGGCGCAGGTGCCGTGCATGTACACCTGACGGCGCCGGCCCGCGGCGTCCTCAGCTCCAGTGCTGGTAGATGTCCAGCACGCGGCCGTCGCGGGTACCGGGGGCATTGAGGTAGACGGTGAGCGTCCCGTCCGGATGGCCGGCCGCCTCCATCAGCACTTGGCGCAGCGAGGCGTAGACCCTGCCGTGCTGATCGCGGTATATCGCGGAGTCGGTTTTCAGGCCGGCCCCGATGCGGTTGGGCGGGATGACCATGGTGACGACGGCGGGAATGGGTCCGCCGGCCAGCGTCGTGGTCGCCACGTGGTCCAGATGGATGCCGATGCGCAAGTGGTCGAGCTGATCGAGCGGCTCGGCGGTGGCCGAACCGGCGCCCAGTGCCGCAGTGGCGCAGGCGACCGCGGTGAGTAAACCCGCACTGACGATGGCAATCCGCATGCAGACCCTCCCAGCCAGTAGACGATGGCCCCCGACATTACGCACCGGCAACCCTCCAGCGATCGAAATTCGCGCGAACCTCATCTCGGCGTGTTGCGGGCCGGCTGCGGCCTGCGTCACTGCACTACACCCTGTCGTCGAACCATTTCAGCGGTACTGAGACACTGGAACACGTGAGTTCTTCTCCGCGTGTGACCAGTGCGGCGGTGCCGGTCTCCGCTCAGCTCTTCGACCGGGCGAGTTCGGTGATTCCGGGTGGTGTCAACTCTCCGGTGCGGGCGTTCCGATCCGTCGGCGGCACACCGCGATTCATCGCCTCGGCCCGCGGCTGCACACTCGTCGACGCCGACGGCAACGAGTACGTCGACCTGGTCTGCTCCTGGGGCCCGATGATTCTGGGCCACGCGCACCCCGCGGTCGTCGACGCGGTGCGGCGCGCGGCATCCGGCGGGCTATCTTTCGGTGCGCCGACCGAGGCGGAGATCGAGCTGGCCGAGGCGATCGTGCGGCGGGTCGCGCCGGTGGAGCGGGTGCGCCTGGTGAACTCCGGGACCGAGGCCACCATGAGCGCGGTCCGGCTGGCTCGCGGCTACACCGGACGCACCAAGATCATCAAGTTCGCCGGCTGCTACCACGGCCACGTCGACGCGCTGCTCGCCGACGCCGGATCCGGCGTCGCCACACTCGGACTGCCCACCTCGCCCGGCGTCACGGGCGCCCAAGCGGCCGACACCATCGTGCTGCCCTACAACGACCTCGACGCCGTCGCCGCCGCGTTCGCCACCAATCCCGGCGAGATCGCGTGCGTGATCACCGAGGCGGCGGCGGGCAATATGGGCGCGGTCGCACCCCTGCCCGGGTTCAACGCGGGCCTGCGCGCACTGACCGCGGAGCACGGCGCGCTGCTGATCATGGACGAGGTGATGACCGGCTTCCGGGTCAGCCGCGCGGGTTGGTTCGGCCGCGAGGGCGTCGCGGGCGACCTGTACACCTTCGGCAAGGTGATGAGCGGCGGGCTTCCCGCCGCCGCGTTCGGCGGACGTGCCGAGATCATGAACCATCTCGCCCCGCTCGGGCCCGTCTACCAGGCAGGCACGCTGTCCGGAAACCCGGTCGCGGTGGCCGCGGGTCTGGCCACCCTGCGGGCGGCCGACGACGAGGTCTACGCGGCGCTGGATCGCAATGCCGAGCGGCTCGGCGGTTTGTTCAGCGACGCGCTGACCACGGCGGGGGTCGGGCACCAGGTTCAATTCGCGGGCAATATGGTGAGCGTGTTCTTCGCCGAACGCCCGGTCACCGATTACGCCGCCGCCAAGGCGAGCGAGACGTGGCGCTATCCAGCGTTCTTCCACGCTCTGCTCGACGGTGGCGTGTACGCGCCGCCGAGCGCGTTCGAAGCGTGGTTCGTCTCCGCGGCGCTCGACGAGAACGCATTCGACCGTATCGCTGCCGCCCTGCCCGCCGCCGCGCACGCGGCGGCGGCCGCCACCCCCGAAGGACCCCGCGCGTGAGCTCCGATCTCGATCAACCCGATGCCGACCGGCGCGAGCTACCCAAGCCCACCACCGACGCCGCCGAGAGGAGTGCCGTCGATGCCTTGGCGCCGGTCGTCGATCCGGTATCGGAGGCAACCGTGATCGACGCGGGCGAGCAGTTCGCCGCGGCAAGCGCCGCGACCGAGTCCGCGACGGCCGACACCGAATCCGTGGAATCCAGCGTGGTCGACGCCGGCGCCCACTTCGCGGCGGCCGCGGCGCCGACCGCGCAGGTCGCCGCCGCGCGTAAAGAGGGGAAGACCGCTCCCGCCGGGAACGAGGTCTCGGCTGAGTCGGGCGAGCCCGCCGAAGGCTCGGCTCCGGCCGCCGAGCGCGTGCACGACGGTGGCACCGCGCCGATCGAGACGATCGTGCACGTGCTGCGGCACGGTGAGGTGCACAATCCGAACGGCATCCTCTACGGGCGCCTGCCCGGATTCAGTCTCTCGGTGGCGGGCCGCGCGCAGGCCGGCGCGGTCGCTCGGACGCTGGCCGATCACGACATCGCGCTGGTGATCGCCTCGCCGCTGCAGCGCGCACAGGAGACCGCCGAGGCGATCGCCGCGCAGCACGACCTGATCGTGCGGACGGACGAGAACCTCATCGAGGCGGGCAACACCTTCGAGGGTCTGCGCGTCTCGGTAGGCGACGGCGCGCTGCGCAAACCGCGGCACTGGTGGAAGCTGCGCGATCCGTTCACCCCGTCCTGGGGCGAGCCCTACTTGCAGATCGCGCACCGCATGCTGGCCGCGGTGAACAAGGCGCGGGTGGAAGCGGCCGGACGCGAGGCGGTGCTGGTCTCCCACCAGCTGCCCGTGTGGACGCTGCGCCGGTTCCTGCAGGGACAGCGGCTCTGGCACGACCCGCGGCACCGGCAGTGCTCGCTCGCGTCGCTGACCTCGCTGGTCTATCACGGCGACACCCTCGTCGACATCGTCTACTCCGAGCCGGCGGGCGGCTCGGACCCCTCGGTACACGGCGCATGACTCGCTGCACCGCGTCCGTTACCCCGCCCACCACGCGCACCGGGCGGGTGCTGCCGGTTCTGCTCGCGGCCGTGGCGCTGGTCGCCGCCCTCGCGGGGTGTTCGACCGGTTCGGACGCGGTGGCCTCGGGGGGCACCTTCGAATTCGTCTCGCCCGGCGGCAAGACCGATATCCTCTACGACCCGCCCGCCGACCGCGGCACCATCGGCAAGCTGGCCGGTCCGGACCTGATGACGGCGGGCAAGACCATGTCGGTCGAGGACTACCCGGGCAAGGTCGTGGTGCTCAACCTGTGGGGCCAGTGGTGCGGTCCGTGCCGTGCCGAGGCGCCCGCCCTGGAGAAGGTCTACGAGGCGACCAAGGACAAGGGCGTCGCGTTCCTCGGCATCAACGTCCGCGATCCACAGCAGGACAAGGCCCAAGATTTCGTGGTCGACAACAAGGTCGGCTATCCGTCCATCTACGACCCGTCGATGCGCACTCTGCTGGCGCTCGGCGGGAATTTCCCTACCAGTGTCATCCCCACCACCCTCGTCCTCGACCGGCAACACCGGGTCGCCGCGGTTTTCCTGCGGTCCCTGCTCGCCGAGGATCTGCAGCCGGTGGTCGAACGTCTCGCCGCGGAGGAATCACAGTGAATCGCGACCGTCGTACCCGTCACCTGCGTGCCTGCCGGCCACGACAGGGCGCCCGACGCATCGGCGGCGGATGGGCCGTCGACGACCGGTGGGCGGGTATCGCCACCGTGCCGCGCAGCGTCGCCGCCGACTCGCTGCTGGACTTCGCCGTGTTCGAGGTAGCCGAAGAGCCCGCCGCCACCGAGCGGAAGGTGTCGTTGCGCCGCGGCGCGGGACGAGCGCCAGAAGACACGCGGGAGGAATCGGTGTGAGACCTGAGCGCCTCGCGCCGCGAACCGGGGAGGCCATCTGATGGTGCTCGCCGGAGTCGGTGAATCGTTCCAGCAGACGGCGGCCTCCGGTCCGCTGCTGCTGGCGCTCGGCGCGTGCCTGCTCGCGGGTCTGGTGTCGTTCGCCTCGCCCTGCGTGGTGCCGCTGGTCCCCGGGTACCTGTCGTATCTGGCCGGACTGGTCGGGGCGGAGGCGCCGCCCGCCACCGTCACGGAGGCCACCGGGTCCCGCGCGGCGCGGTCCGGGTCGACCGTCGTCGCGCAACCGCTTCGCTCGGAGCGGATGCGGGTCGCCGGTGCGGCCGGGCTGTTCGTCGCCGGGTTCACCGTGGTCTTCGTGCTCGCCACCGCCACGGTGTTCGGGGTCATTCAGACGCTCAACGTGAACCGGGAACTGCTGCAACGAATCGGTGGCGTGGTGACGATCCTGATGGGCCTGGTGTTCATCGGCTTGGTGCCCGCGTTGCAGCGCGACACCAGGATGGAGCCGCGCAGGCTCACCAGCATCATGGGCGCGCCGCTGCTCGGCGGAGTGTTCGCGCTCGGGTGGACGCCGTGTCTCGGCCCGACGCTGTCCGGCGTCATGGCGGTGGCCGCGGGCACCGACGGGACCACGGCCGTGCGCGGCGTCGCGCTGATCGTCGCCTATTGCCTCGGCCTGGGCCTGCCGTTCGTCGTGCTCGCTTTCGGATCGGCGAGCGCACTGCGCGGGGTCGGCTGGCTGCGCCGCAACTCCCGCACCATCCAGATCATCGGGGGGATGCTGCTCGTCGCGGTCGGCGCCGCGCTGGTCACCGGAGCGTGGGACCAGTTCGTCGCCTGGGTGCGCGACGCGTTCGTCTCCGAGGTGACTTTGCCGATATGACCGTGACCCACCCGCCGAACACCGAGAACTCGGCGCGGCCGCCGCGGCAATCCCTGGCCGGACGAGCCTGGGCTGTCGTCCGCAATACCTGGCGTGGACTCACCAGCATGCGCACCGCACTGGTGCTGCTGTTCCTGCTCGCGCTGGCGGCGATTCCCGGCGCACTGCTGCCGCAGCGCAACCTCAACGAGCAGAAGGTCGCCCAGTACATCGCCGACCGGCCCACGCTCGGCCCGTGGATGGACCGCTTCGAGCTGTTCGACGTGTTCTCCAGCTTCTGGTTCACCGCCATCTACGTACTGCTGTTCATCTCGCTGGTCGGTTGCATCCTGCCGCGCACGCTCGATCACTACCGCGCCTTGCGCACGCCGCCGGTGCGGGCGCCACGCAACCTGACCAGGCTGCCGCACCACTACTCGGGCCGCGTCGCGCAGTCGCCCAGTGCGGTGATCGACCACGCGCGATCTCAGCTGCGCGGCTGGCGCACCGAGGTCCGGCCCGGCAACCGTGACGGCGAACTGGCGCTCTCGGCGGAGAAGGGCTACACCCGCGAGCTCGGCAACCTGGTGTTCCATCTCGCGCTGGTCGGGCTGTTGGTCGCCATCGCGGTGGGCAAGCTGTTCGGCTACGAGGGCAGCGTCATCGTCCTGGCGAACAATGGGCCCGGCTTCTGCACCACCTCGCCGGCGGTGTTCGACTCGTTCAAGGCGGGCAACGTCAACGACGGCACCGGCATGACCCCGATCTGCGTGCGGGTCGAGAACTTCCGGGCCGACTACCTGACCAACGGGCAGGCCGAGATGTTCACCGCCGATCTGGCCTACCAGGCGGGCGGGGACCTTCGGACGGACACCTGGCGGGACACCCAGGTGCGGGTGAACCACCCGCTGCGCGTCGCCGGTGACCGGCTCTACCTGCAGGGCCACGGCTACGCGCCGACCTTCACGGTCACTTTCCCCAATGGGCAGACGCGCACCGAGTCCATCCAATGGCGCCCGGACGACGCGTCGACGTTCCTGTCCAGCGGAGTGCTGCGGATCGATCCGCCCGGCGGCATGTACGCCACCGATGAGGAACGCCGCAAGAACCAGATCGCGATCGAGGGCCTGTTCGCGCCCACCGCCATGTTCCACGGATCGCTGTTGACCTCGGCGTTTCCCGCGATGAACGATCCGGCCGTCGCGGTCGACATCTATCGCGGCGACACCGGGCTGGACACCGGCAAGCCGCAATCGCTGTTCGCGCTGGACCCCGAGCAGGTCAAGCAGGGCAGGTTGACCAAGGAGGCCAGGGTCAATCTGCGCCCCGGCGAGTCGACCACGCTGCCGAACGGCACCAAGGTCGCCTTCGACGGCGCGCAGGAGTTCGTGAATTTGCAGGTCTCGCACGATCCCGCCCAGCAGTGGGTGCTGGTGAGCGCGCTGCTGATGATGGCGGGCCTGCTGGTCTCGCTGCTGGTCAAGCGCAGGCGGATCTGGGTGCGGGTGTACCCGGCCGACGACGGAGCCGGTACCGTTGACAAACGACGCACTGTAGTAGAGATGGGTGGGCTCGCCAGGACCGATCAGGCAGGCTGGGGCGACGAGTTCGACCGGCTGCGCGAGCGCCTGCTCGACGAGCAGCCGGACGCCGAGACCACCGCGGCGCGGGGCGCCGAGACCACGGGAGAGTGACCATGCCGATCGACGAGACCATCGCCAGGTACAGCGATTTCGCGTTCAAAACGGCGATCGTGGTGTATGCGCTGGTGCTGGTGCTGCTGATCTGGCAGTACGCGACGGCGCGCAGCCGCAGGGTCGCCGAACGCGAATTGGTGACGGTGGGCGGCGGATCGACGCCGCAGGGGCCGGGCCGAGTCGTCGAGCCCGCACGTACACCGCTGTCGGAGCGGCTCGGCAACATGGCGTTCTCGGTGCTGATGGTCGCGATCGCGTTGCATGTGGCCTCGATCGTGTTGCGCGGCTTCTCGACTCATCGCTTCCCGCTGGGCAACATGTACGAGTTCGTCAGCATGGCGACGGCCGCTGCCGTGCTGGTGGGGCTGCTGTTCCTGCGCGAGCAGCGCTACCGCGCGATGTGGGCGTTCCTCTTGGTGCCGGTGCTGATTCTGCTGTTCCTCGCGGGCACCGTGCTGTATGCCGACGCCGCGCCCGTGGTGCCCGCGTTGAAGTCGTTCTGGCTGCCCGTGCACGTCACCATCGTCAGTGTCGGTAGCGGCGTCTTCCTGTTCGCGGGCGTGGCCAGCATGCTGTTCCTGTACCGCCTGCGCCAGCCCGACGGCCAGGAGTCGAACAACGTCCTCGGCGCCATCGCCCGCCGCCTGCCCGACGCCCGCACCCTGGACCGGCTCGCCTACAAGACCACCATCATCGGCTTCCCGCTGTTCGGCGCGGGTGTCATCCTGGGCGCCATCTGGGCCGAAGCCGCCTGGGGCCGCTTCTGGGGCTGGGACCCCAAGGAAACCTGCTCCTTCATCGCCTGGGTGCTCTACGCCGCCTACCTGCACGCCCGCGCCACCTCCGGCTGGCGCGACACCAAGGCCGCCTGGATCAACATCGCCGCCTTCGTCGCCATGCTGTTCAACTTGTTCATCATCAACATGGTGATCAGCGGGCTTCACTCTTACGCCGGGCTGAACTAGTACCTTTGACCGACACCGGATCGTCCCTGCTCCACCTCCCTAGCACTGGCACAGAAAAATCAAGCATCCGCCGGGCGGTGTCGCCATTACCATTGCGGCATGTCCCTTCCGCACATCGAACGGCCGGACCTCCCTGCGTACATGACCTGGGAGGAACTGGAGCGACTGCCCGAGGAGATCGCGGGGCAGATCGAGTTATGGGATGGTCGCGTGGTCTGGGTACGTCGCGGGCCCGCCGAGCATCAGACTTTCTCCAACCGACTCTGGGCCACGCTCGAACGCTGTGCACGAAAGGTCATGTCGGAGGATCCTGAACAGTGCTGGCGTGTCACCACCGAGACGAACGTATTCCTGGGCCGCACCGGCAAGTCCAACTTCCTGACACCCGACTTCCTCGTCCACCGCTGCCTGGGATCGCCTTATCAGGACGTACGGAGCAGTGACGTCCTCTTGGTCGGCGAGGTCCTGTCCCCGTCCAACACGCAGACCGACATCGAAGCCAAGAAGGGGCGTTACGCCAGCGCTGGTATCCCGTGGTACTGGGAGGTGACGCTGGCCCGCGAGGTCAGCGCGATTGCCACGGTGCGTGCTTATGGCCTCGACATCGGCCACGTTCAGCTCCCGGACGGAGTTCACCCACTCCGTGCCGCCAACTACATCGTCGTCGCCGAGTGGACCCATCAGAACCCGGAAGGAATCGAGATCGACTTCCCGTTCCCGATCAGCATCCCCTGGACCGAACTCGAATACTGACGGAGAGTTCGGCCGCCAGCGGTCTCGTTCAGCGGAACATCTGACCAGGACGTCTGGGTCGTCTCGCCTTCCGATCCGCTCGGGCGGGTAGGCAGACACCTCATCGGTCTGTTCCACGCGTCTCAGGCCGGATGGCCTCGCCGTTTCTGTCGTCGGGTGTGCTGCCGCTGGCAGCGGTCAAAGGCGGTTGACGCACACGACGTAATGACGCTGCCGGTAGACGATTCCGCTGTCGGTCGAGCCGCAGGCGTTGACGTCGACGGTGTTCTGTTTGATGTCCATCACCCGCACGCCGGTTGGCGTGGGGGCCGCGCAGTCCAGGCGCTTCGGGTTACCGGGGACCACGTCCATACAGCCGCCGACGACCCAGTCGATATCCAGGCACAGCGCGGCTTGCGCTGCGCCCTGCAGGGTTTCGTTGTAGGTGTGGTCGGCGTCGGTGGGACACTGGCTGTTTGCCGGGGCCTTCTCGAAGACCTTGTAGGTCGAGTTCGGGGTGCCGCAGGCGGCCTTGTCGATGCCGGAGCCGCCGAGGTGCACACAGTCGCCGATGTTCACCTGCAAACTCGTGGCGCCCTTGTTCGACGCGCCGCGCATCGCCGAGGTGGTGGGCAGTTCCTCGGTGGTGGTGGGCAGCTCCTCGGTGGTGGTCGGTGGCGGCGCCGAGGTGGTTGTCGCGTTGCCGGTCTGGGCGGCGTTGGCCGGCTCCTCCGCGGGATCCGACATCGACACCGCCGCGGCGACCACGATGCCCGCAGCCAGCGCGGTTCCAGCCATGAAGGCAGTCAAGGTAAGAGCGGCACGGATACGTTGGCGCGACACGTCACGTCCTCCACAGCTGTAACCTTCGAACCCACGCCTGAGCCGACCCGAAGTTATGAATTAAGCGGATTGAAGACCACGCCATGCATACACTACGCGGCGCGCCCGCGTCGAGTTTTCGTCCCCAGGGGCAGTGATTCGCCCCCGGAGTTAACCTGTGCGTCGTCTTCGTCAGCCGAACTGATCACAATCACATAACGAACCTTCGCGAGACGTATGCCGATCGCCAAGTCTGGCAACAAGCTACGGGCGCTGTACAGTCACACGCCATCCGGCCTCGGGAGCCGGAGGTCTCGAGAAGGAATCCAGAATGAAGTTCGGCACTATTGCCGCCATCACGCTCACCGCGGTTGCCGCCGTGGGCATCACGGCGGGGGCCGCGAACGCGCAACCCGTGGAAGCGGATAAGGAGACAGCGACAGTCGGCGTAGAGCAGGGCGTCGACTATCGCACCACGGTCTCCCGCGAAACCGGCACTATCACTACCGCTGTCGAGCATGGCACCTTCGCGGTGGTCGACGACGGTACCAAGATCAAACTGACCTCGGACACCGGCGCCGTGGTCGCCGAGGTGCCGCTGACCTTCCAGGTTTCCGGAAGCAAGCTGGCGGTCGCGCACGAGATCAGTGACAACGGAAGGCGCCTCGCGCTCACGCCGGTGGCGGACGCGAAGGAGATCGGTGAGATGCAGCCGATCAGCTCGATGAATCGCCTCATCGCCGAACTGAACAAGAACGTCGCAGGCGTGGTCGCGGGCGCGCTGCTCGGCGGTCTGCTCGGAGCCCTGATCGGCCTGGGCTTCTTCAGCATCATCACCGGCCCGATCGGCCTGGTCGTCGGCGCGATCGCGGGCGGAGCCATCCAGGGTGGACAGCCCTTCACGGACGCCTTGCTGGCGGTCGTCAACGGCGAACCCTGATCGACGCTCGGATCGGGCGAGGCAGGCGCACCGCAGCGCGCCTGCCTCACCCCGACCGAGTGGTCGATGGCCGTGCTGCCTGGCGGGACGAGGGAGTTATCCCGCCGGGACGACGGCACAGCGGAATGCTCGGCGCAAGGCGCGGAGCAACGGGGGCACACACGCCGGATATCGCTGGGCGCGTGTGAACGCGGATCGAGCCGCGTCAGCGCTCGGCAGAACCGGACTCGCCGTCGCGGTGCTGGCGGGAGAGCCGCCAGAGGAACTCCGGGTCGTCGTCGGGTCCGATGATGCGCTTGCGCTGTGGTGAACGCGTTTGCGGGATAGTGGGTCCGATCCGCTCGGGGCCGAACGCCTTCCAGCACAACACCGCGATTGCCACCACTGCGATGAGTGCCAACAGGTACGTCACGTCGCTCACCTCCTGATTACGAGGGTAGTCGCGGACGTGACTTCAGCACACCGCAGACGCGAAATCCGCCTGCGGGCGAGCGCGGGCCCGGCGACGACGGGCCCGCGCGCCCTGCGATCAGCGTGCGGTCGCCTCGGTGGTCAGCGACTTGAGCAGCTGGAGTACTTCCGATTCGCGGAACCGGCGATGTCCGCCCGGTGTGCGCAGCGACCCGAGGCGCCCGGCGTGAGCCCAGCGCGTCACGGTCTTGGGGTCGACGTGGAACAGGGCAGCAACCTGGCCCGGAGTCAGCAGGGTGTCCTGGCCGCCGACGGTGATCGCAGTCATAGCAAACCTCTCCGTTCTCGACAGTTCCCTCATCAGATGGCGCCATCGTCGCACTGAAACCCCTAGGTACTCGAACCACCTACAGTTGGTAAAGGGGAGGTAATAGACAAAACGGATGTGCGCCTCACCTCCGGCATTGGGCGTGCACCGGGGGCGGGCAACAGCTTCGCATAGGCTGGCGGATGTGCGTGACGCAACTCCACCAGAAAAGGCTTCCGGACAGCAAACCGCTGGCGTTGGTCGTCGGCTGGCCCGGAATCTGGCGCTTTATACCGTCGCGAGGTTGGGTCTCGTGGTAGTGCTCACCGCGGTGATCGTGCTGGCCGCCCAGCTGGTGTCGGTGGACATCCCGCTGGTGGTCGCCGCGCTGTTCGCCCTGATCATCGCGATGCCGCTGTCGCTGACCCTGTTCAAGCGGCTGCGCGTCAAGGTCAACGAGGACATCGCCCTGGTCGACGAGCGCAGGCGCCGGGACAAAGCCCAGCTGCGGGCGCGGCTACGCGGCGAGGAGCCGCCGAGCCCTCCGGACGCGGGAACGTCTTCGTGAGGTCCTGCGACCACGCCGTTCCGCGCGATTGGGTCGACAACGCGGTGCGGCTGATCGACGCCGACGCCCAGCGCAGCGCGGACACCCACCTGCTGCGCTACCCGCTGCCCGCGGAATGGGACGTGCAGCTGTATCTCAAGGACGAGTCGACCCACATCACCGGCAGTCTGAAACACCGTCTGGCTCGCTCGCTGTTCCTGTACGCGATCTGCAACGGCTGGATCACCGAGGGCACCACGGTGGTGGAGGCGTCTTCCGGTTCGACCGCGATCAGCGAGGCCTACTTCGCGAAACTGCTCGGCCTCGACTTCGTCGCGGTGATGCCGGCGAGCACCTCACCGCAGAAGGTCGCGCTGATCGAAGCGCAAGGTGGCCGCTGTCATTTCGTGCAGCGCCCGCCGGACATGTACACCGAGGCGGCGCGGTTGGCCGCCGAATGCGGCGGTCACTACATGGACCAGTTCACCCACGCCGAGCGCGCCACCGACTGGCGCGGCAACAACAACATCGCCGAATCGATCTTCGACCAGATGGCGTTGGAGACCCATCCGGTGCCGGAGTGGATCGTGGTCGGCGCGGGCACCGGCGGCACCAGCGCCACGATCGGCCGCTACATCCGTTATCGCAGGCACGCAACGAAATTGGCCGTGGTCGATCCGGAGAACTCCGCGTTCTTCGGCGGCTACGAGACCGGTGATTCCGGCTACCAGACCGGAATGCCCTCGCGCATCGAGGGTATCGGCCGTCCCAGGGTGGAGCCGTCGTTCGTCGGGCAGGTCGTGGACCGGATGCTCGAGGTGCCCGACGCGGCGTCCATCGCCGCCGCGCGCTATGCGAGCGCTCGGCTGGGCCGCCGCGTCGGCGGATCGACCGGGACCAATCTGTGGGGCGTGTTCGCTCTCATCGGCGAGATGATCGCCGAGGGATGCAGCGGCAGCGTGGTCACGCTGCTCTGCGACGGTGGCGATCGTTACGCGGGAACGTATTTCGACGACGACTGGGTCGCGTCCCAAGGGTTGAGCCTCGCCGAGCCGACCGCGGTCTTGGACAAGTTCCTGGCGACCGGGATCTGGGACGCCTGAGCGGTTCGGCCGTTACCCGGTGCCGGTGCTCTGACGCCGTGCGGCCGCCGACTGCGACCGCGTGCTTGTCGAAGGCCGCTCGTGGTCGTAGCGGCTGTTCGCCTATGGCGGAATCGGGCTCCGCCATGCCTTCGGTTGTCAATTTTTGTTGACACCACTCGCCGGTGTCAATCAAAATTGACGCATGACGGAAGCAACCACACTGGCGGCCGCCGCGGGCAGCCCCGATCCCAAGGTCGGGCTGCGCGCGGTGCTCGCACTGCGCAGGCTGCTCGAACGTCTCGAGGCAATCCAGGTGGCCAATGCCCGTGCCCAGGGCTGGTCGTGGCAGGCGATCGCCGAAGCGCTCGAGGTCAGCAAGCAGGCGGTCCACCAGAAGTACAACCGGAAAGGCAGGAACCGCTGATGTTCGAACGGTTCAGCAGGTCGGCGAAAACGGCGATCATCATCGCCCAAGAAGACGCGCGTGCGCTGCGTGCGTCGAATATCGAGGTGGAGCACGTGCTGCTCGGTCTGCTTTCGCAGGGCGAACCCGAGCTGACCGCGCTGCTCGCGGAGGCCGGACTCACCCACGAGGGTGTGCGCCGCGCGCTGTCGGAGAAGGGCAAGGGCGAACCGCTCGGCGCGGAGGACGCCGCGGCGCTGCGCTCCATCGGCATCGATCTCGAGGCCGTGCGCGAGTCGCTGGAGGCCCATTTCGGCGAGGACGCGCTCGACCGCGCCGAGCCGGAACCGCGGCGCGGACCGTTCGGCTGGGGCCGCGGCGGGAACTACGGGCACATCCCGTTCACCAGGGACGCGAAGAAGGTGCTCGAGCTCGCGCTGCGCGAGGCGCTCGGCCGCAAGGACAAATCCATCGAATCCGGGCACGTGCTGCTCGGAATCCTGCGGGCGCCCAACCAGACCACCGTGCGTCTGTTCGGTGGCGACGACGCGATCCACGACTTGCGCCCCAAGGTGCACGCCCTGCTCGACCGTGCGGCGTGAGCCAGCGGACCTGCGCCGCCGTGGATCCCGTTGTAAGTCGGCGCATGTCCGCCCATCCCGCCTAGCATTGGCCCATGCAGCTTGTGCTTCGGTTGGTCATCAACGCGGTCGCCATCTGGCTGGCCGCCTTCTGGGTCGACAAGATCGACATCCTCGCCCCGGAAGGGGGCACCGCCGCGAAGGTCGGCGTCGTGCTCGCCGTCGCCGCGGTGTTCACCGTGGTGAACGCGCTGGTCAAGCCGATCGTCAAGCTGCTGTCGCTGCCGCTGGTGATCGTGACGCTCGGATTGTTCCTGCTCCTGATCAACGCGCTCATGCTGTGGCTGACCGCCGAGATCACCGACGCGTTCACCGACTACGGCCTGCGCGTGGAAGGTTTCTGGGCGGCGGTGTTCGGCGGCATCATCGTCTCGGTCGTGAACTGGGTGCTCGGCATCCTGGTCCCGGACGAGGACTGATTGTTTCGGCAGCGCCTGCGGCGCTGCGTGTTCGCGGCCCCCTTGTGGCTCGCGTCCGAGCGACCGCCGCTTGCGACTTCGTCTCTTGCGCGGCGGCCACTCGGACACGAGCCGGGCCGCGAACGGGCAATGCTCGATCTCGCTGCGCTCGAAACCGGGAGTGGGGCCACTGTGGTTGCTGTGGGTCGCAACCCAGATTCTGCTAACCGAGCCCGATTGCGAGTGCGGTTACCGCCGACCAGACGAGCAGGGCGAGGCCGGAATCGCGCAGCGCTGGAATCAGTTCCAGGCCGCCCTTGCCGCCGCGCACCGGCGCGTTGGCGCGTACGGCCAGCGGAATGGCGACCAGCCCGGCCAGCGCCCACGGCGTGCGGGCGAGCAGGATCAGCGTCGCGACGAACGGCACCGTGAGCAGCGCGAGATGCAGGGTGCGGGTGCGGGGGTCGCCGAGTTTCACCGCGAGCGTGACCTTTCCGGACTCGGTGTCGGTCGGGATATCGCGCAGGTTGTTCGCGACGAGCACGGCGCTGGAGAACGCGCCCACCGAGATCGCGAGCAGCGCGCCCACCCAGTCGATTCGGTTCGCCTGCACGAATTGGGTGCCGAGCACGCCGATCAGGCCGAAGAACACGAACACCGCCAGCTCGCCGAATCCGCTGTACCCGTAGGGCTTGCTGCCCCCGGTGTAGTACCAGGCTCCCGCCAGGCAGGCGGCGCCGATCAACAGCAGCCACCACGCGCTGGTGGCGACGAGCACCAGACCGAAGACCGCGCCGATGGCGAGGCTGGCGATCGCGGCGTACTTCACCGCGGCGGGGGAGGCCAGTTTCTGCCCGACCAGGCGCACCGGCCCGACCCGGACGTCGTCGGTGCCGCGAATGCCGTCGGAGTAGTCATTGGCGTAGTTGACGCCGACGATCAGCGCCAGCGAAACCAGCAGCGCGAGAATCGCTTTCCACCACACCGCCCCGTCGATGGACGCGGCGGCGCCGGTCCCGGCGAGCACGGGGGCGATCGCGTTCGGCAGGGTACGCGGTCGCGCGCCCTCGATCCATTGCGCTGCAGTAGCCATGCCCGCAGCATAATGGGCGCAGTCGGACGTAGTCCGTCTTCAGCCCGCGCCGGCCGGAGCGAAGGCGAACGTACCGCCTGATGCGCGCGCAGCGATCAGGCCGTTGCGGCCGTCGCTGCCTGCTGCAACCCGGCGAGTCCCTTCTCGAAGTCACGGCCGACGAATTTGTCCATCGGGATGAGTTTGCCGATGAAGCCCATCAGGCCGGTCTGCTGGCCGGTCATCCGCCAGGTCACCTCGGTGCCGGTCTCCACCGGATCCAGAATGAAGGTCACCTGGTTGGTGGCCTTCATCGGCTTCAGGAATTCCAGGCGCAACCCGATCTGGCGCTCGGTGCTGCTGATGATCTCCATGCTGCCCGCCCCCGCCTTGCGGTTGCCGCTCCAGGCGTAGCGTGCGCCGACACCGGAGTCCGCGCCGGAATAACTGCGCTGCAACTGCGGGTCGAGGTCCTCCCAGGGCGACCACTTGACCCATTCGTGAAAATCGTTGATCAGCGCGTGCACTCGCGCGGGTTCGGCCGTGATCACGGCCGACCGGACCACCTCGAACTCAGCCATGAGGTCAGCCTATGCGACCGACCACTCGGAATCGCGGCAAAAGAATCGTGTCGGCTCGCTCGGCCGCGCTCGCCTCAGCAGCGGCGGCGTCGCGATCAGGCTGGCGGCCAGATCGAGCCTGCGCCGGATGCCGCCGGACAAGTTCCGCAACGGCTTGTTCGCCGCCTCCACGGCGAGCGCTGAATATGGTGCGAAAGAAGTCATGCCGACGACTGTGCCGGTCCCTGCTTGCACGGCCCTTGCACGGTTCTGTCGTGCACTCTTGCGTTATCGGGAGCAGCGGGACCCGTTGCGCGGCCGCGCCGATCGGAGGTCGACAGCGCGTTCGCTCACACCGCGGGCGGGTTCAGGCGGGTGAAGTCCGGCAGGCGGTAGTACGGGTAGTAGGGGTAGGGCGGGGTGGTGGCGCTGGCTTTGTCGAGACGCGCGATCTGGTCGGCGTCGAGTTCCCAGCCGATCGCGCCGAGGTTCTGGCGCAGTTGCTCCTCGTTGCGGGCGCCGACGATGACGGTGGCGACGGTGGGGCGGCGCAGCAGCCAGTTCAGGGCGATCTGCGGGACCGTCTTGCCGGTTTCGGCGGCCAGCTCGTCGAGGACGTCGACCACGTCGTAGAGCTTCTCGTCGTCGACCGGCGGACCGGCCTCGGCGGTCCGATGCAGTCGGCTGCCCTCCGGAAGCGGTCGGCCACGACGGATCTTGCCGGTCAGCCTGCCCCAGCCGAGCGGGCTCCAGACGACCGCGCCGACACCCTGGTCGCGCCCGAGTGGCATGAGCTCCCATTCGTAGTCGCGCCCGACCAGCGAGTAATAGACCTGGTGCGCGACGTACCTGGTCATGCCGTTGCGATCGGCCGCGGCTAGGGATTTCATCAGCTGCCAGCCCGCGAAGTTCGAGGCGCCGACGTAGCGGATCTTGCCCGCGCGCACCAGGTCGTCCAATGCGGCGACGACTTCCTCCACCGGGGTGCCCGCGTCGAAGGCGTGCAGCTGGAACAGATCGATGTAGTCGGTGCCCAGCCTGCGTAGCGACGCTTCGACCGCACCGATCAACCTGGCCCGTCCGGAACCGGCGTCCAGCGGGCCGGGGCCGGTCGGCAGCGTCGCCTTGGTGGACAGCAGCACCTGATCACGCCTGCCCTTGACCGCCGCGCCAAGTACCTCTTCGGAGGCGCCGTCGGAGTAGACGTCGGCGGTGTCGAACATCGTGACCCCGGCGTCCAGGCTGATGTCGACCAGCCGTCGGGCCTGCTCGGCGTCGGTGTCGCCCCACGCGCTGAACAACTCGCCCCGTCCGCCGAAGGTGCCCGCGCCGAAGCTCAGGGCCGGGACGAGCAGACCTGATGCGCCCAGCCGCCGGTACTCCATCTGCGCGGCTACCGTCTGAATGTTCACAGGACTCTCCTGATGCGTGTCTACCGTCCGGAGGTGCGCAGGTGCGCGTGCATGACCCAAGGACGGCCCCCAAAGGGGTCTATAGTTCCATTAACAACTTGGACGCTACACCCGTTGAGCGATAAATGAAACTGGAGTCCCGTTATGGAGCAGGAAGAGGCCGCGCCCGGATCGGTTCGCCCTGGTGGACGGACCGCGCGGGTCCGCGAGGCGGTGCTGCGCGTCGCGGGTGACCTGCTCGCCGAACGTGGCTTCGCCCACCTGGATCTCGCCGAGGTCGCGGCGCGCGCCGAGGTCGGCAAGACCACCGTCTACCGCCGCTGGCGAACCCCCGCCGGGCTGGTCACCGATCTGCTGGCCGACATGGCCGAACAGTCGCTGCCGCACGCCGACACCGGTTCACTGCTCGGCGATCTCGCCGCCAACGCCCATCTGGTCGCCTCGACGTTGACCGACCCTCGTCAAGGACGGCTGTTCCAAGCCGTCATCGCCGCCGCTACCTGTGACGAGACCGCCGCCACCGCGCTGCGTCGCTTCTACGACATCCGGCTCACCGAATGGGCACCCTGTGTCGTGGCCGCGATCGAGCGCGGTGAGGCGCCACCTGGTACCGACCCCCGTGCCGTCCTGTCCGCGGTATCCGGTCCGCTCTACTACAGACTGCTCGCCAGCGGCGATCCCATCGACGACAACACAATCCGTACGAGCGCGGCGGCCGCCGCCAGCGCGGCGCGAGCTGGAATGTTCGTCACGCCGGCCGGGCGCGACGCGGGCCAGGGGTCCAAGCCGGGTCGCGCCCGGTGAGGCCCAGAAGCCGGTGTAAGACAGGTGCTTCGGCCGGGATCGGCACTACCGGGCCGAAGAGTCCCGGTGTGCCTTCGGGCGGCGTATCCGCCAGAAATTCGACGAGCACCACGAGGTCGGCAGGGTCGTAGCGCGGTTCCTGGCCGGTCGCCTTGGCGAGATCCCAGCAGTGGATGACCAATTCGTCCAGCGCGACCGTGGCCATGACGGCGGCGGGCATCGTGACGCCGCCCGCTTCGGTGACACCGTCCCATGCCGCCGGTTCGCGCCATGCGGAGACGAGCGCCTTCAGCCGTGTGGGAATCCTGCTGCGCCAATCGGACACGAGAGGCCGGTCCGGGCTCGTGTTCGGCGCGACGGAACTGCCAACGGCTTCCTTGGTGGCGGCCTGCCGGAATGCCTCGGTCAGGTCGACGACGTGCACGAGGAGGTCTCGCACCGCGGTGTCGGCACATGGCGTCGGCAGCGTGAGCTGATCCTCGGTTATGCCGGCGACCACCGCCTCGAGTGCGGTAGCCGCCGGTTCGAAATCGAATTCCGGTTTCATCGAATCTCCTGAGCGAGGGGACGTCTCCACCTAGTGAGACGTGCAAGCCTCCCGGAATTCATCGGTACCCGGGGGCGCCCGTGAGCCGGCGCGGTGGAATCCGCACGCCTGGGTCAGGCTTTCGACACGACGCGATCGGTCTGCTCACGATGGACGGCGAGCGCGGTGCGCAGGAAGTCGAGGATCAGCGCGAGCTCGTCGGTGTCGTAGCGGTCGAGGGCCTGCGCGCCCGCGCGGCCGACCGGTTCGAAGATCCGCTGCGCCACCTCACCCGCGGCGTCGGTGGCGGTCACCAGCACCCGGCGCCGATTGGCCGGGTCCTGGCTGCGAGCGACGAACCCGGCACTTTCCAAGCGATCGATGACCGTGGTCGTAGCCGCGGGACTGAGTTTCAGCGCGGCACTCAGCTCGCCCGCGGGCAGCGGGCCGCGGGCGAGCGCGACATCCAAGCACCGCAGGTCGGTGCGGTTCAAGCCCAGATGTGTGGCGACCGCCTCGTCAAAGAGGTCGAAGCTCTGCTGGAGCAGCCGCAACTGCGTACCGATTTCGCCGATGAGTTCATCTTTCGACATTCGAAACTTTCTGTTATCGTAGATTTCGTTCACCGAAACGATAGCACGGGCAGGGAATCCAGCGATGACCGAGACCACCGACCGAACCGCCACCGACGCCGCCCGGATCCGGGCGCTGTTCCAGGACCTCATGCGGGCCTGGACCGACAACGACGCCGCGGCCTACGCCGCGCTGTTCACCGAAGACTCCGACTATGTGTCCTACGACGGCACCCGCGCGATCGGCCGCACCGAGCATCAGCGCAATCACGACAAGCTCTTTCGCGGCGTGCTGGCGGGCTCGGCACTCGTCGGCGATGTGGAGTCGATCCGCTTCGTCACTCCGGACGTGGCGATCCTGCACGGCACCGCGTCGGTGCTGATGCCGTGGCGCTCCCGGCTGCCCGAGCGCAGGCTCTCGCGCCAGACGCTCGTGCTGGTGCGCACGCCCGAAGACTGGCGGGTGAGCGCGATCCACAACGGCCGGGTCCGCCCGGTCACCGTCCCCGAGCCGGATTCCTTTCCAGCCGCGATGTCTCAGCTCATGACCCGCATCGCGCGCACGCTCGGACTCGGTCGGCGCCGGGCGGCGGCGTAGGCGCCCGTGTGCAACGGGGCTGTTCAGACCAGCGCTGGAGGCGGCCCGAGCTGCGCCGCCGTTATCCAGCCGTAGCGGCGAAAAGCGCTGGAAAAGCGGAGAATTGGAGGATGAAGGGTGATCGGGTGGAGATCGTCGTCGATGTCGGCGACGGGTCTCGCAGCTACGAGATCGCGGCTACCCGGGCCGGGCGGCGCGTCGAAGTGAGGATCACGCGCGGCGTGGTGGAAGTCAGTGAGGTGACGCGATCTGGGACGGCGGTGCGCACCGCGCGGTTCATGGCCGGGCGCACGCTCGCATTGGTGGAGCATCCCGCGAACACGGCGGCCCCGCGTGCGGACGAGGCGGGATAACCCACCCTGCTAGGTGGTTGCCCCGCGGCCCGGCCAGGGGCATCCTCGATGCTGCCAGCTGTACATCCGCCTTGATTGCGGCGTGCCAGGACGGGTATGCCGATCGCGAGGCCTACGCGGAGAGGAGCGCACGATGACAGATCCCCTTGCGGACGCGGTCCCCGAGGCCGATCTCGCGGAGCAGTCCATCCCGGCGTATCCGGAGGAGCCGGTCTTACCCGACGACGTACCGGAGCCGGAAGAGAGCGCCGAGCGAGCGGTCATCGAGCGCGACGTGTGGGACGCCAATCCGGCCGACGTGGTCGAACAGTCCATCGTGGTCCCACTGGACGACGACGTCGAGGACGAACTCGACTACTGACCGACCTTGCCCCGGTCAGGGCTGGATCTTCGCCCGCACCGTCGCGTGTAGTTCACGCAGGCTCGACCGTTCGGTGGCGACCTCCAGCACTCGCATACCGTGCGCGTGCCCGGTCAGCTCGACGGCCAGCCGCTGTGGATCGACCTGCCGGTGCGGGATGCGGTAAGCGGCGCACAGCGCGGCCAGATCCATGCCGTGCGGCGTGCCGAAGACCCGCTCGAACACGCCCGCGTACTGCGGATCGCCCTGCTCGAGCAACTCGAAGATGCCGCCGCCGTCGTCGTTGGCGACCACGATGGTCAGATCGGTGGGCCGCGGTTCGCCGGGCCCGATGAGCAGGCCGGACGCGTCGTGCAGGAACGTGAGGTCGCCGATCAGGGCGATGGTGCGGCCCGGATGGTGCAGTGCGGCGCCGACCGCCGTGGACACCGTGCCGTCGATACCGGCAACGCCGCGATTCGACAGCACCTTGATCCCAGGGCGGGGATGTGACACCAGCGCGGCGTCGCGCACCGGGTTCGACGCGCCGAGCAGGAGTTGGTCGCCGTCGCGCAGTGCGTCCATCACGACCGCGGCGACGTGCAGCCCGGTCGGCTTCGGGTGCCGCGCGAGTTCGGCGCGCACCACTTGGTCGGCCTTCGCGTTCAATTCGTGGCAGTGATTCAGCCATTCGGCGCTCGGGGCGCCTGTGGTGACCGCGCGCGTTCCGGTGCCGACCACGTTGCCGGACACGTCGGGCCAGCGCGGACCTGTGGTGAGCGCGTACACGCGGACGTCCGGGTCGGCGAGCACCTTCGACACCTGGCGGTGCAGGGTGGGACGGCCGGTGATGATCGCTTGCCGGGGCCGCAGCAGCGGGAGTGCGAGCGGGTGCAGCGCGGGGCCGTGCATGGGTGCGGTGGGCTCGGCGACCGTCGGCAGCGCCGCCAGTTCCGGGCGGAGTCCGGCGCCGTGTCCGGAGATCACCACGGTGTCGGGCGAAAGATCGAGATCGAGCGGCACGTCCAGCGTCGCGTACTGGGTCTCGGTCCAGGCGCACTCGCCGGCGCGGCCCCCGGGAGCCGACTCGTTCGGCACCAGGTCGGGAACGAGCGGTTCGCGCAGCGGGACGTCGAAGTGCACCGGGCCCGCGTTGCCGGAGCGGGTGCCGCGCGCCGCCGCGAGCACCCGGCATACCGCCGAGCGCCACTGGCTGTTCTGATGACCGTAGGGCGGATGGTCGGCGTCGCCCGCCTCCTCCTCGGCCAAGCCGAGCGAGATGGTGGCGCGGACCTGGCTGCCGAACAGGCCGAACTGCTCGATGGTCTGGTTGGCGCCGGAGCCGAGCAGCTCGTAGGGCCGGTTGGCACTGAGCACCACCAGCGGGACCCTGGCGTAGTTGGCCTCCAGCACGGCGGGCCCGAGGTTGGCCACCGCGGTGCCCGAGGTCATCACGACCGGAACCGGGAGCCTGCTCGCGACGGCGAGTCCGACGGCGAGGAAGCCCGCCGTCCGTTCGTCGATCCGCATGTGCAGCCGCAAACGCCCGGCCGCGTCGGCGGCCTGCAGGGCGAAGGCCAGCGGAGCGTTCCGGGAGCCGGGGCACAGGACGACATCCCGCACGCCCCCGCGCACGAGTTCGTCCACGACGACGTGCGCTTGTGCTGTAGACGGGTTCACGCCTCCAGACTGGCAGACAGTTCCGCCTGTTCGACGTCCGGGAGGGGCATGTCTCATTGTCTGTTCGGCCACGTCCGCTACCCGGCGGCATTCGCGATGCCCTGGCGCGGACCGGGCGAGGTTGTTCGGCCATGTCCGCGGCCCCGGATTCGCGATGGCCCTGGCCCGGCTCAGGCGGGGCGCTGCCGCGCGAGGTCCGCGGCGCGGTCGTGTTCGCGATGTCTCTGGGCCCGGGCCCGGTGAGGCTGTTCGGCCACGTCTGCGGCGCCGGATTCGTGATGCCCTGGGCCCGGCTCAGGCGGTGCTGTTGGGGATGCGTGCGCAGCGCCGGTGTTCGCGATGCTCAGGGGCCGCGCCGGCCGGTGTTGTCGGGTCACGTCTGCGGCACGGCTGTTGTCGTCGCACTCTGGACGCGAATTGCGCGGTGCTGTTGGGCCACGTGCGCGCGCCGAGTTGGTGATCTCCGTGGGACCGGGGCGGAGTCGCCCAGGTCGCCGCGCGAGATCCGCGATGCGTCACGCACGGACAAGCGGCGGCATACATTTCGGACCCACTGACCGCGCTCAGCAGAACCACACCGCTAGCGGTTCGACGCGAATCAGTCGATCTCGGTCGCTTGGTGCGGGATCGATGGGTCGCGCGTGCGTCGCACATCGAGGGCCGGGAAGCCGAGACGCCCCGATGTGCGACCTCGCAAATCAGTTGGCGTGCTTCTCGATCAGGTCGCCGACCCGCGGGAGCGCCTCGATGACGTTCTTCTTCGCCGACGAGCGCATCGAGGAGTAGACCTTCTTCAGGGCAGGCCGGGTGGAGGCCTCGGCGCGCGCGTCGGTGACGGCGAGCAGCGCCTCGGCGACGTCGTCGGACTTGGCGACGAGCAGATCGGCGAACTTGCCGGAGCCCGACGCGGCGTACTCCTGCCAGAACGGCTCCAGCTGCGCGACGAGTTTGGGCGCCAACGACTCCAGCGCATCGGGCACGATAGACGGGCTGATCTTCTTGACCGCCGCGTAGCCACCCTTCACAGCCAGGCCGGACGCACCACCCTTGTCCGACACCTCGGCGTCGAGAACCTCGACGGCATCGGCAAGGAAAGCCGGGCGCTTGGCGTCGTTGAGCAGGGATTCAGACAGTGCTGCAACCACTTTCAGGTTCCTCCGGATCGATATCGATGAACGAGCGAGGGCAACTATACGCACCCGCGCCAGCGTTCACCCGGCTACGGCTGCCAGGGCAGCAACTGCACCATCAATCCCTCGCAGTCGGCGAGCAGATTGCCCTGCTCATCGAGCAATTCGGCGGTGATAAAAGTTTTGCGCCCTTCGATCCGGCCCACCCGCCCGCGAACCGTCAGCGGCGTCTCCAGCGGGGTGATCTTGCGATAATTCACGTGCAGGAACGCGGTGCGGCTGATCGGCCGTCCGGCGTAGTGCACGATCATGCCGAGCAGGTCGTCGAACAGCAGCGGGAGCACGCCGCCGTGCGCGGCCCCGTTCCCGCCGAGATGGAAGCGGCGGAACACGCCGGTCATCTCGATGCCGTCCGGTCCTGCCTCGACCACCCGCCACGGCAGCAGCAAAAGGCTCCCGCGCCCGGGCAATTCCACGGCGCGGCCCGCGGGACCCTGCAACTCCGGCGCGCGGTACGGCTCGAGCAGATCGATCAGCTCACGGGCTTTGGCCTGCGCCGCCCCGAAGACGTCGTCCGGCGCGTCCACGGCGACCGCGAGATCCTGTAGCGTCCGCATCGCCTCGACGAACGCGCCGAAGTTCGGCCCGACCCGCGCCGCGGTGACCTTCGGGAATCCGCCGTGCTTCTCGTACCGGGACTCGTCCACCGCGCTCCGGTCGATAACAGGTTTCACTCGATCGCTCATACCTGCACGGTAACGCCTGGTTTTACACCGTCAAGTCGAGAGCGGGCAGACATGGCGAAGCCGCTGGCGATGCATACAACACAACCACTCGGCACAACCGCGGCGTTCGAGCGAAGCGAGACCGAGCATGGCCGCGAACACGCAGTGCCGCAGGCACTGCAAATTGGACAACAGCAATAATCACGGGGGTGACGTTCAATCCGAAGCTGTGGCGCCCCGTTCCGGGATTCGAGAACCTGACCGACATCACCTACCACCGGCATATCGAGCAGGGCACCGTGCGGGTCGCGTTCGACCGGCCGGAGGTGCGCAATGCGTTCCGCCCGCATACGGTCGACGAGCTCTACCGGGCACTCGACCACGCCAGGATGACTCCGGACGTCGGCGCGGTGCTGATCACCGGGAACGGCCCGAGCCCCAAGGACGGCGGCTGGGCCTTTTGCTCCGGCGGCGACCAGCGCATCCGCGGACGCAGTGGCTACCAGTACGCCAGTGGCGACACCGCGGACACGGTCGACCAGGCCCGCGCGGGCCGGCTGCACATTCTCGAAGTGCAGCGGCTGATCCGTTTCATGCCGAAGGTGGTGATCGCGCTGGTGAACGGCTGGGCCGCGGGTGGCGGCCACAGCCTGCACGTGGTCTGCGACCTCACCCTGGCCAGCCGCGAGCACGCCCGCTTCAAGCAGACCGACGCCGACGTGGGCAGCTTCGACGGCGGCTACGGCAGCGCGTACCTGGCCAAGATGGTCGGCCAGAAGTTCGCCCGCGAGATCTTCTTCCTCGGCCGGCCCTACACCGCCGAGGAGATGCACCAGATGGGCGCGGTGAACAAGGTCGTGGACCATGCCGAGCTGGAAGACGTGGCGCTGGAGTGGACCGCCGACATCAACGGCAAGTCCCCGCAGGCGCAGCGCATGCTGAAGTACGCGTTCAATTTGCTCGACGACGGGCTGGTCGGCCAGCAACTGTTCGCGGGCGAGGCGACCAGGATGGCGTACATGACCGATGAAGCCGTCGAAGGCCGCGACGCGTTCCTGGAGAAGCGCACGCCGGACTGGGCCCCCTACCCCTGGTACTTCTGACATGGACATCCTCAGTAGCCGGATCATCCTGCGTCCCGCCGACTACGCGGCCACGCTCGCCTTCTACCGGGACGGGCTGGGGCTGGCCATCGCGCGGGAGTATCCCGGCGGCACGGTTTTCTTCGCCGGACAGTCGCTGATCGAGGTGGCGGCGCACGGCGGATCGGGTAGCTCATCGTCGTTCGAGGGCGCCATCTGGCTCCAGGTCCGCGATCTGTCCGATGCCGCCGCGGAGCTGTCGCTCAAAGGCATCGCGATCGACCGTGCCCCGGTCGAGGAGCCATGGGGCCTGGTCGAGATGTGGGTGCGCGATCCCGACGGCGTGCCGATCGTCTTCGTCGAGGTGCCGCCCTCGCATCCGATCAGACGGGATTCTCGCTGGTCACCGGAGTGACATCGGTTCCATTCGGTAGTTGGGCGGGCCGTGCCGAGTTGCCAACGCGACAACCGGCGAGGACGATAACGCTCAGACGGCCACCCGACCGCCGATGTCCGGGCTGCCGTGTCCGCGTCCCGTCCGACGAGTGAATCGCAGTCCCGATGCCAGTCGTACTCGAGCCCCGATCCATCCGGGTGGCCGCACCGCTCCCGCGCCACCCCAGCAAACCGACCCGTTCCGCGTGCGGCGACGCGGGCATGACACGATCCCTACTGTGAGGGAGCGCAGCGAGCGAGCCATGGGCACAGCGGCTCTGGGCACGACCGAGCCGGGCGAACGGCGAGATCGGTCATGAGTAAGACACTGCGAACCTTGCCGATGCCCACCGGATCGGGTCTCGGCGACGTCATGCCGCACCTGCGGCAGGCGCTGGAAGGCAACGGGGCCGCGTGGCTGCCGATTCCCACCAGCGACCGGCGCGAGGCGAGACGCCTGAGCGACGCGTTGTCGCCGGGCGAACCGATCGACGACGAGGTCGCCTTGGTCGTCACCACCTCTGGCACCACGGGAGTGCCGAAAGGCGCGATGCTCAGCGCGGCGGCCCTGCGCGCCAGCGGCACCGCGACGCACGCCCGGCTCGGCGGGCCGGGCAACTGGTTGCTGGCTCTGCCCACCCATCACATCGCGGGCATTCAAGTGCTGCTGCGCAGCATCCTGGCGGGCACCGAGCCCACGGTGCTGGACGTGTCGGGCGGATTCCTGCCCGAAGCGCTCGCGGGCGCCATCTCGGGCATGCGCGGCGAGCGCCGGTACACGGCCCTGGTCCCGACCCAGCTGATCAAGGCGCTCGACTCGCCGCTGGCCGCCGCGGCACTGGCCGAGCTCGACGGCGTGCTCGTCGGCGGCGCGGCCACCCCGCTTCCGGTGTACGAGCGTGCCCGAGCCGCAGGTATCGCCGTGGTCCGCACCTACGGCATGAGCGAAACCTGCGGCGGTTGCGTATACGACGGCGTGCCACTGGACGGCACGAAGGTGCGTATCGAGGACGGCCGGGTGGTGATCGGCGGTGCCGTGATCGCCTCCGGGTATCGCAACCAGCCCGACCATCCCGCCTTCGCCGAACCGGGCTGGTTCCGCACCGAGGACGCGGGCACGTTCGAGAACGGCCTGCTGACCATCACCGGGCGGCTGGATGAGGCGATCACGACCGGCGGCCTGCTGGTGATCCCGCAGGTGGTCGAGGCGGTGCTGAGCACCCATCCCGCGATCAGCGAGGTGGTGGTGCTCGGGCTGCCGGACGAACGGCTCGGAGAGCGCGTCGCCGTCGCCGTCGTCCCCAACCCCGGCGCCGCACTCAGCCTCGACGAACTGCGCGAACACGTGATCGCCGAACTGGACACCATCGCCGCCCCGCGCGAGCTGGCCGTGCTCGACGAGATCCCGCTTCGCGGCCCCGGCAAACCCGACCGCGCGAAACTCCGCGAGTACCTGCTGGCCGACTAGCCAGCGGTGCTCGCCGACCGCGACAACCAGCGGTCAGGGCGTCAGCTCAGTAAACGTCGCGGACGTAACGCTTTTCGGCGACCAACTGCTTCTTGAACGCCAGCGCGCCGTCCTCGTCGAGTTTGCCGTGGATGCGGGCGATCCGCAGCAGCGCGTCGTCGACGTCCTTCGCCATGCGGCTGGCGTCGCCGCAGACGTAGAAGTGGGCGCCATCGCGCAGCCAGGACCACAGCTCGGCGCCGTGCTCGATCATCCGGTGCTGCACGTAGATCCGCTCGCGCTGGTCGCGGGAGAAGGCCAGGTCGAGCCGGGTCAGGAAGCCGGAGCGGAACATGTCCTCCAGCTCGGCGCGGTAGTAGAAGTTGTGCGCCGCGTGCTGATCGCCGAAGAACAGCCAGTTGCGCCCGGTGCAGCCGAGGGCCCTGCGCTCATGGAGGAAGCCGCGGAACGGCGCGATGCCGGTGCCCGGTCCCACCATGATCATCGGCGTCGCCGGGTCGGCGGGCGGACGGAAGTGCGGAGCCCGTTGCAGGAAGATCGGCACCGCCGCGTCGGCGAGTTCGGCTCCCGCCCGGTCGGCCAGGAAGGTCGAGCACACGCCGCCACGCCGTGCGGCCGAACCGGTGGCCACGGGGTCGCCGTAGCGGACGATGCCGACGGTCAGCTCCACCTCATCCGGGCTGACCAGCGGGCTCGACGAGATCGAATACTGCCGCGGCTGCAGCTTCTTCAGCGTGCCGAGCCACTCCACCAGATCCGCCCGCACCGGAAAATCGCGCAGCACGTCGACGGCCTGCCGGTCCCACAGGTAATTGGCCAGCTCGTTGCGATTGTCCCTGCGCAGCAGCTTGGCGAGCCTGCTGCTGTGATTGCGCTCGGCGAGAAAGCCGAGCAGGTCGTGGCTGACCTTGGTGATGTCGTAGTGCGTGCGCAGCGCCTCGGCCAGCGGAAGTTCGCGGTCGTCGACTTCGACCACCCGGCGGCCGTCCAGGCCGGTGGCGGTCAGCCACTCGGTGACCAGCGAGGAGCCGTTCACCGGCCAGACGCCCAGGGAATCGCCCACCTCGTATCCGGCTTCGAGACCGCGCAGATCGAACCCGAACCGGCGCACCTCTTTGGGCGAATCGCCCGCCGACAGCAACTCGTTGCGCACCAGCGGGGCGCGCAGCGGCGTGCTGCGGGTGAACGGCGCGGGAGCGGTGCGGGTGCGGCCGAGCGCGGGCGCGGCGGTCGGGCGCTCCATCGTGGCTACCGCACCAGTTGCCGTGCGTACTGGGCCGATTCCGCCGCGTGCCGGCAGATCGGCGGGGGAGCCGGGCTCGTCGGACGGGTCTGCCGGACCGTCACCGAACGCGGCGAGCACGTCATCGAGCCAGTGGTCGGCGGCGTCCTGGTAGTCGGGTTCGCTGTCGACGCGCGGCAGCAGCCGCGTCGCGCCCAGGTCGGCCAGCTTCCGGTCCAGTTTGCGGCCGTAGCCGCAGAAGTCGTCGTAGGACGAGTCGCCGAGAGCGAACACCGCGTATCGCACACCGGTCAGCCGCACGGCGCTCTCGGTCAGCCGATCCCAGAAATCGGCTCCATTGTCCGGCGGTCCTCCGTCGCCGAACGTGCTGCTGATCACCAGCACGTCGCCGCTGATCGCGCCGATGTCACAGGAATCCAGGTCCAGCAGCCGGGGGGCGAAACCGCCCTCGGCCAGGCGCGCGGCGGCCTTGGCGGCGAATTCCTCCGCGGTGCCGGTCTGCGAAGCCCATAGCACGGTGATCGCGCGCGCGGCGGCACCCGCGCTCGGCGCGGTCACCGGGACCGCCGTGCCGCGCGAGTACATACCGGCGAGCAGGCCATCGACCCACAGCCTGCTCTGCGCGGACATCGGCGCCGACTCCGGAAGCACCGGCTGCCCGGTCACCGGAAGTGCTTGCAGCGCGGCCAGATAGCCGCTGAGGTAGATCCGCTCGGTCTCACTGAGCGTGGGTGCGGTGCCGCTGTCCAGGCCGAGCACGGCCGCCAGCGGGTGCGCCGACGCCACCGTGGGCAGTGCGGGGTGAGCCGCCGGTTGCGGCACGGCGGCGACCCGGCGCAGCGCCACCGCGCACGCCTTGAACTCCGGTTGCAGCGACGCCGGGTCGACCGCGTCGTTGGTGACCGCGTTGATGGTGAGGTATTCGCCCTGCTCGTCGTTCCAATGGAACGGCACGAAGCAATCGCCCTGGCGAACCCGGTCGCTGACCTGCACCGGGAGCACGGCCCGGCCCCGGCGCGAGGCGATCTCGAGCTGGTCGCCTTCGCGCAGGCCGAGGCGCTCGGCGTCGGCCGGGTGCACCTCGACGAACGGCGTCCCGTTCAGCTTGGTCAGTTTGTCGATCTTGCCGGTCTTGGTCATCGTGTGCCACTGGTGCTGCAGGCGGCCGGTGTTGAGCAGGAACGGGTAGTCGTCGTCCGGCATCTCCCGCGGCGGCATGTGCGGCCGCGGCCAGAACACCGCCCGGCGGCTCGGTGTGGCGAACGCGAGCCTGGGCTGATGGCCGTTCTCGTCGACGAACAGCGTCTGGCTGACCCCGTCGTTGCGGTACCGGATCGGATTGCGCCTGCGCTCGGGCTGCGCGCACGGCCACTGCATCGGGCCGTCGCGCAGCGCCTCGTAGCTCACCCCGCGCAGGTCGTAGCCGGTCGCGGGATTCGCGAACCGCTTGATCTCGTCGAAAACCTCGGCGCTCGAGGTGAACTCGAAGCCGGGGAACCCCATGGCGGTGGCGATGTCGGCGATCAGCTGCCAGTCCGGCCGCGCGTCGCCGGTGGGCGGGACCGACTGCTGGAGCAGGGTGAGGTTGCGTTCGGAATTCACCATCACCGCGTCGGTTTCCGCCCACAGCGTGGCGGGCAGCAGCAGATCGGCGTACGCGTTGGTCGCGGTTTCGGTGTAGGCGTCCTGCGCGATCACCAGTTCGGCCGCCTCCAGGCCCGCGATCACCGTCTTCCGGTTCGACACGGTGGCAACGGGATTGGTGCAGATGATCCACGCCGCCTTGATCGTGCCCTCGGCCAGTCCGCGGAACATCTCGATCGTGCCGGGCCCGGCCTCGGTACGCAGCGTGCCCGGTTCGAGGCCCCACTCGGTTTCCACGAACGTGCGGTCCTCGGCGGAGAGCAGGCTGCGCTGACCGGGCAGACCGGGCCCCATGTAGCCCATCTCGCGTCCGCCCATCGCGTTCGGCTGGCCGGTGAGCGAGAACGGCCCGCTGCCGGGACGGCAGATGGCACCGGTGGCCAAGTGCAGGTTGCACAGGGCGTTGGTATTCCACGTGCCGTGCGTGGACTGGTTGAGTCCCATCGTCCACAGCGACATCCACTCACCCGCCGCGCCGATCCACTGCGCGGCGGTGCGGATGTCGGCTTCGGCGAGTCCGGTGATCTCGGCGACCCGCGCCGGCGGGTAGTCGGCCAGGAACTCCGGCATCGCGTCCCAGCCCTCGGTGTGCTCGGCGATGAACTCCGCGTCGATGTCGCCGTTCTCGACGAGCAGGTGCAGCAGCCCGTTCAGCAGCGCGAGATCCGTGCCGGGGGCGATCTGGAGGAACAGATCGGCACGCGCGGCGGTCTCGGTGCGGCGCGGGTCGACCACGATGAGCTTCGCACCCGCCTTGAGCCGGTCGGCCATCCGCAGGTACAGGATCGGGTGGCAGTCGGCCATATTCGCGCCGATCACGAAGAACAGATCGGCGTGCTCGAAGTCGTCGTAGGAGCCGGGCGGACCGTCCGCGCCGAGCGACTGTTTGTACCCGGTGCCCGCGCTGGCCATGCACAGTCGCGAGTTCGCCTCGATGTGCATGGTGCGCAGATAACCCTTGGCGAGCTTGGTCGCGAGGTACTGCGCCTCCAGCGACATCTGCCCGGAGACATACAGTGCGATCGCGTCCGGACCGTGTTCGTCCAGGATTGCCCGCAGCCGGGTGGCGGCCTCGTGCACGGCCTCGTCGACGGGGAACGGCACCGGAACCTGGCCACGCTCCGAGCGCCGGTAGGCGGTCTCCATCCGGCCGGACGTGCGCATCAGCTCCGCGTGCGTGGCCCCTTTGGTGCACAGCCGCCCCGCGTTCGCCGGGTGCAGCTTGTCGCCGCTGACCTTGGCGATCACCGGCTTGCCCCCGGCGCCGGAGCTGGTCTGCACCGTCATTCCGCAGCCCACGCCGCAGTACGAGCACGCCGTTCGGGCGATGCCGTCGCTGCGGCCGGTCACTGCGTCAGACATGCCTTCGATCATGCGGACCGCCGATTGCGCCGGATTTACCCCGCGTTATCGGCAGGTGACATTCCTCCTCACCGCGCCGAAATCCGGCGGTGAGGTGTGATCGGGGTCTCCGGTTCAGCCGAGTTTGTACGCGCGATGCAGGGCGACGACGCCGCCGGTGAGGTTACGCCACTTCACCGAGGACCACCCGTTGGCCGCGATCCGCATGGCCAGCCTGCGCTGGTTCGGCCAGTCCGGGATGGATTCGGCCAGGTAGACGTACGCGTCGGGATTGCTGCTCACCACGCGCGCCACCTTGGGCAGCGCCTTCATCAGGTACTCCAGGTACAGCGTGCGGAACACCGGGACGACGGGTGTGGAGAACTCACACACCACCAGCCTGCCGCCCGGTTTGGTGACCCGCAGCATCTCCCGCAGCGCGAGGTCGGTGTCCGCGACGTTGCGCAGCCCGAACGAGATGGTCACCGCGTCGAAGGAGTTGTCGGCGAACGGCAGCGCCATCGCGTCGGCCGTCACCATCGGCACGTCGCGGAACCGGCCCGCGGCGAGCATGCCCTTGGAGAAGTCGGCCGCCAGGCACCACGCGCCGGATTTCCGCAGCTCCAGGGTGGACACGCCGGTCCCGGCCGCGAGATCCAGCGCCCGCTCACCCGGTCGCAGCGCGAGCGCTCTGCGGGTCGCCCAGCGCCAGTAGCGATCCTGCCCCGCGGAGATCACCGTGTTGGTCAGGTCGTATCGCCGGGCGACGCCGTCGAACATCGCCGCGACTTCCCGCGGCTGCTTGTCCAACGAGGCCCGGTTCGATTGCGTTTTCGCCACGTCAAGACACTAACTCCCGGCCAGGGACGAACCGAGCATGGCACGACGATGCGTCGGTCACGCCGATCGCGGTCAAGCCGAATGCGGCAGGCGGATCCGCGTCCCGGTCACCTCGGCATAGTGACCCATCAGTTGACCGCAAATGGCGGGCCAGGTGCGCGACAGCACCGATTTCCTGGCCGCGCCCGCGAACCTGGTCCGCAGCGCCGGATCGTGCAGCGCCCCCACGGCGCTGGGCAGCAGTTCGCTGAACCGGTCCACCGGAAGGAGGTAGCCGTTGCGGCAGTGCGCGATCAGATCGCGCGGACCACCGGCGTCGGGACCGATCACCGGGACGCCCGACGCCAGCGCCTCCTGCACGCCCTGGCAGAACGTCTCGTGCTCGCCCGCGTGCACCATCACGTCCAGGCTGGCGTACGCCTGGGCCAGCTCGTCGCCGCCGAGTTCGCCGGTGAACACCGCGGTCGGCATCATCCGGGCCAGCCGCTGCCGCTCCGGCCCGTCACCGACGATGACCAGCTGGATGTCCGGGTCGGTGGCGAGCACCGCGAGCCGCTCGACGTGCTTCTCCGGCGCGAGCCGCCCCACGAAACCGACCAGCAGCCGCTCTCGCCCACCGAGCCACGTGTCGCGCAGCGCGGCGGATCGGGCGCTCGGGGTGAAGCGCGCGATGTCGACACCGCGGCCCCACCGGTGCACCCGCGGGATACCGTGCCTGGCCAGGTCCTCCGCCGCGGCCCGGGACGGGGCGAGGGTGCGGGTGGCGCCCTCATGGATGCGCCGGGTCCATCCCCAGGCCGCCCGGCTCGCCAGCCCGAGGCCGTAGCTCTTCGCGAAACCAGCGACGTCGGTCTGGTAGACCGCCACGGTCGGCAAGTCCAGGCGCAGCGCCGCGCCGAGGCCGCCGGCCCCGAGCAGGAACGGCGAGGCCAGATGGACCACGTCGGCGTCGAAGTCGTCGATGGCCGAGACGATGCCCGGTTGCGGCAGCCCGACGGGGAGCGAACTGATCTTCGGGACCATGACCGCGGGCACCCGGTGAACCGGGAACCGCGCGTAGCTGCGCGGTGCGGCGGGTAGCCCGCGCGGGGTGTCCGGCGCGATGATCAGCGCGTCGTGTCCGTGCCGGTCCAGGTGATCCAGCACCCGCAGCACGGAGTTGACGACGCCGTTCATATTCGGCAAAAACGACTCCGCGACGATTGCTACTCGCACGCTCTCAGCCTGACCGCTACACCGCGCCGCGTCGTCACGCCGAAGTGAAGCGCACGGAAAGTTCCGGCGAACTGTCAGGACCGCACCCCGTCGGCGGGCTCAGCTCACCGGCTCGGGCCTGCGCTTGCTCACGCGGGTGAGCAGCCACAACGCCGGAAGCGCGAGCAGCCAGACCACCACGATGACCGACAAGGCGGGCGGTATCGCGACGCGCACGTCGCGTCCCTCCACGCGCACCAGGTCGGGGTCGCTGCGGCTGTACTCCACGCGGATACGCTCGCCCGCGGTGAGGTTGGTCGGATACAGCACGCCGACCTTCGGATTGTGCGTCTCACCATCCGGTGTGACGTACATGACGGCCGAGCGCAGCCGCCCCGCCGAGAGCACCTCGGCCGTGGTGCTGCCCTTGTCGGAGCTGATCAGGTAGTCGTTGCGCCACGCGGCCAGCACCAGCAGCGCGACCAGCACGCTGACGGCGGTCGCGGCGATGAGCACGCCGATCCTCGCCCGCCGCAGGCGGATCGGCCGCCCGGTGGACTGGCTGGTTTCCGACACCGCCACAGGCTACCGACCGGCTCGGCTACGGTGGCGGCCATGTCCCGAAAATTCAGCTTCACCGTGCCCTACACCGTCCCGGTCGAAGATCTCCACCGGGCAATCACCACCGACGACGTCTGGCAGGCGCGCTTCGCCGACGCCCCGACCGCGACGCTGCAGGTGTCGCACCCCGACGGCGCGGGCACCATCCGTATCCAGATGACCGAAAAGGCCGCGGAGGACAAGATTCCCGCGCTGGTGCGCAAGGTGCTCAAGAGCGAGCTCACCTTCTCCCGCACCGACAACTGGCAGCCTCTGGTCGGCGAGGTCGCCAAGGGCACCTTCGAGGCCAGCACCGGCGGCATCAATACCGCCATGTCCGGGACCTACGAATTGCGCTCCACCGCCGAAGGTTCCGAGCTCGAGGTGGCAGGCACCGTGCAGGTGAAGGTGCCTTTGGTCGGCGGCGCCATCGAGCCGCTCGCCGAACAACTGCACCACCGGGTGCTCAACAGCGAGCGCAAATTCATCGAGGAGTGGCTGACCACCGAACCGACCGCCTGACGAATCCGTCCGTTGCCCCAGCGTGAGCCGGGGCAACGCCCCGATCGCCCGGCCGGTACTACGCGAAGTCCTGCGGCGAGTATTCCTTCGGCTCCACCAGGACCAGCCAGTTCCCCGAGTTGTCCCGGATGATCGCCTCGGTCCCGTAGGGCCGCTCGGCGGGCGGCTGAACGAACTCCACTCCCTTGGCGGTGAGTTCTTCGAAAGTCTTCTGACAGTTCTCGGTCCGCAGGCCGAGCGAGCCGTGCGTGCCGTTCGCCAGCGCGCGCCGGACCGCGTCGGCGTAGTTCTCGTCCAGCGGCGGCCCCGGGAGCATGAGCGTGATCTCCAGCTCCCGGTGTGCGGGATGCGCGACCGTGACCCACCGGAAGCCGTTGTCGCCCATCGTGACGTCAGCGGTCTCGACGAATCCGAGCTTGTCGATGTACCACTGCTTGGCCGCGTCCTGATCCGTCACGTACACCGTGACCAGGGAAACATTTGTGATCGTCGTCATGCGGCCAGGCTATGGCGCGCACCTGACCGGCTGCTTCTCCGAAATTGCTCCGTTCGCTCAGTCGGCGGGCTTGCGGTCGGAGAGGCCGTGCATGAAGACGAAACAGCCGGGAATGCGCGGTGCTCCGTCGGCGAACTTCGCCTGATACTGCGATGGCGTGACCCCGACCAGCTGGCGAAATTTGCTGCTGAACGAGCCGAGGCTGCTGTAGCCGACCATCATGCACACCTCGGTGACCGTGAGATTGGTCGCCCGCAGCAGATCCTGCGCGCGCTCGATGCGCCGCTGCGCCAGATACGCGGCGGGAGTCAGGCCGTAGACCGCGGCGAAGGCGCGCAAGAAGTGATACTTGGACACCCCGGCGGTCGCCGCCAGCTCGTCCAGATTCAGCGGGTCGGCGTAATTCCGGTCCGCGAGGTCCCTGGCTCGGCGCAGATGCGGGAGCAGATACAGCGCGGGCAATCCGCGAGCCGGTTGTTCGCCCATCGCGCCACCAGGATTCCTATCCGAACGGCTGTCGTTCGTCGAAGCGCATCGACGTCCGGCCCGCCGCTCGCCAAGCCCGCGCGGTCAGGTCGACGTCCTCGTCGGTGACCAGGTTGCCCATCACGCGAACGGCCGTGCGCTGCAAGTATTTCGAGCGCATCACCGGAGGGCCGCCCAGCGGAACCATGCGCGGATGGGTGGCAAGCCCCGCGATCCGGCGCGCGACCGAGAAGGTACGCCCATAGCGTGTGCGCAAGACCTGCGGCCAGATCGTGGTGAGGTCGGGCTCGTCCAGCAGGTCGGCGAGCAGGTGGCCGCCTTCCAGGCCGTAGTCGATGCCTTCGCCGTTGAGCGGGTTCACACAGCCCGCGGCGTCGCCGACCAGCACCCAGTTGCGGCCGGCGACGTTCGAGACCGCGCCGCCCATCGGGAGCAGGGCCGAGGCCACCGCGCGCAGCGAGCCCTCGAGTTGCCATTCCTCCGTGCGCAACGCCGTGTAGTGCGCCAGAAGCGGTTTCAACGCGATATGCGAGGGCCGCCGCTCCGTGGCCAGCGACCCCACGCCGATGTTCACCTCGCCGTTCCCGAGCGGGAACACCCAGCCGTACCCGGGAACCAGCGCACCGGCGGCGTCGCGCAACTCCAGATGCGAGGTGATCCACTGATCGTCGCTGCGGCCGGATTTGATGTAAGCCCGCGCCGCGGTGCCGTAGGCGTACTGCCGGTGCCAGGTGCGGCCGAGCAGCCGCCCGATCGGCGAGCGCACCCCGTCGGCGACCACCAGCGTCCGGCAGGCGATCGTTCGCACGCCCTCGGCCGTGCGCACCGTCACGCCGGTGACCCGATCGCCCTCGCGGGTGACGTCGACCACCTTCGTGCCGTCCACCATGCGCGCCCCGGACTTCACCGCCGTCTCGCGCAGCTTGTCATCGAGTTCGGTTCGCGGAACGGCGCTTCCGTAGGTCGGGAAGGAACCGCCGGGCCAGCTCAGCAGCGCCTCGCGGCCGAAGCCGGTCATCCGTAAACCGTGGTTGACGATGTGCGCCCGTACCCACTCGCCGAGGCCGAGCTGCTCCAACTCGGCGATCGCGCGCGGGGTCAGGCCGTCACCGCAGGTCTTGTCCCTGGGGAACACCGCGGAGTCGACGAGCACCACATCCCGTCCCGCCCTGGCCGCCCACGCGGCGGACGCCGAGCCCGCGGGACCAGCACCGACGACCAGCACCTCGGCCCGGCTGGGCAACGCGTCCTCGTCGCCGCCCACGGGAGTCGCTTCCGGTGAACCCATGCGCTCCATACTCGCAGGGCCGTCTCGTTCCTGTCGACGGCGGTCGCACTCGGCCCGCCGACGGCCCTGACGGCGAACCGCGACAAGACAGATACGCCGCGGAGTGACGGTGTTCATGGGCCATCGGCCGGGGACACGCTAGGTTCTCTACCGTGGGGTCGGACGCATCGCTGGGAGAAGAAATGAGCAGATCGGCCATGAGTGAGCGCAGCGAGCGAATCGCGGACGCGCACGACGGTGTCGGCAGCGCCGCGAGCACGGTGGTGGCCGGCGTCGATCTCGGTGACGACGAACTCGCCGCAACGGTGCGCGACGGCTTGGCGAAGGTCGAAAGACTCCTGGTCGACGAGCTGTCCGACGGTGCGGAATTTCTCCAGGAAGCCGCGTTACACCTGGCCAAGGCGGGTGGCAAGCGGTTCAGGCCGTTGTTCACCATCCTCACCGGACAGCTCGGGCCGCGCCCGACCGATCCCGATCTGATCACCGCGGGCACCGTGGTGGAGCTGGTGCATCTGGCCACGCTGTACCACGACGACGTCATGGACGAGGCCACGATGCGTCGCGGCGCCCCGAGCGTGAACTCGCGGTGGGGCAACAACATCGCCATCCTCGCGGGGGACTACCTGTTCGCGCACGCCTCCCGGCTCACCTCCACCCTCGGCCCGGACGCCGTGCGCATCATCGCCGAGACCTTCGCCGAACTCGTCACCGGTCAGATGCGCGAGACCATGGGCGCACGCGAGTCCCAGGACCCGGTCGAGCACTACCTGCGCGTGGTGTGGGAGAAGACCGGTTCGCTCATCGCCGCCGCCGGACGCTTCGGCGGCACCTTCTCCGGCGCCGACTCCGAGCACGTCGAGCGACTCGCCCGTCTCGGCGACGCGGTCGGCACCGCCTTCCAGATCTCCGACGACATCATCGACATCTCCTCGGCCTCCGAGCAGTCCGGCAAAACACCCGGCACCGACCTGCGCGAAGGCGTGCACACCCTCCCGGTGCTGTACGCGCTGCGCGAAGAGGGCGTGGACGGCGATCGCCTGCGCAAGCTGCTCGCCCGCCCACTGGAAACCGACGACGAGGTAGCCGAGGCGCTCGATCTGCTGGCCCGCTCCCGCGGCATGGTGCTGGCCAAGGAAAAGCTGCAGGGCTACGCCGATCTCGCGCACACCGAGCTGTCCGCGCTGCCCGACGGCCCCGCCAACGACGCACTCCAGCGACTGGTCCGCTACACCATCGAACGCGTGGGCTGAAGTTTTGGCCGCGCGGGCGCGGCGTGTTCGCGGCCCCGTTGTGTGCTCGCGTCCGAGCGACCGCCGCTTGCGACTTCGTCGCTTGCGCGTCGGCCGCTCGGACGCGAGCCGGGCCGCGAACGGCAATGCTCGGTCTCGCTGCGCTCGAAAGCCGGGGTGGGACCGGTGTGGTTGCGTGGCAAAGGCGATATCCACCGGCGGTGGCATGCGACAAACCGCAGCAAACCTTCCCGTCGGTCAGGAACCTTCATCCGGGCTCCATCGTTGACCTTGTGCAGCGCAGAGTCGAGGCTGACGCGACAGCTGATTTCATGAGTACATGGGTAACTCGTCGGGTACGCCCAGAACTCGAGCGGCACTCAACGCAGGACCTGAACGCAAACCCCGCGTCACCCGACTGGTACGGCCTAAAGACTCGGAGAGGCGGGACAGCACATGCACGGGTTTGCGAATGGACTGAAAACCTTCGGACTGATGGTGGGCCTCTCGGCCTTGATCGTGTTCGCGGGTGCCATGTTCCGCAGCCCGACGATCCTGGTCATCGCGATCCTGCTGGCGGTCGGCATGAACGCGTACGCCTACTTCAACAGCGACAAGATCGCGTTGAAGGCGATGCACGCCCAGCCGGTCAGTGAGCTGGAGGCGCCGGTCGTCTACCGGATCGTGCGTGAGCTGGCCACCACCGCCCGCCAGCCGATGCCGCGGCTGTACATCAGCCCGACGAACGCGCCCAACGCGTTCGCCACCGGGCGCAGCCCTCGGCATGCCGCGGTCTGCTGCACCAGCGGCATCCTGCAGATTCTCGACGAGCGGGAATTGCGCGCCGTGCTCGGCCACGAGCTATCTCATGTCTACAACCGTGACATCCTGATCTCGTCGATCGCCGGCGCGCTGGCGGCCGTCATCTCCGGTCTGGCCAACCTGGCCTTCTTCGCGTCCGTGTTCGGCGGGAACCGCAATGGTGCCGGCCCCAACATCCTGGGCGTGCTGCTGGTGTCGCTGCTCGGTCCGATCGCCGCGACCTTGATCAAGCTGGCCGTGTCCCGTTCGCGCGAATACCAAGCCGATCAGTCCGGCGCCGAGCTCACCGGCGACCCCCTGGCGCTCGCCTCCGCCCTGCGCAAAATCGAGCGTGGTGTCCACGCCGCTCCGCTGCCGCCCGAGCCGAAGCTCGCGGCACAATCGCACCTGATGATCGCCAACCCGTTCCGCCCGGGTGAGCGGGCCGCACGCTGGTTCTCCACGCACCCGCCCATCGCCGAACGCGTCGAGCGGCTCGAGGAGATGGCGGGCGGCCCGCGCCGGTACTGACGTCCCGGCGCTCGGCTCAGTCGTCCATGGCCAACTGGTCTTCGTAGGCGCGGAACGTATCGACGAACAACCGCCGCTGCTCCGGTGTGAGTGGTTCCAGCACCGTTCGCCAAGCTCGCGCGCTGCGGCCCAGCCACTTGTGCACCGACTTCTCGTGGGCAGCCGCTATGGCGACGATGGTGCGTCTGCGGTCGTCCGGGTCCGCGCCACGCTCGAGCACACCCTGTCTGCTGAGTTCGCCGACCATCAGGCTCACCGTCGTCGGAGCCACCTCCAGGCGCGCGGCCAGATCGGTCACCGTGGTCGGCCCGTCGAATATCAGGTTGGCCAGTAGCGACAGGTGCCGAGGGGCGAGCGAGAAGGATTCCAGTTCCTTCGGAACGCCCAGCTTCTTGGCCCGCCCGACCACCCGGGGCATGAGCAGCAGCAGAGTGCGGATGCCCTCATCGACGCCGAGTCCCGCCCGCTCCTCGGTTGACACGCCACGCACCTCCCAATAGCCTTTGTTTACAAAGTAATTTTGCTTGCAAAGCAAAATTCGATTTCGACATCAGGCTATAACCAGCGGTCGCGGCGAGTGCGCCGCGCCGGGAAGGAGCGTCGGACATGACCGATCCGGAGCGGACTCAGCCGGGAGACTTCAACCGCGCCATCATCGCGGAGTTCCGCGCCAATGCGGGCAAGGTCGGCGGGATGTTCGAAGGGGCAGCGCTCCTACTGCTGACCACCGTCGGGGCCAGAACCGGCCGACGGCACACCGTGCCGGTCGTCTACCGCCGGGACGGCGCGCGCGTCCTCGTGTTCGGCTCCAACGCGGGCGCCGACACCCATCCGGCCTGGTTTCACAACGTCCGGGCGAATCCGGAGGTGACCGTGGAGATCGGCACGGGGGACCGGATCGAGACCTTTCCCGCGCATGCCCGAATCCTCCAGGGCGCCGAACGCGATCGCCACTATGCCGCGCAGGCGAGCGACGACCCTGCCTTCGCCGCGTACCAAGCGGCGACCGACCGAATCATCCCGGTGGTCGCGCTGCAATCGGTACCGCAGCCGAACCTGCGCAGGCGGCGCTTCCTGGCGGGTGCGGGCGCCACCGCGGCCGTTGCGGCGGGAGCCGCGGGTGTGCTCATGGTCGGCTCGCCGGACGCGGCCGCGCCCGCTCAGCAGCGTGCCGCGGCCATCGGCGACCACTTGCGCCAGGTGCATGCCCAGTTGCGCCGCGACCTCGCCGCCGTCCGCACGGGTCTCGACGACTATCTTCGCTCTCCCGATGTCACTGCGAAGCCCGCATTCCCGCAGGATCTGCGTGCCCACTGCGTCGCTTTCTGCGGTGCGCTCGGCGAACACCACACCAACGAAGACGGCGTCTTCCCGGCCCTGGTCCGGCTGTGGCCCGAACTCGCGCCGGCGGTGGAGCGACTGCATCGCGAACACGGCACGGTGGCCGCGGCGCTGACCGGCCTACGGGCCCTCCTCGACGCGCCGGAACCGGCGGCCCCGGCTCGGCTGCGCACCGAATTCGACCGCCTGGCAGCGGAATTGGAAACGCACTTCGACTACGAGGAAGACACCCTGGTCGAAGCGCTGAACGCGACCGACCCGGCCGCACTGCGGCCCGCGGTCAGCGGTAATTGACGAACTGGAGCGCGATGCCGAAATCCTCGCCCTTCAGCAGGGCGATGACCGCCTGAAGATCGTCGCGCTTCTTGCTGGTCACCCGCAGCTCGTCACCCTGAATCTGCGCCTTCACGCCTTTGGGGCCCTCGTCGCGGATCTTCTTCGAGATCTTCTTCGCGTGCTCGGAGTCGATGCCCTGCACCAGCGAACCGGTGATCTTGTACACCTTGCCGGAGGACACCGGCTCGCCCGCGTCGAACGCCTTCAGCGAGATATCGCGGCGAATCAGCTTCTCCTTGAACACCTCCAGCGCGGCCTTGACCCGCTCCTCCGCCTCGGCGGTGAGCACGATCTTGTCCTCGCCGGACCATTCGATGGACGCGCCGGTACCGCGGAAGTCGTAGCGGGTGTTGAGCTCCTTCTCCGCCTGATGCAGGGCGTTGTCGACCTCCTGCCGGTCGACCTTGCTCACCACATCGAAAGACGAATCAGCCACGCTGCGCTCCTGTTCTGACGGTCGACAGGTCATCTGAACCGGATGCTTCCGGCCATCGTCAGTTCTACCCGCCAGGCCCGAGGGTAGTCGCGCCGCAGGGCCGATAGCCAGCCGGTTTGCATTAAGGGTGCGGGTTCGATGTATTCTGCTCAGCGCGCGAAACAAATGCGCGAACGGCAGGTTGCCCGAGCGGCCAATGGGAGCAGACTGTAAATCTGTCGGTGAAAGCCTACGTAGGTTCGAATCCTACACCTGCCACCGTCGTTCGCTTGGTGAGCCCTGTACGCGGAAAGCGCGTACAGGGCTCACTTTGTGTGTCTTGGGTGCAACCCCACACCTCGCCCGGCGGGGCTTCGCCCCCCGGACCCCCCTTCCAGTGGTTGCGTTGGTCGGTCTGTGTCCCGGTTGTGGGGCATGCCAGTAATTTGGTTGGGTGCGTGTGTTCGGTTCGCTAGCCCGGCCGGGACGGTCGTCGCGCAAAACACTCAGTGTTGCTATTGCCACTTCACGCAACCCGAGGGCTCGACGCTCGTTTTCGGGCGAGATCCAGCACTGCCTGTTCGCGGACCGACTCACATCAGAGTGGCTGCCGTGTTCCCGGCGAAGTCTCCAGCGGCGGTCGCTCCGGCGCGAGCCGCAAAAAAAGACGCGAAATCACCGCGTCAGCGCGGCCAAAAACACCGCTCTGACCACGCGGTTTGGTGGTGGGAGCGGTGAGTGTGTAACCTCGTTCAAGACTTCACCGCGCTGGGGTCGAGCGTTTGGGGCTCGGTGCGGGAGTAGTCATGCCCCCTTAGCTCAGTCGGCAGAGCGTTTCCATGGTAAGGAAAAGGTCAACGGTTCGATTCCGTTAGGGGGCTCGCCGGATTGCCGGTGGTGACCGACTCGGCATCGCTCCCGTAGTTGCGGGTTGGGCTCGGCACCATGGCAATGCGACGCCGTGGCGGTGTAGCTCAGTCGGTAGAGCAAACGACTCATAATCGTTGTGTCGCCGGTTCAAGTCCGGCCATCGCTACCACAACCGATACAAGCCCATCAGGTACCGGAAAGAAGGCATATCGTGGCCGCGAAGTCCACCGATGTCCGGCCAAAGATCACCTTGGCCTGCGAGCAGTGCAAGCACCGCAACTACATCACGAAGAAGAACCGGCGCAACGATCCGGATCGGCTCGAGCTGAAGAAGTTCTGCCCGAACTGCGGCACGCACCGGGCGCACCGCGAATCCCGCTAGTTCTCCACGCGTGAACTACCGCGTGGAATGGCGCCGGGAGTCGCATCCCGGTATCTCGGGCCGTGACACCGCGAGGGCCGGACAATAGTCCGGCCCTGACGCATTTTCACGGTAAGTGCGGTGGTGAGCGCTCCACCGACTCCGTGGCATCGGGGTCAGATAGGTACAGTCCTCCCGTGACAATCAACACCGGTACAGACGAAGCGGTCCAGGCGGGCGAGGCGCTCGACCCCGCGGCCCACGCCGCGGCGATGGTCGGTCACCACTACCGCGTCGACGACTACTACGAGGTCGGCCGCGAAAAGGTGCGGGAATACGCCCGCGCCGTGCAGGACTACCACCCGGTGCATTGGGACGAGGACGTGGCCCAGGAATACGGCTACGACAATCTGCTCGCGCCGGTCACGTTCATCTCCCTGGTCGGCATCCTGGCCCAGCGCAAGCTGTTCGAACAGGTCGTCACCGGCTACGACCTCAGCCAGATCATGCAGACCGACCAGATCCTGGAGTTCCACCGCCCGATCAAGGTCGGCGACCAACTCACCTGCGACGTCTACCTGCACTCGTTCCGGCAGGCCTTCGGCGGCGACATCATCGTGACCAAGAACATCGTCACCGCGCAGAACGACGAACTGGTGCTCACCACCTACACCACGCTCGTCGGCCGCAGCGGCGGCGACATCGACCCGAACCTCACCGCCGCAGTCCGCAACGTGCTCATGCACGGCATCGGCGAGGAGGCACCCGCACACGCCCCGCGCAGCGCGCCCCCCGCGGTCGAGGTGCCCGCGCCGGTCCCCCCCGCCGCCGAAGGGCTCCGCACCAAGCACGCCATCCGCTTCGAGGACGTATCGGTCGGCGACGAACTGCCTCCGCGCACCGTCCGGCTCACCCGCGGCGATCTGGTGAACTACGCGGGCGTCTCCGGCGACGCCAACCCGATCCACTGGAGCGACGAGGTGGTGAAGCTGGTCGGCCTGGACGACGTCGTCGCGCACGGCATGCTCACCATGGGCCTCGGCGGCGGTTTCGTCACCTCCTGGCTCGGCGATCCCGGCGCGGTCAAGGAGTACAACGTTCGCTTCACCAGCCCGGTCTACGTGGGCACCGACGAGGCCGCCGAGGTCGAGTACACCGGTAAGGTGAAGTCGGTCGATCCGGAGGCCAAGACCGCGGTCGTGGCCATCGTGGCGAAGTCGGCGGGAAAGAAGATCTTCGGCCGCGCGACCGCGACGGTGCAACTGGCCTGACCTGGTCGGCCGACCCTGATTGGCTAATGGCGCGCACGGTAACGTACACTCAGGTTTCTGGGGTCACCAGCCGCTGCGCGCTGCTCTGTAGGGCTGGTTCCAGGCGGTTCGCGAGGATCGCCGACGGGGCCGGCAACTGCCGGAGTGGCGCGCGTGTTGTGTGACACCTGGACGCAACTGAATATCGAAGAGTGGTTGGACAGCTCACTCCGTCCGACCGAAGGGGCGTAGCTCAACTGGCAGAGCAGCGGTCTCCAAAACCGCAGGTTGCAGGTTCAAGTCCTGTCGCCCCTGCCCTGGATGCCAGCGACGAGAGAGGATCGACGTGGACGAGCGGGACACTCGCCGCGGCGCACATGCCGACGAAGGCGATGGCACCGCCGCAGCGACTCGGCCGAGCGGCAAGCGGTCCGCCCGGCGGACTCGCACGTCCTCGCCGGCCGACACGGGCGCGATCGCCACGCTCGACCGCCCGTCGCGGAAGGCAACCAAGACAACCGATCGGGCCGAACGCAAGCCGGGTAATCCGTTCAAGCGTTTGATCAAGTTCCTGCGTGAGGTCATCGCGGAACTGCGCAAGGTGATCTGGCCCAACCGGAAGCAGATGGTCACCTATACGAGCGTTGTTCTGGTGTTCGTGATTTTCATGGTCGCGTTCATCAGCGGGTTGGATCTGGCGTTCATCAAGGGTGTCAACTGGCTGTTCGGCTAGCTGAACGACGCCGACGCCGGTAGCCGATCCCGGGGCGGACACGGGCGGAAGCATTTCGCCGCGCCCGGCCCGGCCACGCAGAGGATGTACGTGACGACACAGGAAGCGAGTGCCCCAGTGAGCACCCCGGAGAACGACACACACGACAAGTTCCCGGCCGACGACGCGGTGGCCGAGCCCACCGACTCCGTCGAGGAGTTCGCGACCGACGAGTCCCCGGTCGAAGAATCGGAGCCCGCTGAGTCCGCCCCCACCGCTGCTGTCGATGCCGAGCCCGCCGATCCCGTCGCCGAGATGAAGGCCGCGCTGCGGCGCGCCCCCGGTGAGTGGTATGTCATCCACTCCTACGCGGGCTACGAGAACAAGGTGAAGGCCAACCTCGAGACCCGCGTGCAGAACCTGGACCTGGAGGACTACATCTTCCAGGTCGAGGTGCCCACCGAAGAGGTCACCGAGATCAAGAACGGGCAGCGCAAGCACGTCAACCGCAAGGTGCTGCCCGGCTACATCCTGGTCCGGATGGAGCTCAACGACGAGTCGTGGGGCGCCGTGCGCAATACCCCCGGCGTCACCGGATTCGTCGGCGCCACCTCGCGCCCATCGCCGCTGTCCATCGACGACGTGGTGAAGTTCCTGGTCCCGGCCGCCCAGCAGCAGAAGAAGCCGGCCGCGGCCGCCGCGGCGGCGGCCACCGAGGCCGCGGGCGGCGAGGTCGCGCCGAAGCCGGTCATCGAGGTCGATTTCGAGGTCGGCGAGTCGGTGACGGTGATGGACGGCCCGTTCGCGACGCTGCCCGCCAGCATCTCCGAGGTCAACGCCGAACAGCAGAAGCTCAAGGTGCTCGTGTCGATCTTCGGCCGCGAGACGCCGGTCGAGCTGGCGTTCACCCAGGTCGCGAAGATCTAGACCAGTTCTGTCAGCGGCAGGGTGAATCCGCCCGGTCGAGGATCGCAACACCACGACTTGCAAAGAGCAAGGACTACAAACACCTAGGAAAGAAAGATGCCCCCCAAGAAGAAGAAGCTCGCCGGGATCATCAAGCTTCAGATCCAGGCCGGCCAGGCGAACCCGGCCCCTCCGGTCGGCCCCGCGCTCGGTCAGCACGGCGTCAACATCATGGAGTTCTGCAAGGCGTACAACGCCGCGACCGAGTCGCAGCGTGGCAACGTCATCCCGGTCGAGATCTCGGTGTACGAAGACCGGTCCTTCGACTTCAAGCTGAAGACCCCGCCGGCCGCCAAGCTGCTGCTCAAGGCCGCGGGTGTGCAGAAGGGCTCGGCCGAGCCGCACCGCAACAAGGTCGCCAAGGTGACCATGGACCAGGTGCGCGAGATCGCCAAGACCAAGCAGGAAGATCTGAACGCCAACGATCTCGATCAGGCGGCCAAGATCATCGCGGGTACCGCGCGTTCGATGGGCATCACCGTCGAGGGCTGAGTGCACTCGCCGCACGGTGGGAGGGCCGGCCAGGCCCGATAACCACGTCTGAACCACACACAAGGACAGAGAATCATGGCAAAACGAAGCAAGGCATACCTCGCCGCGGCCGAGAAGGTCGATCGCACCAAGTTCTACTCCCCGCTGGCCGCCGCGCGCCTGGCGAAGGAGACCGCCAGCACCAAGACCGACGCGACCGTCGAGGTCGCCGTGCGTCTCGGTGTGGATCCCCGCAAGGCCGACCAGATGGTCCGCGGCACCGTCAACCTGCCGCACGGCACCGGTAAGACCGCCCGCGTCATCGTGTTCGCGGCCGGCGAGAAGGCCGCCGAGGCCGAGGCCGCCGGCGCCGACGCCGTAGGCGCCGAGGACCTGATCGAGCGGATCCAGGGCGGCTGGCTGGACTTCGACGCCGCGATCGCCACCCCCGACCAGATGGCCAAGGTCGGTCGTATCGCGCGTGTCCTCGGCCCGCGCGGGCTGATGCCGAACCCGAAGACGGGCACGGTCACCACCGATGTGACCAAGGCCGTCAACGACATCAAGGGCGGCAAGATCAACTTCCGCGTCGACAAGCAGGCCAACCTGCACTTCGTGATCGGCAAGGCGTCCTTCGACGACACCAAGCTGGTGGAGAACTACGGCGCCGCGCTGGACGAGATCCTGCGCGCCAAGCCGTCGACCGCCAAGGGTCGCTACGTCAAGAAGGTGACGGTCTCGACGAACACCGGACCGGGCATCCCGGTGGACCCGAACCGCACCCGCAACCTCCTCGACGAGGACGCGTAAGCAGCACCTGAACACCACCGCAATGGCGGGAACGCGTTTCGCGTTCCCGCCATTGCGCTTTCCGGACTAATTCGCCCGGCAGCGTGGTTGGGTTCGATGTGACAGTCGTCCTGTTGATCTCCGGCAGCACTCGCGCCGCGTCCACCAATTCCTCCGCATTGCGCACGGTCTCGGCGATGGCCCCGGACGGCATCACAACCCGGTGGTACGACGACCTCGCGGTATTGCCCGCCTTCGACCCGGACGACGACGGCTCGGCGCATCCGTCGGTTCTCGCACTGCGTGAACAGCTCTCGGACGCCGATGCGGTCCTGTTCTCCACGCCGGAATACGCGGGCACGCTGCCCGGCAGCCTGAAGAACCTGCTCGACTGGACAGTCGGCACCGGTGACCTTTACGAGAAGCCGGTCGCGTGGATCACTGTCGCGCCGGTCGGCCGGGGCGACGGCGCGACCGCGACTCTGCGGAGCGTGCTCGGCTACGTAGGCGCAGACGTCGATCTCGACGCCTGCCGGCGCCTGCCGGTACTTCGCGAAGACATCGGCCCGGACGGACTGATCGCCGACGCCGAATTCCGGTCCGGCGCGTCCGCGGTATTGCGCCGGCTCGCCCGGTATGCGCAGCGCGCAACGCCCTGAGAACGCCACGCGCCGGTACGCGGACGGGCAATCCGTGTACCGGCGCCCCGCCGCCCGTATCCTGCCCAGGCGCGGCATCCTGGGTCGGCGGCGGTGTCCAGTGGGCGCTACCGCGCCGGATCCTCCTGCGGCTGCGTGGATTTGCGCCATCCGAGCAACACGGAATCGCGATCCTGCACGCCCCAGGGCAGGAAGATCGCCACGAGAACCGCGCATCCGACGACCGCGCTCGCGGCCACCAGCGACGCGGCATGCGAACCCTGGAGCATCGCGGTCTTCATGGCGATGATCAAGTTCTCCCGCTGCGTCTCGAAGAACGGCGCCAGTGGCCGTTTGCGCATTTCGATGACGCTCAGCCCGCTGGCCTTCACCAGGCCCTTCTCGGTGTCGTTCATCAGCCCGGCCGGTACGGCATCGATGCGCGGCCCGATCCGGGTGCTGTAGTACGAGGCCACGATCGAGCCGAGCACGGCGACGCCGACCGTGCCGCCGATCTCGCGGGTGGTGTCGTTGACCGCCGACCCGGCGCCCGCCTCGTTCAGCGGAAGCGAGCCCATGATGGATTCGGTGGCCGGGCCCTGCACGATGGCCAGGCCGAGCGCCATCGAGACCATGGATGGCAGCACATCGGTCACATACGCGCTGTCCACGGTCACCTGGCCACCGAGATACAGGCCCAGGCCGGTCAGCAGCAGACCGAACACGATGACGGGCGTGGTGCCGAGCCGCTGCGCGAGCAGCGTCGCGATCGGCGCGCCGATCGCCACCGAGAACGCGAAAGGCAAAGACGCGATGCCGAATTCGAGCGGCGTGTATTCCCGGACGCCCTGGAAGTACTGGGTGATCAGGAAGAGGAATCCGAACATCGAGAAATAGCCGACCGCGATGGCCAAGGACGGCATCGAGAACCGGCGGTCGCGGAACAGCCGCATATCGAGAATCGGTGCCGCGGTGCGTAATTCCCAGGCGATGAATGCGGCGAGCAGCGCAACGCCGAGCGCGCCGACGCCGAGTGTGGTCACCGACAGCCAGCCATGGCGCGGCGCTTCGATAATCGACCACACCAGCAGTGTGATGCCGGCGATGGACAGCGTGATGCCGAGCGCGTCGAGCCGTCCCACCCGATCCGATCGCGACTCGGGCACCCAGATCAGTGTGGCGGCCAACGCGATGAGCGCCGCAGGCACGTTGATCCAGAACACCGCGTGCCAGGTGAAGTGCTCGAGCAGCCACCCGCCCGAGATCGGGCCGATGGCGATCGCGAAGCCCGCCATGGCGGTCCACGCGGCGACGGCGAGCGCGCGCTCCCTGCGGTCGGTGAAGATGTTGATGATCAGGCCGAGCGTCGCGGGGAAAACGGCGGCGGCGAAGACGCCCATGGCGGCGCGTGCCGCGATGACCGCTCCCATCGAGTTCGACAGTGCTCCGCCGACCGACATGACGGCGACGCCGATCAGACCGATCATCATGACGCGGCGGCGACCGTAGCGATCGCCGAGGTTGCCGAAGGCCAGCAGAAGCCCGGCGAAGCTGAGCGTGTACGCATCCACGACCCATTGCAGGCCGCTGATACCGGTGGCGAGTTCGACGCCCAGGGAGGGCAGCGCCACGTTGACGATGGTGTTGTCCAGGACGACCAGCAGTTCCGCCAGGCAGATCACGGCCAGGGCGACGAAGCGCGCGGTACGTCGTTCCAGCAGCATCGGTGGATCGACTATGGAGGTTGCCATAGCTCGGAGCCTAAGCAGTAACTGTCACTCTAAGTAACAGTTTCTTTGGGCGATGTCGGCCACATTCGATGTGGAAAGTGAGTCAGGACACGTCAATCGAAGGTCGGCAGTAGCGATTCAGCCCCCGCGAAGGGCCGTTTTGGCAGATGGGAACCGTCCAGGTACATTGGACATCAGTTATCGGCAAGTTCGATCGCTACCCAATCCGTTCTACCGAAGACCGTTGGTCGCCGATCCCGCATGGGTTCGGTCGAAGGTCCGGCGACATTGCCGGCGGCCCACGCAGGGAGAGCCGAGGCTGGGAATTGATCCGGGCGCATTGCGCCCCGGACCGGTTTTCTGTTGCGCCCCGGAACGCTCTGCGTTCGGGGCGTTTGTTTTGTCTCCGACCCTGATCGGTAGTTCGCGTGTACGAACCGACCATCAGAGAGGAGGCGAAGTATGGCAAAACCCGAGAAGGTCACCGCGGTCGCGGAGATCGCGGAGCAGTTCAGGAGCTCGACGGCCACCGTCGTCACGGAATACCGTGGCCTGTCGGTCGGCAAGCTCACCGAGCTGCGGCGCGCGCTCGGCGCCGAGGCCACGTACTCCGTCGCCAAGAACACCCTGGTCAAGCGGGCCGCCGCCGAGGCGGGCGTGGAAGGCCTCGACGAATTGTTCGTCGGCCCGACCGCGATCACCTTCATCACCGGTGAGCCGGTCAACGCGGCCAAGGCGCTGAAAACCTTCGCGAAGGACAACAAGGCGCTTGTCATCAAGGGCGGTTACATGGACGGCGCTGCGCTGTCCGTGTCCGAGGTCGAGCGCATCGCCGACCTGGAGACCCGCGAGGTCCTGCTGGCCAAGCTCGCCGGCGCCCTGAAGGGCAACCTGGCGAAGGCCGCCGGTCTGTTCAATGCTCCCGCCTCGCAGGTGGCCCGCCTGGCCGCCGCGCTGCAGGAGAAGAAGCAGGCCGAAGAAGGCGGAACTGCCGCCGAGTAATCCGTGCGGAACGACTCGCCCGCACGACTCGCCCGCATAGACATCAACTACCGAAAGGAATACAACAATGGCCAACGTTGACGAACTGCTCGAGGTCTTCGGCAACATGACCCTGCTCGAGCTGTCGGACTTCGTGAAGAAGTTCGAGGAGAAGTTCGAGGTCACCGCGGCTGCTCCGGTCGCGGTCGCCGCCGTCGGCGGTGCCGCCGCTCCGGCCGAGGCCGTCGAGGAGCAGGACGAGTTCGACGTCATCCTCGAGGGTGCCGGCGACAAGAAGATCCAGGTCATCAAGGTGGTCCGCGAGATCGTCTCCGGCCTGGGCCTGAAGGAAGCCAAGGACCTGGTCGAGAGCGCCCCGAAGCCGATCCTGGAGAAGGTCGCCAAGGAAGCCGCCGAGGCTGCCAAGGCGAAGCTGGAAGAGGCCGGCGCCAAGGTCGCGGTCAAGTAATTCCAGACCGAAAATACGCGAACGGGCGGTCCCCAATGGGGACCGCCCGTTTGTTATTTTTCCGAAAATCATTGCTCTTTTTTTGGGCCTCGGCACTGTTCCGAATACAAGCGGCTTTGTGGAGTTACTCTTCAGTCAAGTCAGGGGTGTGCCCCGTCTCTCTCATGGGTTACAGTGACCGCACCCACTGTGACGTGACACACCGCGATGACCGAGCGCGCGGTTCCGCCGGTGGGCAGCTCGCTGAGAATTGTGGAGGTTGGCGTGGGCGTCGAGGTCAGGACCGAGGGTGTAACCAAGTCCTTCGGTTCGCAGCGAATTTGGCAGGACGTGTCTCTGACGTTGCCGTCGGGCGAGGTGAGCGCGCTGCTGGGCCCGTCGGGTACCGGTAAGTCGGTGTTCCTGAAGTCGCTGATCGGTCTGTTGCGTCCGGAGCGCGGCTCCATCTACATCGACGGCACGGATATCACCACCTGCTCCAACAAGGAGCTGTACGAGATTCGCAAGCTGTTCGGCGTGCTGTTTCAGGATGGTGCGCTGTTCGGGTCGATGAATCTGTTCGACAACGTGGCGTTCCCGTTGCGCGAGCACACCAAGAAGAGCGAATCCGAGATCAAGAAGATCGTTATGGAGAAGCTGGAGCTGACCGGTCTGCTCGGGGCCGAGGGCAAGCTCCCGGGTGAGATTTCCGGTGGTATGCGCAAGCGTGCCGGGCTGGCCCGCGCGCTGGTGCTGGATCCGCAGATCATCCTGGTCGATGAGCCGGACTCGGGTCTGGATCCGGTGCGCACGTCGTATCTGTCGCAGTTGCTGATCGACATCAACGCGCAGATCGACGCCACGATCCTGATCGTCACACACAACATCAACCTGGCCCGGACGGTGCCGGACAACATCGGCATGCTGTTCCGCCGCCAGTTGGTGATGTTCGGCCCGCGTGAGGTGTTGCTGACGTCGGAGGAGCCGGTGGTCAAGCAGTTCCTCAACGGCCGCATGATCGGCCCGATCGGCATGTCCGAGGAGAAGGACGAGGCCCAGATGGCGCGCGAGCAGGCGCTGGTCGACGCCGGTCACCACCACGGCGGCGCCGAAGAGGTCGAGGGCATCATCCCGCAGATGAAGGCCACGCCGGGCATGCCGGTGCGTCAGGCGGTGCTGCGGCGTAAAGAGCGCGTCCGGGAGATCATGCACACGCTGCCGCACGCGGCTCAGGTCGCGATTCGCGAATCACTTGCCGAGAACGACGACACGCAGGTGATGGCGTATAACAGCGGCGACCTGGCGAATTACCAGGGCGGCGCGTACGACGCCACCGTGCGACCCAACACAACTAACGGGTAACATCTGCGATCGTGAATTCCACCCTGGCGCGATTGCGAACTCCACTGGAGTCGGGGTTTGCCCAGGCCGGCAACATCTTTGCGCTGTTCATCGACGTCCTCCGCAAGACGTTCCGCCGGCCCTTCGAGTGGCGGGAGTTCATCGAGCAGTCGTGGTTCATCGCGAGTGTTTCGATCCTGCCCAGCGCACTGGTCGCGATTCCGTTCGGCGCGGTCGTGGCATTGCAAACCGGCTCGCTGATCAAACAACTCGGCGCCGAATCGTTCACCGGCGCGACCAGTGTGCTGGCTACCGTCCAGCAGGCCGCTCCGGTCGTCACGGCGCTGATCATCGCGGGCGCGGCCGGGTCGGCGGTGGCCGCCGATCTCGGCTCACGCACCATCCGCGAGGAAATCGATGCCATGGAGGTGCTCGGTGTCGATCCGGTGCGAAAGCTCGTCGTACCGCGCGTGATCGGCATGATGCTGGTGGCGTTGCTGCTCAACGGCCTGGTGTCGGTGGTCGGCATCGCGGGCGGCTACTTCTTCAACGTGCTGCTGCAAGGCGGAACGCCCGGCGCCTACCTGGCGTCGTTCTCCGCGCTCGCGCAGCTGCCGGACCTGTGGATCGGCGAGATCAAGGCAGCGGTGTTCGGCCTCATCGCCGGTGTGATCGCCGCGTACAAGGGGTTGCATCCCAAAGGGGGTCCGAAAGGAGTCGGTGACGCGGTGAACCAATCCGTGGTGATCACGTTCATGGTGCTGTTCTTCGTGAATCTCATCCTGACCCTGGTGTACCTGCAAGTCGTCCCGGCCAAGGGCTCCTGATCGATGGCCACGTCATACCGCACCCCGGTCGCAAGGTCGATGCGCCGGGCCGGAGAAGTCATCCGCATGCCGCTCAACGTCATCGATCGCGCGGGCGACCAGATGTCGTTCTACTCCCGGACCATCGCCTGGATCCCGCGCACCGCCGTGCACTACCGCAAGGAGGTCATGCGGCTGCTCGCCGAAGTCACCTTCGGCACCGGCGCGCTAGCGGTGATCGGCGGAACCATCGGCGTCATCGTGTTCATGTCCGGCTCGGTCGGCGTCGTCGTCGGCCTGCAGGGCTTCAAGGCGCTCGACGCACTCGGCAGCTCGGCGCTCACCGGCTTCCTCACCGCCTACATCAATACCCGCGAGATCGCACCGCTGGTCGCCGCGCTGGCGCTGTCGGCGACGGTCGGCTGCGGTTTCACCGCACAGCTGGGCGCCATGCGGATCTCCGAGGAGATCGACGCGCTCGAGGTGATGGCGGTCCCCGGCATTCCATTCCTGGTCACCAGCCGCGTGATCGCCGGATTCCTCGCGGTGATCCCGCTGTACATCGTGGGCCTGCTCGGCACGTTCCTCGCCTCCCGAATGGTCAGCATCTGGTTCAGCGGGCAGTCCAGCGGGTCCTATGACCACTACTTCAGTTTGTTCCTGCCACCGGAGGACGTCCTCTATTCGTTCCTCAAAGTGCTGGTCTTCGCCTTCGTGATCATCATGGTGCACTGCTACTACGGCTTCCACGCCACCGGCGGACCCGCGGGCGTCGGCGTCGCGGTCGGTCGCGCGGTCCGCGCCGCGATCGTGCTGGTGAACATCCTCGACTTCTTCCTCAGCCTCGCCATCTGGGGCACCACGACCACGGTGCGGGTGGCCGGATGACCCGCGGGGTGCAGACCTGGCGTTCGACGGAGAAACTGCGCGTCAGGGTGCTCGGCATCGCGTTCTTCGCGGTGGTGGCGCTATTCCTGTGGACGACGGTCGCGATCTACAACAAGCAGTTCGTGCGGACCGTGCAGGTCGATCTGATCACCGACACCGTGGGCAACGCGCTGACCCGCAACGCGGACGTGAAGGCCCGCGGCGTCACCGTCGGCGAGGTGCGCTCGAGCCGTTCCGAGGGCGGCGAGGTGACGCTGAGCCTGGCCATCGATCCGGACAAGGCGCAACAGATTCCGGTCAACGCGACCGCGCGGCTGCTGCCCAAGACGCTGTTCGGCGAGCGCTATGTGGACCTGGTGATCCCGGAGGACCCGAGTCCGAAGCATCTGACCGACGGCGTGACGCTGCACCAGGACGTCAGCGGCAACGCCATCGAGCTGAGCAAGCTGCTCGATGACCTGCTGCCGCTGCTGCAGGCGATTCCGCCGCAAGACCTCGCCGCCACCCTGGGCGCACTGTCCCAGGCCCTGTCCGGTCAAGGCCTCGCGCTCGGTCAGAGCCTGGACCGGCTGGACGAGATCTTCCGCCAGGTCAACGGCGTGCTTCCCGATCTGCAGGCCGACCTGCGCAGTTTCGCCGAGGTGGCCGCCACGTACTCCGACGCGGCCCCGCAGCTGATCCAGGCGCTGGACAACCTGCGCACCACGAACGCGACGATCGTGCAGCGGCGCACCGACATCGATGTGCTCTACGCGACCCTGACGCCGACCTCGGCGACCACCGCCGATTTCCTGATCGCCAACCGCGACAACATCATCGACGTGGCCGCCGACTCCCGTCCGGCACTCGAGCAGCTGGCCTACTACTCGCCGAACTACGCCTGCTCGCTGGCGAACTTCGCGCAGTTGAAGCCGCGCATCGACAAGATCTTCGGCAAGGGCACCGATCGGCCCGGCTCGCGGGTCACCATCGAGCTGACCAATACTCGCGGCAAGTACCTGCCGAACCAGGACGAACCGCGCTGGCTGGACACCAGGGGACCGTGGTGTATCCCCGAGATGCCGTTGGGCGTCGACCCCGGCCAGTACACCGGCGGTCCGAACAACGACGGCTCCTACGCTGTGCCCAGCCGCAACCCCGGTGACCAGGAGATCGGCAAGCTGGAGCCGCCGCAGTTCGGCGTCTACCCGGCGAGCGAGATGCCCACGATCGCCGGTTCCCCGATGGAGCAGCAGTCGCTCGGCGCGATCTACGGCGCGGCCAATGGTGTCGCGCCGGATCAGGTGCCGGGCTGGGTGACCCGGGCCGGTGCGCCTGCGTTCCGCGGAAGTGAGGTGAGCGTGCGATGAGGCAGCCGTTGCGTGGCCTGGGCGGACCGCTGGCCAAGCTGATCATCTTCGTGGTGGTGACCTTGTTCGTGACCACCATGCTCGGATTGTCCATCGCCAACTACAGCCGCGGCGGTACCGGGTTCAAGGCCAGATTCACCGACGTCACCGCGCTCAATCGCGGTGACGAGGTGCGCATCGCGGGCGTGCGGGTCGGCAAGGTCACCGATGTGTCGATCGTGGACAAGCGTGTGGCCGAGGTGAAGTTCGATCTCACCGACCGGGACTGGTTGCCCGCCTCGACCACCGCGACGATCAAGTACCGCAACTTGGTCGGCCAGCGCTACATCGCCTTGGAGCAAGGCACCGGGGCGCAGGGCCGCAAGCTGACCGAGGGCGCCACCATCCCGTTGGAGCGAACCAGGCCCGCGTTGAACCTCACTACCCTGTTCAACGGCTTCCGTCCGCTGTTCCGCACGCTGACCGCCGAGGATGTGAACAAGCTGTCCTTCGAGATCATCCAGGTCTTCCAGGGCGAGCAGGGCACGATCCACGATCTGGTCGCGACCACGGCGAATCTGACCAACAAGATCGCGGACAAGGATGCCGTGATCGGTGAGCTGACCCGTAACCTGACCGCCGTGCTGGACACGGTCAACCAGCGCGACGACCAGTTCGACCAGTTGATCGTGAACACCGAGGCGCTGATCAGCGGACTCGCCGCGGAACGCGACACCATCGGGCGCTCGGTGACCTCGCTCGCCGACCTGACCTCGGCCACGTCCGACCTGCTGGTGCCGGTCCGTCCGACGCTGCAAGGCTCGATCGCGGGCCTGAGCCAGCTGACCGGCACCCTCGACGAACGCCAGGACGAGGTGAACGAGGCGCTGTACAACCTGCCGATCAAGATGGAAAAGCTCGGCCGCGCCGGTAGCTACGGCTCCTGGTTCCAGTTCTATCTGTGTGGCATCGATATCGTCGTCGGGCCGGGCGCGGTCGACGCGCCGCAGCTCAACCTGCCCGCCGGGATGCCGACGATCAACCAGCCGCTGTACACCAACGCGGCGCCCCGCTGCCAGGGGAGGGCTCGCTGATGGAAGATCGCAACCTGCTCGGCAAACGCAGCCCGGCGTTCATGGGCGTGCTCGGCATCGCGATCGTGCTGCTGGTGACGGTGTCGGCGTTCTTCCTCGACCGGCTGCCCATTATCGGGGCGGGCACCAAGTACACCGCGGAGTTCACCGAGGCCGCGGGCCTGAAGAGGGGCAACGAAGTCCGGATCGCGGGCGTCAAGGTCGGTTCGGTGTCCGATGTCCGGCTCGACGGCGACCGCGTCGTCGTGGACTTCCGCACCCGGGACGCGTGGATCGGCAACGAGACCACCGCGTCCATCCAGATCAAGACCCTGCTCGGGCAGAAGTACCTGGCGCTGGACCCGAGGGGGTCGAAGCCCGCCGACCCGGATACGCGGATTCCGCTGTCGCGCACGGTTTCTCCGTACGATGTGGTGGACGCGTTCACCGACGCGGCCCGCACTATCGACCAGATCGACACCGCGCAGTTGGCCACCAGCATGCGCGTGCTGTCAGAGGCGTTCGAGACGACGCCGCCGGAGATCCGCGGCTCCATCGACGGTGTGGCCCGGCTGTCGGAGACACTGGCCAAACGTGACCAGGAGCTGAAGAAGCTGTTCGCCGCGACCAGGCAGACCACCCAGATCCTCGCCGACCGCAACGCCGAGTTCGAGCGGCTGCTGGCCTCGGGCGGTCAGTTGCTCGCCGAGCTGAACATCCGCCAGCGGTCCATCGCACAGCTGCTGGACGGCGCCAAGACGGTGTCGGCGGAGCTGACCGCGCTGGTGCACGACAACGAGGAGCAGATCGGGCCCGCGCTGACCAACCTGCGCGCCTCGATCGATCTGCTCAACGCCAACCAGCAGAACATCTCCAAGACATTGGAACTCGCGGCGCCCTTCTACGGCCTCTACGCCAACGTGCTCGGCACCGGCCGCTGGTTCGACGCGGTGATCGTCAACCTGATTCCGCCCGCGCTGCCCGAGATCCCCGGCTACCGTCCGCCGGTTCGCACCCTGGGAGGTAACTGACGTGGCGGAGAACTGGCGCAGCGATCCCGTCGGAGCGGTGCGCAATTCCGGCCGCGGCGGCAAGGTGGCCATCGCGTTGGTCGTCGTTCTTGCCGTGCTGGTGGCCGTAGTGCTGTGGTGGCTGTTCAACCGGCTGACCACCACCAAGATCACCGCGTACTTCGATCGCTCGGTCGGCATCTACGAAGGCTCGGACGTGCGCATTCTCGGTGTGCCGGTCGGCTCGGTGGATTCGGTGGAGCCGCAGGGCGACCAGGTCAAGATCGTCATGAGCGTGGATCGCAAGTACGACGTGCCCGCGGGCGCGCGGGCCGCGCAGATCACGCCGTCGATCGTGTCGGACCGCTACATCCAGCTGACCCCGGTCTACAAAGACGGACCGAAGATGCCGCGCAACGGGACCATTCCGCGCGACCGCACGGTTACCCCCGTCGAAGTGGACGAACTGTACAAGAGCATCACCGAGCTGTCGGACGCGTTGGGTCCCAAGGGAGCCAACGCCGATGGCGCGGTGAACGAACTCGTGCGCACCGGCGCGGCGAACCTGGCCGGCAATGGCGAGGCGCTGGCCAACAGCCTCACCCAGTTGTCGCGGGCGGCACGGTACCTGTCGGACGCTCGTGGGGATATCTTCGACACGATCAAGAATCTGCAAGCCTTCGTCACCATGCTGGCGCAGAACGATCAGCAGGTGCGGCAGTTCAATGTTCAGCTGGCCGACTTGTCCACGTTCCTGGCCGACGAACGCGAAGATCTCGGCGCCGCATTGCATTTGCTGTCGATTGCGCTGGGTGACGTTGCCCGCTTCATCGACGACAACCGGGATCTGATCGCGAGCAATGCCGAAGGGCTGACCACGCTCACCAAGACGCTGTCCGATCAACGCAACGATCTGGCCGCCCTGCTGCCGGTGCTTCCGTTGGCGCTGAGCAATCTGATCAACGTGCACAACGCCGAATCCGGCACCCTCGACATGCGCGCCAACTTCACCGACCTGCAGGACCCGTTCGGCGTGGTGTGCAAGATGCTCGACCTGTCCAAGCTGATGCCCGGCGACCCCAAGTTCGAGGCGCTCGGCAGGCAGATGCGGCCGATTCTCGACCACTGCAAGGAAATCACCGACCAGATCACCGCCGGAGTGAAGACCCCGACGCTGATCCTGCCGTTCGGCATTCTCAGCGGCGAGAACCAGCAGCGCGACCCGGTGCCGGGCACGGTGCCCGGGACCGAGTCGGATCGGCTTCCGCCGTCGCAGGGAGGAGACCGATGACCGCCCGAATCCGTTCCTTCGCACGGGGTCTCGGCGCCGCGCTGGCGCTCGGCATGTCCGCCGCGCTGGTCACCTCATGCGCCGCCGACGGTATCTACAGCGTGCCGCTGCCCGGTGGCGCCGATGTCGGCGAGCACCCGATCCATATCGACATCCAGTTCGACGATGTACTCGACTTGGTGCCGCAGTCGGCGGTCAAGGTCGACGGCGTGCCGGTCGGCCGGGTCGAGGAGATCACCATCGGCGAGGACCAGTGGACCGCGACCGTGCGCACCCTGGTGCAGTCGTCGGTGGACCTGCCCGCGAACGCGCGCGCCGAGGTCAGGCAGTCGAATCTGCTCGGTGAGAAGTTCATCGAGCTGTCCCGCCCCGCCGCCGACCCGGATCCGCGCCGCCTGGGCGACGGCTCGGTGATCCCGCTCGACCGCACCAGGCACGCCACCGAGATCGAGCAGGTGCTCGGCGCGCTGTCGCTGCTGCTCAACGGCGGCGGTGTGGCGCAGTTGCAGCCGATCGTCACCGAGTTGAACAACACCTTCGGGGGTCGCGAGGATCGCGTGCGCTCGCTGATCGAGCAGGCGAACACGCTGATCAACGGCCTGAACGACCAGGTGGACGACATCACAAGGGCGCTGGACGGCCTCGATGTGCTCAGCAGCAGGGTCAGCACGCAGACCGAGCAGATCGGCAAGATTCTCGAGCAGCTGCCCGAGGGCATCAGGATCCTGGAAGAGCAGCGACCGCAACTGATCGGCCTGCTCGCCCAGCTGGACCGGCTCGGCCAAGCCGGCTTCGACGTGCTGAACACCTCGAAGGAGGACCTGATCCGCGATCTCACCGCGCTGCGGCCCACCCTGCAGGAACTCGGGCGCTCGGCGCCGGATCTGGTGAGCGCGTTCCCGCTGATTCCGACCTATCCGTTCCCCGACTCCGCGCTGGAGAGCACCTTCGGCGGGCAGGTCAACACCTGGCTGTCGGTGGACCAGCAGATCGGCGTCACGCTCAGCAATCTGGGCGTGGGCAAACCGGATCCGGTCTACATCCCACCGCTCGGTCCGCCGGTGCCGGTGGACCCGACGAACCCGTACTACGGCGGCAACGGCCCGCGGCCGGGCTGGCCGACGGTGTCGATCCTGCCGCTGCCGCCGCTCATGGCGCAGCCGCCCGCGCCGGGCGTTCCCGCGGGTCCGGTCGGGGCGATCCTCGAGCAACTCGGCGTAGGGAGTGGTCCGCGGTGACACGTCTGGTGCGGTGGCAGCTGATCGCTTTCGTGGTGATCGCAGTGATCGGCGTGGTCTACGTCGGTGCGAGGTACATCCGGCTCGACCAGATGTTCGGATTCGGTTTCTACACCGTCCACGTGCGGGCGGAACATACGGGCGGTCTTTACCAAGGCGCCGAGGTGACCTACCGCGGCGTTCCGGTCGGCAGGGTCGGAGAGCTCGAGCTCACCGACGACGGCGTGGTGATGAACCTGATCATCGATTCGAGTTCGCCGGATATCCCGGCCTCGGCGAAAGCCGTGGTGGCCAACCGATCCGCGATCGGCGAGCAATACCTCGATCTGCAACCCACCTCGGACGCGGGCCCGTATCTGCACGACAACTCGGTGATCACCTCGGTGACCACGCCGGTTCCGGTCGAGCAGTTGGTGGCCAGTGTGGACAATTTCACCCGATCGGTGGATCTGAACGCGCTCAACACCACGGTGCGTGAACTCGGCAAGGCGTTCGACGGCAAGGGTGACGATCTGCAGGTGCTGATCGAATCGCTGAACCAGTTCACCGAGACCTTCCACGCGACGCTGCCGCAGACCATCCAGCTGATCCGGGACGGCAGGATCGCGCTCGGCACCCAAGCCGAGCAGTCCGCCGCCATCCGCGAGTTCAGCGACGGTCTGGACAAGCTCACCGCCCAGTTGCGCTCCAGCGATCCCGACGTGCGCAGGCTGATCGGCACCGGAACCGACGCGGGTGAGCAGATCGGCGCGCTGATCGATGAGAGCGGCGGCGCGCTCACCCAGGACTTGGCGAACCTGCGCTTGACGCTGCAGACGATCTCGCCGAAGTTCTATGCCATACGACCGCTGCTGCAGTTCCTTCCCCAGCTGTCGATCGGCGGGTCCTCCACCGCGCCGGGTGACAGCACCAGCCACTTCGGTTTGGTGCTGGAGACCAACAATCCGCCCGCTTGTACCGTGGGCTACGAGGGCACGTATCGGATCCTCGAACAGATGAAGGCGCAGAACCCGGATTTCGACGACACGCGCGACGAGTTCCCGTTCAACAAAGACGCCAAGTGCCTTGTGCCCTTCGGTAATCCGACCGCCGTCCGGGGTGGCGAACGCGCCGAGCTCGCCGATCCGGCGATTGTGCAGCCCTGGGACGACAATCCCAAGACCGATCCGGAAAAGCTGAACCTGACTCCGGTCGCCGTGCAGCTGTCGACCCTGCTTGGAGTCACGCCGAAGCGGTGACCAGGAGCAATGACGTTAGGGTGGCTCGCGTGAGTGATACCGCGCAGGAAGCGCCGGAGGCCGCGGAGGCCTCGGCGGAAGCGACTGTGGAGCCGGTCGACGCTCCCGCCGCCGCATCCGCGGAGGACCGGACCGAGGCCGCGGAGCAGCGCTCCGGCGCCGTGTCGGTGCTCGGCCGGGTGGCGTTCGCCGGCGCGGCCGCGCTGCTGGTGGTCGCCCTGGTCGCCGCCGCATGGTTCGGCGCGGGCTGGGTTCGTGTTGCGCTCACCGACGGCCCGCGTGCCGACGCGCGCGACACCGCCCTGGACGCCGCACGCCAGGCCGCGCTGAACATGACGTCGATGAACCTCGATGACGTGTCCGGCTCGCTCGCGCTGGCCAGGTCGTCGATGACCGGCGCGCTGCTGGACTCGGCTACGAAGAACAAGGACCAGGCGGAGAAGCTGGCCCAGCAGAGCGGGGTCGGAATGACCTCGAAGGTGCTCGGCGCCGCCCTGACTTCGCTCAACAGCGAGCAGGACAAGGCGTCGGCGCTGGTCGTGCTGCGGGTGACGGAGCAGCCCAAGGACAAGCCGCCCGCGGAGTACCGCTACAGCTGGACCGTCGACGTGGCCAAGGACGGCGAGGTGTGGAAGGCCGAGCAGATCTCCTCGCTCGGCCAGCCGGTGCTGCTGAGCGGTGGACCCGGCCAGCAGTCGCCCGCGCCCGCGGGGGATCAGCCCGCCGCACCGAAGCCGGGATCGTAGGAGGAGTTCCATGACGTCTCGCCGACCGGTCAACCGGGTCACCTCCAAGCGCCGCCCAGCCGCCGAACAGCCGTCGCGCACCGCGACGCCCCGGACCGAGCGCACCGCACCGGGCCGTAAGCCGCGCGTGGCGGGCGTTTCCCGGCCCGCCGGGGCATCGGGTGCCTCCCGCGCCGAGCAGCGCGAGGAGAAGGCCGGACTATCGCGATTGCGCGGGATGCTGGCGTGGAAGGCGGACGACCGCCGAGAGGCCGTACGTCCGCGCTGGGGTGTCGTCGCGGGATTGCTGGTCGCCGCGCTGGTGCTGGGCGCCTTCGGATGGCTCGCCGCCCAGCGGCCCGGCGTGGACACCTCGAACCAGGCGTACGTGAACAACGAGGCCACCCAAGAGGTGCGCGCGGCCGCCGACCACGCGCTGCGGACCGTCTACGCCTACGACGTGAAGAACATCGACGGCTACCGGGACACCGCGAAGCAGGTGCTCACCGGAAAGATGCTCGCCGACCTGGACAAGTACGCCGAAACCACCATTTCGGCGGTCAAACAGGCGCAGACCAGCGCCGACGCCAAGGCCGACCCGATCGCCGTGACGTTGCTCACCGACGATCGCGCGGAGCTGCTGGTCAATTTGGTAGTGAGCGCCACCAAGAACGGCGTGGCGCAGCAGAGCGTCGCCGGTCCCGTCGTCCTGCACATGCAGAAGGTGGACGGTCGCTGGCTGGCCAGCGACATCGTCGACCAGTGAAGTCCGGCGGATCGCCCGGGATGACCCAGCGCGGCAGGCGATCTCGCTAGGGTCTCGGCCGGGCCTGCCACTTGACGAGTTTCGCCCGACCCGTCACGCTATTCACAACAGCGGCAGCTGTCACAGTGGCTTTCAGCGCATTGCGGCACCGGACGCGGCCAGCGAATTCGGCCCGGCGCGCCAGCCACGTGGAGGATCACACGGGTGGTACTTTGACACCTCCGTGTACATGGGTGTAGGTTTGGACGTTGCGCTGGCTGCCTCCTGTCCATACCTCGATTTGCACACGTAAGTTCACCCTTCCGGTGTTACTTCCGTTGTTGCCTGTTCGAGTTTCGTTCGGGTTGTAACCAGCGGAATTCGTAGCAGACAAGCGACGGTCGCGGACCCACCACGCGACGCGCGTGAGGTGCTGGAAGGACGCATCTTGGCAGTCTCCACCCAGACCAAGGCAGTTGCCGGAATCCCCGGAGCTCCATCCCGGGTGTCTTTCGCGAAGATCCGTGAGCCCTTGGAGGTGCCCGGACTTCTCGATCTACAAACGGAATCGTTCGCCTGGTTGATCGGTTCGCCGGATTGGCGCGAGCGTGCGGCCGCTCGCGGCGACGTCGGCCTAGTCGGAGGCCTCGAGGAGGTGCTCGAGGAGCTCTCCCCGATCGAGGACTTCTCCGGCTCCATGTCCCTGTCCTTCTCCGATCCGCGCTTCGAAGAGGTCAAGGCCTCGATCGACGAGTGCAAAGACAAGGACATGACCTACGCGGCTCCGCTGTTCGTGACGGCGGAGTTCATCAACAACAACACCGGTGAGATCAAGAGCCAGACGGTCTTCATGGGTGATTTCCCGATGATGACCGACAAGGGCACGTTCATCATCAACGGCACCGAGCGTGTGGTCGTCTCGCAGCTGGTGCGTTCGCCGGGTGTCTACTTCGACCACAGCGTCGACAAGGGCACGGAGAAGGACCTGCACAGCGTGCGCGTCATCCCGAGCCGCGGCGCGTGGCTGGAGTTCGACGTGGACAAGCGCGACACCGTAGGTGTGCGCATCGACCGCAAGCGTCGCCAGCCGGTCACGGTGCTGCTCAAGGCGCTGGGGTGGACCACCGAGGAGATCGTCGAGCGCTTCGGCTTCTCCGAGATCATGATGTCGACCCTGGAGAAGGACAACACCGCGGGCCAGGACGAGGCGCTGCTGGACATCTACCGCAAGCTGCGTCCGGGCGAGCCGCCGACCAAGGAGTCGGCGCAGACCCTGCTGGAGAACCTCTTCTTCAAGGAGAAGCGCTACGACCTGGCGCGCGTCGGCCGGTACAAGATCAACAAGAAGCTCGGCATCCACTTGGGCGAGCAGGTTGTCGGTTCGGTGCTGACCAGGGAAGACATCGTCAACACCATCGAGTACCTGGTCCGCCTGCACTCGGGCGACAAGACCATGACCGCCCCCGGCGGCGTCGAGGTGCCGGTGGAAGTGGACGACATCGACCACTTCGGCAACCGTCGACTGCGCACTGTCGGCGAGCTGATCCAGAACCAGATCCGGGTCGGCCTCTCCCGCATGGAGCGCGTGGTCCGCGAGCGGATGACGACGCAGGACGTCGAGGCGATCACGCCGCAGACCCTGATCAACATCCGCCCGGTCGTGGCCGCGATCAAGGAGTTCTTCGGAACCTCGCAGCTGTCGCAGTTCATGGACCAGAACAACCCGCTGTCGGGCCTCACCCACAAGCGCCGCTTGTCGGCGCTCGGCCCGGGTGGTTTGTCCCGTGAGCGCGCCGGTCTGGAAGTCCGTGACGTGCACCCGTCGCACTACGGCCGCATGTGCCCGATCGAGACCCCGGAAGGCCCGAACATCGGCCTGATCGGCTCGCTGTCGGTGTACGCGCGGGTCAACCCGTTCGGCTTCATCGAGACGCCGTACCGCAGGGTCGTCGACGGCCGGGTCACCGACGAGGTGGTCTACCTGACCGCCGACGAGGAGGACCGCCACGTCCGCGCCCAGGCCAACTCGCCGGTCGGCCCGGACGGCCGCTTCCTCGAGGAGCGCGTGCTGTGCCGCCGCGGCAACGAGGAGAACGAGCTCGTCGCCGCCAGCGAGGTCGACTTCATGGACGTCTCCCCGCGTCAGATGGTGTCGGTCGCGACCGCGATGATTCCGTTCCTCGAGCACGACGACGCCAACCGCGCCCTGATGGGTGCGAACATGCAGCGTCAGGCTGTGCCGCTGATCCGTTCCGAAGCGCCGATCGTCGGCACCGGCATGGAACTGCGCGCCGCCGTGGACGCGGGCGACGTCGTGGTGAACGAGAAGCCGGGTGTGGTCGAGGAGGTTTCCGCCGACTACGTCACCGTGATGGCCGACGATGGCACGCGCAAGTCCTACCGGATGCGCAAGTTCAACCGCTCGAACCAGGGCACCTGCTCGAACCAGCGTCCGATCGTGGATGAGGGTCAGCGGGTGGAGGCCGGTCAGGTTCTGGCTGATGGTCCGTGCACCGATAACGGTGAGATGGCGTTGGGTAAGAACCTGCTCGTGGCGATCATGCCGTGGGAGGGTCACAACTACGAGGATGCGATCATCCTGTCGCAGCGGCTGGTGGAAGAGGATGTGCTGACTTCGATTCATATCGAGGAGCACGAGATCGACGCGCGTGACACGAAGCTGGGTGCTGAGGAGATCACTCGGGATATTCCGAATGTCTCCGATGAGGTGCTGGCCGATTTGGATGAGCGTGGCATCGTGCGTATCGGTGCGGAGGTGCGGGACGGCGACATTCTGGTCGGGAAGGTGACTCCGAAGGGTGAGACCGAGCTGACTCCGGAGGAGCGGTTGCTGCGTGCGATCTTCGGTGAGAAGGCGCGTGAGGTGCGTGATACGTCGTTGAAGGTGCCGCACGGTGAGTCCGGCAAGGTGATCGGTATCCGGGTGTTCTCCCGGGAGGACGATGATGATCTGCCGCCGGGTGTGAACGAGTTGGTGCGGGTGTATGTGGCGCAGAAGCGCAAGATCCAGGACGGTGACAAGCTGGCCGGCCGGCACGGCAACAAGGGTGTGATCGGCAAGATCCTGCCGACCGAGGACATGCCGTTCCTGCCCGACGGCACCCCGGTGGACATCATCCTGAACACCCATGGTGTGCCGCGTCGTATGAACATCGGCCAGATCCTGGAAACCCATCTGGGCTGGATCGGCAAGGCCGGCTGGAATGTCGACGTCGCCACCGACGGCACCCGCCCCGATTGGGCGCAGGCGCTGCCGGAGGAGATGCTGGCCGCTCCGGCCGACTCGAACATCGCCACGCCCGTCTTCGACGGCGCGCGCGAGGAGGAGCTGACCGGGCTGCTGAGCTCGACGCTGCCCAACCGCGACGGCGAGCGCATGGTCAACGACGACGGCAAGGCCACGCTGTTCGACGGACGTTCCGGCGAGCCGTTCCCGTACCCGGTGGCGGTCGGCTACATGTACATCCTGAAGTTGCACCACTTGGTCGACGACAAGATCCACGCGCGTTCGACCGGTCCGTACTCGATGATCACCCAGCAGCCGCTGGGTGGTAAGGCGCAGTTCGGTGGTCAGCGCTTCGGTGAGATGGAGTGCTGGGCCATGCAGGCCTACGGTGCGGCGTACACGCTGCAGGAGCTGCTGACCATCAAGTCCGACGACGTGGTCGGTCGTGTGAAGGTCTACGAGGCGATCGTCAAGGGCGAGAACATCCCGGAGCCGGGCATTCCGGAGTCGTTCAAGGTCTTGCTCAAGGAACTCCAGTCGCTGTGCCTCAACGTCGAGGTGCTGTCCTCCGACGGCGCCGCGATCGAGCTGCGGGAAGGCGAGGACGAGGACCTGGAGCGTGCGGCGGCCAACCTGGGCATCAACCTGTCCAGGAACGAAGCGGCCACCGTCGACGATCTGGCGAACTAGGCGGCCGGCCGGATGCCGTCATCGCACGGCATCCGGCCTCCGCAACGGATTACCCAACTAGTGAACTTTTGCTCGAATTCGACCCGCACAGGGGAAAGGAAGTTACGTGCTAGACGTCAACTTCTTCGATGAACTCCGGATCGGCCTTGCCACCGCCGACGACATCCGTCAGTGGTCCTACGGTGAGGTGAAGAAGCCGGAGACCATCAACTACCGCACGCTCAAGCCGGAGAAGGACGGCCTGTTCTGCGAGAAGATCTTCGGTCCCACCCGGGACTGGGAGTGCTACTGCGGCAAGTACAAGCGCGTCCGCTTCAAGGGCATCATCTGTGAGCGCTGTGGCGTCGAGGTGACTCGCGCCAAGGTGCGCCGCGAGCGGATGGGCCACATCGAGCTGGCCGCTCCGGTCACCCACATCTGGTACTTCAAGGGCGTGCCCTCGCGCCTCGGTTACCTGCTCGACCTGGCGCCGAAGGATCTGGAAAAGATCATCTACTTCGCCGCCTACGTCATCGTGGCGGTCGACGAGGAGCTGCGGCACAACGAGCTGTCCACGCTCGAGGCCGAGATGGAGGTCGAGAAGAAGGCGGTCGCCGACCAGCGTGACGCCGACCTCGAGGCCCGCGCCCAGAAGCTCGAGGCCGACCTGGCCGAGTTGGAGGCCGAAGGCGCCAAGTCCGACGTCCGCCGCAAGGTCAAGGACGGCGGCGAGCGCGAGATGCGCCAGCTCCGCGACCGGGCCCAGCGCGAGCTGGACCGGCTGGAGGAGATCTGGAACACCTTCACCAAGCTGGCGCCCAAGCAGCTCATCGTCGACGAGGTGCTCTACCGCGAGCTGGTCGACCGCTACGGCGAGTACTTCACCGGCGCGATGGGCGCGGAGTCCATCCAGAAGCTGATGGAGAACTTCGACATCGAGGCCGAGGCCGAGTCGCTGCGCGAGACCATCCGCACCGGCAAGGGCCAGAAGAAGCTGCGCGCGCTCAAGCGGCTCAAGGTCGTCGCGGCTTTCCAGACCAACGGCAACTCGCCGATGGGCATGGTGCTCGACGCCGTTCCGGTGATCCCGCCGGAGCTGCGGCCGATGGTTCAGCTCGACGGTGGCCGCTTCGCCACCTCCGACCTGAACGACTTGTACCGTCGCGTGATCAACCGCAACAACCGCCTCAAGCGACTGATCGACCTCGGCGCGCCCGAGATCATCGTCAACAACGAGAAGCGGATGCTGCAGGAGTCCGTCGACGCGCTGTTCGACAACGGCCGCCGCGGCCGTCCGGTCACCGGGCCGGGCAACCGTCCGCTCAAGTCGCTGTCCGACCTGCTCAAGGGCAAGCAGGGCCGCTTCCGCCAGAACCTGCTCGGTAAGCGCGTCGACTACTCGGGCCGTTCGGTCATCGTCGTCGGTCCGCAGCTGAAGCTGCACCAGTGCGGTCTGCCCAAGCTGATGGCGCTGGAGCTGTTCAAGCCGTTCGTGATGAAGCGCCTGGTCGATCTGAACCACGCGCAGAACATCAAGTCGGCCAAGCGCATGGTGGAGCGGCAGCGGCCGCAGGTGTGGGACGTCCTCGAAGAGGTCATCGCCGAACACCCCGTGCTGCTCAACCGCGCGCCCACCCTGCACCGCCTCGGTATCCAGGCCTTCGAGCCGCAGCTGGTGGAAGGCAAGGCCATCCAGCTGCACCCGCTGGTCTGTGAGGCGTTCAACGCCGACTTCGACGGTGACCAGATGGCCGTGCACCTGCCGCTGTCGGCGGAGGCGCAGGCCGAGGCACGCGTGCTGATGCTGTCGTCGAACAACATCCTGTCGCCCGCCTCGGGCCGGCCGCTGGCCATGCCGCGTCTGGACATGGTGACCGGCCTGTACTACCTGACCCGCCTGGAAGACGGCGCGAAGGGTTCCTACCAGCCGGCCACCAAGGACGCTCCGGAGCAGGGCGTGTACTCCTCGCCGGCCGAGGCGCAGATGGCGGTGGACCGCGGTGAGCTCACCGTGCGTTCGCTGATCAAGGTCCGGCTGACCGACCAGCGTCCGCCGAAGGACGTCGAGGCGGCGCTGTTCCCCGAGGGCTGGCGCCGTGGCGACGCGTGGACCACGGAGACCACGCTGGGCCGGGTGCTGTTCAACGAGCTGCTGCCCGTGGACTACCCGTTCATCAACGAGCAGATGCCGAAGAAGCGTCAGGCGACGATCATCAACGATCTCGCCGAGCGCTACCCGATGATCGTGGTCGCGCAGACCGTCGACAAGCTCAAGGACGCCGGCTTCTACTGGGCCACGCGTTCCGGCGTGACGGTCTCCATGTCCGACGTGCTCGTGCCGCCGGAGAAGGCCGAGATCATGGAGCGCTACGAGGCGCAGTCGGATCAGATCGAGAAGAAGTACCAGCGTGGTGCGCTCGATCACCAGGAGCGCAACAACGCCCTGGTCAAGATCTGGCAGGAGGCGACCGAGGAGGTCGGTAAGGCGCTGCGCGCGCACTACCCGGCCGACAACCCGATCATCACGATCGTCGACTCGGGCGCCACGGGTAACTTCACCCAGACCCGTACCCTCGCCGGTATGAAGGGCCTGGTGACGAACCCCAAGGGTGAGTTCATCCCGCGGCCGATCAAGTCCTCCTTCCGTGAGGGCCTGACGGTTCTGGAGTACTTCATCAACACCCACGGTGCCCGTAAGGGTCTGGCCGACACCGCGCTGCGTACCGCCGACTCGGGTTACCTGACCCGTCGTCTGGTGGACGTGTCGCAGGACGTCATCGTGCGCGAGCACGACTGTGGCACCGAGCGCGGCATCGTGGTGCCGATCGCGGAGAAGCTGCTCGACGGCTCGATCATCCGCGACGCGCACGTGGAGACGTCCACCTATGCGCGCACGCTCGCGGCCGACGCGATCGACGCGCAGGGCAACGTCATCGTGGCGAAGGGCGCCGACCTCGGCGACCCGGCGCTCGAGGCGCTGCTGGAGGCGGGCATCACCGAGGTGAAGGTCCGCTCCGTGCTGACCTGCACCACCGGCACCGGCGTGTGCGCGACCTGCTACGGCCGCTCCATGGCGACCGGCAAGCTGGTCGACATCGGTGAGGCCGTCGGTATCGTCGCCGCGCAGTCCATCGGTGAGCCCGGTACCCAGCTGACCATGCGTACCTTCCACCAGGGTGGTGTCGCGGGTGACGACATCACCGGCGGTCTGCCCCGTGTGCAGGAGCTGTTCGAGGCGCGTGTGCCGAAGGGCAAGGCGCCCATCGCCGAGGTCTCCGGTCGCGTGCGGCTGGAGGACGACGATCGCTTCTACAAGATCACCATCATCCCGGATGACGGTGGCGAAGAGGTTGTCTACGACAAGCTCTCGAAGCGGCAGCGTCTGCGGGTGTTCAAGCACGACGACGGCACCGAGCGTCTGCTCTCGGACGGTGACCACGTCGAGGTCGGCCAGCAGCTGCTGGAGGGCGCGGCGGATCCGCACGAGGTGCTGCGCATCATGGGCCCCCGCCAGGTTCAGGTCCACCTGGTCCACGAGGTCCAGGAGGTCTACCGCTCGCAGGGTGTGTCGATCCACGACAAGCACATCGAGGTGATCGTGCGTCAGATGCTGCGTCGCGTGACCATCATCGACTCGGGTGCGACGGAGTTCTTGCCCGGCTCGCTCACCGAGCGGGCCGAGTTCGAGGCCTCCAACCGCCGCGTCGTCGCCGAGGGCAACGAGCCCGCGGCGGGTCGCCCGGTGCTGATGGGTATCACCAAGGCGTCGCTGGCCACCGACTCGTGGCTGTCGGCGGCGTCCTTCCAGGAGACCACCCGAGTCCTGACGGACGCGGCGATCAACTGCCGCTCCGACAAGCTCATCGGCCTCAAGGAGAACGTGATCATCGGTAAGCTGATCCCGGCCGGTACCGGTATCAACCGCTACCGGAACATCCAGGTGCAGCCGACCGAAGAGGCCCGTGCCGCGGCGTACGCGGTGCCGTCCTACGACGACACCTACTACAGCCCGGAGGGCTTCGGCGCCCCGACCGGCGCCGCGGTTCCGCTGGACGACTACGGTTTCAGCGACTACCGGTAATCCGTCAGCTGTGACAGCATTCGGCCCCCGCTCCGTTTCGGAGTGGGGGCCGAAGTGCTGTGGGCTCTTGGAAGTTGCTACCGGCCTTGTTGATTCATGGTGTAGGACGGAGTTGGCCTGCCCAGGGGGTCAGGACGGTGGTCGGGTAGATCGCATCCTGGCCCCGGAAATCGAAGGCTTGGTCGTGGCCGTAGTACCAGTTCACCGTCTGAATGGGCTTGTCGCCCAAGAGGAACAGGTAGAAGCCGTTAGGCGGGCCTTCTCCGTCGCTGTTGAATGGTTGGGGAAGGCTCTTCCAGCAGTTGGCTGGGGTGTTCGCTCTCCTGTTCAGCTCCTCTGCCGTTATCTCCTCTGGCACGTCGACCATTCGGTCCCAGCCATCGTTCCACCCGGCCTCGCGGGCAATGTCAGCCAGGGAGACGGGTTCCGTCCCCGTCGCGGCTTTCATTGCCGCCCGAGTGAATCCGATCGTAGAACCCAGCGGTTCCTCGCTCGATGACATGCTGAAGACGTTCGCGCAGTGTGCTTCGGAATCGGATTCATTCGAGGGGAGGAGAAACCCGCAACCCGTACTGACCGACATGGCCATGATCGCCAACAGAATCGATATCATTCGCCGTGCTGTGATCATCGGCTGTCACTTCTTTCCTGGTAGCGGGACTCCGACGCCGGGCGGTGGCCCGGTTTGTGCTTCACTGACCACATTGCTCCACGTGATCTGAGAAGGCTTCGTCGAGTTGTCGAGGTTCTTGCTTTCGATGATGATCGCGTTTCCGTTGTTGATCTCGTTCCGGATCAGGTCCTTCAATTCGTCTGGCGACGCATTGGGGTGGGCGAGCGCGACTTTGCGACCGAGTTCGTTGTTGTACAGGTCCATCGCCTCACGCTGCGGTGTGTTGCCCCCACTCTTCTCGTGCGCCGTGGCGAACTCCGTCGTCCAATCCTCGCCATATTTCTGAGTCATCAGGGCGTTCCAATACGCGTGCCGGAAGGCATCACCGTGGCCGTCGTCCACGGAAGCCGGGAAGACCTCTTTCGCGGCATCTCTCGCGGCTTCCGCGAGCTGTCCGTGTTCGATGCAGGCCAGCGGTCCCTGGGTCAGGAACAGTTTCTTCATCGCGTCGATCTCTTCGGATGTCATGAGTGACGGGTTGAATCCGGGCTTGAAGGCGCGGAAAGCTTCGAGTTCCAATCCGAGCGGCCATAGCTGCGGCTCACCTTCGGACACATCCGTTTGATAGTCGGTCAGTATCTTCGCGAGTTCGGGATCGCCCGGCACCAGGGCGAGGCCTTGTTTCACCGCATCGGGCAACGTTTCGATCAAACGGACGAACTTCTCGGCACCCTCCTGATCGTCGCGCTGGATGTTACGCAGCGCGCCCTGTATGGCACTGGACAGCTGAGTGATCTGCAACTCTTTCGCGGCAACGGCGGGGCCGCCGAATGGAAAGTACTTCTTGGTCGTCTCCCAGTTGGAATCGTGGGACAAGACCTCGCCGTCTTCCTGTACGAAAAGGTTCCAGCGGGAATCCTCGGCTTCCTTCTTCTTCTCTCGTATGGTTCTGATGTTGGCCTCGATGTCATCGCTCAGCGAGCTGATCATCTTGCCCATCGCCTCGAGCACGTCGGCGGTGCTGAAGGTCTCGTCGCGATCCTTGCGGCCGCGTACCCGCGCGGCTTCCCCAGCATCGCTGTCGTAATAGTCTCGGGAGCGATCGATCTTGTTCTCGGCGGCGGTGGCCTCTTGCTCTACATCCTTGGCCGCTGCGAGCACCTTGGCGGCGGTGTCCTTTGCGGGCTGGATATTCCACCCGAGCACGTCGGTAATCTTCAGCAGTTGTACGCCACTCATTGCCCGTGCCTGTTCAAACCCGCAGCGCGATGCTGATCAACGCTTTCATACACAGTTGCCTGCCGGTCGATTTCGTCACAGCAGTCACGCAACTGACGAACGTGGTAGGCGACAACCGTGTCCATCGCTTGCAAGACTTCTTCGATCTTGGTCGCGAAATTGGAGAGTTTCATACTCGGCCGCACCCGCTGGCGGCTGTCCAGCGCGATCGGCGCCTTGCCCGCGAGTGTGTCCGCGTTCGTCCGCACGTCTTTTGCCAGCTCCCGCATCCGCGCTGGGTCGACGTTGAACATCAGCGCCTCCGATCCCAGTCGGAGGGCTCGCGCCACTGATTGTTCTGGTAGGTGTCGTCGCGTCTGAGATGGGACGGCGTCCACTCCAGGGCAGGTTCGGTCGCCACTGGCTCGTCAATCGGTGCCGGGTTGTCCGCGGGCGCATCGAAGATCCGCGTCGCTTCCGCATTGGCGTTGTCCAGTGCGGCTCGATGGCGATCGATGATGAGTGCGGCCAGTCGGTCCGGACCGTTCTCCATCGCGTAGTCGGCGAGGTAGAGGTCGGTGATGCGGCCGCTGACGTCGGTTTCTATGCTGACGCTGCCGTCCACCGACCGCGCCGCGCCGCGCACTGCGGCGAGTTGTTCGTTGAGTCGCTTGATTTCGAGCGCCCGCGCGCTGACGTCATCCATTGATTCGGGACTCCCCTCCTTCTGCAGCGAACAGATTACCCAGTGATCGAGTGGTGGGGAGTCCAGCGATATCAGCGTTCGCTGTCGAGCAGTGCCATCTGTGCGGTCGCGTAGCGCTCTCCAGCGACTCGGTCGGCAGGGACGGCCGACTCGATGGCGGACAGTTCGGCGTCGGTTAGTGAGATGTCGAGCGCTCCTACGGTTTCCGCCCAGCGCGTGCGTTTGCGAGCGCCGATGACCGGCACGATGTCGTCGCCGCGGGTCAGTGCCCAGGCGATAGCCAGTTGCGCGACCGAGACGTCCTTGCGCGTGGCGATTTCGCCCAGCGCGCGGACCAGTTCGAGATTCCGGTCCAGGTTCTCGCCTTGGAAGCGCGGGCTGTGCGCGCGGAAGTCGTTGGCGTCGAAGGTGGTACCGGGCCGGATCGAATCGCTGAGCAGACCGCGCGAGAGTACGCCGTAGGCCGTGATGCCGATACCGAGTTCTCGGCAGACCGGGAGAATCTCCGCCTCGATACCACGCGAGATCAGTGAGTATTCGATCTGCAAGTCCGAGATCGGATGGACGGCGGCGGCGCGGCGGATGGTGTCCACCCCGACCTCCGACAAGCCGATGTGGCGGACATAGCCCGCCTCGATCAGTTCGGCGATGGCGCCGACGGTGTCCTCGATCGGGACGTTCGGGTCGAGCCGGGCGGGCCGGTAGATGTCGACGTAGTCGACGCCGAGCCGTTGCAGGCTGTAGCCCAGGAAGTTGCGCAGCGCCTCCGGGCGGTTGTCCACACCGCCCCAGGTGCCGCCGGGGCCGCGCAGCGCGCCGAATTTCACGCTCAGCACTACGTCCTCGCGTGGGCGTTCGGCGATGGCCTTGCCGATCAGCATCTCGTTGTGTCCGGCCCCGTAGAAATCGCCGGTATCGATCAGGTTGACGCCGGAGTCCAGCGCCGCGTGGATGGTCGCGGTCGACTCGGCGTCGTCGGCCGCGCCGTACATGCCGGACATGCCCATCGCGCCGAGGCCGATGCGGCTCACCGTGGGGCCGGTCGTCCCGAGTCGTACTTCGTTGCTCGCCTTTGTCGTCATAGCACCAGCCTGACCTGCGCGGACCCGGTGCGGGAGAGATCGTTTATCGGGGGAGTGGCGATCCCTGGCTGAGGCGGGCGTTCGGGAGGACAGTGGTGGCATGGACCGCGTCGAACTCGCCGATTTCCTGCGCCGCCGCCGTGAGCAGCTCACGCCCGCCGACGTGGGGCTGCCGCCCGGCGTCCGGCGGCGCACGCCCGGCCTGCGCCGCGACGAGGTCGCGCTGCTGGCGGGCATGTCGACCGACTACTACACCCGTTTGGAGCAATCACGCGGCCCGCGTCCGTCCACCCAGGTGCTCGCCGCGCTCGCGCGCGCTCTGCGTTTCACCAGCGACGAACGCGACTACCTCTACCATCTGTGCGACCACACGCCGACGGGACGCGAGCCGGCCGACAAACACGTCGGTCCCGGCCTGATGCACCTGCTGGCGAAGCTGGACGACACCGCCGCCACCGTCGTCACCGACCTGGGCGAGGTGCTGGTGCAGAACCGGATGCACACCCTGCTCGTCGGCGATCATGCCGAGCGGCGGGGCTGGGACCGGTACTACGCCTACCGCTGGTTCACCGATATCTCCTCCCGCGCGATCTTCCCGGCGGAGGACTGGGATCGGCTCGGCCGCCAGCACGTCGCCGACCTGCGTGCCACGGCCGCTCGCCGTGCGGGCGACGCGGACGTCACCGAGTTCGTCGCCGAATTACGTTCCGCGAGCGCGGAGTTCGACCGGCTCTGGGACGAACACGAAGTGGCGGTGCGTCTTTCGGACACCAAGCGCATCCTGCATCCGCAGGTCGGCCTGATCGACACCGTGTGCGAAACGTTGCTCACCCCGAACGCCGCGCAGCGCCTGCTGGTCTACCTTCCGCGTCCCGGCACCGACGCGGCCGAGAAACTGGATCTGCTGCGCGTGATCGGGACGCAGAAGCTGACCTCCGCCGACCAGCTCGACTAAGGCGCGGTCACATACTCCAGTGCCGCGTCGACGGCGGGCTGTCCGCCGCCTACGACGAATCCGGCCATAGCGCCGATCGCGGCGCCCGCGACCGCGGCGGCGGGCACCGTGATGAAGTCGAGCACGAACAGGCCGAGCGGAAATCCGAGGACGAAGCCGATGGCCGCGCCGATCCCCGCGCCGGTGAGGATCGAAGGCATGGCTTTCTCGGCCTCGGCGTAGAACCGCTCCTGCGCGCTGACATCGCGCAGCGGTGCGTCGGTCAGCCCGGTTGGTGCGAGGGTGAGCCGGTGGCCCGCGTCCTCGACTATCGGACGCAGTGCCACGCGTTGTTCCCCGACGCGCAATGCCATCGGCAGCGCCGCGACGACCTTGCCGTCCCGGTCGGAGACGGTCACCACGCGATCGTCGTGGGTGAGCTCGAACCTCCCGTCCTGGATGGTGGCCACGGCCGCGCGCCGGTCATCGGTCGCGGCGACCTGGTAGGCGACCTGGTGGAACGAGCCGCTCAAGTCGAGCGGAGCGTCGTCGGGCGCGGGCTGCGCGTACGCGACAGTCGTGGTGATCGCGGTGGCCGCCAATGTGATCAGTGCCGTCGCGGTGAAGTGGGAGATCCTCATCGTGCTCTTTCCATGTGCCGCCCCCGTGTCCGGTTCGTCCGAAGAACATACCGTCCGGTGGGCGTTATCAGAAGAGGTTGGGACACGGCATTGTTCGGTCCATCCACGCGGAATCGCGATGTTGCGCTTCGCAAACCGGGCCCTCGCATCGGTGCGTGAACCACGACGGCGAGTCGGCCCGAGCATGGCTATGCGGTCGACGAGCGCGGGGTGGACCACTCCGCGTTGCGTTCGCGCTGTTCGCGGTTGCCGTCGCCGATGTGACCGCGCGGTGTGGGCGGCCAGCACGGCTGCTCGCGGATCGTGGCCCGGCGAATCGCGCCGACGTCGAGGCGACGCGCATTCGCTCTTGACGTCCACGCACGAACACGCAACACTGAACTAGATGGTTCAGTATGACTTCCTTGATGCCTCCTTCGGGGCGCTCGCGGATCCCACCCGGCGCGGGATCCTGGAGCGACTCGGCAGTGGGCCCGCGACCGTCAGTGAGCTGGCCGAGCGCTTCGACATGACGCTGACCGGCGTCAAGAAGCACATCCAGCTGCTGGAGGCGGCGGGCATGGTGGTCACGGAGAAGCGTGGCCGGGTGCGGTACTGCCGCCTCGGTGCGAACGTCTTCGACCGCGAAGTGGCCTGGATGCAGGGCTACCGGCGGATGGTGGAAGCTCGGCTGGATCGTCTCGGTGAATTTCTCGAGCGAACGGAGCAGGAACCATGAGTACAACCACGAACGACGCCGTTGTCACGACCGACACCGACCACACGATCCACATCGAGCGGATCTTCGACGCCCCGCGCGAGCGGGTGTGGGACGCCTACAGCAGGATCGAGTTGCTCGCCCAGTGGTGGGGGCGCGGCAACAAGCTCGACATCGAGCGGTGGGAGTTCCGCCCGGGCGGCCATTGGCGCTTCGTCGAGTACTCCGACGAGGGCACCGACGGCTTCGAAGGCCGTTTCCGTGAGGTCACCCCGCAGGAGCGCATCGTGTACTCCTTCGAGTGGGATGGCATGCCCGCCCATGTCGCGATCGACCACGTCAGCTTCGTCGACCTCGGTGACGGCCGCACGAAGGTGGTCACCGACAGCCAGTTCCACACGCCCCAGGAGCGGGACGGGATGCTCCAGTCCGGCATGGAGGTCGGGCTCAACCAGAGCTACCGCGCGTTGGACGCGCTGCTGGCGCGCGGCTGATCCCCGAACCTGTTCGGCCCCGGTCGTCGTCTCCGCGAGCGGGGCCGGATCACGCGGTCAGCCCCGGGCCGGACCGATGCGGCGTTTGCGCGGCTTGAGGTGCAGCCCCGGCAGCGGCGGTGCGGGAATGCGCTGTTGTGGCGTATGGCCCGCGATGTCGGCGAACCGGCCGACGTCGTGGTTTTCCCAATCCGCGCGGGCCGCGACGATGTCCTCGTGGTTACGGCCGACGAAGTTCCACCACATCACCAGTTCCTCGCCGAACGGCTCGCCGCCGATCAGGGCGAAATGAGCGCCCTCCGCGCTGCTGATCCGCAGCTCGTCACGATCGGTGCCCAGGTAGAGCAGGGGGCCGGGAGCGAGTTCGGTACCCGCGACCGTCATGCGGCCCTCGATCACCAGCACCGCATGCTCGAAACGGGTTTCCAGCGGGACGGTGACGTCGGCTCCCGGCTCCACCCGCACGTCGGCACCGACGATGGGCGTGTAGGCGATCGCGGGTGAGGCCACCCCGGCCAGTGAGCCGATCAGCACGATCGCCTCGAGGCCGGGCGCTTCCAGGACCGGCAGCTCGCGATGCTGCTCGAAGTGCGGGTCGATGCCGGTGCGGTCGCCCGGCAGCGCGATCCACAGCTGCAGCCCGTGCCCGGCGGGCGCGCCGGGCACGGCGTACTCGGAATGGGCGATGCCGCGACCCGAGGTCATCAGGTTCAGCTGACCCGGTTCGATCTCCACGTCCGAGCCGACCGAGTCGCGGTGCCGGATACGGCCCTCGAACGGCCAGGTCACCGTCTGCAGGCCGATGTGCGGGTGCGGATCGATGTCCGGCGGCGCGCCGGTCTTGGTGACGGTCGGCGATCCGAAGTGATCGAGGAAGCACCACGCGCCCACCGTCGGCAGATCCCGTTGCGGCAGCACCCGTTCGACGAAGACGCCGCGGACACCGCCGAGCGGCACCTCGCGTGCCGGGTACAGCTCCGCGGCCGGACCGGGACCCGGCGCCGGTTCGCAGAGCGTTTCCGCAGGGCGAGGATCCAGATCACTCACGACTGCGCCTCGCTGGCGCTCGGCTGGGTCGTGCGCGAGGGCGCGCTGTGCTTTCGGTTCGCTCGCTGACGCTGGCTCACCGTGTAACGCCCTTGTCGATCACGTGCGCGTCGTACTGCGGGTGCTTCTCCAGGTATCCCTTGATGAACGGGCACAGCGGCCGGATCACGCGCTCGCGCTCCATCGTGTCCTCGATCGCGTTCTTCGCCAGGATGGAGCCGAGTCCTTTGCCGGAGAACGCGCCGTCGATCTCGGTGTGGGTGAACACCGTCTCGTCGGCGCGCTCCTCGTATTCGGCGAAGCCCGCCAATTCTCCGCCGTGGAACACCTCGTAGCGATGCCGCTCGTCGTTGCGGACGACCGTGGATTCCGGAGTTGATTCGGTCATGCTTGCCTTCTCCTTCCGTGCGCGTACCGGGTGCCCGCTGAGAATCGAGACGCGGTTGAACGCGCCGATCGTGGTGGCCACCCAAATGACGACGGACAGCTGATCGTCCGTCAGGTACCGGCGAGCGAAAGCGTACTCACGCTCGATGATGTTTTCGTCCGGAAGCGTCGCCGTGACCTCCGCGACCGCGAGCACGGCCCGCTCGAACGGGGTGTACGTGCCGCCGCGCCGCCATCCGGGCAGCACGGAGATTTCCTGCTCGGTTGCTCCGGCCGCGAGTGCGGCCCGGTAATGCACGTCGAGGCAGTACGCGCAACCGTTGAGCTGGGAGACGCGCAGGTTGATCAGTTCGATGATCCGGCGATCCAGCCCGACCGCGGCGCCCGCGGCCCTGACCTCGCTCGCGACGCGGTTGAGCGCGCGGAACGCGGACGGGGTCCGCTTGTCGATCCAGACGCGATCGTGCGGTGTATCGGGCTTCATATTCATGGGATGTTAGCCGCCCTCGGTGAACACAGCCGGGCCGGAGTGGCAATAACCGGACTCTGGTCCGGTGCGGCGGTCCAGCGCCGCGCCGAACGCCGGACCGCCGCGGCTCGATCACTCGATCTCAGTGAACCGCCGCAGGTCGAACGGCTCGGCCAGGATGTCCGCCAATGCCGCCGCGCAGGCCTCCAGGTGCGGTGTCCGGAAGTGCGTCGCGAGGGCGTCCGCGTCGATCCACTCCTCGAGCAACACCATTCGGCGCGGGTCGGTGGGGTGCAGGTACAGCTCGTAGCCGACGCAGCCTTCCTCGGCGAGCGTCGGTTCGATCATTCCCTGCAGCACATCCTTCAGCTCCGCTTCGCGACCCGGCTTGGCGGTGAAGCGGACATTGAGCGTCAAAGTCGACATTTGCGTCTCCGGTCTCGTGTGTGCGCTATTCCCGGCCCGCCGATGTGAAGGACATGTCCGCGTATCGGGTTCCGGATACTTTGCCTGCGATCGGCTCCAGCGTCGTCAGCTCGTCGTCGGTCAGCGAAATGGTCGCGGCGGCCACGTTGTCGGCGAGCCGGGTGCGGCTGCGGGTGCCCGGAATCGGGACCACCGCGAGGTCGCGCAGCCTGCTCTGCGCGTGCACCCAAGCCAGCGCGACCTGCGCCGGCGTGATGCCGCGGGCGTCGGCGATGGTCCGCAACGGTGCCAGCAGCTCGGCGTTGCGTGCCGCGTTCTCGCCGGAGAAGCGCGGCATCGTGGAGCGGAAATCCTTCGTGTCCGCGGTGCCGGTGAAGGAACCGGTGAGGAAGCCACGCCCCAGCGGCGAGTACGGCACGAAGGTCACGCCCAGGTCCGCGGCAGCCGGTACCACGGTCGCCTCGACGTCCCGGGAGAACAGCGACCATTCCGACTGCACGGCGGCGATCGGGTGCACCGCGTGCGCCGCACGCAGTTCGGCGCCGGCCACCTCGGACAGGCCGAGTGCGCGAACCTTGCCCTCCCGGACCAATTCCGCCATCGCGCCGACCGTGTCCTCGATCGGCACGCCGGGGTCTTTGCGGTGCATGTAGTACAGGTCGATGGTGTCGATCCGCAGCCTGCGCAGGCTGCCCTCCACCGAGCTGCGGATGTAGGCGGGGGAGTTGTCGAAGCCACGGTAGGACGGGTCGTCGGCCTTGCGGACGATGCCGAACTTCGTGGCGATCACCACCCGGTCGCGTTCGGCATTGACGAAATCGCTGAGGAATTCCTCATTGTGACCGAGGCCGTACACATCGGCGGTGTCGAAGAGCGTCACCCCTAGTTCCAGGGGCCCGGTCCAGTGTCGCCCGGGATTCGGTGAGATCACTGGGCCCGTAGAACTCGCTCATTCCCATGCAGCCCAGACCCTGCGTCCCCACCTGGATGCCGGCGGTGCCGAGCGTGGTGGTGGGAAGCGCGCCGGTGGTCCCACCCGTCGCCCGTCTGCCACCCACCATCGAATCGCTGCTCATAAGTTGATCCCTTCGCTGTCGTGCGCGGTGACCGCGGTCGGCTGGACCTCGTGGGCTTTGCCCTCGTAAAGGGCGATCTTGTAATCCAGCACGGCCAGGGTCTGACGAAGTTCATCGATCTTGGCCAGTACCTCGGCGCGCGTGTTCCGGAACATCTCCAGCCGCTGCGGGAACGTGGCCTCCCCCGCGCGCACCAGCTCGGCGTAGCGCACCATGTCCGCCACCGACATGCCCGTGGTGCGCAGCCGGCCGATCAGCGTCAGCCATTCCAGATCGCGATCGCTGAACCGGCGCTTACCGGTGTGATCCCTGCCGATGTAATCCATCAGCCCGATCCGCTCGTACCAGCGCAACGTGTCCCGGCTCAGTCCGGACCGCTCGGCCACCTCGCCGATCGAATACCGCGGCTGCTCCCGATCGCTCCCGCCGCCGTGTAGTGCGGTTTCACTCACGACTGCGCCTCGCCGGCGCTCGGCTCCGTCGTGCGCGTGCGCACGCTGTGTTCTCGGTTCGCTCGCTGACGCTCGCTCACTGTGCTCGCCTTTCCCGTTGAACACAGACGACGCTAGTCACCTGGAGTGCACTCCAAGCAAATGGCCGGAGATGGATCGTGCGGGTCAGCTGCTGTAGTCGGGCAATTGCTGGACGGCCCATTTGTTGCCGTCCGGATCGGCGAAGAAGGTGAACAGGCCCCAGCCGAGATCCTGGACCGGAGTGGCCTCCACACCGGCGGCGACCAGCTGCCGGTACGCCTCCTCGGCGCTGGCGACCACCATCTGCATGCCCTCGACGCTGCCGGGGGCCGCTTCGGTGATGCCCTCGCCGAGGCAGATGGAACAGCCGGAACCTGGCGGGGTCAGCTGAACGAAGCGCAGATTCTCGTTCACCCGGTGGTCGTGGTCGGCGTTGAAGCCGATCTTGGTGTAGAAGTCCTTGGCGCGGTCGACGTCGGTCACGGGAATCGCGACGAGCTCGATTTTCCAATCCATTCGCCGAGCATTCCACCGCCCACCGACAAAGTCCCGGCTTCCGGCCTACTCTGGGAACATGCCTGGAAAGGACATCGATCGCGTCAGGGCCCGTTCGGCCTGGGCGACGGTCAAGGAAAGCCCCGTGATCACCGCCGTCGCGGTCGCGCCGTTCGCGCTCGCGCTCGGCGTGGTCTGGTGGCTGTTCGGTGGTTTCGCCGCGTTCGTTCTACTGGTCATCCTCGGCGCGGTCGTTGTGGTAGGCGGCAAGTTACTGCGCTGACCGCGCCTCGCTGCGCGGTCAGCGCGGGATATGGAAATGGATCAGTTCCCCGGTTCCCGGGTCGATGTCGGCCCAGGGGCGGTCGAATCGCAGTACCGCGAGTGCTGAGGTCGGGAACTTCCTGCTGAGTTCGACGGCAGGCGCGCAGTCGTGATTGCTCGCCAGTTCCCACGCCGTCCACGGCATGCCCGGTGCGTGCCCGATCACCAGCAGCGTCGCCACGTCGTCGTCGCTGAGCTGGATCAGCTCGATGAGCGTCTCGGGCGCGGCCTCGTAGATCGCGGATTCGAACACGACCGGCGCGGTGATCTCGGTGGCGGTGAGCGTTTGCCTGGTGCGCGTCGCGGTGGAGCAGCGCACGGCATCGATCGGCGGCTGGGTCTCGCGCAGCCACTGACCTGCCAGTCCGGCCTCGCGCCGTCCCCGCGGTGCCAGCGGGCGCTCGTGATCGTCCACGCCATCCGGATAGGCCGATTTGCCGTGCCGCATGAGGATCAGAGTCCGCACCATGGGGATACCGTAAGCCCTCCGGGTGAGAGGTCTCGACCACACTCGAGGCAAACTGAAAGCGGCATCACATCACCCCATGGGTGGCACAGCCCACGCACATCTTCGAGGATCAGCACAATATGGCCTACGTAATCACGCAGCGTTGTTGCAACGACGCCAGCTGCGTTTCCGAGTGCCCGGTCGACTGCATCCGTCCCACGCCGGACCAGCCGGAGTTCGCGACGACCGAGATGCTCTACATCGACCCCGACACCTGCATCGACTGCGGCGCCTGTGTCGACGCGTGCCCGGTGGAGGCCATCTTCCCCGAGGACGACCTGACCGCCTCGCTGGCGCGGTACCGCGATATCAATGCCGCCTATTTCGAACGGCATCCACTGGAATCGAACTTCGATCCGATCGTCACTCCCGCGCGTCCGCCGAAGGAACTGGGCACTCTGCGCGTCGCGATCGTCGGCGCCGGGCCCGCGGCCTGCTATGCGGCCGACGAACTGCTGCGCCGGGCCGACGTCGAAATCGAGATGTTCGACCGGCTGCCGACCCCCTGGGGTCTGGTCCGGGCGGGCGTCGCTCCCGACCACCCCGGCACCAAGACGGTGTCGAACATGTTCGAGTCCGCGTTCCGCCGGGAGACACTGCAGTACTACCTGAATGTCGAAGTGGGCACGCACATCTCGCACGAGGAACTGCTGCGCCACCACCACGCCGTGATCTACGCGGTCGGCGCCTCGACCGACCGCCGGATGGGCATCACCGGTGAGGACCTGCCGGGCAGCCACTCCGCCACCGAGTTCGTCGCCTGGTACAACGGCCACCCCGACTACGCCGATCGGACCTTCGACCTGTCCGGCGAGCGGGCCGTGATCGTCGGCAACGGCAACGTCGCGCTGGACGTGGCGCGCGTGCTGACCGTCGACCCCGACGAGCTCGCCAAGACCGACATCGCCGACTACGCGCTGGACGCCTTGCGGCAGAGCAATATTCGCGAGGTCGTCGTCGTCGGCAGGCGCGGCCCGTTGCAGGCGGCCTACACCTCGTCGGAGTTCCTCGCCCTCGCCCACCTGAAGGGCGTCGACGTGGTCGTGGACGAGACCGACCTGGAACTCGACCACGCCAGCCAGGCGATCGTGGACGACCCGGAAATCGAGCCGTCGCTGGGCTTGAAGTACACGCTCGCCAAGGAATACGCGTCCGGTCGTCGTGCCGAGGGCAACAAACGGATCGTGTTCCGCTACCTGACCTCGCCCACCGCGCTGACCGGCACCGACCGCGTCGAGTCGGTCGAGTTCGTGCACAACGAACTGGTCGAGGTGGACGGCCAGTTGGTGGCCAGGCCGACCGACCGCACCGAGACCATCGACGCCACGCTGGTGCTGCGGTCCATCGGCTACCGCGGCGAGCCGGTCGCGGGCCTGCCGTTCGACGAGCGGCGCGGCGTCGTGCCCAACGAGAACGGCCGGGTCATCGGCGACGGCGGCACGCCGGTGCCCGGCGTGTACGTCAGCGGCTGGATCAAGCGCGGCCCACGCGGCGTCATCGGCTCGAACCGGACCGACTCCGAGGAGACGGTGGAACTGCTCCTCGCGGATTTCACCGCGGGCAAACTCGGTGTGCCGCAGGGTGACCGCGCCGCGCTGAAGACCCTGCTCGCCGAGCGCCAAGCCGACTTGGTGGACCGAGCGGGCTGGAAGGCGATCGACCAGGCCGAGAAGGCGGCGGGCAAGACCGCGGGCCGCCCCCGGGTCAAATTCACCACGCGGGAAGACCTGCTCAAAGCCGCCCGCAGCTGATCGTTCCGGCGGCCGGTCGGATCACCCGAGATCCGACCGGCTCCGCGCAGCGCGTCCTCACCTGCTCTCTGGTCCATGGGTACTCGATCGGGTGAGCCCAGAACCGGAGCGGCAGCGAACGCAACAACTGATTTCGCTACAACATAGGTAACTCACCGGGAACGCCCAAAATTGAGCGGCACATGACGCAGGACCTGAACGCGAATCCTGCGCCATCCGACTAGTACGGCCTAAAGGCCCGGAGAGGCGGAGGAGCCGGAGGAGCCGGGGGAGCCGGGGGAGCGCGGCAGCGGCATGATGCGGACCACTGTGGTGGTCGTACCGCCGACCACGAACCATAATCGCAGCACCGGTTGCCCGGTCCGGTCGCCGGGCTCGTACCGGCTGCGCACGGTCACGTGCTGACGTGCCAGCACCGGTGCCACGTACTCGATCACCGCCCGGTGCGGCCCCGCGAGCAGCTTGGGATATTCGACCAGGAACTGTTCCACCGCCTGCCAGTAACAGGCGTTGTTGACGTGGTTGTATTGATCGATGTCGGTGGCCCGCACCGGGAATGGCATGTCCGTGTCCGACTCCGGCGGCGTGGCGTCGGTCAGATACGGCCGCCACCGCAGGCGGTGTTCGGTGGCGGTGCGGGCCAGGTAGGCCAGGCCTTCGTCGCTGATCCGCGAGGGCATGCCGGTGGACTCACTGATATTGATCCAGAAACCCTCGGTCTCGATCAGGCCACCGTTCCCGCTGGTGATCCGCACACGCATATTGGTCCACCGGGTGGACATCGCCGAGCACCACCGCAGCAACCGCACTTCGTCCGGCCATAGAATCGGCCGGATGACGTCGATGACCGTCCGCCGGACGATCCAGTTCGGGTCGGTGCGATGGAAGAACGTCTTATGCAGGTTTTCCCAGGCGATATCTTGCAGGTAGCGGGCGATGGCGTCGAACCGCAACCGGTCGTAGGGATCCACATCGCCAGCCCGGACGGGCCACGCCGAAGCAAAGCCCATGCCCTCCTGGGGAAGCGGGGCGAGTGGCTGATCGAGTGACACTTGTGCTCCTCGCGCTGCACTGTGTGCCGCGTTTCTTCATGCGGTGCTGTTGTGACGACTTTACGGGGCGTACGTCACACCCTCGCGTCGAGCCGTCTGTACCTCCTTCATAGTCCGCCTGCCCGCACCTGGGCCAGGAGGTATGGCTATGGCCTGGCTATCCCGGCGATGATGTTGTCGACCGGGTTCCAGATGTCGTCGTGACCGGGCGCCTTGTACGCGTTGAACGTGCTGTCGATGGTCTGCATCAGCCCCTTGGACGGATGCCCGGCCACCCAGTTGCTGTCCCAGCGGTTCTCCGCGTACGGGTTACCCGCGGACTCGTGCTGGATGATCAGCGCGATCGCCCGCTCATCGAGGTCCTTGGGGTCGTAGCCCATCGCGATGAGCTTCTGCTCGGCCTCCGCGATCCATCGCGCGACATCGCCGCTCGGCAGTGGACCGCTCGGCGCAGACGGGCCAGGGCCACCGTGGTACGGCGTGCCCGACGACGTGCCATGCGGAGACCCCGAGGTGCCGTGGTGCCCGGACATCAGCTGGCTCGGCCGGTTGGAATTCTGGTTGGCGACCGGTGGACCCGAAGTGCTCGCCGGTGCGGTCGCCGCGGGTGCGGGCACGTTCGAGCTCGGCTCGCCGAGCCCGGCGAACGCCGCCTCCAGCTTGCCGACCGCGCCCTCGACCTGTGTTTTCGCCTGGTCGGCTACGTCATGCGCGGTTTTCAACGCGTTGGTCAGCTCCCAGGTGCGGGAGGCCGCCTGGAGCGCCTCCTGGAAGATCAGGCCCTCCACGTCGGCCTTGTCCGCGTGCGTGAGGTAGGCGATCCGCCCCTTGGCTTCCACGGCGCCGTTGGCCGCGACATCGAAGGGTGGCGTCTGGTTGAGCGCGTCGTCGCGCAGACGCAGCACTGTGGCCTTCGCCTCGGTGAGGCTCTGCACCTGGGCGGTGAGGGCGGTTTTCAGCTCCAGCAGTGCGGCGCTCACCGGGCAGCGCCGCCACGGCGGCGGCGAAACCATCGCCTTTGCCCAGATCGGTGACGGCCGTGGCCTCGGCGCGCAAAGGGCGGTCAGCATAACAAAATCGGGTGGTCCGGACAGGTGCCCGCGGCGGTCGATCCCGCCGCTCGTCACGCAGGCAGACATCATCCGGACGCGCCCGTTATGTTGTCGGTGTGGCGTCGGCGCGGAACATGCCGTCGCGAGGACAGAGAGGTCGGCACATGCGCGCAGCCCAGGTGAGCAAGCTGGAGGGACCGGAAGCGGTCGAGATCGTCAACATCCCGGAGCCCGCGCCCTACCCGGGCGGCGTCGTGATCGACGTGCACGCGGCGGGCGTCGCCTTCCCCGACGTGCTGATGACGCGCGGCCTCTACCAGATGAAGCCGGAATTGCCCTTCGTCGTCGGCGGCGAGGTCGCGGGCATCGTGCGGGAAGCCCCGGAGGACGCGCATGTGCGGGCGGGCGACCGGGTGGTCGCTCTGACCCTGCTCGGGAACGCCATGGCGGAGACGGCCGTCGTGCCCGCGGAGATGGTGTTCCGGCTGCCGGACAACGTCTCGCTGGAGGCCGGTGCCGGCATCCTGTTCAACGACCTGACCGTGCACTTCTGCCTGCGCACCCGAGGCAGGCTGGCCGCGGGGGAGACCGTGCTGGTGCACGGTGCGGCGGGCGGCATCGGCACGTCGACGCTGCGCATGGCCGCGGCGCTCGGCGCCGGCCGGGTGATCGCCGTGGTGAGCACGGAAGCGAAGGCCGAGGTCGCCCGCGCGAACGGCGCCACCGACGTGGTGCTGACCGACGGTTGGCTCGCCGCGGTGAAGGAGTTGACCGGCGGTCGCGGCGTCGACGTCGTGCTCGACCCGGTCGGCGGCGACCGCTTCACCGACAGCATTCGCTCGCTCGCCACGGCGGGCCGATTGCTGGTGGTCGGCTTCACCGCGGGTGAGATTCCCACCGTCAAGGTCAACCGGCTGCTGCTGAAGAACGTCGAGGTGGTCGGCGCGGCGTGGGGCGAATGGGTGATGTCGCATCGAGGCTATCTGCGGGAGCAATGGGCCGAGGTGGAACCGCTGCTGGCCTCCGGCAAGATCGCACCGCCCGAGCCGGTGCTCTACCCGCTGGACAAGGCGGCCGACGCGGTCGCCTCGCTGGACAACCGCACCGCCACCGGCAAGGTCGTGGTCACACTGCGCTGACCCGCACGCCAACGCACCCGTCATGAAGCTGTCCAACCGGGTACTGAACCGGACCCTGCTGGCCCGCCAGCATCTGCTGGAGCGCTCGCGGCTCACCGTGCACGAGATGTGCGACCATCTCGTCGGGCTCCAGGCCCAGGATTCGCCGCCGCCGTTCGTCGCATTGTGGAGTCGCGTCGCGGATTTCGATCCGACGACGGTGTCGGACGCGCTGGAGGACCGCTCGCTGGTCCGGATCACCCTGATGCGCGGCACGATTCACTTGGTCACTCCCGCCGACGCGCTGCGGATCGCGCCGCACGTCCAGCCGGAGCTCGAAAAAGTGCCCTTCCGTAAGGGCTTCAACTACGGCGCCATGGTGGGTCTGGATCCGGACGAGGTGCGCGGGCACGGCGAGGCGGCACTCGGCGACGAACCGATGTCCGCGGCGGACCTGCGGACCCGCGCCGCCGAGCTGTACCCCGATCGCGACGCGGGCGCGGTGCTGCAGACCTGGCTGTATCAGCTGCCGGTCTTGCAGACTCCGCCGCGCGGGAAATGGAAGGACAGCAGCAGGCCGATCTGGTCGCGGGTCGAACCGTGGCTGGGCGCCCCGCTGGACCCGACGTACCCGCTGGCGGAACTGCTCTTCCGCTACCTGCGCGCCTTCGGCCCGGCCAGCACGATGGACATGCAAACCTGGTCCAAATTGCTCGGCATGAAGCAAGCGGTCGAACAACTCGGCGACCGGGTGCGCACCTACACCGACGAGCGCGGCCGCACGCTCTACGACGTCGCCGACGGCGAACTGGCCGACCCGGACCTCCCCGCCCCGGTCCGGTTGCTCGGTTGGTACGACAACGCCCTCCTCTCGCACCGAGACCGGACCAGGATCGTGCCGGACGGCGCGGCCCCTCCGCTGCGGGCCTTCGCCGCGCAGGTGTCGCCGATCCTGGTCGACGGGTTTCTCGCGGGGCTGTACAAGGTCTTCGCGAACGCCGAGACGGCCCGGCTCCGGATCAGTCCGACCAGGGCATGGACGAAGGCCGAGCGCGCGGCCGTCGAGGCCGAGGCACACGGTCTGCTGGCTTTCCTGGAGGCGAGCAAACAGGGGAGCGTGGAAATTCTCGACCCGCACGCCGATCTGCGTCCCTGACGGGAAGGAGTTGGCGGCCTACTCCCGGCACCTGACGACGACGGCGGCGGCGATCGACCAGCCGACCACGCCGCTGCGTCGGCGGTCGCACCGATCAGGTGGCCCAGCCGACTGGGTGGGGCCTTCGCAGATCTCGAGCAGGCGCGTTCACGGCTCGCGGGGCGGACGGTAGGCGGGCGCCTTGGTGGTCCCGGTCGGACTCAGCGTGCGCAGCAGCGGCAGCGCGCGGCGCGCCACCACGGTGGACAGCACGATCACGCTGTGCGAGCGCACCACCGACGACGTCCGGTCGATGCTCAGCAGGACGGTTTGCAGCCCGGCGTGCGAGTCGGCCCCGATCCGGCACAGCACGTCGCCCGAGCCGGTGGTGGCATAGGCCTCCAGCACGCCGGGGATGGCGTCGAGTTCGGCGGCCACCGCGTCCAGCGCGCCCTGGGCGATCTCCAGCGTGACGAATGCCTGCACGTCGAATCCCGCCGCGGTGACGTCGATGTGCGGGTCGTAGGAGGCGATCACGCCGGATTCCTCCATGCGGGCGATCCGGGATTGCACGGTTGCTCTGGCGACCTTGGTGCGGCGGGAAAGTTCGAGAATGCCCGCCTTCTGGTACTCGTGCATCGCGGTGAGGATGGCGAGATCGAGTTCGTCGACTTTCGCGGGTGTGCGCGACATGACGGCCTCCGTTTCGAGCACTGGCCAGGCTTGCCGCCTGTCCTGCTTCTGCTATTCAAATTGTCCAGCATCCAAGGCGGTTTCCTAGCCGAATTCGCCACACTGACCATCGAGAATTCGCGCTGTTGCCTACTGGCCGGGCCTGGCGATTTCCTTGGAACATGACCATCGAGCACCTCCCGAACGCCCGGTCCGGCGCCGTTCCCAGCGACGGCGAGTTGCGCACGCTCGTGGGGCTGGTCGACCACGACGACAGCGGCGATCCCTTCCCGGTCATCGGCTGGGACGCCCTCGTCTGGGTGGTGGGCAACGCCACACAGACCGCACACTTCCTGCAATCCGCCTTCGGCATGCGGTTGGAGGCCTACTCCGGTCCCGAAACCGGCAATCGCGACCACAAGGCGTTCGTCTTGCGCAGCGGCGCGGCACGTTTCGTGATCACCGGTGCGGTGGACCCGGACAGTCCGCTGGTCGCCCATCACGATCGGCACGGTGACGGCGTGGTCGACATCGCGCTGGAGGTGCCCGATGTGGACCGCTGCGTGGCGTGGGCGCGTGCACGCGGGGCCACCATCCTGGTCGAACCGCACGACGACTCCGACGACTTCGGCACCGTTCGCTCGGCCGCGCTGGCGACGTACGGCGACACCAGGCACACGCTGGTCGACCGTTCCGGCTACCACGGGCCCTATCTGCCGGGTTATGTCGCCCGGCGCGCGCACTACCAGCGGCGCGACGGCGCGCCCGCCCGGCTGTTCCAGGCGATCGACCACGTCGTGGGCAACGTCGAGCTCGGGCAGATGGACGAGTGGGTCGAGTTCTACCGGCGCGTCATGGGTTTCACGAATATGGCCGAGTTCGTCGGCGACGACATCGCCACCGAATACTCGGCGCTGATGAGCAAGGTCGTCGCCAACGGAAATCACCGGGTGAAGTTCCCGCTCAACGAGCCCGCCGTGAGCAAGAAGCGCTCCCAGATCGATGAGTACCTGGAGTTCTACCGCGGTCCCGGCGTGCAGCACATCGCACTCGCCACCAGCGACATCCTCGCCTGCGTCGACGCGCTGCGCCGCGAAGGCGTCGAGTTCCTGGAGACACCCCCCGCCTACTACGAAGACCCCGAATTGCGCGCTCGCATCGGCCGCGTCCGCGTCCCGGTGGAGGAACTCCAGCGTCGCGGCATTCTCGTCGACCGGGACGAAGACGGCTATCTCCTGCAGATCTTCACCAGACCGCTCACCGACCGGCCTACCGTTTTCTTCGAACTCATCGAGCGCCACGGCTCCCTCGGCTTCGGCAAGGGCAATTTCAAGGCGCTGTTCCAGGCCATCGAACGCGAACAAGCCGCTCGCGGCAATCTGTGACCGATCCACGGCGGCCTATCGCGGCAGCGGGCCGGGTTCGTCGGACGGTCGCCCCGTCGCGTAATCGGTAGAGTTCTTCCCATGCGGATCAAGTCGGCGGTCGTCCTGGCGACAGCCTTGGTGCTCGCGCTGGCGGCCTGCGGTTCGGACGCGCAGTCGGAGGACTCCGGTCCGTCGCGTCCGGCGCCGAAGGTGGTGGCGCTGGGCCCGTTCGTCGGGGAGTGTGGGCACGTGACCGACGACGAAGTGCGCGACCTCGGCGGCCTCGGCCAGATCTCCGGGGTGTTCAAGAACGCGGTCGGCTGTAACTGGCGGGCGGCCGGAGTCGGTTCCGCGAGCATCACTTTCGCGTCCTATCGGGGCAGCCCGATCGAGCGGGAACGAGCGTGGGTCACCGTCAACGGCCGCGAACCGGATCCGATCAAGGTGGACGGGCGCGAGGGATTCGCCGCGTTGGATCCGAGCGGACAGATCTGTGATCTCGCGGTGCAACTCGGCGACGACTTCTTCGAGTGGTCGACGTCCTTCGGGCTCTTCTCCACCGCCACCGGCAACCCGTGCGACCGCAGCCGTGCCCTCGCCGAGCTGACCTTGCGGCGGTTGCAGTGAGGGGGAAGGGCATGAACTCCGGGCGAGGTCTGCGCCGTCGTGGCGCGGCCACCGTCGCCGCCATCGTCGTCGCGTTGGCCGCGGGCGGCTGTAGCCAGACCATTTCCGGTTCGGCGCGCCCGGTCGGCGGCAGTGAGCCGGTCAACACAAGGCTCGACAAGCTGCTGCGGGAATGCGAGATCCTCTCCAAGGAGGAGATCGGCAAGGCCATCGGCGAGAACATCTCGGTCGAGGATTCGTTCTTCGGCGCGGTCTGCATGTGGGATCTGGTCGGCGCGCCCGGCGGCAACGGCATGGCCACGCTCAACTGGTACGAGAACGGCACGCTGAGCAACGAGAAGCAGACGAACAACAAGCTGGGCTACGTCACCACCAACGTCACCGTGCAGAGCGCTCTGGCGCTGCTGATCCGGCGGCCGAACGACCCCGACTCCTGCGGTGTGACCGCGAGTGCACCGGACAACGGCGTGATCGGCTGGTGGATCAACTACCGGCCCGGCTCCGCGCACCCCGATCCCTGCGAGGCCGCCAAGAAGCTGATGGAAATGACCTTGAATCTGGCCCGGTAGACCACGGTCGTCGCGACCCCGCTTTGACCGTGTGTCCCGGCCGCGGGTATCGTGGATCGCTGTGCCCGGAAGCATGCGGGCAAGTTCGTGCGTGACCGTAGGCCAGCGAGAGCGGCTGACGACTCCAGCGTGCCCGGAATCCGGGCTCCGCGCCGCGCGCGACACGCCCGACCTCGGGACGCGAGAAACGTGGCCGGACGTGCGAGTGAAAGCTCGATGACAGCGGAGTGAACGTCGGGCCGGAAGCGGAAGCTTGCCGCCAAGGGCCCCGGGAGCGCCGCGCACCACAACAGACATGAAGTCCAGACACCGCGTTAACTAATAAGGAAAGCCGGTCTATGCCAACCATCAACCAGCTGGTCCGCAAGGGTCGCCGCGACAAGGTCGCCAAGACGAAGACCGCGGCCCTCAAGGGGAGCCCGCAGCGTCGTGGCGTGTGCACCCGCGTGTACACCACGACCCCGAAGAAGCCGAACTCCGCGCTGCGCAAGGTCGCGCGTGTTCGCCTGACCAGCGCGGTCGAGGTCACGGCCTACATCCCGGGCGAGGGCCACAACCTGCAGGAGCACTCGATGGTGCTCGTCCGCGGCGGTCGTGTGAAGGACCTCCCCGGTGTGCGCTACAAGATCATCCGCGGCTCGCTCGACACGCAGGGTGTGAAGAACCGCAAGCAGGCCCGCAGCCGCTACGGCGCCAAGAAGGAGAAGAGCTGATATGCCACGCAAGGGCCCCGCACCCAAGCGTCCGCTGATCAACGACCCGGTCTACGGTTCGCCGCTGGTTACGCAGCTGGTCAACAAGATCCTGCTGGACGGCAAGAAGTCCACCGCCGAGCGCATCGTCTACGGCGCGCTGGAGCAGGCGCGTGAGAAGACCGGCACCGACCCGGTCGTCACCCTCAAGCGCGCGCTGGACAACGTGAAGCCGTCGCTGGAGGTGAAGCCCCGCCGCGTCGGTGGCGCCACCTACCAGGTTCCGGTCGAGGTCCGTCCGGGCCGCGCCAACACCCTGGCCCTGCGCTGGCTGGTCAACTTCTCCCGCGCGCGCCGGGAGAAGACCATGGTCGAGCGTCTGGCCAACGAACTGCTCGACGCCAGCAACGGCCTCGGCGCCTCGGTCAAGCGCCGCGAGGACACCCACAAGATGGCCGAGTCCAACCGGGCCTTCGCGCACTACCGCTGGTGACGTCTGCCCGGCCCGTCGTCTGGGTCGGGAGGCACAGCCGGAATGCGGCACCGACCGGCCGGTTCCGGCGTTGACATAGTGGCGACCACAGGGTCGTCCCCGATAATCCCAACTAGCTACGAGCGGGGAAGATTTCCGTGGCACAGGACGTGCTCACCGACCTGAACAAGGTCCGCAACATCGGCATCATGGCCCACATCGATGCGGGCAAGACGACCACAACTGAACGCATCCTCTTCTACACCGGCATCACCTACAAGATCGGTGAGGTCCACGACGGCGCCGCCACGATGGACTGGATGGAGCAGGAGCAGGAGCGTGGTATCACCATCACCTCCGCGGCGACCACATGCTTCTGGAAAGAAAACCAGATCAACATCATCGACACCCCCGGGCACGTCGACTTCACCGTGGAGGTGGAGCGGTCGCTGCGCGTGCTCGACGGCGCCGTCGCGGTGTTCGACGGCAAGGAAGGCGTCGAGCCGCAGTCCGAGCAGGTGTGGCGTCAGGCCGACAAGTACGACGTGCCGCGGATCTGCTTCGTGAACAAGATGGACAAGCTCGGTGCGGATTTCTACTTCACCGTGCAGACCATCAAGGACCGCCTCGGCGCCAAGCCGCTGGTCATCCAGCTGCCGATCGGCGCGGAGGACACCTTCGAGGGCATCGTCGACCTGGTCGAGAACAACGCCAAGGTCTGGCGGGGCGAGACCAAGCTCGGCGAGCAGTACGAGGTCGTCGAGATCCCCGACGACCTGAAGGAGCGGGCCGAGCAGTACCGCCAGGAACTGCTGGAGACCGTCGCCGAGTCCGACGAGGCGCTGCTGGAGAAGTTCTTCGGCGGTGAAGAGCTGACCATCGACGAGATCAAGGGCGCCATCCGCAAGCTGACGGTGACCTCCGAGCTCTACCCGGTGCTGTGCGGCTCGGCGTTCAAGAACAAGGGCGTGCAGCCCATGCTGGACGCGGTCATCGACTACCTGCCCTCGCCGCTGGACGTGGAGGCCACCACCGGCCACGTGCCCGGCAAGGAAGAAGAGCTGCTGACCCGCAAGCCGAGCGCCGAGGAGCCGTTCGCGGCCCTGGCGTTCAAGATCGCGGTGCACCCGTTCTTCGGCAAGCTGACCTACGTCCGCGTGTACTCCGGCAAGGTCGACTCCGGCGCCCAGGTCATCAACTCGACCAAGGGCAAGAAGGAGCGTCTGGGCAAGCTGTTCCAGATGCACTCCAACAAGGAGAACCCGGTCGGCGCCGCCTCGGCGGGTCACATCTACGCGGTCATCGGCCTCAAGGACACCACCACCGGTGACACCCTGTGCGATCCGCAGAACCAGATCGTGCTGGAGTCGATGACCTTCCCGGACCCGGTCATCGAGGTCTCCATCGAGCCGAAGACGAAGTCCGACCAGGAGAAGCTGGGCACCGCGATCCAGCGTCTCTCCGAAGAGGACCCGACCTTCTCGGTCAAGCTCGACCAGGAGACCGGCCAGACCGTCATCGGCGGTATGGGCGAGCTCCACCTCGACATCTTGGTCGACCGCATGAAGCGCGAGTTCAAGGTCGAGGCGAACGTCGGCAAGCCGCAGGTGGCCTACCGCGAGACGATCACCAAGCGGGTCGAGAAGCTCGAGTACACCCACAAGAAGCAGACCGGTGGTTCCGGCCAGTTCGCGAAGGTCATCATTGCCCTCGAGCCGTTCGTCGGCGAGGATGGCGCGACCTACGAGTTCGAGAACAAGGTCACCGGTGGCCGCGTGCCGAAGGAGTACATCCCTTCGGTGGACGCCGGTGCCCAGGACGCCATGCAGTACGGTGTGCTCGCTGGCTACCCGCTGGTGAACATGAAGGTCACGCTGCTCGACGGCGCCTACCACGACGTCGACTCGTCGGAAATGGCGTTCAAGATCGCCGGCGCGCAGGCGCTCAAGGAAGCGGCTCGCAAGGCCGGTCCGGTGATCCTCGAGCCACTGATGGCGGTCGAGGTCACCACGCCCGAGGACTACATGGGCGACGTGATCGGCGACCTGAACTCCCGCCGTGGCCAGATCCAGGCCATGGAGGAACGCAGTGGTGCCCGTGTCGTCAAGGCGCTGGTTCCGCTCTCGGAGATGTTCGGTTACATCGGTGACCTGCGGTCGAAGACTCAGGGCCGGGCGAACTACTCCATGGTGTTCGACTCGTACGCGGAGGTTCCGGCCAACGTGTCGAAGGAGATCATCGCCAAGGCGACCGGCGAGTGACACCGTCGGGGCAGGTGTCACACTTGCCCCGACAGCCGGGCGTCAGCACGACCCCTTATCAATAACCGCACTGCTGCAACTGCACGCACCAACAAGTCCAGGAGGACAAAGAAGTGGCGAAGGCGAAGTTCGAGCGGACGAAGCCGCACGTCAACATCGGCACCATCGGTCACGTCGACCACGGCAAGACCACGCTGACCGCAGCGATCACCAAGGTGCTGGCTGACAAGTACCCGGATCTGAACGAGAGCTTCGCGTTCGATCAGATCGACAAGGCGCCTGAGGAGAAGGCTCGTGGTATCACGATCAACATCTCCCACGTCGAATACCAGACCGAGAAGCGCCACTACGCGCACGTCGACGCGCCGGGTCACGCCGACTACATCAAGAACATGATCACCGGTGCGGCGCAGATGGACGGCGCCATCCTCGTGGTCGCCGCCACCGACGGCCCGATGCCGCAGACGCGTGAGCACGTGCTGCTCGCCCGTCAGGTCGGCGTGCCCTACATCCTGGTCGCGCTGAACAAGGCCGACATGGTCGACGACGAGGAGATCCTCGAGCTCGTCGAGATGGAGGTCCGCGAGCTGCTGGGTTCGCAGGAGTTCGACGAGGACGCGCCGGTCGTGCGGGTCTCCGGCCTGAAGGCGCTCGAGGGCGACCCGAAGTGGTCGGAGTCGGTGCTGGAGCTGATGAACGCGGTCGACGAGTCCATCCCGGACCCGGTTCGCGAGACCGACAAGCCGTTCCTGATGCCGGTCGAGGACGTGTTCACCATCACCGGTCGTGGCACCGTCGTCACCGGTCGCGTCGAGCGTGGCGTGATCAACGTGAACGAGGAAGTCGAGATCGTCGGCATCCGTCCGGAGAAGACCAAGACCACGGTCACCGGTATCGAGATGTTCCGCAAGCTGCTCGACCAGGGCCAGGCGGGCGACAACGTCGGTCTGCTGGTTCGTGGTATCAAGCGTGAGGACGTGGAGCGCGGCCAGGTCGTCGTGAAGCCGGGCACCACCACCCCGCACACCGAGTTCGAGGGCCAGGCGTACATCCTGTCGAAGGACGAGGGCGGCCGCCACACCCCGTTCTTCAACAACTACCGTCCGCAGTTCTACTTCCGTACGACTGACGTGACGGGCGTTGTGACCCTGCCCGAGGGCACCGAGATGGTCATGCCCGGTGACAACACCGAGATGTCCGTCAAGCTGATCCAGCCGGTCGCCATGGACGAGGGTCTGCGCTTCGCGATCCGCGAGGGTGGCCGCACCGTCGGCGCCGGTCGCGTCACGAAGATCATCAAGTGATTCACTGAATCGCGCTGAACGGCGCCGCTCCTTCGGGAGCGGCGCCGTTTGCGTCTTTCAGGTTCGGTGACTGGTCGGTGATTCAGCAGCCGTAGGCGCGACCGACAGCGGGTTCGCGCTCGTCTTCCGGGAGTTCGCGCAGACAGCCGAGCGGGACAACGCCCTCGGCGCTCATCTGCACGCCGCTGCGCGCGGTGGGGTTCACGCAGCTGAGACCGGTCGTCGCGAGGCGGCAGGCGTAGTCGCCGAAGGTGAAGGTGCTGTCGTAGGGCAGCGTCTGTCCCTGGCCGTGGATGAAAAGCCCTGGGTCGCCGCGGAATTGGCCGACAGTCAGGCGCTGCGCGGAGTAGGTGACGTACCCGCCGAACCACTGTCCGTACCCTTCGTTGGGCGCGGGCGCCGGTTCTTTCAGTTCGACCATGCAGTCGAATCTGTCCATGTCCAGCGCGGTCCCGGTAATGCAACTGATCTTGCCGGTCGGGCTGACGAACGCGATATCCGCCTGCAAGTCGGTCACTTGACCGCCATCGAGACTCGCCGAGTGATAAAGGCCGAGATCAATCACCGAACCTTGGCGAACCCAGTCGATCCGATCCTGCAGCGCGCTCTCCCCGGACGCCGACGGGCCGGGTTCCGGCGAACCCGCCACCGGCTGCGGTTTCCCCGCCGTGGTCTGCGAACACGCACTCAACACCATCGCCACGCCGACCAGCACCGCCCACCGCATATCGCAAACACTAGCCCGTTGCGCGCCAAGGGATTTCCCACGCCAGCGGACGAACGGCCGATGACCGGACCGCCCGGTGCCAGCTCTCGATAAGTGGCCACCTTCTTCCTTGACGACTTGCCGCCGCTGGTCGTCGACCGCGTCCGTGCTGATTCTCGGCGTCGTCGACCCTGACAGCCCGTGGAGTCCATCTGATATTTGCCTGCCGCGATCAGAGCGGAGGCGACTTGACCACCACGCACGGACTGGTCAGCAGTGCGGTATCGGCTGCCAGCCCGGAAGCGAGCAGTGCCGCTGCAATGAGATTCAGAACCTCCGTGTCTGCGACGTCCGACCGGACATGGCCGGTGGCGGCGCGGCGCTGGAACTCCTCTGTCGCTGCTCGCGCGTCCGAGATGTGCGGGTCGGCGGCAGTGCGATCCTTGGAACCGGCGGACACGAACGCCTCCCAGATCAGCAGCTCGAGGGAGCCGTTGAGCAGGATTTCCGCGTCCACTCCGGCCCGGACCGGGCGATGCAGCGTCCCGGCGAGCCGGTGCATCACATACGACGCCTGTTGGACGCCGAACGCGAGTGCGATGGTTCCAGCGCCCGCGCACCACGGACGTCCTGCCTCGCCGTCTCGTTGTCGCCCGAGCCCACCCGTCGAGGGAGGATTGGGGATGAACAGCGGCGCTTCGAATCCGAGCGCAACCCGGCGGCCTCCGTTGAGGTCGGCCGCGAGCGATGTCACGAGGTCGTCCAAGTCGCGACCGCCACTCGCTTCGACCCCCGCTATTCGCCACCATCCGACGTTCGCTAGCTTGCCGACATCGACCGCGGCGACAACGAGCTGGTTGGGCGACATACCAGCAACATATCTCCGTTCGCCCGCGTCCGCGCAGCCCGCCGGGCCGGAGTGGTAGCCGCTCTGAGCTGCGCTGATGTTGTGCCCTCGGCGGGCACATCGAACATGGGAACAGGGACGATCCGCGGTTTTCGGGTGGGTGGTTGGTGATCGAAGCCGACTATCAGTTGTAGGCGGGTGGTGTCGCAGTCTTGCTGGGCCGCTTGCCATCGTGCGATCTCTAGGAGGACGTTGGCCTGTTGTTGGGTGCGAGCCTCGTCCTCGGCTTCGTCGAGGAAGGTGTCGTGGAACTCTGCTTCTGGTTCGTTGGGGCGTCGTGGCTGCCGGTCGGCGAGGTTCGGCTCTTGCCGATGAGCGGACGCCCAACACCGCCGACGGCCCCGGTGTGTCCGGGGCGTCGTGATGCCCAGCTTGTGTTCAATGATTGCGTTGTGGCACTCCGGCACCCGGGTGTCGATCGGGAGTGCGCAGAGGAGCGCCGACGTGGTGCAGGTGTCTCAGCGCCTCGCGATACGAGGAGATCAGCCCAGTTTCGTGGTAGGGCACGCCGATTTCGGTGCAGTAGTCGCGGACGATCACCCGGGCGTGACGCAGGTTCGGCGTCGGCATGCTCGGGAACAAATGATGCTCGATCTGATAGTTGAGCCCGCCGAGGGCGAGGTCGGTCAACGCGCCACCCCGCACGTTGCGGGAGGTCAGCACCTGGCGACGGAGGTAGTCGGGGCGGTTGTCGCCGGTCAAGGTCGGCATGCCCTTGTGGTTCGGGGCGAAGATGCAGCCCATGTACAGGCCGAAGAGGCCCTGGTGGACAGCAAGGAACGCGAAGGCTTTGTCGGCGGGCAGAACCGCGAACAGTGCGGCCAGGTAGGTGGCGAAGTGGCCGAACAGCAGTGTGCCCTCCAATCCGCGGTGTTTGACCGATCGATTTCTGAGCGCACGTACGCCGGCCACATGGAGGTTCAGGCCCTCCAGCAACAGGAGGGGGAAGAACAGGAACGCCTGCGCCCTCCCGATGAGACGAGGCAGACCGCGGCTGGACCGTGCCTGCTGTTGTGACCAGACCAGAATGTCGGGCGCGACATCGGGGTCGAGTTCCTCGTGGTTCGGGTTGGCGTGATGCCGGGTGTGCTTGTCCTGCCACCAGCCGTAGCCCAGGCCGATGCCGGCGTTGCCGACGAGTCGTCCCATGAGCTCCGTCGGCTGCCGTAGCCGGAAGACTTGGCGGTGCGCGACATCATGCATGACGAGTGCGATTTGAGCGAACGTCACGGCCATGAACCCCGCGACCAGCAGCGTCCACCAGGAATCGCCGATGAGAACGAACGCCGCCCAGCCGGCTACGAACGCAAGCCCCACGAGGCTGAGCCGGACGGCGTAGTAGACGGGACGCCGCTTCATCAGCCCCGCGTCGGAGATCCGGCGCGACAGACGGGCGTAATCACCGTCAGCGCCGCGCCGCGGTGACCGTGGAGAGGACTCGGGGACCAAGGCAGGTGTCGTCATAGATCTTCCTGAGAGCTGAGTCGGAGACGCCACCTCCGTCCGTCGACGATGCCAGCCGATCGATGTCGGAGCGGGCGCCGATTTCGATACCCCGAAGCTATCGGCCGAATTCTCGTTGCACGTAATCCCCGGGTATGACATGGAATCAGACTGCGGTGTGAGATTGGATGTCCACCGCGGCCCGAGGCGGTCGGCCGGTTATCGGCCAAACGCATCCGGGTCGCCGGACTGGACGTCCGCTCATGCCGTGGAGCGCGCGGTCAGCGTATGAGATCGACTGCGGCTCATGACATCCGCATCTGCCGATGACCGTGTACCAGTTCATGCAGCGTCCAGATGCCGTCGGTCAGGGTCATCTCGTAGATTCGCTCAACGTCCCGGTCGTCGGTGTAGAGCTGGGCTCACTGCGACGAGCAAGGGATTATCCAACTGCGGGAAGTCCAGGCTGCCTATGATCTAGCAGCGGTGCGGCCGATCCTCTTCGAGGGCTACAGCAGTCAGCTCGTGATCGCCTCGTACGCGGCCAGCAGCACGCCGAGCGACCGGTCGTAGCCGCGGTTCCAGAGCATCTGGTTCATCACATACGACACCGTCATTCGATGGTCGAAGTCGACGAGCACCAGCGAGCCGCCCCACCCACCCCACGAACACGTGCGGTTCTCCAACCGGTACCCCATACCCCAGCGGATCGGATAGTCCAGGATGCGGTCGGTGCCGCGGAACTGTTCGTCGAAGACGCGCTCGCACCCGTCCGGTGACAGCAGCCGGACCCCGCCAACGGTGCCACCGCACGCCAGCACCGACTGCACAGCGGCGATCGAGCGGGCATTGCCGTGACCGTTCACGGCGGGGATCTCGGCGCGCCGCCAATGCGCCGTGTTCGCGTCGGACACCCCGACCGGGAATCCCGGCGGTTTGTCCCCTTCGGGCGCGGGGAGCAGCGTGGCGACGCGCCGGTCGTGCTCGGCGGCGAGCCCGATATGGAAGTCGGCGCCCAGCGGCCCGGCCACCTCCTCGGCGAAGAACGTGCCGACACTGCGCCCGGTCACCCTGGCGATGACCTCACCAACCAGGAACCCGAAGGTGATCGCGTGATATCCGGCCGCGGTGCCCGGCGCCCACCGCGGTGGCTGCGCGGCCAGCCGCGCAGTGACCATCGACCACTCGTACAGGTCAGCGGCCGTGACCGGATCGTCCCAGACCGGCAGGCCCGCCGTATGACCCAGCAACTGCCGAACCCGCACATCCTGTTTTCCCGCGGCCGCGAACTCCGGCCAGTAGACCGCGACCGGCGCGTCCAGATCGAGGTCGCCTCGATCGGCCAGGATCAGTGCACACAGCGCCACCATCGTCTTGGTCGTCGACCACACGGTGACGATGGTGTCGCGCTCCCACGCGACGGTGCCGGCGGCGTCGGCGTATCCGCCCCAGATATCGACCACCGGCGAACCGTCGACGAACACCGCCGCCGCCGCGCCGACACCATCGGAGTCCAGCGAGACCGCCAGCGCCTCGGCGACCGCGCCGAATCGGTCATCACACCAGCCTTCGATCTGCGCCACTGGCGCAACCTAGCCGGACCACGAACATCCGAGCCATCCATTTTCCAGCCGAATAGGTTGACTGCCGCTGGAGGCCGCGCTCACGGCCCGGAGTGCCTGTGACGCAACGGATGGCAGGCCCCCACACGTCCAGCCGATGCTTTCGGGGATCCAGTCACGGCGACAACTACATCGGCGCGATTGTCTGTGGCCGTGGATATTTCGGCAGATGAGTTCATCGACGATGCGAATCGGCACCTGCAGTATGGCTGGCCAGTGGAACGAATGTTGCACGGAGCCTGGCCGAACGAGCTGCCAAGCCTCATGACCGCTTCGCCGTGCCGACAAGGAAAACCGCTGTTCGGAACAGTCGCGCACGCTAGTGTCGCGCGCATGTCTTGCAGGATCACCGAACTGGTCATCGACTGTGCGGACCCCCAACGGCTGGCGGACTTCTGGTGCGAAGTCCTCGGCTACGTCGAACTCGGCTGGGAGGGCGACGACCACCTGGAGATCGGCCCACCCGGAACCGGCTTCGGCGGGCCGCAGCCCACACTGGTGTTCGGTCGCAGCACCGAGCCGAAGCGCGGGAAACTGCCGCTGCACTTCGACGTGAACCCCACCGACCGCGATCAGGACGCGGAACTGGCACGGCTGCTCGCCGCGGGTGCGCGGAAGGTCGACATCGGCCAGACCGGCGCCGCAACATGGCACGTGCTGGCCGACCCGGAGGGGAACGAATTCTGCCTGCTCCGGCGCCGGGTCAAGGCAGTGGAGAGCCACCCGAACACAGGGTAACGGCACCCTTTCTTGGGCAAAGCTGTACTTACTCCCGTGGTACCGGCTGGTCATCCTCGTCCTCGATGCGCTGCCTGATCGCCTCCACCGACCGGTCCTTCGGGATGCGCTCGGGCCAGAAGATCACCGCGATGAGTACGCCCAGCGGCAGCCCGACCGCGACCGCGATGCCGACGTCGACCCAACTCATTCCGCGAACCGCCGGAATTTGGTGACCCATGCCGCACGCCCTCGCGGAGTGATCGACCACCGGGAACCACGCGCCGTCGCCATGATCAGGCCCCGTGATTCGAGCTGTCCTATCGCCCGGCGAGCACTCCACTCGGTGAGCTGCGCGTCGCGGGTGATCTGCGCAGTGGTCAGCAATCCACCCGGTGCGAGTACGGACAGCACGGCTGTTTCCGCCGCTGTTCCGGTAGTCATTCGGTATCCCCTGAATGTGTCCTCTGGTCGTCGGTGCCCGCCCAATGCGCAAGTGCGACGGCGGTACGCCTGATCAGTTCGACGGATGGACGCTCTACTGTGCCCGCCGGGTACTCATGTTCACCCGGAATCTGTTGCGGTAGTGCGTACATCGACGTGCCCCTCTCTGGATTTCCCCTTGTGAGGATCAATGTTCCGCGCGAATAGCGAAACAGACCACGGCGCGCAAGTTGCACCTACGATGCATGTATGCGCAGGCAACGTCTCATCGAGGCGCGGAAGGCGACCGGGAAGACTCAGGAGCAGATAGCCGAAGCCGTGGGGGTGGATCGGACCACGCTCGGTAGATGGGAGCGCAACGAGGGGACACCGTATCCGGCGCAGCGACCGAAATACGCTGAAGCACTCGGAATTACGATGGACGAGCTGTCGGCGATGCTGAGCAGCGTGCCCGCGATCGAGGGCGAGATACCCGAGTGGCTGTCGACGTATCTCGGTATGGAGCAGTCGGCTACATCCATTCGCACGCACGAACCGCGAGCCGTCTACGGGCTGCTACAGATTCCGGCCTATGTCGAAGCGCTGGTGAGCAGAGTCGGAATCTCGGGAGTCTCGGACACCTACGTACAGCAGGCGGTGGACCAGCGTCTGCACCGGCAGAAGCGTGTGCGTTCGGGTGAGTTGGTGCTGGACGTGATTCAGCCGGAACCTTCGCTACGTCTGCGCGTAGGCACCCCCGACGTGATGTCCGAACAGTTGCGGACGCTGGCGGAGCTGTCGGAGCTGCCGAATGTGACGGTACGGGTGACGACCTACGACGCGGGACAGTACGAAGCGCGGCGGCTGCACTCGTTCTCGATCATGAGCCATCCATGGGGTTCGCCGCGCGTTCACATCGAGTCCTACGGCGGCGGGCGGTTCATCACAGATGCCGAGGAGGTGGGATACTTCGCCAGTGCGTTCGACCATGGGGCGAAGGTTGCTCTGAACCCCACCGAGTCGCGCAAATTCATCCTCGGACTGGCAGACGAATGGGAGCGGAAGAACCATGGATAGCCTCGAATGGCGGGTGTCGAGCTTCACCGACAACGGCACGTGCGTTGAGGTCGCCGGTACGCCGAACACCATCTACGTTCGCAACTCCAACGCACGCGAGGCCGGAACTGTGGCGTTCACGCGAGCGGAGTTCTCAGCCTGGCTGAAGGGCTGCAAGGCCGGAGAGTTCGACGACTTGGCCTGACTCCGGTCAACCCCGCTCGGCACTACGAAGGGTCATAGTCGAGCAGGCCCACCGTCGTCTCTCCCCAGTGGAGGAGTAGGTGGCCGAGCGTAGTCTCCGCGCCGTCTTCGAGCCTCACAACGAAACCGGCCAGGTCCTCGCTCGGTCGGCCGTCCTCTATGACGACAAGCTTGCGAACCAGCTGTGTCTCGACCACATCTCCGTTCGCGCGTGTGAGCCGGAACCGCATCGGCGGCGTAACTTCCACAAACCCGTAAAGAGTCATTGCTTCGCCTCATCAGTGCTCGCCGGAACATGCCCAGTCACCTGCTGCCGGGCGAGAGCCTCGCCGTCGGCTCCGTTGACGAAGGCGATTTCGAAGTCTGCTTCCGGTTCGTTGGTTCGTCGTGGTTGCCGGTCGGCGGGGTGTGGCTCGACCGGTTTGCTTGCACCGTGCGGCATTCTGCGACTATCACGTATCAGCCGACCTGTGGGTACAGCCACGCCGAAACGCTCGGTAATGCCGAATACCATTGCGTTCGGCGACGATACAAGGTCAACGATTCCACTCGCCACAAAGTCTGCCACCGGCTTGCCACATTCAGGCACAGCCATCGAAGTAGTCACGTTCGGCCTGGACCATCCCGGCCCGGTTCTCAGCGGCGCTCGGATGTTCTACGAGAGAGTTCTACCTGGTCCGCTCCGCTTCTTGTGCGGAAACGCGAAGCGGCACTTGGCGTCGGAGCGTTAGTTACTGCGCCCCAGCGCCTCACGCAGGTCGTCCGTGAACGACTGCCAGGACGCGAGCTGCTTGACCGGTCCCTCGCGATCTAGCATCTGCAGGAGCCGCGCGCGGTTCGCCGGGAAGCGTGCCTGGAGTTTCTGCAGACCGCGCCCTCTTTCCTCGCTGGCCGTGGCAATCGCTTGTTTGAGTAGCGCCTTGGGATCCGCCACCGATTCCGCCTTGGCCGGCTTCGGAAGGTTGAGTGCCATCTTGCCGTTGGGGTTGCCTGCGACTTCTCGGATCGCTGATTGGTCGAGCACCAGCCATGCCTCCAGCATCCGCACTGGGATCACGGGCACATGCGCTAGCCCGGGGCTCACTGCGGCCACCGCTTCCGCGATTTCTTTGCGGCGACGGTCCGGGGGCTCGCGGTCCGAGTCACGGTGGATGACGACGAGGTCGTATGTGTGCCCGCCGTCGCTGAGCTGCTGAGCTGCTCGCAGTTTGTCAGCAACCGAGTGGCCGGGTTTGTTCGGCAGGCGGTTCAGGTCGGGAACCGTCACAAGGATCTGTCTGCCCATGGCTCCCGCTATCCCCTCGATGTGAAAGCGCAGACCCGTGTCACTGGATCCCTCACAGAGGTAGAGGGCACGAACGGTCACGACGCGCTCTTCTCAAGAGTCAGCCGTGCTTCGGGCGGGGCTGTGAGGTACGCAAGTATGTCGGCCTTGGTGCCGTAGCCCGTTCCGGACCCGCCGGCGCGCCACGCATCGGCCAGAGGGCGCAGCCGCAGTCCCCGCGCGGCCTGGCCGTCGGCCCCCGGGACAATGGTGGTGTCCGCGATCAGCAGGTCCGCCGGGTCGACGAGCTGTACGACGCCCGGCGAGTGTGTGTTGATCAGGACTTGCCGAAAGGGGTTGTCTTCGTCCACCGGCAGGGATGGGTCCACCGCCAGGTCGCGTACCAGGTTTACCATCGCGGAAAGGTTGGCCGGATGGATGCCGTTCTCCGGCTCTTCCATGCAGAGCAGGCCGTGCACTTCCGGGTCTTCCAGCAAGACACACAGGGCGAGGAAGCGCAACGTTCCCTCTGACAGGCTTCGAGCTGGTAACACCATGCCGTCGATCTCGTGGAGCTTGATCGTCAGTAGCTCGCGTGTGTCGTCGGCGTCCACATGCAGAGTCTTGACACGCAGTCCAGATAGGTCAGACAGCCGCCCCGCGACTCGCGAGTAAACCCGCGCAGGGTCCTCTGGAGATTTTTCCCGCGCAATCCGGTCCAGGCTCCGTGGCAGGTGCAGGCCGTCAGGCTGCATCTCACTGGGGTCGGTATAGCGGTCAGAGGTACGCAGCGCGGAGGGTTCGAGGGCCAGTCGCCGCCAGGACTGCATCTCCCGCCTGGCAGCAAGGATGGTCGGGTCGTCATTCCGGTTGATCGTGGAAAGCATGGTCTGTGGGGCCCGGCTCGCGGGCGCCGGACGAGGCTGGCCTCTGCGACTACCGTCGGCATGGATACTGACGACAGCGTCACCCGTCTCGAGAGACGTGGAGATGTAAGGAGCGCTCGAGCGGCGAGAGCGGACAACGGCCTTGCGGAAGTCCGCGGCGTGATGAGGGAAGCGCAGATGCGAAAGAGCCTCGCTGGGTCTGATCCGGCTTAGATCCTCGTAGCGAAGTGTCAGCTTGCCGCCCCGTTCTCGGAGCTGGGGCGGTTGGTATCCAAGGTGGAGCTCATAGCGGAGAAACGTTGACGTCGGTTCGGCCAACCTACCGAAGTCGTCTTCCACCTCGCCCGGGACGATCATCTCCACGGCGAACGTCATCAGATGCTCGCCATCCCCGTAACCGTTCCAGAACAGGTCGCGTGCGTCACCATGCAACGTGCCGTGGGTCCCGCGTACGGTCTGGGCCGCCTCGATCATGGAGAGGTCGGCGAGCAGGCTCAGGAACTGGATCGCGTCAAAGACATTTGACTTTCCCGTCCCATTTTCCCCCGCGATGCAGGTGAAGGGACCGAACTCGACCCTGAGATCCAGAAGGTTCTTAAATCCACTGACTTCGAGTCGCGTCAGCATGTGCCCCCTCGCTGGTCCTGCCCCGACGCGCCGTCGGAGCGCATGGTGCCCGGCTGTATCCAGGCCGGTGCGCAAAGGAAATAATAGAGCGCCAGGCCCTGATCGACTGAAACCATCCGCCGACGATCGTCGGGAACAGAGTGGCGGCCCGAGAGCTGGCAGGATGTACCCGACGAGACAGTGGAATGTGGACATCGATAACGTACGGAGGAGAGGTCGCCGCTGTGCCTCCGACTGGCGGAGCTGATCCGGAGACGTCCTCGCTGGACAGGACGATGCTCGTAGCGGGTGTACGTAAACAGGTTCGGGCGCTGGAGGCGGACCTCCGCGAGCGCAGCGACGATGTTGACCGCTATCGCAACCGGCTGCGGGCCTCGTACGAACACGTGCGAGCATCCGGCCGAACAGCCGCCACATACGGTTCCTGGAGGGACGACCGCATCACGCAGACCGCGACGGCATGGGTGCTAGGCACGGTGTTCGTGCGCTTTTGCGAGGACAATGGACTTGTCAACCGGCCATTCATCGCAGGACCGGGGCGGTGGTTGATGGAGGCGGAGGAGCTGCAGTCCGCCTACTATGCCGAGCATCCCGGGGCCAACGACCAGGACTGGCTAGTCGAGGCGTTTACGCACTTGGCGCGGTCTCACGTAGCGATGGACCGCATCTTCGACAGAGCCCACAATCCGCAGTGGGAACTGGCGCCGTCTCCTCAAGCTGCGGCCGAGTTGATCGCGTTCTGGAGGCGGCGAGGCGAGGACGGTGCCCTTCGGATCAACTTCGCTGATCAAAAACTCGATACCGACTTCCTCGGCGACTTGTACCAGGACATCAGCGAGCGATCACGTAAATCCTATGCGCTGATCCGGACACCCGATTTCATCGTGGAATTCCTCCTGCGACTCACGGTCGACCCTGCCATCACGGAATTTGGCCCCCGAGGATTTCGTGGAATCGACCCCGCCTGCGGGTCGGGAACATTTCCGCTGAGGCTTTTCGCGCGGCTTCTGGATGCCTGGCGCACAGTGGCACCCGAAATCCCGGATGACGAGCTGATCCGCCGGTCCCTGGACTCCGTCCACGGCTGCGACGTCAACCCCTTCGCGGTGAGTATTACGCGGTTCAGACTGTTGATGGCCGTCGCGCGGGCGATCGGCCGAAGGAATCTGAGTGAGCTGCCGAGCCACGTGATCAACGTGGCGATGGGCGACGCTCTGCTGGATGGGCGCGGTGCCCCTGGGGCGTCGTCGTTGTGGCCTTTCGCAGAGAAGGAGGATGCCGGTCCTGGAATGGCCGACGATGTCGACGAGTTCTCCAAGGTGTGCGATCTTTTGGGTCGAAATTCCTACAATGCGGTGATTTCTGAGCCACCCTTCACTTCTGTGAGCGACAAGGCGAAGAATGCGGCATACCGGGAAGTCTATACAGTAGCATCCGGAAGTTTCCCGCTCTCGGTTCTTTTCACGGAGCGCATGTTCCAACTGGCAGTGAGGAAATCCAGCAGTACACCGGGAGGCTACGTCGGTCAGTACACGTCCAGTTCCTTCACGAAGCGTGAATTCGGCGAGAAGCTGATCGAGAAGTTCTTTCCACGCGTTACGCTGACTCATGTCATCGACACCTCCGGCGTCTACGTGCCGGGCCACGGGACCCCAACCCTGATTCTGGTCGGCCGGAACGCCCCGTCCATGCGTGACACCCCAATCCGGGCGGTTCTCGGTGTACGTGGTGAACCGGCGCAGCCGACGCATCCAGCCCAAGGAATCGTATGGAAGTCGATCCTCGACCAGATCGACCGGCCCGGCAGCACCTCGGAATGGGTCAGCGTCCAGGACGAACCCCGGCAGCGTTTCCTTCGCTTCCCGTGGACGATGACGGGCGGCGGGGCTGCGGATCTCATTGGCCGTCTCTCCCAGGCCCCGCAGCGCTTGGCCGACCTCCTCTCCGGCAGGGTAGGCGTTGTCTCGGATCCGGGACAGCGAGAGGTCTTCGCCCTCGGCCAGCCCTGGTTCCTCCGCCATCAGGACTCGGCCCAGCTGGCCCGAGGCATGGTCACCGGCGAGACGGTGGGGGACTGGCGTGTAGGCGCCTCGATGGATGTACTCGCCCCCTATGACGAAGACGACATCCCGCTCCCGCTGGACCTCGGCAGATCATGGGGACGGCACCTCTGGATGATGCGCCAGGTCCTTCGGGCGGCTCCCGGGTCACGGGAATCGTCCAGGACCGAGGATGGGCCTTGGTGGGCCTGGAGACACTGGTCTCGCAGCGCACTTCGGGAGCCGGCACTCACGTTTGCGTCTGTGGCCACGCATAACCGCTTTGCCCTGGAGTACGGCGGGCGGGTACTCAGCAGGAGCGCGCCCGCACTGCGCCTATCTCCCGGTGCGGACGAGCACGAGTACATCGCGCTGCTAGGGGTGCTCAACTCATCGACGGCTGGCTTCTGGCTCAAGCAGACCGGGACCGCCATAGGGGTCGATGGGCCTGCCGTCTACCCGCCCGGCAAGGAATGGGCGAGGGTCTACCGCTTTACCCCAAAGTCCCTATACCGGCTCCCGCTGCCGACAGGCGCTCCGGTCGTCCGCGCGCGGAAACTGTACGCCTTGGCCGAGCAGCTCGATGCCCATGAGCCGAGCACCGTCTGCTCGAAGGAACATCCGCCCACCCAAGACGACTTGGACGCGGCCAGAGCCAACCAAGACGAGACACACCATCAGATGATTGCCATTCAGGAAGAACTGGACTGGGAGGTCTACGGTGCCTATGGGTTGTTGTCCGACGAGGAGCAGGCACGCCTGACCACTCCCCGTGAGGTTTTACCGCCACCGCTGCGCCCAGGCGAGCGTGCCTTCGAGATCGTGCTGGCACGCAAAATCGCCGCTGGTGAGGCTTCGGACTCCTGGTTCGAGAGACACCGCGCAACACCGATCACCGAGATCCCGCAGTGCTGGCCGACTGCTTACAAGAAAGTCGTGCAGGCCAGAATCGACGCCATCGAGTCCTACCGCGCAATCGTCATCGTCGAGCGCCCGGAGTACAAGCGGCGGTGGGCGTCAGAACCATGGGAGAAGCGGGAGGAACAAGCACTGCGAACCTGGCTGCTCGACCGCTGCGAGGATGAGCGACTCTGGTTCGAGCACAGGAAAGGGGTCATGCACCCGCGCCCCCGGACCATTGACCAGCTTGCAACGGCCCTTGGCGCCGATGCCGCAGTCTGTTCCGTTGCCGCACTCTATGCGTCCCGCCACCTCGGCGTGCCCGAAACGACCCTACGTGATGTGTTGGCGGCGATTCTGATCAATGAGCATGTTCCGTATGTGGGGGCGCTGAGATACAAGGAGTCTGGGCTACGTAAACGCGCTCAATGGGAACAGGTTTGGCAACTGCAGCGCAGCGAGGACAGGACAGGACAGGCGCTGGGTATCCCAGTCCCACCAAAGTTCAGCGCCAGCGATTTCCGGCATCCCTCGTACTGGTCGCATCGAGGCAAGCTGGACATTCCCCGGGAACGCTTCGTCTCTTACCCAGATCTCGCTACCAAGGAGAAGAGCCTGCTGCTAGGTTGGTCCGGCTGGAATGACACAGATCGTGTCCATGTACTACTTGATCTGGTTGGCATGCTCCAGCGGCAACCACGGCCGAGCGCCTACCAGATCGCTCCCCTGCTCGTCGGCATCCAGGAGCTGATCCCTTGGGTTCGCCAGTGGGAGGGTCTGGCAGATCCAGGACGGGGCCTCGATTACGTCGGGCAATATCAACGCGAACTGGACAGCCTGCGCATAGCGTTTGGTCTCAGCCCTCATGACTTGAGTTCTTGGCGGCCGCAGAAAGCCACGTGAAGAGGGATCAGCGATCTGCGCAGTACTCTCACAGCTACCCGCCTTGAATAGGGACGTACGGAGCGGATCAACTGCCATAAAGTGGCGGTCGTCCGGGCGAACGGGGCCAGGCTAAGCAAATGAGCAGCCTCAGCCTGGCGTGGGAGTAGCGAATACTAGCCACGATGCCGCCGCCAACATCCAGTAATGCCGCTTATCGCGTGATAGTGACGATGTCCACAAGGGGGTCGATCGGGTGGGCTCTCGTATCGCGAGCTGAGTCGAAGGTCGTTGCGTTGCAGTACGTTCAGCGGAATGTGATGACAGACAGCTCTGCTCGGTGGAGGGTGCTTGTCCGGCCGGGTTGGATTGTTCGGCAATGCTGGCCGGGGCTACGGCACTCGGGGTTCCACTCCGACCAGATCGGCGTGAGCAGCCAGGCGCGACGACCGTCTCACCTTATCCATGGTCAGCGGACAACTTAGCTGCCCCGCCTGGGGTGAACATCGGGCGTGATCGGATGCCCGTCGGAGAGCGAACCAAGTCAGCGGTGACGTCGACGAAGAGGTCGACCACCCTCTCCCGGTCCACGTCGGCCTGGCTGAACTTGACCCGCTGGTCCTCGTCCCACTGGGCTACGAGCTGAACGCACTCGGCCCCGAGGGATTCCACAAGACCTGCCAGGCGGCGGTGCGGTCACGACGCGGACCACGCAGGCGCCGACCAGCCAAGCTGCACGCCGACAAAGCATACGACCACACCGAACTACGCCGATGGGTCCGAGACCGAGGCATCGGCGTCCGGATCGCCCGCAAAGGCATCGAATGCAGCGACCGCCTCGGCCGGCATCGATGGGTCATCGAACGAACGATCTCCTGGCTGACCGGCTACCACCGGCTCAACATCCGCTACGACCGCAAGGCCACCCACTTCCTGGGCTTCCTTACCCTCGCCGCAGCACTGACCGGCTACAAGAAACTCACGAAGGCCAAATCGGCCACATGAGACAACGTCTTAGGCTCGTCGCATACGAGTCCACGTGCCAGCGTGTCCGGAGTACTCTCCGGCAATTCCGGAATACGCATACGGAATGGTGACAAACATCGATTCTTTGGCAGCCATAACTGTTTTGGTAATAGCTTTGCCCTCAACCATTAGCGCCAATTCCAGACACCATTCTACAGCCTTCTCTGCAGCGGTCGCATGGACCTCGAATAATTCGGTTCTACCGGGTTCCAGCTCGAACTGGATCGGTATGGTATGCGCGTGAGCTAAAACTGTCGAGTCTCTGCACTCCACCTCGCCCGAATCTAGGTTGATGGAAAGATGTCGCGACTCAATGGACCTCCAATTTGATGACTAATCGCAAGTCCTCTGATTGGCTCCAGTTCTCTGCGAGTCACACGAGCACCAACCAAAGCGGCCGTCGCGCCGTTGAGCGCTTGAATTGCAATAGAAAAAGATGTCGAACCAAGTGGAATGCAGCGGTTTGCCCGAATCCAACGCTCAGATGGAATATCTATAATTCGGTCACCCCACGGGCGCCTGAATTGAGATGGCTCTTCTACCTCGGGAACGAAATATGAGGCAGAACGATTATATATGTACCCATTGACGACCGTTACGGCGACCCGCCGTCGGGTGCGGTACAGGTCAATCGCCTTCTCAAGGGGCTCCCAAAGGACCATGGCCGGAAGTCTAACCAGTTCCGTACCACCCGCTCGGAGGGGCTGAGGTACGCAGTAAGACTGCACTGGCTGCGTTGGCACACGCCGGTTATGCCGCGCGTCCATCCTGCGTACTCTCGTCGTCGCCACCTGCTCCGACCTTGATGCCTAGGCGTCAGACTTACCGCTTAGGAGCGCAGGGGAAATCGTGTAGAGCCCTGTTCTACCCGGTTCCCCGCTTAAGCGGGGAACCGATCGCTTCGCATGCGGGACGAGTGACGCACCGTCGTCCGGCCGTGGACTGATCGCAGACGCGGGCAAGATCTAGCTCGATGTCCAGGCGCATCTCAAGGAGACCACGGGTTCGACGCGCGATTACACGTGGCATGCGCACGTCCTTCCGTACTGGGGAGACAAGAGCCTCAAGGGCATTCGGAAGACGCACGTTCGAGCATGGACCGCCGAAATGGTTGCCGCGAAGACCGGCGTGGCCACGATCGAGAATGAATCCAAGAATGGGTGAACGACCAGGTGACCAGCGGTGCGGCTGGTGGCACCGTTCGCAAAAACCTCGGGGTGTTCTCGTAGATATGCGACTACGCGGTGATCACGGTACGGATCGCTGTGAATCCTTGCGGCACTATGCGGTGTGTTGGCGAGGAACCTTGCCCAGCCGGACTGTGTTGACGGCTCGGCCGATAATTTCCTCGAAATCCTGTCGGGCACGGTGAGCGTTGGCTCGTACCTGACGTGCGGTGAATTTGGTGTGTGCCTTGCTAGCAGGCAAGTTGTCAAGCGATGCTATCGGTCGAGGAAAAATTCGTCAATCTGGGCCGTGCTGCTGTGTCAGCATCGCCCCACCGTAATGTCGGGCTATACATCAGAATTACCTCGTATGCTGCGGATATTATTCCTAGTCAATTAGATCTAGCACAAGAGCATGCAGGGTAGGCATGTCGATGATGGGCAGAGCCGATACTGGGATCTCCCACCTGGAGATCGACCATGCGCGCGCCAGCAAGTGTTTGCTCGATCTCCTCCGTTCACGTAGTCCCGAGGGCGCTTGCATGTTGGTCCGCACTCCCGAACTCTCTGAGTTGACCTCAAGTGCCGCGGCCCGTTCTTCGGCACTGCCAACGACCTCAGCGATCGTGGTGAGCGCGGCGGCCTGCTCGGGCGGTTGCATGATGGTGCAGGCGATGGTTTCGGCGCGTTCGGGATCGGTCTGGGCCACCACTCGGGCGATTCTGACGAGTGCGTTGGCCTGTTCGTGCGGGCTGGCGATGAGGTGGGCGATGGTTTCGGCACGTTCGGTGAGCCGAGCAGCGCGTTCAGGATCGGTGCCAGCTACTACCTCGATGATTCTGATGAGTGCGGCACCTTGCCAAGACGGATCGGTGATGGTGTGCGCGATGGTTTCGGCGCGTTCGGGATCGGTGTGGGCCACCACCCGGGCGATTGCGGCGAGTGCGTTGGCCTGTAGGTGAGGGTCGGCGGTGCAGGCGATGGTTTCGGCGCGTTCGGGATCAGTGTGGGCCACCACCCGGGCGACTGTGGCGAGTGCGATGGCCTGCGCGTACAGGTTGGTGATGGTGTGGGCGATGGTTTCGGCGCGTTCAGTGAGACGGGCCGCACGCTCGGGATCGATCGCGGCCACCACATCAATGATTCTGACGAGCGCGATGGCCCGAGAGTCCGGGTCGGTGATGGTGTGGGCGATGGCTTCGATGTGTTCGGTGAGTCGGGCCGCGCGTTCGGGGTCAATCCGGGTCACCGCAAGGGCGATTTCGGTGAGCGCTTCGGTCTGTAAGTAACTGTCGGCGATTCTATGGGCGATGGTTTCGGCGCGTTCGGGATCGGTTCTGGCCACCACCACAGAAATGTTGGCGAGCGAACCGGAAAGTCGGTCCCGGTCGGTGATGGTGTGGGCGATGGTTTCGGCGCGTTCGGTGAGACGGGCGGCGTGTTCGGGATCGGTGCCAGCTACTACCGTGCTGATTTTGGCGAGCGTATCAACTTGGTGGCCGGGGTCGGTAATGGTGTGGGCGATGGTTTCGGCGCGTTCGGTGAGACGGGCCGCGTGCTCGGGATCGGTCCGGGCCACCGCGAGGGCGATTGTGGCGAGCGTGTTGGTCTGTTGGTGAGGGCTGGTAATGGTGTCGGCGATCGTTTCAGTGTGTGCGGTGAGTCGGGCGGCGTGCCCGGGGTCGGTCGCTGCCACCATCTTGATGATTTTGACGAGTGCGCTGGTCCGCCGGTAAGGGTCGGCAATGGTGTGCGTGATGGTCTGGGCGCGTTGGAGATCGGTCCGGATCACCACCTGGGCGACTGTGACCAGGGCGTCGTCCTGCCGGTCCGGGTCGGCGATGGTGCGGGCGATGGATTCGGCGCGTTCAGGATCCGTCTGGGCCACTACGTGGACGATATTTCTAAGCGCGTTGGCCTGCTTGCGCGGGTGGGTGATGGTGTGGGCGATGGTTTCGGCGCGTTCGATGAGTCGGGCCGCGTGTTCGGGATCGGTCCGGCTCACCGCCCGGGCGATTGAGGTGAGCAAGTCGGTCTGGTGGTGCGGGTCGGTGATGGTGTGGGCGATGGTTTCGGCGTGTTCGGTGAGTCGGGCTGCGTGTTCGGGATCGGTCCGGGCTACCGCAAGGGCGATTGAGGTGAGCGTTTTGGCCTGCCGGTAAGGGTCGCTGATGGTGTGCGTGATGGTTTCGGCCCGTTCGGGATCGAGCCGGATCACCGCCCGGGCGACTGTGACGAGGGCGTCGTCCTGCCGGTCCGGGTCGGTGATGGTGTGGGCGATGGATTCGGCGTGTTCGGTGAGTCGGGCCGCGTGTTCGGGATCGGTCCGGCTCACCGCCCGGGCGATTGAGGTGAGCAAGTCGGTCTGGTGGTGCGGGTCGCTGACGGTGTGCGTGATGGTTTCGGCGTGTTCCGTGAGTCGGGCGGCGTGCCCGGGGTCGGTAGTGGCCACCGTCTCGATGATTCTGATGAGTGCGCTGGCCCGGGAGTGCGGGGCGCTGATGGTGTGGGCAATGGCCTCGGCGCGTTCGGGATCGGTCCCGGCCACCACCGCGACGATTTTGGCGAGCGCGGCGGCTTGTGAGCGTCGGTCGGTGATGGTATAGGCGATGGTTTCGGCATGCTCGGTGAGTCGGGCAGCGCGTTCGGGATCGGTCTGCGCCACTACCTGGATGATTGCGGTGAGCGCTTCGGCCTGCTGACTTGGGGTGGAGTAGGAGTGGGCTAGGGCTTCCGCGCGGTCGTGTTGACCCAGGAGCGCCATCACAATCAGTAACTGGGTGGGGATGTTGTCGTTGCGGCTGTGGAGGCGATCTCGATGGCGGGCCAGGCGTGCGGTGCTGAGGAGGTCAGGGTCGGGTTGGTTGCAGATATGTTGTTGCACCGTGCGGATCTCACTCAACGCGGTGGCATCGCCACCTGTATGCACCCGCATCCGATCGTGTCGAGCGGTGTCGAGCGCCGCCGTGATCATCCGCGCCAGATCGTGGTGTCTGTCGAGGATTGAGAAGTAGCGGCGCAGCAGGAAGTCAGGGGTGTCGGTCGGCCATGCCCGGTCTCGGTAGTGGTCGGCCCAGGTGTGGAGCCGGTCCATACCCGCGGTGAGGTGTCGCATGCCGAGTCGTTCCTCGGCGGTGCGTTGCAGGGTTTCGTGAGCCAGCACATAGACCGGGTCGCCGTGTCCGCCAGGCAGCGGCGGTGCCGTCGTGGTGCGGGTACGGAAACTGCGTCCGGCCACCGCGCGCAGTAGCCCGTCGATCTCGTAGGGTGCCATGTCGGTGAGTTCGGTGAGTTCGGATGCGGTGAGGCCATTGGCGGCAGTGATCAGCGTGAGCAGGTCACGGTGTTGGTCGGGTCCACGAAGCAGCGCATCGAGTTCGGCGACGGCTTTGGCTTGGACGTTGGCGGCGAATGGAGATGACGTGAGCGGGTAAGGCTCGGTAGCTGTCAGAGGGTGGCCATGTGGGATGGGCAGGGCGGGGCCGTGACGACTGGCTACGACGACCCGCAGGTTGAGGTCCGGCCGTGTCGGCAGCAGGGTGACAATCGGTGGTGTGCCGGTGTCCTCGTCCAGTCCGTCGACCACGAGCACCAGGCGTCGGCCGGCCGCGGCTTCGCGGCGTGCGGCGAGGGTGAGGAGTTCGTTGCGTAGCCCGTCTCGGTTGACCGTGGCGGCAGCGATGAGGGCCCGTTGGTCCGGCATCAGAACGGCGAGTTGATCCAGGACAGCGGCGGTGAACGCGCTGTGGTCGTTCTGATCGGCGAGGCGGTCGGTGATGAAGAACCCGATCACCGTCATGTCGGCTGGAGGGAACAGGGTGAACCACGACAGCAAAGCCGATTTACCCGCCCACGGCTCGGCCCTGATCCACATATACGGTTGCTCACCGCGGCAGAACTCGGCCACATCATCGAGTTCGTCTTTCCGATCTCGCAATCCGTCGACGGGGGCGAGGAACTCGCGCACCTGTGACACGTACAGCGACCTGCCGGTGAGCAGCGCCCCGTTTGACACAACACCGATCTCGTAGCGGTTGTCGGTGTGATGGATCAACAGATCGCGCCCGGCTTTCACCCGGTCGAAGTCGTAGATCGGCGCGACGGGCCAGCGTGCCTTCTCGTTCATGGATGTGTGGGATTGTTACGGCCGGTTTCGATGTCCTCGAAGGACATGTCACCGCCGGACCGTACTCGGCGTGCTCTGACCCCTGTACCGGTTGCGTGTATTCCTCTGACCCGCAGGGATCTTCCTGCTTTCACGTTGCGCAGATCGACACCGACGGTGGGCTCGTGTCCGGGTGGGGGTGTGGATTGTCCGTGCTGGACCCACAGTGATGCAGCGAACACGCCCACCGTCAGCACGGCGACGGCTACCCAGGTCCAGGCCGAATGGTCCCCGCCGGTGGCGTAGTTCACCGCTACCGCCAGTCCCGTGGTCATCACCGCTGTGGCCGCTGTCGGCAGTATCACTCGAGACAGTGTCTGTCCTGGTGCCACATCATCCTCCCGCCCGAAATGGTGAGACCGATCCTCACAGCCTCACGCCTAGAAAACCAGCCGACACCATCGATGCCGTGCACCAGCCCCCAACCGTTACAAAAACCCAGCCGCACAACCCCTTCAACATCCCGGACGGTCTTCTCCGGAAAGGCTGCCCTGCTGTCAGCGCTCTGAAATTTCGAAGAGCATCGACAACCGGTGGAGTTGAGCTCGACTGGATGTCGTTTGCCTGGTCCGGCATGCTGCGAGCTTCTCTCAGCGGGTTTGCCGATGGCTATCGCGCCGGAATAGGTCATTCAGCGATTTCGGCAGACCCGTAGGAGAATCTCGCACTGATCAGTACGACACCGTGTGGTTGAGCGAGCGGTGTCGGACGTGGTGTTGCGTTGCATGACGCAGCGGGATTGACACCCCTGGAGGTGATCGCTACGGTCCAGCCATGACTGATGGGGGAGATTCAGCCTCCGGCGCAAGCATTTCGGTTGTGCCAGAGGAGGTTAGAGAGGTTGGGCAATACACCTACGAGCTGGCGGAATCCTTGCAGTCCGCCCTGCGGTCCGTAGCTCAGGACGTCGCGGCTTTGCTCGACGGGGGCTGGTCTGGCGGCGCAGCGACCGACTTCTCCGCAGGGTGGTCCGAGGTCCGCGATGGGGGAGGTCAGATCATCACGGCGTTGAGGGAGATGGCTGAAAAGCTTGGTGTTTCCGCCCAAACCTACGAAAGGCGCGACTGCACCAACGCATCAGCGTTGAACACCTCGGCATCCAGCCTGGAGCTTCCGTGAGCGAGTTCACCGTCGATGTCGACCAACTGGACCAGATCGTGGCCAGGTTGTCCGGCCTGGCCGGATTCATCAGTGATCACCTCGACGACATCGACGACAAGGTAGCAGGACTCACCGGTACCGGTTGGGAAAGTGTCGCAGGCCGGGCCTATTTCGAAGCGCATACGAAATGGGTCACGGCCGCTCGGGAGTTCGCGGAGGGCGTCCGCGACATGAGCGACGCCGCCCGCAAGGCACACACGAAGTACATTAACGCTGCCGAGGTCAACAAGCAGATGCTCAACGGCGGATAACGCCCATGGGGTGGACCATCGATTCCGGCATCTACTTCGATGCGGCCAAGAAATGCCAGCTGCTCGCCAGCGACATCTCTCTCGCGTTGGGTCCGTTGCTGTCCACGTTGGTCCACGAGTGCGGCGGAATGGCAGGCAACCACGAGAAGTGCCAGGCATGGATCACCGCCTACGACCAGTACGCCAGCGATATAGTCCAACTGACAGCGGCCCTGGCGAACGCACTGCAGCGATACGGCGATGTGCTTGCCGCCACCGGCTACAACTGGTGGCAGGCTAATCGCTCCACCGCCAGCGGCGCCGAACCGACACGTCCAACCGAGTCCGAACTGCTGTACGACACCGGGATGGACCTCCCCGCTACGGCGAAGGGGGACAACGGATCCGGAATCGACAGCTCGATCACGGGCCTACTGGAGAAGGTCGGCAAGATCCCCAACGGTGACGTCACCAAGTTGCACACTGCCGCGGAGGCGTGGAAAACGTTCTCCGAGCACACGAACATCACCGGGGCCGCAGAGCGGATCAAGGGCATCAATGCCAAGTTCGCAGACAGCACTGACCCGAACATTATTGCGATCGACGAGAAAATGTCCACGCTGCAGAAAGCCGCGGAACTGTTGGCTCAGGCCGCGAAAGCGTTATACGGACCGGTCCAGGGACACTACGACGCTCTCGACAAAATGCGCTCCGACATCCAGAAAGCTGTCTCCGACGCCAACAAGGAACTCGCCGCATCGATAGCTGTCACGATCGCGGTCGTCGGGGTCCTAGCCGTCGTAACAGGCGGTGTAGCCGCTGGGCCTGCCGCCGCGGGTGGCGCTGCGGTGACCACAGAAGTCGTCACGGCGACGGCAGCGGTTATCCGCACTGCTGTTCATGCCAGTGACCTCATCCACATCTACGAGGTGGTCACCTCCGTTGGTTCTGCCGGCTCGGGCGTGTTCTCGGCCATCCCCGACCTCTCTCAGGGCGGCACCAAAGCCGCTCTCGAGGGTATCGCGGCAATGACCGTCAAGCTGACCGACGGCGGCAGTGGCGGGAACCAGTGGGACAAGGTGGAGGGGGCGAAGCCCAACCCGGCGAACATTACTATTTCTCAGAAACGACGGATCCATATCCTCGACGGCGACGGGAGTGACGACATCAACGGTGGTGGGCACGCGCCCGGGACTGGAATGCCCAACAAGACCGAGTTCCCCGACACCGATGACTGGGAAGACGACAAAATCATCGACCGAATAGTCGACGTCGCGAAGAACCCGGACCAGCCGCCAGTCCTCCAGGACAACGGCAACTGGAAAGTCAACGGCACCCGCAACGGCGTCCAAATCGAAGTCATCGTCGCTCCCGACGGCTCAGTCGTGACCGGCTACCCCGTCGGTGGCGAGGGTGTAGTCAGGAACGACGCGAATGGCGACCCGATCAAATAGGCTAGGAGAGCGATGAATCCGGACAGGGCGGCACGAGAAGCACGAAAGCGTCAGCGGGATCCGCAAGCTATCGAAGCCCGTAACCGTCGGCTCAACAAGATGAGCAAGGACTCGCGAGACCTTCTCGAGAGCGTCGCCGACCGTCTGCCTTCGGACCTGGTCGAAAGCTACCGGACCTATAGTGACGTGGGGGAGTGGGCGATGCTCGTCGACGTGCTGTGCGCCAGTCTGATCAAGCGCCGGATCCCGGTCACTGAAGCGGAACGCGATGCCGTGGCGAACGTGCTCGGCCAGTTCAATCTCCCAGTGGAGGGATACCGCTACCTCAACGATCCCCAAGGCGTGCTCTCGGAGCTTAACGTGGTCACCGCGTAGATCCTTGTGTTCCGATCGGGGCGGACGGCGGAGTCGTGCGCGGCGGCGGTGCGGTTCCGACTTATATCTCCGGTAGCGGTTTCTTGGTCAGGGTAGCTGCCGGTAGTGTGCCGCAGCAGGCCGGGTGGTTCGACTTCTGAGGGCTCTAGGGTCAAGGCGGGTGGGTAGTACATCACCCCGGCTGGAGGCTGGGCCTGTCGTGTGCCTACAGATTTCGCTACTGCGTACCGATCGGGTGCCGCGGTCAGCGACGCGGAGACGGAGACTGGCCTGATCCCTGTGGTTCGGTCCCGGGGCGATGGACACGCAGCCCATGGGCAACCGGGCAACGACTGGTCATCATGGGTACGCACCGGATCTCAGTGTCGCGGTGTCTTACGCCTATTGGGCTGTCGCGTGACCACGGACGGTGATTGTTCGGGGATGGGTGGGCGTCGCGCGGTGGAACTGTCGGTGTTAGCTGCCGGGCGGCGGTGGTGCACTCTTGTCCGGTTTCGCGTAGGAGGATGAGACCATGACGGCGGTCGAGAATGCGTTCAGATGGGCTCGCGTCCAGGCCGTTCGGCATATGGCTGCGTGCGAGCGGACGGGCCTGCGGTGGAGCGAGACGACAATTACTGAGATCGTGACAGCCCACACCTCCCGGGCAGTTACCGTTGTTCCGTTTACCCAGCGAGCCGAAGTTCTCAGTGGTGCCGACTGGGTCTGGTGGTGGCTGGACGGCGCGGACGCTTACGGGATGCTCGTCCAGGCGAAGCGCGTGACCGTGGCGAGGAGCAAGTGGAACTTCGACTTCGGCTACGGAGCGAGGGGCGCGGCGCGCTCGCAACGCGAGGTGCTTCTTTCCGCTGCTGCGGCGCTGGGCCTCCTGCCGGCATATGCGCTTTACCTCGGGACAGGTGACTACCGGAGGTGGGAGCGCTGCCCGGACGTTCACCGGAGTGGGCGCTGGGGACTGCCCCCAGCTTGGTTGACTCCTGATCTGTGAGGATTCGTCCTCGCTGGAAGGATGTTCACCATGCCGAAGCCCTATCCCGAGGAGTTCCGTCGCGACGTCGTCGCTGTCGCACGCAAGGGCGAGTCTCCGTTGCGGCAGGTCGCGAGGGATTTCGGGATCTCCGAGGGTTGTCTGCACAACTGGCTCAAAGCCGCCGACATCGAGGAAGGCACACGGCAGGCCACCACGGCTGCGGAGTCGGCCGAACTGCGTGAGCTGCGTAAACGCAACAAGCAGCTGGAGCAAGAGAACGAGATACTGCGTCGGGCAGCAGCGTTCTTCGCCCGTGAACTACCCCCAAAATGAGCTACCCGCTGGTCCTCGACTTGGCCGCCGACGGTATCCCCGTGGCGGTGACCTGCCGGGTGCTGGGATTCACCACCCAAGCGTTCTACAAGTGGCTCAAAAACCCTGTATCTCAACGCGATTGGGATAACGCGCACCTGATCGACGCCGCCCGCGACATCCACCATGACGATCCCGCGTTCGGATACCGGTTCATCACCGACGAACTGGCCGATCGCGGGATCCGTGCCGGGGAGAACCGGGTACACCGACTGTGCTCACAGCAACGCATCTGGTCGATCTTCGCCCGCCGACGCGGCCTGAACAGGGCTGCGGGTCCGCCGGTACACGACGACCTCATCAAGCGTGAATTCACTGCACAAGCACCGAACCAGATATGGCTGACCGATATCACCGAGCACCGCACCGGCGAAGGAAAGCTCTATCTGTGCGCGATCAAGGACTGCTATTCCAACCGGATCGTCGGCTACTCCAGCAACGACCGCATGACCGCCGCACTCGCGGTATCGGCACTGCGGAACGCGGTCGCGCTGCGTGCACCGGTCGGCACCATCGTGCATTCGGACCGGGGCAGCCAGTTCCGATCTCGAAAATTCGTACATGCATTGTCCGTCAACGGATTACACGGCTCGATGGGCAGAGTCGGAGCGTGCGGCGACAACGCCGCCATGGAATCGTTCTTCGCACTGCTGCAACGCAACGTCCTCGACCGCAAACACTGGCCCACCCGTGAAGAGTTGCGGCTGGCCATCGTCACCTGGATCGAACGGACCTATCACCGACGCCGCCGCCAACGACGACTCGGACGCCTGACCCCGATCGAGTATGAGACCCTCAATCGGGCCCCACTCGCTGCCTGAACTACACACCCCGCGAGTCAACCGACACGGGGGCAGTCCCCTGTGTCCATTGCGTCAAGCGCACCATCTCCCTGATGCCAGCCCTGCTTGCAGACGAACTGCTTGTGCGTGACGCGGCGTCGACCTATAGGCGGTCTGTGGCACTGGAGGACGTGTGGACACGCTCCCCGGCGAGCCCAACGCTGATACCGGCGCTCAAGAAGCAGCTCGCACCGGATCTCTCGGACTTCCTACAGAATCGGCAGGACGGCACACGAGCAGTCGCCCGTTCGATGATCGACCGGGTGTTGAGAGCTCGCTCCGAGCAGTTCAGCGCAGTATCGACGAGTGTCAAAAGCGAGCACTATGGCGGTCATGACCAGCTCGGCCCGGTCTTCTGCGACGTCCCCGACGACACCGGGCACTGGGGTCTAAGGTACTTCGAGCACACGCTATATAGGCGCAAAGTTCACCCTAACCAACAGATCTCAGCATCGGAGCCCGGTTGGACATCGATTACGAGGGCACCAGCAGCCGATCACGCGCGGCAGCCCGCGATGGATGGGTCCCTACGTGCTGTGCAATTTGATCGACACGCTGCCGGACATCGTGGCCGAGTCCGCTCTGACTGCCCGTACGAACGTAAACTGGCCGACGAGGTCCATGCGGTAGAGATCGAAGCCAAACTCGGTGAGGACGCTTCGGAGCCGAATCTCATCCGAACCGATGCTGGAGGTCGGCTCACACAACCACAGATGACCGTCGACCCGCAGTATCCGACGCGCTTCGTGGATATAGTCGGCATGGTTCTTGCCCATCAGAGCTAAGGACAGAATGGCGATATCGACGGACGCGTCATCAAGTGGGATAGCGGATATGTCGCAGGCAGTGACGCGGTCATCAACGGCGACATGGTCGAAGGGCAGAATCGTGTGAGCGTTGGTGACACGGTCAGCGATCAGCATCTCGCCACATCCCAGGTCCGCGACCACACAGGGATTCCTGCCGTTTAGCCATTTCGCGAACTGGTAAGCCGGCACCACTTCCCACGTCTTTCGCGCTTCTGAATAGAGCGTGTGGTAGCGACGCCACTCGGTGGGGTTATCGGCGAGTCGGCTATGCGTGATCGCCGAATTCACTGCGGCCCAAGCACCGTTCATAGTCGACAGCTCACCGAAACGGCGAAGCTTGCCGTCGGGTGTCATCCGATCGATGTCCTCGCCGAGGAGCTGGTCGAGAGGCTTTCGGGTAATCGACTGCAGATTGCCTTTCCTGAGTCGTCGCAGCCACTCCAGCGAAGCGTGCGCTGCCTGTGTCGGGCTGACGAGCACACCACGGGGCACTACACCGTCCACCGCGCAGTCAGCCAAGGTCTCTTTCATCTCCACCCGAGCCCAGCGTTGGCCACACCAGGACCACCGCTCATGACCGTCAGATGTCGCGATGTCAGCGAACGTCACCGGCAGCACGACCCTGACGGTCTGCGATATCTGCCCCTGTCGATAGATGCGGCCCACAATCTGCTGGTAGTTGGCGTGTGTCCACGGCAAGGTCGCGAAGATCAACGTGTCGCAGACGTGCTGGAGCCCGTCGACACCAGCGGCGATCGCCTCCGATCCCACGAGGACGTCGACCTGATCCTCCGCAGCTACGGTGTCGCCGTTGGACCACCGTCCGACAAAGCGGGCGTACCCGCTCTTGTCCTCGCCGGTGAACAAGCCGACCCGCAATCCGGCGGCGGTCAATGCCTGGGTGAGGGGTTCCACGACACCGGTGACGAACTGTGTGTAGATCAATGTCTTGCGCGCATGAAAGCAGCTGTCAAGGATCGTGTCGATCTTGTCTACGAGCAACAGCTGGTCCAAAGCCGATGGGCTGGGGCACTTTCCGAGCGCGAGCACCTGGTCGAGGCGGTGCGACACATCCACAGCCACCGTGACAGGTTCCAGGTGGGTGCTGTAGTCCGGCAGCCACCTGGAACCTACGCGGGCCAGACTTTGATGTACACGCATCGCGTTAGGTACATTTCGCGCAGTCGCCAGGTCGTCGCGCTGGACTCCTTCGATCATCTCTAGCAAGCTTCGAGCCTCATGGAGGTCGTTGACCACGGGAGTGGCTGACATGCCGAGCACCGCGAGGTCTGGATTCGCCCGCGCCGATTCCACGGCAATACCCGTGAGAACGGTTCGCCGTTGAGAGGGAGCGACGTTCTCGCGTTCTTTGACGTAGTGCACCTCGTCGATGACGAGCATGTCGATGCGATGATCGGCGATTAACTGTTTGAGCGTGCCTTCGTTTCCCGGCAGGCGGTCGTAGTTGATGATCAGCCAGCGTGAACCCGATCCGCTGTCCCATACCGGGTGCAGTGTCTTCTGCGCGACGCGCGCGTCGGGATAACAGTTGCGGACAGAATGACCCCACCCTGCGACGACGTTGTGGGGGCACACTACTAGCACGATCCCCTCGCCAAGACCGGCCTTGAGCAAGCCTGCAGCGAGAATCGCTGAAACTGTCTTCCCCGCACCGGTGCCCGACCAGTTCCCGACCCGCTTGCGGTTGAGCACCTGCGTTGCGACATGTCGCTGCATCATGTTCGGTGCGACGACCTCGGCGGAACTACCTGGTCTGAATGACCAGTTCGTCGGTGGCACGACGGCTAGCGATTGCTCGTATTCCGATCGGAAGCGGACCCGGATGCGTTCGGAATACGCGTCGGAGCGCGGCAGGAGCGTCTTGTCCAACTCGGTTTGGAGTTGCGTTCTCTGCGATGGTGCGAGCGCCGCGGAATCTAGTAAGTATGCGAGTTTCCAAATCTGGTCGGCTGCCGCAGCGATTAAGAATTCCGCGGTGTCCTCGTCCACGTTTACGAAGAACTGGTCGTCCATACCGAGCAGATCGTCGACATTGAGCGACGGGAGTTGCACTGGGCCGCTGCCCTGTTCACTTACGGGAGCCGTGACTTCGGTTGCCGAGGATAGGTCGGACGAAGTGGGAAGGTGGGCTGCTGGGTCGAGTGTGTCGAGCTCCTCGACTTCGGAGGGAGTAGGGGGTGGTGTCTGTGGGGCAGCGCCGGTTTCGTCGTGGTCATCGGGTGGTACCAGGTTCTTGAGTCGTGTGGGATCCAACAATGCGTCGGCGATAGCGTCGGATTTCGTGGATGTCAGAACCCCTGCCTGCTGGCAGATTGCGTACAGCATCGCGGGAGTCATTGAATCGGTGTAATCGGCAAGCGCGGCAACAAACCCTTCCAGCTTGCGAAGGTTCCACCTCGTCAGCTGGCAGTGGCATCCGAGCCCTTGATTAGTGCGCCATAGCACCGGCATCTCGTAGCCGTCGTGTCCGTTCGGGCAGACCCAGTGCGCCGGGGCGTCGGTGCCGGCGATAACGTCGCGGGGGGTCAGGGGCGCATTCTTGAGGTAATCCCATTCCTTGGCGATTTCCGGGAACCGGTGCTCGAGGTCGTTGAACCCGGCAAGCACCTGCTTGTTGGCGCATACAGGGCAACCTGTGCCGCCAGTGGTACGGCTTTTGATCACGGCGGGCCATGGGTGGCCGAGCTTGCATTTCCAATGAGCCTTGCTGTGGCTGCCCGCGTGGACCTGGTCCGGAGTCTGGGGCGCGTTCTTGTCGTAGTCCCACTCCGCTGCGATGTCCGGAAACTGTGACAGCAGGTCATTCGAGCCTGCTTGGACGATCCGGCCGGTACATGCCGGGCAACCATAGTCTTTGCGGGTGCGGTTCTTGATCATCGCCGACCACCGGTGGCCGAACTCGCATTTCCAATGGGCGTCGTTGTGGCTGCCCGCGTGGACCTGGTCCGGAGTCTGGGGCGCGTTCTTGTCGTAGTCCCACTCTGCTGCGATGTCCGGAAACTGTGACAGCAGGTCATTCGAGCCTGCTTGGACGATCCGGCCGGTACATGCCGGGCAACCATGGCCTTTGCTGGTTCGGTTGTTGACCGTAGTCGGCCACCGGTGGTTGCAATCCCGGCATTTCCAGTGAACCCGCTTGCTGCTTCCTGCCGTGATTGCATCCGGGCGTAGGTCGCCATTTTGTTCGTAGTCCCACATAGCCGCGATTTCCGGAAACTGCGACTCAAGGTCGTTGAACCCCTTCAGGACCCTTGTGCCGTTGCAAAACGGGCAACCGCCTTGAGCCGTGGAGGTGCGAGCGTTGGGCGATGTTTCCCATCCGTGTTCGTGAGCCCGGCACGTCCAGTGCACCTTCTTCTCGCTCCCGTAGGTGATCTCGTCGGGCGTCATCGGCGCGTTCTTCTGGTAGTCCCATTCAAGCGCGATCTCAGGAAATTTGGCGGCTAGGGATCTGCCAGGAGTAACGATGATCCGGCGCGGACGAGATCGCCGCTCCACTACCTCGCGCCCCCGCAACACCTCCCACCGCTTCTGCCAGTAGGGGGTGTGCAGTCGGGACGGATCGGCGACGGTGATCTCGTCTGCCTCCGCAACCCGGGCGCACGCGGTGACGAACTGGATGACAGCGTTAAGCTTGGGCAGCTTCTTACCCTCTCCGACTGCGATATATCGCAGAGTACTGTTGGATATCAGTTCGCTTTCCCCGGACAGCTCGGGTAACCTTTCGCCCGCCGTTATTTTGCGCAGCTCGTTCACCATTCGGCGGTAACTCGGACTGCCCACCAACTGGCGTAGAAGTGCGAGGTCCTGTGCGAACGCCTCGATCTCAGCAACCAGGTCAGCATCACTCACGACTCACGTCCTGTCCGTAAACTCTGACAGAGCACAATCTTTCCGATTCACGGAGGCAGCGGGTGCACTTCGCTGGATCGGAGGCGACGTTCATTTCCGAACTGCAAGGTCCGTCCAGATCTGTGGACCGAGCCGTACTGGGTGCCCAGTGTTTGACCCGCCTGTCGTTCCGAATCGCCCGGCTGCACACCCGTTGCGGTACTGAAGATCTCGCGAATGTTCGACCTGACCCGCTCCAGGTCCGGACGAGATACGTTGCCGTCGAACGTATTTCGACGGTTGCGCATCCGCTCGGCCATTGCTGGAAAGTCAATGATACCGCCCTCTCGGTTACGCTCCTCTGGCGTGTCCGCCAGTCCCCACGGTCCTCGCCAGGCGCCGATTGCCGAGGACGAGAGTACGGGTGACCACCGACAACATCCCGCGCGGTGAAGTCCCCGTTGACCAGGTCCGGGGCCGGAGTTGCCTGCCGAGTCGAACCCAGCCGCCACGTCTTGCGCAGGAACGCATCCTGCAACCCGGCACCCCGCATCAGCCGCTCGACTCGTTTGCGGCCGACCGAGATCCCACGCCGGGCCAGCATTGCATGGATCCGCGGTGACCCGTAGGTCCCGCCCGAGCTGGTATGGATATCGACGATCTCGGCCAACAGCTCCTGATCGGCCAGCCGCCGCCGAGACGGCGCCTGCGGCTGCCGCAGCCAGCCGTAATACGTCGACGAGGCGATGCCCAGAACCCGCAGTACGAGCTCGGCCGGGTGCTGCGGATGTTCGCTGACGAACCGCATGATCACCGTCGGGTCTGGCCGAATTCCGAGGCGAAATACGCACGCATCACGTAATACGACGTTCACCCGTTCGAGCTCCGCGACACGCTTCTTCAGCGCCCGGTTCTCGGCCAGCATGTCAGTCGTCGGCTTGTCGTCGCGTTCGCCGGCGTCGGCCTGGGCCTGGGCCTGGCGGATCCATAACCGCAACGCCTCGTGATGCACCCCGAGCTGCGCTGCCAGCTTCCGGATCGTCGGCTTCGGATCCGATTCCCGATATAGCCGCACAGCTCGCGTCTTCAGCTCGTCCGGGGTACTTCTTCGGTGCTGCCACGAATGACTCCTTCCGGTCCTATCGGACCACAGTCAGAGCCCTACGAGAAAGCGGGGGACCCTCACCACCGCAGCCTCGGCGTTTCCGGTTAGCGACCTGATCAGACCGTTGCGGGATCACCGCCTTGATCCGCTTGCCCCGCAACAACTCTTGATTCGCCGCCGTGGAATACGCTCTATCGGCCAGCACCCAATCCGGGTTACGCCGTGGCGGGCCACCGGCCGGCCTCGGCACCGCGATCGCATACAGCACTGCGGGCATCAACGGCGAATCGCCAGCTTGGCCCGCGGTGATCAACACCGCACCAACACCGACCCGAAACGGCCGTCCTCTCAAGCCCTGCACCCTCAAGCTGCTATCACAGCTCACACCAGAAGAACACGAGGTCTACGGCGACCTCGTCGCACCGACGCTGCGCGGCCATCGACGCATCGAACAGGAGCGCATATCTCTTCAGGTCGCACTCTGCGCTATCAGAGGTGTTGTCACACTACCCTCAAAAATGGACATTGAGTGGCGAGTGAGCCGCCGGCTTCGAGGGTTAGAGGTGGGTGCGGTCGCCAGGCGGATCGGTTTTCATACGCGCGCCTGCCTGAGTTGAAGTGTGATCTGGTCGAGAATCTCGCACGTGGCGGCGAGCTTTGAGGTCGATCCGGTCGACTCGGCGGAATCCCAGTCGGACGTGCCAGTGAGTCCGGTCTCGATGGGCGACCGGGGCGGAGGTGGCGATCAGGTATCAGCCGGATGGGACGGCAGTCAGGTCGGAATACCTGTCCAACGGGGTGCAGACGTGGTGTGTGACGGGTTGACGGCGTCTTTCGAGGTTCGATACGTCGGTGGTGCGGAAGGAGAGCGCATCGCTGCCGCGCAGGCGAAGGCGCTTGCCGCGCTGCTGAAATGGCAGGCGGATTGCTCCAAAGGCGGCGGGTCCTGAACTCCGGCGAATTCACCGGCCCGGTTGCCCATGTTTTGTGTTTCCTAGAGGGCTCGCACTGGTCACCGTTTGACCTGCACATTTCGGTCTTTGGTAGCGATCCGGAACCGATGCACAGCTCAAGAAAACCGCTGACCTGCGGAAACATGTCGTAGGTTGGTGCCCTCGGCAGGATTCGAACCTGCGACACCCGCTTTAGGAGAGCGGTGCTCTATCCCCTGAGCTACGAAGGCTGGTTGTGGTGGGCGGTGTGCCTACCCGGGACGTCCGCAGTCTACCGGGTCGGGGGCTGGGAGGCCGCATCGCTGTCGCGGGGAGTTGCCCAGGCCAGGATCAGAAGCCGCCGCCGCCGTCGAAGCCTCCACTATCGAAACCGCCGCCGTCGGCACCACCGGAGTAGTCGCCACCCTGGTCGTATCCGCCGCCGTGGTCGGCGGCCAGACCGTCCTGATATCCCTCGCCGTATCCGCTCTCGAACCCGTGGGCGTCGTACCCCACGCCGGACATCCCGGCGAACAGGGACGTGAACAGCAGTGCCGAGCCGAGGCCCCAAGCGCCGCCGATGAGCGCGGGCTTCCACCACGGCTCGGAGTACCAACCCGCGGGAACCGGTCGGCCGGCGACTCGGCCGCCGGGGTAGTAGTTCGGCGTCGCCGACGAGGGCTCGGGGGAGGCCGTGATCTGCCTGCCCTCGTATCGGACTACGCGCTTCTCGCTGACCTGCCCAGCGATGTCCTGGCCGTCGAGTGCGGCGATCGCTGGACCGGGGTCCATGTTCATCGCGGTGCGCGCGGCCCTGATGTAGTAGAGCCCTTCCAGTGCGGTCTGTTTCGCCAGCCGTGCCTGTGCCGGGGTGTGAGCCTGATCGAGTTGCGCGCCCGCGGCGAGATGTCGCTCGGATGCGTCGGCCAGTGCCTGGGTCGCCGCGTCGTTGCCGCCGGTGAGGCTGTAGACCTGGCCGCCGAGTCGCTCGTTCGCCTGCCTGGCGTCGGCGAGCGCGTCGGCCAGTTCGATGGCTGCGCGTTGTTTGCTCCGTTGCGCCTGCCGCACCAGCAAGGCGACCAGGACGACGATCATCACGACGAGCAGCAGCCACTCCACAGCGCACCTCTTCCGCTCAACCCCGGATAAGGCCAGTTTACTGATAGATTGCTGAGGTCATACCGATGATGTGGGCGCCTGCGTCTCGTCGTAATCGGACGGGTCGAAAGTCCTTGTCTTCCAGCGGTAGAGCACGGTGGCGCCGGGCCAGTTGTTGGTGATCCTGCCGGCGGCGTTGCGGTACCAGCTGGTGCAGAAGTTCCACGGGGTGTCTTTCAGGCGGTTTTGTAGCCAGTCGTCCCAGCGCTGCTCGGTGGTGGTGCGGGCGGCGAGGTAGCGGCCGGGGCGGTCGGTGAGGTACTGCACGACCCGGCGGATGTAGCGGGCCTGGGATTCGAGCATGTAGATGATCGAGCCGGAGCCGACGTTGGTGTTCGGGCCGTACATCATGAACAGGTTCGGGAACCGCGGCACGGAGATGCCGAGGTAGGCGCGGGCTCCGGCGTCGCCCCACACGTCGGCCAGCTTGCGCCCGTCGAGGCCGTAGATGTTCATCGGCGCGAGGAACTCGGTGCCCTTGAATCCGGTGCCGTAGATGATGACGTCCACCTCGTGCTCGACGCCGTCGGCGGTGCGGATACCGGTCGGGGTGATCGCCTCGATGGCTGTGGTCTCCACGGTGACGTTGGGCTGCGCCAGCGCGGGAAAGTAGTCGTTGGAGAACAGGCCGCGCTTGCAGCCCGCCGCGTAGTCGGGCGTCAGTTTCGCGCGCAGCTCCGGGTCGGGGACCTGCTCGGCCCGTGCCGGTCGGCCAACGCGATCACCGGTGTCTTGATCGCCGGGATGTCGGTGAGCGCCAAGGCGAGCACTTCGAAGAACGACCAGATGGCGAAGCGCTCCGCGATACGGCTGGGTGGGAAGTACTTGAACAGCGCATGGTGCAGGGAGCTGTAGGCGACATCGGCCTTCGGCAGCACCCAGGCCGCCGAGCGTTGGAACAGCGTGAGGTGGGCGGCCCGCGGTTGGATGCGCGGGATGAACTGGATGGCGCTTGCTCCGGTGCCGATGCAGGCGATGCGTTTGCCGGTGAGATCGACCTCGTGGTTCCACTCGGCGGAGTGGAACGCGGGACCGGCGAAAGTGTCGATGCCAGGGATGTTCGGCATGGCGGGACGCGACAGCTGGCCGACCGCCGGGATGAGGATGTCGGCGGACAGCTGCGCACCGTCGGCTGTGCGCACGGTCCACTGGCCGCTGTGCTGGTCGAACTCCGCGTCGGTCACCTCGGTGCCGAAGCGGATGAAGCGCCGCAGGCCGTGCTTGTCGGCGACGCCGCGCATGTAGTCGTGGATGTCGCGCTGTTCGGAAAATCGCCGTGGCCAGTCGGATTTCGGTTCGTAGGACCAGGAGTACAGCGGCGAGGGCACATCACAGGCCGCGCCGGGGTAGGTGTTCTCGCGCCATACGCCGCCGAGGTCGTCGGCGCGTTCGAGGATGGTGAACGTGTCCAGCCCGGCCCGCCGCAGCTCCAGTGCCATGCCGAGCCCGCCGAATCCGGCTCCGATGATGATGATCGACGGCGAGGTCATGCATCGAGAGTACGGTGGAGTACTCGCAGGCCGAAGACATCCGCGGTCACTTGATTGGCATTTTCGGCCACATTGGATGCAGCCGTGGCCGCCGTTCAATGCACAATGGCGGGATCGCCGCGGCGAAGCGCCCGCGAAAGGCGCGCGGCCGAGGTGTCGAGATGCTCGAACGTTCCCATTGCACGTGCAGCTGTGTGCACAGCAGGCGCATGACCTTCGATCCGGCGCCGCGCTATTCGTGCTGGTCAACCGGGTATGTGTGGGGTGTGCACCGAAAGCGCCCGTGCACCTGGGAGATTGGTTTGTCTCATTCAGGTGATATCCGCCCACTCGGCTGGCGCACTAGCGCCACACTCGACTAAGACAGAAGCTGTTCGGATCTGGGGTCGACCGATGTGTCGGCGGCGACGCAGGGGGTGCCGCCGGCACACCGGCCCGGAGCGGTGCGGCTGTACCCAGCCCTTCGTCTGATCTAATATCTGCGTATGAATGCAGATAACCAGGAAATGCGGCCCCCGCTTGCGGAGGACCAGGTCGGGCTGGTTGTCGAGGTGTTCCGGATGCTGGCCGACCCGACGCGCGTGCAGGTGCTGTGGGCGCTGGTCGACCGTGAACTGTCGGTGACCGATCTGGCCGGACAGGTCCGCAAGCCCGCGTCCTCGGTGTCGCAGCATTTGGCGAAACTGCGGATGGCGCGTCTGGTGAACACCCGAAGGTCGGGCACGACGATCTTCTACCGCTTGGAGAACGAGCACGTGCGGCAATTGGTGGTGGACGCGGTGTACAACGCCGAGCATGCGGGGCCTGGCGTTCCGGCGCACCATCGCGGGGTGGGCGCGGTGCGCGAACTGCCCCGCTCCAACGAGGCGGGTGCGTCATGAACTGGTCGAAACACGCTGCCGGGGCGCGGATCAACGGCGGGAACGGTGGCCACCGCGCACCGGATGCGCACGCGCACGAACACCGGCACCAGCACGGTAGCCATCGGCATCACCACCGCCACGCCGGACACCATCATGAGCATCGGAGGGGCCCGCTCGGCGCACTGCGCGCAATCTTCCTCCCGCACAGCCACGGCGCCGCCGACAGCTTGGACGACACGCTCGAGGCCAGTGCCATCGGCATCCGCGCGGTCAAACTCAGCCTGGTCGTGCTGGGGTGCACGGCGGTGCTGCAGCTGCTGATCGTCGCCGTGTCCGGTTCGGTCGCGCTGGCTGCCGACACCGTGCACAACTTCTCCGACGCGCTGACCGCCGTGCCGCTGTGGATCGCGTTCGCGCTCGGACGCAAGGCGGCGACCCGGCGCTACACCTACGGGTTCGGCAGGGCGGAGGACTTGGCCGGGCTATTCGTCGTCGCGATGATCGCCCTGTCCGCGCTGATCGCGGGATATGAGGCGGTGCGCAGGATGCTCGATCCGGTGCCGATCGACCATCTCGGCTGGGTCGCCGCGGCAGGGCTGATCGGGTTCCTCGGCAATGAGACGGTCGCGCTGTACCGGATCCGGGTGGGGCGGCGGATCGGCTCGGCGGCGCTGGTCGCCGACGGTCTGCACGCACGCACCGACGGGTTCACCTCGCTGGCCGTGCTACTCGGCGCCGGGGGAGTGGCCTTGGGATTCCCGCTGGCGGACCCGATCGTCGGTCTGCTGATCACCGTCGCGATCCTCGCGGTCTTGCGCACCGCGGCGCGGGACGTGCTGCGCCGGTTGATGGACGCGGTCGAGCCGGGGCTGGTCCTCGCGGCCGAGCGGGCGCTGGCCGCCGAGCCCGGCGTGCAAGGCGTGCGCAGCCTGCGGATGCGCTGGATCGGGCATCGCCTGCACGCCGACGTGGAACTGGACGTGGCGCCGACCATCACGCTCGCGGACGCCCACCGAGTCGCGCACGACGCCGAGCACACGCTCACCCACGTGGTGCCCAAGCTGAATACCGCTGTGGTCCACGCCTATCCGGCGCATACCGAGGTCGCGGTGCCGAGCTCGTAGCTGGAACCGAGGCATCCGCTACCAGGTCGCGGTGCCGAGCTCGTAGCTGGAACCGAGGCATCCGCTACCAGGTCGCCGTGCGAGCCGAAGGCTGGAACCAAGGCGCATCCGCTACCAGGCCGCCGTGCGAGCCGAAGGCTGCAACCAAGGCGCATCCGCTACCAGGTCGCCGTGCGAGCCGAAGGCTGGAACCAAGGCGCATCCGCTATGGACTTCGCGGCGGCCGAGCTGACCAGCCGGAACTGAGGGCATCCGCTGTCGGACGGGTGGGTGGAAGAGAATCCCCTAGGCCCTGCCCGGCGCGGCCTACCGTTGGGTAGCATCCCCGGTGTGATGTGGCTCATGGTCGGTGTGTGCTGAACCATGCTCGCGCGCGTACCGATCCTCCCGAAGCTGCCCGACCTGGTGCGACGCAGTGACATCCCGGAAGACCTCGACTCCGTCGCATCGATCGGCGCCGAGGTGGCGCCGACCGACGTCGGCTTGGCGCCCGACTACGCCGAGCGCATCTGGCGGCGTATGCGCCTGGTGTATCGCAGCGGCGTCCATCCCGCCATCCAGGTGTGCGTGCGCAGGCACGGGCAAATCGTCTTCGATCGAGCGCTCGGTCACGCGCACGGCAACGGTCCCGGCGACGGGCCCGATACGCCGAAGGTTCTCGTGGACACGCGCACCCCGTTCGTCACCTACTCCGCGTCCAAAGGCGTCACGGCGTTCGTCGTGCACCTGCTCATCGAGCGTGGACTGCTCGAGCTGCACGCGCCGGTCAGCCGCTACATTCCCGAATACGGCTGTCGTGGAAAGGAATCCATCACGATCGGGCAGGTGCTCGCGCACCGGTCCGGCGTGGCGAGCCTGCCCAGGGAGGCGCTCACCGCCGAAGCGGTCGCGGACCGGGAACGGCTGGTGCGGAATCTGTGCGCGGCACGCCCGTCCGTGCCGCCCGGCCGCTTCCAGTCGTATCACGCGCTCTCGGGCGGTTTCATTCTGGGCGAGGTGGTGCACCGCGCGACCGGGAAGGACATCCGCACCATTCTGGCCGAGGAGATCCTGCGCCCACTGGGCTTCCGCTGGACCAATTACGGTGTGTCGCCGGAGGATTTCCCCAAGCTCGCGCACAACTACCTGACCGGGATGCCGCCGATGCCGCCGCTGTCGCATGCCATGGACCGGCTGCTGGGGGTCAGCTTCGCCGAGGCCGTCGAGACCGGCAACGATCCGGCCTATCTGAGCGTCATCGCGCCCGCCGCCAACCTGGTCAGCACCGCGGTGGAGTTCACCCGCTTCTACGAGATCTTCCGCCGTGGTGGCGAACTCGACGGTGTGCGGGTGATGCGGCCGGACACCATAGCCGCGGCGCTGGTTCCGCAGTCGCGGATCGAGCCCGATCTCACGCTGGGCATGAATTTCGGCTTCGGGTACGGGCCGATGCTCGGCGGCCGGGTGGTCAGCCTGTTCGGTCCCGATACCACGCGTGCTTTCGGTCATCTCGGCTTCACCAACAACGTGGCCTGGGCCGATCCCGAGCGCGCGTTGACGTGTGCCGTGCTCACCAGCGGTAAACCGATGCTGTATCCCGAAGTGATCCGCTGGATCGGGTTGCTCTACGGGGTCACGTCGCTGACGCCGAAGGTGGCGGAAACGGGCTTGGCTTTCTGAGCGGAAGTCATTGGAGAAATAGAGGAGTTCCGATGTTGAGCACCATGCAGGACGAGCCGTTGTCGTTGGCGACGTTACTGCGCTACGCATCGACGTTCGCCGGTGATTCGGTCGTGTCCACCTGGACCGGTACCGGCGTGCGCACCATGACCTACCGTGAGGTCGGTGCCGAGTCGGCGCGGTTGGCGAATGCGTTGCGCGGGTTGGGGATCGGGGTGGGTGATCGGGTCGGCACGTTCATGTGGAACAACAACGAGCATCTGGTCGCCTATATCGCGGTGCCGGCGATGGGTGCGGTGCTGCATGCGCTGAACATCCGGTTGTTCCCCGAGCAGGTCGTCTATGTGGCCAACCACGCCGAAGACCGGGTGGTGCTGGTGGACGGCACGCTGGTGCCGTTGTTCGGGCAGATCCTGCCGCACCTGAGGACGGTGGATCACGTCATCGTGGTCAACGGTGACGCGGCCACGCTGAACGCCCCCGAGGGCGTGGCGGTGCACTCCTACACCGAACTGCTGGCCGCGCAGCCCGACAGCTACGACTTCCCGGTGATCGACGAACGCTCGGCCGCCGCGATGTGCTACACCTCCGGCACCACCGGCGACCCGAAGGGTGTGGTGTATTCGCATCGCTCCAACTGGCTGCACGCCATGCAGGTGGCCGCGAACAACGGGATGGGCCTGTTCGAAACCGACACCATCCTGGCCATCGTGCCGCTGTTCCATGCCAACGCTTGGGGCCTGCCGTACGCGGCGCTGATGTCGGGGGCGAATCTGCTCATGCCCGACCGGTTCCTGCAGCCGGGCCCGCTGCTGGAATGCATGGCCGCGTGCAAGCCGTCCTTCGCCGCCGCGGTGCCCACCATCTGGGGTGGGGTGCTGGCGGCGCTGGCCGCGGCCCCGCAGGACATCACCCACCTGCGGTCGGTCGTGGTCGGTGGTTCGGCCGTCCCTCCCTCGATGATGCACACCTTCCAAGACAAGCACGGTGTGCGGGTGCTGCACGCGTGGGGCATGACCGAGACCTCGCCGCTGGGTAGCGTCGCCCACCCGCCCGCCACCGCGGTCACCGAGGAAGAACAGTGGGCCTATCGGGTGACCCAGGGCCGGTTCCCGGCCGGTGTGCAAGCCCGCCTGGTCGGCGACGAGGGCGTCGTGGCCAACGACGGGGAAGCCCTCGGTGAGCTGGAAGTGCGTGGCCCGTGGATTACCGGCTCCTACTACTCGCCCGACGGCACACTCGTGGACCCGGAGAAGTTCCACGACGGGTGGCTGCGTACCGGCGATGTCGGCAAGATCAGCCCGGACGGCTACCTCACCCTGGTCGACCGCTCCAAGGACGTGATCAAATCCGGCGGTGAATGGATTTCCTCGGTGGACCTGGAGAACGCCATCATCGGCCACCCCGCCGTCGCCGAAGCCGCGGTGATCGGCGTACCGGACCCGAAATGGGACGAACGCCCCCTGGTGGCGATCGTGCTCGCCGAAGGCGCCGAAGCCAAACCCGAAGAACTGCGCGAGTTCCTGGCCGACAAGTTCGCCAAATGGCAGCTGCCCGAACGCTGGACGTTCATCGCCGAGGTGCCCAAGACCAGCGTCGGCAAGTTCGACAAGAAGCGGTTACGCAGCCAGTACGCCGACGGCGACCTGGACGTCACCACCCTCGACTGAACCCGCCCGCTGACCGCCCCCGCGTCACCACTTCACCATAGGCAGTGGTGACGTGGGGTTGGTCCGCAGCCGCCGCGCGGTCAGACGGACAAGGGCGCGGTGAAAGCCGTGGTTCGGATAGCGTTTCGCCAGGTCGCGGCGGGCGGCGCGGGAGACGCCGTACCAGCCGAGCAGACCGCGTCCGACATCGATGGCATCGGCGCGGCGGAAGATCTCGACCGGGTCGTGCGGCGGACCGGCGGGACGAATCCGGTGGTGCTCGTCGATCATCGACACCACCAGGCCGGTCAGGTCGTCGCGGTCGATGCTCGACAGCCAGGCTCGGGCCAGGTCGCAGGAGGGGGCCAGGTAGTCGAAGGTGCCCGCGGCCCAGATGCCGATATCGTGCAGGGTGGCCGCGGTCAGGTACTCCTCGCGAGCGCTGGGCCGGGGTTGCTGGTCGGCGGCCAGCAGGTCACACAGCGCCAGGACGCGCAGTACGTGATTGGTGTAGGCGGCGCGGTCCGCCCCGAGCTGTTGTTGCCACGGCGCCAGCCTGGCTTCGACCTCATCCCGAAGATCGTTGCTGCTCATGGCGGTTCACCCTACGCGCGCGGGACGGCCACGAACGGTGGCGACGCGCGGGTGTGCCGGACCTCTTCGCGCGAATACCCGGCGCGGGCCGAAACGGTTGCCGCGCCGGGTGTTCAGTTCGCGCCGATCAGCAGTTGCGCAGTTCGGGGCTCTGGTTGAGCAGTTGCGCCCTGGTGCCGATGAACGTGGTGTACGTTTCGCCGCCGACCTCGGACAGCGGGAAGGCGGCGACCCGGTGGCAGTTCTGGAAGGCGAGCTTCACCCCGAAGTGCCGCTCGAGTCCGCCGCGGATGGCGTCGGATGCCATGGCGCGCAGCAGTTGGCCGCGGGCGACCTCGTCCGGCGGCGCGATCGTGTTGTCGGCGAATTCCGCGGTGCCGGAGCGCAGTTCACCGGCCACCCGGCTGACGACCTCCCAGGCGTAGGGCAGCGAATTGCGCACGACCTCGACGAAGTCGGCGTCGTCGACCTCGCCGCGCTCGGCGCGTTCGAGTAGGGCGGTGGGGACATCGAGGGACATAACGCTCTCCTCCAGTGCTGGACGTGATGCGATGCGACCCGAGTCTAATCGAAAGTCGTTGTCAACAACACTGGATTCGGCGCGAAAGTGCTTTTTCCAGTGCGGTTTTCGTGTTCGCGGCCAGTGTGCGGACCAGGTCGCCCGCGGGTGTTTCCGGTGCGAGCGCATGGGTTTGACCTGCCCAGAGGTTGACCTCGTCGGCATTGCCCGCTGCTCGTGCCGCGGCCCGCAGTGGCGCGGTGGCGTAGTGGATTTCGGGGTATCCGGCCGGTGCGGTGGCGGTGTGCTCGAGCAGGAAGCGGTTGCGCAGCCCGCGCGCCCTGCGTCCGGTGAAAGCGCGGGTGAGCATCGTCGGAGTGTCCGCGGTCAGAGCGGTGCGATGCACGGGATTGGTGCCCGCCTCGGGGCAGCGCAGGAACACGGTGCCCAGCTGGGCGGCCGCGGCGCCTGCCGCGAGCGCCGCGGCGATACCCGCGCCCGTGGCGATGCCGCCGGTGGCAACCAGCGGCCGATCTGTGGCGGCGGCCAGAAGTTGCAGCAGCGCCAGCAGGCCGAGCGGATCGGTCGCGTCGTCGGCCGGTCGATCGACGAAACTCGCGCGGTGCCCACCCGCCTCCGCGCCCTGCGCGATGAGTACGTCGGCGCCCGCGTCCACCGCGACGCGCGCCTCGCCGGGCGAGGTGACCGTCACCCAGACCTCGGAGCCGACGGCGTGCAGCCTGGCGATCTCCGCGGCGCTCGGGCAGCCGAAGGTGAACGACACGGCCGCGACCGGGTCGGCGACCAGCAGGTCGAGTTTGGCGTCCCAGTCGTCGGTATCGAACTTCGCGTCTCCGAGTTCATGGTCGGCGCCGAGTTCGGCGAGATAGTCCGCCAAGTCGGCGGCCGGGGTCGCGGGGCCGGGCACGAAGAGGTTGACGCCGAACGGCTTGTCGGTCGCGGCGCGGGTCGCCGTGATCCGCGCGGCGGTGTCGGCGGCGCTCAGATAACCGGCGGCCAGTTGCCCGAAGCCGCCCGCTTCGGCGACGGCGGCGGTCAGCTCGGGAGTGGACGGGCCGCCCGCCATCGGGGCGAGCACGATCGGGACGGCCAAATGGTCGAGGATCACGGTCCAAGTCTCGCCCATCTGGACATGTGACCCGTGCCTCACCTGCGAATTTTCCGCGGAAGGTTGCGGAATGGTCACGACGAGGTAGAGTTCCCATCACAACGGATGCCAAACCGTTATCCGCCCGGCGTCATCGAATCGTTATTAAACCGGTTCGGTCCCGGGCACCGGCATCCGGACCCTGTACGTCGACCGAGGATCAGCTTTGTCGCAGCACCGTGTAGGCCCCGATTCCATTACCGTCCACAGCCTCCTCGGCGAGGGCGGCGCCACGGACCGGCCGACGCGGCACCGCGCCGAGCCGTCCGCAGCCGAGCGTGTCAAGGCCGCCGCGAGCGCCGCGGTCGCCACCGGCGCCCTGATCGGCGCCGCCAGCCAGGTCGCCCCGGCACTCGCCTACGCGGCCCCGCTGCTGCCCGGTGCGCACGACGCCGACAAGGAGTCGGCCGCCGCGGTGAAGGGCACCGGCATTCTTCCCGTCGCCGAGGCGAAGGCGGCCGCCGAGCCGGTCGCCGAAGCCGCACCGGAGCCCGCTCCCGCTTCGGTCGCCGCCACCGCGGTCGCGGCGCCGGTCGCCGCCCCGTTCGGCATTCCCAATCTCCCGCCCGAGATCTCCGGTCCGCTGGCCCAGGCCGAAGAGGCTCTCCGGGGTGTGCAGCAGCAGGTCGCGCCGCCGTCGGCGGTGCGCCCCGTGGCCGGCGCGATCAGCTCCGGCTTCGGCAGCCGCTGGGGCGCCATGCACTACGGCGTCGACTTCGCCGACGCGCTCGGCGCCCCGATCCATTCGGTGAGCAATGGCACCGTGATCGAAGCGGGCCCCGCCTCCGGGTTCGGCCTGTGGGTGCGGGTGCTGCAGGACGACGGCACCACCGCGGTCTACGGCCATGTGAACGAGATGTTCGTGCACGAGGGCCAGCGGGTGAACGCGGGCGACGTGATCGCCACCGTCGGCAACCGGGGCCAGTCCACCGGTCCGCATCTGCACCTGGAGATCTGGGATCAGGTCGGCACCAAGATCGACCCGCTGCCGTATCTGGCCGCCAAGGGCGTGCCGATGCAGTGGGGTCCGTCGGCACACTGACTTCCCCTGTCCAGCTTGATATTCCGACGATCGCGCGGTTGCGCGCCGCGGTGCCTCCCTGGCCCGGGCGAGGCGCGAGGCGCTGTGCGCACGGGTCTCGTGGACCCGCCCCATGGCCACCGGTCGGTCGCTAGGCTCGGGCCGTGATCGAGCTGGGCGATATCTTCGAGCCTGGGTCACCGCACGGCCGCACCTACGCCGTGCTGGTGCACCACCCGCGGTCGAGTCTCGCCGATATCGCGCAGTACCTGGGCGTTTCGGAAGACCTCGCGGCCGACTCGCTGGATGTGTTGTGTGAGTTACGCGCCGCGGTCCGCATCGAGTCGCCCGACGGCGGCACGGTCTGGGACGCGCACGCACCGGAATCGTTGTCCGAGGCCGAGGCGCGGCGTAGGCAACAGGAAATCAACCACATGCATGCCGCCGCGGCACGGCTGAGCGAGACGTTTCGTTCGGTGCGTCGCTCGCCGCGCGGTAACGGCGCCGTGGTGCCGGTGTACGAGCGGCTGGAAATGCTGGCGGATTTCGAGGAGATGCAGACCGGCGCGCGTACCTGCGTCAAGCTGGTCGAACGCGGACCCTACCTGAGCGATCCGGAGCGCGAGCGACAGCTGTTCCAGCTCAAACGGGCCAGGCTCGGCGAAGGCATTCGTTACCAGACGCTCTATCAGGACACCGTCTACCAGGACCCCGAACGCCTGCGGCACGCGCTGTCCACCAATGCCAGTGGAGCACAGGCCAGAACGCTGCCCGAGCCGCCGTTCAAGCTGATCATCTGCGACGACGAGCGGGCCAGCCTGGTGCTGCACGCCGACGAACGCAGGCCCGATCCGATGGGGCTGCGCTTCACCGGATCCCCCGCGCTCGAATTGCTGATCAAGACCTTCGACGTGCTGTGGGCGATGGCCGCGCCGATCTCGGTGAACCCGGCCGCGGAGGCGCTGGACGAACGCGACCGGGCGATCCTGACCCTGATGGGACTGGGCGCCACCGACGACACCATCGCACGCCGGCTCGGGATGTCGCGGCGCACGGTGGTCCGCCGCACCGCCCGGCTGCTGGAGCGTCTCGGCGCGAGCACCAGATTTCAGGCGGGGGTGCAGGCCACCCGGCGGGGATGGTTGTGAACAAGTTCACCGATGCGAGTATGCCTGCAACATGACCGGCCCGGCGCCGATATAACGACAGGCATCAGGCACGACACCGCATCCAGGGGGGCGACGGTGTCCGACGAGAGGACGGCACGGACGAAGAGGGGGCGCGGACCGCATGCGCGGCAGCCGCGGCAATCCAATACGGCGCGCGGGCCTGCCGATCGGTTCCTTATATGATTGCTCGGACCGCGCTCGGCCCGGAAAACAGACCCTCGGCCTGGAAATGTCCGGGTCCTGGCTCGATGCGAGAGGTGAATGCACTCGAATGGAAACCGCCCGTCGCTCCACTCGTGGTAGCCGTCGTCGCAGGTCGGGCAGTCCCCTCTTCGGTCAACTGCTCACTGCCGCGGTCGAGTCCGCCGCCACCGAGGTCGCGATCCGGTTCAACCCCACGGGAGATCCGGCCGACGATCAGGAACTCACCTACGCCGAACTGGACGCGGCGTCCTCGCGGCTGGCCAGGGAACTGATCGCGCGCGATGTCGGGCCGGGCGACGTGGTCGCCATCGGAATCTCGCGCAGCGTGGAGTCGGTGCTCGCGGTCTGGGCCATCGCGAAGACCGGCGCGGCCTACGTGCCGGTGGATCCGACCTACCCGCCCGACCGGATCAACCACATCGTCGCCGATTCCGGCGCGAGCGTGGGGCTGACCATCTCGGCGCATCGCCCGGTGCTCGGCACCGCCGCGTACTGGGTCGAGATGGACGACCCGGTGCTGTCCGCGCGGATCGCCGCGCGCCCGGGACATCCCATCTCCTACACCGACCGCGTGCGCCCGCTGGACGAGCGGCACCCGGCCTACGTCATCTACACCTCCGGATCGACCGGGAAGCCCAAGGGCGTCGTGGTCTCGCACAGCGGCCTGGCGGGGCTGGTGGCCGCGGAACGTGAGCACTACGGGGTGACCGAGGATTCGCGGGTACTGCACGTCTGCTCGCCGAACTTCGACGTCTCGGTGCTCGAACTGCTGCTGGCCTTCTCCTCCGGCGCGACGCTGGTGATCGCGCCGCCGACCGTGTTCGGCGGCTTCGAACTGGCGGATCTGCTGCGGCGCGAGCGCGTCACGCACATGCTCATCACCCCGGGCGCCCTGGAATCGGTGGATCCGGCCGGGCTGGACGATCTGCAAGCCGTGGTGGTGGCCGGGGACAAGTTCGGTCCGGAACTCGTCGGCCGCTGGGCTGGTGAGCGCGAGTTCTACAACGGGTACGGGCCCACCGAGGCGACCATTCTCGCGACCAGCACGCCGCCGATGGTGCCGGGCGAGCCCATCACGATCGGCACGCCCATCCCGGGAGTCGGTGCGTTCGTGCTCGATTCGCGGTTGCGGCCGGTACCGGCCGGAGTGGTCGGCGAGCTGTACCTGGCGGGTCCCGCGCTGGCGCAGGGCTATCTCGGGCGGCCGGGTCTGACCGCGGAGCGGTTCGTCGCCAGCCCGTTCGGCGCCGACACCGGCAACCCGGGCGCGCGGCTCTACCGCACCGGAGACCTGGTGCGCCGCATCGAATCCGCGGGCCAGGACGGCGGCGCCATCGAATACCTGGGGCGCTCGGACTTCCAGGTGAAGATCCGCGGCTTCCGCATCGAGCTCGGCGAGATCGACAACGCGCTCACCAGCCACCCGGACATCGATTTCGCCGCCACTCTCGGCAAGGCGCTGCCCTCGGGCGCGACGGCGCTGGTGTCGTATGTGCTGCCGCGGTCGGGCGCCGATGTGGACACCGGCGCGCTCGCCGAGTTCATCGGCGAGTCGTTGCCCGCGTACATGATTCCCGCGTCCATCCTGGTGCTGGACGAGATCCCGCTGACGCCGGTCGGCAAGCTCGACCGCGCGGCGCTGCCCGAGCCCGTCTTCGCCGTGCGTGCGTTCCGCGCGCCGTCGACGCCGGTCGAGGAGATCGTCGCGGACGTGTTCGCCGCGCTGCTGGTGCCCGAGGAGGACGGCCGCGTCGGCGCGGACGACGATTTCTTCGAGCTCGGCGGCAACTCGCTGCTGGCCGCGCAGGCCGCCGCGCGCATCGGCTCGGCGCTGGATCTGCGGGTACCGGTGCAGTTGCTGTTCGAGGCGACCACAGTCGCCGCGCTCGCCGCCCGCGTGGAGCAGCACGCGGGTTCGGCCGCGGGCCAGGCGCTGCACGCGCGTCCGCGCCCGGAGCGGGTGCCGCTGTCCTATGCCCAGCAGCGCATGTGGTTCCTGAACCGGTTCGATCCGGCGAGCGCGGTCAACAACATCCCGGTCGCGGTGCGACTATCGGGACGGCTCGATGTCGACGCGCTGCGCGCCGCGGTGCACGATCTCGCCGAGCGGCACGAAGTGCTGCGCACCCTGTACCCGGAGGTCGACGGCGAGGGCTACCAGTTGGTGCTGCCCGCCTCCGATCCGGGTGCCGTGCCGGAACTCACGGTCGAGCAGGCCGCGGAGTCCGAGGTGCCCGCGCTCGTGGCCGCCGCGGTGACCGAGGGTTTCGACGTCACGGTCGCGCCGCCCGTGCGGGTGCGCTTGCTCGCGCTGAGCGAGACCGAGCACGTGCTGATCTGCGTGGTGCACCACATCGCGGGCGACGGTTTCTCCATGGGGCCGCTGACCCGCGACCTGATGAGCGCCTACGTGGACCGGATGCGCGGCGGCGCGCCGGAATGGCCCGCGCTCGAGGTGCAGTACGCCGACTTCGCCCTCTGGCAGCGCGAGATCCTCGGCGCCGAGGACGACCCGGATTCCGTGCTGGCGCAGCAGATCGCCTTCTGGCGCACCGAATTGGCCGCGCTGCCCGAGCAATTGGAGCTGCCCGCGGACCGGTCGCGTCCCGCGGTCGCGTCCCATCACGGCGCCACGCTCGGCTTCGAGATCGACGCCGCTGTTCATGCCGGGCTGAGCCGCCTTGCACAGCAACATAATTCGACCCTGTTCATGGTGGTGCACGCGGCATTGGCTGTCCTGTTGTCTCGTTTGTCGGGCACCAGGGACATCGCCATCGGCACCCCGGTGGCGGGCCGAGGCGAAGCCGCACTCGATGACGTAATCGGCATGTTCGTCAACACGCTGGTGCTGCGCACCGAGATCGTGCCGGGCGCACGATTCGACGAGCTGCTGCGCGAGGTGCGCACCATCGACGTCGAGGCGTTCGGCCATGCCGACGTTCCGTTCGAGCGGCTGGTCGAGCTGCTGGACCCGGTGCGGTCGGCCGCGCGGCACCCGCTGTTCCAGGTGATGCTGACCTTCCAGAACCTGGCCCGCACCGAGTTGGAGCTGCCCGGGCTTTCGGTGTCCGCGGTGGATCTCGCGGTGCCGCTGGCGAAGTTCGACCTGCAACTGGCGCTGGTGGAGAACATCGACCGGCACGGCGCCGCGCAGGGCATGTCGGCGGCCTTCACCTACGCCACCGACCTGTTCGACGAGGCGACCGTACAGGACTTCGCCGATCGCTTCGGCCGGATTCTGCGCGCGGTGGCCTTCGACGCCACGGTGACCGTCGGCGATATCGACGTACTGGCGCCCGGCGAGCGCGAACTCGTGCTGCACGAGTGGAACACCCCTGGCGCCGCGGTGCCCGAAGTGACCCTGGTGGACCTGATCGGCGCGCAGGCGCGCAGGCGGCCCAACGCGGGCGCGATCCGTTTCGGCGACACCACAGTGGCCCACCCGTCGCCCGACCACCACCCCTCATCGAGTCGCTCCGCGACGCTGACTTTCGATGAGTTGCAGCGCCGGGCGAATCGGGTGGCCCGTGCGTTGATCGCGCAGGGCGCGGGCCCGGAATCGCTGGTGGCCGTCGCTGTCCCGCGTACCGAGGAGCTACCTGTCGCGCTGTTGGCGGTGCTCACGGCCGGTGCGGCGTACCTGCCGATCGACACCACCTATCCGGTGCAGCGGCTGGAGTTCATGCTGGCCGATGCCGCCCCCACCTGCATCCTGGCCACCGCCGCCGAGCGGGATGCGCTCCCCGCGGGCTCTATTCCGGTGCTCCTGCTCGAAGACATCCTCGCGGCGACCACCGCGTTCGACGACGCCCGGATCCGCGACGCCGAACGCCTGGCGCCGCTGCGTCCGGACAACCTGGCGTACGTCATCTACACCTCGGGCTCCACCGGCGTGCCCAAGGGCGTCGGCGTCACGCACCGCAACGTCGTCGAATTGTTCGCCAACACCCAGCTGCTGTTCGAATTCGACGAGACCGACGTGTGGACGCTGTTCCATTCGTTCGCGTTCGACTTCTCGGTGTGGGAGCTGTGGTGCGCGCTGGCCAACGGCGGCACCGTGGTGGTGGTCGACTACCTGACCTCCCGGTCGCCGGAGCAATTCCGCGAGCTGTTGATTCGCGAACAGGTCACCGTGCTCAACCAGACGCCGTCGGCGTTCTACCAGCTCGCCGAGGCCGACCGGGCCGCGCATCCCGACGACCAGGGCAAGCTCGCGCTGCGCTACGTGGTGTTCGGCGGTGAAGCGCTGGATCTGCGCCAGTTGCGGCGCTGGTACGAGCGTCATCCCGTGGACGCGCCGTGGCTGGTGAACATGTACGGCATCACCGAGACCACGGTGCACGTCTCGTTCCTGTCGCTGGACGAGCAGATGGCGGACAACGCGGCCAGCGTCATCGGCCGCGCGCTGCCCGGCCTGGACGCGTATGTACTCGACGACCGCCTGAACCCGGCTCCGGTCGGCGTCGCGGGCGAGATCTACGTCGCGGGCGCCCAGCTGTCCCGCGGCTACCTCGGCCGTCCCGGACTCGCCGCCGCGCGCTTCGTCGCGAACCCCTTCGGCGCGCCGGGATCTCGGATGTATCGCACGGGCGATATCGGCCGCTGGGTCGGCTTCGGTGGCCAGGCCACCCTGGAGTACGCAGGGCGCGGCGACCAGCAGGTGCAGCTGCGCGGCTTCCGCATCGAACTCGGCGAGATCGAGTCCGCGCTGCTGCGTTGTCCCGGCGTGAGCCAAGCCGTGGTGCTGGTCCGCTCGGACGAGCACGCGGGTGATCGCCTGATCGGTTACGTCGTGCCCGACACCGGCGCCACGCTCGACTCGAGCGTGCTGCGCGCGCAGGTGTCGGAGTTCCTGACCGGCTATATGGTTCCGGACGCCGTCGTGGTGCTGGACGTCCTGCCGCTCACGCCGAACGGCAAACTGGACCGCAGGGCCCTGCCCGCACCGGAGTTCGTCGGCGCGGCGGCTTTCCGCGCGCCGAGCTCGCCGGTCGAGCAGGCGGTGGCGGAGGTGTTCGCCGGACTGCTCGGCGCCGCCGAGGTCGGCCTCGACGACGACTTCTTCGCGCTCGGCGGCAACTCGCTGCTTGCCACCAGGGTGGTCGCGCGGATCAACGAGGCGCTGGACGCGAATCTCGCGGTGCGCGAACTGTTCGAGGCGCCGACGGTCGCCGCGCTGGCCGCCCGTGTGGTGCCCGGCGCCGGTGGCGCGGAGCGGCCGCCGCTGGTCCGCGCCGAGCGGGTGGAGCCGGTGCCGCTGTCGCTGGCGCAGCAGCGGATGTGGGTGCTCAACCAGTTCGATCCCGCTTCGCCCGCCTACAACATTCCGCTGGCGATCCGGTTGACCGGTGTGCTGGACGTGTCCGCGTTGCGCTACGCCCTGGCGGACGTGCTGGAGCGGCACGAATCGCTGCGCACGCGCTACCCGGCGAGCGGGCCGGGCGGGCTGCCGTACCAGGAGATCCTGTCCGTCGCCGAGGCGCTACCCGGCGGGTTGGAGGTGGCCGCCACCGACGACCCGATCGGCCGGATCACCGAGCTGATGCGCACCGGATTCGATGTGACCGAACAAGTCCCGGTGCGCGCCCTGCTGCTCGATTCCGGGACGGACGAGCACCTGCTGGCCATGGTCGCGCACCACATCGCCGCAGACGGTGCCTCGATGGCCCCGCTTGCCCGCGACCTGATGACCGCCTATCTGGCCCGGATTCGCGGTAACTCGCCGCGCTGGTCGCCGCTGGAGGTGCAGTACGCGGACTTCGCGATCTGGCAGCGGGCCGCCATCGGCACCGACGACGACGAGAACTCGGTGGCCGCACGGCAGTTGGCGTACTGGCGCGACCAGCTCGCCGGGCTGTCCGGCGAGATGCACCTGCCGCTGGACCGTCCGCGCCCCGCGGTGCCGACGATGCGCGGGGCCAACACCGGATTCGCCATCGCGCCCGAGGTGCACGAGGCGCTGGCCAAGCTGGCGCGCGAGCACAATTCGACGTTGTTCATGGTCGTGCACGCGGCGCTGGCCGTGCTGCTGGCCCGGTTGTCCGGCGACTCCGACGTGGCCATCGGCACGCCGATCGCGGGCCGCGGCGAACGCGTGCTCGACGATCTGGTCGGCATGTTCGTCAACACCCTGACGTTGCGCACCGCGGTCGATTCCGGGGCGAGCTTCGCCGAGCTGGTCGATCAGGCCCGCCACATCGATCTTGCGGCCTTCGCCAACGCGGACATCCCGTTCGAGCGCGTGGTGGAGAAGGTCGTCCCGGGACGCAGCACCTCGCACAGCCCGCTATTCCAGGTGATGCTCTCGTTCCAGAACGCCGAGCAGCCGACCCTGGAGCTGCCCGGACTTACGGTGGCGGCATTGGACGTGGGCGCGGGTGCGGCGAAATTCGATCTCCAGGTGACCGTCGAGCCGCGGCATCGCGCGGACGGCTCGTTCGATGATCTGGTCACCGTGATCACCTACGCGACCGACGTTCTCGACGAGTCCACCGCGCAGGCATTCGGACGCAGGCTGGAGCGCATCCTCACCTCGGTGGTCGCCGACCCGGAGGTATGTGTCGGCGATATCGACATCCTCGATGCCGAGGAGCGGAATCGCGTCTTCGCCACACCGCGGACGACGACGAACGTCGCCGAGGCCGAGACCGCGGCACCGACCGCGGGTACCGCGCTGACCCGGCTCTTCGCCGTCGCGGTCGAGGACGATCCGGACGGGCCCGCCGTGGTGTGGGGCGAGGAGGCGTTGTCGTACCAGGACATCCACGCCCGAACGTCGCGACTGGCGCGGGCGCTGATCGGGCGCGGCTGCGGGCCCGGCACCGGCGTGGCGATCCGCCTGGATCGCGGCATCGATGCGGTGGTGGCCATCTGGGCGGTGCTCGAGACCGGAGCCGCGCTGGTTCCGATGTCCTCGATCGACGCGGCGCTGCCCGGCGAAATGGAGGTCAAGGTGGGCTTGGTCGCCGCGGCCGATATCGCATCGGCCACCGGCAGTGTCGACTGGCTGGCGTTCGACGATCCCGCCGTGATCGCCGAGATCGAGGCCCAATCGCCGAGACCGGTCACGTACGCGAATCGGATACGCACGCTGCGCGGCGACGATCCGGCCGTCGTGCTGACGGGGATGCCACCCACCGAGGAGTATGGCTTCGCACTGTCCTATGACGCGCTGGCGGCCGCGGCGGCTCGATTGTCCGCTCGTACCGGCCTGACCTTCGAATCTCGTACCTTCCGGTATGGCCGCCCGGAGTCGGTGGCCGCCGTGCTGGAGGTCGTGGCAGCGGGCAGCGCGGGCGCTTCGGTCGTGGTCGCGGACGCCGAATCGGCGGAAGCAGGGCCGCAGACGTTGCTCGCGGAGGAGTGGGTGACGCACTTGTTCACCGATGCCACCGATCTCGCCGCGATCGACCCGGCCGAGTTGGACGACCTGCAGGCCGTGGTGCTGGACGAGGCCTATTCGGTGCCCACACCGATAGCCCGGAGTGCGCTGCATGTGGTCGCGCTCCCGGATCTCCTCGGGAGCCGGGTATCCAGCGATGTCCGGTGAATCCGCCCTGTGGAGGCGCGGTTGACCAACCATCGCGGTGGGTATCGTGTCGAACGGGACCGAATAGCGCCGCGACCGGTGGTGCCGCGATTGCGGCGGGCGTGCCGGATCGACGGTGTGCGGTGGCGCAGTGCTGCCGACGCTGGGCAGAAAGACAGCTGAACCAGATAGTAGTGAGGGATACTTCATTGTTTCGGGTAGCCGACACACCGTGCACTTTTGCTGGCGATGGGGTACCCGAATGACCCGCCCGGCACGTGTGCGGCCCAACCGGACCCGGCGGCCGCGGGTCACCACATTGCCGCAGTTGCTGTCGATGGCGGTGGAGACCAACCCGGACGGCATCGCCGTCGTACAGGCTGCGGAATGGCTCGGCGGCCGCGCCGTCCCGATGGAGTCGGCGGCGCGAATGAGCTACGCCGAGCTGGATTCCCGATCGACGCGGCTCGCTCGGTTGTTGCTCGAACGTGGCGTCGGCCCCGAAGACTTGGTCGCCGTGAGTATTCCGCACTCGATCCAGTCGGTGGTGGCGCTGTGGGCGGTGGCCAAGACCGGTGCCGGCTTCGTGCCGGTGGATCCGGACGATTCGCCGGACCTGGTCGAGCAGATGGTGTCCGATCCCGGTGTGGTGGCGGGACTGACGGTCGGTACCGTGCGTGACCAGCTGCCCGGACAGGTGACGTGGCTGGTCGTCGACGAGCCGGAGTTCGAACGTGCGTTGCTGAACTACCCGGCGGATGCGGTGACCCACATCGATCGGGTGCGTCCGTTGCAGGGCGAGCACCCGGCGTATGTGATCTACCCGCGGAATTCGAGCGGGCACCCGGAGCGGACGGTGGTCGCGCAGGCCGGTTTGTCCGGTTTCTGCGATGAGCAGCGGGAGCGCTACCGGGTGACGCCGCAGGCGCGGACGCTGCACTTCGTCGCGCCGTCGTCCGACCAGTTGGTGCTCGAGCTGCTGCTCGCCGTGAGTGGCGCGGCGACGATCGTCGTGGCTCCCGGATTCGATGGTGCGGGGCTCGCGGGACTGCTGTCCCGGGAACATGTGACGCATGTGTTCGGTGCGCCTGCGACACTCGCCGCCCTGGACCCGGCCGGATTGGATGAGCTGCGCGTGGTCGTCGCCACCGGCCAAGCGAGCCCGCCGGATCTGGTGCGGCACTGGGTCCGACCGGTCGCGGGCGGTGCGGCCCGTCTCTTCTTCAACGGTCGGGACCAGGCCGAGACCGCCGACTCGGCGGCTACCCTGGTGGACCTGTTCCACGCCCAGGTATCGGCGTCCCCCGAGTCGGTCGCGATTGTCGACCCGTCCGTTCCCGATGGGAAGTCCCTGACCTACGCCGAGTTCGCCGCCCGAGTGCATCGGTTGGCACGGCGGCTGATCGAGGCGGGTGTCGGTCCGGAAACGCTTGTCGCGCTGGGGATGCGGCGCTCGGTGGACCTGGTCGTCGCCATGTACGCGGTGCAGGAGGCTGGTGCCGGGTATGTCCCGCTCGACCTCGATCAGCCGATCGAGCGAGTCCGGTACGTGCTCGAGTCGGCGGCGCCGGTGTGTGTGCTGACCACGTCCCGCGATGGTTTCGACGGCGCCGGAGTGCCGACCCTGTCGCTGGACGACCTGGATTTGTCCGGTTACTCGGGTGCGCCGGTGGTCGATGCGGAGCGGATCGCGCCGTTGCGTCCGGCGCATCCGGCTTACGTGATCTTCACCTCCGGTTCGACCGGCCGCCCGAAGGGGGTCGCGGTTCCGCATGCCGCGGCGGTCAACCAGATTCGCTGGATCACCAGCGAGTACCGGATCGGTGTCGACGATGTGGTGTTGTTCAAGACGCCCGCGACGTTCGATGTGTCGGTGTGGGAGTTGTTCGGTCCGCTGAGCACCGGCGGCCGGATGGTCGTGGCGAGTCCGGATGGACACCGCGATCCGGCATATCTGGCCGAGGTGATCGCGGCCGAGCGCATCACCATGACCTCGTTCGTGCCATCGATGCTGACCGTCTTCGCCGGCGGCGCTGCCGCGGCGGGTAGCGAGGGGCTCGGCTCGCTGCGGGCGCTACTCATCGCGGGCGAGGCTTTCACCTCCGACGCTGTGGAGGCGATCCGGCGGGTGAGTTCGGCGGCGCTGTACAACCTGTACGGTCCGACGGAGTTCACCGTCCACGCCACCCACGCCCCGGTCGCCGAGGACGTGGCGGGCGCGGTCCCGATCGGTCTTCCGGTGTCGAATACCCAGGCGTACGTCCTCGATTCGCGCCTTCATCCGGTGCCGTCGGGTGTCGCGGGCGAGTTGTACCTAGCCGGTGCGCAATTGGCGCGCGGCTATTTCGGCCGTCCGGACCTGACCGCGGATCGGTTCGTGGCCAACCCGTTCGGTGCGCCGGGCAGCCGGATGTACCGCACCGGCGACCTCGTCACCGCCGACTCGACCGGTTCGCTCACCTTTGTCGGCCGCACTGATTTCCAAGTCAAGCTGCGTGGTCTGCGGATCGAGCTGGGTGAGATCGAAGCCGCGCTGCGGGCGCATGATTCGGTAGCGCAGTCCGTGGCGATCGTCAGGTCCGACGAGCGCCTGGGCGATCAGTTGATCGCTTACGTCGTGCCCGCGCGGCGGCCAGATGACATCGGTGACGAGCAGCCGTACCTGGACGAGTTGCGCAACCACTTGGCCGCGCGACTGCCCGCGTACATGGTGCCAACGGCGATCGTGGTGCTGGAGGCGTTGCCGCTGAGCCCGAACGGCAAGCTGGATCGCCGCGCGTTGCCGGAACCGGTTGTCCGGGAACGCGAATTCCGCGCACCGTCCACTCCGATCGAGCAGCTCGTCGCCACGACGTTCGCCGAAGTGCTCGGCGTGAGTGCGGACCGCCCGGTGGGTGCCGACGACGATTTCTTCGACCTGGGCGGCAACTCGCTGTTGGCCACCCAGATGATCGCCCGGCTCGGCGCGGCACTCGACACGCGTATGCCCGCTCGGGTGATCTTCGAGGCATCCACGGTCGCCGCACTCGCGGCGCGCCTGGCCTCGCTCCAGGGCACGGGCGGGCGGCGTGCGCTGGTTCCGGTCCCGCGCGACGGCGAGACGGCACAACCGATCCCGTTGTCGCTGGCGCAGCAGCGGATGTGGTTCCTCAACCAATTCGATCCGGCGTCGGCGGCGAACAATATTCCGTTCGCCGTCCGGCTGTCCGGAGCGTTGGACGTGGCGGCTTTGCAGGCGGCGGTCGCCGATCTGGTCGATCGGCACGAGACGCTGCGCACCGTGTATCCGGCACTGGACGGCACCGGCTATCAGCGGATTCTGCCTGCCGATCAGGCGGTTCCGAACCTGGCGCCGCGGCCGGTGGCGGAGGACGAACTCGCGGACTGGCTGCTCGATATCGTGTCGGCGGGTTTCGACGTGACCGCGCAGGTCCCGTTGCGCATCGCCCTTGCCGAACTGGTGCCGGGCGCGGATTCCGCGGACACCGTTGAGCACGTCCTCGCTGTCGTGGTCCACCACATCGCCGCCGACGGCGCGTCCATCGCGCCGATGGTCCGGGATCTGATGGCCGCGTATCTGGCCCGGGTGGATGGTGCCGCGCCGAACTGGCAACCACTGCCGGTGCAGTATGCGGATTACACGGTGTGGCAGCGCGCGGTGCTGGGTGACGAGTCCGATCCCGAATCGGTGGCCGCCACCCAAATCGACTACTGGCGTGCAGCTTTGCAGGGCATCCCGGATCGGCTGGAGCTGCCGGCGGATCGGCCTCGACCGAACGTCGCGTCCGGCCGGGGTGCGGAATTCTCGTTCGAGATCCCGGCCGAGATCCACGCCGAGCTGACCGAGCTGGCGCACCGCACGGGCGCCTCGCTGTTCATGGTGGTACACGCCGCTTTCGCGGTGTTGCTCGGCCGGTTGTCGGGTAGCGACGACATCACCATCGGCACACCGGTCGCCGGGCGCGGCGAGCGTGAGCTCGATGAGCTGATCGGCATGTTCGTCAACACGCTGGTGCTGCGGACCAAGGTCGATCCGGGCATTTCGTTCGCCGAGCTGCTCGCGGCCACCAAGGAGACGGATCTGGCGGCGCTCTCGCACGCCGAGTTGCCGTTCGAGCGACTGGTGGAGGTGCTCGATCCCGTTCGGTCGCAAGCGCATCACCCGCTGTTCCAGGTCGCGCTGTTCTTCCAGAACATGCAGTCCCCGCGGCTGGAATTGCCCGGACTGACCGCGACCGCCGTCGAGCTCGGCGGCGCGCAGGCCAAATTCGATCTCCAGCTGACCGTGGTGCCGCGCCAGGACCACGACGCCGCGGCCGGGCTGTCGGCGATGTTCACCTACGCCACCGATCTGTTCGACGAATCGACGATCGCGGAATTCGCGGCGCGGTTGCAGCGGTTGCTCGCCGCCGTGGCGACGGATCCGGCACAAACCATCGGCGAGGTGGACCTGCTGGCGTCGGCCGAGCGGGAACAGATTCTGGTCGGCTGGAATGACACCCGCCACCCGGTCGCCGCCGAACTGCTGCTCGATGGTTATCGCCGGGCGGTGGCGGCTCACCCGGATGCCGTCGCGTTGGTGTATGAGGGTGTCTCGCTCACCTACCGCGAGTTCGACGAGCGCGTCAACCGGCTGTCCCGGGTCCTGATTTCGCAGGGTGTGGGTGCGGAATCGCTGGTCGGGCTGTCGATTCGGCGCTCGGTCGATCTGGTGGTCGGCATCTACGCGATCGTGACGGCGGGCGGCGCGTATGTGCCGCTGGATCCCGATCATCCCGCGGATCGGATCGCGCACATTCTCGATACGGCACAGCCCGCGTGTGTGGTGACGAGGACCCCGGACGCGGTGACCGTCCCGTCGGGCACCGTACTGCTCCATATCGACGCTTTGGAGCTGGATCACATCGACAGTGCTCCGGTGCGCGCCGAGGAATTGCTGCGACCGGTCCTGCCACAGCACCCGGCGTATGTCATCTTCACCTCGGGTTCGACGGGCCGCCCCAAGGGCGTCGCCGTGTCGCATGCGGCGATCAACAATCAGATCGAGTGGATGCTGGCCGAGTATCCGCTGAGTCCCGATGACGTGTATCTGCAGAAGACCGCGACGACGTTCGACGTGTCGTTGTGGGGGTTCTTCATGCCGTTGCGGGTCGGGGCGAAACTGGTCGTGGCCACGCCCGATGGGCATCGGGATCCTGCCTATGTCGCGGAAACGATTGCCGCGCAGGGCGTGACGGTCACCGATTTCGTGCCGTCGATGTTGACGGTATTCGCCGCGCATACCGCGCCGGGTGCGTGCCCGAGTCTGGCGCATATCTTCGTGATCGGTGAGGCATTGCCGCCGGAGACGGTGGCCGCCGTGAACGCCGTGTCCGATGCCCGGGTGCACAACCTGTACGGGCCGACCGAGGCCGCGGTGTCGGTGACCTACTGGCCCGCTCGTGCTGCGGACGAGCGCTCGGTGCCGATCGGGTTGCCGCAGTGGAACACGCAGGTGTATGTGCTGGATTCGCGGTTGCGTCCGGTCCCTGCGGGCGTAGCGGGAGAGCTGTATCTGGCCGGTGACCAGCTTGCTCGCGGGTACGTGCGCCGTCCGGATCTGACCGCGGACCGATTCGTCGCCAATCCGTTCCGGACCGGTGCACGGATGTACCGGACCGGTGACCTGGTGGTGTGGCGTGCGCCTGCGGGGGATATGCCGCAGCGGCTCGATTACCTGGGTCGCACCGATTTCCAGGTGAAGTTCCGTGGCCAGCGGATCGAGCTGGGTGAGATCGAAACCGCATTGCTGGCCCAGCCTTCGGTGAGTCAGGCGGTCGCGCTGGTGGCGCCGTCGGCGCTGGGTGATCAGCTGGTCGCGTATGTGGTTCCCGCGCCAGGGCGGTCGGTGGAGCCGTCGGAATTGCTGGCCAGGATCGGTGAAACGCTTCCGGCGTACATGGTTCCGGCCACGATCGTTGTGTTGGACGCCTTCCCGTTGAACCCGAGCGGAAAGCTCGATCGTAAGGCGCTGCCGGAGCCGACCTTCGGCACTCGCGAATTCCGCGCCCCGGCAACGCCGGTGGAAGAGATCGTCGCCGGTGTCTTCGGCGAGGTTCTCGGTCTTAGCCGTGTCGGCGCCGACGACGATTTCTTCGCACTCGGCGGCAACTCGCTGATCGCCACGCAGGTGGTGGCGCGGTTGGGCGCCGCGGTGGGTGCCCGCATTCCGGTGCGAACGCTGTTCGAGACCTCGACCGTGACGGACTTGGCTACCGCGATCGAGTCGCACACGCACGCCGACCGCCGTGTCGAACTGGGTAGCCTCGTCCGGCCGGAGCGGTTGCCGTTGTCGTTGGCGCAGCGGCGGATGTGGTTCCTGAACCGGTTCGATCAGGTCGACGACGATCCGGCGGCGGCATCGGGCTCGGCGGCCTATAACCTGCCGTTCGCGCTTCGGCTCACCGGGCTGCTCGACGTGGCGGCGCTGGCCGCGGCGCTCGATGACGTGGTGGCGCGGCATGAGGTGCTGCGCACCGTGTACCCGGAAACCGCCGAGGGGCCCGTGCAGGTCGTCCTGCCCGCCGGACAGGTGACGTTGGATGTCGCACCGGAGCGGGTCACCGAATCCGAGATCGCGGCGGCTGTGTACGCGCTCGCCGCGACGCCGTTCGACGTGACCTCCGAAGTGCCGGTGCGGGTGCGGCTGCTGGAGATCGATGGACGCGCGCCCGGGTCGCCATCGGAGTACGTGCTCGCTGTCGTGGTGCACCACATCGCCGCCGACGCCTCGTCGATGGGGCCGCTGGTGCGCGATGTGATGGTGGCCTATGCCGCGCGGAACGCGGGTTCCGCCCCGGCGTGGACACCACTGCCGGTGCAGTACGCCGACTACGCGCTCTGGCAGCGCGCCGTGCTCGGCGACGAATCCGATCCCGAGTCCATTGCCGCGCAGCAGATCGCGTACTGGCGCGAGCACCTCGCCGAGCTTCCCGACCTGCTGGAACTGCCCACCGACCGGCCCCGGCCCGCGGTGGCATCACTGGCCGGTGGACGGGTGGAGGTGTCGGTGGATGCCGCCACGCACGCCGGGCTCGTGCGACTGGCACGCGCCAACGGCGCCACCCTCTTCATGGTCGTGCACACCGCGCTCGCTGTGCTGCTCGCGCGGCTGTCCGGTTCCGGCGATATCGCGATCGGCACACCGGTAGCGGGTCGCGGTGAACGTGAACTCGACGATCTCATCGGTATGTTCGTCAACACCGTGGTGTTCCGGACCCGCCTGTCCGGTGGCGACTCGTTCACCGAAGTATTGGCGCGGCAACGGGAAATCGATCTGCAGGCGTTCGCGAATGCCGATATTCCGTTCGAGCGCTTGGTGGAAGTGCTCAACCCGCGACGCTCGACCGCGCATCATCCGCTGTTCCAGGTGGGCCTGTCGTTCCAGAACCTGGCACGAACCGCGCTGGAATTACCCGGCTTGACGATCGCCGGAGTGGAAGCGGATCTGAATGTGTCGCAGTTCGATCTGCATCTGATCGTGGGTGACACCTACGACGAGGCCGGTGGCGCGGCGGGGATCGGTGGCTACTTCACCTACGCCACGGATCTTTTCGACGCCGTGACGGTGCGGGGCTTCGCCAAGCGTTTGTCGCGCATCCTGGCGGCCGTCGTGACGGACGCGACGACACCGGTCGGGGATATCGAGATTCTCGATACGGCCGAACGGATCGAAGTGCTGTCGGTGTGGAACGCCACCGACCGCGCGATCGACACGGCTGTGCTGCCCGGCAGCTCCACGCCGGAGTCGTCCGTCGCGACGACGCTCGCGGCGCTGTTGGATTCCGCCGTCGCCGCGGCCCCGGATGCCGTCGCGCTGGTCGCCGACGCCCAGGACTCGGGGGGCGGTCGGCAGGAGCTGACGTATGCGGAGCTGGACGCCCGGGTCAACCGTTTGGCCCGCTATCTGATCGCGCAAGGCGTCGGCCCGGAATCGCGGGTGGCGTTGGCGTTGCGCAGGTCGGTGGACCTGGTTGTGGCGATGTACGCGGTGGCGCGGGCCGGTGGTGCGTATGTGCCGGTGGACCCCGACCAGCCCGCCGAACGGACCGGCTACATCCTGGAGACGGCGGCACCGGTCTGTGTATTGACCAATGCCGAGGCGGCTTTCGCCTCCGATGCCGCGCCTGTGGTGCCACTGGACGAACTCGACCTGACCGAGCTGTCCGCCGCTACGGTCACCGATGCCGAGCGGCTGACGCCGTTGCGCCCGGAGAACACCGCGTATGTGATCTTCACGTCGGGTTCGACGGGTCGCCCCAAGGGCGTCGCGGTGTCGCACGGCGCGATCGTGAATCAGTTGCTGTGGAAGTCGTTCGAGTTCGGTCTCGTCGACGATGACACGGTCTTGCTGAAGACGGCGGCGACGTTCGACCTGTCGGTGTGGGAGTTCTGGTCCGCGGCGGTCTGCCAGGGCCGGTTGGTGCTCGCCGCGCCGGACGGGCATCGCGATCCGGCGTACCTGAACGAGCTGATCACCCGCGAATCGGTGACCACGTTGCATGTGGTGCCGTCCATGCTCGACGCATTGCTCGCCAACGCCGACACCGGCACACCGCTCCCCGCACTGCGGCGAGTGCTGGCCATCGGCGAGGCGTTGCCCGCCGCGACCGCGCAGCGCTTCCAGATCGTGAATCCGAAAGCCGAACTGTTCAATCTGTACGGTCCGACCGAGGCGGCGGTGTCGATCACCAGCCACCGGGTTACGGCTGCTGATGAGACGTTGGTTCCGATTGGTGCGCCGGAGTGGAACAGCCGGGTTTATGTGCTGGACGCGCGTTTGCGGCCGGTGCCGGTGGGTGTTTCCGGTGAGCTGTATTTGGCTGGTGCGCAGTTGGCGCGTGGTTATTTCGGTCGTGCGGATTTGACGGCGGATCGTTTCGTGGCGAATCCGTTCGAGCCGGGTGCTCGGATGTATCGCACGGGTGATCTGGTCGCGTGGAATGCTGCCGGTGAGCTGGAGTACCGGGGTCGTACGGATTTCCAGGTGAAGATTCGTGGTTTCCGTATCGAACTGGGTGAGATCGAGGCCGCGCTGTTGGCGTTGCGGCAGGTCGCGCAGGCGGCGGTGATCGCGAAGTCGGATCCGAAGGCCGGTGACCGGCTCGTCGCCTACCTGGTCCCGAGTGATATCGACGCCGGTATCGATGTGGCCGCGGTGAAGTCCCTGCTGTCCGCGGGGTTGCCGTCGTACATGGTGCCGTCGGCGTTCGTGGTGCTGGACGCTCTGCCGTTGAATGTCAACGGCAAGCTGGATCGGAAGGCGTTGCCGGAGCCGGAGTTCGAGGCTCAGGCATTCCGTGCGCCGTCGACTCCGATCGAGGAGATCGTCGCCGCGGTTTATGCCGAGGTGCTCGGAGTCGAGCGTGTGGGTGCGGATGACGATTTCTTCGCGCTCGGTGGTAATTCGCTGTTGGCGACGCAGGTCGCCGCCCGTATCGGTAAGGCATTGGATGCCCGGGTGCCGGTGCGGTGGCTGTTCGAAGCGTCTACTGTCGCGGGGCTGGCTGTACGGGCCGAGCGGCACGCGGGAGCGGGTGGGCGCCGGGATTTGGTGGCCGGTCCGCGACCGGACCGGATTCCGTTGTCGTTGGCGCAGCAGCGGATGTGGTTCCTGAACCAGTTCGACACCGAGTCCGCCGCGTACAACGTGCCCATCGCGGTGCGGCTGACCGGGGCGCTCGATATCGCCGCACTGCAGCAGGCGGTGTCGGATGTCGTCGTGCGCCACGAGATTCTGCGCACCATCTACCCGCAGACCGAAGACGGCCCGGTTCAGGTCATCCTGCCGCCGGGACAGGCCGTGCCACGCTTGGACGTCCGATCGGTGGCGCCGCAGGATATCGAATCCGCGGTGACGGCATTGACGTCGACGATCTTCGACGTGACCTCCGAGGTGCCGGTGCGGGTCGCGTTGTTCCAGATCGCTGGTGATACAGCGCATTCCGCTGTTTCCGAGCCGGTGGAATATGTGCTCGCGATGGTGGTGCATCACATTTCCGGTGATGGTTCGTCCGTGGGGCCGTTGACGCGGGACCTGATGATGGCGTACGCGGCTCGTTCGATGGGCGCGGTCCCGAATTTCGCGCCGCTGGCGGTGCAGTATGCGGATTACAGCATCTGGCAGCGTGAACTGCTCGGTAGTGAGGATGATCCGGAGTCGTTGGCTGCCAAGCAGGTTGCGTATTGGCGGCAGGCGTTGGCTGGTCTGCCGGATCAGTTGGATTTGCCGTCGGATCGGCCGCGTCCTGCGGTGCAGTCGTTCGCTGGTGGCAAGGTCGAGTTGCGGGTGGATGCCCGGACTCATCAGGCGTTGATCGAGTTGGCGCGTGCTGAGGGTGCGACGCTGTTCATGGTTGTGCACACCGCGTTGGCGGTGCTGTTGTCTCGTTTGTCTGGGACTGATGACATCGCGATCGGTACGCCGATGGCGGGTCGTGGCGAAGCGGTGCTGGATGACTTGATCGGTATGTTCGTCAATACCTTGGTGTTCCGTACCCGGGTGGATTCGGGTGAGGCGTTCACCGAGCTGTTGGGCCGTCAGCGTGAGACGGATATTCAGGCGTTCGCCAATGCTGATGTGCCGTTCGAGCGTTTGGTGGAGGTGCTCAACCCGGTCCGTTCGACCGCGCGGCATCCGCTGTTCCAGGTCGGCCTGTCGTTCCAGAATCTGGCGCAGGCCGCGCTGGAGCTGCCCGGCTTGAGCGTGTCGGGGTTGGATATCGATACCGAGCTGTCGCAGTTCGACCTGCACCTCATCGCAGCTGACCACTACAGTGACGCGGGCGAGCCTCTCGGTGTCACCGGGGTCTTCACCTATGCGACGGACCTGTTCGACCGGGAGACGGTGCAGGGCTTTGTGGATCGGTTCGCGCGTTTGCTCGGTGAGATCATCGCCGCGCCGCGCACGCCGGTGGGTGACCTGGAACTGCTCGACGCCGCCGAGCGGACGGAACTGGTCGTCGGCCGTAACGCGACCGCCTCGGCGCTGGATTCGACCGCGACATTGGTCTCCTTGTTGGATGCCACCGTCGCCGCGGATCCGAAGGCCGTGGCACTGGTCGGTGACGCTCCGGCAGGTGCTGGGCGTGTGGAGTTGACCTACGCCGAGTTGGATGCTCGGGTCAACCGGCTGGCGCGCTATCTGCTGGCGCGGGGTGTCGGTGCCGAGGATCGGGTTGCGCTGGCTCTGCGCCGGTCGGTGGATCTCGTGGTCGCCATGTACGCGGTCGCGAAAGCCGGTGCGGCGTATGTTCCGGTCGATCCGGATCATCCGGCTGACCGGACCGACTACATTCTGGAGACCGCGGCACCGGTCTGTGTGCTGTCGAATGCCGACGCTGAGTTCGATACCGATGTCGCGCCGGTGGTGCGGATCGATGAACTGGGTCTCGGGGAGCTGGACGCGTCGCCGATCAGCGACGCGGATCGTGTCACGCCGTTGCGTCCGGAGAACACCGCGTACGTGATCTTCACCTCCGGTTCGACGGGTCGGCCGAAGGGTGTCGCGGTTCCGCACGGGGCGATCGCGAACCAATTGCAGTGGAAGAGCACCGAGTTCGGTCTGGACGCTGCGGACGCGGTCTTGTTGAAGACGGCGGCGACGTTCGACTTGTCGGTGTGGGAGTTCTGGTCCGCGGCGGTGTGTGGTGGTCGTTTGGTTATCGCCGCACCCGACGGTCATCGTGATCCGGCGTACTTGAACGAGTTGATGGCGCGGGAGTGGGTCACCACGCTGCATGTGGTGCCCTCGATGCTGGACGCGCTGCTGACGGCCGGGATGCCGAATTCGTTGTGGCGGGTGCTGGCGATCGGTGAAGCTCTGCCGGGTGCGGTCGCGCAGCGGTTGTTGCGCGAGTATCCGCGTACGGAGTTGTTCAACCTTTACGGTCCGACCGAGGCAGCGGTGTCGATCACCAGCCACCGCGTCGCCCTCGCCGATGAGACATCCGTGTCGATCGGTGTCCCGGAGTGGAACAGCCAGGTCTACGTCCTCGATTCCCGGCTGCGGCCGGTGCCCGACGGTGTCTCTGGTGAGCTGTATCTGGCGGGTGCGCAGCTGGCGCGCGGCTACTTCGGTCGTGCGGATCTGACGGCGGATCGGTTCGTCGCCAATCCGTTCCAACCGGGTGCACGCATGTACCGCACCGGTGACCTGGTCGCCTGGAACGCCAATGGCGAACTCGAGTACCGGGGTCGTACGGACTTCCAAGTGAAGATCCGTGGTTTCCGTATCGAGCTCGGTGAGATCGAAGCCGCGTTGCTCGCGCTGCCGCAGATCGCGCAGACGGCGGTGATCGCCAAGTCCGATCCCAAGACCGGTGACCGTCTGGTTGCCTACCTGGTGCCCAGTGATGCCGATGCGGGTGTCGATGTGGCGGCGGTGAAGTCCGCGCTGACGGCGGGTTTGCCGTCGTACATGGTGCCTTCGGCGTTCGTGGTGCTGGACGCTTTGCCGTTGAATGTCAACGGCAAGCTGGATCGGAAGGCGTTGCCGGAGCCGGAGTTCGAGGTTCAGGCGTTCCGGGCGCCGTCGACTCCGATCGAGGAGATCGTGGCGTCGGTGTTCGCCGAGGTGCTGGGTGTCGAGCGTGTCGGCGCGGATGACGATTTCTTCGCCTTGGGTGGTAACTCGCTGCTGGCGACGCAGGTCGCGGCACGGATCGGTGCGGCGTTGGATGCGCGTGTGCCGGTGCGGGTGTTGTTCGAAGCCTCGACGGTGGCTGGTTTGGCGGCGAAGGCCGAGCAGCATGCGGGTGCTGGTGGGCGTCGCGCTCTGGCGGCGGGTCCGCGTCCGGAGCGGATCCCGTTGTCGTTGGCCCAGCAGCGGATGTGGTTCCTCAACCAGTTCGACACCGCTTCGGCCGTCAACAACATCCCGGTGGCGATCCGCCTGACCGGCGACCTGGACGTCGCGGCGCTGCAATCGGCGATCACGGATATGGTCGCGCGGCACGAGATCCTGCGCACCATCTACCCGCAGACCTCCGACGGACCGGTGCAACGGATCCTGGAACCGCGCGAGGTGCCGGTCGATCTCACGCCGGTGCCGCTCGGCCCGGACCGCGTCGCGGAGGAAGTGCAGCGGGCTGTCGTCGCCGGTTTCGACGTCACGGTGGAAGTTCCGTTCCGCGCCGAGTTGTTCCAGCTCAGCGGAACCGAGTACGTCCTCGTGTTCGTCGCGCACCACATCAGCGCGGATGGCTGGTCCATGGGCCCGCTCGTCCGTGATCTGATGCTGGCCTACGCCGCCCGCTCGGGCGGTGCGGCACCCGGCTGGGCCCCGTTGCCGGTGCAGTACGCGGATTTCAGTATCTGGCAGCGCGAGGTCCTCGGTTCGGAAACCGATCCGGAGAGCCTGATCTCGCAGCAGGCGGACTACTGGCGCACCGCGCTGGCCGGTCTGCCCGACGAGCTCAACCTGCCGACCGACCGGCCTCGCCCGGTCGCGCAGTCGTTCGCCGGCGGCAAGATCGGTTTCACGATCGACGCCCAGGTGCACGCGGAACTCGTCCGCCTGGCTCGCGAGCACAACGCGACCATGTTCATGGTCGTGCACGCCGCGCTGGCGCTGTTCCTGGCCCGCATGTCGGGCACCGGGGATATCGCCATCGGCACGCCGGTCGCCGGTCGCGGCGAGGCCGAGCTCGACGACGTGATCGGCATGTTCGTCAACACCCTGGTGCTGCGCACGGACGTGCGGGGCGAGGACGCCTTCGGCGATTTGCTCGCGCGGGCCAAGGACGCCGACTTGGAGGCATTCGCGCACGCGGACATCCCATTCGAGCGCCTGGTGGAAGTCCTCAATCCGGAACGCTCCACCGCGCGGCATCCGCTGTTCCAGGTGGCGCTGTCGTTCGAGAACCTGCCGAACGCGGGCTTCGAGCTGCCCGGGTTGCGCGTCGAAGCCGTCGATTTCGATGTCGAGACCGCGAAATTCGATCTGTTCCTCACCGTCCGAGAGGCAGGCGCCGAAGCCGACGGTGTCGGCATGTACGCCGAGTTCTCCTTCGCCCGTGATCTTTTCGATGACGCCACGGTGCGGGTGTTCGCCGAGCGGTTCACCCGCCTGCTCGAGGCGATCGTCACCGCCCCACACCGTCCGGTCGGCGATCTGCCACTGCTGGACGCTTCCGAACGCGAGCTGCTGACCCACGTACACAGTGCCGACGCGCTGCCTCCGGGGCTGCTCCCGGATCTCTTGACCCGCGGCGCGCAGTCCAGCCCCGGCAACATCGCGGTACGCGACCGGGGCCGGTCGATCACCTATCGCAGGCTCGACGAGTACTCGTCGCGATTGGCTCGGGTCCTGATCGACCGTGGCGTCGGACCGGAAAAGCTGGTCGCGCTGTCGTTGTCGAGGTCGTACGAGATGATCGCCGCGGTGTGGGCGGTGGCCAAGGCCGGTGGCGCGTACGTGCCGATCGACCCGGCTTATCCGGCGGATCGATTGCGGCACATGGTGACCGATTCTCGGGCCGTGATCGGGTTGACCGCCGCCGAGTACGTCGAGCAGTTGCCCGACGATGTGGCGTGGCTGGTGCTCGACGATCCCGCGACCGAGGAGTTGCTGGCGGACCAGCCCGCTACGCCGGTCACCGACGCGGACCGGATCGCGCCGCTGACCGCGCGGCATCCCGCGTATGTGATCTACACGTCGGGATCGACGGGCTTGCCGAAGGGCGTCACCGTCACCCACGCCGGGCTGGCCGGTTTGGCCGAGTACGCGACCGAGCAGTACGGCATCCAGGGGCAGCACCGGTTCCTGCATGTCTGCTCGCCGAGCTTCGACGTGTCGGTGCTGGAATGGCTGTGCGCGTTCGCCAACGGGGCGACGCTGGTGATCGTGCCGCCGACCATCCTCGGCGGCGCGGATCTGGGTGAGCTGTTGCGCGCCGAAGCGGTGACGCACGCGGTCATCACACCGGCGATGCTGGGCACGGTCGCGCCGGACGGGCTGGAAGACTTCGAGGTCGTCTCGGTCGCCGGCGATGCCACCACCCCGGAACTGCTGGCCAAATGGCAGCCGGGACGGCGGTATGTCAACGGATACGGTCCGACCGAGGCGACGATCATCGCGACGTACGCCACCTTGACCGCCGGACAGCACATCACCATCGGCCGTCCGGTGCCGGGCATGTCCGCGCTGGTGCTGGACGCACGGCTCAACCCGGTGCCGCCCGGCGTCGTCGGTGAGCTGTATCTCGCCGGTGGCGCCCTGGCCCGTGGCTACCAGCACCGGATGGGTCTGACCGCCGAGCGGTTCGTCGCGAACCCCTGGGGTGAGCCGGGCTCGCGGATGTATCGGACCGGTGACGTGGTGCGATGGTACGCCGAGCCGGTCGAGCGGACCGGTGATCGAGTTCCCGCGTCGGAGTGGGAACTGGACTACGTCGGTCGCTCGGACTTCCAGGTCAAGATCCGCGGCTTCCGCATCGAACTCGGGGAGATCGACGCGGTGCTGAGCAGCCACGACGACGTCGAGTTCGCGGTCACGCTCGGCCGCGACACGGCCGGTGGGAAAACGCTGGTGTCCTACGTACTGGCCGTCCAGGGCCGCTCGATCGATGCCGCCGAGCTCACCGACTACGCCGCGCGCACGCTGCCGCCGCACATGGTGCCCGCCGCGATCGTGGTGCTGGACGAGATCCCGCTCACGCCGGTCGGCAAACTCGATCGAAAAGCATTGCCGGAGCCCACGTTCGAGAAGGCGGTGTTCCGCGCGCCGACCACGCCGATCGAACAGATCGTCGCCGACACGTTCGCCGACGTGCTCGGCCTCGGAGACGGGTCCAGCTACCTCGGCCGCGACGACGACTTCTTCGCCCTCGGCGGCAACTCGCTGCTGGCCACCCAGGTGGCGGCCCGGTTGGGTGCGGCACTCGACGCGCAGGTACCGGTGCGATTGTTGTTCGAGGCCGCCACGGTGGCCGGGCTGGCGCGGAAGGTGGAACAGCAGGCTGGTGCGGGTGGGCGCCGTGCGCTGGTGGCCGGTCCGCGCCCGGAGCGGATCCCGCTGTCGCTCGCGCAGCAGCGCATGTGGTTCCTCAACCAGTTCGACACCGAATCGGCGGCCTACAACGTGCCGGTGGCGGTGCGGCTGGCCGGTGACCTCGATGTGCCCGCGCTGCGGGCCGCCATCGGGGACGTGGTCGGCAGGCACGAGATCCTGCGCACCGTTTACCCGCAGACGGACGCCGGTCCGGCACAGGTGGTCCTCCCTCCGGCGCAGGCGATTCCGGAGCTGGCCGTGCGGAGGATCGGCGCGGCGGACATCGAATCCGCCGTGCTGGAGGTGGTATCGACCATCTTCGACGTCACCAGCGACGTGCCGCTGCGGGTCGAACTCTTCGAGATCGACGATGCCGGAGCGGAGCGCACCTACGTGCTGGCCATGGCCGTCCACCACATCAGCGCCGACGGCTGGTCGGTCGGCCCGCTGACGCGCGATGTGATGCTGGCCTACACGGCGCGTTCGCAGGGTGCGGCACCCAGTTGGGCGCCGCTGCCGGTGCAGTACGCCGATTTCAGCGTCTGGCAGCGTGACCTGCTGGGCAGCGAGGACGACGCGGATTCGCTCGCGGTACAGCAGATCTCCTACTGGCAGACCGCGTTGGCGGGCCTGCCGGACCAGTTGGATCTGCCGTCGGATCGGCCGCGTCCGCCCATGCAGTCGTTCGCCGGTGGCAAGGTCGACGTGCACATCGACGCGCAGACGCATCGCGCGTTGATCGAGCTGGCCCGGGCCGAGGGCGCAACGCTGTTCATGGTCGTGCACACCGCATTCGCCGTCCTCTTGTCACGTTCGGCCGGCGCCGACGACATCGCGATCGGCACGCCGATAGCCGGTCGCGGCGAGGCCGTCCTGGACGAGCTGATCGGCATGTTCGTCAACACGCTGGTTCTGCGCAGCCGGGTCGATGCGGCGGAGTCGTTCGCCGATCTGCTGGTCCGCCAGCGCGAAACGGACGTCCAGGCCTTCGCCAATGCGGATGTGCCGTTCGAACGGCTCGTCGAGGTACTGAATCCGGTGCGCTCGACCGCGCGGCACCCGTTGTTCCAGGTGGGTCTGTCGTTCCAGAACCTGGCCAGGGCCACGCTGGAACTGCCGGATCTCTCGGTCGAGACCGTCGCCATCGATACCCAGCTCTCGCAGTTCGATCTGCATCTGATCGTCGCTGACGGCTACGACGCGGACGGAAACCCAGCGGGCATCGGTGGCTTCATCACCTACGCCACGGACCTGTTCGATCGGGACACGGTGCAGGGCATCGTCGACCGGCTGTTGCGGATCATCCGCGCCGCGGTGGCGGACCCCACGCTGCCGGTGGGTGATCTGCCGTGGCTGGACGAGACCGAAGTGACCGAGCTGGTAGCGGGCCGCAACGATACGGCGCACCAGGTCGATGAGTCCGGGACGCTGGTGTCGTTGCTCGAGGCATCGGTCGCGGCCACACCCGGCGCCGTCGCCATCGTCGCCGATGCGGGCGGCGACGGCGCGCCCGCTCGGACGCTGACCTACGACGAACTCGACCGTCGCGTCAACCGCCTTGCCAGGTACCTGATCTCGCGAGGTATCGGCGTGGAATCGCGGGTAGCGCTGGCCATCGGCCGCTCGGTCGATCTCGTGGTCGCCATGTACGCGGTCGCGAAGGCCGGTGCGGTGTACGTGCCGATCGATCCGGATCATCCGGCCGAGCGGATCGAGTACATCCTGGGCACCGCGGCCCCGGCGCTGGTGCTGACGACGAGCCGCGACGAGGTGGACGCCACCGTCATCGAGAACACCCGCACGGAGATCGCTGACGGGACTGCCGCCGCGGCTGCTGTGGCGCGTGTCGACGAACTCGACCTGTCGGGGTACGCGGACGGGCCGATCGCTCCCGAGGAACGTCGCGGTGATCTCACGGCGGCCAACACGGCTTACGTGATTTTCACGTCGGGCTCGACGGGTCGGCCGAAGGGAGTCGCCGTCCCGCACGGTGCGATCGTCAACCAATTGCTCTGGAAGCAGGCCGAATTCGGGTTGGGATCCGACGACGCGATGCTGTTGAAAACGGCGGCGACGTTCGATCTGTCGGTGTGGGAGTTCTGGTCGGCGGCCGTCTCCGGCGGGCGGCTGGTGATCGCGACGCCGGAGGGGCATCGTGATCCGTCGTACCTGAACAACCTCATCCGCGACGCCGAGGTGACCACGTTGCACGTGGTGCCGTCCATGCTCGACGCGTTGCTGACCGAATCGGAGGCACGCTTGCCCGCGTCGTTGCGGCGGGTGCTTGCCATCGGCGAGGCATTGCCCGCCGCGACCGCGCAGCGTTTCCTATCGGCGAATCCCGAAGTGGCGCTATACAACTTGTACGGACCGACCGAGGCGGCGGTGTCGATCACGCGTCACCGGGTGACCGACACCGATACGACTTCGGTGCCCATCGGCGTGCCGGAGTGGAACAGTCAGGTTTATGTGCTGGACGCGCGTTTGCGGCCGGTGCCGGTGGGTGTTTCCGGTGAGCTGTATTTGGCTGGTGCGCAGTTGGCGCGTGGTTATTTCGGTCGTGCGGATTTGACGGCGGATCGTTTCGTGGCGAATCCGTTCGAGCCGGGTGCTCGGATGTATCGCACGGGTGATCTGGTCGCGTGGAATGCTGCCGGTGAGCTGGAGTATCGGGGTCGTACGGATTTCCAGGTGAAGATTCGTGGTTTCCGTATCGAACTGGGTGAGATCGAGGCGGCGCTCCTGCGCCAGGAGGCGGTCGCGGCCGCCGCGGTGGTCGCCCATACAGATTCGAGCGGAGATCGTCTCGTCGCCTATGTCGTCGGCGCCGACGGCGTCATCGACACCCAGCGGCTCGGCGCGGCTCTCGCGGCGGAACTGCCGTCGTACATGGTGCCGTCCACGGTCATCGAACTGACCGCGCTTCCGTTGAACGCGAACGGCAAACTCGACCGGGCGGCGCTGCCGAAACCCGTGCTCGAGCAGGCGCGGTTCCGTGCTCCGGTCACTCCGCTGGAACAGACGGTGGCCCGAGTGTTCGGCGAGGTACTCGGCGTCGCCGAGGTCGGTCTCGATGACGACTTCTTCGGTCTCGGCGGTAATTCCCTGGTCGCGACGCAGGCGGTGAGCCGGTTGCGCCGCGTGACCGGCGCCGAGGTCCGGGTGCAGTGGTTCTTTACCGATTCCACCGTCGCGGGACTCAGCGGCCGGATCGAGACGGCGATCGCGCAGGGCTACGACTTCGGCCCCGATCCGGACGATGGGCTCGGCGTGCTGCTGCCGATCCGGGCGGAAGGGACAGCGGATCCCTTGTTCTGCCTGCATCCGATGTACGGGTTGTCGTGGAGCTATGTGGGCCTGGCCCGGTTCCTGCCTTCCGGACAGCCCATTCTCGGCATCCAGTCGCCTGCCCTGTCGGAAGACGGGTACCTGCCCGGCTCGCTCACCGAGATGGCTCGCCGCTACGTCGCCGAGATCCGGGCCGTGCAGCCCGAGGGACCGTACCGGCTGCTGGGCTGGTCGTTGGGCGGGGTCGTGGCCCACGCGGTGGCGACCGAGCTGCAAGCGGCAGGCGAACAGGTGGCGCTGCTGGCCATGCTGGACAGCTACCCGGATGTGGATGTCTCCGATTTCCGCGGCACGATTCGTCAGGGCTTGGCCGAGCTCGGCATCGGCGGGGACGCGATCTCCTCCGACGGCGACATCCACGAGCTCAGCGAGGAGGCACTGGACTCGTTGCACGCGTCGATTCCGCCCGAGCTGGCCGTGCTGACCAAGGAGCGGCTGCGGCGGATCTACCGCAGTGCGGTGCGGTCGGTCGAGCTGATCGCCGAATACCGCCCCGACGTATACCGCGGCACGCTCGAATACTTCAGCGCCGGCATCGGCGGGCCGGGCCAGACCGAAGCCGATCTTCGAGCGGCAGCGACCCAATGGCATCCATATGTAGCTGGGGATATCGTCGATAGGCCGATCAATGCGAATCATCAGCAAATGGCTTCTCCCGAGGCGCTTGCCGAGATCGGTCCCCAGCTCGCGAGTCTGCTCGATCCGCGGGAGTAGGTGCTGCGGCGCACCCGCCGCCGGGCTGGGCCACCGCCGGGCCCGGCCCTGGCGGCTTCGCGACACCAATCGCGCGCCGGGAGGGAATAATCGTCGCAAGCACTCGCCCGCGCTCGGAACAACTCGCGGGTCCGTCGCGCTCGGCCGTGCCGCGGCGGATTCGTAACGATCGGTATGCGCGCGTTCGATGATCATGAGGGCGGGGAGTGCGTGGCAACAACAGACAGGGTGAGGCATCTCCATGGTTCGGGCGGTCCGGCAGCGGTGTGACGAGACTGCGGAAGCGGTGCGCGCATGACCCGCCCGGCCCGTGTGCGCCCGACCCGGACCCGCCGCCCCCGCGTCACCACGCTGCCGCAGCTCATGACCACCGCGGTGGAGGTCAACCCGAGCGGCACCGCCGTGATCTTCGCCGACGCCACCAGCACGCTGGCCACGCTGAGCTACGCCGAGCTGGACGAGCGGTCCACCCGCCTGGCCCGGCTGCTCATCGATCGCGGTGTCGGCCCCGAGGACCTGGTCGCGGTCGGGATACCGCGGTCGATCGACTCCGTGGTCGCGGTCTGGGCGGTCGCGAAGACGGGCGCCGGATTCGTCCCGGTCGATCCGAACTACCCCGCCGATCGCGTCGAGCACATGATCGTCGACTCGGGCGCGGTCTTCGGACTGGCCGTCGACGGGGTCCGCGCCGATTTACCCGACCGGGTCGAGTGGCTGTCCATCGACACCGCCGAGTGTGCGCGGCGGCTGGAGGAGTTTCCGGCCGACCCGGTGACCTACACCGATCGAGTGCGCCCGCTACGGGCGGAACATCCGGCCTACGTCATCTACACCTCCGGGTCCACCGGCAAGCCGAAGGGCGTGGTCGTCACCCAGGCGGGGCTGGCGAGTTTCTGCGCGGAGCAGCGTGACCGGTATCGCGTGACGAGTGCGTCGCGGACGTTGCATTTCGCGTCGCCCTCGTTCGACGCGTCGGTGCTGGAACTGCTGCTCGCGGTGGGTGGCGCGGCCACGATGGTGGTCGCTTCCCCCACCGTGTTCGGCGGCGAGGAGTTCGCGTGCCTGGTGCGCAGGGAGGGCGTCACCCACGCCTTCGTCACGCCCGCCGCGCTCGCCTCGGTGGACCCGGCCGGGCTCGACGAGTTGCGTGTGGTGGTCGCCGGTGGCGAGGCGTGCCCAGCCGAACTGGTCCGGCGCTGGGTGCTACCGGTCTCCGGCGGGCGGACCCGCGAGTTCTTCAACGGGTACGGGCCGACCGAAACCACGATCATGACCAACATCAGCGCGCCGCTGGTACCGGGAGAGCCGGTGACCATCGGTGCGCCGATCCGGGCCGTCACCGAATACGTCCTGGACGAACGCCTGGTCCCCGTCCCGAGCGGCGTGGTCGGCGAGTTGTACATCACCGGCGCCCAGCTGGCCCGTGGCTACCACGAACGGCGGGGACTGACCGCGTCCCGCTTCGTGGCGAACCCGTTCGACGCGAACGGTTCGCGGCTCTATCGCACCGGTGACCTGGTGCGCTGGACGCCGAACGGCGAGTTGGAGTATCTGGGTCGCAACGACTTCCAGGTGAAGATCCGCGGTTTCCGCATCGAGCTGGGTGAGATCGACGCGGTGCTGGCCGCACACGAGAGCGTCGACTTCGCCGTCACCGTCGGGCACGAACTGGACAGCGGCGTAACGATCCTCGTCTCCTACGTGCACGCCGCGCCCGGGATGGTGGCCGACGCGGCCGAACTGGCCGCCTTCGCCGAGCGGAGCCTGCCCGCGCACATGGTGCCGACGGTGGTCATGGTGCTGGAGAAGATCCCGCTGACGCCGGTGGGCAAGCTGGACCGCGCGGCGCTGCCGGTGCCGCGTTTGCAGACCAAGGTGTTCCGCGCGCCGGTCGGCCCGCTGGAAGAGCTGGTGGCCGAGGTGTTCGCCGAACTGCTCGGCCCGGGTGCGCCGGTCGGCGCGGACGACGACTTCTTCGAACTCGGCGGCAATTCGCTGATCGCGACGCAGGTCGCGGCCCGCGTCGGGGCCGCCATCGCCGCGCGGGTGCCCGCCCGGCTGGTCTTCGAGACTCCCACCGTCGCCGGGCTCGCCGCGCGATTGGAGCCGATGAAGGGTGCCGGGGACCGGCGCGCGCTGGTGGCGGTGGAGCGTCCGGAGCGGGTGCCGTTGTCGCCCGCGCAGCAGCGGATGTGGTTCTTGAATCAGTTCGATACCGATTCGGCCGCCAACAATATTCCGTTCGCGGTGCGGTTGTCGGGTGCGTTGGATGTGGCGGCGTTGCAGGCGGCGGTCGCGGATGTGATCGAGCGTCATGAGACGTTGCGGACGATGTATCCGGCGGTGGACGGCACGGGTTATCAGGTGGTCGTGCCCGCTGCTCGTGCCGTCCCGGACCTGGCGCCCAAACCGATCGCCGAGCATGAACTGCTCGACTGGCTGCGGGGATTGGCACTTACCGGGTTCGATGTCGCGGCCGAGGTGCCGCTGCGCATCGCGCTGGCCGAACTCGGCCCCGGCGACCACGTGATCGTGGTCGTGGTGCACCACATCGCCGCCGACGGCGCTTCGGTCACGCCATTCCTGCGGGATCTGCTCAGCGCGTTCCTTTCCCGGCGCAATCGGGCGAAGCCGGCGTGGGCTCCGCTGCCGGTGCAGTACGCGGACTACACGCTCTGGCAGCGCGCCGTGCTCGGCGACGAGAACGACCCGGACTCGGTGGCGGCGGCGCAGATCGCGTACTGGCGTCGCGCCCTGGCGGGCATTCCGGACCGGATCGACCTGCCCTCGGACCGCCCGCGCCCGGCCGTCGCATCCGGGCGGGGCGCGGAGTACTCCTTCTCGGTGGACGCTTCGGTACACCACGGACTCGCCGAACTGGCGCACAGCGCGGGCGCCTCGGAGTTCATGGTGCTGCACAGCGCGTTCGCGGTGCTGCTCGCCCGGCTCACCGGCACCGACGACATCACCATCGGCACGCCCGTCGCCGGTCGTGGCGAGCGGGAACTCGACGGACTGATCGGCATGTTCGTCAACACGCTGGTGCTGCGCACCCGGATCGACCTGGGCGTGTCCTTCCGCACACTGCTGGAGCAGGCGAAAGCGACGGATCTGGCCGCGTTCTCGCATGCCGAGCTGCCGTTCGAACGGCTGGTCGAGGTGCTGGACCCGGTGCGGTCGCAGGCGCATCACCCGCTGTTCCAGGTGGCGCTGTTCTTCCAGAACATGAGCAAGCCCGCGATCGAGCTACCCGGCTTGTCCGCGCGGGCGGTGGAATTCGGCGGTGCGGTCGCGAAATTCGATCTGCAATTGACGGTGGTGCCGGGCGGGGAGGGTGGCGCCACGGGTTTCCCGGCGATGTTCACCTACGCCACCGACCTGTTCGACGAGGCGACGATCGCCGAGTTCGCCTGGCGGCTGGAGCGATTGCTCGCCGCGGTCGCCGCGGAACCGGATCAGCCGATCGGCGCGATCGATCTGCTGGCTCCCGCCGAGCGCGAGCGCGTGCTGCTCGAGTGGAACAGCACCCGGTATCCGGTGCCGGAGGAATTGTTGCTGGACGGCTATCGGCGCATCGTGGACGCGTATGCGAACGAGGTCGCGGTGGTCTACGAGAGCACCGAGCTTACTTATCGTGAGTTCGACGCGCGGGTGAATCGCCTGGCGCGGTTGCTGATTTCCCAGGGCGTCGGTGCGGAGTCGCTGGTGGGTTTGGCGGTTCGGCGGTCGCTGGATCTCGTGGTGGGGATGTATGCGATCGTGACGGCGGGTGGGGCGTACGTGCCGTTGGATCCGGATCATCCGGCCGAACGCATCGCGCACATTCTCGAGACCGCGCAGCCCGTCTGCGTGCTCACCACCTCCGCCGACGCGGTCGACGTACCCGAAGGCACCGCCGTCTTGCTACTGGACGCCGTGCATCCGGATCGATTCGACGATTCACCGGTGCGCGCCGAGGAATTGGTGCGTCCGGTGTTGCCACACCATCCGGCATACGTGATCTTCACGTCGGGCTCGACCGGCCGCCCCAAGGGCGTCGCGATTTCCCACCACGCGATTCAGAACCAGATCAGCTGGATGCTCGCGGCCTATCCGCTCGATCCCGATGACGTGTACCTGCAAAAGACGGCGACCACGTTCGACGTGTCGCTGTGGGGCTATTTCATGCCCTTGCGCGTGGGTGCGAAGCTCGTCGTCGCGACCAACGACGGGCATCGCGATCCGGTCTACGTCGCGGAAACCATTGCCGCACAGGGCGTGACGGTCACCGATTTCGTGCCCTCCATGCTGACCGTGTTCGCCGCGCACACCGCGCCGGGTTCGTGCCCCAGCTTGCGGGACATCTTCGTGATCGGCGAGGCGCTGCCGCCGGAAACGGTCGCCGCGGTGCGGGCGATGTCGGACGCGGCGGTGCACAACCTCTACGGCCCGACCGAGGCTGCGGTGTCGGTGACCTACTGGCCCGCCACGGCCGTCGACAAGCGGTCCGTTCCGATCGGCGTGCCACAGTGGAACACCCAGGTATACGTGCTGGATTCGCGCCTGCAACCGGTGCCGGCGGGTGTTCCGGGCGAACTCTACCTCGCCGGTGATCAATTGGCCCGCGGTTATGTGCGTCGTCCCGATCTCACCGCGGACCGGTTCGTGGCCAGCCCGTTCGGCATCGGTGAGCGGATGTACCGGACCGGTGATCTGGTGGTCTGGCGCGCCGCGACCGAGGAGCTGCCGCCGCGGCTCGACTATCTGGGCCGGACCGATTTCCAGGTGAAGTTCCGCGGTCAGCGGATCGAGCTGGGGGAGATCGAGACGGCATTGCTGGCGCAGCCGTCGGTGAGCCAGGCGGTGGCGGTGGTCACGCCTTCGTCGCTGGGTGACCAATTGGTGGCCTACCTGGTTGCCGCGCCTGGCGAATCGATCGATCAGTCCGCATTACTGGCGGCGATCGGTGAAATGCTGCCCACCTATATGGTTCCGGCCGCGATCGTGGCGTTGGACGAGTTCCCGCTGAATCCCAGCGGCAAGCTGGACCGCAAGGCACTGCCCGAACCCACCTTCACCGCGCGTGAATTCCGTGCGCCCGTCACGCCCGTCGAGGAGATCGTGGCGGGAGTGTTCGGTGACGTGCTGGGGTTGGGGCGAGTGGGCGCGGATGACGATTTCTTCGCGCTCGGTGGCAATTCGCTGGTCGCCACCCAGGTGGTGGCCCGGTTGGGTGCCGCGGTGGATGCCAGGGTGCCGGTGCGGGCGTTGTTCGAGACACCCACGGTCGCGGCATTGGCGGCGGCGATCGAGTCGCGGGCGCATGGTGAGCGCGGCGTGGAGCTGGGCAGTATCGCGCGTCCGGAGCGGCTGCCGTTGTCATTGGCGCAGCGGCGGATGTGGTTCCTGAATCGCTTCGATCAGTCCGGGGACGCCGGGGACCGGATCGGTTCTGCCGCGTACAACTTGCCGTTCGCCGTGCGATTGACCGGTGGGCTGGACGTGCGGGCGCTGGGCGCGGCGCTGCATGACGTGGTCGCGCGGCACGAGGTGCTGCGTACCGTGTACCCGGAGACTCCGGATGGCCCGGTCCAGGTGGTGCTGGCCGCCGGACAGGTGACGCTGGACGTGGCGGCGCACCCGCTCGGCGCCACCGAGGTCGCGAGCGAGGTCTATGCGCTCGCGGCGACACCCTTCGATGTGACGGCCGAGGTGCCGGTGCGTGTGCGGCTGCTGGAAATCGCCGATGCGCCGAACGAATACGTGCTCGCCGTGGTTGTGCATCATATTGCCGCCGACGCGTCGTCGATGGGTCCGTTGGTGCGGGATGTGATGACCGCTTATGCGGCGCGTACCTCCGGTGAGGTACCGGGGTGGTCGCCACTGCGGGTGCAGTACGCGGACTACGCGTTGTGGCAGCGTGCGGTGTTGGGGGAGGAAACCGATCCGGAGTCGATCGCCGCCGAGCAGATCGGCTTCTGGCGTGCACAGTTGGCCGATCTGCCTGATTTGCTGGAGTTGCCCACCGATCGCCCCCGTCCGGCCGTGGCTTCGCTGGCCGGTGCGCGGGTGGATGTCGAGATCGACGCGGCGACACATGCCGGATTGGTCGAACTCGCCCGTGCGCATGGCGCCACGTTGTTCATGGTGGTGCACACGGCGTTCGCGGTGTTGCTGGCCCGGTTGTCCGGCTCGGACGACATCGCGGTCGGTACGCCGGTCGCCGGGCGCGGTGAGCGCGAACTCGACGATCTGATCGGCATGTTCGTCAATACGGTGGTGTTCCGCTCCCGGATCGACGGAGGCGACTCGTTCGCGGACGTTCTCGCGCGGCAGCGGGATATCGATCTCGAGGCCTTCGCGCACGCGGATGTGCCGTTCGAGCGGTTGGTGGAGGTGCTGAATCCGCCGCGGTCGACGGCGCGTCATCCGTTGTTCCAGGTGGGCTTGTCGTTCCAGAATATTGCGCGTACCGCGCTGGAGCTGCCCGGTTTGACGGTGGCCGGTGTCGATGCCGATGTGGCTGTGTCGCAGTTCGATCTGCATTTGATCGTCGGTGATGCGTATGACGAGTCGGGTGCGCCCGCCGGTATCGGTGGTTTCCTCACATACGCGACGGACCTTTTCGACGCGAGAACGGTACAGGGATTCGCCGACCGACTATCGCGAGTTCTGTCCGCCGTGGTCGCCGACGCGACGGTTCCGGTCGGGGATATCGACATCCTCGCCGACACCGAGCGCACCGACCTCGCTGGATGGAACGATACGACGCACCCGGTGGAACCGGCCGCGACGCTGGGATCGCTGCTGCGACGGTCGGTCGCGGCGGCACCCGGAGCGGTAGCACTGGTCGCGGACCGGCCCGAGGGCGGGCGCACGGAGCTGAGCTACGCCGAACTGGCCGCCCGGGTGAACCGCCTCGCGCGCTACCTGATCTCGGTGGGCGTCGGCCCCGAATCCCGGGTCGCGCTGGCATTCCGCCGATCGATCGACTTGGTCGTGGCGATGTACGCGGTGTCGGAGGCAGGTGGCGCGTACGTGCCGGTCGACCCCGGTCAAGCCGCGGACCGGACCGATTACATCCTCACCACGGCCGCGCCGGTCTGCGTGCTGACCAATGCCGAATCCGCCTTCGAGACCCAGGTCGCCCCCGTGGTGCGGTTGGAAGACCTCGAGCTGGGCGAGGTGGCGAGCGGGCCGATCACCGACAGCGAGCGGATCGCATCGCTGCGGCCGGAGAACACGGCATACGTCATCTTCACGTCGGGTTCGACCGGCCGCCCGAAGGGTGTCGCCGTGCCGCACGCCGCCGTCGTCAATCAATTGTTGTGGAAGATCACCGCATTCGAGATGACACCCGACGACGCGGTATTGCTGAAGACGGCGGCGACATTCGATTTGTCGGTGTGGGAGTTCTGGTCGGCCGTCGTGTGCGGTGGGCGGCTGGTCATCGCGGCACCGGATGGTCATCGGGACCCGGCGTACCTGAACGAGCTGATGGCGCGGGAGTCCGTCACGACGCTGCATGTGGTGCCGTCGATGCTCGATGCGCTGCTGGTGCACCGGGCATCCGCGGGCGACGCGGCGGCAGGCTGGTCGCCGCGACGGGTGCTGGCGATCGGTGAAGCTCTGCCGGGCAAGGTGGCACAGCGTTTCCTGCGCGAGCATCCCCGCACGGAACTGTTCGATCTGTATGGCCCGACGGAGGCGGCGGTGTCGATCACCAGCCACCGCGTCACCCTGGCCGATGAGACGTCGGTGCCGATCGGCGCGCCGGAGTGGAACAGCCGGGTCTACGTGCTCGACAGCCGACTGCGGCCGGTTCCGGTGGGTGTTTCCGGCGAATTGTATGTGGCCGGTGCGCAGTTGGCGCGCGGTTACTTCGGTCGTGCCGATCTGACGGCGGATCGTTTCGTGGCCAACCCGTTCGAGCCGGGTGCTCGGATGTATCGCACGGGTGACCTGGTCGCCTGGAATGCCAACGGTGAACTCGAATACCGCGGTCGTACCGACTTCCAGGTGAAGATTCGTGGTTTCCGGATCGAATTGGGTGAGATCGAGGCCGCGTTGCTGGCGTTGCCTCAGGTCGCGCAAACGGCGGTGGTCGCGAAGTCCGATCCCAAGACCGGTGATCGTCTGGTGGCGTATCTGGTTCCGGCCGACGGCGATGTGGATGTGGCGGCGGTGAAGTTCGCGCTGTCGGCGGGCCTGCCGTCGTATATGGTGCCCTCGGCGTTCGTGGTGCTGGACGCTCTGCCGTTGAATGTCAACGGCAAACTCGACCGCAAGGCGTTGCCGGAGCCGGAGTTCGAGGTTCAGGCCTTCCGTGCGCCGTCGACCCCGATCGAGGAGATCGTCGCCTCGGTCTACGCCGAGGTGCTCGGTGTCGAACGTGTCGGCGCGGACGATGATTTCTTCGCCTTGGGCGGTAACTCATTGTTGGCGACGCAGGTCGCGGCGCGGATCGGCGCGGCGCTGGACGCCAGGGTCCCGGTGCGGGTCCTGTTCGAGGCGTCCACGGTCGCCGGATTGGCGATCAAGGTCGAACGGCCCGCCGGGGAGCGCAAGCGTATCCCGCTGGTCGCCGGGCCACGTCCCGATCGCATCCCGCTGTCGTTCGCGCAGCAGCGCATGTGGTTCCTCAACCAGTTCGACACCTCGGCCTCGGTCTACAACATCCCGGCCGCGATCCGCCTGTCCGGTGACCTCGACGTCGCCGCGTTGCAGCAGGCGATCGCGGATATCGTCGCGCGCCACGAGATCCTGCGCACGATCTACCCCGAGACGCCCGACGGCCCGGTGCAGCAGGTGCTCGCGCCGCATGAAGTGCCGGTGGATCTGGCCCCCGCGCAGATCGGCGACGAGCACGTCTCCCACGAAGTGCAACGGATCGTCGCGGCCGGTTTCGACGTGACCGGCGAGGTACCGTTCCGCGCCAAGCTGTTCCAGCTCGGGGGCACCGAGTACGTGCTGGTGTTCGTCGCGCATCACATCAGCGCCGACGGCTGGTCGATGGGCCCGCTGACCAGGGACCTGATGGTGGCATACGCGGCGCGCGGCGGCGGCGAGGCCCCGTCCTGGGCGCCGCTGCCCATCCAGTACGCCGACTACGCGCTGTGGCAGCGCGAGGTGCTCGGCGCCGACGATGACCCCGACTCCCTCGCGGGCGCACAATTGGCCTATTGGACAACGGAACTCGCCGATCTACCCGACGAGCTGAACCTGCCGACGGACCGCCCCCGTCCGCCCACCCAGTCCTTCGCGGGTGGCAAGACCGATTTCGTCGTCGACGCGGACGTGCACGCCGCACTGGCCGGGCTGGCAAGACAGCACAACGCCACGCTGTTCATGGTCGTGCACACCGCGTTTGCCATCTTCTTGGCTCGTTTGTCGTGCACCGACGACATCGCCATCGGCACCCCCGTCGCGGGCCGCGGCGAAGCCGAACTCGACGATCTGATCGGCATGTTCGTCAACACCCTGGTACTGCGAACCGAAGTGAACGCTGGTGGCTCTTTTGCCGACTTGCTGGCCGCCAACCGGGAAACCGATCTGCGCGCCTTCGCCAACGCCGACATCCCGTTCGAGCGGTTGGTCGAGGCGCTGGACCCGGAGCGTTCGGCGGGTCGCCATCCGCTGTTCCAGGTCGCGCTGTCGTTCGAGAACCTCGCCGCCTCCAGCTTCGAACTGCCCGGCCTCAGCTTCACCGCGCTCGACCCGGTGGCCGAGACCGCCAAGTTCGACCTGCTGCTCACCGTACGTGAGCAGCGCACCGAGACGGGCGCCGAAGCCGGTATCGCCGCCGAATTCACCTATGCCCGTGACCTTTTCGATGAGCGAACCGTGGTCGAGTTCGGCCGCCGGTTCCGCCGCGTGCTCGCCGCCGTCGCGCGGCACCCGGCCACCGCCGTCGGGGATCTGGAGATCCTGGACGACTCGGAGCGCGTCGACCTGATCACGCGCACCGGCAGGCCCGCGGTGCCGCCGGGCACGCTGCCGGACCTGATGGCCGCCGCCGTCGCAGCGAACCCGTCCGGTGTCGCCGTGGTCGCGGGAGATCGCAGCTTCCGCTATGCCGAACTCGACGCCGCCTCCGCCCAATTGGCGCGCGCGCTGATCGACCGCGGCGCCGGACCGGATGCGCTGGTCGCGATCGCGATCCGGCGTTCGGTCGAGTCCGTGCTCGCACTGTGGGCGGTCGCGAAGACCGGTGCGGCGTTCGTCCCGATCGATCCGACCTATCCCGCCGACCGCATCGCACACATGGTCGCGGATTCCGGTGTCGCGCTGGGCGTGACGCTGACCGCCGAGCTGGTCGACCTGCCCGCCCTGTCCCGCGGCGCCTGGGTCGCCCTGGACGATCACGACTTCACCTTCGACGTCGCGGCGCGGTCGGACGAGCCGCTGCGGGCCGGTGAGCTGCGCGGGCCGCTGCGCGCCGACAACGCCGCGTACGTCATCTACACCTCCGGCTCCACCGGTCTGCCCAAGGGCGTCGTGGTCACCCACGCGGGCTTGGCGAACTTCAGCGCCGAGCAGGTGGAGCGCTATCGGCTCGACCGGTCCACCCGCGCACTGGCGTTCGCGTCCCCGTCGTTCGACGCGTCGATGCTGGAACTGCTGCTCGCGCTCGGTTCCGCGGGCGCGCTGGTGGTCGCGCCGCCGCTGACCTTCGGCGGCGAGGAACTGGCCGGGTTGATCCGCGCCGAGGGTGTCACACACGCCTTCCTCACCCCGTCCGTGCTCGCCTCGCTCGACCCGGACGCGCTGGCGGGCATGCGGGCGATCGTGGCGGGCGGCGAGGCGGTGCCCGCCGAGTTGGCGGCCAAGTGGACCGGCGCGGCGCAGCGCGCCTTCCACAACGGCTACGGGCCCACCGAGACCACCATCATGACCAATATCAGCGACCCGCTGCGGCCCGGCGAGCCGGTCACCATCGGCGGTCCGATCCGCGGTATGCGGTCGCTGGTACTCGACAGCAGGCTGCGCCCGGTGCCGGAAGGCGTCGCGGGCGAACTGTATCTGGGCGGAATCCAGCTCGCCCGCGGTTACCATGCGCGTGCCGGACTCACCGCCGCGCGGTTCGTCGCCGACCCGTACGGCGCGCCAGGCGAACGCCTGTACCGCACCGGCGACCTGGTGCGCTGGCGTCGGGCCGAGGGCGTGCCGGTCGTGGAGTACGTGGGACGCAACGACTTCCAGGTGAAGGTGCGCGGCTTCCGCATCGAGCTCGGGGAGATCGACGCCGCCCTCGCGGCCCAGCCCGAGGTCGACTTCGCGGTCACGCTCGGACGCGAATCCGGTTCCGGCGCGACGATGCTGGTCTCCTACGTGCTCCCGGCCGAGGGCGCGACGGTGGATCCGGCCGCGCTGACCGAGCGGATCGGGCGCACGCTGCCGGAGTACATGGTGCCGGCGGCGATCATGGTGCTCGATGCGATTCCGCTGACGCCGGTCGGCAAGCTGGACCGCAAGGCGCTGCCGGAAGCGGCTCTGGAGACCCGCGCCTACCGCGCGCCGCTGACCCCGGCCGAACTGGTGATCGCCGAGGTCATCGGCGAAGTGCTCGGCATCGACCGGGTCGGTCTGGACGACGACTTCTTCGCCATCGGCGGCGACAGCATCGTGTCCATCCAGGTAGTCTCCCGCTCACGCGCCCGCGGCGTCACGTTCACGCCGCGCGACGTCTTCGAGTGCAGGACCGTCGCCGCGCTGGCCCGCGCCGCCGTGGTCGAGGGCGGCCCCGGTGACGAGGCGGGCGAGCTGCCACTCACCGCGGAGACGGCGCGGATGCTGGATGAGGGCATCGAGGTGCGGGCCATCGCACTCGACGTCCCGGAGACCTGTTCGGCCGAGACGGTGCGGGGCGCGGTAGCCGCCTTGCTCGACCAGCACCCGATGCTCTGGGTGCGGGTGGAGTACGACGACGACGGCGTGGCGATGCTGCGTATCCCCCCGGTCGCCGAGCGCACCGGCGAGGCGTTCCGCCGGTTGGACCCGCTGCGCGGCGAGACCTCGCTGCCGATCGACGACGTGGTGCAGGCGGCCGCGGCGGCACTGGACCCGGAACAGGGCCGGAACATCCACTTCGTGCTCACCGGCGGTCCCGAGGGACGCTCGACGCTCATCGTGGTGGCCAGCAGCCTCGTGGTCGACGACGTCTCCTGGCGCGTCATCGTCGACCAGCTCACGGCGAGCTGGAACCGGGCCCGCCACGCGGCGCCCGCGGCGCCGGAATCAGGCCTCGGCATGCTCATTCGCGCGTTGTCGGCCAAGGCGCACGATCCGGCCACCGTCGCCGAAATGGACTGGTGGCGGCGGGCTCTCGGCACCTTCCCCGAAGCCGCTGGTACCGATGGGCGGGATCTGCGCGCCCGCAGCCGGGTTTCGCTCACCATCACCGCGGAGGGCGCGGAGGCCGTCGCCGCCGCGGCCGAGGCCTATCACACCGGGGTGGACGACATCCTGCTCACCGCGCTGGCCCTGGCGCTGCGGACCTCCGCGGGCGAGACCGTGACGCGCGCGATCGGTTCGGTCGTGCGTCTGCCCGCCGACGGCCGCGCGGCCACCCTCGCCGACGCGGAGAGCATGGTGGGCGGCTTCGTCACCGAGTATCCGCTTCCACTGCGGCTGACCAGGATCGACATCGAGGACGCCCTGATCGGCGGCCCCGCCGCCGGCACCGCGATCGCACAGATCAAGGAGCTACGCCGGTCGGTGCCCTCGCGTGGCGTCGGCTACGGCCTGCTGCGTTACCTCAACGCCGACACCGCCGCCGAACTGCACGGACTCGGCCGCGGCCGGTTCGCGCTGCGCTACCGGGATCTGCGCCCCGCCCGGGTGCACACCGACATCCCGTCCGACGACCTGCTGCTCGTGCTGACCGTCGACGCCACCGACGACGGCCTGCTGGCCCGGTTCGATTTCGCCGCGGCGGCGTTCCGCGGCGAGGACGCGAAGGTCTTCGCCGAGCACTGGATTCGCGCGCTCGGCGGCCTCGCCGAACATGGCTTGCGGCCCGACGCGGGCGGATTCACGCCCTCGGACTTCCCGCTGGTGCGGCTGAAGCAGCCCGACATCGACCGGTTCACCCGCGCCTATCCGGACCTGTCGGACGCCTGGCCGGTCACGCCGCTGCAATCGGGCATGCTGTTCCACGCCCTGCTCGCGGAGTCCTCGGTGGACGTCTACACCACCCAGTTCGTGCTCGAGCTCAGCGGCGCGGTGGACGCCCGCCGGATGCACGCCGCCGCGCAGGCCGTGCTGGATCGGCACGACAACCTGCGCGTCGCCTTCGCCGACGACAGCGAGGGCAATCCCGTGCAGATCGTGCAGGATTCGCTGGAGGTGCCGTGGCGGCTGATCGATCTGCGGCAGCTGGAACCGGCCGAAGCCAGCGCCCAGCTGGAACGGATAAAAGCGGCCGATCTGGCCGACCACTTCGACATGCGGACCGCGCCGCTGCTGCGGTTCGCGCTGATCCGGTCCGCCGCGGGCGCCTACCACCTGCTGGTGACCAGCCACCACATCCTGATCGACGGCTGGTCCATGCCGCTGTTGATGAAGGACCTGCTGACGTTGTACGCGCTGGGAGGTAACTCGCGGCACCTGCCCACGGTGCCGTCCTACCGCGACTACCTGGCCTGGCTGGTGGCGCAGGACGCGGAGGCGGCGCGCGCGGCGTGGCGCACCGCCTTGGCCGGTATCACCGAGCCGACCCCGCTCGCGCCGGTGGACCCGGGACGTGAGATCTCCGCGGGTGTCGGCGAGGTCGGTTTCGAGCTGTCCCAAGCCGACACCACCGCGCTGACCCGGCTCGCTTCGGGTCTCGGCGTCACGGTGAACACCGTGGTGCAGGCGGCGTGGGGCCTGCTGATCGGACGCAGCATCGATCGGGACGACGTGGTCTTCGGCGCCACCGTGTCCGGGCGTCCGCCGCAGCTGGACGGCGTCGAAGCGATGGTCGGTCTGTTCCTCAACGCGATCCCGGTACGGGTGCGACTGGGCGCGACCGTGACTCTCGGCGGCTTGCTGCGTCAATTGCAGGCCGAGCAAGCCGCGCTGCTGGACCACCACTACTTGGGCCTGAGCGATATCCAGGACGCGATCGGCGTGGAAGGGTTGTTCGACTCGCTCGTGGTGTTCGAGTCGTTCCCCGTGGACCGGGAGGGACTGGTCCAGGCCAGCGCCATCGAGGGCATGAACGTCACCGGCGTCGGCGCGGTCAACGGCACCCACTACCCGCTCACCGTGATGGTGGTGCTGGACAGCCAGTTGCGCGTCTCGGTGAAGTACCTCCGCGACCTGTTCGACGAATCTGCGGCACGGACGCTGGCCCAGCGGCTCTCGGCGTTGATCGGCCGCTTCGTGACCACGCCGCAGGCGCGGGTCGGCGAGATCGACGTGCTGCTCGACGACGAGCGCGCGGAGCTGGCCGCGCGCAACGCCACCGACGTGCCGGAACTGCTCGACGACGCGACGCTGCTGTCGCTGTTCGACGCACAGGTGGCCCGCACGCCGGACGCGCCCGCGGTGCGCTACGGCGACGTCACCCTCAGCTACGCCGAACTCGACTCGCGCGCACGATCGTTGGCCATAGAGCTGATGCGCTGGGGTGTCGGACCGGAGATGCTGGTCGCCGTGGCCATGCGGCGTGGCATCGACCTGGTCGTCGCGATCTACGCGGTGCTGCGTGCCGGTGGCGGCTACGTGCCGATCGATCCGGACCATCCGGCCGAGCGCAGCGAGTACGTGCTCGACAGTGCCGCTCCGATCTGCGCGCTGACCACCACCGCCGACGGCTTCGACACCGCGACCGGCATTCCGGTGGTCGCCGTCGACACGTTGTATCTGCCTCCCTACCAAGGGCCTTGGCCGCAGGACTACGTCCACCCGGACAGCATCGCCTACGTCATCTACACCTCGGGCTCCACCGGTCGACCGAAGGGCGTGATGATCACGCACCGGCAGATGGTCAACCAGTTCCGCTGGGCCCAGCTGGCCTATCCGCACGACGGCGGCGACGTGGTGCTGCACAAGACGCCGATCACCTTCGACATCTCCACCTGGGAGCTGTTCTGGCCCTTGCAGACCGGGGCCGCGATCGTCATCGCCGCGCCCGACGGTCACCGCGACCCGGCCTACCTGGCCGGGGTCATCGACGAGAATGCCGTCACCACCGTGCATTTCGTGCCCTCGATGCTGGAGGCGTTCCTCGACCCGGTGGCCAACCCGGCCGCGCGGTACCCGTCGCTGCGGCGGGTGTTCGCCGCGGGGGAGGCGCTGTCCGGGGAGACCGCGGCCACCTTCGCCGCCACCGCACCCGGTGTGGCCCTGATCAACTGGTATGGCCCCGCCGAAGCCACCGTGGTCACGGACCATCCGGTGCGCGACACCGCGGCGATGGCGATTCCGATCGGCGTCCCGGTGGCGAACACCCGCGTGCACGTGCTCGACCGGCAATTGCGGCCGGTACCGCCGGGCGCGGCGGGCGAGCTGTATGTCGGGGGCGTGCAGCTGGCTCGCGGCTATCTCGGGGCGCCTGCTCTCACCGCCGAGCGTTTCGTCGCCCATGCGGACGGTGCCCGGCTCTACCGCACCGGTGACATCGTGCGCTGGCGCGGCGGAGCGCTGGAATACCTCGGTCGCAGCGATTTCCAGGTCAAGCTGCGTGGGCAGCGCGTGGAGCTGGGCGAGATCGAGACCGTGCTGGTCACCCACCCGCAGGTGCGGCACGCGGCGGTGTCGCTGGTGCGCGGCGCGACCGGGGACCGGCTGGTCGCCTACGTGGTCGGCGTGCCGGGCGAGACCATCGACGAGGCGGCGCTGCTGCTGCACGCGCGCGGCGCGCTGCCGTCCTACATGGTGCCCTCGGCGGTGGTCGCGCTCCACGAGCTCCCGCTGAACGCCAGCGGCAAGCTCGACCGCAAGGCGCTGCCCGTGCCGCAGCTGGCGGCGCGTCCCTATCGTGCGCCGAGCACAGCGCTGGAGCGCACCGTGCTCGACGTGTTCGGCGAGGTGCTCGACCTCGGCGACGGACACCGCGTCGGCATGGACGACGACTTCTTCGACCTGGGCGGCAACTCGCTGGTCGCGACGCGCGCGGTCAGCAGGCTGCGCGCGCTCACCGGCGCCGAGGTGCGGGTGCAGTGGTTCTTCACCGATTCCACCCCGGCGTCGCTGGCCGCTCGCATCCTCGCGGCGCTGGAAGACGACCACGACTACGACCGGGATTCGAACGCCGCGCTCGGGGTGCTGCTGCCGATCCGGACGATGGTGCCGCACGACATGGCCGCGGCACAGCCGCTGTTCTGTCTGCACCCGATGTACGGATTGTCCTGGTGTTATGCGGGTCTCGCGCGCTACGTGCCCGCGAGCACGCCGATCTTCGGCCTGCAATCGCCCGCGTTGACCGAAGAAGGTTACCTGCCGGCGTCGCTGACCGACATGGCGCGCCGCTACGTGGCCGAGATCCGCGCGGTGCAGCGGCACGGGCCCTACCGGCTGCTCGGCTGGTCGCTCGGCGGTGTGCTGGCGCACGCCGTGGCCACCCAGTTGCAGGCCACCGGTGAGGAGATCGGGCTGCTGACCATGCTGGACAGCCACCCGGACATCGACGTCACCGACTTCCGGGCGGCGATCCGCGAGGCGCTGGCCGAACTCGGCATCGGCGCGGACGCCCTGCTGCCCGGCGACGGCGACATCCACGACCTGAGTGAGGACGCGCTCGCCGCGTTGCACGCCACGATCCCGCCGGATATGGCGGTGCTCACACCCGAGCGGGTGCGCCGGATCTACCGCAGCGCGGTGCGCTCGGCCGAGCTGATCGCCGAGCACCGGCCGCGGCTCTTCCGTGGTCGCCTGCACTACTTCAGCGCGGCCGGCCACGACACCGCCGCAGCTGGCTGGCAACCGTACGTCGACGGCCCGGTCGACGATCATCCCGTCGGCGTCGCGCACGACCAGATGACTTCCCCGGAAGCGCTGGCGCAGATCGGTCCTCGGTTGTCCGAACTACTCCATCCCCGAGGATGGGAAACCGCACGGAACCCGGGGGAGTCATGATCGAATCGAATCGGTTCGGGCATGATGGGGCAACGGTGCGGTAACAATGTCCCCTGTTGTCACGACTACATAGGCCGTATGGTCGGCGTGGTGTCCAGGGCATCCACCCCGGCGCGTGGGGCATGCAGAGCGAATCTCGAGACGAAGCGAAGGTGCGAAATTGATACGTCGACAGACCCGGCGCGGCGGCCTGCGTGCCGCGGCAGCGATCGCGGCAACGGCAGTGCTCGCGGGAGTGATGACCGGTCTCGGCGCGTCCAGTGCGACAGCTGACCCGATCATCGATTCCAAGACCCTGCTGGGCAACCCGGTCGCCCCGGACGGTTCGCGTATCACCAAGGCCGAGTACAAGGACTCGCGCAGCATCCGGCTGTACGTGTACTCGGCGGCGATGGACGAGAAGATCATCGTCGACGTCCAGCGCCCGGCCGACGCGTCCGTGCCGCGTCCCACGCTGTACCTGCTCAACGGCGCGGGTGGCGGCGAGGACGACGCCTCGTGGCAGGCGAAGACCGACGCGCTGCAGTTCCTGTCGGACAAGAACGTCAACGTGGTCCAGCCGATCGGCGGCAAGTGGAGCTACTACACCGACTGGATCAAGGACGATCCGGTGCTCGGCCGCAACAAGTGGAAGACCTTCTTCACCGAGGAGCTGCCCCCGCTGGTCGACGGCGCGCTCGGCACCAACGGCGTGAACGCCATCGCGGGCCTGTCCACCTCGGGCACCACGGTGCTCGCGCTGCCGATCGCCAAGCCGGGCCTGTACAAGGCCGCCGCGGCCTACAGCGGCTGCGCGCAGACCAGTGACCCGGTCGGCTCGGAGTTCGTGAAGCTGACCGTGGAGACCTGGGGCGGCGGCGACACCGAAAACATGTGGGGTCCCCAGGGCGGGCCGGAGTGGGTGGCCAACGACCCGTACGTGCACGCCGAGGGGCTGCGCGGGCTCGATCTCTACATCTCCACCGGCAACGGCCTGCCCGGCCAGCACGACACGCTCAACGGCCAGTACGCCCTTCCCGGCCCGTACGGTCTGGCCAACCAGATCATCATCGGCGGCGTGATCGAGGCAGGCACCAACTACTGCACGAACAACCTGAAGAACAAGCTGGAACAGCTGGGTATCCCGGCCACGTACAACTTCCGCAACTCGGGCACCCACTCGTGGGGTTACTGGCGCGACGAGTTCCTGCTCTCCTGGCCGGTGCTCGCGAGGGGCCTCGGCATCTGAGCCGCTGACCCGATCCGGATCGCCCGGCTGAACTTCACCGACCGCCTGGTTGCCCCCTGGGGCAACCAGGCGGTCGGCTTTTCGCGATTCCCCTTGGTGCACTTCACCAGTGGCCTCGGTGCTAGGTGGATGCGGGTATCAGACCCAGTTCTCGATCCAGTACTTCCAGATCCGCGGCGCGTAGGCGTCCAGCGGCGGCACCTTGATGTCGCTGCCCGCGAGCGCCGCGCTGGTGTGGCGGCAGTCGAACCAGCAGGTGAATTCGCTGTGCTCCAAAACATCCAGCGGGACGCCGACGCGGGACAGCAGCCAGTTGGCGCCGGGGACGCGCAACATCATGTCGAGGGTGCGTTTGGGCATCACCTCCACCAAGTGCGGTGCGCCCGCCTCGTCGGCGAACAGGTTCAGTGCCTCGACCGCACTCTGCCTGCGCGGGTCGACCAAGTGGTATGTCGTCTTGTCCGAGCCGGGCCGGTGCGCGATGTGGTCCAGGGCACGCGCGACGAAATCGACCGGGACCATGTTCGTCTCGCCCAGCTTGGGCACCAGCACGGGCAGGAGCCTGGGCAGTTGCGCGCCCATCCGCAGCAGCCGGAAGAAGTAGTACGGCCCGTCGATGCGATCGATCTCACCGGTCCTGGAATGGCCGATCACGATCGATGGACGATAGATGCGCCAGCGTAGGGAGGATTCCCGCACGATCCGCTCGGCCTCGAATTCGGCCCGCTGCATCGGCGTGGCCAGCGACTGACCGTGGTCGAACATGTCCTCGGTGAACAGGCCTTCGCTGGACCCGGCCACCTCCACGGTCGAGACATGGTGCAGCAGATCGGCGTTCAGCTCCTCGGCGACGTCGACCAGATGCCTGGTTCCCCCGCCACGCTCGGTCAGGTCGTAGCCGGCGGCGAGGTGGAAGACGTGCTCGATGCCGCCGCGATGCCGCGTCAGCCAGGCCGGGTCGATGCCGAGCCCGGGGGCACCGAGATCGCCGCGCACCAAGCGGACGCGGTCGCCGCCCGCCCATTCCTGCGCACAGCAGGCGAACCGGTCGGCCGCGGCGTCACCCGGCCGGACCAGTACATGGATGTCACCCTCGCGTTTCAGGAGCTCGGGGATGAGGAACCGACCGATGAACCCAGTTGCCCCGGTAACCAGGTAAGTCATAGCCGATGAACATAGTCGCCTGTCGCCGGGTCCGTCGCGGCGGCCCGATCAGTCGGCGAAGACGGGCTTGCGCTTGGTGAGCATCGCCGTGGCGCCCTCGGCGAAATCCGGGGACCGCAACAACTCGGTCTGCCCGGCCTTTTCGGCGTCCAGCGCCGCGTCCAGCGAGGTCAGCGTGGCCTGGTTCAGTGCTTGCTTGGTGAGTTCCAGCGCGCGGCGCGGCCCCGCGGCGATCTTCGTGACGGCCTGCGCGACTGCGTCGTCGAGTTCGTTATCGGGGACGACCGCCGTGAACAATCCGGCGGCCCTCGCGGCAGGAGCGGGCAGCCGCTCGCCGAGCAGCGCCATACGCGCGGCAAGCGGTCGGCCGGCCGCCGCGGCGACCAGCGCGGCCGCACCGCCGTCGGGCATCAAGCCGATGTTGATGAAAGCCAACAGCAGGTAGGAATCCTCGCTGGCATAGACCAGGTCGGCGGCCAGCGCGATGCCGACGCCGACGCCCGCCGCGGCGCCCCGGATGCGCGCGATCACCGGGACCGGCGCGTCGACGATCGCGCGCACCAGCCGGTTCGCCGCGTCCATCACCATGTCCGAGGTGATGCCGCGGCGTGCTTCGTCCGCGCTCGCCGACAGGTCGGCGCCGGTGCAGAAGTCGCCGCCCTCGCCGGTCAAGACGATCACGCGCACCGCGCGGTCCTCGGCCGCGGCGTGGAAGGTGTCTCCGAGCGCGACCATCGTGTCGTAGTCGATGGCGTTCTTGCGCTTCGGCTTGGTGATCGTGACCCGGAGCACCTTGCCGTCCTTGACCGCCGTGAACCCCGTGGATGCCGTCGGCACGTCGGCGGCATCCACGGAATCGGTGTTGCTCATGTTTGCTCCTACGCTGGAATTCGGCAGATACCGGGCCATGAATAATGGTTAACTTTGCGAATTGTGGTTAACTTAGGTTCCATTGTCGGGCGCTGTCAACCAGCGCCGCCGGAGAACGGAGAGGTGCATGGTCGCGGATCGCAGCGAGATCGGTCTCGCTCCCGCGCGGCCCGACCCGGGAAGCAGGGCGGGTGCGGAACGCGCACCGCAGGTGCGGCGCCGCCCGAAGGACCGCAAGGTCCAGATCATCCGGGCTGCCGCGCGAGCGTTCAGCGAACGCGGGTACTACCCGGTGGGTGTGGACGAGATCGCGGCCGAGGTCGGGATCTCCGGTCCCGCGCTGTACCGGCATTTCACGAACAAGTACGCGCTGTTGGTCGCCGCCGCCGAGGAGGGCGCACGGCATCTGCTGACCGTCGCCCAGGCCGCCGACGACGTACGGCTCGACGCCGCGCAGCGCTTGGACGCCCTGATCCGCGCGATCAGCGAGCACACCATCGAGATCCGCCGCGAGGCCGGGCTCTACCGCTGGGAACGGCGCTATCTCGAACGTGCCGACCGCGTTCGGATCAAGAAGATCTACGACGACCTGAACAACACGCTCGCCGCGCCGATCGCGCTGCTGCGGCCCGCCGCGCCGCCCGCGGACGTGGCGATGCTGGCCGCGGGCGTGCTGAGCGCGATCGCGAGTATCGCCGCGCACCGCACCGCGCTGTCGAGTGCCAGACTGCTCCCTCTCCTGCACGAGATGGCCTGGGCCGTCCTGCGCACCGAACTGCCCGCCGCGCCGGCCGAACCGGACCCGGCCCAGCCCGTGCGCGGCATCCCGGTGACCTCGAAGCGGGAACAGCTGCTCACCGAGGCGATCCGGATCTTCGGCAGGCAGGGCTACCACGAGGCGAGCATCGAGGAGATCGGCGCCGCCGTGGGGATCAACGCCTCCAGCGTGTACCGGTACTTCGCGAGCAAGTCCGACTTGCTCGCCGCGGCTTTCTACCGCACCGGCGACCGGCTGGCCATCGCGATCACCGAGGCGCTGGCCGAGGCGACCAGCCGGGAGGACGCGGCGCGGCGCCTGGCCGACCGCTACGCCAAGCTCAGCTTCGCCATGCCGGAGATCATGCCGGTCTACTACGCCGAATTCAGCAACCTGCCGCAGTCCGAACAGCACAAGCTGCGCGCCATCCAGCGGCAGAACGTGCTGGAGTGGGCCAACCTGCTCGACGGAGACCCGGTGGAAGCGCGTTTCCGCGTGCACGCCGCCATCGGCCAGGTGATCGATGTGGGCAGGCTGATCCGATTCGATTCCCGCCCAGCGCAACTCGCGCGCGTCACGGCGCTGATGGACGCGGTGCTGCTCGGCTGAGCCTGCGCCGCTCAGGTGCGTGCGTGCCGGATCCGGAAGATCGTTCTGGCCAGCCGCAGATGCCGCGGGTGGCGGTCGAACGTGGACAGGTTCACCGGCGCCTGGTATCGCTTCCGCGCGATGGCCAGCGTCCGGCTGAACTCGCGCAGGCCCTGGTCGCCGTGGCTGTGGCCTTGCCCGTACTCGCCCACGCCGCCGAAGGGCAACGCCGGGATGCCCGCGTAGGCGGTGGAGGAGTTGATCGTCACCACGCCGACCCGCAGCCGCTCGGCGAAGGCCTCGATCTCGTGCACGTCCCGGGTGAACACCGACACCGCGACGTCGGTGCCGACCGCGTTGATCCGTTCGGCGGCGTCATCCATGCTCGCCACCTTGTTCACGATGAGCACCGGGCCGATGCCCTCGCCGGTGATGGCGCTGCTCTCCTCCGGCACCTCGGCCAGCACGATCGGCTCGATGTAGGGCTCGCGGATCGAGTCGAGCCCGCCGACCACCGCGCGGCCGCCGCGGGCCACCGCGTCGCGCACCTGCCTGCGCACCACCTCGACCTGTGACTCCATGATCATCGGGCCGTAGGACGCCTTCCGGTCCGCGCCCGGCCGCAGCTTACGGGCCTGGTCCACGACCAGTTCCAGAAAGCGGTCGTAGACCGACTGGGCGACGTAGGCCCGCTGGATACCGGTGGCGTTCTGCCCTGCGTTGGCCATCGCGCCGAACACCGCGGCCTCGGCGGCGTCGTCGAGCTTCGCGTCCACGTGCACGACCATGCTGCCCTTGCCGCTGCGCTCGACGACGACCGGCGTCATGGTCTGCGCGCACGCCGCGATCACCTCGCGGGCGCCCGCCTCCGGGCCGGCGTAGGCGATCTTGTCGACCTTGGCCCGGCACAGCGCCGTGCCGGTCGCGCTGTCGCCGGTAACCACTTGCAACACCGGTTGATTCGGCGCCAGCCGAGCCCAACTGTCCGCCAGCCACACTCCGACGCCGGTGGTCAGCTCATGCGGCTTGAACACCACCGCGTTGCCCGCCGCCATCGCGTAGGCGATCGAACCCAGCGGGGTGAACACCGGATTGTTCCACGGACCCAGCACCCCGACCACGCCGAGCGGCAGGTAGCCGACCGAGGCCCGCTGATTGCGGCTGAGCCAGCTGGAACCGATGCGCCGCCGGTCCAGCGCGCGGGCGGCGTTGCGCGCGGCCCAATCCAGGTTCTCCACCGCGAGCATCACCTCGATCGCGGCGTCCACCTCCGGCTTTCCGGTTTCTTCGCACAGCAGGGCGACCAATTCGCCCGAGCGCCGGGCGATATCGCGCTTCCAATCCAGCAGCCAGCGCTTGCGAGTGCTGAATCCCAGCTCCGCCCACCACTTTTCGGCGGCGCGGGCAGTGCGCACGGCGCGGTTGAGTTCGCCGGTGCCCATCACGGCGTAGTTGCCCACCACCTCGCCGGTGCGCGGATCGTAGGACGTGAGCACGTTCGTTCGGCCCGTTCCTCCCGGACGCGCCGCCACCCATGGCTGCGCGGACTCGGCCATGATCACCTCTCGCAGTGTCGAAACCAGCGTGCGGACCGCTCAGCGGGGCACAGCCGCGGACGAGTGAGTGTGGTCCCCCACAAAGCAGACTATGGGCAGGCACGGCGGCCCGACAAGGCTCGGCCGCCACCACCTGAACGCCCCGGATCGTCCTCACCAGCATCGATCCCTTGCGCGGCGGATTGGGAGCCGGAAATGTGAGTAAGGACACAATTGATGCGCGCCGCACTGGGCGGCTGCCTCGCCTTCGCTCGGCCCGGCGCAGGCCGAGGACGTAATACGTCCGACAGCGCGTTTTACGCGGCTGCCTCAGCCTTCGCTCGGCCCCGGCGCGGGCTGTGGACAGACTACGTCCGGCTGCGCCCCCAACGGACCGGCCGCGAGGCGAAAGCCGCGGCGAGCGGGCCGGTAACATCACGCCGAGCGCGACGGATCACCAATCCGAGCGCACCATGCGCTCGGGCGACCTCGTCGCCGCACCGGCCGATAGTGGAGAGTTGATGCCGAGTTCCAACCAAGCAGATTCGCGTGCGGGTGAGCCAGCGGTCCGGGTAGTGGACGTCCGCAAGTCATTCGGCGACGTGCATGCACTGCAGGGCATCAGCTTCGTCGCCGAACGCGCCTCCGTCCTTGGCATCCTCGGCCCCAACGGCGCGGGCAAGACGACCATGGTGAAGGTCCTCGCCACCCTTTTGCGGCCGGACTCCGGCACCGCCGTGGTCGCCGGGCACGACGTGCTGAAGGACCCGGCGGGTGTGCGCCGGTCGATCATGATGACCGGGCAGTATGCGGCGCTGGACGAGAACCTCTCCGGCCGGGAGAACCTGGAGCTGTTCGGCAGGCTGATGGGCCTGGGCAAGTCCGCGGCACGCAAGCGCGCCGACACGTTGCTCGAGGAATTCGATCTGGTGAGCGCGGGCCGCCGTGCGGTGCGCAACTACTCGGGTGGCATGCGCCGCCGGGTGGACATCGCCTGCGGCTTGGTCGTGCGTCCCGAGGTGGTGTTCCTCGACGAGCCGACCACCGGCCTCGACCCGCGCAGCCGCCAGGGCGTCTGGGATCTGGTGACCGCGCTGAAGACGCAGGGCATCACGGTGCTGCTCACCACGCAGTACCTCGAGGAAGCCGACGTGCTCAGCGACAACATCATCGTGATCGACAAGGGCACGGTGATCGCCGAGGGCACCGCCGACGAACTCAAGGAGAAGACCGGCGGCAGCTACTGCGAAGTGGTCCCGCTGGATCCGACCAGGCTGCGCACCGCCGCGTACGCGCTCGGTGACCTGGTGCCGCCCGCGGTCATGGCAGATCTGGACGGCGGCGATCGGCTGTCCATCCCGGCGCCCGAGGGCGCGGTGACGCTGACCGAGGCGCTGCGCAGGCTGGACAGCGCGGGTGTGGAGTTGGCCGACATCGCGTTGCGCCGCCCCTCGCTCGACGACGTGTTCCTGTCCATCACCGGACACTCGGGCGGTCACGCGTGACCGCTGCGACCGCCCCGGAAACCCCACCGGCTGCGGCGACGCTGTTCGGCGACCTGCCCGTGGCGCGGCCGTCGGCCTTCGCGCAGTGGCGCGCGCTGACCGGCCGCATCGTCCGCACCATGGCCACCAAAGGCGAGCTGATCGCCGCGGTGGTCACGCCGCTGGTCTTCACCGTCGGCTTCTACCTGCCGCTGCGCTACGTGATGAAGTTCCAGGGCGTCGACTACGCGCAGTACGTCATGCCGATCATCGTGCTGCAGACCATGGCCTTCACGATGATGTCGAACGCGCAGGTGGCCGCGTTCGAGGCGATGACCGGGTTGAGCACCCGATTGCAGACCATGCCGATCGGCACGCTGGTGCCGTTCTCCGCGCGCATCAGCGCCGGGCTGGTCCGGTCGGTCACCTCCCTCGCCGCGGCGGTGCTCTTCGGGCACATCATCGGATTCCGCTTCGTCGCTGGTTTCGGCCAAGCGGTGCTGTTCTGCGTCTTCTCCCTCGCCATCGGCACGGTGCTGGCGATCGGCGCCGACGCGCTCGGCAGTCTGACCAAGAGCCCGGAATCGCTGAGCCAGGCCCTGACCCTGCCGACGCTGATCTTCGGCATGCTCTCCTGCGGCTTCGTGCCCGAACGCAGCTTCCCGGAGTGGATTCGTCCCTTCGTGCGCAACCAGCCGATCTCCCAGTTCTCCTTCGCCCTGCGCGATATGGCGGCGGACGGCGTGACCTGGCAGGTGTTGTGGGTGCCGCTGGTGTGGGTGATCGGGCTCGCGGCGGCGTTCGTTCCGTTGGCGATCTGGGCGAGTGTGAGGCGGTCATGAGTTCTGTGGAGACGACCATGACGCCCGAGCGGATCGGCCCGTCGGCGCTGCCGGAGGTGGCGCCGCGCCCGGAGGGTTCGGTCCGCAACTGGGCCACGCACAGTCTGGTCCAATGCAAGCGACTGCTGCGGGTGTGGGCGCGCGATCCGGCGACGACGATCCAGACGCTGCTGTATCCGGCACTCACCCTGCTCATGTTCCGCATCGTGCTCGGCGACTCGATCACCCTGGCCACCGGCCAGCCGAGCGTCTACGGAACCGTTCCGATGATCACGCTCGTCGCGGCCATGTCCGGCGCGGTGGTCAGCGCGCTCGGCTTCAAGGTGGAGAAGCTCACCGGACTGCTCGGCCGGTTCTGGACCATGCCGGTCCATCGCGCGGCCGGATTGACCGGCCGCCTGCTCGCCGAGGCGATCCGGGTGCTGGTCACCACGCTGTTCGTGATCGCCGTCGGCTTCACCATCGGCTTCCGCTTCGATCAGGGACCGCTGGCGGCGCTGGCGCTGATCGGCATTCCGGTGCTGTTCGGTGTGGCGTTCGCGGTGCTGGTCACCGCGGTGGCGACGATGTCGGAGGGTGTGATGCTGGTGAACACCATCGGCCTGATCAGCACCTTGCTGATGTTCTTCAACTCCGGATTCGTCCCGACGTTCGTCTACCCGACGTGGCTGCAAGACGTCGTCGGCAACCAGCCGATGAGCTGCGCCATCGACGCGATGAAGGGCCTGTCCTACGGCGGCCCGGTGGCCGAACCGCTGCTGAAGACAGTCGCCTGGGTGATCGGGCTGATCGCGGTGTTCGCCTATCCCGCGATCCGCGGCTACCGGCGCGCGGCCGAGACCGGCGCCTGATCGAAGTCGTAGTCCAGCCAGCGATTCCGGTTGGTCCAACCGACCAGGTCGTAGCGCCAGCGGAACGGCCAGGTGTGCGCGACCGTGTTGAACAGCACGGCGCCGAGGGCGGAGTAGTCGTCGTGCGCGGACAGCAGGGCGCGCTGGCCGCGCGGGGAGGCGCTGAAGAAGGCGTCGAACATGGCAATGGACTGTTCGGTGGTGAGCCTGCCCAGGCCGTAGAGTCCACGCATCCGCATCCAATACACCAGTCGAGCGCGTGGCGGCCACAGTGCGGCGATCGGATCGCGGCCCTGGCGCAGCGCGGTGATCGCGGTGTCGGCCAGCGCCAGTGAGTCGGCCACGCTGTAGCCGGTGCACGGGTGCATCATGCCGCCGCGCGAACCGAACGGAATCGCCCTGGCCTCGCCTTTTCGCGGCGGTGGCTGGTCGAGCGGATAGTGCGCCGCCTCGCTCGGTTCGGCGCCGGTGAGCCGGATGCCGTGCGCGGCGAGGCGGTTGAGCGTGCGCTTGCGCAGTTCGTGCTGCGGCATGCCGCCGCGCAGCCCGAGACTGGTCTCCTCGAAGATCACCGTGCCGTCGCCGACCGGCACCGCGTAGAGGAACGACGGCGGCTCGTCGGGGCCCGCGCCGTTCTCCGGCCGCCAGTCCAGCAGCAAACCCTCGCCATCGGAGACCATCGGCGCGGCGGTCTCGGCGTCGACGAAAATACCGTGCGCGCTCGCCGCCCTGCGACGTCCGAGGGTGGGCAGCCCGCGGGTGTCGAACACCGCTGTGGCGGTATGCACGGTACCGTCGGCGAGTTCCACCTCATGCGCATCCACCCGGGTGGCCCGGCCCGCGACGACGGTGGCATCGTCGAGCGGGAGCGCCGCGCGCAGACCGGGTTTGGACAGCACGCAGTAGGGCCGATCGATGCGATGCTCGGTTTTCGTCCAGACCGTGGGCGCCGGGATCGTGGTCGCGATGGCGGCCGACGGCAGCCAATCCGGCAATTCGTCCACCCAGCAGGAGAAGGTCGGCGGCCATAAGCGGTCGGGACGTGGATCGATCGCGGTCACCGACAGTCCGGACCGCAGTGCGCGGTGGGCGAGTGCCCGCCCGGCCGGGCCGAGTCCGACCACGCACACATCGACTTCCCGGACCGCGCTGACACCCATAGGGGCATTCAATCCGCTGGGCCGACGCGAGCGCAACTATTCCGATCACGCGAGCCCAAGTAATTCGGGTCTCGCGATATCCGCCACAAACGGGTCTCGGTGCGAATTCCATTTCGCGCGTGCCCCCAGAATCAGTGGCCCAGCAACTTCAGTCATGAAATGCCTTGCGGCGCAGCATAGCCTGACCTCGGAACGCGATGCGTTCCGGGATTCTGGATAAGGGGCATCATGAGAGGAAGCCACCTCCGCCGGCTCGTGCTGTGCGCCGCCACCGTCGGCGCGGCCGCGTCGGCGGTCGTACCGGCGCAGGCGAACGCGGCACCCGCGGAGTCTTCTGTCGTTTCCGTGCAGGAGCACAGCGCTCGCAGTCTGACCTTGACGGTGCATTCCGCCGCCATGGATCTCGACATTCCGGTCGAAGTGCAGCGCGCCGCGGATACCAGTGTGCCGCGTCCGGTGCTGTACCTGCTGCTCGGTGCGGGGGGCGGCAGCGATGGCTCCACCTGGGCCACGAAAACCGATGCGATGCAATTCCTCTCGGACAAGAACGTGCACGCGGTGACGCCGATCGGCGGGATGTTCAGCTACTACGCGGACTGGCAGAAGGACGACCCGAGGCTCGGGCGCCAGAAATGGAAGACGTTCCTGAGCAGCGAATTGCCGCCGCTGATCAACGCGTATCTCGGGACCAGCGGACGCAACGCGGTCGCGGGTTTCTCGATGTCGGGTACCACGACACTCGCCCTCGCCGCGACCACCGGTGACCTGTTCTCCAGCGTCGCGGCCTACAGCGGGTGCGCGCAGACCAGCGATCCGGTGGGTCGCGAGTTCATCCGGCTCACCGTCGAGGAGTGGGGATGGGCGGAGATGGACAACATGTGGGGTCCCGCGGACGACCCGCAGTGGCGAGCCAACGATCCCTACGTACAAGCGGAGGGGCTGCGCGGAAAATCGATCTACATCTCCAGCGGAAATGGGCTTCCCGGTGTCTACGACGTGTACGGCGGAAAGTATTCGCTGCCCGGCGCATGGGGTTTCTCGAATCAAATCGTGCTCGGCGGGGTCATCGAGGCAGCGGCCAATTATTGCTCGCAGAATATGAAGGCCCGGTTGGACAGCCTGGGAATTCCCGCGCGATACAACTTCCGGCCGGAAGGCACCCATACCTGGGGCTACTGGGAGGACGCGCTGAAGGACTCGTGGCCGACGCTGGCCGCCCCACTGGGAATCTGATCCCCGGGACTTCGAGATGACTATTCGCTCGTACGCCGCGCGGATCGCCGGTCTGCTGGTCGCCGCTGCCTGTACGGCCGTGCTGCACATGCCGAACGCGCTCGCCGTGCCGCAGCTGCCACCGCTGGACGGCGCCAACGATTGGTCCTGCCGTCCCACGCAGGCGCGGCCCGAGCCGGTGGTGCTCTTGCACGGGTCGGGCACCGATGCCGTCCGCAGTTTCCTCTTGCTCGCGCCCGCGTTGCGGGCCGAGGGGCACTGTGTGTTCGCCGCGAATCTCGGTGCGGCGCCGGCCGTTGTCGACGCGGTGAGTGGCCAGACCGGTTCCGGCTCGACCGGTATGGGGCCGATCGGCGCCGCGTTGCTGGGGCGGGTGGTCTACGGCGTGGCCGACATCGATCGGATGGCCGCGGAACTCGCCGATGTCGTGGAAGCGGTACGGAACACGACCGGGGCGAGCCGGGTGGCGCTGGTCGGGCATTCCACCGGCGGCACCGTGATCCGGCAATACCTGCGAGCCCGCGGCGCGGACGCGGTGTCGCAGGTGGTGACCATGGGAACGCCGTATCGCGGTTCGACGTGGGCCGGGTTGCGCGGCACCTATCCAGACCTGGCCTCGCTGGGCCTGGGCAACACGCAGATCGCCGCCCAGGTCTACGGAACTCCGGGACAGCAGCAGGTGGTCGGGTCACCGCTGCTGAACCGGCTGAACGCGGGAGGCGAGACCGTGCCCGGTCTCCGGTACACGGCCATCGCCTCCCGCGCCGACGAAGTGATCACGCCGCAGGACACCGCCCTGCTCGCCGCCCCCGCCGAGGGCGACCGCAATGTCTGGCTCCAGGACGGCTGCCCCGGCAACACCGCGAACCACAGCGGATTGCTTTCCGACCCGCGTACCGCCGAGGCCGTTCTCTCGGCACTCGCGGCCGACGCCCGCCCCTTGCCGTGCTGAGTGGTTGCCCTATTTGGGTGTCACCCAGGTGGTGATGTCGGCGTGCACGACCTCCAGGCCGTGCTTGTCGTAGATCGACACCGGCACCACCAGTTCGCGGCCTTCGGTGAAGGTCGCGAAGTCGGGCACCTCGGCCAGCTTCGCGACCGCGCGCAGACCGGTCTCCGCCTTGGCGAGGTACTGCACGTTCATCGCCTTCGGAATCCACCGGTGTGTCGCGGGAACGGTCGCCTCGCTCAGCATGCCCATCGCGACCTCGGCCAAGTTGCACGCCGCGATGGCATGAAACGTGCCCAGATGGTTGTGGATGCCGAACCATTTCGGCGAGGTCACCTCGCACAGCCCCGGTTCCAGCCGGACCACGTTCGGCAGCACCGTGCCGAAGTAGGGCACCCGAGCCACCATCCCCAGCGAGAACAGGGCGTGCCCCAGCCGGTTGTCCGGCAGCTTCTTCCAGCCGCGATAGGTCGCGGTCTCGTTCGTCATGGGCCCGTATCTTACTCGCAAGTAAGTTCGCCGTGCGCACCTGATTTGAAGTGTCGGCAGGGCGTCGGGCATACTGTTCGGGTTGCCTTGCACCGGGCCGTGTCCGTTTCCTCGTGAAACGGGTGGTCGGGCAGGGCGAGCAGTACCCCATCGTGTACCTCGCCGGGTTTCTGGCGTGGGTACGTCCGGGACAGTGTTCCAGGCCTGAGATGCTTTGCGATCCAGAGCCGAGGAATGAGCGGACGGGCGACACGCCCGACCGCGTGGACCGGAGAACCATGACAGATGAACAGCGGCGAGGATCGGGCATGCCCGGTCGCGGTCTCCACTGAGACGTCTTCGTGTGTTCGGGCTGTGCAAATTGAGGGTGGTCCAGATGGCTGGCTAGCCAGCTTCCGGATCACGAAGGAAAGCGGAGAAAAGGACACTTAGCGTGGCGGGACAAAAGATCCGCATCAGGCTCAAGGCCTATGACCACGAGGCGATCGACGCATCGGCGCGCAAGATCGTGGAGACGGTGACCCGCACCGGGGCACGCGTCGTCGGCCCGGTGCCGTTGCCCACCGAGAAGAACGTGTACTGCGTCATCCGTTCGCCGCACAAGTACAAGGACTCGCGCGAGCACTTCGAGATGCGTACGCACAAGCGCCTTATCGACATCCTCGACCCGACGCCGAAGACGGTGGACGCGCTCATGCGCATCGACCTGCCGGCCAGCGTCGACGTCAACATTCAGTGACGGGGACTCGAGAAATGACTGACAACAAGAACAGGCCTGCCGCCGGCATCCTGGGCACCAAGCTCGGTATGACCCAGGTCTTCGACGACAAGAACCGCGTCGTTCCCGTGACCGTCATCAAGGCGGGGCCGAACGTCGTCACCCAGATCCGCACCGTGGAGCGCGACGGCTACAGCGCCGTCCAGGTCGCGTTCGGCGCCATCGACCCGCGCAAGGTGAACAAGCCGGTCTCCGGTCAGTTCGCCAAGGCCGGTGTCACTCCCCGCCGCCACGTCGCCGAGATCCGCGTCGCGGACCCCTCCACCTTCGAGGTCGGCCAGGAGATCAACGCCGACGTGTTCGAAGAGGGCAGCTACGTCGACGTCACCGGCACCAGCAAGGGCAAGGGCTTCGCCGGCACCATGAAGCGCCACGGCTTCCGTGGTCAGGGCGCCTCGCACGGTGCGCAGGCGGTGCACCGCCGCCCGGGTTCGATCGGTGGCTGCGCCACCCCCGGCCGCGTGTTCAAGGGCATGCGCATGTCGGGCCGGATGGGTAACGACCGGGTCACCACGCAGAACCTTTCGGTGCACAAGGTGGACGCCGAGAACGGTCTGCTGCTGATCAAGGGAGCGATCCCGGGTCGCAAGGGCGGCGTCGTGATCGTCAAGAGCGCCGTGAAGGGTGGTGCGCACGCATGACCAGCCTCGAGAAGAAGGCCAACCTCACGCTGCCGGTCAAGGAGATCGGCGGCAAGACCAACGGCACCGTCGAGCTCCCCGCGGAGATCTTCGACGTGACCGCCAACATCGCGCTGATGCACCAGGTCGTCGTGGCCCAGGAGGCCGCGGCTCGCCAGGGCACCCACGCGACCAAGACCCGTGGCGAGGTGCGCGGTGGCGGCAAGAAGCCGTACCGGCAGAAGGGCACCGGTCGCGCCCGCCAGGGTTCGACCCGCGCGCCGCAGTTCACCGGCGGTGGCACCGTGCACGGCCCGCAGCCGCGCGACTACAGCCAGCGCCTGCCCAAGAAGATGAAGGCCGCCGCTCTGCGTGGCGCCCTGTCCGACCGGGCCCGCAACGAGCGCATCCACGTGATCACCGAACTGGTGGCCGGCCAGACCCCGTCCACCAAGACCGCCAAGACCTTCCTGGCCGAGCTGTCGGATCGCAAGAAGTTCCTGGTGGTGGTCGGCCGCGAGGACGTCGCCGCGTGGAAGAGCCTGGCGAACCTGCAGAACGTGCACCCGATCGCTCCGGACCAGCTCAACACCCGCGACGTGCTCAACAGCGACGACGTGGTGTTCAGCGTCGAGGCGCTCAACGCGTTCGTGCACGGCCCGGCCGAGGCTGCACAGGAGGAGAGCAAGTGACCACCATCGCCGACCCCCGCGACATTCTGCTGGCGCCGGTCATCTCCGAGAAGTCCTACGGGCTGATCGAGGAAGGCACCTACACCTTCCTGGTGCACCCGGACTCCAACAAGACGCAGATCAAGATCGCCGTGGAGAAGGTCTTCGGTGTGAAGGTGACCAGCGTCAACACCGCCAACCGTCAGGGCAAGCGCAAGCGGACCCGCTTCGGTTACGGCAAGCGCAAGAACACCAAGCGCGCGCTCGTGACCATCTCGGCCGACAGCAAGCCCATCGAGATCTTCGGAGGCCCGGTCGCGTAAGCGCCTGGGATTCCAGAAAGCAGAGAAGAACTCATGGCAATCCGTAAGTACAAGCCGACAACGCCGGGCCGTCGTGGCGCCAGCGTCTCGGACTTCGCCGAGATCACCCGGTCGACCCCGGAGAAGTCGCTGCTGCGCCCGCTGTCCAAGTCCGGCGGCCGCAACGCCCACGGCCGGATCACCACCCGCCACCGCGGTGGCGGTCACAAGCGTGCCTACCGTCTGATCGACTTCCGTCGCCTGGACAAGGACGGCATCCCGGCCAAGGTCGCGCACATCGAGTACGACCCGAACCGGACCGCGAACATCGCGCTGCTGCACTACGTGGACGGCGAGAAGCGCTACATCATCGCTCCCAAGGGCGTGACGCAGGGCACCCGCATCGAGTCCGGCCCGACCGCCGACATCAAGCCGGGCAACAACTTGCCGCTGCGCAACATCCCGACCGGTACCACCATCCACGCGGTGGAGCTGCGTCCCGGCGGCGGCGCCAAGCTGGCCCGTTCCGCTGGTATGAGCATCCAGCTGCTGGGTAAGGAAGGCCCCTACGCCACGCTGCGTATGCCCTCCGGTGAGATCCGCCGCGTCGACGTGCGCTGCCGCGCCACCGTCGGCGAGGTCGGCAACGCCGAGCAGTCGAACATCAACTGGGGCAAGGCCGGCCGCATGCGCTGGAAGGGTCGCCGCCCCACGGTCCGTGGTGTCGTCATGAACCCGGTCGACCACCCGCATGGTGGTGGTGAGGGCAAGACCTCCGGTGGTCGCCACCCGGTCTCGCCGTGGGGTCAGCCGGAAGGCCGCACCCGCAAGCCCAACCGTCCGAGCGACAAGCTCATCGTCCGCCGTCGCAAGACCGGCAAGAAGCGCTGAAGGAGGAGGTAAGAAATGCCACGCAGCCTCAAGAAAGGCCCGTTTGTCGACGACCACCTCCTGAAGAAGGTGGACGTGCAGAACGAGAAGAACACCAAGCAGGTCATCAAGACCTGGTCGCGTCGTTCGACCATCATCCCCGATTTCATCGGGCACACCTTCGCCGTCCACGACGGCCGCAAGCACGTGCCGGTGTTCGTCTCGGAGTCCATGGTCGGGCACAAGCTCGGTGAGTTCGCGCCGACCAGGACGTTCAAGAGCCACGTCAAGGAAGACCGGAAGAGCAAGCGGCGATGACGACTGAGACTCAGAACCCGACTGCGCGCGCGACCGCCAAGTACGTTCGCGTGACCCCGATGAAGGCACGCCGTGTCGTGGACATGGTCCGCGGCAAGCGCGTCGAGGACGCCCTCGCCCTGCTGAAGTTCGCGCCCCAGGCCGCGAGCGAGCCGGTCGCCAAGGTCGTCGCCAGCGCCGCGGCCAACGCCGAGAACAACCTCGGCCTGAACCCGGCCACACTGGTCATCTCGACGGCCTACGTCGACGAGGGCGCCACCATGAAGCGGTTCCAGCCCCGTGCCCAGGGCCGTGCGTTCCGCATCCGCAAGCGCACCAGCCACATCACCATCGAGGTCGAGAGCATCCCCACCGCCGGTGGATCCACTCGTAACCGCCGGAAGGGAGGGGCAAAGTAAATGGGACAGAAAATCAACCCCCACGGCTTCCGCCTCGGTATCACCACCGACTGGAAGTCGCGTTGGTACGCGGACAAGCAGTACGCGGACTACGTGAAGGAAGACGTCGCGATCCGCAAGCTGCTGGCCACCGGCATGGAGCGGGCGGGCATCTCGAAGGTCGAGATCGAGCGCACCCGTGACCGTGTTCGGGTGGACATCCACACCGCGCGTCCCGGCATCGTGATCGGCCGCCGCGGCGCCGAGGCCGACCGCATCCGCGCCGAGCTGGAGAAGCTCACCGGCAAGCAGGTGCAGCTGAACATCCTCGAGGTCAAGAACCCCGAGTCGGATGCGCAGCTGGTGGCGCAGGCCGTCGCCGAGCAGCTGTCCAACCGTGTGGCGTTCCGTCGCGCGATGCGCAAGGCCATCCAGTCGGCCATGCGTTCGCCGAACGTCAAGGGCATCCGTGTGCAGTGCTCGGGCCGCCTCGGTGGCGCGGAAATGTCGCGCTCGGAGTTCTACCGCGAGGGTCGGGTGCCGCTGCACACGCTGCGCGCCGACATCGACTACGGCCTCTACGAGGCCAAGACCACCTTCGGTCGCATCGGCGTGAAGGTCTGGATCTACAAGGGCGACATCGTCGGTGGTAAGCGTGAGCTGGCCGCCGCTGCCGCCGCGCCCGAGCGTCCGCGCCGGGAGCGGCCGAGCCGCCCGCGTCGGTCCGGTTCCTCCGGCACCACGGCGACCAGCACCGAGGCCGGGCGCGCCGCCACCGCGGTGGCCGATGCTCCGGCAGAGACACAGGAGGGCTGACGCATGCTGATGCCTCGTAAGGTGAAGCACCGCAAGCAGCATCACCCGGGCCGTTCCGGCATGGCCAAGGGCGGCACCTCGGTGGCGTTCGGCGAGTACGGCATCCAGGCGCTGGAGCCTGCCTACGTCACCAACCGGCAGATCGAGTCGGCGCGTATCGCGATGACTCGCCACATCCGCCGTGGCGGCAAGATCTGGATCAACATCTACCCGGATCGTCCGCTGACCAAGAAGCCCGCCGAGACCCGCATGGGTTCGGGTAAGGGCTCGCCGGAGTGGTGGGTCGCGAACGTGAAGCCCGGCCGGGTCATGTTCGAGATGAGCTACCCGAATGAGGAGACCGCTCGTGAGGCCCTGCGCCGCGCGATGCACAAGCTCCCGATGAAGTGCAGGATCGTCACCAGGGAGGAGCAGTTCTGATGGCTACCGGAACACCGGCCGCAGAGCTCCGCGAGCTCACCGAAGATGAGTTGGTGGCCAAGCTGCGCGAATCCAAGGAAGAGCTGTTCAACCTGCGCTTCCAGATGGCGACGGGTCAGCTGGACAACAACCGTCGTCTGCGCGTCGTCCGTCACGAGATCGCGCGCATCTACACGGTCATGCGTGAGCGTGAGCTCGGTCTGGCCACCGGACCCGCTGGCAAGGGAGACGCCGCATGAGCGACAAAGTAGAAGGGCAGCGCGGCACCCGCAAGGTGCGTGTCGGTTACGTTGTCTCCGACAAGATGAACAAGACGATCGTCGTCGAGCTGGAAGACCGTAACCGGCACCCGCTCTACGGCAAGATCATCCGCACCACCTCCAAGGTGAAGGCGCACGACGAGAACGAGATCGCCGGCATCGGCGACCGCGTCCAGCTGATGGAAACCCGTCCGCTGTCGGCCACCAAGCGCTGGCGGTTGGTCGAGGTCCTGGAGAAGGCGAAGTAAGCCTGCTCCGCGGCTGACAAGTCGACGAACAAGGGCCTGCTTTCCTTTCGGAAGGCGGGCCCTTGCCGATTTGCGGGTGTGTACCGCGCAGTCGCGGTAGACCAGAGCTGGTCGCTTACTTGCGAGGGTCTCTTGTGCTCGTTGCCTGTGACCGCGCGAGCGCGGTTGTGATGACAGTCGACAGAAGGGGCAAGCGCCGATCGCGTTCGGGAGTGTTGACCCAATAGGCTCCTTCGCGGGTGTATCGCCCGAGGCTGGTCGGGATCATCAATGCGCTGCCGACTATGGGTACGCAGATGTCGTTGCGGGACAAGAGATCCAGTATCTGGTAGCCGGGGCTGTAGTCCACAGCTGCGACGAACGTCCAGCGAATCTGCCGGGCAAGTAGCGGGCCTGCATTTCCTTGTTCGCGCAGTGCATCCGAGACTTGTTGGGCGACTAGCTTCGGCATGTGCACGATCCCCACGGTGCTCGTTACCGGCAACATCACATAGCCGCCGCGCTCCTGCGCGGGCAGATGAAACTGTCGACGGTAGAAATCCACCCAGTCGGCCACGGTGCTGACTTCTTCGATGCTCACGATGATCCACCCCATCCGGCACTGTCGTTGTCGGTCGGGAAGTAGCGTGATCCCTAGTCCGGTCCGAACCCCGGAATTTCCTTCCGGGGTCCCAGCCAAGGGAGGTGGAAGATCATCTGGTGCGTGGAATGACGCAAGACCTCACCATTGGTGAACGGGTGGCTTGGTACCGTCGGCGACGCGGCATGCCTCAGGACGTCCTCGCCGGATTAGTCGGCCGCACCGAAGACTGGATGAGCAAGGTTGAGAACAACCGGATCCCTTTGGACCGGTTGTCGGTGATTCGTCTGCTAGCCGACGCGCTAGACGTCTCGCTCGGCGATCTGATCGGTGAGCCAACGTTGCTTGACTGGACTCCTGACAGCGGGACTTCCACTGTTCCGGCCCTCCGCGCCGCGTTGATGGACTACAGCCACCTGATACCGGCGCTGCTTCCAGCAGCTCGAGGCCACGAATCTCTTGAACTGAACGAACTCGAACGCGAGCTCAGCGAGGTATTCGGCGCATACCAGGCATCGAGGTTCGGTGCTGCGGCCGGGCGATTGCCTGCGCTGTTGTCGGCGGCGCTTTCCATGGTTCAGAGCAGCTCCGATGTGACCGGCTATCGCGTACTTGCGTTGGGATATCAAGCCGCAGCCTCAGTCTTGACCAAGTTGGGCGAGACTGACCTCGCATGGAACGCGGCGGAGCGTGGGCTCGGCGCCGCACAACACACCGGTGACCCAGCGATCATCGGATCCTTGATGCGATCGGTGGCTTTCACTCTGATGTCGACAGGTCGTCTGCAGCCCTCCCTCGACCTCGTCGAAGTCGGGGTGTCCTTCCTACAGCCACATCTCGGCAGCGGCCGCGCAGACGTGCTGTCGGTGTACGGGACCCTGCTACTTGTCGGAGCGATGGCCGCAGCCCGCAACAATCGCCGAAACATCGTTCAAGACTTCCTGCTCGAAGCCGACCAGACCGCAGCCCGCATTGGCGGGGACCGCAACTGCCTGTGGACCGCATTCGGACCGACCAACGTCGCAATCCACCGGGTCAATACAGCAATGGAACTCGGGGATGTGCAGGTTGCCCTGAGCATCGGTCCTACTGTGGACACGTCAGCATTACCTGCGGAGCGCCGAATCCGCCACCAACTCGAGCTCGCCCGCGCTTTCAATCTCGCAGGACGTCAAAAGGACTCGATCACCGCCGTGCTCGAAGCCGAACAGATTGCGCCAGAACAGGTCCGGCACCATTACTTGAGTAGACAGCTCGTGCTGACGTGGATGCGAAGCAATCACGGCAGCCCATCACTTGCGTTGCAGTCTCTTGCCCAACGAATGCGGATCGCGAGGTAAACCAATGAACGATGCCGATAATCGAATTGCGCGAGCAAGGCTTGCGGCTGGAGCCCTATTCGTCCGTGACGGCGAGGTGCTGTTAGTGCACAAGACATATGGCAGTGGGTGGGACATCCCTGGCGGATACGTGGAGCCTGGCGAGGCGCCCGCCGCGGCGTGCCACCGTGAAGTGTTGGAAGAACTTGGAATCGACTGTCCGCCGCAGCGATTGCTTGTTCACGACTGGGCTCCCAGTGAAACCGAAGGTGACAAGATTCTCTATGTATTCGACTGCGGTGAACTTGTTGACGAGGCAGCGATCACGCTTCAGGCGGCAGAACTCGACAGGTGGGAATGGGTTGCGGTCGATAACCTCGATGGCTGTGTCATCCCGAGGCTCGCTCGACGCCTGAAACAGGCACATGCAGCCTATTTGAGAAGCCAGACTCTGTACCTCGAGCATGGTCGACTGGTATTTGGCGGCGACGGAGAGTCCTTTGACCTGGGCGGACCCATCGGCAAGGACGAAATTCGGGATGCGATGAATCGCCCCACGCCGTAGCCCGGACTTCGGGCCGGGGCGGGAACCATCAGGTCAGTTCGGAGTCGGCATCGCCACATCTTGGCTTGGACTGGCGCTGTCCTCGGTGCCCCTCGTGCTCGTTGTGTGAGGAACCCGGGACTTTCTGGGCGGGTGTCGACCCGGCGTGAATGGCCGCCCTTCCGTCGAGTGGCACATAGCCGATGCAAACGCCGAGGAGTATGCCTCTCCATCGTGTGCCACTCGTGGTGGACTCGACCGGTGCGGGGCCGCAGCCCCTGCCAGGCGCTACGAACTGCCGAGCCAGTGGACGGCGAGTATGTGAACTTCGCGTTGTCGGTAGGCGATGAGGTACGTGACCAGGCCTTCGTGATCAGGCCCGAAGGTCATCTGGCGTACTGGTGCGTCTGGATTCGCACCGTTGATCGACTCGCCGCTCCACGGGCTGACTTCGAGTACGACCGTAGCTCCGCATAGGTTGTGAGCGCGTGGTCGGGGAGGGCATCGACCTGGTCACTGGCGCTCGGGTCGGTGACGACGAGGAACACCTACATGCCAGCCTTGGCGCGAGTAACCTCCAGCGGTTCGTCCTCCGGAATCGCTTGTCCGGTCAACAGCTCCGCGGCTCGCCGGACGACACGTCGGTAGTTGTCCGGGTCGCTCTGCAGGACTGCGAGACGGCGCCAGTGCTCGAGTGTGCGGAACAGATCGGTGAGGTCCAAGCTCTGTCGGGCGTCGTCCAATGCCCGCGCGTAGGCTGCGTCGAACTTATCGACGTCCGCTGGCATCAGCGCCGAGCGTATCTGCTGCGGGGATGCGCCAGGGAGTAGCGGATGCCCGCCGCTCGGCTGCTCGTCGTAGGCATAAGTGGCGGCCATGTCCATAACGATAACCTCACCGATTTGCTCACCGAGCGTCGTTCGCCGTTCGTCGGCGTGGGGACAGTGCGCGGTCGCCGCGGTGGCGTTTTCGGCCGTGGTCGGCGGGTAGGCCTGAACTCACGCGAAGGCTCGCCACTGCCCAACGTGGCCGTCGTTGTAATCCCGGTGCGGAGGGATCCCCGGCGGCTGGTTGAGGTCCGGATGCCACGATTCGCCCGTCTTGGGGAGTGAGCGCGCTCGATGAGCAGGACCCTTGCATTATACGTATACATCTACTTATAGTGGATCCGGCGGGCGTTGCGAGGTCGGCGCCGCGGACAACATCAAATCGACACCGGTGCAACGGAATCCGAGACGGGACCGTTGGCGGTGGACGCATGCTTGCATGCGCATTCATCTATGAAACGGGGAATTGTCATGTCCAGCGATCCGAACAACCTGACCAGCGCGGATGCTATCGACGAGCAGGCCGGGGGCGTCACCTTTGCGAAGAAGGGCACCGAGACGGGTGGAGCGGAGGACTTCCGCGAGATCGTGCTGCAGGTCGGGCCGGGTGGTGCGCGTAGGCAGCGCTTCTTCGGCAGGCTGCTCGGGGAATCGCGGGAGTACACCAAGGCCGGGGTGGACGTGGTGCGGGTGTATGTGAGCCGCAAGGGGAAGTTCGTGGTGCACCGGCAGGAATCGAACTGGCGGGAGATGGCCGCGGCGACCGACTGGACCGACTGGAAGAACTGGCGCGTCCTGCTCGGGTTCACCGGTGCCGAGCGCGAATGGGGTGACTACACGGTCGAGATCGTGGATTCACCGGCCGAGCTCGAGGGCCGGATTCCGGCGCACATCTATCGGACGGTCGTGGATGTAGCCGAGAACCCGAGCTTGCAAGATCTTCAAATCTGAACTAGCCCAGCGCATTACGAGTCCGGAAAGGATTTCTTCGCAGATGTTCGCACGACTGGGGGCCGTGGTGGTCCACAATCCGTGGAAGGTGATCGGCCTGTGGGTGCTGCTCGCCATTGCGGTGGTGGCCTCGGCGCCGGAACTGAAATCGACGACAGACCAATCCGCGTTCCTGCCTTCGCATTACGAGTCGATCCAGGCTTTGGAGATGCAGCAGGAGGCGTTTCCGCAGAGTTCGGCGCCCGCGGCGATCATTGTGTTCGCACGGCAGGACGGGGCTCCGCTGACCGAGGGCGATTCGGCCTCGGTCACATCGATCGGCACTCAGCTGCTGGGCGCGCGGATCAAGGATGTCACCGCGCTCCAGCCGGTGCCGCCTTCGGAGAACCGGCTGATCCAGATCATCGCCGTGCAGATGACCAAGGTGACCAATCCGAACGACACCACGCAGAGTGACGCGGTCAAGGCGCTGCGCGCGGAGCTGAAGGAACGCGTGGCGGGTACCGACCTGAAGGCGGGCATCACCGGTCAGGCGGCTCAGGTGCTGGACCAGCAGGAATCCAGCGAAAAGGGCATGGCGATCATCGGTGTCGCCACCATCGTGCTGATTCTGGTGCTGCTGCTGGTCATCTTCCGCAGCCCGGTGATCGCGCTGCTGCCGATCGTGGTGATCGGCGCGATCTCCAGCATGGTCGGTGGGTTGATCGCCATGGTGGCCAAGGCCTTCGACCTGCAGATCGATGCGTCGATCAACGCCATCCTGGTGGTCGTGCTGTTCGGTGTCGGCACCGACTACATCCTGTTTCTGATGTTCCGCTACCGGGAGCGGCTGCGGGCGGGCGAAGATCCGAAGACCGCCATGGTCAGTGCCGTCACCCGTGTCGGTGAGGCCATCACCTCCGCGGCGGGCGCGGTGATCATCGCGTTCATGGCGCTGGTGTTGTCCACGCTCGGCATGTTCCGGGCCATGGGTCCGGCACTGGCGATCGCGGTCGCGGTGGCGTTGGTGGCCGGGCTGACGCTGGTGCCTGCGGTGGTTTCGCTCTTGGGCACCAAGGTGTTCTGGCCGTCCAAGGCGTGGCGGACCGAGCCGAAGGGTGCGCGATTCACCGCGGTCGGCAATGCGCTCGGAAGGCGGCCCGGCGCTTTCGCGGTGGTGTCCGGTGGTGTGCTGGTCGCCCTGGGGGTGTTCGCGTTCGGCTTCCACCCGACCTTCGACCTCAGCTCCGGCTCGACCTCGGAGGCGTCCGAATCCGTGGTCTACAGCAAGGAATTGGTGAAGGGCATGCCCGCGGGGACCACACAGCCCTCGGATGTCCTGCTGCGCTCCGGTGGTGGCGAGTTGACCGAAGAGCAGCTCAGCACCTACCGAAGCGCGCTGGCCGCGGTGCCCGGCGTGGGAGACGTGGCGGAGCCGAAGCTGTCCGCCGACAAGACGATCGCCGATTTCGTGGTGACGCTCGCCGACGTGCCGGAGTCGGATGCCGCCCTGGACACCGTCAAGGGGCCGCTGCGGGATGTCGCGCACTCGGCCGCACCCGCCGGGGCTACTGCGGCGGTCGGCGGATTGACCTCGGTCTTCGTCGATTTCCAGGACGCGATGGCGCGCGACTACGCGATCGTGTTTCCGGTGGCGGCGATCCTGATCATGATCGTGCTGGGGTTGCTGCTGCGCAGTCTGGTCGCGCCGTGGTACCTGATGGCGTCGGTCTTCCTCGGGTTCGCCGCGACCCTCGGCGCCGCGGTGCTGGTGTTCCAGAACATCCAGGGCGAGTCCGGACTGATCTTCACCCTCCCGGTGATCATGTATCTGTTCGTGGTCGCACTCGGTACCGACTACAACATCCTCATGGTGGCCCGTCTGCGGGAGGAGGCGCGCGAGGGCAACGAGCCGAAACAGGCGGCCGCCCTGGCAGTTCGGCACACTGGACCGACCATCGCGGCGGCCGGGGTGATCCTGGCGGGCACGTTCGCGTCGATGATGTTGGCGGGCAACAACGTGCTCGCACAGATGGGCTTCGCCATCTCGGTGGGTATCGCGATCGCCGCGTTCGTCATGGCGATGTTCTTCACCCCCGCCCTCACCGCCATGATCGGACACAAAGCATGGTGGCCCGGGCACGGCGATCGGACCATCGCTGACGCTGCAACGGGTCGGCCGCGGCCGGCGAAGTCCTACGATCCTGCCTATTAGCAGGACGCCGGGCAAACCTCAGCCGCGAACAGTGGGGCCCGAGAGGGGTTGGACGAACGCCGACGACTGAGGTGGGCAGGTGGTCCAAGGGCTGTGCACTCGGAACTCACCGAGTGCACAGCCCCTCGGCCTGGAAGCGGTGCGCGTCGGCTTGCAGGCGGATACCGTTCGGCTATGGAGTATTTGCTCGGCGTCGCTGTCGTGGTGATCGTGATCGCCGTGATCATCGGCATTGCCAACGGCAGGTCCGGTGGTGAACAGCAACGGCGTCGGTGCGGTTGGGCGGCCGGGGACAGTGGTGGTGATTCCGGGAGTAGCTCCGGCGGCGACGGGGACAGCGGCGGCAGCAGCTGCGGAGGCGGCAGCAGCTGTGGTGGAGGTAGTGGTTGCGGAGGTGGCAGCAGCTGAGTCCGCCGCACCGCACGTCAGCGCGGCGTCGCGCTACTGGCCAGTACTGATACTCCCTGGTTGCTTGTTCCAATTCGAGGACGTCAGCCGATGGCTCGACGTCGGCGGTCCGCTCTTGCTCGCCTACTCGTCGGGCCGGTGGCCGAACACCCGGCGGTCGGTCCGGCTGGCGGCCCGCCTTGCGGTGGTCGGATCCACTCTGTGCGCGTTGCGTACGCGGTGGGCGTGCACCGCTGGGGTACCGCGTCGGCGCAGCCAACTGTGCGACGCCGAGGTGTCGCCGATCCGCTCTGTCAGCCGATGACGAGGTACGGGCGGTGGACTCTGATCGCCGAATCCAGGACGCGGGTGACCGCGGCGCGGGAGACTCCGAGTTCGTTGGCGATGGCAGGCGTCGTGCCGCCTTGGTCGGCGAGCGTAAGGATCTCCCTGACCTCCTCGATCGGGAGATTGGACAGGCGTCGGCCGGTGATCGCCCGTGCGATTGCCGAGATTTCATCGTCGTCGGTGTCGGCTTCGTCGGTCTCGGTGGAGAATTCGTCGTCGTCCTCGTCGTCTTCGTCGAGGATCGGCATCGGTTCCGCGCGCAGGTGTGGGCGGACAGGTTCGGGGGATTCGCCGAGTGCGAGTTGTTCACTCTCCGCGTCGGACGAGCGGTCGCCATGCTCGGCGGACAGTGACTTTCCGCGTTTCGCCGCGCGCGGTGCGGTGGCCTTTGGATTCGCCTGAGCGGCAGCGTCGGCGGTCGCCGCAGTCGGCGTACGCGTGGGCGCGGTGGTGCCGGTGCTGTCGAATCCGCCGTATCCTCGCTCGATCGGACGTCCAGCTGGTTTGGAACTCGACAGCGACTGCGCCACAGGGCTATTCGCGGTGGTATCGTTGCTCGGCGCACCGGACCGGAGTACAAAATCTCCGTGCAGATCTTCCATCGAGATCTGTTGTGCTGCAGGGGGCTTTCTAGTTTCGCGATGCGGTTCGAGTGTGCCCGCGATGGACGCTTCCGGATGGTTCACCACGGTGGCGGAGGAAGACTCGACTGCGGGGCTCGAGCCGTCTGCATCAGCCGAGTAAGGCAGTGCCGCCGGATCATCGGCCGACTGGGTGGTGCGCGCATTGGCGGGGGGTGCGATCGAGGAGGCCGGGCGATCCTCAGGCAGGGGCGCTGCACTGTGACCGGCAACGACCGAGGGTGCAGGGCTACCGTTCTCTGCGGTGGGCCGATCGGTGGTGGGACCGGCGTACCCGTCGACCCCGAGGTCGTGAGCGTAGCCGTTGGTGGAGGAGGTCTCGCCGGTGTAACCGTTGGTGGCCGGGAGGATTGCGTGCCCGTTTGCCGCGAGGGTGTGCCCGTTGCTGGTGGTGTTCGGAGGCGTGGGGTGCCCATTGACCGGAATGTCGCGAGCGTAGCCGTGGCTGGAGGTCTCCACTCGGTGCCCGTTGGTGGCCTGGGGGAAGACACGGCCGTTGGGAGCTGCGACCGGGTGTCCGTCGGTCGAGGGTGCATCGGCTCGGCCTGAGGCGGTGGAGATGTCGCGGACTTCACCGTCCGGGTAGGGGTCTGCGTTGCCGATGTCGGCGGTGCGACCGGTGGTTGTGGCAGTGGTGTGCCCATTTACCAGGTTGTGAGCAGGGCCGTTGGTTGAGGTCTCAACCGTGTGCCCGTTCGTGGCATGCGGGAATCCGTGTCCGTTGGCTCGAGGTGGGACCGTGTGGCCGGTCAGCCACGGCCCGTCGGTTCTGGGCGATGCGGCGGATGTTTCGCTGACGTCGCCGTCGGCATGGTTTATCGCGAGTGGGGCGGCACTTTCGGCGTGGTGGTTGTCGACCGAGTGGCCATTGGTCCGGCTGTCGGTGATGTGGCCGTTGGTCGGTGACGGCTTCGCATGGTCGGTCGGTGTCGCGGCGGTCCGCTTCGCGGCCGTCGAGGCTGCTGACTCGTCGCGCTCGACGCCGGTGCCTGTGAAAGGCGCCGCGTCGTTGCCGGAGTGATGACCACTCTCCGGCCGATCGGCCCACATGGAGCCGGAGTTCGCACCAGCACCGCTCAGGCGCGGCGCGGCAGAACCTGCGTCCCGGCGAAATCGACCGCCGTTCGCCGGATCGTCCCTGTTGTCGAGCGGGTGATAGTCGGATCTCCCCGAGACGTGTTCCGCGTCGATTCGGATCATCGGCGCGTCACGGTCCACCACCGGTGCACCGTCGATCAGGACGGCGTACCGGGCCGAGACCCAAGCGTGCAGCCAGATCACCACGCCGACCATCACCGGGGCGATCGCGTACTCGGCGGCGCGGCCGAGGTCGCCCGCGGCGAGATGCGGTCCGGTGTTGAGCGCGACGGTCGTGCCGAGCAGCGCCGCCTCGAAGAAGATCACCTTGCCGCGCGCCAGCTCGCGACCCCATCGCGCCGCGGTCGTCGCGGCCACCATGATGGTGATGATCGGGATGGAGATCATCGCCTCGATGCCGTAGCTCAACCAGTACAGCGGATCGGACATGTCCCCGCTGGGCACCAGATTGTGCTGCACATTGACTCCGGCCCACACCATGCCGAGCACGACCACCGCGATCAAAGCGCGCGATGACCACTCGGCCCGCCGGTAGAGTTGCGCCAGTCGCGCATCCTCGCTGGAAACCCGCCGCCGTGCCGCCAGTGCACGCCGATGCCAGCGCGCGTCGGCCTCGTCGGCGCGGCGCAGCGCGGCGGCCGACTTGCGGTCCCGCTGCTCGGCGGCCAGCTCCGCTTCGATCTCCCTGCGCCGCTGCTGGCGCCGCTGGCCGCGAATCCACTCCGCGAGTTCGCGTTCCGCGGCGATCTCACGCTCGGACAGCACTTCCAGCAGTGCCGGGTCGTACTGCAGGGGCAATTTGCCGCGCGCTGTCTCGACTTGCTGTGCCAGCGCGGCAATCTCGGAACTACCGTTCGACAGTGCGTCGGACATCGCGAGCCTTCCCGAGAGCAGGTGTCATGTCGAGTGGTGGAGACATGAGTGCTCGAACATATGTGTGATCGGAGTGAGACTAAACCGACCGCTGCGCGTGGTCAATGTCGTCGGCAGGGGCCGATGGGCGACACGCCGAGACGCCGAAAATCCCCGTCCTGCCCGAATATCCAAGTGAGCGGCCCTTTTGCCGAAGCAACCGCGTGTCGAAACTCAGTTCGAATTAACACATCATTCCGGGACGGAATTCTCTTGCGCCGCGTTTGGCGTCTCCGGCCACTGAACCCCCGGACGTGGCAATGAATATCGAGTTCTGCGGCGAACAGATCCCGATGACCTGTCCGGCAACGCCGGATGACGGATCAGGTCAGCGTCGTGTGCCACACGACGGCGGCGGCCAATGCTCCGGCACCGTTCACCGACCAGTGCAAGGCGATGGGGGCGAGGAGGCTGCCGCTGCGGTGGCGCAGCCAGGTGAACACAACGCCGGCCGCGGCCGTCGCGACGACGGCGAGCAGGATCCCGATGACCTGTCCGGTGACACCGCCGCCGATGAATCCGGTCAGGCCGCGGTTGCCGGAGGTGAGCCCGAGCGAGGACGCGATGTGCCAGAGTCCGAACAGCAGCGAGCCCGCCGCGAAGACGCCGCGCGCACCGTAGGCGCGGTGCAGTGTGCCGTGCAATACACCGCGGAAAGCCAGTTCCTCCGGGATCACCGTCTGCAACGGGATGACGATCATCGAGGCGATCAACGCGCCGGAGATGGTCGCATACCGATCGGCCAGAAAGAACGGACGAGTGACCGGCAGCGCCGCGCCGATCGCGACGACAGTGAGGACCAGCGCCACCGCGGCGAGACCATAGAGCGAACCGCGCCGCCAGTGTCGCGGCGAAAGGCCCAGTTCGGACCAGCCGAGCCCGCGCCTGCGCATCAGTGCGAGCAGCACCACCGCGGCGACCGGCACCGTCACGATGTTCGCCCACGCCGTGGTGAAGTGCGCGACCAGATTGGTGCCGGCCAGGACGACCACTACGACGGCGACGTCGATATAGGCGTGCATCTTGTGGCGTGGGTGGGGCGCTGCTGCTGCTCGGGCCTGCTCAGACATCCGGACCAGTGTACGAATCGGTAATCGGCCCGCTACGGGTCATGCTTCCCACTGCCAGACAGGTCACATTTCCGTCGTCTCCGGGCCGCCGACCTCAACTGCACATCGTGCGACGCGGCTGGACAGGTCACAGTTCTTCCTACGTCCCCGAGACCGCCGAGGTCTGCGTCATCCAGCAGTCGCCGCATCTCATGCGATGCGACGCCGGATCGATCACCCGGCCCATCCGTGCGGATCGGTCCAGGCCTGCAACGTGCGGGTGGTGTCGAAGCGGCGTGGTTCCCGGGTGACCGGATCGGTGAACTCGAGGGCGGCGGCCAGCAGTTGGAGCGGCCTGCGAAAGTCGTCGACCGGCTTGTCGGTGAGTACGGGATAGAAGTCGTCGCCGAGGATCGGGATGCCGAGGCTGTTCATGTGTAGCCGCAACTGGTGGGTGCGGCCGGTATGCGGGCGCAACCGATAGCGACCGAACCCGTCGCGGTGCTCGAGCAATTCGATCTCGGTTTCCGCGTTGGGTTCGCCCGGCACCTCCTGGGCCGCGAGCACGTGCTTCTCTTTGATGATCCGGCTGCGCACCACGCGCGGCAGCGCCAAGCCGGGATCGAACCGGGCGATCGCCTCGTACTCCTTGCGGACGGTGCGCTTGTGGAACATGGTCTGATACGCGCCGCGCCGGGCGGGATTGATCACGAACAGGACCAGGCCCGCCGTGACCCGATCCAGCCGATGGGCCGGGACCAGGTCGGGGAGGTCGAGTTCCCGGCGCAGCCGCACCAGCGCGGTCTGCAGGATATGTTTGCCACGCGGGATGGTGGCCAGGAAGTGCGGTTTGTCGACCACGAGCAGATCGTCGTCGCGATGCACGATGGGGATGTCGAACGGCACCACAGTCTCCTCGGGCAGATCGCGGTGGAACCAGACCGCGCCGCCCGGCACGTACGGTGCGTCCGGGGCGATCGGCCCGTCCAGGTCGACGATGCCGCCCGCGTGCAGCAGTTCGTCGATCCGCGCGGCGGGCACCCGGGGCAGGCGCTCCACCAGGTGGTCCCGAATGGTCGCCCAGTGGCCCTGCTCCGGTAGTCGCAGCCGGGCCGGGTCCAAGCCGTGCCGCTTCGGCAACGGCGGTTGTTGCCGCCTTCTCATCGGTAACGACCCTAGTAGGCGGGTGAACAGGGGATATCCGAGGCCGCCGGTTCAGCGTGCGCGGACCGCGATCCCCGGGTAGTCGAGCACCAGTCCGGACTTGTCGTATTCGAGCGTGCAGGTGAAATCGAATTCAGGGGCCGAGTAATCGAACCGCGCCCCGTGCTCGCCGTCCGCGATGCGGACGTAGCGCTGTTCCAGGCGGGCCACCGCGGCCCCGGCCGCGTACACGTAGGCCGCGGGTGCCTCCGCGCCGTCGCCGATCTCCAGCGCCAGCCGATGCACCGGCAGCGCGTTGGTCAGCGCGGAGGACTCCAGGTCGACGTCGAGGCAGCCGTCGAGCAGCGGCGCGGGCATGGCGTCCAGCAACCACGACCCCGCGCCGTCCGATTCCAGCACCAGCGTGTTCCAGCCCCCTGGTTTGCGGATGGCCACCTGGGCCCGCCGCGTCCGCCATTCGGTGTCGAGCGCGATCCGGTAGTCCACCACCCATGCCGCGCCGTCCTCGACGGCCGTCGTGCAGCCGTCGATGAGCACGCCCAGCTCGGTGACCCGGAAATAGGCCACCTCGAACCCTTCGCGTGCGGTCCGATGCCGCCAGGCGGCGGTGGACGGCGGCGGCGCGAACGTCATCGGGATCAGAACCCGCGCAGCCGATCCGGGGTGACGCGCAGGACGACGGAGTACTCGGCGTAGAACTGCTCGCCGGTCATGTTGATCGAGCGAAGGCCATCGGTGTACTTCGTGGTGAATGCGGCGATTTCGTCCGCGCCCGGCCGATCCTCGTCGACGCGCGCCGCGCCGGTGAGCACGACGACGTCGCCGCCGGTGACGGTGCTGTTGAGGTTCAGCGCGACACGGGGATTGCGCAGGATGTTGCGGATCTTCGGCTGACCGGGCTTGCTGAAGATCAGGAATTCACCGTCGCGCCACTGGAACCAGACCGGATTCGGTTGCGGCGTTCCGGTGGGGCCGACGGTGGTCAGCCAGAGGACGGATTCACGGTTCAGGCGTTCGGCTACCTTCGCGCCGAATCGGGTCTCGGTGTCGACGACGGGGGCGGATCGGTCGGATGCCGTTGTGGTCATGGCAGAGACAACACCGCGGCACCCGGGACGATTCCGCTCGGCACAGAAAAGCCAATTCGGTGTATGCGAACCCGCCGTAGCCCGCAGTGGTACCCGAGCGCACGACCGCGGGGCGCGCATCGCGGACGTCATTACGGCGTTGCCCTCTCGTCCAGGACCATCAAGCGGGCCTCGACCAGCGTCCTGCGCGCGCGACGCCGGACCCGGCACAGTTCGACGCTGCAATCCAGGTGCACCTGCATGGCCCGGTGCGCTTGGCCCGCGGTGAGTTCGCCGGGGTCTCGCGTGCAATTCACCAGAATCGAAAGAATTTCCGTGCCATACATGTCGGTACTCCTATGTGACCAATAGTTTTGCTTTCCGTCGAAGTTAGCGATGTACAGGAGCTATCGGACCACGATGCGTCGCCGTTCACGGAGGTTTCCCCGACCCGTCGGTAGCTCGAAAACCTCGGGTCTGGAGCAGTTTTCGCACATTGACGGAATAAGTCCCGCAGGACAACTGCGGTGGACATGATCGACGTCGGTGCACAGCCCGCAACCCTGCCTGGGCGACTACCAGCAGCTCGGCTGCCCGGGTACGTGATGGCGAACTGCTCTGGACAGGGATGCGTGGCCATGGACGGTGTTGACGGCAGAGGCCGCTACTTCCAGTAGGCTCGGGATTTGATCGCGGCCTTGGGCAGTCCGTGGGTGCTCTTCAAGGTCTTCACGATCGACCTGGTGGTATTCCCGTCGCACGCTACCCACGCGTATGCGTCTGCCGGGCAAGACATTTCCTGTGCTTGCTCGCGCAGCAGTCGGCCGCCGTCGATGCGCTGCAGCCAGGTCGTCTGGTGGTGCGGCTTGTTGCGCACGGGCAGCGTCTGGTCCGACTCGTACTGCCATTCCAGCCAGACCCGCGCGGGTGTGTCGCCGATGGCGTCCAGCAGCGAGTTGATCGCGGGCAGTGAAGCGGTGTCGCCGAAGATGAGGTACTCGCTCGGCGTGGTGTCCGGCAGCTGGAAATCCGAGCCGAGCACGGACGCCTCGATTTCGTCGCCGACGGCAGCGCGCTGAGCCCACGCGCTGGCCGGGCCACTGTGCAGGGCGAATTCGATGAAGAAGTGATCCGCCGCCGGGTCCGGATCGACCAGCGAGTACCCGCGGTGATGCAACTTGTCGGTGACCGCGTCCGGTATCCAGAGCCGAATCCATTGCGTGGGGTGGACCGGATGGTCGGCGAGGAGGCCGCCGGCCGCGAACCCGATCCGCAGGTACTTGTCGGTGATGGTCTCGGACGAGGTAACGCGCAATCGGTAGTCGTCGGCGCGCCACATCTTCAAGATGACGCCGTTGGTTCCTTTACCCATGCGATTAAGGTTAGCCTAACTATATCTGGAAGTCTTGCCGTGGGAGTGCGACAGATGGGAGATCCGGTGGACCGACTGCTGGTGGTAGGCGCGGGGCCGAAGGCCATGGCCGTCGCGGCGAAGGCGCATGTGCTGCGCCGACTGGGTCTGCCCGCGCCGCAGGTGATCGTCGTGGAATCGCATGCGGTAGGCGGCAACTGGCTGCCCGGTGGTGGTTGGACCGACGGTCGCCATCGGCTCGGCACGAGTCCGGAAAAGGATGTCGGCTTCCCGTACCGCTCGACCTGGGCTGCTGGGCACAACCGCGCGATCAACGAGGCGATGATGGCGTTCAGCTGGACCTCGTTCCTGATCGAGCGGGGCACCTATGCCGAATGGGTCGACCGCGGACGCCCCAGCCCGCATCATCACGTTTGGGCGAAATACCTGCAGTGGGTCGCACGGAACACCGATATGGAGCTCGTCCACGGCTCGGTGCGCAAAATCTCCGCGGCGGCCGACGGCTGGATGGTCTCGGTGGTCGCCGCGGACGGGGCTGTCACCGAGATCGATGTGGACCGATTGATGATCACCGGGCCGGGCAGCAGCAGGCGTGTGCTGTCCGAGCATCCGAAAGTGTTGAGCATCGCGGACTTCTGGGATCTCGCGGGTCGTCGCCAGTTGCCGGTCTCGTCGCGCGCGGCGGTGATCGGCGGCGGCGAGACCGCGGGGTCGGCCATGGACGAATTGGTCCGGCACGACGTGCTGACCGTCTCGGTGATCTCGCCTTCGGCCACGATCTACACCCGCGGGGAGAGCTACTTCGAGAACTCGCTGTACAGCGATCCCTCCAGGTGGCGCGCGCTGAGTGTGGAGCAGCGCCGGGATGTCGTTCGGCGCACCGACCGCGGTGTGTTCTCGGTGCGGGTGCAGGAGAGCTTGCTCGGCGACAGCCGGGTTCATCATCTGCAAGGACGAGTCGTGCGGGTGGCCGAGCAGGGTGCCGGAGTCGCGCTCACGCTGCGCAACGAGCGGCGTACCGACCAAGTGCACAGCTTCGATCTGGTAGTCGACGCGACCGGCGGACAGCCGCTGTGGTTCCTGGAGATGTTCGACGCGGATGCCGCGGATCTGGTGGAACTCGCGATCGGCGGCCCGATCACGCAGGCGCGGATCGAGGCGTCGATCGGTCACGACCTGGCGGTGACCGGGCTCGGGGCGAAGCTCTATCTGCCGAACCTCGCGGGACTGGCGCAAGGGCCGGGGTTCCCGAACCTCAGCTGTCTGGGCGAACTTTCGGATCGAGTGCTCGCGGCTGGGCCGTGGGGCCCCAGGATGGCCGCACGGGCCGCCTCTTCCGTCGCCGAGAGCTAGGCTAGGCTAGCCTTAGCTGACAGTAAGGATGGGGTTCATGCGTATCGTGTCGTTCGGCTACCAGACCTGGGGCTGCAAAACCCTGCAGGCTCTGATCGATTCGGAGCACGAGGTGGTGCTCGCGATCACCCATCCGGCGAGCGCGCAGTCCTACAAGGCGATCTGGTCGGATTCGGTCGAGGAGCTGGCTCGCGCGAACGGCATACCGGTACATCTGACCGAACGGGCCGACGCGGAGACCATCGACCTGGTCAAGCGAGCCGAGCCGGATGTCATCGTCGTCAACAGCTGGTACACCTGGATGCCGCCGGAACTGTACGAACTGCCGCCGCACGGCACGCTCAACCTGCACGATTCGCTGCTGCCGAAGTTCACCGGGTTCTCTCCGGTGCTGTGGGCGCTGATCAGCGGCGCGTCCGAGTTCGGGCTCACCGTGCACCGAATGGACGAACAGCTGGACGCCGGTGACATACTCGTGCAGCGCTCGCTGCCCATCGGGCCCTCCGCCACCGGAACCGAGCTCGTCGAAGCCGGTATGGAGCTGATTCCCGGTGCGCTGCACGAGGCCCTGAGCGCCCTCGAATCCGGTACCGCGGTGTGGCGGCCGCAGGACAAAGCCGAGCGAACCTACTTCCACAAGCGGTCCGAACGGGACAGCCGGATCGACTGGTCCTGGGCCGCGCCGGATCTGGAGCGTTTCGTGCGTGCGCTGTCCGAGCCGTATCCGCGCGCGTTCAGCTACTACCGCGGCGAGAAGGTCGAGATCCTGGCCGCGGAGGTATCCGCGGCGTGCTACGGCGGTACGGCTGGCCGCGTGGTGGTGCAAGAGGGCGGCGGCGCCGTCGTGTGCGGGCCCGACCCGATTCGCGGACGCAACCGCGGTTTGGTGATCACCCGCGTACGCACATCCGACGGACGAGAGCACTCGGGCGCCGAATTCTTCCAGCGCGGTGGCTATCTGACCGACGCACCGGAGTAATCCGAGCCGGTACGAGTTTCGGGGAGCCGAGGAATCCATGTCGACCATCGCCGATGACGCCCAGCGCATGCTGTATCGCCGGACTGCTCCGCAGGTCGCCGAATGCGACCAGAACCCCGAACTCTTGCAACGCCGATTCGACGGTCTGAGGGTTCACGCCGGCCATGCGTTCCACAACGCCACGGTCCAGGCGACCACGCGCGGTGCGGATGCGGCGAACGTGCTGACCGCCGAGGATCGGCGGCGGTTACTCGACGAGTGGTCGACCGGTGTAGAACTATCCGACGTGCTGAGCGTCGCCGAGCTGATTCGCCGCGGCCGTGCGATTCCCGGCATTCGTACGGCGATCCGTTGCGGCGCTGCGTCACTGAGCTATGGCGAGCTCTTCGGACGGCTGGATGGCGCGCTGGCGGATCGGCCGTCGGCGGATGCGATCAACCGGCTGATCCGACTGCTGGCGACACTGGGCAACGATGCCGCGGGCCGTGGCGTCGCGGTCGGCCCGGTGCGGTTGCCCGGCGCGGCACTGGCCGCCGCGGTCGCGGACCGTCGCGCCGTGGCCGCCGAATGCCGCGGGGGGCGAGGAGATCCCGCCTTCCGCCCCGCCGACGTACGGCTGCTTGCCGCCGAATGTGGCGAGGCTGAGGTCGCCGTCGAAATGCTGGCCGCCCTCGCCGATGGCTCGACGCTGGTTGTGGCCACCGAGTCACAACGGGCGAATCCTGCCGAGTTGGTCGAACTGATCGTGCGGCACGCGGTCACTCACGTAGTCGCTTCGGCCGAGACGGTAGCCCAGATCGTCCACACGGTTCCCGAGCTGTCGACGATCCGGCGCTGGGATGTCATCGGAGCCGAACCGGTCGCAGTACTTCCCGGGCGGCTCGCGGCCGTCTCAGCGATGTCGGTCGCCACGGCCGCCTATACCGTGCCTGCATACGCCGGATCGGTGGCGCGTGGCACGCTTGACGGCACCGGACGCACTCGGCCGATCCCCGGCGCCCGGGTGCTGGTGCTGGATGCATCGCGGCAGCCGGTTCCGCCCGGCGTGATCGGCGAGGTCTATGTGGGCGGTGCCGCACTCGGTACCGGTGGCGGGGATCCGCCCGCTGTCGACCGCTTCGTAGCCGACCCGTTCCTCCCGGAAGGCCGCCTGTTCCGTACCCACGATCGCGCTCACTGGACCACGGACGGCTGGCTCATCTTTTCGTGACGGGATCCCGTATCCCTGATGCCTCGCCGTAATCGGCGCAACCCACGACCAGCCACGCGCCAGTGGAGATGCAGGTGGACCACGCGGCCAGTTCCCGGAGTCGGCGAATCGGTTGGCCGAATCGCCGCCACAGCCGTCCGGCCCCGGAAAGCGAGACGCGCCGTGAACCGAAGAAGGCCCCCGGCGCGTACGCCAGGGGCCTTCTCGGACCAGGCACTAGTCCCGAATCGCGGCAAAGATTCGCTGGTCGAGCAGGTGCATCGGATGGCCCGCTTCGGGTAGCACCAGCATCGGGGTGAACCCGGATGCGATCAGCTGGTCGCGCCATTCGTCCTCCGTGAGGAAGATCCGGGCTCCGCGGCGGATGTCGGAGCTGCCCGGGTGCGGCTGACCAGGCCCGGCCGACATGAGGAATTTCATGGATGTCAGGAGCTGGTAGTTCGCCCGGCATGCCTCGATGAAGACGACCGCGCCGCCTGGATTGAGCAGATCGTGTAGCTCGCGCAGGGTCTTCCCGATGTGATGCGCGTTGTGCACGACATTGGCGCCGAGCACGATGTCATAGCGCGGCTGTGCACCGAGGTCCGTGTTCAGGTCCATGATTCCGTAACGGATCCATGGGTATTCGGTGAAACGTTCCTGTGCCGCACCGAGGAAGAAGGTCGACAGGTCGGTGAAGTGGTAGTCCACGGACAAGTCGGACAGCCCGGCCACGACATCGCTGGTCGTACCACCGATTCCGGCACCCAGTTCGAGAATCCGGACCGGTGATCGGTCGCGTTCCAGCCGCGCGACGATGCCCGCGACGATCTCGCCGGCGGCGAGATTCAGGTAGCGACTGATGATGTTGTCCCGATAGGCGGCGTCCGCGGTGAGCATGTCGCCGTCGGGGAACAGCAACTCCTGGACGCGCACCCGGTCCTGGGCGAGTTCGGTCAGGTGCTCGTCAGAGCTCTGGAGGAAAGTCGCGAATTCGGGGGAGTAGCCGAGGTCGGCGCACACTGTCGACAGGTCGGGGCGCACCGGTACCGGTACCGGGTGCAGCGCACGGTAACCCCGATCCGGATCATACGCGAGACAACCTTCCGCGGTGAGTTCATCGAGCCATCGATTCAGCAACCACCGATGTCGCGGCGCGAATCGCAGACCGGTTGCGATGTCGTCCCCTGTGTGGGCCGCGCCGTCGCAGAGCACGGGATCCAGCGTGTCCATCATGGCGCGCAGGCCGAAAACGTCCAGATCGCGCCGGGCAGAGCGCATTCGGTCGTGATCGAGATCGCCAGGGATGGCTTGTTCGGCGGTCAGCCGTGCGCGCTCCGCGATGTCGGCCGGCCGTGCCCGATCCACTGTTCGGGCTGGCGGAGCCGATTTCGCCGACGCCACCGGTTTCACCGCCGTCACCGGTTGAGCCGGAACCGCTGCCTGCGCGGACAACTGCGGCGTTACACCGAAAAGTCGCACGACATCGTCGACAGACGCTCCACCGAGGAGTTCCGCGACGGGTAGATCACGATGGAACTCCGCTTTCATCCGTCGGCGAAACTCGAGTGCCTGCAGCGAATCCAGGCCGAGTGCCACCAGTGGCCGCGCGGTGTCGATCGTGTCGATGTCGTCGACGCCGATGACCTCCGCGAGCAACCGCACCATCCGGAGCGGCAGGTCCCCCGCGTCAGCGGGCTCATCGTCCGCGGTCACCGCTGCCAGCGTGGGTACCGGTGCCGCCAGTTGCGACAGCAGCGGGCCATAGCCGTAGGCCCCCAGCAGGGAGGTACCGCGTGCCCAGTCGAACGCCGCGACGATCGCGTTCTCGCGGAGCCCGCTCAGTCCCAGCGCGATGGCGTCGGCGGAACGCATGGGAACGTAGCCGACCGCAGCCAGCTGCGCCGCATCGGATTCACTCCGCGTCTGGTAGACGGCCCACTGCCCCCATTGCACCGAGACGCAACCGAGCCCATCGGCACGAAGCCGGTGTGCGAACGCGTCGAGCATTCGGTTGGCCGCCGCGTAAACGATCTTTCCGCGACCGCCGATGTTCGCCGCCAGCGAGGAGCACAGGACCACGTGGCAATCCTCGGCGAGAGCAAGCGAGTCCAGCACCTTCGAGATGCCGATGACCTTTGCCCGCATCACCTGGTGCACCGTCTCGGCGGTGATGTCCCGCAGTTCTACGTCCGCGATATCGGCAAGGTCCGCCGCGGCATGGATGATGAGATTCGCGGGTGCGTCCCGGTGTTCGTCCGCCAGCCGCAGTATCGCTTCGTCGTCGCCCACGTCGCAGGCCGTGACGCGAATTTCGGCGGAGCCGGTCGTGCGAATCCGCCGCAAGCGGTCCGCGACCGACGCCGTCTCACCCGACCTGCTCACCAACGTGATCCGCCGGGCGCCGCGCTGCGCGAAGTGGTCACAGAACTCCAAGCCGAGACTGCCTGTGCCACCGATGATGAAGACGTTTCCGGGAATGGTTGCGAGGGAGCCGGTGCTTACCGGTTCGGCTTCGGCGAGCCGCTTGGCATACAGATTCTCGCCGCGTAGGGCCAGCTCTGGTTCGCCAGACGTGTGCAGGGCCATGACGATCGCGCTCGCGTTTTCCGGTCGCGCCTGCTCGGGCGACAGATCCAAGTGCCGGAAGGCGACGCCGGGGTGTTCGGTGCCGATGCAGCGAAAACCCGCACTGATCGCGGCGTGTACCGGATGCGGTGGCGCGTCTTCGGTGCGCACTGTCTCACCGCCGACCGTGACGAGCCAGTAGTCCGCCGCGTTATCGATCAGACCCGGCCACCAAGCCCGAGCGCCGAAGAAGTCCGCGGTCTCGGCGACGGCGGCGGGTCCATCCAGGTCCGGCAGGCTCGGAAGCAATACGACGATGGCGTCGACATCGCCGCTGTCACCGCCGGGCGTGATCAGGCGCGCCTGAGCGCCGTGGTTCGCCGCTTCGGCGCACAGCGCGGAGGCGAGTTCCGCACAGCCGCCCGTGTGATCGACGATTCCGAAGCTGCGCGGCGCCACCATCGAGCGCCGCACCAGCCGGACCCACTCCTCGACGACGAGCTGCGCAGCGACGGCAGGCGTGCTCGGTTCGGTGCGGGCGTCATCGACCGGGCGATCGGCTTGCCGAGTCGAGCCGACGTTGTACGGCAACCACAACTCGACCTCGTTCATCTGGACATTCGGGAAGTCGCGCAACGGAAGCCGAATGGCGCCTTCGGATTCCGTACGGAGGCATTGCCACGGATACTCCAAGTCGTTGACCGCGAGAACGGCGAGGTTCCGGGTGAACTCGCTCAGATCGGTTGCGGTCCGGCTGGTGGTGCCGATCACCCTGGTGTCTCGCCCGTCCGCGATGATGCCGAGGTTCTCCTGCATCGAGAGTTGCAGTGTCGGGTGTTCGGCGAGTTCGACGAAGGTATCGACCTCACGCGCGACCGTGGCGGCGATGGCCTTGTCGAACCGAACGGTGTTACGGAGGTTCCAGAACCAGTACTCGCCGATGGGCAGGTCCGGGGTGATCACGTCGCCGAGAGTGGCGCCGACGCAATCGATGCCGGACGCCAAGAAGTACTGGTTGTGCAGCCGGTTCTGTACCGCGTCGAGAATGTCGGCACGAAACTCGTTGACCATGCCGGTGTGCGCCGGATACCGGACGCGGATCACTCTGGCGAACCTGCCGCGCGCGGCGAGGGTGTCCACGATGTCCTGCACCGTGCCGCGGTCGCCCGAGATGCCCAGCATGTGCGGGGCGTTGACCACCGAAACCTGCGCCCAGCCCGAACGTCGCGCGAGCAGTTGCTCGCATTCGTCGCGGTCGGCGGCGACCACCGCCATCGCGTAGTCGTCCGAGGCGATCTTGTCGACGGCCTGCGCCCGGGTTCCGACCACGAGAATCGCGTCGGCCAGCGTCATCGTGCCGGACACGTAGGCCGCGGCGATTTCCCCCTGGCTGTGCCCGACGGTGGCACGGGGCTGGATGCCGACCGACCGCCACATCGCGGCGAGACCGGCCATCTGCATGAACAGCGCGGGCTGCACGATTCGTGCATTGTCATCGGCCGGGAAGTTCTCGTCGAGAATGTATTTCAACGGCGATTCGCCGAACAGCTCGCGGAAGAGATCGTCACAGCGGTCCACCTCGGCGCGGAACGCGGGTGCCGATTCGTAATATAGCCGACCCATTCCGGGGCGCTGACCGCCCTGACCCGGAAAAACATACGCGAGACGCCGGGAGGTGGCCGGGGCGGCCGTGCGCACCACCGACGGGTGCGTGCCGTCGTCGGCGACCGCTCGCAGGGCAGCGATGAGCTCGTCCCGGTCGGTGACCATCAACAGGGCACGATTGCGGCGCGCGATCCGCGTTCGGAACAGCATGTCGGCGACGCGCTCCGGCGAAACGCCGGGATCGTTGCCGAGATAAGCAAGGAGGGCGGTGGCCTCGTTGCGCAGCAGACCGGGTGTATCCGCGGACAGGAGTACCGGTACGGTGCCGTCGGGCAGCTGGTAGCTAGGAATTGTCGCTCTCCTCACGAACGGGCACCGCAATGATTGCGTGCGCATTGGATCCCCCTGCGCCGAACGAGGAAACGGCGCCGTAGCGGATGCCGTTCTTCGGTTCCCATGGCTGCATTTTCGTGGCCAATCGCAAGTTCGACCGGTCCCAATCCACCTTCGTGGTGGGGTTGTCGGCGAACAGGCTCGCCGGAATGTGGCCGTCCTCGCCCGAGAGCAGCAGCTTGATCAGGCCGAGCATGCCCGCGGCCGCCTGCGCGTGCCCGGTGTTCGATTTCACCGAGCCGATCAATGCGTTGGATCCCGCGGCTCCGTAGGTGTTCTGCAGTGCGATCAATTCGACCGGGTCTCCGGCCCGGGTAGCGGTGCCGTGCCCCTCGATCATCCCCACATCCGCGGGAGCTATCCCCGCGAGATCGATTGTTTTGCGGATCAGCCGCTCCTGCGCGTCCGATCGAGGGACGAGGATCGGTTTGCCTCTGCCGTTGTGGTTGGTGGCGGTGGCCAGAATCCGGCCATAAATCCGATGTCCCAGTTTCCGGGCGCGCGACTCGTGTTCGACGAGGACGACGCCCGCGCCTTCACCCCACAAGGTGCCGCTGGCGTCATCGGCGTAAGAACGGCAATGCCCATCGGACGAGAGGGCGTTCATCTTCGCGAATTCGTAGAATGCTCCCGGTGATCCCATGACGCACACCGCGCCCGCGAGTGCCCATTCACACTCTCCGTTACGCACTGCCGTCGCGGCGAGATGCAAGGAAGTCAACGACGACGCGCACGCCGAGTCGACACACATCGACGGACCTGTCAGTCCCAGACCGTGCGAGATCCGACCGGCCACGCCCAGTTGTCCTAAGCCGATGATCCGGTGACCGTTGTAGGCGTTGACCTCGGCCGCGCGCGGGCCGTATTCCATCGGAGACGCGCCGATGAAGCAGCCGCCATCCGCGCCGTCGAGCGCGCCGGGGTTGATGCCGGAGTTCTCCAGCGCTTTCCACGCCATCCGCATGCCCACCCGCTGCTGCGGATCCATGGCGATGGCTTCGCGCTGTGCGATGCCGAAGAAGGCCGGGTCGAATGCCGCCGCGCCGTCGAGGAATCCGCCCGCATCGCAGACCCTGCCCCAGCCCTCGAGACGAGAAAGGGACAGCAATTCATCGACCGGCCAGCCACGGTCGCGGGGGAATGGGCCGATCAGTTCGCGCGAATCCGCCAGTGCGGACCAGAACGAAGCGGTGCTGTTTATGCTGCCGGGCGCTTCCACTGCCATGCCGGAGATGACGATGTGGTCGCGGTCTCGATCCGTCGCCGGCCTTTGCGGATCCTCGTTGTTCATGCCGTCCGTCCAGATTGCGCACTCGGCGCCAGCAATTCGGCGATTGCGTCGACATGATCGTGCAGGTAGAAGTGCCCACCCTCGAAAATCGTGACGTCGACACTGTCACTGTGCTTGCGCCAGGCATGGAGGTCCGACATCGTGACGATCGGATCCTGGTCACCGCACAGCGCGTGAATCCTTGCCGCAACTTTGACGTTTTCGGCGCAGGAATAAGCTTCGGAGGCGCTGTGGTCACTCTTGATCACCGGGAGTGCCATCTTCATGACCTCGTTGCTCGCGAAGACATCGCCACTGATTCCCTCCAGCATGGCCAGATGCTCGAGCAGTTGCTGGTCTTCCTTCGGGGTTCGCGGTTGGTCGACGGCGCGGGAGGGCGCCACCGCCGCCGAGACCACGAGTTCGCGCACCTCGATCCCCGCGGCTTCGGCGAGCCGGACGAACTCGAACGAGACCAAGGCACCCATACTGTGGCCGAACGTGGTGATCGGGACGCCGCGATTGTGCGCTGAGGCACGGAATTCGGCGAATGCACCCGCGGCGATCTCGGGCAGGGATCCCAATGCCGGTTCATGTGCTCGGTCTTGGCGACCCGGGTATTGAAAGACGAAGACGTCGTAGCTGTCGCTGAAAGCCTTGGAAAACGCGCGGTACGTCGAGGCGCCTGCGCCGGCGTGCGGAAAGATCAAGAGTGGAAGGTGCTCAGGCGAATTCGGCTTGTGAAATTGCCTGATCCACATCGGTCTGTGCTGCATGTTACTACTCCGAATCTCCATCGCTCCCGCTCAACGACCCGCACCGGCCGCAACGAACGTGCAGGGAAACCGGATCGGTTCCGTGGGCTCGTCTACGCGCGTGCCACCGCGGTGGCGTTGAGAGATAGGTAAGGCTAACATAACCTCTACCGTGGTCGCGGAAGTCGGAGGACTTCTGGCGGCACTAATTTGCATAGGCTAACCTAAATCGCTAGGTTGTCCTAGCCTGATCGACGTCAGGCCCGAGGCCGCAGGTAGGAGAGGTTGGGCCATGCTCGATGCGCCCGTGGCCGCACTTGGCCCGAAGTTCTTGCAGGCAGCCGACTTTCCTCGGCAATCGCAGGCCCAACTGAACCGTGAGTGGTCCGCGACCCCATGGGGCGCGTCTTCGGAAGACGTCGTGTGGTCGGTGTCCGGAAACCAGGCGTGAGTCAGCCGACCGAGGTTCAGGGAGAGAGACGGTTCATGTCCAACGATGCCAAGTCCATGCTGGAGCGCCGCAAGGAGCTATTGCGGAGGCGACTGGTCGAAAGCGGTGTCACAGCTGCGGAGTCCACACCGGTGCTCGAGCGCCGCGCGCGGGTGGGCGAGCGGTACCCGCTGTCGACCGGGCAGCGCCGAATGTGGTTTCTGCAGACCCGCGATCCCGAGGACACCACGCTCAACATCTGCGTGGCCTATCGGCTCAGCGGCGCGCTGGATCCGGACAGGTTGCGCGCGGCGGTGGACACGGTGGTGGCCCGGCACGATGTCCTGCGCACCACATACGGTTTGGGCGAGAACGGCGAGCCGTACCAAATCGTGCACGCGGTTCTGGACCCCGCGTGGCACGTCCACGATCTGTCGGAGTTGCCGGAGGCGAGCCGGTCGCGGCGACTCGAGGTGCTGGCACGCCGCGAGTTCGGACTTCCCTTCCAACTCTCGGAGCAGAGTCCCCTGCGCATCACGCTGGTTCGAACCGGGCCGCAAGAGTTCGCGCTTGTCCTGGTCGTGCATCACATCTGCTGGGACGACGACTCGTGGACGGTCTTCTTCGCTGAGTTGAACGCTGCCTATAACGGCTCCGTGCCACCGCGGGAACCCGCTGTGCAGTTCGTCGACGCCGAGGTGCTCGGTGCCGCAGCCGATGACGCCGAGGACAGCCTCGAGTTCTGGCGCCGATCGCTGCGCCCGCTCCCCGAGCCGTTGGAGCTACCCGGGGCAGGGACGGCCCGCGCGACCGGCAAACAGGCCGATATCTGCACCCGAGCGCTGCCCGCCCAGCTGCTCGGACGCGTGGAGGAGTTCGCGCGCACGCACGGCGCGACGCCCTTCATGGTGCTGCTCGCCGCCTACGAGGCAGTTATCCACCGCTACACGGCGGCAACGGATTTCCTTGTCTCGGTGCCCGTGACCGTGCGCCGCGCCGCTGCCGAACCGCTCATCGGATACTTCGGCAATTCCCTGCTACTGCGGGCAACCCTGACCGGCCGGGACGGCTTCGGCAGGTTCGTCGAGACCGTCCGCGACACGAGTCTCGATGCTTTCGCGCACCAGCATGTCGGTATCGATCAGGTCGTCCGGGCGGCGAATCCGGATCGTATCGACGGACGCGACGGACTCGAACAACTGGTGCGCCTAGGATTCGCGGTGCGCAAGAGCGCTGCCGGGTTCGCCCTGAACGGAGTTTCCGCGACACAGCTCGGGCTCGGCAGCCAAGTCGCGCAACTGCCGCTGACCCTGACCGTGGTGTCCGAGTCCGAGGGGCCATACCTGGAGGCCGAATACCGCGTCGGCGATGTGGAACGGGTTCTGGTCGAGCAGCTGCTGGATCACTACGTGCAGCTGCTGGACCGCGCGCTGGCCGAGCCGGATCGGCGCCTCGACGACATCGACATTCTCGGTGCCGCGGATCGGGCGCGGATCATCGAGCTTTCACATGGTGACCGGGTCGAAACCCCCCAGACCACGATCGTGGCGCTGTTCGAGGACCGTGTTGCCGAGTCGCCGGATTCGCTGGCCGTGGTCGTCCCGGGGCAGACGGTCGACGTCGACCTCGAGCTGACCTACGGCGAGCTGAACCGGCGCGCGAATCGGCTGGCGCACTGGCTGATCGATCAGGGTATCGGCACCGAGGACATCGTCGGCCTGCGCCTGGCCAACTCGGCGGAATTCATCGTCGCTGTCCTCGGCGTGCTCAAAGCCGGCGCCGCGTACCTGCCGATCGATCCGGCCTATCCGGACGACCGCATCGAATACCTCGTCGAGGATGCGTGCCCACGGCTGGTACTCGGCCGAGTGGAACTCGGCGCGGTAGAGGAGGCCGCGGTCGGCTTACCCGAACATGATCCGTCCGATGCCGACCGGCTCCGGCCACTGCGGCCGGACAACCTGTCCTACGTCATCTATACCTCGGGCTCCACCGGCAAGCCGAAAGGCGTTCCGGTACCACATGCCGCGATCGCCGAGCATCTGCTGGGGTTCATCGCGGAGTGGGGCATGACCGCCGAGGACCGGCTGCTCCAATCGTCGTCGGTGAGCTTCGACGCGTCGCTGCTGGACATCTTCGTCACGCTGAGCCTCGGCGCCCGGCTCGTGGTCCCGAAACCCGATGCGTTCCGCGATATGGCCTACGTCGCCGAAGTCATCACGCGCTGCGGAGTCACCGTCCTGCACATGGTGCCGTCCATGCTCAGTACCTTTCTGCTCCTGCCGGAGGTCAGCGAATGGCGTGCGCTGCGCCATGTTCCGGTCGGCGGTGAGGCGCTGCCGGGCGAGGTCGCCGACAAGTTCGCTGGCGTCTTCGATGCGGAACTGCGCAACCACTACGGACCCACCGAAGCTGTGGTGTGTTCGACCCATATGCCGGTGGAGGGCCCGCAGGGCACCGGGATCGTGCCGATCGGCGTGCCCAACCAGAACGTCTCCGTCTATTTGCTGGACGCGGCCCTGCAGCTGGTGCCGACCGGAGTGGTCGGCGAAATCTACCTGGGCGGTGCGCAGCTCGCGCGCGGCTACCTGAACCGGCGTGGTCTGACCGCGGAACGGTTCGTCGCCGATCCGTTCACCATGGGGCAGCGTCTGTACCGCACCGGCGACCTGGCCCGGCGGAACAGCCGCGGCGAGATCGAATTCGTCGGCCGCGCGGACGAACAGGTCAAGGTGCGTGGTTTCCGCATCGAGCTGGGCGAGGTCGAGGCCGCGATCGCGAGTCAGCCCGCTGTCGGACACTGCGTGGTCATCGCGACGCAGGACCAGGCAATCGGCGCCATGCTGGCCGCCTATGTGGTGCCCGCCGCCGGCGTCGATGCCGTCGACCTCGAGCAGGTCCGCGCGCACGCCGTGGCGGTCCTGCCCGAATACATGGTTCCCCCGGCGTTCGCGGTGATCGACGAGATTCCGCTCACCGTGCACGGCAAGCTGGACCGGCGGGCGTTGCCCGCTCCCGATCTGCTGGCCGCGCGCAAATACCGGGAGCCCGCGACCGCGACCGAGCGGCGGATATGCGCGATCTTCGCTCAGTTGTTCACTCTCGACCAGGTCGGCGCCGACGACTCGTTCTTCGAACTCGGCGGTCACTCGTTGCTGGCGGCGCGGCTGATCGCGCAGATCCGTGCCGAATTCGGTCTGGAGCTGGACATCCGGGTGCCATTCGACACCCCGACCGCGGCCGGGCTCGCCGAACTGCTGGTCGCACGCTTCCGCGACGAATTCGATATCGACCTCGACACGGTGGCGGCCGACGACGACGCTCCCGCCCTCGAACTCCCCGAGGCGAAAACGAGCGCCATCGCGCCGGTGCAACAGCGGCGGCCGGAACGAATTCCACTGTCGTACTCGCAGCGGTTCCTCTGGTTCCTGGACCGGATGGAGGGCGCGGGTGAGGCGGGCAACATCCCGTTCATGGTCCGATTCGAGGGCCCGCTGGATCGGGCTGTGCTGACGGCAGCCCTCGGTGACGTGGTCGCCCGGCACGAATCGTTGCGGACCACCTTCCCAGAATACGACGGCGTCCCGTACCAGCTGGTGCTTCCGGCTGTCGACATCGACATCCCGGTCACCACGATCGCCGCCGATCAGCTCGCCCGGGAACTCGCCGAGACCGCGCGATACCGCTTCGCGTTGGACGCGGAACCGCTGGTGCGCCCGCACTTGTTCGTACTCGATGAGCACACCCACGTGCTGTTGCTGCTGGCTCACCACCTCGTGGCCGATCATTCGTCGCTCGGGGTGCTGCTCACCGATCTGGTCACCGCCTATCGATCGCGGGCAGGTACCGGCGCGGCGCCGGAGTGGTCGCCGCTACCGATTCAGTACGCGGATTACGCGTTGTGGCAGCGGGATGTCTTCGAGTCCGACGCCGCGGGCGAGCCGAGCCCCTACGCGCGGAAACTCGTCGACCACTGGACGCGGACACTCGCCGGATCGCCGGAGGAGATCTTCGTGGCCCGCGATCGGCCCCGGCCGCCGGTGCTGAGCCGACGAGGTGAGCTGGGCATGTTCACGGTGCCACCCGCGCAGCGCAGTGCGCTCAAAGCGCTGGCCGAGGACTGCAACGGCAGCGAGTTCATGGTGTATCAGGCGGCTGTCGCCACCCTGTTGTGCGTTCTCGGTGGCGGCACCGATATCGCGATCGGTACCCCGATCGCGGGCCGCACCGAGGCCACGGGCGGCCTGGTCGGAATGTTCGCGAACGTGGTGGTGCTCCGCAACGACCTGTCCGGTAATCCGACACTGCGCACCATGGTGGTTCGAGCCCGCGACACGGCCCTCGACGCCTATGCGCACCAAGACCTGCCGATCGAGCGCTTGGTCGATGCGGTGAACCCGCCGCGGGTCCGTTCGCGCAACCCGCTGTACCAGACCGTGGTGCACTTCCGCGGCGAGGACTGGACACCGGCGCCGCTGGATGTCACCGGTACCGGTGCGACGACGGCTACCGCCGTTCCGTCGGAATTCAAGTTCTCCGTCCTCGATCTGAACCTGAATTTCGCGGTGCGTCCCGATGCCGGGTTGGACGTGCGCCTGGTCGTCAGCGCGGACCTCTACGAAGCGGCAACGGCACAGCTCATCACCGATGCGCTGGAGGCGACGCTGTCCGCGTTCGCGTCCACGCCGGACATCGAGCTGGCCGACCTCCAGGTGCTGCCCCAGCAGCAGCTGGCGGCCCTGCTGGCCCGCGTGCCGGTCGACGGTGGCGAAACCGCTGCTCGCCCGGCTGTATCCGGCGGCCCGGTGACCGACACCATGCGGACGCTGATCGAGCTCCTCGAAGAGCTGCTCGAGATCACCGACGTTCAGCCGGACGACGGCTTTTTCGCCCTCGGCGGTGACAGCGTCATCTCGATCCAATGGTCGGCACGGGCCAACGCCGCGGGTCTGCCGCTCACCCCGCAGCTGGTATTCGAGCACTTCACCATCGCGGAACTGGCAGCCGCGGTCGATGCGGCGGCCGACAACCCAGCGCCGCAGGAAGTTGCGCAGACGCCCGCACCGGAGGAGCGGGCCTACGCGCCGATGAGCACCTCCGGCCTGGACGTGGACGCGCTGGCCGCACTGACCGCATCATGGCAGGCGGGAGCATGAGTGAAGGCATGCCGCAGATCGAGGATGTGATGGCGCTCAGCCCGCTACAGGAAGGGCTGTTCTCGCTGTCCCAGCTCGCGGGCGAGGGACCCGACGTCTACACGATTCCGATGGTCATCGACATCGATGGGCCGTTGGACGCGGCGCTGATGCGCCGCAGCCTCGAAGCGCTGCTGCGACGGCACCCGAATCTGCGCGCCGCGTTCTGGGACCGGGACGTACCCCGTCCGGTGCAGATCGTGCCGGCCCGGGTCGAGCTGCCGTGGAGTGAACGTGCCGCCGAGGCGCACGAACTCGACGACATCACCGCGGCCGAGCTGCGCCGTCCGTTCGACCTGAGCCGCGGCCCGGCGCTGCGGATCACGCTGGTGACCCTGCCGCCGGATGCCGATGGCACCGAGCGGCGGCGCATGATCGTGGCCATTCACCACATCCTGATGGACGGGTGGGCGCTCGGACTGTTCTTCGGCGAACTGCGGGCGCTGTATCAAGCCGGGGGAGCGGTCGATTCGCTGCCTCCGGTGCGCCCCTACCGCGACTACATCGGCTGGCTCGCCGCGCAGGACATGTCGGCGGCCCGGCACCGATGGGCCGACCATCTCGCCGGACTCAGCGGACCCCTCATGATCGCCGACGGCGGCGCCACGATGGGCATCAGCCAGGCGGCGGCCTCAGCGGCCCCGGAGATCACGCGGTTCGCGCTTTCGGCCGCCGATACCGCGGGGCTGCGCGACTGGGCACGCGAACAGGGACTCACCCTGAACACTGCGGTGCAGTTCGCCTGGACGATCCTGCTGTCGCGGCTGACCGATCGCCGGGACGTGGTGTACGGCACGCTGGTGACCGGGCGACCGGAACACCTCGCCGGTGTGGAGCGCATGATCGGTCTGTTCCTCAACACGATCGCGGTCGCCTTTACCCTCGATTCGGCTGCGACGGTGTCGGCCGAATGCGCTCGGCTGCAACGGGAATCGGCGGCCATGCGTGAGGTCGGATATCTGAGCCTCTCGTCGGTGCAGCGTGCGGCCGGGCACAGCGCGCTATTCGACACGCTCTTCGTTTTCGAGAATGCCCCCTTGGATGATGCGGTCGAATCGGCCACGCTCGGCGACGGTGTGACGTTCCGTGCGGTCGAGACCGACAGCCTCACGCACTATCCGCTGACGGTGGTCGCCCACGTGCACGGCGACGAGCTGCTGATATTGGTGGAGGTCATACCCGGTTCGGTGCCGCACCTGGCACCGGCCGACATCGGTACCAGCCTGCTGGCCGTGCTGCGCAGCCTGCGACACAGCGGTGACGTGCGGGTGGACGACCTGGACCTGCTGTCTTCCGCCGCGCTCACCGCGCAGCTGCGGTCCGCCACGACTCCGCCCTTGCTCGAACAAGCCCCGGGGAAAACGGTTTTCGAGCTGTTCGAGCGACAGGTGGCGGCGACGCCGGACGCGATCGCGCTCACGAGCGATACCGAACGTCTGACGTACCAGGATCTGCACGACGCGGTGGCGCGGTTGGCTGGTGAACTCGTCACCGGAGGGATAGGGCCGGAAGACGTCGTGGCTTTGTGCCTGCCGCGGAGTACGCGGGCGATCGTCGCCGTCCTCGCGACTCTCGCGGCCGGTGCCGCTTACGTGCCGGTGGATGTATCGCTGCCCACCGCGCGGATCGAGTCCATTCTGCGGCAAGCGCGGCCGGAGCTGATCCTGGCCACCGGGGGATACGGCGACGGAATCGACACTGTGACCGTGCTCGATCTCGACGATCCGGCAGTCGCCGACCGGATCTCCCGGCGCTCGCCGACCGCGCCGCGGGTTTCACGGCATCCGGCGCAGCGGGCCTACATCATCTTCACTTCCGGCTCGACGGGTGAGCCCAAGGGGGTCGTGGGCACCCACGAGGCACTGGTCAGCTACTTCGCCGACCACCGTGAGCGGGTGTACCGGCCCGCGGTGGCCCGGCTGGGCCGCAAGCTGCGGATTGCGCACGCCTGGTCGCTGAGCTTCGACGCCTCCTGGCAGCCTATGGTCGGACTGCTCGACGGACACGGCATTCACCTGTTCGACGGCGAGACGATGCGCGACGCGCATCGCCTGGTCGACGGCGTAGCCCGCCACGGTATCGACATGATCGATACGACACCGTCGATGTTCGCCCAACTGGCCGCGGCAGGACTGCTCGACCAGAAGCTCGCCGTGCTGGCGCTGGGCGGCGAGGCCATCGATACACAGCTGTGGGCCCGCCTGCGTGCCTTGCCCGACACCGTCGTGCACAACTGCTACGGCCCGACGGAGACAACCGTCGAGGCGGTGGTCGCGGAGGTGACCGCGGCACAGTTCGCGGATTCGCCCACGATCGGTGACCCGACCGCCGGAATGTCGGCCTATGTGCTCGATTCCAGGTTGCGTCCGGTGTTGGCCGGTGTCGTCGGGGAGCTGTATCTGGCCGGCCCTCAGGTGGCCCGGGGGTACGTCGGCCGCCCAGGCGCCACGGCCGCTCGCTTCCTCGCCGATCCTTTCCACACGGGTCGGCGAATGTACCGCACCGGAGACCTGGTGCGTCTGCTGCCCCAGGGCGGTCTCCGCTACCTGGGTCGCGCCGACGACCAAGTGAAGATCCGTGGCTACCGTATCGAGATCGGTGAGGTCGAAACTGCATTGCGGAGACTGCCCGGTGTCACCGCGGCGGCGGCGACTGTGGTTCGCCGCAGCGACAGTGCCGGTCTGGTGGGGTTCGTCGTGTGCGAACCGGGGCGGCCCGCGGATCCGGTCGGCCTGCGTTCCGCGCTCGCGGATCGACTGCCCACCTACATGATTCCCGCCCGGATCGTGGTGTTGCCGCAGCTGCCGATGAACGCGAACGGCAAACTCGATGTGCGGGAACTTGTCCGTCTCGCTGAACAGCCGCGCGCAGGTGACGCCGCGGCTTCCAGCCCTGCTGCTGCGAGCACGGAGACCGAACGAATCCTGAGTGCGGTGCTCGCCGAGGTGTTCGACGGCCGGGTTCCCGGTGTCGACGACGACTTCTTCGCCCTCGGAATGGACAGCATTGTCGCCATTTCGCTGGTGAACAAGGCGCGCCGGCATGGTCTCGCGATCACTCCGCGAATGGTATTGGCGGCGCCGACGATTCGTGATCTCGCCGCGGCGATCGACCGTCCCGTGGCCGCGACCGTATCGGACAGTGACGACGACTACGGAGAGGTGCCGCCGCTGCCGATCGTGGCATGGATGTACGAGCACGGCAATTACCGGCGCTTCACGCAGAGCATGCTGCTCACGCTGCCCGAGGAAATCTCTCGTGCCGACCTCGAGGCAGTGCTGCAAGCCGTGCTCGACGGGCATGACACGCTGCGAGCACGGCTGGTGAACACGCCCAACGGGCCGCGGTTGGTGACGCGTGCTCGCGGCAGTGTCCGAGCGACGGATGTGCTGTCGCGAGTCGACGTCGACGGTCCCGCGTTCGGCCCAGAGCTGACCTCGGCCACCCGCACGGCAATCGACGAGATCGATCCGAACACTGGGGATTTGGTGCGAGCTGTGTGGTTCCACGGCGCACCCGATGGCGACATCATGTTCCTGACGATCCACCATCTGGCCGTGGATGTCGTGTCCTGGCACGTTCTGATCGCCGACCTGGCCGACGCCTGGGAACAGGTGCGTTCCGGTATCACGCCGAAAGCGATGTCCGAGTCCACGTCCTACCGCGCGTGGTGCGAGCTGATCCGGCGGCGGGCCGATGACGCCGCGGTGCTGGCGCAGCGTGACTACTGGGCCGCGCAGGTCAGCCCCCAGGATCCGGCGATTGGACGGCGGAAACCGGACCCGAGGACCGACACCTGGTCCTCGTTGCGCGACACCCTGGTCACCACACCGGTTGCGACCACCGCGCGCATCCTGCGCGCGCTGACCAAGGAGGACGGTGTCCGGGAGTTCCTGCTGGCGGCCCTCACGATGACGCTCGTGACCTGGCAGCGAGAGCGGGACGAGGACCACACCAGCGGGGCACTGATCGCTCTGGAGAGTCACGGCCGGGCCGACGCTGTGGTCGATGCCGACACCGCGAGCACCGTCGGCTGGTTCACCACCGTATTCCCGGTCCGGTTCGGTGCGGGTGCTGCCCCGATCGACGTGGCACGGGCCGAGGCGGATCCGGCGGCGGCTCGCTCGTTGCTGGAATCGGTTGCCGCGCATCTCGCCTCGCTGCCCGAACAGGGACTGGACTTCGGTCTGCTGCAGCACGTGGCCGGCGTTCCCGAGTTGGTCGACGCGCACGAGCCGCAGGTCGAATTCAACTACCTGGGTCGCGTCGACCTGAGCGGGCACCGAGGCCGGGCATGGTCGATGATCATGGATCCGGCCGTGGCCGACGCCGTGCCGATCGCGCCGGAACCCGATCTGCCGCTGCGCTATGCCCTCGATGTCATCGCCGCCGTCGGCGCCACCGCGGAGGGGCCGCGGCTGACGACCAACTGGCGGTGGAGCGATGCCCTGTTCACAGCGGCCGAGGTCGACCATCTGACAGGGCTCTGGGGTCGGAGTATCGATGCGTTGGTGGCTGCGCTGGAATGGTGAAACCAGCGCCACCGCATAGCGATTCGGCACCGCATCGCCGGTGTCGTAACATCGGCAGCCGTCGGTCGGGAGGACATGTTCTGGAGGGCTGATGTCGGCTCCGGCGCCGCTGTGGATCGCGCTGCCTTTGGTGGTGTTGATCTGTGTCGTCACGGTGGCCCGATGGTTGCTCGTCGACCAGACGGTCGCGGACCGGTTCGTCAATCGGGCGATGAGCTGGCAGGCCGTCGGCATGGTGGTCTACGAGGTCGGCGAAGTCTCGCGCTACGCCGACCTGACCTACCGCGTGTTCCTCGGCTGCGGAGTACTGGTTCTCTTCCATGTTGTCGGAATCGCCGCTCTTTTCGACGGCGCCGACACTGGAGCGGTCCAACGCCGCCAGCGGATCCTGGATGTGGTCGCCGCGATCGGAGGAGTTTTCGTGGCGGTGATCGGCCGACCAGTGGACTTCGGATGGCAAGTGATCGTCTTCACGGCCATCTTCCAGACCCCGATGGCGGCGGCCGGATTACTCACGGTGCGGGCGTCGGTGCGCGAGCTTCGCGGAGGCGAGCTCTCCTTGCGTGAACGGGCCGTCATCGTCGCTCTGCTGCTGACTGCGGCGTCGTGGTGCGGCTTCGCCTTCGCCTCGGGCTTACAGGTCATCGGCGGGAAGATGCCGAACAACCCGGGTCAAGAATGGACCATCGGATCGTGGGTGGTGACGCTGTCGGTCACGGCCCTGGTAGCGGTTCCCTTGATCGGAACGCTTCTGCGGAAATGGGGATGGGATCGGACCGGCCGGGAAATCCGGCAGCTGCAGCCGCTCTGGCGTGACCTCACCACGGCGGTACCCGAAGTCGCACTTCACCAGGACGCCGCCGGCAGCCGCGGACCCGAGTCACGGTTGTACCGGATGATCGTCGAGATCCAGGATGCGCTGCTGCAGTTGCGGCAGTTCCTGCCCGCCCATGGCACACCTGATTCGCGCATGGCGGAGGTCGCTCTGGAAGTGGCGCGTGCGGTACAAGCGAGAACACTGGGAATCACGGTCCGGCCGGAGGTGGCGCCCGACCGCCCGCATCAAGCCGTTCACGACTTCACATCTCAACTCGATCGGCTGCTGATCCTGGCGCGAGAGTGGCCTGGTGCGCGGTCCGAGGTCTCGAAGACGAGCCCGACCGTTGTGAGCGAGTAACGTCGAGCCGACGTCGAGGCACCGGTGACGTGAGTCCAGGTGCCCGCACAGGCCGCGGACGGTCGCCGTTCAGCTGGTCGCGGGCGAACCGATGATGATGCTGCCCACGCTGCATTCCTCGAGTTCGTCCACCCTCGCGGCCGTGACGAACGCGGCGGTGTCGCCGAAGCCCTGGGCGCAGGCACCCAGACCCATCGCCGTGGCGGCCAGGTACACGGTCTGCATCAACACGCCGACGTGTTTCAGGATCGTCGCGTAGGCGACCTGCTCGTAGGTCCACATGACCCGGCCGGGGCGGGCGGCGACGACGAGGAGGATCTGGGGTTCGGCGCCTTCGGCCAGGGTGGCCGAGGTGGATTTCAGGAGCTGCCGCACCGCGGGTGAGTCGGCGGCGGCGACCGGACACAGCACATGATCGAACGAGTCGTAGTGGTACATGCCAGGCGCCAAGCCGTGGACATTACGCACTACGGGATAGAGCTCCAGCTCGTGGACGCTGCCACCGGAAGGGTAGGGGCGTGAGATCAGTTCCTCCCCCTCGCCGGCCTCCCGCACTCCGCGGGTACGGGCGGTGCGGTAGAGCAATTCGGCCAGCTGATCGAGTGTGATCGGGTGGGCGTCGTCGAAGGCTCGACAGGACACCCGGTCCTCGAGCACTGTCGTCAAAGAGGGGTCGGCCGCGCGCAGGCCGGCGAGATCGGGGACCGGCAGCGGCACCGGCGCGCCCGGGTAATTCGCCTTGCGCGCAGGCGGTTGCGGGAAAGTCCCCTTGGCCCATTTCGTGGGTCCGAAGTGCTCCCAGGTGATCGTGCGCTCACCGAGTGTGCTGCGGCGGTGGAACCACAGGTCCGGGGCGCTCCAGCTGCGGGTTGTGAACTGCCGCTCTTCGGCTTTCGGGTCCGCGACGAGAAATCCGCCCCAGTACAGATCCTCGGCCAGCCGTACCTCGATCGCGGTGGTGTCGGCCGTACCGGGGCTGTCCAGCAGCGGGAGCAGCCGCGAGTCATGGATCCGCACATCACACCACGACAGCGGGTGCTCCAGCACGAAACCTTCCGAGTCCCGATGCAGCAGGGCGAATTTCGACAGGACCGCGGATCGGGGGACTGCGGTTGCCGACCGTGCAGAAGGCTGGCCGAACGGCCGAATCGTGTACCGATCCCCGTCACGGTCGCGCACCGTCACCGACAGCCAGCCACCCTCGGTCAGCCTGCCCATCAACCGGGCGATGTCGTCTCCAGCCGTTTCGGAGGCCATCGACGATATGGTCGAGGGCCCCTTGTTCAAGGTCCGCAGAGCCTGGAGTTGTCCCGGGGTGAGACCGGTCAACTTCTCATTACGGGGTGGATTCAGCAGCACGGCGCCCGCGGGTGTGGTCAGGCAGGTGACGCCGTCACGCAATGCGTAGCGGGTCTGGTCGGGATACGTGACGGCGGACAACCGCAAACCTCCGTTGTCGAACCTATGTGGCCGGCGCCGCACTTATTTCGCCGCGTTGGCGAAGGCGGGCCCGAGCTTGTCCAGGATGTACGGCACCGACAGCGCGGTCGGCTGGTTGACGGCGGTGATCTCCTGGGTGGTGAGGAACGTGACCGAATCCTTCTTCACCGCTGGCAGGTCGGCGTATCCGGGCAGCTGGCGGTACTTTTCGTCCAGTCCGGGGGAGTAACCGGCCAGCAACAGGTCCGCGGTCAGCTCGTCCACCCGTTCCGGGGACAGTGCGACGCGGCCCTGATTGGCGGGCAGATCGGTGAGGTTCTTGGGAATCGTCATGCCGAGCTGGGTGAAGATCTTGCTGGAGCCGTCGTTCGGGTCGGTCAACACCATGAGCTGCGCCGGGCTCGCCAGCCACGTGCTGACGAAGGTCTTGCCCCGCAGACCGGGATTCGCCCGAATGATCGCCTCGCTCTTCTGGTCCACGCTCGCGATCACCGTGGTCGCCTCGTCCTGCTTGCGCAGCACCTTGCCCAGCGTGGTGACTTGGTCCCGCCATGATGCGACCGCTTCTTTGCTGATGCCCGGAATGGTCGGAGCCACCTTGGAGAGCTCATCGTAGGTCTTCTGATCGGCCAGGAACGGGTCGGCCAGGATCAGGTCGGGCTCCAGCGCGGCGACCTGCTCGGCCACATTGCTCGCGGTGTTGATGACCTTCGCGGACTCGAGCGATTTCGGCTCCCACGGTGGCGTGCTTCCAGAGAGGGTCGCGACATTATCGATGTACCCGACCGGCGTCACTCCGAGCGCCAACGTCGTGTCGAGCCATTGGTTGCCAAGCGCCACAATCTTTTTCGGCGTGCCCTCGACAGTGGTCGTGCCACGCGCATGGGTGATCGTGATGGGCTCGCCTCCCGCGCTCGAATCGTCGGTCGAGGATCCGCACGCGGTCAGTCCGAGGGTCAGCGCACCGGCGACCGCGGCGACCGCCGCGCGCGTCCAGCCGTGCGGGATTCGAACAGACTTCATCATCCAACCTTCCTTCATCGAGGAACCTCCTCGCCCGGGTCACCCGAGCAACAGCGCGCGCCCAAGTCAGCCTAGGCTAACCTATCTTGCTTGGGGTGCCCAAGGCACGCCAGTCGCCGTCGGCACGACGGAAATCGGGCCGGTAAACCGGCTCCGCTTCCCTGCGTGTGGCGTTCGAGCTGGTGCCGAGCCCGATGCGCCTCTACGCTTGACCCTCGATGAACGCTGTACCCGCGTGGATCATGACCGCGGTGGTCCTCTGGGTGGGGATCATCACCTTGGGCCGCTGGTTTCTGGTGAACGACACGACTATTGATCACCGGATCAACCACGCGCTGACTTGGGATCTCGGTGCGCTGGCGCTGTATGGGCTCGCCAGCGGTTTCGGTCTCGACGGTCTGGCATGGCACTTGTTCGCCTGCGGCAGCCAAATGGCGTTGGCGAATGTGTACGGCTTCGCAAGATTGCTCGATGGAGCCGATCCGCAGACAGCCGGCCAGCGCCAGCGTCGCTACAACCGGGCGGCCGTCGCGGTGGCCGCTGTCTACCTGCTGCCGTCGGTCCCGGGCATTCCGATCGATCGGACCGTCGACTGGAGTGGAATGGCCTGGTCCGCGTCGAGCATGGGCTGTACGTTGTGCGGGGTGTTGCTCGCTCGCGCCGTGCTGCGTGAGCTCCGGACAGCAGATCTACCGAGGCGGGAACGGCTGGCGTACTCGGCGCTGTGCGCGATCGGCGTCTACGTCATCGTTGCGTGCGCGATCACGGCAGTGCGCACGGCGTTCGGAACGCGGCCCGAGGATCCGGGGGCGACATGGGCAGCCGGGGCTTTCATCGTGCTGGTCGTTCTTGCCGCTCTGGCCGGGATACCGCTGCTGAGGACCGTTCTCGCGCGGATGGAGCTGGACCGCGCGGGTCGGCGCTGCCGCCGGCTGCGCCGGTTGCACCGTGATCTGACGGCCGTGGTACCGGAAGTCGTCCTGGTTCAGTTGGACTCGGCACGCGCGGAGTCCAGTTCCCGCCTGTATCGCATGACAGTCGAAATCAGAGACGCCTTGTTGCACCTGAAGCACTACACGATCACTCTCGACGATGCCGATACTCGCCGCTATGCTCGCCAGATCGTATTGGCGGCGCGGGCCAAAGCGCTCGGGGTACGGCCGATCGCACAGGCTGGGTATAGCGGTACCGGCATGCGTTCGGGCGCTGACCGGTCCGCCGAGTTGCGGAGCATGCTGGATCTGGCCCGTGAATGGCCGAAAGCACTTGCGGCCGAAAGCTACCAGGCCGACAAACCGCAGCCGACGGCGATTGCGCTGATCGGCGGTCTGCTGCCGCGAACGTAGTCAACACGGCGGCACGCCCGACGTGGAAGGTCGCGAATTGCCAACCGCCGCTCGTCCTCCTCCTGCGTTGCGCTGCGCGCATGTTGCGGGTCGAACGCACCATGCGCGAAGGTGCGGTTGCAGCGGAATTCGGCGGGGACGCGAGCTGGACCCGCCCCGCCCGAGAACCTACTGTCGAGCGCGATGAACGCTGTTCCTGCTTCGGTGGTGCTGTCGGTCGTCGTCTTCGTCGCCCTCATGACCCTGGGGCGGTGGCTTCTGGTGAACGAGACGAGCACCGATCGGCTGATCAACCGTACGTGGAGCTGGGATATCGTTGCAATCCTGCTGTATCAGGCCGCGGTCGCGTTGCATCGTCCCGGCCTTGGGCGGTCTCTATACCTTGGTGCTGCGCTGATGGGAATCGCCAGTTTCTACGGGATCGCCCGGCTGCTCGACGGCGCCGATCCGGGGAGCGCGCGCCGACGTCAGCGCCGATACGATTCGATATCCGCCGTCGTCGCCATCTCGCTGATACTCGGCACGCCGGTCATCCGGGGAGCGTTCGGGATCGACTACACCGAAGTGGTCTGGATGCTTTCCGCGGTTCCGGCGGCCTTCTGTGGATTCCACTTCGGGCGTGCCTGTATTCGTGAGCTACGGGCCGAAGGCTCCCCGCCGAGCGAAAGGCTCACTTACGCCGCGTTATTGGCGTTCTCGATCTACTGGTCGGCCTCGTTTGTGATCATGATCGGCCGCGCACTGGCCGGCACGCCGCCGAGTGAGTCGGGCGCAGCGGCGGCTGTCGTGGCCTACCTCATGCAATTCGTGCTCACACTCTTGACCGCGATCCCCCTGGTCACCGTGCTGCTGGCGCGGACAGGATGGGATCGGACCGGACGCACCTGCCGTCGCCTGCGTCCACTGTGGCGCGACCTGACCGCCGCCGTGCCGGAAGTCGTCCTTCGCCAAGACGGTTCGACGCCACTGGACTCGGCCTCCCGGCAGTACCGGATGATCGTCGAGATCTGGGACGCACTGCTGCACCTGAAACCGTACGCGTCCGAATCCGCTGTGCCCGTCGCGATCGAGACCGACGTGCGCGGCTACGCGCGCCAATTGGCACAAGCCGTGCGAGCGAAGCGCGCAGGAAACGCACCGGCAGCTGCCTTCCCCGCCCAGGGCGCGGTGCTTGAACCCCGCGATCGTGAGGCGGAGTTGCGGTACCTGCTCGAACTCGCCCACGAATGGCCGAAAGCGGTCGCGGCCCTTGGCTACGAGTCCAGCACTCCACATGCAGCCGCGATTGCCGCGGTGTCCCAGTAGAAGGGGTACACCTCGGCGATCCGGCCGTCGGCGAAAATGATCGTCTGCAAGATCGCGAAGGAGAGCTCCCGGCCGGTCGCACGTGCCCGCGCGTGCACTTCGGTGTGCACCACCGTGGCATCGCCGGTCGCCAGGAATCGTTGATCGAGCAGGTCGAACTTCTCCCAGGTGTCGCTCATCGCGAGGAAGAAGCGCTCCATGCCGTCGTGACCGCGCCAGGTCCCGCCGTAGGGCAGGCTCTCGGCCTGATGGAGCACCACGGTAGGGGAGAAGAACGGGGCGAGCAGGTCGAACGAGGCGGCACCGGGGCCGCCTGCCGCCAGGTATTTCGCCTCGGCCGCGTACATTCCGGTCAGCACGGTCATCGGGTCGCTGGTAGTCCGCGTCATGTAGTCAGTCTCGCGATCGGCCTACCGCGGGACCGGCGGTTATCGGACGTTGCGCTGCGCAGTCCGAATCCCGCCCACGCATCGCGTGTTGAGATTCGTCATTTCGATGTCAGTAGGGATCTCCGCGATGGCGCTTTGCTTGGCTGCCGATGAGGGTGGTTCGAAATGGAGTTCGTCGACTGAGCGAGCCTGGAAGGTGATGCACGTCACTGGTTGATGCTGTCAGGGATTCGGGGGCTGTCTCGTTCAGAGAGCACGCGAATCAGACAGGAGCGGATCATGAAGCATCGCATCGTCGTTCTCGGGGCCGGATACGCTGGAGCGTTCTGCGCTGGATACCTGGCCCGTCAATTGCATTCCGACGACTTCGAGATCACCGTGATCAACGCCGAACCGGATTTCGTCGAACGGCTGCGCCTGCATCAGCTGGCCGCGGGGCGGGAGCTGCGCCTCCGGCCGCTGGCGGAGGTGTTCGCGGGTACCGGTATCCGGCTACGTGTGGCGCGGGTGACCGAACTCGACGTCGAGCACCGGACGGTCACGGTCGTCGACGGCGAGGGCATCGACCGGCTCGGATACGACACGCTTCTCTACGCGCTCGGCAGCAGCATCGCCGAGCACGGCGTTGCGGGTGTCGCCGAGCACGCCTTCCACGTGGCCGCGCGCCCGGCTGCGTTGCGTTTGCGTGCACGCCTGGATGAGCTGGGCGAGGAGGGGAAGGTGTTGGTGGTCGGCGGTAACCTGACCGCGATCGAGGCCGTCACCGAGATCGCCGAATCCCGTCCAGGACTTCGGGTCGGCCTGGCCACCAGCGGCGAAGTGGGCGGCTGGCTGGGCCCGAAGGCGCGCCGTCACCTGCTGCGTGCCTTCGACCGGTTCGGTATCACGGTCCATGAGCACACCACCATCGAGCGCGTCGAGCCGTCGGTGGCGGTCGCCGCCGACGGCGCCGTTTTCGCCTCCGACGCGACCGTGTGGGCCGCTGGCTTCGCCGTCCATCCGATTGCCGCCGCCAGCGGCCTGGCGGTGGTACCCAACGGCCAGATCACCGTCGACCGTCAGATGCGGTCGGTCTCGCACCCGGATATCTACGCTGCCGGTGACAGCGCCTTCGTCATCGGCGATAACGGTCTGCCGTATCCGATGTCCTGCGCTTCCGCGGGATACACCGGCATGCAGGCGACGGCCGCGATCGTCGGGGACCTGACCGGACGCAAGATTAAGGCGACCGCGCTGACCTATGTCGGCAACCACATCAGCCTCGGCCGCAAGGACGGGATCTTCCAGCTGGTCGACGGGGACGCTCGCTCGAAGCCCGGGGCGCTGTGCGGCCGGTCGGCGGCCCGCGTCAAGTCGGCGATCGTGGCAACCAGCGGCTGGGCCGTCAGCCGCCCGACCTTCGGGAAGCCGAGTCACAAGTACCGCCTGGCCACCACCGCGCAGCACTCGCCCGCCGTGGTCTCCGCATAGATTGGCGCTCATGGACACTGCCACCGTGGCGCGGTTCGAGGCCAGCCGCAATCGGCTGGCCTGCCTCGCCTACCGCCTGCTCGGCTCGGCCGCCGACGCCGAGGACACGGTGCAGGAGGCGTTCCTGCGGTGGCAGGCCGCCGACCGGGACTACGTCGAGGTGCCCGAGGCCTGGCTGACCAAGATCGTCACCAACCTGGCGCTCGACCGGCTCCGTTCGGCGACGGTGCGGCGCGAACGCGCGGTCGGCGCCTGGATGCCCGAACCGCTGCTGGACGGCGACCCGATGCTGGGCCCGGCCGACACCGTCGAGCAGCGCGAATCGGTGACCCTGGCGGTGCTGACCCTCATGGAGCGGCTGTCGCCGGTCGAACGGGCCGCTTACGTGCTGCGCGAGGCCTTCTCCTACAGCCACGCCGAGATCGCCGAGATCCTCGGCATCACCGAGGCCGCCAGCCAGCAACACACCCACCGAGCCCGGCGCCGGATCACCGCCACCGGCAACCGCACCGACATCGACCGCGCCGCCGCGCGCCGAATCGTGGAGGCGTTCGTGGATGCCGCCTCCTCGGGCCGGACCGAACGGCTGGTGGCGCTGCTGACCGACGACGCGACCGGCACCTCCGACGGCGCCGGGGGACTGGCCCAGACCCTGATCCGGTACTCGACCCCGCAGCGGCTCGCCGACGCGGTGCGGGCCGGTTTCACACCATCTCCGGCCAAGCGGCGACTCGCCGGTGGCTCACCCTCCATCCATGCCGGCGTGGTCAACGGCTGCCCGGCCATGCTGTTCACGCTCGACGACCGGGTCCTCGGGGTCGCGATCCTGGAGATCCGCGACGACAAGATCGCAGGCCTGCGCGGCATCGCCGCCCCACACCGACTCGGTCGTCTCACCCAGCAATGGCAGCGGCAGCAACATGACCTCCCCCTGATCGAATCATGGTAACCGGCCCTGCGACGCTCGATGCCCCGGACGATAACTGGGCCACCGATATCTGCGGCAAGGTCAGAGCCCTTCGCGACCTGCTCCGCACCGGCGCAGTCGACGGCGGTTGCGGGCCGACTACGCGGAATTCGGTGCTGCGAAGCGGCGCTGCTCTGAAGATCCGGCTACTCGATCGCGTGCTGAGCAATGAACCACCGCGACGAGTGATCTGCATCACATCATGTCAGGAATTTCGTCCATGCGGTGTCTTGTGCTCGAGCCCCCACGGAGCGAAGGAGACACCATGAGCAAGAACATCGATGTGGTCGTGATCGGCGGCGGATATGCCGGTGTCATGGCGGCCAATCGTGTGCGACAGCGCGACGACGTGACGGTGACCGTGATCAATCCGCGCTCGGTCTTCGTCCCGCGGCTGCGCCTGCATCAACTGGTGGGCGGGACCCACGATGCGGTCGTCGACTACACCGAAGTCCTCGCCGAGGGTGTCCGGTTGGTCGTCGACAGCGTGACGCGGATCGACGCGGCCGGGCGCAGTGTGACGCTGGCCGAGGGCGGCACGATCGGCTACGACTACCTGATCTACGCGGCGGGCAGCAGCGGCGCGGGCTCGCGGGTGCCGGGCGCGGCCGAATTCGCTTACCCGGTCGCCACATTGGAGGCGGCGCAACGGCTGCGGTCGGTGCTCTTCGACACCCCCATGACGGCCCCGGTGACGGTCGTCGGGGGCGGTCCGACCGGCATCGAGACCGCCGCGGAACTGGCGGAGCGTGGCCGCACGGTCACGTTGGTCTGTGGCGAGGTCGTCGGCCCGTACCTGCACCAGAAGGCGCGGCGCACGGCCCGCCAGTACCTCGCCGACCTGGGGGTAAGCGTCGTCGAAGGCCCCGACGCGGCGGTCATCGCGGTGACCACGGAGGCCGTGGAACTCCGCGACGGGCAGCAGTTGGCGAGTGCGGTCACGATCTGGACGGCGGGCTTCGATGTACCCGATCTGGCCGATCGCAGCGGGTTGCGCACCGACGCCGCCGGTCGCCTGCTCACCGACGAAACGCTGACCAGCGTCGACGACGAGCGCATCATCGCGGCGGGCGACTCGGCGGCACCGTCGGGCCTGCCGTTCCGGATGAGCGCCTACACCGCCTACAGCCTGGGAGCGCATGCCGCCGACACCGTGCTGCACCGAATCGCGGGTGACCAGCCCACGCCGATCGACCTGGCCTTCCCCGCCATGTGCCTCAGCTTCGGGCGCGACGCGGGGATCTACCAGCTCGGCCACAAGGACGAGACCGCGATGCGGCTGTACCTCAGCGGGTTCGCGGGCAAGAAGCTCAAGGAATTCGCCTGCGAAGCGGGCATCAAGCACCTCGCGCGCGAGGCGCGCAAGCCCGGCTCGCATCGCTGGTTCAAGGACGGCAAGTACCGGCCGCAGCTGCTGGCCCAGCGCAGCGACGCCCCCACACCTCTCGCCTGAGATACCGACACCGCCGTCGTCGCGACGGCCGCCGCACATCGTGTCATCGGCGAGCCGGTGCGAACCCGAAGACCCACTGAATAGGAGAGGACCCCATGGACACAGCAGGTGAACCCGACGGGCGGCGGCGGGCTTTCAGCGACGACCACGCCACCGTCGACGCGACGGAAACGTTCGTCGTCCACCGCAATCTGCTGTTCACCGTCGCCTACGAGATGCTCGGGTCAGCGGCCGACGCCGAAGACGTGCTGCAGGAGACCTGGCTGCGATGGGTGAGGGTCGACGTATCCCAGGTGAGCGACCAGCGCGCCTACTTGGTGCGCATCACGACCCGGCAGTCACTCAACCGGCTGCGCTCTATGAAACGCCGCAGGGAGGCATACGTGGGCCCCTGGCTCCCCGAGCCACTGCTCACCGCACCGGACGTGGCGGCCGACGTCGAACTCGCCGACAGCATGTCGATGGCGCTGATGCTCGTCCTCGAGACACTGACCCCGACCGAACGGGCGGTGTTCGTGCTGCGCGAAGCATTCGGCTTCGGCTATGACGACATCGCGGCCGCGGTGGACAAGACACCCGCCGCCGTGCACCAGATCGCCCACCGCGCCCGCCACCACGTCGAAGCCCGCCGGCCACGCCGCGTGGTCACCGCGCACCAGGCCGAGGCGGCTGTCGAGGCGTTCCGGAGCGCGCTCGAGACCCGTGACCTGCAAGGCCTGCTCGACGTGCTCGCCCCCGACGTCGTGGCGATCAGCGACGGCGGTGGCATCAAACAGGCCACACCGCGTCCGATCATCGGCGCCGACAAGGTAGCCCGCTTCATCGTCGGCGGTCTCACCAAGCACGACATCACGCTCACCGTCGAACCGACCGCGGTCAACGGCGGCCCCGCACTGGCTCTGCACGTCGACGGAGAACTCGACGGCGTCATCGCGATGCGCGTCGAGGACACCCACATCACCGGCCTCTACTACATCCGCAACCCGCAGAAGCTGACCCACATCGAATCCGAAACACCGCTCAGCCTGCGATGAACACCAGCCACGACCCCACCGCTCGAGGAGTAGACATGACCACGCGGGCACCGCTCGCCACCGACACGCTTCCGTCCCGATGGCCAACAGTGGCCAGAGCGGTCGCTCTGCTCACGGCGATCATCAGTGTGCTGCTCATCGCCTTCGCCTGGCCGTCGGTGCGGTCGTCGGTGCACGATGTGCCGATCGCTGTCGCCGGGCCGACCAACGCTGTCGCGCAGATCCGTACAACGCTTGATCAACGTCTGCCGGGCGGCTTCGAGATCACCGAAGTCGCCGACACCGATGCCGCTGAACAACTCATCCGCGACCGGCAGGTGTACGGCGCGATCGACCTGAGTTCCGGCACCCCGCAGTTCATCGTCGCCTCCGCCGCCAGCACTGCGGTCGCCCAAACCCTGCAGACCATGGCGACCAGCCTCGGCCAGGCAGACAAACCCGGCACACAGGTCGCCGTCCGCGATCTCGCCGCCCTACCCGCCGACGACCCGCGTGGCGCCGGATTGTCCGCAGGCGCACTGCCCCTGGTCATGGGCGGTTTGCTGGCCGCAGTGCTACTGAGCAGACTCGTCCACGGCACCGCCCGCCGAGTCACCGGGGCATTCGCCTTCGCGGCCATCGGCGGCGGGACAGTGGCAGCGATCCTGCAGTTCGGCCTCGGCTCTCTGAGTGGGTCCTACCCAGCCAACACAGGCGCCGTCGCCCTGACGATCGCGGCCACCTCCCTGGTCGTCCTCGGGCTGGAATCCCTGCTCGGATACGCCGGCATCGGGATCGGCGCCGTGATCATGATGCTCATCGGCAACCCACTCTCGGGCACAGCGACCGCACCCGAGATGCTGCCCGGCTGGTCCGGCGCGCTCGGCCAACTCCTTCCGCCCGGAGCGGGCGGCCGGTTACTGCGCTCGACCGCCTTCTTCGACGGCCGCGGCGCCACCCAGGCCGTCATTGTCCTGCTCATCTGGATGGCCTTCGGCGCGGCACTGTGCCTGGTCGGTGGCCTACGCGCCCACCGCGCCACCACAACCACCGCGGGACTTCCGATGACGCGTACACCACTTGCTGAAGCCTCATCGGCATCACCGCTACCGGGCGTTTCGGCGGGCAACCGCACGTGATCGTTGGTCAGGTCACCGTGTTGATCGAGGATGGCCAGCCGACCGACAGCGGCTTGCCGAAGCGCACGCTTCGCGGCATCGGCCACCGCCCACGCCAACCGAACACGTTGGCCTGCACGACATCCGGTGCCAGCGCACTGCCCATCATTCGATCTCGAACGGCACGGTCAGCAGTCGGTTCTACTGACATTCCGATGACGAATTGGCACTGACACCACGATGACGAGTCTCAGCGGACGGTGCGCGGGAACCGGTGTGCGCGGGTCAGCTGGCGGCGACGGCCTCCTGTCTGGTGCCGTGGCGCAGGCCGATGGACATGATGTCGGATGGTTCGTCGAGTTCGAGGCGGTGCCAGCGGTTTCGGGGAACCACGAAGGCGGTGCCTGCGGTGAGGCGGACCATCGACTCCGCGTCGCCCGGTTGCTCCGGTCGCAGATAGAGCCGCAGCGCGCCGGTCAAGCAGCACACTGCCTCGTCGCCCGCGGGGTGGATTTCCCAGTGATCGGCGTGCACGTCGGCGTCGGATTCGACATGGAAGGTGGCGAGTTGCCAGCCGCCGTCGCCGCTGCTCATGCGGCGTTGTGCGGCTCGCACGTCGCCGCTCGCCTGGAAGTGCAGTCCGAGGTCGAACAGATCGATCGGTGTGGAGGTCATCGTTTTCCTTTCGTTGATTGCCGGGAGAGCTGTTCCAGTGGGTGCCTAGCGGCGCACCGGCGAAAGTTCTGCAGAAATTGCTTCTTTCGGCATCGGCTCTGCCATAGGGCGGCGCGGCGACGGAAGAACGACCGCCGCGACGACGCAGGCCACCGCGAAAAGTGCTGCGGCGCAACCGAGGCCGAGGGCGTAGCCGTCGTTGAGGGCGACCGGTCCGGTGTTATCGCCGGTCCGCGTGGCCGCGAGGGTGGCGAGTGCGGCCACGCCGACACTCCCGCCGAGCTGGCGGGCGCTGTTGAACACGCCGGATGCCATTCCCGCTTCGCCGGGCGCCACACCCATGGTCGCCGCCGCGGCCACTGGGGCGAGGCACAGACCGAGACCGAACCCGCCGAGCAGGGAGGGGCCGAGGACGTCGGCGAGAAAGCTGCCGTCTGGACTGATCAAGGCGAACCAGCCGATACCGACTGTGGCGAGCAGCCCGCCGGTGACGAGCGCCGCTTTGGGGGAACGTCGGCCGCCGACGCGGGTGGCGACAATCGTCCCGACGATCACGCTGAGCGAGAACGGAACGAATGCCGCGCCCGCCGCGCCCGCGTTCATCCCCAAGACCTGCTGCAAATAGAGCGACAGCAGATAGAACGCGCTGAATTGACCGGCACCGGCGAGGAATACGAAAAGGTTCGCTCCCGCCACCCATCGGTTGCGGAACAGTCCGAGCCGTACCAGCGGCGCCGCCGCCCGTGCCTCCACGATGAGGAAAGCGGCCAGCAGCAGCGCGCCCACGCCGATGGTGATGCCGGTCGCTGCGGATAACCAGCCGTAGTGATCGGTTCGCACCACGCCGACCACCACCAAACCGATTCCGCCGGTGCCGAGTACCGCGCCGGGCACGTCGATCCGCCCGCGCGGGCCTGGCCGGTCGGCCGCGACACCGGCCGCTGCCGCGCCCAGCGCGATCACCACGATCGGAACGTTGATCAGCATCACCCAGCGCCAGCTCGCGTACTCGGTCAGCAGTCCACCCACCAGCACCCCCATCGCGCCACCCGCCGCATTGACCGCACTCCACACGCCGAGCGCCCGCACTCGTGCCGGTCCCTCGGAAAAAGTCGTGGTCAGCGTCGCCAGCGCGGCGGGAGCGACGGCTGCGGCGGCGAGACCCTGGATCGCTCGCGCGGCGACGAGATGCCACGGCTCCTGCGCGAAACCGCCGGCCAGGGACGCGATGCCGAAAGCGACGAGCCCGCCGACGAACAACCTGCGTCGCCCGAACAGGTCGCACGCCTTTCCACCGAGCAGCAGGAATCCACCGAAAGTCAGCGCGTAGATGTGCGCCACCCACGCCAGATCGACCGGCGCGAAGCCCAGATCGACCCGGATCGCGGGCAGCGCGACGTTCACCACCGCGAGGTCGAGCGCGACCATGAACTGGGCCACGGCCACCGCCGTCAAAGCGACGCCAGGCCGCCCTCTCGAGTTTTCATACATGTATAAAAACTAACCGGACGGGCAGCCCGTGTCCACACCGATGCGGCGTGATGCGTGATGATGGACCCATGCCGAGCCCGTCGCCGCAGCCCCACCGCACCGGCCGACCTGCGCGAATCTCCCGCGCGGAGATCGTCGCGGCGGCCAACGCCGTGATCGATGCCGAAGGTGTGGAGAAGCTGACCATGCGCCGTCTGGCGGCCGAGCTCGGTTGTACGCCGATGGCGCTGTATCACCATGTCCGGGACAAGGAAGACCTGCTCCGGCTGCTGCTCAACGACTACGCCGACCAGGTGGTCTGGCCGGATCTGCCGGAGGACCCGAAAGAGCGCATCCGCATCGCCGCGCAAGCAATGCACGACGTGCTCGCCGCCCGCCCGTGGATCGTCGAAATCCTCGCCGCCGACGATCTTTTCGGCGTCTCCGCGCTGTGGGTGAGCGAATCCATCATCGATGGCTTCGTGACCTGCGGCCTCCCGCTGGAGCGTGCGGTCCAGGCATATCGCACCATCTGGCACTACACGGCGGGCGACCTGATCGTGCGCGCGAGATCCACGCGCCGTGCCGCCGAGAACCGCCCCACCTTCCGCGCGCAGGTCTTCGCCGACCTGGACGCCGAAACCTACCCCCACCTGGCCACCCTCGGCCCCGACTACCTCACCCTCACCACCCAGAACACCTACGACCTCGGACTCCGCGCCCTCATTACCGGCCTGCTGTCGTGACGGGAGTCGAATGGTGGCTCCGGCATCATCACGAGCCGCCATTTCACTACCGTCGCTGAGAAATCCACAGCTGGCGAGGTGTCCACAGGGATGGGGAAAGGCCTGGTGGGCGCCGGGTTATGGGTGAACGGGCGGGGCATGCTCGGCGCATGCGACTCGGCTTGGAACAGGTGCGGGACAAACAGTTCGGCGTGTTCACCGCGCGGCAAGTGCTGCGCGAGTACACCCGAGCCGAGCTACGTGCCCGGATCGACCGTGGGGAGTGGGTACGCGTCTTTCATGGGGTGTACCGCGAGGTGACCACACGACCGACAGCGCAACTGCGCGTCGAGGCGGCACGGCTGTCGATGGGGCTGCCGTCGCTCACCGCAGCCTATCGCTCCGCAGCCGAGTTGCACGGTTTCTCCGTCCTGCCGGACCAACCGACGGAGGTTCTCGGCGTGCAAGCCTCGCGCACCTCTCGGCTGGTCGTGCACCGCGATCGAGTCGACCCAGCGGAACTGGATCTGGTCCGCGGAACCATCGCCACGAATGCCGTCCGCACCGCCGCCGACCTCGCACGCACCCTGACCCGAATGGACGCGTTGGCGACCTTGGATGCCGCACTGCGCAGCGGAATCTCATCCGCTGCGCTCGCCGAGGAGATCCAAAAGCACGCCGGCCGACGCGGTCGTCGACAAGCTGCCGAGCTGATCGGCCTGGCTGACGCCCGCGCGGAATCCGCCATGGAGTCACGCACCCGGCTGCGCTGTATCGACGCTGGCTTACCGCCCCCGGAACCGCAAGTGGAGGTCACCACTCGAGACGGCCTCCGCCGCATCGACCTGGGCTGGCGGCAATGGCGAGTCGGCCTCGAATATGACAGTGCCGCAGGGCATTCCGGGCAGAACGCCGCGCTGCGTGACAATCCGCGCCACAACTGGCTGAGCACCGAAGGCTGGACCATCTACTACGCCACCGCCGCCGACGTCTACCACCATCCGCAGCACTTCACCGCCCCTATCCAGTGCGCGATCGACCGAGCGTAGTGAAATGGTGGTTACCTGGAGAAAGCCGCGCCACCATTCGACTCCGCTCAGCGATCGGCAATCGGTGCGTTACTCAGAATGTGACGCGCTGGTCGGCGGGCAGGAAGAGTTTGTCGCCTTCCTTCACTTCGAAGGTCTTGTAGAACTCCTCCAGGTTGCGCACGACCTGGTTGCAGCGGAATTCGGCAGGGGAGTGGGTGTCGGCGGCGAGGTAGCGGACGGTGAGTTCCTTCGTCTGTTTTTCCCGCCAGCTGCGAGCCCAGGACAGGAACATGGTGCGGTAGTCGGGGTTGTCGATCCCGCGGCGTTTTTCGGCGATGCGGAAGGCGGCCAGGGTGATCTGCAAGCCGCGCAGGTCGGCGAGGTTCTCGCCGACGGTGAGTTCGCCGTTGACGTGCTGGTTCGGCTCGAGGCCTTCGGGGACCAGCACGTTGTACTGCTCGACCAGCTGCTTCGCCTTTGCGTCGAACGCGGCCCGGTCCTCGGGAGTCCACCAGTCGCGGCGGTTGCCGTCGCCGTCGTATTTGGAGCCTTGGTCGTCGAAGCCGTGGCCGATTTCATGGCCGATGGTCGACCCGACCGCTCCGAAGTTGACCGCGGGCAGCGCGTCTTTGTCGAAGAACGGCGGCTGGAGGTATGCGGCCGGGAAGACGATCTGGTTGGAGGTCGCCGAATAGTAGGCGTTCACCGTCTGCGGCGACATTCCCCATTCGGTCTTGTCGACCGGGGTGCCCAGGCGCGCGAAGGCACGCTTGACCTCGAAATCATTGACGGCGAGCAACGATTCGATCAGCTTGCCCTTGGTGATCTTCAGCTTGGAGTAGTCGATCCACTTGTCCGGGTAGCCGATCTTGGGATCGATCTTGTCCAGTTTCGCCAGCGACGCCGTCCTGGTCGCGGGCGACATCCAGGTGGAGTTGGTGAAGTTCTCCCGGTAGGCCGCGATGACGTCGCCGAGCATTTCCTTGGCGCGCTCTTTTGCCTCCGGCGGAAAGTGCTTGTCCACATAGAGTTTCCCGAGCTGTTCGCCGAGCCGTTCGTCGACGATGCCGACCCCGTACTTCCAGCGTTCCGGGCGCTCGTCCTGACCGTTGAGCACCCTGCCCTTGAAATCGAAATTCGCGTCGTTGATGGCTTTGGGCAGGTAAGGCGCGAATTCCCGCAGCACGTACAACTTGAGGTAGTCCCGCCACGTGGCGATGTCGACCTCGGTCCACAGCTGGCCGGCCGCCGTGATGTAGGACGGCTGGTTGACCACGATCGAGGCGAACAGCTCGCGCGGGCGGTCGGTGTTCCCCGCCAGCCACGGGTCCCAGTCGAATCCCGGTGCGAGTGCGGTCGTCTCGGCCCAGCTGTACAAGTTGTACGTCGCGTCGGTGTCGCGGTTGCGCACGTTGTCCCAGTGCGCGGGAGCGATGCGCTTCTCCAGGTCGAACACGCGCTGAGCGATACCGGCTGGATCGGCGAACCCGGCGCCCGCCGCGATGCGCTCGAGGAAGATTCGATACTGCGCGAGCACCTCGGCGTACTCGGGCTTCCGGTAGTACTGCTCACCGAGTCCGAGGCCGGACTGGCCGACCGAAGGGATGTAGGCGTCGGAGTTCTTCCGGTCGACGCCGATGCCGAGTCCGATCAGCCCGCCGATCGGCAGCTCGGCCATCACCTTCGCCAGGTCCGCCTTGGTCGCGGCGCCGTCGATCTTGGCGAACAGCCCCGCCAGCGGAGTCATGCCGAGCCGTTCGATCTCGTCCCAGTCCAGGCGTGCGTCGTACAGGTCCTTGATCTGCTGGGCTTCCGAGCCGGGCTCCGGGTCCTGAATGCCCTCGATGATCTCCCGCAACTGCTGCTGGGTGCGCTCGGCGGCCTCGCTCGTCGAGCCGAAGGCGACTTTGTCCGGCGGCAGCTGGTACTCCCGCAGCCACTTCCCGTTGACGTGCCGGTACAGGTCGTCCTGCGGCCGGATCGTCTCGTCCGCCCCGCTCAGGTCGACACCGGTGAGCGTCTGGCTCGCCGGTTCGGTGTCGTTCGAGCAGGCGACCAGCGCGGCGGCGGCCGGGACCGCCCCGAGCGCGATCAGGAACGCACGACGGTCCAGCTTGCCTGGACGACCGGTTGATGTCACGAGAGTCCTCTCCCCGACGCGGCGTTGCCGCAGATGTACGTAAAGGCAGCCTTACAGGACACCGAGGCTACCGCCGCGGCGCCGGTCCAGCCCGGAAACGTGGCCCGGGGAGGCCGCCCGACCGCCCGATTTGGGAACGACCTGCGGATTCCCATACACTAGACCGGTTGCCTGCGGGAGCTATGCCCGCAATCCGGCAGTGAACCCCCAGTGGTTGGTTCCGCGTTATCGCTCAGATCGAGGAAACCCGCTGGCAGGCGCGCGTCCGGAGGGCAACCGACCATGCCCGTCGGGTCGGCAATCCGGCGTGCTAAACGTCCAGGTCAAGGAGGACGCTGAAGTGATTCAGCAGGAGTCGCGACTGCGCGTCGCCGACAACACGGGTGCGAAGGAGATCCTCTGCATCCGCGTTCTCGGTGGTTCGTCGCGTCGCTATGCCGGTATCGGCGATGTCATCGTCGCTACCGTGAAGGACGCCATCCCCGGCGGCAACGTCAAGCGGGGTGATGTCGTGAAGGCCGTCGTCGTGCGCACCACCAAGGAGCGCCGCCGTCCGGACGGTTCCTACATCCGTTTCGACGAGAACGCGGCCGTGCTCATCAAGGCGGACAACGACCCGCGCGGCACTCGCATCTTCGGCCCGGTCGGCCGCGAGCTGCGCGACAAGAAGTTCATGAAGATCGTCTCGCTGGCCCCGGAGGTGCTCTGACATGAAGGTGCACAAGGGCGACACCGTGCTCGTCATCTCGGGCAAGGACAAGGGTGCCAAGGGCAAGGTCATCCAGGCCTACCCGAAGGAGAACCGGGTTCTCGTCGAGGGCGTGAACCGGATCAAGAAGCACGTCGCGAACTCCGCCACTCAGCGCGGCGCCTCCTCGGGCGGCATCGTGACCCAGGAAGCTCCGATCCACGTGTCGAACGTGATGGTCGTCGACTCCGACGGCAAGCCGACCCGGGTCGGCTACCGGACCGACGAGGAGAGCGGCAAGCGGGTCCGGATCTCCCGGAAGAACGGGAAGGACATCTGACATGACCACGACCGAAAAAGTGCAGCCCCGGCTGAAGCAGCGCTACCGCGAAGAGATCAAGGACGCGCTGAACAACGAGTTCAACTACGCCAACGTGATGCAGATCCCGGGCGTGGTGAAGGTCGTCGTCAACATGGGTGTCGGCGACGCCGCCCGCGACGCGAAGCTGATCAATGGCGCGGTCGAGGACTTGGCCCTGATCACCGGCCAGAAGCCGCAGATCCGCAAGGCGACCAAGTCCATCGCGCAGTTCAAGCTGCGTGAGGGCATGCCGATCGGCGCGAAGGTCACCCTGCGCGGCGACCGGATGTGGGAGTTCCTCGACCGCCTGGTCTCCATCGCGCTGCCGCGTATCCGCGACTTCCGCGGCCTGTCGCCGAAGCAGTTCGACGGCAACGGCAACTACACGTTCGGCCTGAGCGAGCAGTCGATGTTCCACGAGATCGACGTGGACAGGATCGACCGCCCGCGCGGCATGGACATCACCGTGGTGACCACCGCGACCAACAACGAAGAAGGCCGTGCCCTGCTCAAGCACCTCGGCTTCCCGTTCAAGGAGAACTGAGCACATGGCAAAGAAAGCACTGGTCAACAAAGCCAACGCCAAGCCGAAGTTCGCGGTCCGCGCCTACACCCGCTGCCAGCGGTGCGGCCGCCCCCACGCGGTCTACCGCAAGTTCGGCCTCTGCCGCGTGTGCCTGCGCGAAATGGCGCACCGGGGCGAGCTGCCGGGCGTGCACAAGAGCTCCTGGTGAGCTCGCGCTCCTCGTGAGCGCACCCGGATAGCAAGACAGCGAGGGCACGGACTCACACCGAGTCCGTGCCCTCGCCTTCTATAGAGGCGCTCCCACCGCGGCAACACTGATCGGACGCAGCTTTCCCGCCGCGAACTCCGCCGTCGAGCGTTTGACCGAAGCCGGAATCCTGCGCCAGCTCACGGTCGGCTCCGCTGCAACCGGGCCTTCGAGTCGCCCGAGGCGGTCACCGCGTTCACCGTCCTGGAACGGCGTCTTGCCAGTCCTTCCTCTGACTGTGTTCGGACGTGATGTGCGGTCGGCCCCGGCTGTGATTTGTCCCGGATATCCGGTCCAGTGACACGTTCTGTGTCGATACCGCTTAACGTCGCGGGGGCACAACAGTTGGTTCGGAAGGTGGCGGCGAGCGTGACAGGTACCGAGGCGAAGCTCGATGAACTGGTCAAGATCCTGACGATAGCTGCGGAACCGGCGGGTGAGGCCGGTGCCGCCAAGCGGGCGAAGAAGGGCGTTCCGAGTGTTCGCCAGCGTGTGGACATGCTGCTCGACCGCGGGACGTTCATCGAGACCGGTGCGTTGGCTCGTCAGCCCGGCCGACCGGATGCTCTCTACGGTGACGGGCTGGTTACCGGTCGCGGTCTGATCGGGGGCCGTCCGGTGGTGGTGATCGCCCACGATCAGACCGTGTACGGCGGGTCGGTCGGTATCACGTCCGCCCGCAAGTTCATGCGGGCGCTGCAACTCGCGTTCGACAACGCATGCCCGGTGGTGACGATCAATGATTCCGGCGGTGCGCGTATCCAGGACGCGGTGGGTTCGATCGCTTCGTTCGGTGATATTTCCCGGGTGTTGGAGAAACTGTCCGGGTATGTGCCACAGGTGTCGATCATTCTCGGCAAGTGCGCAGCGGGTTCGGTATACGGACCGATCAACACCGACGTGCTCATCGGCACCAGGGATTCCTACATGTTCGTCACCGGGCCGGAGGTGATCAAAGCCGTCAACGGTGAGGACGTCACCGCCGAGGAGCTCGGTGGCGCCGAGGTACAGGCCGAACGCGGCACCCTGCATCACGTGGCCGACACCGAGCAGGAAGCCTACGAGTGGGCGCGCAACTACCTGAGCTACATGCCGACGAGCTGTCTCGAGCAGCCGCCGATTGTGAACCCCGGCTTGGAGCCGGAGATCACTGCTACCGATCGGGAGCTCGACACGATCATCCCGGATTCCGATCGCGCCGGTTACGACATGCATGAGATCCTGCTGCGGATCTTCGACGACGGTGAATTTCACGAAATCCGCGCCGCTTTCGCCCCGAATCTGATCACCGGGTTCGCCAGGGTCGACGGCTATCCGGTCGGTGTGATCGCCAACCAGCCGTTGGTGCTAGGTGGTTCCATCGACGCCGCCTGCTCGGACAAGTCGACCTACTTCATCCGGCTCTGCGACGCGTTCAATATCCCGCTGGTGTTCGTCGCGGACACCCCGGGCGTGCTGCCGGGCCTCGAGCAGGAAGCCAACGGTGTGATCATCCGCGGCGGGCGGGTCCCGCGTGCGATCATCGAGGCGACGGTCCCGATCATCAACCTGGTCGTGCGCAAGTCTTACGGTGGCGCCTACGGCATGATGGCGGCCCGACAGGTGGGTGCCGATATCAGTTTCGCCTGGCCGACGGCCCGGATCGCTGTGATCGGCGCCGACAGCGCGGTCGACCTCATCGGCAAGCGGCAATTGGAGGCGGTGCCGGAGGAGCATCGGGCAGCGGCGCGTGAGTTCATGATCAACCAGTACAACGAGACGATCGCCACCCCGTGGATCGCCGCCGAACGCGGCTACATCGACGCGGTCATCGAACCGGCGCGCACCCGTCTGGAGATCCGGAACGCGCTGCGCCTGTTGCGGGACAAGCCGCCGGTCAAGCCGGAGTTCAACCCGCGCAAGCACCCGGTGTACCCGATGTGATCTTCCCGTTGACTCCGCAGCTGGGCTTTGCGCCAAGCAGCGAATCGCAGACGACCAGAAGAAAGGCGCTGCGGCGGATCGTCTCCGCCGCAGCGCCTTTCGCGACTTCGGCTCAGCAGGTCAAGCGCTGATTGTCAGGGCAGCACCTGCGGAATGACATCGGGTGCGACCGTACCCACGACCGCGCCGACCACGGCACCCAGGATGGCGGTGGTCACCACGCCGACCGCGGCGCACAGCACGTAACCGACGACGAAGGCCGCCACGGTCGGAATGCAGGTGATGAGGGCGGCGATCGCACCGACGCCCGCGCCCGCGGCCGCACCGTTCATGACCGGATCCGGGTACTGCGCCCCCGGATTGGTCGCGATGTCCTTCAGTTCCGCGCCCGTCGCGGCCGAGACCTCAGGTGTGGTCACCGACAGCGTGCGGCCGTCCTCGGACACCTTGGCATCCAGGGCGATGGTGGTACCGGACGGCGTGGCCAGCGTGCGCGGAAGCTCGGTGACCGCCGCGCCGGCCTTGTTCACGACCTTGATCGAGGCCTCGCCGAGCTGGAACGTGCCTGCATCCAGCGTGGCGGAGACGGTGCGCAGGTCCGGCGCGACCGTGGTGTGGTAGCCGATGTCCGCGGACGTGCCCGACGTCGAGATCGCCTGGGCCAACTTCGCCTGCTGATCAGCGTAGTTGGTGGCCGAAGCGGCTCCGGCACCGGCGAACGTAGTCGCCACGGCCAGCGGCAGCGCACCGATAAGCGCCTTACGACCGATACGCGTTGCAGCGCGATAGAACATTGAATTCATTTTCCCTCCCGACCCCCGACCACCCCCCACGAGGACGAATCGAACGTCGTGTCGTGTGAACTGAACGCACTATTGGTAGCGACTGCACGATCGTCAAGGCAAACCTTGTGACATTGTCCACAATGTGGAACCGATTGAGCAGCATGGTAATTCGATCCGCCATGAACTCTCGGCAAACTGAGAGCGAATGCTGTCACCGACTCCGCCGCCGCATCGGGCGACTGCCGCGAAGCTCTCGTTTCAGCGCTGTCAAGACGCACGGCTCCCGCGGCGAACATGTCGATATCGTTCAGTGCGTCCTCGGTCTACCCGTACGTCTCGGCGTTGTGCAGCAATCCCATACTCCAGCCGGACTGCGTGATCAGTTGAGTTGGCGGGACATTGCCGGTACGGAGCGGTGTGGAGGTCGGCGGCGCCAGGTCGACCAGTGCCGGAGGGCGCGAGCGGGCTGCTGGATCAGGACCGCGTACAGGTGCCGAATTGGGTGCTCTATCAGCGAGCGGGCAATCGTCGCGTAGGCGATCGCGGTCTTGTCGCCGAGTCCCAAGCCCCAGAAGCAGTACGACTGCCGTCATTTGATCGATCGACTGCCCGCGCTCGCGGGATGGCGTGCTGCTACGCCGGAGTCGTGATCAAAGACATCAGCGGCTTACGCAGCTTCCGGCAGGCCAGGTCGGAGGCGGCAAGGAAGCACGCCATCGACACCATCAGGCCTTCACCAACCGGGTTCGACGGAGGAAACTTCGAATCGGCTGCGGCCGATGCGGCGCGGAATAGTTCGCATGAAATACCCCTGGACAGTACGCTTCTCGAAATGGCAGCAGTTGTTCGGCGGCCGAAAGCGGGGATGCGCGGATGATCGCGTCCCCAGAACACACCAGCATCTGGAGTTACATCCTTGGGTACGCCACAGTCCCGTACGGACACCCCGACCTGTCCGGTCGTCCACGGCTCGCCGATGGCTTCCGAAGGTCCGAGGGTGCCGCTGTACTCGTCGGAATTCGCCTCGGATCCACACCGTGCTTACGACGAAATGCGAAGACAGTACGGCTCTTTGGCTCCGGTTGAGCTGGCGCCGGGCGTGCCGGCCACGTTGGTGGTCGGGTATGACACCGCGCTGCGGATCCTGAACGATCCCGAGCGCTTCCCTGTCGATCCGCGCACCTGGCAGAAGAACATCCCGGCCGACTGCCCCATCCTGCCGCTTATGGAGTGGCGTCCCACCGGGAGTCGAAGCGACGGAGCGGCCCTCCTGCGCTACCGGCAAGCACTCACCATGAGTATCGACGCGGTAGATCTGTATGCCCTCGATGCCACCGTGGAGAAGATCGCCACCCCGCTGGTCAACACCTTTTGCCAGGCCGGTGCAGCCGATCTGATCAGTCAGTACGCGTTCCCGCTTGCATTCGCGGTCATCGATTCCCTGCTCGGCTGCCCGCCGGAGATCGGACAGCGGGTCGCCGCAGGCATGGCCGCGATATTCGAGGGGGTCGATGCCGAGGCCGGCAACAAGATGACCGCCGAGGCGCTGCTGGAACTGCTGGCCCTCAAACGGACCCATCCTGGCAACGACATCACCTCGCTACTGCTGCGGCATCCGGCCGAACTCGATGAACTGGAGATGATCCACCAGCTGAACGCCGTCTACGGCGCCGGGATCGAACTGGAACAGAACCTGATCGGCAACACCCTGCTGCTGATCCTCACCGACGAACGCTTCGGCGGAAGTGTCGTCGGCGGGAACCTGTCCACCCGCGACGCTCTGGACGAAGTCTTGTTCAACAACCCGCCGCTGGCAAACCTCCTCACCACCTACCCCCGTCAGCCGATCCTCATCGACGACGTCTGGCTGCCCGCGCACCAGCCGATCCTCATCAGCATGGCCGGCTGCAACAACGACCCCGCGATCCGGACCGAGAATCGCACAGGCAATCGCTCGCATCTGGCGTGGGGCATCGGCCCACACGCTTGCCCTGCGCAGTCGCTGGCCTACCTGATCGCTCAGCACGCGATCGATCAGCTTCTCGATGCGCTGCCCGAGATCCGGCTGGCCATACCGGCCGACGCAGTGGCCTGGAGGCCTGGTCCCTTCCACCGTTCTTTGGTGGCTCTGCCGGTCACCTTTCCCCCCTCTGCTCCGTTGAACGAGTACTGAGAATCTCGCAATCTCCCACGCGCGGACGGCGATCCAGGCATCAGACCGCCATTCGTGCTTTCCAGGTGATCGCTAGCTCAGCTATGCTGCAACGAGTTCGGCTTCTGGCCCGAGACGGTACGCGGCTGTCGTCTGAATCATTCACTGGCAGAGGGGGACAGAGGTTTGGCGGGGGAATCGTCCTCACTGTCGGTCGAGACCGATGAAGTCAAGGCATTGGGGCGCTTGGCATTCGATGTCGCCACCCAGTGCCGTGACGGCTACTCGGCGCTGGAGACGGATGTTCGGGACATGCTGGAGAGCTGGACCGGAAACAACTCCGGCGCCTTTACGGCTGGCTGGGAGGAGTTTCACCAGGGAGCGGTGCAGGTGTGGGATGCGCTGTTCGAGTTGGCGGAGAAGCTGGGGATCACCGCCGACACCGTTCGCGGGACCGACCAAGCTTTCGCCACCGGCGTGAGCTCGTTGGACCTGCCCTGACCGAGGACAGGCACCTGATGGCAGACGCGCAAGCTTTCTCGGTCGATCTCGACAAACTCGATAACTTGGCCGCCCGAATCCGGGGTTTCGCCGGCTTGCTTTCCGATCAGCTCGCAGCAATCGACCAGAAAGCCAAGGAAGTCGACGCGGCCTCGTCCGGGGCCGTGATGGTGGCCTACCGCGAAGCACACGACGAATGGCTGGTCGGCGCCACCGATATCAAGGAAGGGCTCACGGCCTTGGAAGAGGCTGTGCGACTGGCTCATGAGGGCTACACCGGCGCTGTGGCCGAGAGTCTGCGGATCCTCGGCATATGACCCTGGCCGTCGATCCGAAGGCCTATTACCAAGCGGCCACCAACTGTTTCGACGCCGCGTCGGCGCTGCGTGACAGCTTTGTCTACATCTTCGCGGAACTGTCCGGATGCGGATCGATGGCAGGCGTGGACGAGAACGGTCAAGAATGGGCGCGCTCGTACAACACGTCCGCCTACGAGGCGGTGGGGTTCTTCGAGGATGTCCACTCTACGTTGTACGCATACGGCAGCGCCCTCAACGAGATCGGCTTCACGCACGCTCAAGCCGACGCCTCGCTGAAGGGCGCGCCACAACCGGATCGGCCAACAGATCCGGGAATGCCTGTCTTCGGGCCATTCTCGGTCCCAGCCTCGGCGGGCGGCCCCGGGCAAGGACTCATCGACAGCGGCATCAATATCGTCAGCCACATAGGCATACCGGTTCCCGATGGCGACACCGGAAAACTAACCAAGGCGGCCGACGCCTGGGACCGGCTCGGCACCATCTACCAGAACACGAACGCCCGCGACAAAATCACCATCGCCGCAGGGCTGTTCGACACCGTCACCGCCGACGACGCGTCCTACATCCGAGACGATCTCAAATCCCTGGCGAACTCCATCGATCAACTGCTGACCGCTTGCAAGCAGATCAGCCAGTCCTGCATCGAATACCGCGACGCGCTGAACGAACTCCGCGCCGAGATCAGGACCTTCTTAGAAGGTCTCGCCAAGGATCTCGCCATCGACGCCGCAATCACCATCGGCCTCTCGCTGATAAGCTTCGGCGCCGGCGCGGTCACCGCCGCCAAGGCCGTCCACACGCTCCAGCAATGGGCCGGGAAGATCAAAGACGGCATCATCGCGTGGCGAGCCCGCAAGGCGCTCCAGATCGCGGGTCTCGAGCAGGAGGCAAAGGACGCGGTTGTCAAAGCCAGGAAAGTGGTTACCGACCTGCGCGATCGGCTGCGCGGGAAACGCAGCGGCGATGTTAACAGCGCCCCTAAACCACAGCCGAAGGCCATTGTCGACGAGAAGAAGTTCGACTATCTTTTTGGTAGGGCGGCGGAGGATGAGCACAACTCGCCGAGGTCGTTGCAAAATCTTTCGCAGTTGAATCGTGTGGGGGTATTCGATAACCAGGCTGGTCGGGATCTGCTCAATCGTCATTTCGACGAGGTTGTCAGTACCGACAACAATATTGCTCGCACTTTCTCCAATGAGTATGGGAACTTTCAGGTGCGAGAGTCCCTGTTCGTGGGACCGAACGGTATTCTGAAGTTCGAAACGACATGGCAAGTCACGCCGGAGGGCTTGCGCTTGACGACTGTGATCCCTAAGGGTGGAGGAGCATAATGCCTGACCATGAGTTCGTTGAGCCGGAGGAATCCGACTTCCTGGAGGCGTTCGGAGCGGAACGTGTCGCAATTCCGGGAACGACTGCTTCTTTTGTTGTCAACATCGATGCCGACGACCGGAACAAGCTGGAATTATCGTACGACGTAATTGCCCGATCCGTTCGCGTCCGGTGGATTCAGGATTCGGTGCTTCTCACCGATCTATTTCGCGAGCAGGTGAATCGGATTGCGGTCGAAGGAAGCGGGATCATCAGAATATCCACGAGAGGAGCCGATCTGGCTGGGGAACTAACTGTAGAGGTGTACCCCATCCGGATCAGTGACGTGTTCCTGGCCCGCTGAATGTTTTCTCGCCCTAACGTTCGTGTTTTTGGCACGAGAAAGAGGGATGTGCGCCCGGCCTGGCTGGATGAGCCACGATTACGGAAGGGTGTTGGCATCTGCTGTCGGCATTTGAAGAATCCAATTCACCCTGGGGATGTCAGGCGTGATGCTGCGCGAACGTTTGGTCAGCTGCTTCCCGACCAAGCAGCGTCCAGCAGGCTAGTCGCGTTGCTGGATGACGAAGATTCCGCCGTCGAGCAAGAGGCAGCCGAGGCGCTTGTACTACAAGGTGGACGGCAGGCGACTGTACTGGCTCGGTCCAAAAGCAACGACAATGCGACGAGATTCGTTGCATTACTCGAACTCGGCCGGAATATCATCTCGGCACCTGGATTGCGATGCCGGGCTCGAACTGCCCTCAGGGGCGGTCGAATTCGCCGTCTTTGGCTCCGGCCAGGAAGGCGTCCCAGTCGCCGGGGGTGAACACCAGTGCCGTGCGGGTTGGGTTCTTGGAGTCGCGCACGCCGACCGTGCCGCCATCCAGGTGTGCGACCTCTACGCACTGGCCGTTGGACGCGCTGAAGCTGCTCTTGAACCAGCTTGCCCCGGATAGGTCAACGGTCAACGGTCACCGCCATAACTCCTTGCTACCCGGTCAGGCGCAGGACGGAGGCGAGCTTTTGAGCGTCTGGTCGCACGGTAGCGCCACCGTGCTCTACTAGGTCGGGCACAGCTGACCGAGCGAACAGCGAGAAGCCGAAGGTGTCGGGAGATTCCTTGTGCGCCTTGGTAAGTAGCGACACGGCAGCCGGAGATTCGTCCCGCATATGGTGTGCGCGGGCGATTTCGGCGGTGTGGAAGCTGCGCCTCGTCGCTGAGGGCATCGTGGTCAAGTCGACTTTGCCGGCCTGCTGGATCGCGTAACCGGGATGCATCAAATCGGCCTGAATGGTGATCATGTATGCGTCGACCATGGGCCGGCCGAAGATCAGCCATGGGTGGTGGTACTCGTCGCCGAGGGCACGTGCCGCCCTGTCGGCTTCGTCCCAGTACCGAAGGGCATCGCCTTCGCGTCCGACCTTCGCGTACGACAGCGCCATCGCGAGCCTGAGCAAACCCCAGAGCGCCAAGTCGTTGCCCGCCTTGTCCGGGCTGAGCAGACCGGAAACCTCATGTGCGAGCGCGACACGGGCATCGTGCTGCTCGCCAGCGTCCCGGTAGACGTGATTGACATACCAAGCCGCAGCGGCCATGGCGTACGGGTCGTCGGCATCCTGCGCGGCGGTCATCGCGCGGTCGCCGGACATCAATACCAACGACGCGGGCGGTTGAAACGACAGATAGAGCTGAGTGAGGTGGTAGACCTGCGACAGCGTGGAGAGCGCCTTCCGCCGCTCGTTCCCGTCAAGCTGACGTACGGCGATCCGGGTATCTCGCAGTAGGTCGGGCAGGACCGTCGCCACGGCCGAACGCTGGTACGCGGCTCCGTGCCACAGGGTCCACGCCTGTCGGGTGCGAGCCGCCAGCGCTCCGGGAGAAAGATCGGGATTGTCGCCGCTCGCCGCTACTGGATAGGACGCCAACGCCTCGGTGACCTTCGCGAGAGCGGGATGCACAGTCTTGCCGTAGCTTGCCCGCAAGAGCGCTTGCTCGCCCGTCAACTCCTTCAGGTCGTTGATATCGAGGATATCCGCCAGCCGGATCAGCATCGGAAGACGTGGTTGCTGAAGTCGCCCGTTCTCGACTGCTTTCACCCAGCTCGCGGAACGCCCCGCGAGTTCCCCCAGAACAGCACGGGTCATCCCGGCCTGCTCGCGCAGCCGCCGCAATCGCTGACCGAACTCGTGATGAACCATGCCGGGCTCTCCCTAAGCCGTTGGCCGAATGAAGGTTTCGCTGCTCACGCTACTCGGGCGACGTCAACTCCGGGGTTCGAAAAGGGACACGATCTGTGCCTCTGCGGTTGCTTCGCGTGAGTCAACCTCAGGTACAGCCCCGGCGCCCGGTCGAGTACTCGAACTCCCGGGCGCCGGGCGCTACCCAACCACACCACATAGCGTCAAGGGGGTTCAGCGAATGTCCGAACTTGCGGTTGTCCTGGTCGTCATGGCTGCGGTCGCCGGGGTATTGATGTTGCTCTTTTGGGTGTTGCCGTGGTTGATCGACCTGGGCGGCGAGCCGGATGAGTCGGTACCGGCGAGCGAGATCATTCGGCGGGTCGAAGACGAGCAGCGATGACGGGGCCGCATGGTTGGGTCGGACTGCGGCACGCTGAGCTGCGCCTGCCCGGCACTCGCGTTTTCTTCGACATCTTCAACGCTCGTACCGAGCCCAGTGACGCGACGATGGTGGCGGCTGTGGGGCTGCTCGGAGTGTGACCGATGAGTCGTCGGCTCGCGGATCTGATGGACCTGCATATCCGGGCGATCGACCGGCACATCGAGGACCGGATTGCGGCGGCACGCCTGCACGGCTACCAGCCCGGCCCGGATCTCCACGAGATGCCCTATTCCTACGGCGAGATTGAGCCTGCTCACCGCTGACTTCGTGCGATGCCGACGTGAAGAGCGGCAACCCGGAACCGCTGTAGCGGGATCTGGTCAAAGGGCGGCTCATCGGGGGTAGTCGTAGCATCGGTCGAATTCGGGCGGATATGGCGGAACTGCTTGCTACGGGTGGCCGCGTTCGAGGTGGCGGTAGATGGTCTTGCGGGAGATGTTCCGAGACGTCGGCGAGCCTGCCCAGTCGGCGACCCCACGACACGATCCTTACCGCACCTAAGGTGGTCTTGCGCCCCGACCTACGGCTGGTGACACGATTCCCCCATTCGAAAACGTGTTCTATCATCGGTTCCGTCGACGACTGATGGGCGAAAAGGAGTGGTCGAATTGGCTGATGAACAGGTGGACCCGACGGTGGACGAAGACGCGTACGAAGACCCGTACGATGTCAACTTGGAGGAACCCGTCATCGACTCTGCTGTGCCGGTGACTTGGCAGGACTTCGCCGAGGATGCCCGGACAGGGCAGTCCGCCACAATCATTGGGGGAGTCGGGAGCGTCACTCTCCCGGGGGCGGCCCGCTTCACCGGGTAGACATCGTCACTCGTATCGGATCGCCACGCCGCCCGCCTCGGGCGGGATTCGACCTGCTGCACTTTCTCTGGGTAACGGCCCGTGGAGTCCAGATTTCCGAAATCCGGCGCTAAGAGTTCGGTCCTCGGCGGTTGTAAACGGCAGCGGCCAACTCGATGGCCAATCGGATCTCGTGCCGCACTTCGGTGACAGCCTCGGGTTCGATCAGCCCGCCGTCCTTCGTCGTCTTCCATGGGGCACGAGGCAGCACAGCGTTTCCTTCTGCTGGTTCGAGAGGACCCATTGGTCGGGTATCGGCGATATCGACTGACGGGCGAAGTCAGAACTCCAGGTCGGACCAAGGGATGCGGATGGGGAACGGGAAGTCGATGGTGATGGCGTCGGAATCCTTGGGCGACCACTTACCGGTCAGGAGGTAGTTGACCGGGTACAGCGGGTGGACGCCGGGTGGGAGCTCGCCGTGAGTGGCCTCCAGTGCGTAGGCGCGAACCATCGCGATGGCGCTCTTCTCGCTCTCCAGCGTCACTTCCCAGTACCAAGGGATGCCCGCCTTGGCGTAACGCGCTTGCTTGTCGTACATGTCGGTCTGCGTGTTCGACGGAGAGAGAACCTCGCCGACCAGCAGGACATCGGCCGCGCGAACATCCTGGTAGGGGCGCGGGAGGCGCCGGTGCACCAGGAAATCCGGCGTGACGAAGTCGGACTTTCCGGATGTGCCGAAGAAGATGTTCGTTTCCGTGTGGACCCTCCAGCACTGATCCGGGTCCGCAGCCATTTTCTCGCGGGCGCACCGGCGCAATCCACTCCACAGCAAGTTGGTGAATTCCTGATGCTCGGCTGGACCACGTCGTAGCCACACGACGCGCCCGTTCCACAGTTCGATCTGCCCGGCGATCTCCTCGGGCAGTTGCTCGAGCTCCTCCCAGGTCATGTACTCCGGGAGGTCGGGGCGTTGGATGCGCGGACTCGACATGGCCCAATGGTAGGTCAATCGACGGCTGTTTCCGCTGGTCATGAGCCGGGCAAGAAGAAGTCCCCGCAGGACCCCGATTTTGTCCTGGTGACGCCCTTGCCTACACTAGAGCGGTTGCCTGGGCATCTCCATGTCCGTATGCGTGCGCTCGGGCGATACATACCTCCTCCGGTCGGCAAGTGTCGGCCGGACCATCCGAATTGTCGTAGGCCCACCGCCGCAGATGCCGATGTGCATGGCGGCGCTGTATGGGAACCGCGGCGAGAAAGGTGTCTAGGTCGAACCATGACCATGACTGATCCGATCGCAGACTTTCTGACACGTCTGCGCAACGCCAACTCGGCGTACCACGATCAGGTGAAGGCTCCGCACTCGAAGCTCAAGGCGAACATCGCCGAGATCCTCAAGCGCGAGGGCTACATCGCCGATTACCGGACCGAGGACGCACAGGTGGGCAAGACGCTCATCGTCGACCTCAAGTACGGCCCGAGCCGTGAGCGCAGCCTCGCCGGCGTGCGCCGTGTCTCCAAGCCCGGTCTGCGCGTGTACGCGAAATCCACCAACCTGCCCAAGGTGCTCGGCGGCCTCGGCGTGGCGATCATCTCCACGTCCTCCGGCTTGCTGACCGACAAGCAGGCGGCCAAGCAGGGCGTGGGCGGCGAAGTCCTCGCTTACGTCTGGTAAGGGAGGTCAGGACAAATGTCGCGTATTGGTAAGAAGCCCATCGCCATCCCGGCTGGTGTCGATGTCACCATCAACGGCCAGGACGTCTCGGTGAAGGGGCCCAAGGGCACCCTGTCGCTGACCGTCGCCGAGCCGATCACCATCGCCAAGGAGGACGGCCAGCTCCAGGTCGGCCGTCCGGACGACGAGCGCCGCAGCCGCGCGCTGCACGGCCTGACCCGCACCCTCGTGTCGAACATGATCGTCGGTGTGACCCAGGGCTACGAGAAGAAGATGGAAATCTTCGGCGTCGGTTACCGCGTCGCGCTGAAGGGCCAGAACCTCGAGTTCGCCCTCGGCTACAGCCACCCGGTGCCCATCGAGGCGCCCGAGGGCATCACTTTCGCGGTGGAATCGCCCACCAAGTTCTCGGTGTCCGGAATCGACAAGCAGAAGGTCGGCCAGATTTCGGCGGTCATCCACGGCCTGCGCAAGCCCGACCCGTACAAGGGCAAGGGCATCCGCTACGCCGGCGAGGTCGTTCGCCGCAAGGTCGGAAAGACGGGTAAGTGATCATGGCGCAAACCGAAAACCAGAAGGCCAAGCGCATTCCGCGCGGCAAGGACGTGTCCACCACGCGTCGTCTGTCGAAGACGCGCCGTCACTTCCGTCTGCGCAAGAAGGTCCAGGGCACCACCGAGCGTCCGCGCTTGGTGGTCAACCGCTCCTCGCGGCACCTGCACGCGCAGCTGGTGGACGACTCGATCGGCAAGACCATCGCCGCAGCGTCGACCATCGAGGCCGATGTGCGCGCGGTGGACGGCGACAAGTCGGCCAAGAGCAAGAAGGTCGGCGAGCTGCTCGCCGAGCGTGCCAAGGCCGCCGGTGTCGAGGCCGTCGTGTTCGACCGTGGTGGCCACGACTACCACGGCCGGATCGCCGCACTGGCCGACGCCGCTCGCGAAGGTGGGTTGAAATTCTGATGATCGTGACCAACAAGAACGGAAGGAACGTCTGATGCCGGGACGTCAGAGGCGTGACGGCGGAAGCGGACCCGCCGGACAGAATGGCAGCGCCCCCGAGGGCGGCCGCGGCGACCGTCGCGGTGGCGGCGACCGTCGTGGTGGCGGTGACCGCCGCGAGAGTGCCGCCGAGAAGAACCAGCTCGAGCGGGTCGTCGCGATCAACCGCGTCTCCAAGGTCGTGAAGGGTGGCCGGCGCTTCAGCTTCACCGCCCTGGTGATCGTCGGTGACGGCAACGGTCTGGTCGGCGTCGGCTACGGCAAGGCCAAGGAAGTTCCCGCGGCCATCCAGAAGGGTGTCGAGGAGGCTCGCAAGAACTTCTTCCGCGTCCCGATGATCGGCTCCACGATCACCCACCCGGTTCAGGGTGAGGCGGCGGCCGGTGTCGTCATGCTGCGTCCGGCCTCGCCGGGTACCGGTGTGATCGCCGGTGGCGCGGCTCGTGCCGTGCTGGAATGCGCCGGTATCCATGACATTCTGGCGAAGTCGCTCGGTAGCGACAACGCCATCAACGTCGTGCACGCGACTGTTACTGCCCTCAAGCAGCTGCAGCGTCCGGAAGAGGTCGCGGCTCGCCGTGGCCTGCCGCTCGAGGACGTCGCTCCTGCCGGCATGCTGCGTGCGCGCGCTCAGGCTGCCGGAGGTGTCAAGTAATGGCAGATCTCAAGGTGACCCAGATCAAGAGTTCGATCGGCGCCAAGAAGAATCAGCGGGACAGTCTGCGGACGCTCGGTCTGCGTGGCATTCACAAGACCGTGGTCCGTGAGGACAACGCCCAGAACCGCGGGCTGATCAACGTCGTGCGCCACCTCGTGACCGTTGAGGAGGTCTGACATGACCATCAAGTTGCATCACCTGCGTCCGGCTCCCGGCGCCAAGACCGAGAAGATCCGGGTGGGTCGCGGTGAGGGCTCCAAGGGCAAGACCGCGGGCCGTGGTACCAAGGGCACCAAGGCGCGCAAGAACGTGCCTGCCGCCTTCGAGGGTGGGCAGATGCCGATTCACATGCGGCTGCCCAAGCTCAAGGGCTTCACGAACCCGTTCCGCACGGAATACCAGGTCGTGAACGTCGGCGCCATCGCCAAGCTGTTCCCCGAGGGTGGCGAGGTCGGCAAGGCCGAGCTCGTGGCCGCCGGCGCGGTTCGGAAGAACCGGCTGGTCAAGGTCCTCGGCGATGGTGAGATCGGCGTCGCGGTCCAGGTGACCGTGGACAAGGTCACCGGCGCGGCGAAGGAGAAGATCACCGCCGCCGGTGGCACCGTCACCGAGCTGGGCTGACGGTACTCTGCAAGTAGTGGCACCGGACGAGTGAAGGCTCGTCCGGTGCCACTGTTAGAGTTCAATTGTTGTCTGCCAAGCCTCGTCATGGGTTTTCGGCGTCCCTCCTGTGCTAGCAGGGACTGGATAATTGCTGAATAACCCATGTCATGACCATGTCGTTCGCGCCAGGAGGATCAGTGCTTTCCGCCTTCGTATCGGCCTTCCGGACCCCGGACTTACGGCGGAAGATTCTCTTCACGCTGGGGTTGGTCGCGTTGTACCGCGTAGGCGCCGCGCTGCCGTCCCCCGGCGTCGACTATCAGGCGGTCCAGGAGTGCATCGACCTGGTCTCCGGCGGTGAATCCGCCGGTATCTACCAGCTGATCAACCTGTTCTCCGGTGGTGCGCTGCTGCAGCTGTCGGTCTTCGCGATCGGCATCATGCCCTACATCACCGCGAGCATCATCATCCAGCTGCTCACCGTCGTCATCCCGCGGTTCGAGGAACTGCGCAAGGAAGGCCAAGCAGGCCAGACCAAGATGACGCAGTACACCCGGTACCTGTCGATCGCGCTGGCGATCCTGCAGGCAACGGGTCTGGTCGCGCTGGCGGCCCGCGGTCAGCTGCTGCAAGGCTGCCAGCAGGACATTCTCGCCGACACCAGCATCTTCGGCATGATCATCATCGTGCTCGTGATGACCGCGGGCGCGGCGCTGGTGATGTGGTTCGGCGAGCAGATCACCGAGCGCGGCATCGGCAACGGCATGTCGCTGCTGATCTTCGCCGGTATCGCCGCGCGCATCCCGACCGAGGGCAAGGCCATCCTGGACAGCCGGGGCGGGTTGGTTTTCGGCCTGGTGTGTGTCGCCGCGCTGGCGATCGTCACCGCCGTGATCTTCGTCGAGCAGGGTCAGCGCAGGATTCCGGTCCAGTACGCCAAGCGCGTGGTGGGACGGAAGATGTACGGCGGCTCCTCGACCTACCTGCCGTTGAAGGTGAACCAGGCGGGCGTCATCCCGGTCATCTTCGCGTCGTCGCTGCTGTATCTGCCCAACCTCGTGGCGCAGCTGACCTCGTCGCAGAACGATCCGGATCCGAGCTGGTGGCAGGACATCATCCAGAAATACCTGGTGAATCCGAGCAACCCGGTCTACATCGCGATCTACTTCGGTCTGATCGTGTTCTTCACCTACTTCTACGTCGCGATCACCTTCAACCCGGAGGAGCGCGCCGACGAGATGAAGAAGTTCGGCGGCTTCATTCCGGGCTATCGCCCTGGCAAGCCGACCGCCGACTATCTCAACTTCGTCCTGAGCCGTATCACCCTCCCCGGCTCGATCTATCTCGGTCTGGTCGCGGTGCTGCCGAACGTGTTCCTCGACATCGGTTCCGCCGGTGGCGTGCAGAACCTCCCGTTCGGCGGTACCGCGGTGCTGATCATGGTGAGCGTTGGTTTGGACACCGTGAAGCAGATCGAGAGCCAGCTGATGAATCGAAATTACGAAGGGTTCCTCAAGTGAGAGTTGTACTGCTCGGTCCGCCGGGCGCCGGCAAAGGCACCCAGGCTGTCCTGCTGTCGGAGAAGCTGGGCGTTCCGCACATCTCCACCGGGGACCTGTTCCGTGCGAATATCAGCCAGCAGACGCCGCTGGGTCGTGAAGCACAGAAGTACATGGACGCGGGCGATCTGGTGCCCAGCGACGTGACCAACCGGATGGTCGAGGCGCGGGTCAACGAGCCCGACGCCGCGAACGGTTTCGTGCTCGACGGCTACCCGCGCACGGTCGACCAGGCCGACGCGCTGGAGAAGATCCTCAAGGACATGGACACCAAGCTCGACGCGGTGCTGTGCTTCGTCGTGCCGGAGGACACGGTGGTCGAGCGGATGCTCGCCCGCGGCCGCGCCGACGACAACGAAGACGTGATCCGCAACCGGCTGCGGGTGTACCGCGAGGAGACCGAGCCCCTGCTGGAGCACTACGACGGCCTGGTCGTCTCGGTGGACGGCGTCGGCGAGGTCGACGACGTCAACACGCGCGCATTGCGCGCGCTCGGCCACTGATGCCGCTCACGATGGAGCGCTGAGGCCGCATGGTCTTCCACCGTAAGAAGAAGGTCGTGCCGTTCCGGACGGCTGGTGAACTGGATGCCATGGCGGCCGCCGGCGCGATCGTCGGTCAGGCCTTGATCGCCGTGCGTGCGGCCGCCAAGCCCGGAGTATCCACCCTGGAACTGGACGAGGTCGCCGAGCAGGTGATCCGGGACGCGGGCGCGGTGCCGTCGTTCAAGGGCTACCACGGTTTTCCCGCGTCCATCTGCGCGTCGGTGAACGACCGTGTGGTGCACGGGATTCCGACCGGCGAGGAGATTCTCGCCGAGGGTGACCTGGTGTCCATCGACTGCGGAGCGATCCTCGACGGCTGGCACGGTGATTCGGCCTGGACCTTCGGCGTCGGCACGATCATCGAGGCCGACCGGTTGCTCAGCGAGGCGACCAAGTTGTCCATGGAGGCCGGAATCGCGGCGATGGTGCCCGGTAACCGGCTGACCGACGTCTCGCACGCCATCGAACTGGGCACCCGCGCAGCCGAGAAGGAGCACGGGCGGGCCTACGGCATCGTCGACGGTTACGGTGGGCACGCCATCGGCCGGGAAATGCACCTCGATCCCTTCCTCGCCAACGAAGGTGAGCCGGGCAAGGGCCCGAAGCTGGTGGTGGGGTCGGTTCTCGCGATCGAGCCGATGCTCACGCTCGGCACCACCCAGACCAAGGTGCTCGACGACGACTGGACCGTGGTCACCGTGGACGGCAGTCGTGCGGCACATTGGGAGCACACCGTCGCCGTCACCGAGGACGGGCCGCGGATCCTGACGCTGCGTCCGGAATAGCGCCCGGCCGTCGCCTGTCGGACGTCCCGATTCGGTGACGCTGCGCGGCGAGGATCCGAGCCGCACCGACGCCAGTCATCCTGGTCGATCTCGCCGCGTGCGCGGTATCGGCACCATGCGCCGACCGCGACCAGACGATACCCAGCTCGCGCTGGATCGGTGACGTCGTTCCTTGCACCCGCGTCCTGTGCGTCCGACCGAAGCGGTATGCCCGCGGCGGTGCCGGTGCGGGATGTGTTCCTCCTTCGTGCCGAACCTGTCCTGAACGATGCCGTCAGCGTATGGCCGGTCCGGTGCGGGGTACGTGAGTAGATCGCTACTCGAATTCGCCTGGGGCACCACGCGGTTCGATTCGGTGCGGCCGGTGCATCGGGCCGCGGGCAGCGGCGGAAACCGCCCTGGAGTGCATATTTCGTATGCGTAGGTAGCGAGTCCGCCGATGGCGCACAGCGGCGTCCCACCCTACGGATGGGACGCCGTGGCGGAACCTAAGAGGCGCCCGGTAGTCGACGGACGCCCGCGCAGACCTCGGCGGCCAGGTCGTCGTAGCCGACGGCCAGTTCGGCCAAGCGCTGCCAGGCGTCCCAGAGGTCCCATTCCGAGGAACTGGTCAGCGCCGCGTAGGCGTGCGCGGTGAGCTGGGCGAGCCGGTCGATCACCGCGCCCATGGTTTCGGTGTGCACGTGCGCCGCGCCGTGCGCGGGCGGCAGCTGCACGGTGATCCAGCGGTCGATATCGCGAACCAGGCTGGCGCGCAACGCGTCGATCTCGTTCAACGACTCGCATCCCGCGCTGAGCCTGCGCTCGTGCAACGTGGTGAGCTCATGTGCACAGCGCAGCAGCGGGTTGCCTTCCTGCAGTTCACCTCGGCATGCTTGCAGCACCTGGTGCTTCGCGGGCAGGGCGCCGGTCGTCATCGCTTCCCCGCTCTCGCGCAGGACCGGATGGCCTCGACGATGGACGAGCCGGAGGGGCGGAAAGCGTTGCGGGGGGCGACGATCCAGTGCCGATACCGCGCGTTGGCATCGTCGGGCGAGGGCAGTGCGATCTCGCCGCCGCTGGGCACGATCGAGACGTTGTGGCGGAACAGCTCAGCGAACAGCCGAACGTCGTCGGATAGATCGGGACGGGTCAGGAAGGTCCATCGTTTGGACCGTTCGTAGCAGATGATCGGACCCAGTCCGATTCGGCGGTCGGTGAGATCATCGCGAACTCTGCGGCCGAGTGTGGCGGGCATCGTGATCGCGCCGACGAATCCGGCGCGGACGGTGATTCGGCCGATCTCCGGATGGACTCCGGCGGGCAGGTCGCAAGTGTGTCGATAGTAGGCGCATCGGGCGGTCGGGGTATCCGCCAACGCCAGCTGATCCATGGGGCCCTCGGGTAACTTCGTGTGACTTTTTCTGAGCGGCCCGGTCGGTGATGTGGCAGCAGTGCTGTGATCCGTTTCACCATTGGGCGCTGTCTCAGTAGAGCACTCCATGGAAGGGGATAAACATTCCGTTCAATTAGTTCGCGAGAAATTCGTTCTTCTACTGGTTACCGGTAGTTTCGGTAATTAGTATGGTTCGGCGCGAAGGCCCGGGTTCACGTCGGCTTACGTAATACCTGGTCAGGTGACCTGCGCGGTACCGGAGTCCGGACCTCCGGAACTTTTTTTCACGGCTATCCGGTCGACGCGCCCGTACTGTGCACATCGGCCCGACCGCGCGGTCTGCTCGGCCCGGCGCTCAGGGTGTCGTGCGGAAGAACAGCACGCGGTCGCCGTGTTCGGACAACGGCGTGTTGACACTGATCTGGCGCAGGCCGCTGTCGGGCAGATAGGTGAGGTTGGCGAATACCTTCGTGTTGCCGAAGGCCGCGCGCAGTTTGCTCTCGGTCGCCCGGTCGGGGTTGTAGAGGGCCAGCGTCTCGAAGTCCAATGGCGCGAGCGGCTTGTCGAGCGGACCCTGTCCGGCTGGACGGCCGAGCGCGGCGTACTGGGTGGCCGCGCCGTGCTCGTACCAGCACAGCTCGTAGGCCACGTTTTCGGTGACCGTGATGGCCGCCACCGGCCAGTCCTGGGAGAGGCGCAATGCCAGTGGATGTTTCGCCACCGGAGTGAGCTCCCAGTTCAGGCTCATGACCGTCACCCAGCCGCCGTAGGGCTGATCGATCAGCACGATGTCGTCGCCGAGGGTGGTCGAGGTGTTCAGCTCTGGTTCGCCGATCTTCCACTTCGACTCGTGCTGACCGAGGTAACTCTCGCGATCGAGGGGGTAGGCGTCATCGATGGCGTATGCCGCGATGATCGCGGCGCGCACCTGGGAGATGGCATCCCGTTCGGGGCAGTAGACGCTCAGCGCACCGAAGGTCGCGCCGATATGCACCGGCATCGACGGCTGATCCGGCTCCGTGCCGGGTGCGAGCGGTCGCAGGCCGACCAGGGCCAGCTTCCAGTTGATCTCTTCGACGGTGGACAGATCGCCGGAGGACTTGAACATGACCTGCTGCTGGGTAAGCCTCCCGGCCTGCTCCAGGGTGCGGCAGTTCAGCTCGACCAGCGCCCGGTGCGACTTCGGGGTGAGATCGAGGTCCTGGATGCCGCACGCGCGCAATCGGATCGACATGGTGGTCGAGGTGAGCGCGGCGTACCGCTCGCGATACATGGCGATGGCCTGCTTACGCGAACGACCGATCATGAGCGTCCGCAGCAATGTGCTGAGGCTGGCCAGGTACTTGCCGGACAGTTCGGGGTTCGCCGCGGCCAGGCCGGCGCGAATGCGTGCCGCCTCCTCGGTGGCCGCGACCGCTGCGTCCTGGTCCAGCCGACCCAGCCATACGCCGCACTTGGACAATCCGTCCGCGCATGGACCCGCGACTTCCGGATGTGCTCGCGCCACTTGACGGTAGACGTCGCAGGCCCGGCGGATCGTCGTGGTCGCGAGTTCCCGGCGGCCACTGTGCCGGGCCGCCTGCTCGAAGGAGCGCAGCGCGTCGTTCAGCTCACCGGCCAGGCGCGCGGTCAGCACCTGGCCCCGGGACAGCAGGCGCAGGCGGATCGCCACCGCTTCCTCGGCGGGCGCCAGCGCCTCCCTGGTCCGGTCGCGCACCGACCCGTTGGTCTTCGTGGCGATCAAACCCTTGGCGAGTTCGCCGAGAGAGGTGGCCAGACGCAGCTCGGAATCGACCGAACGGTCGAGTGCCGCATACCGATCCGCCGCGATCTGGCGCTCCAACGCGTCCAGATCCATCGCGCTCCTCGTTTCCAGCATGATCCTCCGCCGCCGCGCGACATCCGCGCACACATCCTTCTGTGCACCGAGTTTGTCATGGTTGCCGCCCGCGCGCACCTGTATCCGGCCGGGCCGATCGGGTCGGACGGCGTGTGGCCACCCGTGTGGTCGCCGCTGCCGGGTGAGGCGGCATGATCGAGCTTTGTGCGAGCCCTTCTGCAGCGTGTGAGTTCGGCGCAGGTGACCGTCGACGACCAGGTGGTCGGTCGCATCGACCCGGTGGCCGACGGCATTCCGCACGGCTTGGTCGCCCTGGTCGGCGTGACGCATTCCGACACCGAAGCCACCGCGAAGGCGTTGGCCGACAAGGTATGGCGGTTGCGCATCCTCGACGGGGAGCGATCGGCCGCGGATCTGCGGGCCCCGATTCTGGTGGTCAGTCAGTTCACGCTGTACGCGGACACCACCAAGGGCAGGCGCCCGTCCTGGTCGGCGGCCGCGCCCGGCGCCGTCGCCGAACCGCTCGTCGAAGCTTTCGCGCGGGCGCTGCGCGAGCTGGGCGCCACCGTGGCCACCGGGCGGTTCGGAGCGCATATGCACATCGATCTGGTGAACGATGGCCCGGTCACCCTGATGGTGGAGATATGAAGGGTCGCCGGGCTCGCGAAGCGCCCTGGTGAGTTGCTGTGTCGTAGGCGATTCGGCGCCACGTGACAGCGGACACCTTCCAGCTACCTACCTGTGACGGCGGGAAGCGCCCGGCCGCATGAGGATGTCTGCTCGGGGAGGCGGCGGGCGGGTGGGGGATCATCAAAACCGCACGGCCATACCGCAATTCAACGTGCCCATCGCTAGGTGTACATCGCCGTCGCATGTAACTGACGTGGCACTTTCCGTTCATGTCCGGGCCACGGGTGAGTTGCTCTCGGCTGTCATCGTCGAAGGCATCCGAGTCCAACGGAGGGGGCATGCCCGCCCCGCGTGAGCGCAGGAGGAGCGACGCAATGGCGGAGAGGATCGAACTCGACCCCGACCTGCTGCGGCAGGCCGCGCAGAAGACCAGCCACGTCCGCGACCGCATCAACTCCGTGATGTCCACTTTGCAGACCTCACTGGCCGGTCGCGGAGCGCCGTGGGGCAACGACAAGATAGGCGACAACTTCTACAACGGGCCCAACGGCAACGACGGCTACCAGGCCTCACGCAAGAATCTGACCACGAACGCGACGAACATGTCGACCACGTTCGGCAACTTCTCCACCAACCAGGCCCGGACCGCCGACTATCTGGAGCGTCAGGACCGCCGCAACGCCGACGGTTTCCGTCGCTGATCGGCGAGACGGCACCGACGATGACGAACGAACTCGCCAAGGCGGAGATGGCCGCGCTGCTGGAGGATGTCCAGGAGCAGCTGCGCACCGTCGCCAAGGTGCAGCAGGAGCGCGCCCAGCTGGTCGGCAGCGCCTCGGCGCGCGGAAAACGGGTGACCGTGTTCGTGAACGCGGACGGCACGGTCATCGAGACGCGGTTCGGGCCCGGCATCGAAGATCTGAGCTATGCGGAGATCGCCAAGGCGATCACCGAGGCCGCGCAAGCGGCGGCCGTGGATGTCGCGCGCAAGGGACAGCAGTTGATGGCGCCGCTGCACGATCGACGGGCTCGGCTGCCGAAGCTGTCGGATCTGATCGAGGACATGCCGGACCTCGCAAGTCAGATCCCGCAACCGCCGAAAGCGTCCACGGCGCCGCCGGAAGCGGCCGAGCGGCAGGCGCGTGCCGCGGGGGCGGAGGACGGCAGCACCGCAATGCAATTCAGCAATGTGGAGGCCTACGACCACCACGGGGCCACGGACCGCGGAGTCACCGATTCCAGCTGGTGATCTGAGGTAATCGCACATGGCTGAGCTGCCCGGATATCTGCGGTGGCTGGAATGGGTGGCCGGCTCCGACTGGCCCGCGGGTGACCCCGACGGCATGTGGGCCCTCGCCGGAGACTGGCGTACCGCCGCGGACGGTCTGCGCGACATCCTGGCCGACATCGACGCCGCCAAGAGCGCCACCCTGGCGGCGTATCCGGACGGCCGGGGCAGCGACGAGGCCATGAAGCTGTTCGACCAGCTGCGCAGCGGCGATCAGTCGCTGGCGAAGCTGGCCGAGGCGTTCGACAACGTCGGCGAGGGCGCCCATCAAGTGGGCACCGAGATCGAATACGCGCAGATCATGATGATCTCGTCGCTGGCGCTGCTCGCGGCGGAGATCGCCGCGGCCTGGATCTTCCCGCCGACCGCGCCCGCGGTGGAGGCGGCCGCGATCGGCTTCACACGCATCGGGATCAGGCTGCTGGCCCAGCGCGTGATGAACAAGATCATCCACTGGACCTCGCGATTCCTCGGCGAGAAGCTCGCCACCTTCCTGGTGCGCCACCTCGCCCTCGACACGATCATCGGCACCATGCAGGACCTGGGTATCCAGGCCTACCAGGTGAACGCGGGGCATCGGAACGCGATCAACTGGGAGCAGGTCGCGGTCACCACGGTGAGCTCGGCGGCCGGCGCGGGTGCGGCGAGCCCGTTCGGTGAATGGATCGGCAACAAGCTCGGCCAGGAGATGCGGCCCTGGTTGCGCGGTGCGATCACCGGCGCTTCCGCGGGCGGGGTGGGCGCGGTCGCGGGATTCGCCGCCAGCGTGGTCACCCAGTTCGGTATCGACTGGGCGCAGGACGGCTGGGACGCGGCGGTCGCGAACGCGAAGAACACCGAGTTCGACCCGCGGATGATCACGGCCGGTGTGTCCAATGGCGCGATGTCCGGAGCGAGCCGCGCGCAGGCGGATATGTTCTACCGCTCCCGGCATCCGGAGTGGTACACCCCGCCGCGGGGCAACGCCCCCATTCCGGAACCGCGAATCGGATTCCGGCCCGATGGTGCAGGTTTCGGTAATGATGGCGCGCTCACTCCCGCGGCCGGTAACGGAATCGCGCCTGGCGGGGAACCGGCGAACGGCGGACCCGCCGCGGGCAACGGCTCGGCGAACGGGAACGGGGCTGGTGATGCGAACGGCCGCGGGGCTGGTGACGCGACGGCAAATGGCCGGGGGGCTGGTGACGCGACGGCAAATGGCCGGGGGGCTGGCGACGCGACCGCGAACGGTCGCGGGGCTGGCGACGCGACCGCGAACGGTCGCAGTGTAGGCGATGCGGACGGTCGCGGGCCTGGTGACGCGACGGCCAATGGACGCGGGGCGGGCGATGCGAATGGGCATGTAGCCGGGGACAATTCCGTGGGCGATCGCAATGCCGCGAACGGCAGCTCCACGGGTGACGCCGCCACGAACGGTCGTGCCGCTGACGGGGACACAAGCGGGCAGACGGGTGACGGCACCGCGAATGGACGCGGAGCGGGCGACGGCACCGCCACCCACACGCGGGATGACGGGGACGGCACTCGTTCGGACGACCAGGCCGCGCCTGATCGTCTGGCCGCGGGTGACGTGCAGGCGCGCGGCGCCGACGATTCGGTGAGTCGATCGGAACCGGCGAGTTCCGACAACGCGGCGCGTCCTGTGGCTGACACCGACCGAGGCGCGAGCCAACCGAGCGCGCCGAAAGACACGAATATCACCGCGGCCCACCAGGATGCGGTTGCTCCCACGCGCAACCCGGAGACGACGACGGCGCACAGTCCCGAGCTCACCGGGACCCGCGCTGTCAACGGCATCGGCATCGACGGCACTGTGCCGCGGATGGACGCTATGGCCGCCGGTCCGCTCACTCCGCAGGGACCGGCCACCGCCGCGCCGCCATCGGCGCCCACTCAATCCACTGGACCCGCGGCAGCCACGGCCGGAACATCGAACAACCCGTCCGCCACCCCGACGCATGCGGCGTCCGATACGCGCACGAATACACCCACTACGAGTGAGCCGCGCACGCAAACCGGAGCCGGCGATCCGACGCGCAGGCCGGCAGGCGTGCCGGAAAGCCGCGCAGGTGCGGCGGAGCGCGCCGCCGGGCCCGCTGCCCGCGAAGGAGCGACACAGGCCAGAGTTGCCGACTCCGAGGCGCTCCGGACACGGTCCGCGGACGCCGTCGACGTCCCCGAAACCCGGGTGGACCCGGACCCGGATGTCTCGATTCCACCGGAGAGTCTGCTGGTCGCCCCGCCACTGCCTTCGGCGGACACGGTCGCGGGTCAGCCGTCACGTGGCGGGCCGCGGGTCGACCCCGGCAGCGACACGAACAGCGCCACCCGCGCGGAACCGGCCGGCACGGCCGAACGCGCTGTGCCGCAGGTCGATCCGGCCAACCGGGGAGAATGCGCCAGGTTGGCGCTCGACGAGATCCAGCAGGGCACCGGCAGCGACGTCATCCGTGTGCCGGAGGAGCCGGTGGGTCCCGCGGGCATGTCGCGGAGCGAAGTGGAGGACGCGGCAGGCGCTCCACTCCGCGACGTCCCGGAGGCGGAGCCCGGCCAACCGCCGCACCAGCCGATCGCCGACGCGCTGCTGGCGCGGAACGAGGAGGGCGCGCGCGCCCTGGTGGTGGACGAATACGCGGGCCCGACCGACGAGCACGGCGTCGGCGCGCACGCCTACGTGCTGACGGTGCGGCGGCATCCGCAGACCGGCGAGCTCTTCGTGGAGGTGTCCGATCCCGGCGCCGGCATCCGCGAGGGATTCCCGCCGCACGTACCGAAGGAACTGCGCCGCGTCTCCACGATCCTGTACGACGCGCAGGGCAATCCGCTGCATCCCGCTGGTTCCGATGCCGTGTGGTCCGGCGACCGGACGGGGGACCGGGACGAGCGCCGGGTCGGCGATTCGGAGGATCGGCGGGATCAGCAACCGGCGTCCCGCTCCGAACCAGAACCCGCGGCGGACGCCGCGCGGCCGGAGGGCGAGGCGGCACCGCAGAAGGTCCGCGCCGACGGAAGCGAGCCGGATCAGCCGCACCGGGATGGTTCGCAACGAGCAGATCAGAGCGACGACGATGCGGCGGTGCCCCGTCGTGCCGAGCCTCATCCGGAACCAACCGCGGAGAGACGACCGGACACCGCGGATTCCGGCCTGCCGCGTGATCTCGACAGTTCCACACCGCCGCGGCCGGACGATGACGCCGACTCGCGCACAGGTTCGCCGGACGCGGTACGTGCGCCGGAAGACCATGCGCCTCAGTCCGATTCGGACGCGCGTGTGCCCCGGGAGGAGTCTGGACTCGAACCGGATGCCGCCACACCTGAGGCGATCAGGCCGGATGCCGACCACGGCGCGGCTGACGACTCCGCTCCGCGCTGGATGAGCAGTCCGCCCGACGACGGCGTCGCACGGGTTTCGCAGGTGCTGGCGCAGACCGAGACCGGTCGGGCCGCCACCGCGATTCTGCGGGAAGCACGCGCGCGGGTGCGGCTCGGTGACCCGGGCGACGGACCCGAGCCGCCCGATTCGGTCAACGGGCGCACGATGGAGGTCTTCGTCGGAACCCGGGATCGGACCGAACTCGCGCAGGCTGCGGCGATCGTGCGAGCGGCCGCGCTCGTCGAGGCGGTGCTGACCGGGCAGGTCGAGGTCACGCCTTCCCGCATTCGCGATATGGACCGGGCGGATTACGTTGCTGCGCGGCAGCGTGCCGAGGCCGCCGCGCTGGGACGCCAGGCCGAGTTCAACCGGGAACTGCACGAAGCCGGATACGACCGCACCACCGAGACGCTTCGCGACGTCACCGACGCGGTCTATCAGCGGGAATTGGAGTCGGCCTACCTGGCTGCCGCCGATGCGGCGATTGCCGAAGCGCGGCAACGGAATCTCGACCCGGTCGCGCTGCGCCGGATCGGGCAGGAGGCCGGGATCGCGGAGCTCTTGTCGCGGGCCGACAGCGACCGCGCGGAGGAATACGGTCGCGAATGGGACGCGCAGCATCGCCGCGACATTCCCGAGGGAATGGACGAGTACGTCCCCTCGACCGAGGAGGCGGCGCGGCGGCTGGAGCGGCTCATGCGGGAGCAGGCCGCCGCCGGCCGGGAAGTGTTCCGGGTCGAAACGGACTGGCAACGCGTGTTCGAGCGGCTACAGGAGGGCTACCGCATCCCCGAAGGCGAACTCGGCCCCGACCGGCGCGCAGTGGTCGATCTGCTGCGCGAGCGGTCCAGGGACACCTTCGTCTGGAACTCCGAAGCCGATCTGCGCGTCCTGACCGACCTCACCGATCGGCACACTCGGGCCGTCGCCGAGCGCGCCCGGATCATCGACGCGATCTCCCTGGCGGTCACCGAGGATCTCGCCCGAACAGCGGATCAGCCGCCGGCCGGGCCGGTCCGCGTGCACGGGGACAACTCCGGTGTTCTGCACGTGTTCCACGACGGTGTCCATCCCGTGCGCCCGGATGGCGATCCGCCGCCGCCCGAGCCGAACCCGGCGGACGGGACGATCACCGACCTGGCCGACTCGACGATGGCGCGGGCCAGGGAGCTGCTCGCCGGAGGCGGGGCCGGCCGTTGGGCAGCGGACGTACTGGAACGCCACGGTGTGGACATTCGGTACAGCACCGAACCGGAGGCCCGCAGCCGCCGGCCCGACGAAGGCCGGGTCGAACTCGGCCGCGTGGCGGGCTACGACCCGGTCACGAACTCCGTCGTGCTGGACCACTCCGCCACCGCACGCCAGCACGCCGTGGCGTTGGTGCGCGCCGCCCGCCTGGCCGAATTGCATGCCGCCGGCGACAACCCGCTGGAGCGTCTCACCCTCACCCGCGACGAATACGTCGACCTCATGCTGCGCAGGCAGGCGGAGGCAGAAGCGCTGGCGAACGCCTTCAACTGGCGGCTGAACGAAACCAGTGACCTGATCGGATCGATGGCCGACCCCCTGTCGCGCAATCACATCCGTGCCTACGAGGAAGCCCTGGCACTCGCCGAGCAGGCGTATCGCAAGAACCCGAACGCCGATTGGTCGTTCTTCCAGGCGGCTGCCTACCGCGCCGCCGTCCGCGCGACGTACGCGCAGTTGACCGAGCTCGGGCCGTTGACCGACGGCCAGGACTACGCGCGGCGGTTCGCGGCGGAGTGGGATCGCGCGCACGGCATACCGCCCGGCGGCGACGCACCCCGCGTCGCCGAACCCGACACCCCAGCGATCCGGGACGCACGCAGCAGGCACTACGCACTGGAGATCGAGACCTTCCGCGCGCTGCGCGAGGCAGGCAGGTACGTCCCGGTCGGACCTGCCGAACGCGCCTACACCGACGCCTATGACAAGGCGTACCGGAAGGCGGCTCGGGCCGCGGCCCGCAATGCCGAGGCACCACCGCCCGAACGGGTCGCGCACGAGGCGGGACGCGCGGCGGTTCGCCGCTACCTGGACCGGGTCGGCGTGGAAGCGGCCGAGGTCGCGTTCGACGTCGTGCGCGCCGCCGACAGGGAATCCGACACCGGGCCGCACTGGGGCCGTCCCCGGACCGAGGACTCCGAGCCGGTCCCCGAGCTCGACGCGAATCCCGGTGACCACCCCGGCCTCGTCCGACAGGCTGTCGACGACCATCTGGACAGGCACCCGGACGGCGAGCGGCTCAGCGATCACGTCCTCCGTTATCCGGACGGCTCGCCGAAGTGGGACGGCCGTCCCCTGCTGGTCGTCATCGCCGCGGAGGGAACGCACGTCGACGCGTTGCGTGAACTGGCCGCGATGAGGCCGGAGTACGGCAACGTGCTCTGGGACGACAGCCACCGGCTCGAATACCGGACGGCGCGGACCGGCCCCGATGGCCAAGTCGAAACGCACCCGATGTCCCGGCAGGTCGCCGAGGGGCAGTACCGCATGCCCGAGCAGCGGGAGGCGATCGCGGAGCTGCTCTCCCAGTATCTGCGCTACCGCGCGGAGGGCCGGACCACGCTCGGGTTCGACGCGTGGTTGCGGCAGCTGGGGCCGGACGCGTTCTACACCAAAGAGGATCAGCAGCGGATACACGGCGACGAAGAAGTGGTTGGCCGACGTGTCGCGGGCATGCTGCGAAACGACTTCGTCACGGTGGGATTCCGCCTCGCCGCGGGCGATACGTCAGTGGGGCCTCCGCATCCCGCCGAGGTCGCGCACCGGTTGATGACAAGGCAGGTGCCGCTGCCGCCGCTCGATGTGCCCCGGACACCGCGGTCGGCACCGCAATTCGACATTCGAGCCGTCGATGTCGGCGGCGCGCACCTGTCGATCTGGCTGCAGAACGACGGCAATGGCGGGTGGTGGGTGCCGCCACCCAGCCCGGAGGGTGCCATCTCCGATGTGCTGGCCCGCCAGTTTCAAGGCCTCGCGGATTCCGATCCGCAGCGGCTCGCCGATCGGATCGGCCGGATGCTGCGCGACGGATCGGCCGACCTGAACGATCGCAGCGCGCCACGGGGCCTGCTCGGGCGGATCGCGGATCGGCTGTCGTTCGGGTCGCGGCCGGAAACCGGCGCCACGCCGCTCGGTGCAGCCGATCCGCGCGAACTGCCGCCCGACCGGGCACGATCCGAGGACGACCTGGACATCGCCGACGACCCGGAATCCTCCGGCCGCGACGGCGACGTGCTACACGAGGGAAACCTGCCCGAATCCGGAACGCCGTTGTATCGGGGCATTCCGCGCCTGCTCCCGGACGGGACGGTGAATCCGGCCTACCAACGCGCTCTTTCGGGCATCGCCCAACCGCGCGGGACGGCGGACCTCTCCGCCGAGGACCACATCACGCAGCTGGGCGCCGAGGACAGCGACTCCACCTCGTGGACCCGAAGCCGCAGCACCGCGGCCATTTTCGCGCACGGGGACGGCATCGTCCTGGAATGGCGGACGGGTGCGCCGCCGGAGGGCGCGTCCTGGCGATTCAAGCCGGTTTTCGACGTCGAGGGCGATCTGTCCCAGGTGCTGATCCAAGGCACCTTGACCGACGCCCGTGCAGTGCGGATCGTGGCGGAGGACGCCACTGGCACATCGCGCCCCGACACGCAATCCGTCGAATCGCCCGACCCGTCGGGCCAGGACGGACCCGCCCGACCCCACCCCGGTGACGCGACGCAGGACGGCCCCGCGGACCGTTCCGAACCAGCCGACCAGCAGGCGGCGCCGATCCAGGACGAATGGTCCCGGCTCGGCCCCGAGGAGGTCGGGCGTGAACTGGCGAACCGAACCGGGCTGGAGACCTTCGGTTTCGACCTGCCCGGCATCGAACCGGAAGCGGCGCGGGAGTACGCGCGGGCGGTGGTGGCGATGCGGGCCGCCTACCCGGACGTCGATCTGCGTGCGGTCGGTATCGGCGACCTGAACGGCTGGGTCGCGGGCCGTGCCTACTCCGCGATCGATCCGGCGACCGGCAGGCGTTTCACCGAGAAGATCGTGATCAGCACCAGGGACATGTCGGACGTCGCCGCGTTCCGGGCGCGGCTGGAGTCCAACGTCGCCAAGGGCCGCTTCGGCGACGGCGTGCTGCACCGCCCGATTTACAGCGTCTTCGTGCACGAATACGGTCACGCGATCGACGGCGAGGGCCAGCGCGGCGCCCGGGACGCCGCGGACGACGTGCTGCTGCAGCACTACATGACCACGCACGACCCCGCGACGGTCGCCGGGTACGAGCAGTGGCTGCGACAGCTCAGCGGCTACAGCTTCGACGACAACGGCCAGCTGCGCCCGCACGAGGCGCTGCCCGAGGCCTTCCGTGATGTCTACCTGAACGGCGACAACGCCAGTGAGCCCGCGCGGGTGCTCAACGACCTGCTGCTGCGGTCTGCCGGGCTCACCCCCGCCGATCCGGCCGGGTCGCCGGGCCGGACGGATGCCTTCGACACCGGCCGCCGCCTGGCACAGGACGATCCGGTACAGCGCGCAGCCGACCACGACCAGCTCGATTCCACGCCCGCCGATCACCCGTCCGAACCCGACGACGAATGGTCGCGGATGGACGCCGCCGAGATCCGGCAGACTCTCGAAGAGCGCCACGGCCTCGACGTGATCGGCTTCGATCGCGACACCGTCGACATCGCGGCGAAGCGGGAATTCGCGCGAGCAGTCGACGAGATGCTGACCAAGTATCCGGAGATCGACCTGCGCAGCCTGCGGATCGCCCCGATCGAAGGGCACACTCACGGGGGCGGAAGGATCTCCGGCCGCGCCGTCTGGGTGGTCGACCCGAACGACATCTACCGGTACCACACCGAATCGATCACGTTGAACGAAGACGTCGCGGGCGATCCGGAGGCGTTCCGCGAGACCAAGCGCCGCAGCGAACACTTCTTCTTCACCGTGCCGGGTGTTTCCGCGCGTCCGGTCTACACGACGATCCTGCACGAACTCGGCCACGCGCTCGACTACGCGGGCGGCATGCGAGCACGCAGCCGCGCCGAGGACGCGCTGCTGGAGCACTACGCCGCGACCCGCGCCCGGGTGGATCCCGACGAATACAGCGTGTGGCTGAATCAGCTCACCGGCTACAGCTTCAAGCGGGGCGATTTCTTCTCCCCGGAAGCGATGGCGGACGCGTTCCTCGATGTCGAGTTCAACGGCGACCGGGCAAGCGAACCGGCGCGGGTCCTGCACGACTTGCTGGTCCAGGAGGCGCGCACCGATCCGAATCGCGATGTGCCACGCGACCGGTCTTCCGACTCCGACGACATGGCGGTGGAACCACCCGAGCGGCAACCTGATCCGGTCGGCTGGCTGAGCAGGCCGCCGGACCAGGACGCGGCGCAGGTCTGGCAGGTACTCGACCAGACCGAGGTCGGCCGCGGGGCGGCGGCGACATTGCGGGAGGCCGGGGCGGCGGTTCGGTTCGGCGAATCCGGCGACGGCGCGGTGCGACCGGATTCGTTCAACGGCAGGACGATGGATGTCGTCGTCGGGACTCGGGACCGGAGCCAGTTGGCTCAGGCCGCAGCGGTGGTGCGGGCGGCGGTGCTGGCCGAGGCGGTGCTCGCCGGTCGAATCGAGGTGACACCGGCGGGGATCCGGGCAATGGATCGCGCGGATCATGTCGCGGCGTATCTGCGTGCGGAGGCTGCCGCGTTGGGTCGCGAGGCCGAGTTCAACCGGGAACTGCGCGCGGCGGGCTACGATCCGACACCCGGGCCATTGCATGACGTGACGGAAGTGGCGTACCGCCGGGCGCTGGAAACCACGTATCTCGATGCCTACGACGCGGCGGTCGCCGCTGCCCGCCGGCAAGATCCGAGCATCGACGCCGATCAGCTGCGGCGTATCGGTCGCGAAGCCGGTGTGGCGGACCTGCTGGCGAGCGAACTGTTCGATTCGCCGGACTACCCGGCCGCGGGGCACAGCCACCGCGATGTGGCGGGCCGGGAATGGGATGCCCAGCATCGCAGCACCGCGCCGGACGGCATGCACGAGCATGTCCCGTCGTCACCGGAATCTGCTCGGACGCTGCAGCAATTGGTGCGCGAGCACGCGGCTCTCCTGCGGGAGATGACGCGGATCGATGCCGAATGGGATCGACTCGTGCGGCGCCTGCAAGGTGCGTTCGGCGTTCCGGACGACCTGATCGGACCGGACCGGCAGGCCGTGCTCGACTTGCTGATGGATCGCTCCCGGTTCGTCGTCTTCAGGAACTCCGATGCCGATATGCGGTTGCTGGTCGATCTGGCCGAGCGGCATGCCCAGGCCGAAACCGAGCGCACCCGGATCATCGACGCGATCTCCACAGCCGTTCAGCGCGACACGCCCGCGCCGACCGGCACCGATGCCGCGCCGGTCGGACCTGTCCGGATCCACCTGGACGAATCCGGGGTCCTCTTCGTGTCTCGTGACGGTGCGGAGCCGGTGCGATCCGATGGACCGGACGACGTCGCGCCGCCACCCGAAGCGGATCTGCCGGGCAACCTGACGGCGGTCGCCGATCGAGCGGACGACGCGCTCACGCGGACCCGGGAACTGCTCGGTTCCAACGATTTCGGTCGCTGGGCAGCCGACGCGCTGGAGCGGCATGGGGTGCGCATCCGATACAGCACCGAGCCGGAGGCACGCGCCCGGCGAGACGACGGTGGCCGGTTCGAACTGGGCCGAGTCGCGGGCTACGACCCGGTCTCGAACACCGTGGTGCTGGACCTCTCCGACAATCCACGTCAGCAAGCGGTGGCCCTGGTCCGCGCGGCCGTACTGGCCGATCAGCTGAGCGTGACCGAGGGCCACCCGCTGGAGCGGTTCACCCTGTCGCGCGACGAATACGTGGTCCTGATGCTGGACCGCCAGGCCGAGGCACACGCCGCCGGGTTCGCCTTCAGCAGGCAGCTGCGGGATACGACCGGCGCCATCGGATCTCTGGCGGATCCGTTGGCGAGGGAGTATGTGGCCGCGCACGAGCGGGGGGTGGAGACGGCGAGCGACGTCTACCGCAGGCGGCGTTACGGCAATCGGTTCATCATCGCCGGGGAGTGGCTCAACGCGGCGGCGCACCGTGCCGGTGTCCGCGCGGTGCGCGCTCGCTTGAGCGATCTCGGCCCGCTCGTGGACGGCCTCGACTACGCCCAGCGGTACGGGACGGAGTGGGACCGGGCCCATGGCATCAGTCCGGGCACGGACGCCGTGACGTGGTCCGATGCGCCGCGGGCTCCGCGCGGCGACACCCCTGCGATGCGGGACCAGCGCAGCCGGGACTACGCGCTGGATATCGAGGCCTTCCGGATGCTGCGCGAGTCGGGCAGGTTCGTCCCGATCAGTCCCGCGGAACGTGTTTACGCCGATGCCTACGACAAGGCGTATCGCAAGGCGAGCCGGGCCGCCGCGCGTTCGGCCGACGCGCCGCCACCGGAACGGGTCGCCTACGAGGCCGGGCGTGCGGCGCTTCGGCGCCACATCGATAAGGTCGGCTTGGAGACGGCCGAGATCGCCTTCGATGTCGCGCGTTCGGTCGACAACGACGGCATCCGGTGGGCGAATCCCCGCCCGGAGCCGAACGTCTCGGACAGCGCCCCGATTCGCGAACCGGCCGACACGAGGTCCCAGTTGTCGGAGGCCGACGCCACCGACCTCGTTCGCCGTGCCGTCGAAGGGCAGCTGCGCCTCGAACCCGGCGGTGAGCCGCTGACCGACCACGTCTTGGCCTATCCGCGCCAGGAGGGTTGGGGCAGAGTACCCCGATTGGTCGTCGTGGCAGCCGAGGGACGGCACATGGACGCCTTGCGCGAGCTGGCGGCGAACCGGCCGGAGTACAGCACTGTGCTGTGGGACGGCACGCACTGGCTCGACTACCGGCAGGTGTCCCGCGGACCTGACGGTGAGCTCGTGACGGAGGCGATCGACGCGCGCGAGGCCGAGGGACCGCAGCGCCGTCCGGACCGGGACGAGGCGGTCTCGCACATGCTCGCGCATTACCTGCGCTACCGCGCCGAAGGCCTGACCTCCCTCGGCTATGACGCATGGCTCCAACAGCTCGACGGGGATGCCTTCTATACCAAGGCGGATGAGCGGGATGCCCGCCCGACATTGAAGTCCTGGCGCGCGGCGGGCAGGCTTCGCGAGAATTTCACCGCGGTCGGACATCGTGCGTTCCAGGCCGATCCGTCTCTCGGGCCACCGCATCCCGCGGAAGTCGCGCATCGGTTGTACACCCGTCAGCTGCCGCGGCAGATCGGCGGGGGGTCCGCGCAACGGTATGACACGCGGTTCAGGGTCGGCCACGTCAGGGTCCGCGGGGATTCCCTGCCGATCGAGCTCCTCAGCGACGGTAACGGCGGGTGGCGGGTGCCGCCGCCGATGGGTTCCGGCTCGATCTCCGATGTGCTGGCTCGTCACTTCCAGGGCTGGTCGGACCGAAGCCCGGAACGGCTCACGGACCGGATCGGCCGATTACTGCAAGATGGTTCGGCGGACCTGAGCGGTGCGCCGCGTGGTTTGCTCGGCCGGATCTCGGATCGGCTGCCGTTCGGATCACGCCAGGATGACGACGCCGGGTCGGCCCGGACGGAGGCGAAGCCTGCTTTGCCGGACAGGAACCCGGCCACCGAGGGGGAAACGAACCCGAACCGGCCGGATGAGATGGCGGTCGACGACGAGGGCACGGGCCATGTGCCGGACCGGACCGACGCACCTATCCGGGACGAGTGGTCGCGACTCGATCCGGAGCAGGTCGGCGAACGCCTGTCGGAGCTGACGGGTATGGAGACGTTCGGATTCGACCGGCCCGGCCTGGATCCGGAAGCCGTGCGCGAATACGCCAGGGCAGTCATGGATATGCGCACGGCTCATCCGGATGTCGATCTGCGCCGGGTCGGTATCGGGCCACTGCGCGGCTGGGTCGCGGGGCGGGCGTATTCGGCCATCGATCCGGCGACCGGCCGGACGTACACCGACTCGATCGTGCTCAGCGACCGGGATCTGTCCGACCCCGGCGCGTTCCGGGATCGCTTGCAACGCAACGTAGGCCGCGGTCGCTTCGACCCTAGTGTCCTCGACCGCCCGATCTACAGCGTGTTCGTGCACGAGTACGGGCACGCGATGGATCACGCGGGCGATCGGGCGGTCCACGACGTGGTCGATGACGCGCTGCTGCGGCACTACACCACGAACCACGATCCGGCGACGGTCGAGGGTTACCAGGCGTGGTTGCGCCGGCTCAGCGGCTACAGCTTCGACCAGCACGGTGTCCTCGACCCGAAGGAGGCGGTGCCCGAGGCATTCCGTGATGTGGTGCTGCGCGGCGCGAACGCCAGCGAGCCCGCCCGGCTGATCTACGACCTGGTGCGCCGCGCCGCGGGCTTGCCGCCGGATGGTCTCGGTATCGCCCCGCGGCCGGATTCCGCTGACCCGGGCGGCATTCAGGAACCACCGCAGGCAGGTGACGACGGTCCACACCGCGACGACGCCCTCGACACGCCCGACGAGCAGCCCGTATTCGACGACGAATGGTCGCGGATGGACGCCGCCGAGATCCAGCGAACGCTGGAACAGCGGCATGGGCTTCAGGTCATCGGGTTCGACAATCCCAGAGTCGATGTCGACGTCCTCAGAGAATTCGCCAGGGCGATCGATGAACGCCTGATCCGCTTCCCACAGATCCACCTGGACAGCGTGCGGGTCGAGCCGCTGGAGGACGGAATCTTCGCGAAGACCGTCTCGATCCACCGGCCGGCCGACGGTCGACCGCCGTATGCCGAGTCCATCATCCTCAATGAAACACTCGCGACGGATCCGGCGAAGCTGCGCCGTTCCGTCGCGCTCAATGTCGAAGACGGGCGGTTCAATCCGGCCTACAACCGCAGGCCCGTCTACAGCATCATCGTCCACGAGGTCGGCCACGCCATGGACACCTCGGGTTCGCCGCTGACCCGATTCCGCGTCGACTCGGAGCTGGTGCGGCGTTACACCGCGACGCACGAGAACCCGACGCCCGAGGGCTACGACGAGTGGCTGCGCCAGATGCCGAGGCTGTGCTTCGACGCGCGCGACGCCCTCTACAACTCGGAGGCATTGCCCGAAGGATTCGCCGACGTAGAACTGAACGGCGACAACGCTTCCGAGCCCGCGAAGGTCCTCAATGCCGCGTTGTTACGCGCGCTGGAGGAGCACGGGACACCGCGCCACGGAACCGGGACCCCACGCACCGACTCCGACGACATGGCTGTCCCGCCGGACGACTCTCCGCCACCCGAACCGAGGGACGCGCGGCCGGACCCTGCTTCCGATGACGCGGCCGAGCCGGTAGCGGAGGCTGGTGGCGGATCGAAGAAGCCCCCCGAGGAGCCGCAGGCGCCTCCCGCATCCGAACCCGACGAGCCCGACGGCGGACAGCCCGGCTCGCCACATGAGGAGGCGGTTCGCGCTCATGCCGATGCCGTCGCCCGGCGCGATGAGCTGGCCGCGCGGATCAGGGAACTCGCCGATGCCCTCCTGACCTCGGTGGACCCAGAGGACCTTGCCCCCGAACGGATTCGAGCGACCGTTGCCGACTTGTCCAGCAGGAAACTACTGCCGGAAGGCGACGACGCCCTGGTGGCGGAACTCCGCATGCTCGTCCCGGAATTCGAGCGCGCGGCCGCCGAGGTGGGCGAACTCGCGGCACGGATCGGCCTGATCGAGGAATACGACGGGTTGCTCCGGCAGCGCCAGGACCTCGTTCGCGAACGTGAGTTCGTCCGTGCCAAGGCCAACGAACGCGCGGCCAACCTCGGCGTGGACGATTCCACCGAATGGGTGCGCCGGGACGCGGATTCGCGGGACGAGGCGATCCAGGCGCTGCACGCGGGCGCGCGCACCGACGTCGTCGAGGTGAGCGGCGGTCTCGAAGAAGCCGACCGGCAGGTGCGCAAGCCGGTGACGCCCGAGGAGCGGGAACGGCGCACCGAGGCCCTGCGCAAACTGCTGGCCGCGACCGAGGAGTTCACCACCCTCGACGAGCGGATCCGCCGCGTGGACCAGCGCCTCACCGAGCTGGAGGAGGCGGGCGTCGCGCGGCACCGCCCACCGTCCGACGAGGCCGCCGCCGAATTGGACCGCATGGCGCGGGAGCGGGCCGAAGAGCTGCGGCGGATCAAACCGCGGCGTGGCATGCGCGACGACCTCGCCGTCCGGCTCGGGGTGGTCGACGATTCGGGCCGCCCCGACGAGGCCGCGCTGGGCCCGGACCGGCTGCGCGACACGATCGACGAACTGCACGCGCAGGTGCGGGACGAACTCCGCGACGGCACGCTGCACGTCGACGAACTGCCCGCCCGGCTGCTCCAGATCGAGGGGGTGGCCGATGCCGCGGACGATGTGAACCAGGCGCACAACCGGATCGGCCGGTTGCAGGACGAGATGGCGCGGGCCGCCGGTGTGTGGCGGCGACTCGTCGAGGCCGAGGGCGGGCGGATGGTGACCGACCGGGTCGGCATCGTGGAAGGCGAGCGGCCGCGGATCATCGTGCTCGGTCCCCGCAGCGATCCGGTAGCGCCGCGCGCGGATCACGATCGCGCCCTCGCCGACGCGCTACGTCGCGACGCCGCGGTTGCCCAGGCTTTCGTGCGCGAGGAAACGACGGTCGAATACCGGCAGGTGCTGGCCGACCGTGAGGGCAACGCACGGACGGCGGACATGGCGCCGCCGGAGGTGGAACATCTCAGCAGCGGCTGGCACGACGGCAGACGGCTGCACATGACCGCCTGGCGAGACGCCGAAGGCAACCTGCACCCGGTCGACCCGACCCGCCCCACCTGGACGACCAACCGGGACGGCGGCACCCTGCCGAAGAAGTACAAGACGAAGGACCTGCCGGACGGCGTGAGCGGGTGGGCGATGGAGGACGTCGTCAACGACATCACGCTGCCCACCGATGACATACCGCCGGGTCAGATCCCGGAAAGCTCGCTGCCGGTGCACATGCCGCAGGCTCCGGCGCAGTACGACACCTCCGATGTGCCGCCGGGGATGAGCGTATTCGCACAGCATTGGGGCGCCGACTCCTACAACATCGTGCGCCTGATCCTGATGGCGGCGTTGGTGCCGAACCACCCCGCGGTGAAGGCATGGATCCAGCGTCATCCGGAGATCGGCGAGTGGGTGCAGGCCCGGCCCTGGCTGCAGAAGATTCCGCCGTTCGGCACGGTATTCCGCGACTACGAGTGGTTCGCGCCGCCGGAGCGCAATATCCAGCCGATGCATCGGCCGTGGGATCCGGCCGAGCACGGCAACCCCGCCGATCGCGTGGAGATCCCGGAATCCCTTCAGCGCGAATGGGATGCGGACGTAGCCAACTGGCGTCGCGTGCAGGAATGGGCCGACAGCGAACACGACCGGTTCCTGGCCGACGGCACCGACGTGGACCGGATAGCCGAGGGGCTGGAGGCGCATCGGCGGGCACGGCAGCACGCGGCCGCGCGTGACGTGGTCGACGTCGTCCGAGACGAACTGGTCACCGGGGATCGCGGCGTCAACCCGCTGCTCGACGTCGACGCCCAGCTGTTGCACATGCAGGATGCCATCGATCGGGTTGCCGGGCAGCTGGCCGACCGCTTCGCCTCCGACGACCCGGACGCGGTGCGCGACACCATCGAGGACATTCGCGAACTGCTGTACTTCGGCACCGATCCCGACGCCATCGCGGCCGTCCTCGCCGAGCACATGCGCGACGACGTCCCGGTGTTCACGCGCGACCAGCTCGAGCAGATCAAGAACCACCTCATGGTGGACGAGCATCGGGTGCGCGATTACACCGACCCCAACGGCGCGTACGTGCGCCGGCCGATGGACCGGCTCGCCGATGTTGCCGAGGCGTGGAATCGCCTCATGGCGGGCGAGCCGCTGCCGCAAGACCTGGTGCTGCTGCAAGACGCCTTGGCCGAGTCGGAGTTCCTGCGCGCCAACCCGAGTGCGGGCTGGCGCGAGGCGAATATGCACGCCATCGGCCTCGGGTACCACTGGGACGCGGCCCGGCCGCCGCTCACCGGATGGCGCGCGGGCATTCCGTACGCCGTTCACCCGGTCGCGCCGAATCCCGCCTGGCTGCCGCCCACCTCGGGAACGGACGGCCCCGAACTGCCGCCGCCCGACGGACCGCGACCTGCCGCACTTCCACCGCCACCGGACACACCGAGTTCCGGCGGGACCAGACGTCCGGAACCCGCCGATCCGAATGCGGCCGAATCGCCGGACCCGGCGACGGGTCGACGCGAGACTGCGCCGCACGAACCCCCGGCGATTCGTCCGGACCAGGCGCCCGAGTCCGCGACCGGCGAGACCGAGCCGGGTGTGCTGCCCGAGTCTTCGACCAGTCGTCGGGATGACGCGTCCGAGGACCTGGCGCGTTCGGCGGGCCAGCCGGGTGATGTGCGCGTGTGGCCGCCGGAGTCGCGGCGAACTCCGGTACAGCCGGAAGCCACGGATGCGCCCGCCCCTTCGTCCGGGCGGCTGACCGGGCCGGATGAACCGCCTCAGTCCGCGACCGGTCGTCGGGAGGATGTGTCCGGCGACCCGGAGCGTGCGAGCGGTGAGTCCGGGAAGGCGCGGGTGCCGTCGCCGGAACCCGGCGAGACGCAGGAGCCGTCGGGTTCCGTTGAGGGCCCTGAGGCGAACGCGGGTGGTGGAGCGCAGAAGCCGCCCGGCGGGCCGCCGACGCCAGCGCCCCCGCCCGAGGATGGACCGTCGGGACCCGAGTTGCCCGGTGAACCCTCGGACTGGTTCCTCCGCATGCAGATCGAGCAAGCCGAATGGAACGCCAGGATGGCGGCCGAGCACGCGGCGTGGCTGCACGAGATGGCCGAGCAGCCGTTGCCGCCGGACGCGACGATCGTCGACGAGATGCGGCAGTTCGCCGCCCGCATGCGCGCGGAGAATGCCGATATGGCGGCTCGCGTGGCGCAGCAGCGGGTGCAGGAGCTGCGTGATCTCGCCGCCGCGCGACGGACCGCCGAGCCCGAACCAGGGGTCTCCGAGGCGGAATCGTCCGCCGGCCGTCCGGACGGCTCGTCGCGGGCCGACGAGGGTTCGGACCTCCCGATCCGTCCGGACAGCCCGGACGACTGGTTCGAGCGGATGCGTGTCGAGCAGGCCGAATGGGAAGCGCGCATGGACGCCGAGCGCGCCGAGTGGCTGCGCGGTCTGTCCGACCGCGATCCGGAGGACAGCTGGGCGCGTTTGCAGGCCGAACAGGCCGAGTGGGAGGCCCGCATGGGCGCCGAGCGCGCCGCCTGGCTGCGGGATATGGCGGGTCTACCGGAATCCTCGGGCGCGGAACCCGCCGAACGACGCGGCGCCACAACGGAACCCGGCCCGCAGAGGGCGCCGGAACCCGCTCCTGGGGACAATGAAGGCCCCACCGAGCCGCCCGGCTCCGGACGACCCGGTGAACCGGTCGCGCCGCGCGCGGATTCCTCTGAGAGCGAGGGCGCGACACCCGCGGAATCGCCCACGACCGCGCAACCTGCGCCGGACCCCGCTTGGAACGCCGAGGAACCTTCCGCGCGGCAGCGGGATTCGGCGTCTCGGGACAATGGCGAGCCCGGTGACGTCCGGGTGTGGCCGCCCGAGGGCGCGGAGCAGAAGGCGGAGCCGGAGCCGCATGGTGCGGGCGGATCGCAGCATCCACCGCATGAGCCGCCGAGCGCGGCGCAGCCCGAGCCCGGTGAGCCCGATCCGAGTGGATGGCGGCCGGACGGACCGGCGCGCTCGCACCAACCCGTCACGCCGGAACTGCGCAACGCGCTGCCACAGCTGCAGCAGCGGATTGCCGACGCCGCGGCCGCCCGAGCGGCGGTTGATCGAAGCATCACCGAACGCGCGCGTCTGCTCGGTTTGCATCCGGAAGGGATGACGCCGCACGAGATCTCGCGTGCTGTCGACACGCTGATGCAGGCGGAGATCGGGCGCGCGGAGGCCCTGCGCAACCGCGAGCACGTGCCGCGCGAGGAGATGGTGCAGTACTTCGACGATCTTCGCGCGGCCGAGCGGCGCGTCGCCGATCTCACGTCTGCCGTCCGCGCCATCCGATCGGACCTGAACAGGCTCCACCAAGCGGTCGCCGAGGAGAACAACGCCAGGACCGAGGCCGGGATCCTCGCCGCTCGCGACGTGCTCGCCGCCGAGGGCGCGCGGCTGGTCGCCGAGGGCGTCGGTGTGCTGCCGGACGGGCAGCGGGTGGTGGTGGCGTCGCCGTTGGCCGAGCCGGATCCAGTGCTGGCGCCGGAGACCAGGCGGCAACTGGCCGATCAGGGTGTGCGCGTCGACTTCCGCCTCGTCACGGTGGACGAGAACGGCGTACACGTCACCACGATCCGGCCGCCCGAGGAGGGGGGATCGCCCGCGCGGCCCGCACCCGACACGCCCGGTTCCGGCCCCGCACAGGGCGAGTCGCGTGCGCCCCGGCCGCAGTCCGGACAGCCGCGCACCGCGGGTGAGCCCGGCGGCGAACAGCAACGTGCCGCAACCGAAGATCAGCGGCCGACCGAAACGGATCGCTCGCCCGCAGGTCAGCCCTCCGCGCCGGAAGACACCCGCACCGATCAGATCACGCCCGAGGCGCGGGCCGAACTCGAACGCCTGCGTGCCGAGCGTGCGGAAGCGGTGGCGCGCAGCGAGGAACTGCGCGCCCTGCGTGATCAGCGCGCCGAACTGTTGCCGGTCGACCCCGGGACCGACCTCACCCCCGAGCGGCTCGACGCGACGTTGGCGGAACTGCGCGGCAAGACGATGCGGGTCGACGATATGACGCGCAGGCACGCGGCCATCGATGCCCTGGAAGACGCGGCCAGGGCGTGCAACGAGGCGGACGAGCGCGTCGCCGCGCTGGACGAGCAGATCGAGGCGGCGTATCTGGCGGGAACACCCGACGGCGTCTACCACGCGTTGCTGCGTGAGCGTGCCGCCTTGGCTTCGGAACGCGAGTTCTGGCGGGCGAAGCGCGATGACCGGTTCTCTCGATTCGACACCCCCGGCCGCACGATCCACGACCCGGACGAGGCGCTGAACCAGGACAACTTGACCGCGATGATCGAGGAGCTGACCGCGGACCTGGTCGGCGTCCGGGACGTCGCCGGTTTCGGTGACGAAACCGACACGCAGATTCCGGAAGTGGTCGGCGAGGCGGAGCGCGCGCAACGCTTGGCGGCGATCTTCAAACTCCAGGACGCCGCGGAGCGGTTCAACGAGGCGGACCAGCGGCTGGCGGAACTGGATCAGCGCATCGCGCGACTGGAAGCGGCCGGCGCGGGTCCGCATCGGCCTCCGGACCCGGAGACCGTGGCCGAGCTGGAACGACTGATCGCCGAACGCGCCGAGATCAAGAACGCCAAGGACAAGTTCGCCGACCCGGACGCCGCTCTCGCGGAACTGGATCGACGCATCGACGCCCTGCGTGCCGACCTCGCGCGGCAACAGCCGTTGCCGTCCGCGGAGGTCGCCGCCGAACTCGACCGGCTCGGACGCGAACGCGCCGACCTGGTGCTCGGCATCAAACCGTGGCGGGTGATGCGCGACGACATCGCCGCCCGCCTGCGCGTCGATCCGGACCGGCTGGGCCCGCATGACCTGGCCGACACGCTCGACGAGGTGGCCGGTCGCACCATTCGCGCCGATGAGGTGGCCGAACGGGCCAGGAACCTGGAGTTGCTGCGCGAGGCGGCCGAACGGGTCAACCGGGCCGAGAACGAGATCGGCAGGCTCCAGGACCGCATCGCCGAGCTGGGCGGCGCCTTCCGGGACGTCTTGGCCGAGGCGGGCGCGCGCCGCATCACCGATCGCGTCGGCATCGTCGACGGAGAGCGGCCGCGCATCATCGTTGTCGGCCCGCGTGGCGCGCTGGACAGTCCGCGCGCCGATCACGACGCGGCGCTGCACGACGCGTTGCAGCGCGACGCCGGGCTCGCGCAGGCGTTCACCCGGCCGGAGACGACCATCGAATACCGGCAGATCATCGCCGACCGCGAAGGGGACCGGCACACCGAGGATCTGGCGCCGCCGCGCCGGGAATTCGTCACCTCGCGGTGGCGCGACGGCGACCCCGGCATCCACCTGACCCGCTGGCAGGACGCCGAGGGCGAATGGCATCCGGTGAACCCGGACCGGCCCGGCTGGGAGCAGCGCGGGCATTCGGGGACCGTGCCGAAGAAGTTTTCCCCGCGCGATCTGCCCGAGGGCGTCAGCGGGTGGGCGGTCGATCCGTTCCAGGCAGCCATGGTCGATCCGTTCGTCGACAATGGGCCCGGCATCAACGCGGACTTGCTGCCGGTCATTCCGGGTGGCAAGCCGCTCGACCCGGGCATGCCAACCTATGAGCTGCCATTCGCCGACGTCTTCTACAACACGATGCGGATCATCCTGGAGTCGGCGAAGCTGTCCGGGTTCACCTGGTTCAGCGACAAGGACCATCCCGGACGGATCCGCCCTGGCTTCAAGGGCCATCCGTGGTTCCGGGCGCCGCGCCCCGACGTGCAACCGATGGCGCGGGAGTGGGACGTCCGCGATGAGGTGCCCGACCGCGGCGACCTCACCGAGCCGTTCCTGCGCAAACAGCGCGAGGCGCAGCAGAACTGGGCGCGGGTGCAGGAGTGGGCCGATGGCGAGTACCAGCATTTCCGAACCGACGACAGCGACATCGACACGATCACCGACAACCTCGCCGCGCACCGCGAGGCCGACCGGACCGCGCGCGCACGGGATCTCATCGCCCAGATCGCACATCAGCTCGCGACCCGAGGCGAGGTCGACGTCGACGGGCTCGCGGAAGGCTTGGCCGGTCAGTTGCGCGACGAACAGCCTGGCGACGCGATGCAATTGGTCACCGACATCAGGGACGTGTTGCGCGAGGCCACCGGCGTGGCCGACCTCGCGGATCTCGCCCGGCCGGTGGCCGATCAGCTCGCCGACAGCACGCCGGAGTTCATCCGCGACGAGATCGAGCGGATCAAGAACCACCTGATGCGCGACGAGCACCTGGTGCGCGACCCGCGCGACGGCGTGCTGATCCGCCGTCCGCTGGACGCGGTGGCCGACGTCGCCGAGGCATGGAACCGGCTCATCGCGGGTGAGCCACTGCCGCAGGACATCTTGATGCTGCAGGACGGCTTGGCCGAGTCGAACTACCTGCGCGCCAACCCGACCGCCACCTGGCGCGACGCCAACCAGCACGTCATCATGATCGGCCTGGACTGGAACGCCAACCGCCCACCGCTGACCGGCTGGCGCGCCGGAATCCCCTACGCGCCCGCGCCGCTCACACCGGACCGTCAACTCCCGCCCCGCGCGGACGCACCGGAGCTCCCGCCCGGCCCAGAGCCCCGTCCTGACACTCCGCCGAGCGCGCTTCCTCCCGCAGAAGATGGGGCGTCGCGTGCGGACCAACGCCCCGAACCCTCACGTTCGGCAATGCCGGACGAGGATTCGGCCCCTGATGGTTCCACGGAGCCGCCCCCGCACCGGTCATCCGAAGACGCTGCCACACAACAGACTTCGTCCCCCGACCGTGCCGCTGCGGATCCGCCGCGCAGCGAGTCACCGGACGACGCCGTTACCGCGCCGCTCCCGCGTCCGAACGCCACTCCGGAAGCGGACACGGCACCAGCCGAAGGGATTCCGCGGCCGGAGGACGACACGTCTACGCACCCCGTCGCGCGCGCCGATCAACCGGCCGAGCAGATGCCGCCGCCCGACCCGACCGGCGGTGTTGCCGACCAGCCGGAGGGCGTGCCGGAGCGTTCGGTGGAGTCGCGCCGTATGCCATCGGACGCGGGGACTGAGCACGGTGTCGCGCAGCCCACGGGTTCGGTGGTCGAGCCGGGTGGTTCCGGCAGGCGTGCCGACGGCATCCAGGGCGCGGATATCACAGGCGCCGAGGCTATTTCGCGGCCCGCGGAGGACGAAGGAGCTACGGAGGCGGCCCGGCGCGCTGGCGAACCGGTCGAGCAGGTGGCGCCGCCCGAGGGAACGCAGGGCGCCGCCGACCGGTCGCGGCATGCGCCGGAGGAATCCGTGCGCCCGCACCGTCCCGCCGACTCCGAGACCGACCGCGGCGATAGCGAACCGGAAGAAGGCGGTGCGGGCACGGTCGCGCCGTATGGTCCGCAACCGCATCGGCCGGGCTCGGGCACCACCGCCGAACCGCCGGTGCGGCAGGATGACACGCCTGTCGCCGGTGACGAACGCAGCTCGTCCGATGGTGTCGGTCTTGCGGGGGAGGACTCCGAGAGCGGTTCTTCCGAGCGGGGTGGGCCCGAGATCGAGCTCTCGGAAGGAGAATCGGCTTCGGATCGGGACGACTCGGCCGACCCATCCGACGAAGGAAGCGCCCGCCGCGACGAGCCGCAGACCGACGAGGAAGACACCGAGCCCACGGAGGAGTCAGACGCGCAGTCGTCGGAGAGCCCCGAGACGGGCGCACGCTCCGAGCGCGGCGGTACGCCCAACCCGCCAGACGGGCCCACTGGTGAGAACGGCGACGGCAGCGCGGAACCACCAGGCTCGCAGCCGAACCCGCAGGGCACTCCGGGCCGTTCCTACCTGCCCGGTTCGTCGTTGCGATCGCACATTCCGCACCTACCGAAGCGCTACGACTTCGACATGCCGGATCCACTGCACATCCCGGTGCAGGACCTGCCACCCTTGCTTCCACAGCCACAGCCACAGCCACAGCCACAGCCACAGCCACAGCCACAGCCACAGCCACAGCCACAGCCACAGCCACAGCCACAGCCACAGCCACAGCCACAGCCACCGCCACAGCCACAGCCACCGCCACAGCCACAGCCACAGCCACAGCCACAGCCACAGCCACAGCCACAGCCGCCGGAGCAGCCGGAGTTGCCGGAACCGCCGGGCCTGCCGGAGCGTCCGGAGTTGCCGCAGCCACCGGGGTTGCCGGAGCGTCCGGAGTTGCCGGAACCACCAGGCTTGCCGGAGCGTCCGGAGTTGCCGCAGCCACCGGGGTTGCCGGAGCGTCCGGAGTTGCCGGAACCGCCGGGGTTGCCGGAGCGTCCGGAGTTGCCGCAGCCACCGGGGTTGCCGGAGCGTCCGGAGTTGCCGGAACCGCCGGGGTTGCCGGAGCGTCCGGAGTTGCCGGAACCACCAGGCCTGCCGGAACTTCCGGAGCTGCCCGAGCACCCGGATACGCCGGACAAGCCGCGACTGCCGGATCTGCCGGGTGCGCCGCAGCTTCCACATCTACCCGGGTTGCCGGACCTGCCCGAGACTCCGGGTATTCCCCAACTGCCGGAGCTTCCGCATGCGCCGGAGGTACCGCGCCCGCCGGGGTTGCCGCATGCTCCGAACCAGCCACCGGCACCAGGATCGGCGGACGCCCCGGAACTTCCGCATGGGCCGGACCTGCCCGACCTCTCGGGGCACGCGAGTGCGCCGGATGCGCCGTTCTCGCTGTACGTGCCCGAGTCACTGCGGCTTCCGCACGTGCCGGACCTCCCGACGGCTCCGCAGTCACCTGCTCCGCCGCACGCGTTCCCGCCAGAGGCCTCGTCCTCCCATAATGGCTCCACGGCATCGAGCGAATCGGCCGGATCGAACGGCGCAGGGCCCGGCTCCACGAATTTCTCCGGGGCACCGACCTATTCGGGCACGCCGGTGGTGCCCACCTGGCCGGATACCTTGGGCCCGCACGATCCCGCACCGCTCCCGAACGACACTTCCGGAAACAACGGCGGTTCGCCATCCACGCACACCGCACCGGACCCGGCGCGCGAATCGGCAGGCCTTCAGGAGTATTCGGCCCCAAGAGTGGACCAGCACACCCCGCGGCCGGACATCGGCGCACCCAACCCCGCGACGCCAGCGCCCCACCAGCCCGGACAACCCGGTGCGCCGGGCATGCCCGCCATGCCGCCGATGGCCTCGCCCTCGTCCGGTTCCGCCCCGTCGCGCGCGTTCCCGCGTGCGTCGTACGGCAACGGGCGAGACAACGGCGGTAATGGCGGGCCTGCTACCAGCAGCGGGATTCTGGTTCGCGCGCATGCCGGGTTCGGTGAAGTCTCCGACTTCGACCCCGTGTCCGGAGCCCTCCGCGGCGTCGCGCTCGGCGTGGGGCCGGTCGGCGGGGTCTACGGAGACCTCGGGCCGACACCAATGGTCTTCTACCGGGACGGCGCCCGCCTGCTTCTTCGCGCGGGCGAGCGGGTGATCGATCTGGAAGACCGGCAGGTGGCCGCGCAGTGGCACCAGGTGGACAACCGCACCACGCGGTTGGTGCTGACCGTGGCGGACCGGGTGGTGTGCGATGTGCACTATCCCGCGGTGCCGCCCGACTTCGACCTCGGTTTGCTGATCCGCGACGTGCTCGCCGACCCGGTCCGGCGCACCCGCATCTTCGCCGGATGAACCGGCGCGGAGAATGGACGAGAGTAAGGAGGGATCGTGCGCGACGACTATCCGACCGACGACGAACTGCGCGCCAACTTCGACGAGTTGCTTGCTTCGGTGCTCACCGGTGGCGGCATCTACTCCGAGAGCGGCTTGGACATGGAAACCGAGGAGGCGCTGTGGACGATCGCGCGCGCCTACCCGGACGTGTCCGACGAACTCGTCGATGCGGCCCGCGCCGCGTTCGCCGGTCAGCTGGACGGTTCGAACGCCGCCGCCAGGCAGGCCGCGCTCGCCCGCAAGATCGAGGAGTTCAACCGGCGCAGGGCAGCGGAACAATCGGGCAAGTAGCCGGGGCGCCGGGATCTGCGGACTACCTCGTAGTTCAGCGGCCGCCGGGCGGGTCGTTGTGCCAGGATGGGACCAGTGACACAGCTCGGGCACCGGCGCGCCGCTCCCGCGTGGGGTCGTGCCTCGGTGCGGACGAATGAGGAGATCGCGTCGACGTGACCAAGCCAGACGACGAGGCCGAGGACCGCGGGGCCGGCAACGACGCGGGGTCCGGCGGCGATCCCGAGGAGCCGACCGCGGAGGCCAACGAAGCCTTCATGCGGCAGTTCATGGCGAGCTTGCAGGAGCACAGCGACGACCCGGACGTGGAATTCACCCTCGTCGAGAACGAGGCGTCCGATATCGCCGAGCGGGCCAAGCAACTCAATCACCAGATCGCCCGCGAGCTGGCGGCATTGGGTCCCCAGGGCTGGGCGCGGCTGAACGCGGTGTTCGCGCTGACGACGGTGGCGGAGGTGGCGCAAGTCGTCTTCGCCGACGATCAAGAGCGCTCGGTGCGCATCCAACCCCCCGAGGCTGTGCTCGCGCTGGTACGCGAGCATCGGCAGCTGTCGGCGCAGCTCAGTGACGGCCCTTGGTGGCGATTGGTGCTGACGTTGACCAACGTCGGGGAGATCGAAGTCGACTATGACTACGGCGACGAGCCGTTCCCGGACGATCAACTGTTCCCGCCGGAGATCTACCGCGCGGATCTCGAGGCTTTTCCCCGGGATACTTTGCCAGTTTGGCTGGCGGCCTATGTCGGACACGACGGCAGGCAGTCGCGCACCGCGCAAGAGGCAGCGGTCCAGGCGCGAGCCGATCGCGAGGCGGGTGTGCGCGGGGTCTTGTCCGAGCAGGATTTTCCCGCCTACCCCGTGATGTGGTCGCGGTGGGCGGTGATGGCAGCTGCGTTCGTGGCGACCGGATCACAATGGGGCCCAAGGGTATTGCCCGCGCTCGGCTGGTTCGAGGGCGCCAAGCGCAGTGGCTCGACGTTGTATGTCCTGCCTGGTGGCCGGGCCGTGCTGTCGGGCGGTGTGTGGAACGCGCCGGAGCTGGATGCCACCTATAACGGCGGCGAGCCGATGCCCGCGTTCTTCGCGGGCGCGCCGGAATGGGTGGCGAATCCGGTGTTGAATCCGCGTGCGGCCAACGGATTGTTGTCGTTCTGCTACTGGTGGGAGAACGGAAACTGGTATCGCGGCGAGTCGCCGCGGGCGAATCAGCTCAGTGACGCGGTCCCCGGCATCTGGACCGCCGACACGGTGGCCGAGGTGATCACCGGACTGGTGGCCGAGCAGCCGACCGACCAGCAGCGAGCAGCGGTGACCACCCTGGTGTCGGCCGCCGAAGTCGGCGTCGTCACGCGCGACACCCTGGTGGACGTGTTCGGCGACGACGGGAGTTTCGACGTCGACAGCGCCCTCTACCAGCTGACCATGGCCGGTGTGGCGATGTCACTGCCCGAGCCGATGGCGGCGGACGAGGCGATTTCCCGGGTGCGCCAGTTCATTCGGGACCGCGGCATGGACACCAGCGGGTATCCACTGGACCAGCTGCGGGCCGACCGGATCAGTGTGGGCTGGATGGTCTACGTGCCGACCCAGCCGGGTGAGATCTCGATCGGCCGGGCCATCTTCTACATCGCCGACGACGGCGTGCTGGAGCAGTCCTCGTCGTCGGTGGCGCCATCGGTGTACACCGCCGAGTTCGAGCAGCGTTTCCAGCAGCGCCACGGCTCGGTGGAGGCGTGACCAGGGATTCACACAGAGCAATCGTCGCAGGAACCCTACGCACATGGGAGAACCGATGGTACGAGGCCGATACCCCTCCGAAGACGAACTGCGGCGCAACTTCGAGCGTGAACTAGGGTCGGTCACCACCGGTGGTGGGCTGCATTCGGAAACCGGGCTGGACATCGAAACCGAAACGGCCCTTATCGATATCGCCCGAGCGTATCCCGAGGTCACCGAGGGTTTGGTGACGGCGGCCCGGTCCGCTTTCGCAGGTCAGCTCGACGGCTCGAATGCCGCCGCGCGCCGTGCTGAGCTGGAACGGGCTATCGAAGAGCACAATCGGAAGAAGGGGCAGAACCCTAGCGGGTGAACACATCCGGCGCAGTCCGCGGATGATCCCAGGTCGCAGGGATTTTACGTGCTGGACAGTTGACGTTCATGCGATGATCGAAGTGGGTGTTCGATCAGTCGAAGGACAGCAACATGGCAGCAGGCGAAATCGAGAACTACACCGAGAAGCTGCGGACTGCCGGTCTGGACACTTCCAGAGCCGATGAGGAACTGCTCGGCATCGTGTCCAGCGCCGAGGACGCCGCGAGCCGAGCGAACATCGCCGCGGGGCCGGACAAGTTCGGCAGCAAGTTTCGCGACGGTCCAGAGGGCTTCGTCAACGTGATGGACAGCATCAACGATGCCACGCGGAACATCGCGACCTCCTTCGAGCGGATGTCCCGGGGCCAGTACCAAGCCGCGGAGGCGTTCGACAAGGGCGAGCAGGCCGGTACCGATAACTTCGATCGCCTCGTCTGACCCGAAGGGCCGGAATGAGCAACGCAAGACGCGATGAGCGGGATATGGACTCGATCCTGGAGGCATTCCAGGACCAGATGCGGATCATCGCGGAGGCTCAGCAGAAGCGGACGAAACTCACCGGGACCGCGACCTCGCGGGATAAAACGGTGACGGTCACCGTGAATGCCAACGGTGTCGTCATCGAGACCAAATTCTCCGCGGGCATCGAGGATTTGAGCTACGCGCAGATCGCGAAAACGGTGACCAAGGTCGCGCAGGACGCCGCGGCCGATGTGGCACGCAAGAACCAGGAATTGGCCGCGCCCATCACGGATCGGCGTGCCCGGCTGCCGAAGCTTTCCGATCTGGTCGACGGCATGCCCGACTTCGCCAGTGAAATCCCGGTCGAACCACCGGTATCGCTCGCGCCGCCCGGTTCGCCCGAGCGTGCGGAGGACGACGATGACACCACCGCACTGCGATTCACCGACGTGGAGGAGTTCGACCACGGTGAGCGCGAGGCCGAGCCGGGGAGAGTCACCGACCCCAGCTGGTAGCACGAGGATTACGCCGCCATGCCCTTCTCGATAACCATTCCGCCGTGGCTGGAGTGGCTGGAGTGGGTGGCGGGGGCCGACTGGCCGAAAGGCCTGGAGGGCGATCAGAAAGCGGCCGGAGAAGATCTGCAGCGGCTGGCCCGTCAGCTGCGCACACGCGCAAGGCAGAAGGCGGAGACTGCGACCAATTCCACCGTGGTCGCCTATCCGGCCGGTGACGGTCGCGACGAGATGGAGAAGTCGCTCAAGGAGCAGCTGAAAGCCATCGACAAGCTGGCCGACAAGTACGACGCGGCGGGGCAACGCGCCATCGACTCCGCAGCCGAGATGCGCGCGACCAAGCTCAATGACATCTTCTCGCTGGCATGGTTGGCGGCGGAACTGGCGTACGCGCTGTTCCTGGGCCCGGGGGCGCCTTTCGCGCAAGCGGGCGCGATCGCGGCAACGCAGGCCGCGTGCCGCTGGCTCGGTGGCTTTCTGCTGCGCAGGATCGAAGCGATCCTGGCCAGGACGGCGCTGTCGCAAGCGAGCAGGGAGATCCTCGCCAAGGTCATCTACGAGATCGTTCAGGAAGCGATTACCGAGGTATTCCAGGGCACGTCGCAAGAAATGGCGGTGCAAGGGCTGAATATCCAGGCCGGGTACCAGGACGGCGGACTCAACTGGAATGCGATCGGCCAGAACGCGTGGATCTCCGCCGTTGCCGGTGGCGCGGGGGGTGCGGCGGGCCACGGCCTGCATAATCTCGTGCGTCACCTGCCGGGCGGACCCAGTGGGCTGGCAGGTCTGGGCAAGGGTGCGATCACCGGTGCTGGCGCGGGTTTGGCCGGTGCTGGTGCGGCCTATCTGGCGACCGGATTATCCGGGGGCGGTTGGGAATTCGACCCGCGGATGTTCACCGGCGGTGCTCTATCGGGCGTCGGGCCGAGCATGGTCTACGGCTACCGTGGCGGATCGAACTACTCCGGCGGGCCGATGGGCAACGGGCCAGGGCTGACTCCGAACGTCGGCACCATGCCGGATGGCACGAGCCAGGCTCCGGCTTCGGGTACCGGCCCCGGGGCAGGAACCGGCAACGGCGCAGGGACTGGAACCGGCACAGGGACCGGCTCCGGTACCAACGGTCCGGGAGCTGCCACAACCCCTGCGGGTGCGAATGGCAGCGGCACAGGTGGAGGTACCTCGGGTGGTGCGAATGGTGCCGGCGCCGCGGTAGATACCTCCGGCGGCGCAAACGGTGCTGGTGCCGCAGGGGATGCGTCAGGAAGCGCCCAGAATACGAATGGTGCTGGTCCCGCTGGCAATACGTCGAGCGGCACACAGCGTGCGGATGACGCCGGTATCGCCGCCGATACCGCTGGTGGCGGGCAGAGCAGCAATGGTGCCGGCGTCGCCGGGGATACGTCGGGTAGCGCGCAGACCGGCGGGGATACCTCCACCGGTACACCGCGAGACGGGGGCTCGGATGCGGCCGCCGCAAGCACGAACGGCGACAGCCGTGGCAGCACGGAAGGTGCCGGTGCTCAGCAGGCCGGACCCGCCGATTCCGATGTCGACTCCGCGGGCCGATCCGACGCGACGGCAAGCCAACCCGCGGCCGATGCGGGCCAACGCACAGCTGACGCGGGTCAAGGCGCACCTGACGCAAGCCGAGCCCCCAGCACCAGCCGGGACGGGGGAAACATCGGCGAGAGTGCTGACACGACCCAGCCAGGCGGGTCTACTCCGTCCTCCACCTCGCAACCGGCTACCGCACCGCAAGGTCCGGCCACCGACCCGCCCCCGACAGGCGCCACATCCGGTACCTCGGCTGGATCAGTGGCGGCACCGGGTTCCGGGACCGTGCCCGGAGCGGGAGCGGCGACGCCGACCGGTGCCGCGCCGAACTCGCCCTCGACCGCACCGAGCACGTCGGCGAGTTCGTCCTCGACCACGGCTGGGACCTCGGCCTCGTCCTCGACCGCGCCCGGCACTTCCACGAGTGCGTCCTCGACCGGTGCCGCCGCGGGTCCGGCGCGAACGGTCGGCGCGGCGACCGGAGGTCCGGACCAAAGCCGAATGTCGCTGCCGCAGACGGATTCTCCCGTCGACCCGCGTGCGGGTCGTGCCGAGGATCGAGACGGAACCGCGCCGCGCGCCAGCAGTACCGAGGCGCAGGACGGTACTCGGGCGCGCGCCGGTGCCGCAGGTCGGACCGCTGCCGGGCCGCTCGGACGGGACGGGGCCGTCCAAGCCCAGTCGGCCGATTCCGAAGCGCCGCAAGCGAGATCGGACGCCGACGCGGACGCGAACGCCGACCAGAGCGAGCATGGTATACCGGACGACGCCGTCCGGCCCGAGGATGTCGCACTGGTCGCCGGGCCGATCGCGGCATCGTCCAGCCCAGCACCAGATGTCCGCACCGCCGACTCCAACCGCGGCCGCCCCGACCCCGACGCCGATCGCCGGACCGACACGGACTCGGAGTCGTCCGGGGAAGGAGAGACCTCCGGCCGGACCGCCACCGATGCCGATAGCGATGTCGATACCGCCGCCGACACCGACAGCGCCGCGGACACCGACAGCGCCGCGGACACCGACAGCGCCGCGGACACCGACAGCGGTCGTGACACCGGCAGCGGTCGTGACACCAGCAGCGGTCGTGACACCAGCAGCAGTCGCGACACCGGCAGCGGCCGTGACACCGGCAGCAGTCGCGACACCGGCAGCGATGCCGACACCGGACGGAATCGCCGAGATCGGGTCCGGATCCTGCCCGAGGACACCAGCCCGCCGAGCCGAGCCGAGATCGACGATGCGAACGCCGCGCTGCGCCGTCTGGCCGACGACGCGCGCGCCGAAGATCTGCGGTACGGCGAGAACACCGACACCGATGCGGCGGGGGATCAGGCCCGCAGGAATGCCGACTGGTGGAACTCGCTGCGCGACGGCGGCACTCCGGACGGTGAGCTGAGTCCGCTGCAGCGGGCGATGGTCCGGACACATCCGGACGTGATCGGCAACGCGCCCGGCATCGACGCGGCGGCGGCGAACGAAGCGAATCGGCTGCAGATCGCACGCGAGATCGAGGATCTCCGGTCGCGCTACGGCCTGAGCCGCGCCGAGCGCGCGCAGCTGAGCAATCTCCGGGGAACCGTCCGAGCCCTGGCCAGCGCGCATCTCCAGGCCGCCTCTCTCGATTCCGCCCCTCCGGTGCACGTCGTGGCCTACGACTCGACCGCCTTCGGCGGAAAGGGACGTGCGGCCATAGCTATTGGAAATATCGACACCGCGGACCACGTGTCGTGGCACGTGCCCGGCATCCGGAACACCGTGGCGAAGCTGCACGCCGGTGTGCGTATCGCCGCCGCACAGTATCGGTCCTCGGCGGGCCGGGTGCGCGAGGGCGAGTCGATCGCCTCGGTCGCGTGGGTCGGCTACGACGTGCCCAGCGGTCGCGCGCAGGGCGTCTTCACCCGCAGGGCGCGTTCCGGTGCCGGACTGCTGGCGCGCGACATCGCCGCCGCAGACGCGGCGCGGGAGGTCAGGGGTGGACCGGATGCCGTCCCGACGAACAAGGTCTTCGCACACGGCTACGGCATCGATGTCGCCGAAGCCGCGGGCCGCGGCGGCAGGCTGGAGGGGCTGGCCGGTGACGTCGTGCTGTCCGGGATGGCCGAGCCGCATATCAGGGACGGGCACTTCGGCGACGTTCGCGTGCACGTACCCGACGGGACGCGCGGACTGTTCGACAGGATCGATCCCGTTGTCCCGGACGGCGGTTCGGAACCACCCCGTGGAGTGCCGACCCGAGCGCTGCACGACGTCGGCCGAATCGGGGCCGACCTGGTGGGCTCCGTGGACCACCGGACCCCCGACACCGCGCCCGATCCGGACCAGCCGCCCGCGCACTCGGTGAACAATTGCGGCGAGCTCGCGCTCTGGCGAGCCGCCGTGCAGACCGGCAACGGCTCGATCACGCTGGTGGAACCGGGATCGGTAGGCCCGGAGGGCATGTCCTGGCACGACTTGGAGGTCGCGTCGGGCGGTGAGATCACCAGGGTGGTCGGCAGCAAGAAGCGTCCCGCGCATCAGATGATCGCCGACGGCCTGCGGTATCTGGGTGGCGACGCGGCGGTCCTGGTCGTCGACGAGCACAAGGGCAAGGCCGACGAACACGGTGTGGGCGCGCATGCCTACGTCATGTACCACGACAAGGCCACCGGAAAGATCATGGTGGACGACCCCTTGCGCGGCGGGGTCTTCGAATTCGATCCGGACGCCGTGCCGGACGCCAAGTCCACCTGGGGCGTCTTCTTCGGCGCCGAAGGCGAGCACCTGCGCCCGCTCGCCGACGCAGGAGCGGGCAGCCGAGCCCGCGGCATCGCGGTGGGCGACACCGAACCGGACGACGACGAAGAGCCGGTGGAGCCGGCCGACAACCTACTCGCCGACGCGGTGGCACGGCGCGATGAACTGGCGGCGCGCATCCGGCAGCTGGCCGAGACCATACAAGCTTCTGTCGATCCGGAGGGGCTGACACCGGAGCAGCTCGACGAGACGGTGCGTGACCTGTCCGATCGGGACCTGGCCGACGAGGACGTCGCCCGGCTGTCCCAAATCGCCGATCTGGCCCCTGACTACCGGCACGCGGATGCCGAAGTCCGGCAGCTGGAGGCAGGGCGTCCGGTCGCGACCCCGGATACCCGCAGCGACGCTGTCCCCGCAGGGACGGATCCGTCGGCTGGGACGGACGCTACCGGCGCCGACCCAGACCGCTCCGGCACCACTACGCGTACCGAGGCTTCGTCCACCGACTGGGGCGCCGCCGATACCGGTGCGCCGGAGCCGGACGCGCCACGGCAACGCGGTGACCAGGTGCCGCCGGAGGACTCGACCGAGCCGTCCGGAGACCGAGTCCTACCGGAAGACCTGTCCGAGCCGACCGATGCCGAAGTGGACGCCGCGGACGCCGCGTTGCGACGGCTGGGACCGGACGCCTCGGCGGCGGACCTGCTGCACAGCGACCATCCCGCCGACGCCGTGGCCGCACGCGCGAAGGAACTCGGGCGACGTAACGCGGAGTGGTGGAACTCGCTGCGCGACAGCGAGGTACCGGCCGGGCAGCTGAGCCCGATGCAGCGGGCGATGGTGCGGGTGCACCCGGCCGTGATCGGCAACGCGCCTGGCATCGATGCCGCCGCCGTGGACCAGGCCAACCGGCTGCGGATGGCCAGCGAGCTGGCCGAGCTGCGGTCGCGCCGCAGGTTGACCCGCGCCGAACGCCAGCAGCTGCGCGTTCTGCGCGCGACCGAGAAGGCGCTGGCGGGTGCACAGCGGCGAGCCGCGGCCGTCGATCCCGATCTGCCGGTGCGTGTGGTTGCCTTCGATTCCACGGCTTTCGGCGGAAAAGGCCGGGCCCTGGTTGCCTTCGGCGACATCGATACCGCCCAGTATCTGGCGTGGCACGTCATCGGCATGGGCCATACCGTCGAGAAGCTGCACGCGAGCCTGGATTTCGCGCTCAACGAATATCGGGTGACCGCGGGCAGGCTCGGCGCGGGCGAGCGCAACGCCTCGATCGCGTGGGTCGGCTACGACGTGCCCGCGGGCGGGAAGATCACCGCGCTGCTGCAGGCGGCGACCCTGCGCCGTGCCAAGGCGGGTGCGGAACTGCTGCTGCGCGATATCGCCGCGACCGACGCGGCGCAGCAGCATGTTCGCGGGTCGGATGGAAAGCCGGTCAACCGCGTTTTCGCACACAGCTACGGCACCGCCCTCACCCAAGAGGCAGGGATGGGTGGCAGGCTCGCGGGTCTGGCGGGCGATATCGTGCTCTCGGGCGGCCCCGGCGGCCCCATGACGAATGCCGCGCAATTCGGCGGTGACGTCGACGTCTATGTCGCCGCCGCGTCCAACGACATCTTCACGAGGCTCGGCGCGACGGTGCCCGGTCGAGCGGGTCGGATCCTGCCGATGCTCGGCCTCGGGCTCGGCACCGATCCGGCGAGCGCGGGTTTCGGCGCGATCCGGATCGCCGCCGAACTACCGGACAGCAGGCGTTTCTCCGGCGTCTGGCAACGGCATTCGGGCTATTACAAGTTCGCCGACACCCGCGCCGGAACGCCGACCGAGGCGCTGGACAACTTCGGATTGATCGGTTCCGGTCGCGGCGGCGAGGTGTCCACCGCGCCGCACCGCCCCGGGGTTGCCGATCCGGGCTGGGTGCAGCGCCAATTGGGCGCTCGATTCGATGATCCGGAGCGCGGCCGGGTGCCACGCGCCGGCGACGGCTCCACGCCGCATCGGGTTCCGGATACCGTCCCGGATCAGCGGGCCGGCCAGCCGGATACCGCGAGTCGAGTCGAGCCGCGGCACGATGAGTGCGCGCCGCGTGCCTTGCGCTGGATCCAGCGTTTGACCGGCAGCGCCGCGGTGCGGCTCCCAGCGGGCGATATCGGCCCGCCAGGCATGAGCGCGGACGAACTGGAGTCGCACGCCGGTGGCCGGTTGCGTGCGTATGGGGCGGACCCGCGGCTGTCGGACCCGCACGATCTGATGGCGGCCAGGCTGCGGTTGCTCGGTGACGGTGCTTCGGTGCTGGTCGTCGACCAGTACCACGGTCCAGCGGACGACCACGGCGTCGGTGCGCACGCCTATGTGCTGACCAACGACAACGGAACGATCATGGTTCACGACGACAGCGTCGGTGAGCCGCACCCGTATCCGCCTCGCACACCCACCCGCGACCTCGCCGGAACCTGGGGAATCTTCTACGACGCGGACGGCAACCCGCTGGACCCGACCGAGGGCGTTGACCCCGCACCGCGGGATGGTTCACTGCCGTGGCATCGCATCGGCGCGCCGCCGGCCGATCCCGGCTACTCGGTCGCGCCCCGCAACCCGGAAACGGGCTTGCCGGACGACGTGCCAATCACCCGGGCCGACCACGATCTCGTGCGTGCGGCCGAGGATGCTCTGCGTGATCGGCTCGGTCCCACCGCGAACGCCGATTCCCTGCTGCGCGGCCTGAGCCCCGGCGATCCGGACGGCGCCGCACGCACACGGGCCGAAGTGAACGCCCAGTGGTGGTACGCACTGAGTTCCGACCAGCGGCGCGCCATGGTCGCGATCCACCCGGAGATCATCGGCAACGCCGACGGCATCCCGGCACGGGTGAAAGACGAGGCGAACCGGCTGTCGATCCGGCGCGACCTGGACACGTTCGTCGAGCGGCTGGGCGCCCACTATCGGCGCCACCCCAGCCAGCTGGAGCGGGTGCTCACCGGGACCGCACTCGACGCCGCGGAACGCAGACAGCTGCGCAATCTCCTCGCCACCCAGCGGCTCTGCTGCGGGCGGATCGGCTGGCCGGTGCCATGCATGTGGACGTGCCGACGCCGCGGGTGCACGTTCTGTCCTACAGCGCGACGGATTTCGGCGGCAGCGGACGAGCCGTGGTCGCGTTCGGCGATGTCGACACGGCGTCCTCGGTGTCCTGGCATGTATTCGGCGTGAATTCCAGCATCCGGACCATGGCGGAGCAGCTGAAGCTGGCCAGGAACGCCTACGAGATGACCGTGCGCACCGATTCGGAGGTCACCGCGGCGTCCATCGCCTGGATCGGCTACGACGCACCGGACAATCTGGCGCAGGCCACGACCACCGTCCGCGCGGAGGAAGGCGGCGCCCGGCTGGCCCAGGACGTGGTTTCCTTCCAGGCCACGCGCGCGTACCTGGCCGCGCGTCAGGGCGGCGAGCCGGTGCCGACGAACCACCTCTTCGGCCACCGCTACGGCGCCACCACGGTCAGCGAGGCCGCGGCGGACGCTCGGCTGGCGCGGGAGATCGGCACCGTGACGATGCTGGCCTCGCCGGGTGCGGGCCGGGTGCAGAGCGCGGCGGAGTACGGCGCGGACGTCGAGGTCTACGTGGCAAGCTCGTCCCGGGACTGGGTCGCCGGCATGGGTGCCAATACGCCCGGCGCCCGGGGCAGGCTGTTGAACGTCGGCTTGGGCGTGAACCCGGCCATCGACGCCTTCGGCGCCACGCGCATGGCGGCCGAGATCCCCATCGAGGGCAACACCGGCACCAAGAAGACGGTGTTCTCCCGGATCTCCCTGAAGCTGCTGGGTTACCCGGACCCGCGGTTCGCGGCGGGAGCTCGGGTGCACAGCCAGTACTACTGGTTCACCGACGAACACACCCGCGCGCCGACCGAGGCGCTGGCCAACATCGGGCGCATCGCCGCCGGGCACGGCGATTCCGTGCGGCAGGTGCAACCGCGCGCCGCGGTGGCGGATCCGAATCTGTGGCAGCGCCGCATCGCATCGCGGTCGGCCGACCCCGAGGCGCAACGGCCGCTCCGGTTCCGCGACGGAGCTCTTCCACCACCCGAACCCGCCGCCGCTGAGGACACCGACGCGCTGGTGCGGGAAGCGCTGGCACTGCGCGGCGACGGCGTGCGCCCGGCGGACCTGATGCACCGGGGCTACGCCGACGACTACACGCGGGCGCGCGAGCTGGCCACCGCGAACGCGCTGTGGTGGGATGCGCTGCGCGACAGCGGCACTCCGCAGGGCGAGCTGAGCCCGATGCAGCGAGCGATGGTGCGGGCGCATCCGTTCGAGGTGGGCAATGCCGACGGAATCCCCGCCCACGTCAAGGATCAGGCCAACCGGTTGCAATTGCGGCGGGACCTGGACGCACTGCTGGCCCGCAGGCCGCGCGGTGGCTCGCTGGCACGCATCTTCCGCGGTAGCGACATCACCCCGCTGGAACGCCAGCAGCTGAAGAACATCATCGCGACCCAGGAGGCGTTGAACCGCTCCACCGGCGTGCGCCCCGGAATACCGACGCCGCCAGTGCATTTGCTCGCATATGACGGGCTCGCCTTCGGTGGCGAGGGCCGCGCGGTGGTGGCGATCGGCAACGTCGACACCGCCGCGCACGTGGCTTGGCAGGTGCCCGGCGTCACCACGACCGTGGAGAAACTGACCAAACGCCTGCAGGCGGCGCGCGACCCGTACGAGGCCATGGTGCTGGCCGATCCCACCGTCGAGGTCGCGTCCATCGCGTGGATCGGGTACGACGCGCCGAGCGGCGCGAAGATCTGGCTGGAAACGAGGACACCCGAGTTCGCGGAAGTCGGTGGCCGCCTGCTCGCCCGCGACGTGATGGCCTATCGAGCGGCGCGAGCGGCCCGTGCCGGGCGGCCCGTCGACCAGGCAGCCGCCGATCCGGCGGTGACCGATTCCCGGCCGGTCGCCCCGCCGCCGCCGAAGATCCACCTTTTCGGCCACAGCTACGGTTCCACCACAACGGGTTACGCGGCCGCGAACGGACGACTGGCTCGCGACGTCGCCACGATCACGCTGGTCGGCTCGCCGGGCGCCGGGCCGGTCCAGCACGCCGCCGAGTTCGGGATCGGCGCCGAGAACGTCTACGTCGCCAAGCTCTCCTACGATCCGGTCACCGGACTCGGTGCGCTCATGCCCGGCCGCCACGGCCGCTTTCTCAACATGGGTTTGGGCATCAACCCCTCGGTCGAGGCATTCGGCGCGCGGCGCGTTCCGTCGCAGTTCCCGGCGGTCGGCCCGTTCGGCCGTGCGTTCCCGGCGCACGGCTTCTACTTCGACTTCATCGACGCCGATGTCGGCGAGGCCCCGGAGTCGCTGGCCTACTTCGGCCTGATCGCGACCGGACACGGCGACGAAGTGCCGCAGGCGCCGCACCGCGTCGTACCCGAGGACCCCGGTGTCTTGCACCGCGCCGGGTGGGCGCCGAAAGACCCCGAGGGCCAGCGAACTCCGGTCCGGCAGGACCAGCTCGGGCGCAGGCCCGCCGACGGAACTCAGGAACACCGGACACCTGACTCGAGCGAGCTACGGGATCCCGCGTCGCAGCGTCGAGTGCCCGAGGATCGGACCAGGCCGGAGATCCAGGGCCACCGCGGTGGTCGTGGACTGTGGTCGGAGAACACCCTCGCCGGCTTCGCGCAAGCGATGGATCTGGGCGTCGACGTGATCGAACTCGATGTCGGGCTCACCAGGGACGGCGTGCCGGTCATCGCGCATGAGCAGAAGATCGACGGCCACACCGTGCGAGACACCGGCCCGGTCCGGCCGAACGATCCGCAATTCCCCTACGTGGGTAAGCCGATTCGCGAGCTGACGGCCGAACAGATCCGCACACTCGACACCGCGGTGGTGAACAAGTCGTTCGCCGGAACCCAACAGGCCGCGCCGCGCGGCAGCGGGGTGCCCACCCTGGCCGAAGCCGCGGCGCTGGCCGCCGGCCGCGGCGTGACGCTGGCGGTGGAGATCAAGACCGATCCCTCCTGGAGCGACGCGGAAGTCCGTGCCGTGGTCGCGGCGACGGTGGAGTGCCTGCGCGGCTACGCCGTGCCGTATCGGGTGCTCGGTTTCGACTGGCGGGTGCTGACGCACGCCGCCGAGCTGGCGCCGGACGTCGACCGCGTCGCGCTGGTGAGTTCCCGCACCGCCACCGCGGCGTGGCTGGGCGTCGACCCCGGCGTCTCCGGGGCGGGCCGGGTCCGTGGCATGGCGGCGCAGGTCGTCGGCCCGCGCCGTTCGCCGGGCGGTGACCTCCCAGCCGCCGCACGGCAAGCGGGCGCGACGATGCTCTCGCCGGAGCGCGCCATGCTGACCGACGAGTTCTTGCAGCAGGCCGCCGACGTCGGCATGCCAGTGGTGCCCTACACGGTCAACGATCCGGACGAAATGCGCCGCCTGATCGAGGAAGGCGTCGCGGGCATCGTCACCGATTACCCGGACCTGCTGCGCGCGATCCTGGTCGAGCAAGGCTTCGAGGTTCCGGAATCGGTGCAGCCGAGGGGCGATTACGGTCCGGAGGACCCGCCGCCCGCGCCCGGTCCCGACAACCGCGGACCGGATCGAGGCCCGAACGATCGCGGTCCGCGTTCCGGCGGACCCGATGCCCGGCGGCCGGGCGACGCCGATACGGCACGGACGGACGGCACGGGGGAGCCGGACGCCTCACGCGGCGGACGTACGGACGACCAAGCCGATCAAGGCCGGTCGGGTGACGACCGGCCTGCTGCCAGGGCGATAGTCGCCGACAGCGGACACACCGACGTCGAGTCCAGTAGCACGCCACCCGCGCGTGGCGTGGAGGGTGGCGGACACGGCCCGGACGACCCCGAGGACACCCAACCGGCGACTTCCGACCCGGATGAGCCGGGGCACGGCGATAGTGACCGAGGCGGCGCGGATACGCACCCGCGCCACCTCGGTCCCGCCCTTCCGGTGGATCCCGGATTCACCGACGAGCAGCAGCGGATTGCCGACGCGGCGCTGCGGGACGGGGGCTTCGACGGGCCGGATGGTTTGCAGCGCAGTGGAACCCGCAGCATCGTCGACTCCGCGCGGCGGCGGGCGACGGAGAACGCCGACTGGTGGCATGCGTTGGCCGATCCGGGGCGCCCCGGCGAGCTGAGCTCGACACAGCAGGCTCTGCTGCGGGTCTACCCGCATCAGATCGGCAATGCCGACGGCTTGCCCGCGCAGGTCCGCAACGACGCGAACCGGCTCGCGATCACCCGCGACCTGGAGACGTTCCTCGCGCGACGGCCCGAAGGACGCGGCATGTGGTGGTCGCGCACCGTGCTGAGCGCGGCGGAGCTGAAGCAGCTGGGCAACCTGGTCCTGACCCGCAACCACCTGGCGCAGCTGGAACAGCAGGCACGTCAGGTGCCGGGCAATCCGCCCGTCCACGTGCTGTCCTACGACGCGACGGCTTTCGGCGGCGACGGCAAGGTGGTCGTTGCGCTCGGCAACGTGGACACCGCCCGAACGGTGAACTGGCATGTGCCCGGCACCAATACCACCCTGCGGTCGCTGCACTATCAGTTCACCCCGCTGCGTCATCTGTACGAAGAGACCAAGCAGGTGGCCCCCGATCTGGAATTGGCCTCGATCATCTGGATCGGATACGACGCGCCGACCGGCCCGATCAACACCGGATACGTCAGGGCCGCCTTCCGCGGCCGTGCGAAGGTGGGCGGCGACCTCCTGCTGCACGAGATCGCGGCCTTCCACGCGACCAGGGCGCACGCCGGAACCGCTGACCCACGGCAGCTGACGAACCGGATCTTCGCGCACAGCTACGGTTCCGTCACCGCCAGCTTCGCGGGCAAGCACGGCAGGCTGGCCGGACTGGTCGGCTCGATCGCGCTCTCGGGTTCCCCTGGCGCGGGCCCGGTCCGCAGCGCCGCCGCGTTCGGTATCGGGGCGCGGAATGTCTACGTCGCCGCCTCCTGGCGTGACCCGGTGACCATGTTCGGCGCCGACCAGCCGGGCGCGTGGAGCCGCTACCTCGGCACCGGGCTCGGCCTCGGCATGGATCCGTCCTCGGAAGCGTTCGGAGCGAGACGAATTCGCGCCGAATTCCCGCGGTCGGAGAACTTCGGCAATGCCGAACAGGTGCACCAAGGCTACCTGCGACCCAGCGATCCGCGGACCGGGCGGCCCACCGAGTCGCTGGCCAACTTCGGCCGGATCGCCGCGGGGCTGGGCGACACCCTGCCCCTGGTGGATCATCGCCATCCGCCGCCGGACCCGGGGTGGGCGCGGCGCCGGGTCGGTACCGCACCGAACGATGTCGAGCGCGGCCGTTTCGACGACGGCACCAGCGATACCAGGGCACCGGACGTGACGACGACGCCCGGCGTCACACATGTGGGGGAGACCGGTCCACGCGACTGCGCCGTTCGCTCGTTGCAGCTCGTCCAGGACCGGACCGGCAGCAGGGCGATCAATGTCGCCGCGGCCAGGGATGTCGGCATGGACGGCATGCGCTGGCAGGATCTGGAAGCGCACGCGGGCGGCCGCCTGCGAGCCGAAAGCCACGCGACCATCGCGGCACGCTTGCGGCGCATGGGCAACGGCGCCACCACCCTGGTCGTCGACGAGTACCACGGTGTCGCCGAGCGCAATAACGGCGTCGGGGCGCACGCCTATGTGATGACCAACGACAACGGCACCATCCTGGTGCGCGACCCCGCGACGAACGAGGTCCGCCGCTACCAGGACTGGACTCCGCCTCCAGGCGTCGCGGGAACCTGGGGAATTCACTTCGACGGCACAGGCGTTCCGCAACACCCGCATGATCTCGGCCTGGACGATGGGGCCCGTCCGGCCAGTCTGATCGGTGCATCGCCGCACCTGCCGGGCGATCCCGATGCCCAGCTCGCCCGGGCGCGTGCGCAGTGGACCGCGGTGGAAGAGGCCGTGCGCGCGAAAGGGGAACCGGTCGGCTACGCGCGCATTCCCACCGGGCCGGAGAGCAACGCCGTCTACATCGTCGAATTCGCCGACGGCAGCAAGTGGGTGTACAAGCCGGCATCCGGTCAGACGTTCGGGCAGATCCAGGTGCTGCCGTCGGGTTCGGTCGTCCGCGAAGTCGCCCGCTACCGAAGGGATCTGCTGCTCGGGTACGGCCATGTGCCGCCGACCATCGCGTGGACCGGGCGTTATGGCGCCGGTTCGCTGCAGGAACTGGTCCGGGTGCTGCCCAGTGCACCGCTGCCGGAATATTCGCTCGCGCAGCGGCACGCGGTGGCGATCGGGGTCTACATCGACGCCGATCAAGATCACAACGACTATCTCACCGCGGCCGGTGACGCCCGCCGCCCCCGTGGATCTCTCGTGATCCACGATGGTGAGCACACCTCGCCGCTGGACACCAGCCGGATCGGCATCCGATCGAGTTTCGTGGTCGACGCACTGCACGAGTCGCTGCACCCGGATCCGCTCGCGGCGGCGAGGGAGCTGCATCCGGACGCGCTGCGCGCCGTGCTCACCGAGTTGGGCATCGAGCCGGAAGCCGTCGACGGCGAGATCCGGCGGCTCGGGGAGATCCAGACCGACGGCGTGATCAGCGGCAGAGAATGGCCGGGGCGGATCAGGGACGTCCCCCGCATCACCCCGCCGCCGGAGCCCGAGGTCGCGCCCACTCCAGAGCCGGAGACCACCGAACCCGATACCCGCGTGGACACACCGAGCCTGTGGCGGCGCCTCCGCAGCCTGTTTTCCAGCGACAGCGGCCCCGCGCCGGACGAGGAGGTCGTCGACGGTACGACCGAACAGCGCGCACCCGACCACACACCGACCGACACCACGCGATACCGCAACGACTGCGCACCACAGTCGCTTTCGCGGGTGGTCGACCTGACCGGCAGCACCGTCGTGCGGGTGCCGCAGGCGGCGGTCGGCCCGCAGGGAATGACGGCCGATCAGCTGGAGGATGCGGCCGGTGGACGTCTGGAAAGCCTCGACTCGCGCGACGCGATCGCCGACCGGCTGCGCGGAATGGACGACGGCGCCACGATTCTGGTGGTCGAGGACTACCACGGCCCCGCCGACCAGCACGGCGTCGGCGCACACGCCTACGTCATGACCAACGAGGGCGGCACCATCATGGTGTACGACTCCGCCCTCGGCTTCCCGCACCCATACCAGCCGGGGCAGCCCACCCCCGACGTGCGCGCCATATCGGGCATCGTCTACACGCCCGACGGGACGCCGACCCGCTCCATCGACGAATTCGCCCCGGACGCGAGCGCCCGCCCGGACACCGGGATCGGCATGTCCTCGGGAAACGATCCATCCTCCGGTGCGGTGCCTGTGCGCCTCGAGGAGACCTTCGGTACGAATCCGGACCTTTCCGCGGACGAACGCAGGGCCGATGCCGAGACCGCGCGCAACTGGGTGGTCGAGAAGCTGCGCGAACTCGGCTGGCGCAATCCTGGGCAGCTCGACGACGTGCGCGTCGTCGTCTCGGAGCTGGTCGCCAATGCGCTGGACCACACGTCCGACCCGGTCCGGGTCGTCCTCGAGGTCACCGGGGACGCGGGCGCCAGGACACTGCGCGTCGACGTGATCGACACCAGCAGCGTGCAGCCCGAACTGGCGGGCTTCGAGCTACGGCCCGACGACCTGATCGAGCAGTCGGACGAGGACTTCGACCTCGACGCGCTGATCGCGGGTCTCGGCGAGCGGGGCCGCGGCCTGCCGATGGTCGCGGACATGACCCACGCCAGCGGCACCATCGAGCTCGAGGCGGGTAAATCGACCTGGTTCGTGCTGCGGGAACTGTTGGTCCGTGTCGCACCGCAGGAGGGGCTCGCGGCGGCGTTCGCGCGGTACGGCGACACCGGCGGCGGCTGGACCGGCGCCGACAGTACCTACTCGCGGCGGTTGCCGGACGGCAGGCATCTGTGGATGTTCTCCGACACGTTCCTCGGCACGGTGCATCCGGACGGATCCCGGCCCTCGGATGGCCCCTTTGTGAACAACACCTTCGTGGTGGACGACAACGGCGAGATGTCGACGATCCACGGTGGGACACAGGAGGTTCCGCAGGCCGTGGTGCAGGCCGGAGCGGATGGTTTCTACTGGCTCGGCGGATCATTCGTCACCGGATCCACGCTGAACGTCATGTTCGTCGGGTTCTCCCGCACCGGTGCCGGAATGTGGGATTTCGCCTTCCGCGACAACGTGCTCGCCCGGTTCGACACCGATGATCTCCGCCTGCTCGACATCACCCCGATGCCCTCGGAAACGGGCGTGAATTGGACGGCGTGGGCCGAGTTCGACGGCACGCACACCTACATCTACGGCATGGAGGAGGACGGCGCGTCCAAATACATGCACTTGGCCCGCGTGCGGGGCGACGATCCGCGCACGCGGTGGGAGTTCTTCGACGGCTCCGGGTGGTCGTCGAGCGAGACGGACTCCGCACGGATCATGCCGGGTGTCGCCAACGAGTACAGCGTCACCCGCTGGCGCGGCCGCTATTTGCTGATCACGCAGGACACCAGGTCCGCGTTCGGTACCGACATTCTCGCCTACGTCGCGGACGCACCGACCGGACCGTTCACCTCGCCGACCGTGCTCTACCGGACGCCGGAGACCGGCGCCGAAGGTTCCTACGGCGACGCGAACATGATCACCTACAACGCCCACGAGCATCCCGAACTCCGCCGCGGCGACACCTTGATCATCAGCTACAACGTCAACAGCCTCGACCCCGGCGGCGTGATCGACGACGTGACCAAATACCGTCCGCGCTTCATCGAGGTCGAGCTGAATCCCGATTCCGGCGGGCCGGATTCGGGTGGCGCCCCATCGGCGGATCCGCACACCGGCCCGGGAGAGCCGCACAGCGGTCGACGCGCCGACCCTGGCGAGCCCGAACCCGGGCAGGTCGGCGACGTCGATCCGGCGATGCAACCTGCTTCGGAACGGGAGGCGTTGCCCCGGTTGTCCGATGCGCAGCTGCACCCGCCCGCGACAACAGCACCGGCGAGTGAGGCCGATGTCGAAGCGCTGATCGCCGATCGCTTGGCGGCGCTCGGCATAGATACCGAGGCGGCGCTGCTGCTCGAGGCCAGTTTGCTGATCGAGGAGAAATATCTGAGCACCGCGGTGATCGCGGATCAGCCTCGGCCGGAGACGATCTTCGGACTCGCGGAGTGGGCCGGTTATCTGGATGCCCGCCTCCTGGCCAGACAGTACGGCGATCGGGAATTGACTCCTGACTTCATCGTGGCCCTGCATATGCGGCTGGCAGCGATGACGGCGCCGGAGAAAGGTGCGGAGTTCGCCCGGCCGGGTCTGCGGACCTGTGTGTTGACTTCCACTCCGACCGAAGATCAGATAGCGGCGATCAACGAGAATCCAGCGCTTTCCTATCTGCCGCCACCCGCCGGGCCTGATGTGCACGGCGTCGTCAAGTATCCCGAGTTCGCCTCGCAAGAGGAGGTCAGGCGAGAGCTGCAGTCGTTGTGCGACTGGTACAACGCGGCAACGCGCGAATCCGGCTACGACCCCTTCGAGATCGCCGCGACCTTGCAGCACCGGCTCGTCTCCATCCATCCTCTGCACTACAACGGCCGTCTTTCGCGACTCCTGATGAACTGGTCGCTGGAGAATGACGGACAACCGCCGAGCGCCATCCGCGAGTTCGACGACGACTTCCTCACCCGGTTACCGGACTGGGTGGCGGAGGTCCGGGCGGGCAGCGTGCGATATGGCGAATGGGCGGGCAGGCTCGCCGAACTGGGGCCGGCCATCGACCCGGTGACGCTGTTCGGTCTGGAGCAACTACGGGAACGTTATCGGCAAATAGGCGGGCAGACCGCTCCTTTCGTGGTGGGGCAGCGGCACGACGGTGTCAAGTACCGGCGATTGCTGGCGGCGGTGATGTCCGGTGACGCGCTGCCGGATGTCGCCGACCCGACGCCTTCGGCTCCCGACGCCGTCACCGGCGCGCTCGAGGAGCTTCGCGCATGGGCGGCCAGTTTCGACGACCGGCAGGTTCAGCACCTCGTCGGCGAGAAGCACGCCGAGACCGCGGCCCGCCTGGCGGCGTTCCAGCGTGGTGAACGACCTCCGGTCGATGAGATCATCGGCACCGCACGGGAACTGGGCGTATTTCTGCGGGAAGCCCTACAGTGGCTCATGGTCAGAGCAGCCCGGCCCGGTCCGGTTCCGGACGATGCCGCAGGACTGTTCGACATGGCGCGGGCGTTGCCCGATCGCTACCCGGAAGTAGCGGAACTGCGTGCCGCCGCGAGCACGTTGGTCTCGGTCGACAGCGCGCTCGCGCAGTTGCGTGCCGAGCCGCTCGAGCCGATCACCGGACCTGGTTCCGGTACCGGTGCCTCGGACCGCCATGGCCCGCCGGAGTCCGGCGATGCCCCGCCATCGCCGGATGGGCAGGTTCCAGCACAGCGTGGACCGGCGGTGGAGCCCGCCGAATCCGAAGTCGTGCCGCGACAGCGGAGCCAGGTCCGGAACGCCGCACGCTTGGCGTCGGAGCGCGCTGTCGACGCGGCCTTGGTCGCCGCGGTCAAGGCGGGAGACACCGAGGCGTTCGGAACGCTGTATGAGCGGCACGTGGGCGCCGCCCGCACTGCCGCGGCCGGGGTGGTTCGTGGCAGCGAGCACGTCGATGACGTGGTGGCCGAGAGTTTCGCGAATGTCTTCGCGCTGTTGAGCCGCGACGGGCGCACCATCGAGCATTTCCGTGCGTACCTGCTGACCACGGTGCGCCATGTGGCCGCGGCGTCTCGCAAGCAGGGGGACCGGCAGGTCGCGACCGACGACCTGGAGCGTTTCGCTCCCGAGGAGCCGTTCCGCGACACGGTGGTCGATGAGCTCGACAGTTCGCTGGTGGCCCGTGCGCTCCAGTCGTTGCCCGAGCGATGGCGAATGGTGTTGCACAGGCTCGAGATCGAGGGCATGAAACCCCGCGAGCTGGCGTCGGAGCTCGGGTTGACCCCGAACGCCACGAGCGTTCTCGCCGCCCGCGCCCGGGAGGGTCTGCGGCAGGCATATCTACAGATGCACCTTTCCGGTCCGGTTCGGGAGGAGTGCCGCCCGGTGGCGGAGAATCTCGGCGCCTACGTGCGTGCCGGTCTCGGCAAGCGTGAGACGACAGCCGTGCGCGAGCACCTGGCCACCTGCGCCGACTGCGGTGCGCTCCACCGGGAACTCGCGGACATCGATGCCGTGATCCGCCGTAACCGGGGCGAAGTCCCCGACGCGCCGCGGCGACAGCCGCCGGGCGACGGCACGGTGCCGGTCCAGCGCCTCTCGGATCAGCCGGGTGGTGGCGGGGTCCAGTCCGATTCCGCTGGGCAGGACAGCGCGGACCGGAATCCGCCGACGACAGGCGGAAAGGAGGCTACGAGATCGGGCCGACCAGCCGACGGGGACGACGCGCCGTCGCCCGGTCCGTCGGCGCATGACGCTCAGGCCGCGTCACCCTGGACCATGACTCCGGCGGAGCGCGCGCTACTCGACATTGGCGCGGTGATCCGTGAAGAAGTGCTGGATACCGGCCATTTCCATCTGAACGAAGTGCTGGTCGTGCACTTCGAGAACGGGACGGCGGTGTATCGGCCCGCGGCGCGCGAACCGATCCCCGGCATGGAGCTGCCCACGGCAGGGCCGGTGGCCAGCGAGGTCGCCACCTTCCGGTTCGACCACCTGCTCGGATTCCATCAGGTTCCCCCGACCGTCCCCTACGAGGGAAGCCGTGGACCCGGATCGCTGCAATACTTCGTCGCCGAGTTGACGGAACCGCTTGCACCGCAGGAATATTCCGTCACACAGCGGTTCATGATGGCGATCCGGGACGCCATCACGGGTGAGTGCGACCGGCAGGGCAGCGACGGCACCGCGGGTGCGATCGCCATCGCGGCCGACAACGACTTCTCGTTCCCGGAGCACGCAGGCTCGTTCGTCGTCACCGACCCGGATCTGATCCTTACCGACCGCCCGGACGCGCGAACCGATCTGCCGTTCCTCGGCACCAGATTTCCTTACCTGCTCGAGTTGATGGACCAGCCGATCCCGCCGGAAATCCTGGCCAAGGTCCGCGCGGTCACGCGCGCTCGAGCGGAGGCGGTCCTCGCGGAACTCGGCCACTCGCGCAGCGCGATCGACGGCGCGCTGCACCGCCTCGCGTCGATCCAGGCCAGGGGCATGATCACCGCGGAAGTCTGGGCGTACGCCGGTCCGCCACCGCGCCGAGGCGGCGAAGGGATCGGCCGAGCCGACGGCACAACGCCCGGTCAACCGGACGATATCGGCCCAGGACCGGCCTCGATCCCAGCTCGTCGCGGCGAGCGGGATTCCGCGGCCGAGCCGGTGGACCAAAGGACCGAGAACTCCGGCCGGGCTGACGATCCCGCATTACCCAGCGCGGCCACCGAATCGGCCCGCGAAGTCCCGGAGCCGATCGACGACGACTTCGCCAGATGTCGCACCGCGGAGGAGGTCGGCGCGCTGCTGACCGCGAAACATGGTGTGGTCACGGTGGGATTCGACGCCCGCCGCTCGACCGGCGGCCGGGTCATCGATGTGGAGGCAGCCCGCGAATTCGCCAGGGCGCTGGACGACAAGCTCACCAAGCATCCGTGGCTGGATATTCGCGAGGCGCGCATCGGGCCGACCGACGATCCGAAGAACTTCGCCGAGACCGAATACGGGGTCGAGAACGGCAAGCTCTATGCGAAGTCGATCGTCCTCAATGAGCTGTACGCCGCCGACCCGCAGCGATCCATGCGGGAGTGGGACGAAGACCTGGCCAGCGGACACCACGTCGGTCCCGAAAACCGGCCCTGGTACGGCAATATCGTGCACGAGATCGGCCACGCGGTGGACTACGCGGGCGGCCTGGCAGCCCGGCGCGAGGTGCCGTACGCACTGCTCGAGCATTACCTGTTGCTGCAAAGCCGGGCGGGTGTCCATGGCGATGCGGATCTCGACGGATACGAGCACTGGGTGCGCGAGCAGTTCAGCAGGTACTGCTTCGACGAGCGTGGCGATCTGAAGTTCGGCGAGGCATTGGCGGAGGCGTACGCCGCCGTCGAACACGACGACTCGGACATCACCGAGGGCGAAGAGGTGCTGTACGACCTGCTGATGCGGCATGCCGGAGCATCCTCCGGCGCGCAGGTCACCATGGCCGACCTCGCTATGCCCGAGTCGGGCAGGGAAGCCGTCGGCCCTGGTGGTCCGTCCGAAGATGATCACGCACCGTCGCCGGAAGGTGCCCCTCAGCACGGGACAGTCGGCAACCTCGGTGAGTTCCGCGGCGACGCACGCGAACCCGGCCGCGATCCCATGCGCCAGTCCGTTCTGATGCGACAGGTCGAAAGCGCCCTGCGGCTGATCGCCCCGGAGGAAGTGAGCTGGTTCCGGCCGCCGCCGGTGGGTCCGGCGGGATCCATGAGCCGCGTTCGCGAAGACGGGTACTTCAAGCTGCCGGACGGCCGGACGGTGCACCTGCGCGTCGGCGAGGTCAGCGCGGAAGCGGTCGCCGAATACCACGCGCGGCCGGACGGTTCGGCCTTCGATCTCACCGTGTCCGACCGGGCGCGTTCGCGCGATGTCGCGCGTGCGGTGGCCGATCTGCTGGTGCAGATCCGGTTGGCCACCGATCCCACCTTCCGGCATCCAGGCGGACGTTTCGCCGAACTCAAAGTGGTTGCCGCGCAACTCGATCAATCGGTCTTCGATCCGGCGCGGTCGAATCTCACATCGGACTACCGCCGGGATCTCGCCGACTTGCTCGATCATCTGGGTATCACCGCCGACCCGGTCGGCGAAGCCGCCGAGCTGCTCGCCGAACACGATCCCGAGCTGGCACGGCGAATCGGACTGGAGTACGGCGGTGTCGTGGCCGCCCGCCCGGTCTTCGGGCTCTTGCTGACCGAACCGGCCTTCGAGGACGCGGCCCAGGCGCATCTGACCCGCCTCGGCGAACTGCTGCGCGGCGAGTACGCGACCGACGTGCTGACCATCGAGGCGTTGGCGCTGAACGGGCGGATGCACGAGGAACAGGTCCGCCGCATCTTCGATGCGATCTATTTCGATCCCGCCGCCGATGCCGCGCGCGGAACCGTGGACAGGGACGCCCTGATCGAGGCGCTGATCCCGCTCAGAGCGGCGATCAACGATCCGCTGCCGCACGGCCCGCGGCGGTTGGCCGCGATCGAGGCGGCCATCGACGAACTGCGCGCGTCACCGCTGATCACCGACGAGCTGCGCGGCGCGGTGAATTGGGCGCGCATGCGCCAGGCCGCGTCCGCGTTGGTGGCGATGCCGGACTGGATCGGAGGCGTGCTGCACCGGAGCACCGGACAGGTCGAGATCCGGGCGGCCCTACCGGCGCATTCGCAGGGCACATCGATGTCGCTGCTGGACTTCCTGCACACCGTGGACAGGGCGAATCGTGGTGCCGCACAGCATGGTCTGAACGCCGAGTACGTGGTCGTGATCCACGACCAAGCCGACGGACGGTCCTCGGTGGAGGTGCTCTCCCGCCCGCGGCCGACCTACCGGCTACCCGCCGAGCGCAACGATCCGGTGCTCTTCGCGCCCCGTCCGTCGGTACCCGCGGCCCGCGCCGGTGGGCACACCGTCGACGTCGGCGTGGGACGCAGCGCGTTCGCGGTGGAACTGACCCCGATCCAGGACACGATGGGCCGCGGTCTGATTCTGCAGACCGAATTGCCGCAGGACTTCGCCGACGCCGGGCAGCGCCGCCGCAACCTCGGCGTCCTCGATCCGGGTCCGCTGCCGATGCCGGGCGCGCTCGTGTTGTTCGCCGACCTGCTCACGCACGGCGAGGTGCTGGCGGCGGGCGGCAACGGCGGTGTCGCCAGGTTCTATATCAACAACGTCAGCGCGCACTACACCGCCGCCCAGTACGACGCGCTGGCCGCGCAACTGCCGCGGACCCTGGCGCCGGGCGCGCGCATCGAAGTGCAGTGGGACATGACCTCGGAGCGGGCCGAGGGCGGCAGGCCCGGCGACCGCGGACACATCCAGGGCGATCTGCTGATGGAAGCGATCGAGCGGGCGCTGCCGCCCGCGGTCGGCGGCGCCTTCCGGGTCGTGGAGCACACCGTCTTCGACCCGCCGGGCAACGAGGACTACCTGTACTCGATCGACGCGGGCGCGAGCAACGTCCTCAACGCCGGGACGATGGCGCTGTACACGCCGCCGAAACCCGACCACCGCATGGTGATCGCCTACGAACCGGACGCGGGCGCGCCGGTGGCGGCGGTGGAGCGGGTCGCGCCCGCCGTCGACGTCGACGCGATCTTGGCCCACGACCGCAGACCGGAGGTATTGGCCCAGCCGACCGGAGATCCGGCGACCGCGCATCTGCCGACGCTGCGTCAGCACTACATCGCGGAGGTGCGACGCCTGCAGGCGGTGGAGGACGCGCTGCGCGAACGCGGCGCGTCCGACGAGGAGATCGCCAGGACTCTGCAGAACGCGCGCCGGGAGATCGGCGCCTTCTACAAAACCCAGGACTACGGTGAACTGGAGCACCTGAAAGACCGGATCCGGAGGCGAAACATCCGCGAGTACAAGGACCCGCTCGGCCCGACCGTCGAATATCTGCGCGAGGTCAAGGGCCTCAGCTGGGCGCAGATCATCGCGGGCGCCAAGCGGCCGGGTGGCGCCGATCTCGGACTCGGCAGTGACGAATCGGGAGGCAGCGCGTGAGCGCACCTCGGGCTCGGCTCGACCGTGCGGCGGAGCAGCTGCGTGACTACCTGCTGTGGTTGGCCGCGCGGCTGACGCCCGGCGCGACCCCGCGGGTTTCGGTGCCCGACCACCCGGTCGCGGTGGACTGGCACGAGCCGGTGCGGTACCAGTACCGCGCCAGCGCCCGCGTGCACCAGCCCGGCGCGGCCTACGATCCGGCCGTGGTGCACCGGGCGGTGGCCGCGCTCGCCGAGGCCGGGTGGTCGGTCGACGTCGAGCGCTCCGCGGATGAGTCGGGGGCGGTGCAGTCGACGGTCATCGGTAAACGCGACGAGTTCGTGGTGCGCATCCGCGTACAGGAAGGCTATGGCGGCGTCATTTTCACCGGTGAGACACCCATTATTGCCGTACCCGAGGACGATTCGTTCGTCTCGCCCCAACCGGTCGTCACGGCGGATACCGTCGGCGCGGACGCGGTGTTGTGCTACGAGTGCGCGGGCCTGGGCTGGTGCCCGGCCTGTCAGGGCCGCGGCTGGACCGCCACCGGCCCTTCCGGCCGCCAGCGCTGCCGGGAATGTCTCGGCACCAAGGTCTGTCCGGTCTGCCGCGGCGCGGGTGAACTCGTGATCGCCGAACTGACCCCGGCCGATCGAGCCCATTACCCCGATCTACCAAGCACTTTCGACCGATGAGTGAACCATCGGTCTGTCGGATGGACAGTGTTGTCACTTCCCGGACATCCGTTGTTCGGATGAACCTTCGAAACTTCGTTGCGGAAGGAGAGGTTGCGGCGAGAGCACGGGTGGGATGATCAGATCGATGGTGTCTGTGCGGGTGCGAATCCGGCCCGGCATCATCGGCCACACGGCGCGCCGGGTATGGCCCCGAAGAATGTAGCTTGGGGATACAGGACGTGCGACGGATAGGCAGGAGCAGGACCTGTGGGCGACGGAGTGAACCCATGGACGGGATTGCAAGGGTTGGCCCGTGACGGCAAGATCACGGTGGACCACGGTGTCGCGGAGACTGCCGCGATCAACGTCGCCGACGCGCTCACGATGGTGGGTATCGTGCACACCGCCGTCGAGCGGGTCCTGAATTATCAGGGCTTCGGGAATCTCGGTTCCGGCGCCGCACTGGCGTCGAAGTTCTTCAAAGCCGGTCGCGATCTGGACGATCGGCTGAAGGACCACAAGAACATCCTCCGCGAGATGGGGGAGACGTTCGTCGTCGCGGGCCGGCTGTACCGGGACGGCGAGACCGACTCGGAGGCGGCGTTCACTCGGATCAAGAATGGCCGCTGGGGCGAATGGCAGGACTTTCCCCACGTGCCGGACGCCGGTGAGACCCAAAGGCCGGACTGGGCGACCGGGAACGAACTGCCCGCCATGAACGAGCGTCTTCGAAACGTCAGCTCGTCGCGGGACCGGGACACCGCGGCGGTGACACCGGAGCGGGCTCCGGAACGGCCGCGGGACAGCGCGCAGAGCGGCGAGCACTGGAACGAGAACTCGGTGCGCGTCGAGAACGCCTATGCGCTGGAGTACAACACCTACTACAGCCTCGGCCAATCCATCGGTGACCACATTTCGGAAGTGACCGACGCGGCAGGCACCTGGAAGTGGATGGCCGACCGGCTCGAAACGGTCTTCACCAACCTCAAGAATCAGCTGACCCAGCTGCAGTCGAACGGTTCGTGGACCGGCGACGGCGCGGCGGGCGCGGTCTCGGCGGCAACCGCGTACCAGGGCAACGTCACCGAGCTGACCGGGGACATGCGGCTGGTCAGCGACAATCTCATGTACACCTCGGGGTGGCTGTGGGCCACCAAGATCAACATGCCGCACACGCCCTGGGCGAACGTCGGCAAGCCCTACGCCAGGGATGAACTGCTGCCGAAGGCCAGGACCGCGTTCAGCACCTTCTACACGCCGGGTATCACGGCGTCCAGCAGCGCTATTCCGCTACTGCCCGCCGCGCTGACTCCCGTCACCGCTCCCCAGGGCCCCGGTCCCGGTCCTGGTGCCGCCCCGGGGCCCGGTACCGCCCCAGGTCCTGGTATCGCTCCCGGCCCCGGGATCAACGGTCCCGGCCCCGGAACGTCCCAGACGAAAGCACAAGCGGACGCGCAACGCCGCGCCGAGGCCGCCGCGCGCCGACAGCAGCAGGAGGCGCTGCAATTCCAGCGAGAGCAGCAGGCCGAGGCGCGCCGCCAGCAGCAGGAGGCCGCGCAGTTCCAGCGGGAGCAGCAAGCCGCGGCGCGCCAGCAGCAGGCACAACAGGCCGCTCAGCAGGCCGCCCAGCAGGGCCAGCAGGCGGTGCAGCAGGCGATGGCCGCCGGACAGCAGGGCCTCCAGCAGGCGATGCAGGCCGCCCAGCAGGCCGCCCAGCAGGCCGCGCAACAGGCATTGCAGGACCGTCAGCGTGCGGGCTTGCCCGGGGTACCGTCGATACCGGGCACCGAGATCGACCCCAAGACCGAGTTGCCGAAAGGCGCCGGTGGACCCGGCCCCGGTGCGGCGGGTCCTGGCGCGCCGGCCGGCAAGGATCTCACGCAGGCCGCCAAACTGTTCCCGCGTGCGAGCACGGCCACCACGACGGCGGCCGGTACCGCGGTCGGCCGTGGTGCGGGCATGGCGCCGATGGCGGGCATGCCCGGTTCGCCCGGAGCGGCGGGAGCCGCGGGCCGAAGCGCGGGAGATGGCCAGGCGCACAAGCGGCCGACATTCCTCGATTCCACCGAGCACCTGGAAGAAGCGCTCGGCGATGCCCCGCGCGTCGTCAAGCCGATCGTGGAGAAATGAAGCGAACCTGGACGTTCAGCGACATCGAGTTCTTCGTGCTCTGGGAGAGCCACGCCAAGGACGCGCTGCCACCACCACTGGTCTTCACCAGTCGCACCCCGCTGCTGGACGACTTCGAGCTGGAAAAGAGCAGCACCCGGGATGCGCTGCGGAACAAGGTGGACCGCTCCTTCGGCGAGGTGCTGGAGACGCTCGCCGCGCCCGACATCCGGATCATGGTGGACGGCTGGGACGGTACGGACGGTGACGACCCGAAGAAGTGCGTCCGTTTGCTCGCGGCACGGCGCGGCGACGCCGGGTACGTCGTCAAGCAGCTGCCCGGGGAAACCATCTGGCACAGCGGCGGGTTCGAAGTGACCGAGTGCGCCGCGGTGGGACTCGCCGACGCGGTGGTCGCGCAGATGCCGGAAGCCGGAGCGGGCAAGCTGGCGGAGGTGGTGCTCGCCACGGACAGCGGGTCCGACATGGATTACGCGTACGGCGAGTCCGCGGTGGAGGACTCGTTCGATGACACCGTCGCCTACCGCTCGGAGAAGTTCCTGAAGACCGAGGCCACCACGATCGGGACCATCGCGGTGATCCAAGGCAGCTCGGTGTTCGGGCCGCGTGGCGTCACGCGCCGCGAGATCCTGTGGCGCGACGTGGTGGACGACGGTCGCTACGCGAGCACCCCGAGCCTTCCCTCCGTCGCGGTCGGGGCCGACGCCGCTCGATTGACGGCGATGATCAACACCGAAGTCGCCGCGGTGGTGCGGGCGATCAAAGACGAACGCCGGTAGGCCGAGTCGACCGGCGATCCGCAATTGGTGTCGAACCCGTTGTGGACCAATGCGCGCGTCCTGGCTATTCACGCCGATCGCGAGTCGGTCGTCCGCTGCGAAGAATTGCAGAAAGATGATCTTCCCGTTCCATTCGGCTTCACTGCGCGTTCACCGGATCTGCGGGTGACTCCTGCAATCGTGGCAGGCCACGATGCCGAGCGGCCGGCCACCATGATCAATTCCGAAATCGCCGAGATCGTTCGCGTCGGCAAAGATGAACGGGTGTAGCCGGAGCCCAGAGAAATATGGGTGCTACTTGTCGGTAGCGGGTCGTACACTTTCAGGTACGACGAGCGGATGAGGGATGCCATGTGGAAAGCAGCGTCCAAGAGTGGCTCGATCTCGGTTGAGACCACCGAACAGGGACTGCCGGTCCGTATCACGGTCGAACCTGGGGAGTTACGGCGCGATCCAGGGGAGTTGGCGGGGGAGATTCTCAGATTATGCAAACAATCGGCGAATCGCGCCGGGCTTGCTCGCAGGGCGGAATTGCAGGCGGCCGGGCTCACCAGCGATGTCTTGGCATTGACCGGCTTGCCCAAGCCGGAAGACGTTGCGCGGCAGGAGCTGGCGGAAGAGGCGGAGTACGAGGTAGAGCCGCAGAGCTGGCTCAGGTCGGTATGAGTGAGGCGGCGGGTATGAACGAGGCAATGGACGCGCTGGAGGCGCGAGTTCACCGTCAGCTCAACCGAATGCGCGATCTGGCCGACCAGATGGCCGCGGTCCGCGTGCGTGAGACCTCGCCCGACGGCGCCGTCACCGCCGTGGTCGACGGCAACGGCGCGCTCGTGGATCTCGAACTCTCCGGCGCGATCACGAAACTGTCGCCCGCCGAGTTCGAGCGAATCTTGGTGAGCACGGCGGCTTCCGCGGCCCACCGTGCCTTCGCCGAACGCGGCGCGCTGGTGACCAGCTTCAACGAAGAAGCCGCCGAGTATGCGTAGGAATTCGGTGCCTGAAATGTCATGGAAGTGTCTACCGGTGTTTACGAAATATTCCCGGATCAACTGGTGGGATGATCCGGTACATTTGAAAACAACGGACCAATCATGTTCCGGCAGCGGAGGTTCCCGATGAACGAGATCCTTGTAGTTTCTGACGCCATCCGCAGGTACGGAGACGCTTCGGCGGCCATGGCCGTCGATGTAGCGGTCGCGGGGGCGGCCAACCAGGCGGCGACAATCGCCGCGGCCATTCCGGTTTTCGGCCTGATCGGGCAGGATTTCCTGGCCGCCTTCGCCGTTGCGCAGGCCAACAACCTCACGTCGGTCGCCGAGCTGGCGCATGTGCACGGCATGACCGCTGTCGCCGCACACGAGAGCGCCGCGACCTACGACCTCACCGACGACGCTTCGGCCGGCGACTTCGGGTCGATCAGCAGATCGATATGAGCGCGCCGCTCGACCAGTCCGTCCTGGATCTGCTCCGCCAGAGTGCGGTGGGGCCCATGCTCGACCGGCCGGTCAATGATGTGCTGAAAGACATGGGTTTGCCGCCGCTGCCGGAGATCTCGGGTTTGCCGCCGCTGCCGGAGTTTCCGCCGCTTCCGGTGATCGACCTTTCCCTGCTGGCCAAGCCGCTCACCGATCTGGCGAGCAGCTTCGGGACCGGGCAGTTGCCCGCCGCACCGCAGCTCGACCCGGCGCAGGTGTTGTCCCAGGTCTCCACCGTGGTGCAGACCGCGATGACGCTCGGCACCTCGGCGTTGCAGGTGGTGATGCAGCTATGGCAAGGCATGGGCGCGTCCTCGGCGGCGCAGAAGGCCGGGCAGGCGGCGTCCGACGGTACCGCGGTCGCGAGCCAGAGCGCGGCCACCTCCGCCGGTGTCACGGTGGCCGCGGGTTCGGTGTTCCAGGGCGCGAGCCTGATGGCGGCGATCATCGCGAAGTTCATGACCTCGCTCGCCGCGTCGGCGCCGTTCCTCGGCACGCCGGGTGGCCAGCTGTTCGTGGTCGCGCTGACCACCGAAACACTCGCCGAGGCGACGGCCGTGGTCGCCAAGACCCGCGGCGAACTCACGGTGCACAGCGCGGAGATGACCAAGACCGGACAGAAGGTGCCGGTCACGAACGCGCCCAAGAACGTCGACCCGATGCAGTCGGTGTCGCAGCTCATGCAGCTGCTCGGCCCGCTGACGCAGATGGCGACCACCGGGGCGCAGGCGCTGCAAGCCGCGCAGACCGCGTTGAACGTGCCGAAGTCGATCTCGGACGCCGAAAAGGACCGGGAGCGACTGAAGGAAGGCGAGCATCCGGACGGCGTGGAAGGTGCCGGTGCGGGTCCTCTCGGGGCCGGTGCCGGTGGCGTCGGTGGCGCGGCCGGAACTCCCGCGCGGCAATTGACTCCGTGGGCGGGCGCGCGCGGAGCCGGATCGCTCGGCGCCGCCGGCGCGAGTATGCCTGCCGCCGAGGCCGCTTCCACCACATCCGCCTCCGCGGCGCGTGGCATGACTTCCGGCCCGGGGATGGTGCCGATGGGTGGCGCGGCAGGTGCCGCGGGCATGGCGCGCTCCGGCGAGCAAAGCACCGACGGCTTGCGTGGACTGCTGGTCACCGAGCAGCACGGCAACGAAGTCGTAGGGGAAATCGAGGGCGCCTCGCTGCCGGTGGTCGGCGCGGCCGAACGGGTCTCCGAACCACTGGACTCCGAGCCGCCGGACAAGTCGCTCACCCTCTGACAGGAGGACGTCATGGAATTCGATCCCGCCGAGGCCCGCAAGTCCGCCGCGGACCTGGACGCTCTCGCCGCGCGTCTGGAGGCCGATCTGCGGCAGAGCATGCCCGCGCTGGACGTCGAGCCCGCGGGTTCGGACGAAGTGTCCGGTCGCGCGGCGGAGACGTTGCGTGGTGTCGCGTCCTCCTATGACGAGGCCGCGTCCGCCGGAGTGCTGGAAATCCGAAAACTGGCCGCGGCTTTGCGTTCCCACACCGATCTGCTGGTGCGGATGGACGACGACAATGCCGCCGGCTTCGGAGCGAACTGACACGGAGCGCGCATGGTCGAACCACCGGTAATCGGATTCACCGGTGTGGTCTGGCAGGCCAGGCCAACCGAACAATTGGCACGGGATCTGACCACGGGGCCCGGTGCCGCGCCGATGGCCGACGCGGGCACGGCATGGGCGAAGCTCGCCGCGAGTTTCGGCGCCGCCGTCGTGGAATACGACCAAATCGTGGCGAAGATCCGCGAGTCATGGCGATCCGGCGAGAGCGAGGTCGTGCTCCAGCGCATCACCAAGCTGCGTGACTGGCTGGTCGACGCCGCCGCGGCGGCCGGCCAGAACGCCGCGAAGGCGGGTGCGCAGGCGGTCGCCCACGAAGTGGCGCGCCTGGCCATGCCGCACGTCGCCGAGATCGCGGCGCTGGAAGCGGCGAAGCGCGGGATCGAGCAGGCCGGTGCCGCCCTGGGCGCGCCGCTGGTCGCGGCCGCGGCACAGGTCGATTCGGAACAGGACCTGGCTAAGGCGAACGCCGCACGGGTGATGCAGAGCTATGAGGCGGCCACCGCGCCGCTGGCCATGCCGTGGCAACAGCAGCATCCGCCGGTGATCGCGAGCGGCGCGGCGCTGGAAGCCGAGGCAGGCGCGAACCAGACCACCACGGCGGCAGCGGCCGCGGCGAGCGTCCCGCGCATCGGCGGCATGCCGAACCTGGGCGCGCTGTCGATGCCGCGTGCGAAGACCGCCTACCACGCGCAGACGGTGTCGCAATCGGTGGCCGCGCCGGAAGTCGTTCCGGTGGAGCCGGCTCCGGTCGTCACCGACAACGCGGCGAGCAGGATGGTGCCCGGCGCGATGGCTCCCGGTATGGCCGCGGGCGACGCCGAACGCGCCGTCCGCGCCGGAGGCTCCGCGGCACCGCGTCCCGGCGAGGGCCTGCAGATCGACGCGGGTGTCGAAGCGGCGCCGCCGGTGCTCGGCGCAGCCCCCGAGCAGGCCGCGCGGCCGGACTCGGCACCGACCGAGGCGGCGTCGTGACCGAGCGTAGCGAGGGAGCCATCGAGCACAGCACGAACGGGCGCGCCGCGGCCGAGCGCCGACGAGGCGGCGTTGCGCCCGCACCGCGTGGGAGGAGGCCGGTATGCCGACGATGACCAACGACGAAATGCTCGCGGCGTCCGGCCTGATCGGTGTGCAGACGCTGCCGTTGGTGCTCGGTGTCGGCCCGCGGCAGGATTCGGCCGAGGCATGGCAGGAAGCGCAGCGGCAGGCGCTCACCGGCTTGCGTGCGTCCGGGCTCGTCGACGGCTACGACGAACTCGACGCCGAACTCGCCGCCGCGCTGCAGACCTTGGCCCAGCCCGATCGTGAGCTGGTCGCCCGCATCTACACCGGAACCGGACCCGTGCGCGTCTGTTTGGCTCGCCGGGGGAGTGCGCACGCGGTAGCCGTCCGGACCGGTGACGCCTTCGACGTGCGCACGACTTGGGCCGACAACGACGGCGCTGCGCTCGCGCGCCCGGTGCTCGCCGCGCTGGGCCCATGCCCGCCGGCCGAGATCGCCGGCTTCAGCGCACCGTCGGAGGAATTGCGCGAACGTCTCGACCGCGCAACCTCATCGAGCGATTTCACCCAGGCGGTGTACGCGCTCGGCGTGCTCGACCAGCGCGACGCGATCGAATTCGGTCTCGCCATGTCCAGCTGCCATGCGCACGCCGAAATCGTCGCCTACGCCCACGAGGACGGGGCGACCCTCCGATCGTCCGGGGCGGTAGCCGTGTACGACACCGCAAGGGGTCGTATCGCGGCCAGCCCCGGCGCCGCCGCGGACCTTCGGGTCTGGTCCACCTTCACCCCGGGTTCCGATCACCGCATCGCGCAGGCGATTTCGGCCCTGATCGAATCCCTGCCCGGAGGAAGGTGGATGCCCTAGCTCGCGCGTCGTCGAGAGCTGCGTGCGAAACCCGGGAAACGTGAACCGCCAAAACGAGTAACGACAGACGAAGAAAGGTCACACAATGTCCAAGGTAAGTCTCGACGATGCCGCGGCCGCCCAGGTCGTGAACGATTTCATGACGGCCGTCGGTCAGATCAAGACGACGATCAGCAACATCGGCAGCGACATCGAGGCCGCCAAGCCGGGCTGGCAGGGCGACGCCAACGATGCGTGCGGCCGGGCCGCTCAGGCATGGCAGGACGAAGGCGCCCGCCTGAACAGCAAGCTGGACGACATGACCTCGAAGATCTTCGAGGGCAGCCAGACGAAGAACAACGTCGACGCCGAGAACGTCGACTCGTTCACCAACCTGGTCTGAGCGCGGCGCCGACCCATCTCCTACGAAAGGATCCGACATGCTCTACGACCCCAAGTACCTGGTGCCGCTGATGGATCAGCTGGACGGACACTACCGCAACCTGCAGACCCAGATCTCCAATCTGGAGGAGGCGGCGGCGAAGCTGATCAACGTGGCGTGGGAGGACAACCAGTCTGCCGAGGGTTTCCGCACCGCCCACACCGCGTGGACCACCGAGTTCGGCGACACCGCCGACATTCTGGAGCGGCTGCGCGACGCGGTCGACCGCGCGCTCGGCAACGCGCAGCACGCCGACATGAAGGTGTACAACAGCTTCTCCGGCTGAGCGGCACCGCTGACCGCGAACGGCCCGTTCTCGATAAGGGCGAACGGGCCGTTCGACGGCTTACCGAACAGAACCGCCGTGCTCTCCGCACAGCGGGGATGATCGGTCAGTACGACATCGCGATCGGCGTGCCGAGGTAGTTCATCTCTGCCGGGGTGGCCACCATGTAGACGGTAGTGGTGCCGGTCGCGGTTCGTACGGTGACCAGGTTCGCCGTTTCGGCGTCTTCGATCAGCGTGACGTCGGCGTCGAAGGATTCGGCGCCGGTCGCGTCCGAACGCAGCACGATGACCGTCGCGTCGGAATGGTGCGTGGACGGCGGAATGCCGTCGTAGACGAACACCGTCGCCGACCGATGCGAGCTCGCCTGCTGCGAGCCGGCCGACCAAGACGCCAGCGACAGCGAGTGCGGCGCGTCGACATATGCCACCATCGAGCGCCACGCGTCGTGCCGGTTGGTGTGCACCACCACGGTGGCGCCCAAGGCGATTGCCCGCAGGATCACCTGTTTGGCGATGAGCAATGCGCCGATGATCTCGACCCGGCGCACGTACTGCCCGACCAGCGGCAGTGCCACACCTTGGCCGGAGGAGTCGGCGCCGATCACCTGGCCGCAGCCGGTGATCGGGGTGAACAGGTCGGCCAGGGATTCCGGCGTGCCCAAATAGCTGTCGATCGGCAGCTGCGGACCCTGGGTGTCCACCGGCAGGTATTGCAGCAGCGCGCGACGGTGCTTGCCGGACATGGGCAGCAGGCCGGGGATGTTCACCTCGAGGGGCCGGTCGCGCGAATCGAATCGAACGGTGGCGGTCACCGCGATGGTGGCCGGCCCGGCGTCGTTCGGCCGCGTGGTCGCCCCGGCCGCCTGCCGCAGGCGCAGAGTCACGGTGGTCGCCAGACTCGGTGTCGCCCAGACCTCGGCGAGGCCGCGCGGACCGAGGGCTTCCGGCGCCATTCGATAGATGGCCGAATGGATGCCGTCGTGTTCGACGCTGTGCTGGGTCTCGGTGAGCTGGTCGAGGGCGGCGCCGCGAGTCAATTCGTGTACCGCCGAGGTGATTTCGGCGGCGGACAGCACCGACACGGTGAGGTCACGGGCGGCCAGGCGGTTGGCCACCCGGCGGGTGGCGACGATCGCCGACCGCAGCGTTCCGGTGGAGCCGCCGCCGCGCCGGTCCACCGCGGGCGCGTTGGCCAGCGGATCCAAGCGCAGCACCACCCACACCGTGCGGTGCGCGACCGCGGGCAGCGGCCCGAGGATCTGCTCGTAGAGCCGGGCCACCTGGCCCGCGTCGGAGGTGCGCGAGCCGGTGCTGATCACGTCGATCGAGGCCAGGCCGATGTCGAATTGGTGCAGGCAGCGGGCGATTTCGGGAAGCGGAACCATTTCCCCGGTGTTCAGGCCGCTCGGACTGAGCAGGGTGACTCCGCGCGGCTGCGCATCGATCCGCAGCACGGTGAGCAGCCGGGTGCCGTCCCAGCGCATGCCGTAGCTGCCGCCGTCGGGCAGCGGCACGTCGAACGGCGCATGGTTGACCGCGGTCGAACGGTGGCGAAACGCATGCCACCGGAAAGTGAATTCTTCGGCGAGAAAGGCGGCCAGGCAATTTCCGCGCCGGCGGACCAGCCCGAGCAGCACGATCAGCGCGCCGCCCGCGACCGCGGCATAGGTCGGCGCGTCGAACGCCACCGCGATCAGCGCGACCGCGATGGCCAGCAGCAATACCGGGAGCACCAGGCGAAGCGGGAGAGTGCGGAACAACCAGAATTGTCGTGAGTGCAGCGGCGGAGCCGAAACCCGTGTGGCCCGGTCGGCCGTCGTTGACGCCATGGGCTCATCATGGACCGAACTTCCACGGCTTCGCTACTGTAGAGCCGCGCGACCATGTCGCACCCCGATCCACCCGCGTCCTGTTCGGAGGATTCGTGCCGGCCCAGTTGACCACGCGCGCTCAAGTCAACGGCTACCGATTCCTGCTACGCCGTTACGAGCACGCGCTCGTGCGCCGGGACGTACGGATGCTGCACGACCCGATGCGCTCACAGTCCCGCTCCCTGGTCGTCGGTGCGGTGCTCGGCCTGCTGGTGGTGGCCGGCGCCGCGATTCTGGCGTTCCTGCGGCCGCAGGGCTCGATCGACGACGCGAAGATCGTGATGGCCAAGGAGAGTGGCGCGCTCTACGCCGTCGTCGGCGACACCTTGCATCCGGTGCTGAATCTGGCCTCGGCCCGGCTGATCACCCAGAGCAACGAGTCGCCCACCTCGGTCAAGGAATCCAAGCTCGCCGCCCTGCCACGCGGCGCGCTGCTCGGCATCCCCGGCGCACCCGCGTCGCTGCCGGGTTCCTCGGCGGGCAAGCGGTCGATCTGGACCCTGTGCGATGCGGTGCAACTGTCCCCCGCCGGAAGTGCGGCCCGCTCACCAGGGGTGAACACCACGGTGATCGCGGGTGGTCCGGAGACCGACGCGGACGGTGCCGCCGGGCCGCTCGGCGCCGACGCGGCGCTGCTGGTGGCCCGCGAGGGCAAGACCTTCCTGCTGTTCGACGGCAAGCGCGCGGAGGTCGATCCGAAGGACTCCGTGATGGCCCAGTCGCTGAACCTGCGCGCCCATCAGCCGCGGCCGATCAGCACCGGGCTGTTGAACGCCGCGACCCAGGTCGCCGCCTTGGCGCCGCCGCAGATCGAGCGTGTCGGCGAGCCGGGACCCGGCAAGCTGTCCGGCGTGCCGGTCGGCGGCGTGGTGCGGGTGCGCGGCGTGGTCGCCGACGACCTCTACGTGGTGCTCGCCGATGGCGTGCAGCGGGTGTCGCCGTTCGCCGCGCAGGTCATCCGGAACGCGAATTCCCAAGGCATGAGTGAGATCACCACGGTGCCGCCGGACCGGATCACCGGCGTCCCGGTGGTCGAGCGGCTCCCGCTGGACCACTTCCCGCGCGAGACGCCGAAGATCCTGGCGGCCGAGGACGCACCGGTCGGCTGCACGTCCTGGTCCAGGGGCGCCGATGATCCGGCGGCGACGGTGACCATCCTGGCCGGTCGCAAATTGCCGCTGTCCTCCTCGGCCACTCCGGTCGAGCTGGCCACCGCCGACGGTACGGGCGAGCGCGTGGACGCGGCCTACATTCCGCCGGGCACGGGCGAATTCGTCCAGGTCACCGGGATCGATCCGGACAGCGCTCGGCGCGGCACGCTGTTCTACGTGGGCGACAACGGCATTCGCTACGGCGTCCCGGACGCCGAGACCGCGGCGGTGCTCGGCCTGGAATCGAAGCCACGACTGGCTCCGTGGCCGATCGTCGGCCAATTGGTGCCCGGGCCCACGCTCACGCCGCGGGACGCGCTCGTCAGTCACGACACACTGCCGTCCGGACGTTAGTCCGAACCAACACCGCGTTCGCGGCGAAAACGCAGTGCCGCAGGCGCGGGTCAGACACCCACCTCGCCACCCAAAACCACACTGGCCCAGCTTCCGGTTACGAGCGGAGCGAGATCGAGCATTGCCCGTTCGCGGCCCGGCTCGCGTCCGAGTGGCCGCCGCGTCCGCGACGAAGTCGCCAGCGGCGGTCGCTCGGACGCGAGCCACAAAGGGGCCGCGAACACCCAGCGCCGCAGGCGCTG
>NZ_CBDIMS010000006.1:0-415303 GCF_965283145.1 Nocardia sp. Marseille-Q1738 | reverse complement strand
GGCCTGGGGTTTCCCCCCCCCCCCAACCGTCCCGCCCCGACTCCCGTTTTCGAGCGCGGCGACCCCGACCTTTCCCCGTTCGCGCCCCGGCCCGCTCCCGGGGGCCCGCCGCGTCCGCGACGAAGGCGCCGGCGGCGGTCGCTCGGCCGCGAGCCACAGGTGGGCCGCGAACTCGCCGCGACGAAGTCGCGGCCGAACCAGCACAGCGCTGCAATTAGACTCAGCCTGTGCGTTTGTATCGGGACGAGGCGGTAGTGGTGCGCCAGCACAAGCTGGGCGAGGCGGATCGCATCGTCACGCTGCTCACCCGCCAGCACGGCCTGGTGCGCGCGGTCGCCAAGGGGGTGCGGCGCACCAAGTCGCGGTTCGGGGCCCGGTTGGAGCCGTTCTCCTATATCGACGTGCAGTTGCATCCGGGACGCACGCTCGACATCGTCACCCAGGTGCACACGATGGAGTCGTTCGCCGCCGACATCATCGACGACTACGGGCGCTACACCACCGCGTGCGCCGTGCTGGAAACCGCCGAACGCCTGGCGGGCGAGGAGCGCGCACCCGCGCCCCGGCTGCACGCGCTCACCGCGAGTGCCCTGCGCGCGATCGCGGCCAAGCAGCGGCCGCACGAACTGATCCTGGACGCGTTCCTGTTGCGCGCCATGGGTTTCGCGGGCTGGGCTCCCGCGCTGGACGAGTGCGCCAAGTGCGCGACGCCGGGTCCGCATCGGGCGTTCCACGTCGCGGCCGGTGGCGCGGTATGCGTGCACTGCCGTCCTCCGGGCGCGGCGACACCCGCCCCCGGCGTACTCGACCTGCTGGTCGCGCTGCGGCGCGGGGAGTGGGAGTACGTCGAGACGGTGCCCGAAGCGGTGCGCAAACAGGCCAGCGGGCTGGTCGCGGCGCATCTGCAATGGCATCTGGAGCGTCAGCTGCGCACCCTGCCGCTGATCGAGCGGTCCAAAGACACAGCCGGACGGAGCACGTCCGTAGCCGCGCTGGGCCGCGGTTGAGGCGAGGCAGCCGCAAAAAGCGCGGCCGGGCGGAGTTCGTCATCAGTCCGCGCCGGGCCGAGCGGAGGCCGAGGCAGTCGCACTAGAGACGCGGCCGGGCGGAGTCCGTCGTCAACCCGTGCTGGGCCGAGCGGAGGCCGAGGCAGCCACTTATTCCACGAATTGCAGCTCTACCTGGGGCAGCTCGATCATGACCCGGGCGCACACCGCGCGGTGCCAAGTGGCCGGGAAGCGGGTGTCGGGCTCGTGCTTGCTGTAGTCGTGGTTGGTCCGGTAGGTGTGCAACCGAGGCGAGATCTCCCCGGTGTCGATGGCCTCGACCATGGCCTCGATCACCTGCTCGGTCTCCTCCGCGATGGCGGCGAGTTCGCGGGCGACGACGTCCGGGATCTGGAAGGCCCCCTTCTCCCACCGCTCGACGGTGCGCTCGGCGACCGCGAAGAACCGCGCGCACCAGGGGACCGGAAGGCCGAGTAATTCGCGAGTGGCCCGGAAACCGGCCGCGGTCCCGGTGCCTGGTAAATCGGTCACGTTCGAGAAACCCCTCCCCAGTATCACGATCAGGACAAGAATAAATCACCGTTGCCGGCGCGAACCGTGGAATTCGGCAGGAAGCAACGCGGCAGTAGGGTCAGCGGCGGCGATCAGGCAGGATGGAGGCCGTGATCCTCCGCCGAGACTCCGCTACCGCGACCGCGCCGAACATCGCAGACACCGTCCGTCCGCCCTCGCCGCATCCGTCCGGAGCTCGGCCGCCGCAGCTGCCGCCGGAACTGGTGCCCAATCACGTCGCGCTGGTAATGGACGGCAATGGCCGCTGGGCCCAAGAGCGCGGGTTGCCGCGTACCGCGGGCCACGAGCGCGGCGAGGCGGTGCTGATGGACACCGTCGAGGGCTGCATCGAGATCGGTGTGAAGTGGCTGTCGGCCTACGCCTTCTCCACCGAGAACTGGCGGCGCAGCCCCGAGGAGGTGCGCTTCCTCATGGGCTTCAACCGCGACGTGATCCGCCGCCGCCGCGACGAGATGAACGAGATGGGCGTGCGCGTGCGCTGGGCCGGTCGCAGGCCGCGCCTGTGGCGCAGTGTGATCAAGGAATTGGAGATCGCCGAGGAACTCACCAAGAACAACACGGTGATGACCCTCACCATGTGCGTCAACTACGGCGGTCGCGCCGAAATCGCCGACGCCGCAAAGGAGATCGCGCGCCGGGTGGCGGCGGGGGAGATCGATCCGGAGAAGGTCACCGAGGCGACGCTGGCGAAGTACCTGGACGAGCCCGACATGCCGGACGTGGACCTGTTCCTGCGCCCGTCGGGCGAGTTCCGCAGCTCCAACTTCCTCATCTGGCAGTCGGCGTACGCCGAATTCGTCTACCAGCACACGCTGTTCCCGGATTTCGATCGGCGCAATTTGTGGGAGGCCTGCGTGGAGTACGCGTCGCGCGACCGCCGTTTCGGCGGCACCAAGTGAACGGCGGCGCGGACATGGACGCGGCGGTGACTCCCGACCAGGAACTACAGGCACGCGCCGGAGCGTGCCTCTCGCGGTATGGCATCGGTGTGCGCGTCGACCCCGAAGGGTCGCTCGGATTCGAGTACGAGGGCGCGCTGTGCTCGCTGCGCGCGGTGAATCTCGCACCCGGCCTGGACGTGCTGACCCTGACCTGCGTGCTGGCCTGGGACCGTGCACTGAAGCCGCAGCTGCACAAGCGCGTCGCCGAGCGCAACAACGTGTTGCAGTTCGGCTCGCTCACCGTGATCGGCCACGGCAAGCTCGCCGACGTCATCCTGCGCTACACCTTCCCTGCCGCGGGCTTGGACGACCAGGCGCTGACCACGATGCTGCTGCTCGTGCTGTCCAACGCGAGCCGCGCCAGGCAGGGACTGCTGCCCTGAGTCCCGCGACTCACCCGCTTTCGCCAGCTGTCTCGGCGGCGGCTTCCCCGTAGGGGAGGAGCGTCCGCACGCCGCGCGCCAGCGTCTCCGGGTCCAAATCGCCGAGGATGAGGTGCTGGAGGATGAACCCGGGCAGCAGCCCGATGATCGCCTTCGCCACGGCGTCGACGTCGGCGTCCGCCGGTAGCCAGCCCTGCTCGCACATGCGCTGCACGTAAATGACCCACATCGCCCGCATCGCGAACATCGTTTCGCGGACCATGGCGCCCGCCTCGGGATTCACCAGGGCCAGCGCCCAAGCTTGTGGCGCCAGCCGCACCGGCCCGTCGGGTCCGCTGCGGCGCACGACCTCCTCGGCGATCGCCATGATCAGTTCGGCGGGCGTGGGGAGCGGGTCGCGCCCGATCGCCTGGTCCATCGCCACGCGCAGGGGCACCGTCGTCTGTGTGGCCAGTGCGGCGATCAGTTCGTCCTTGCTTTTGAAGTAGCGGTAGACGGCACCGGCCGACAGGCCCGACTCCGCGAACACGTCCTGCATGGAGGTTTCGTGGAACCCCTTGCGGGCGAAGCACTTCCGGGAGGCATCCAGAATCTGCTGCCTGCGGCGTTCCAGGTGCTCTTCGCTGACTCGGGGCATACTCCCAAAATAAAACGAATATCCGTTCTTGACAACTTCGCGGCGTGCATGCGACGGTGATGGCAGATAAAAGAACGAGCATTCGATTTATGGGAGATGGCCATGAATACCATGCAGCGGGCGTTCGCTCTCGGCCTCGGCGCCGCCCTGCTCCAGGCATTGATGCTGATCGCGTTCGCCTGGCCCGCCGCGAATATCGCGCCCCGCGACGTACCGCTGGCCGTCACCGGCCCGCAAGCCGGGATGGTCTCCGGCAAGCTCGCCGAACACAGTCCGGACGCCTTCGAGATCATCACGTCCGCGGATGAGGCAGCCGCCCGCGCCGCGATCGCGGACCGGGAGGTCTACGGGGCGATCATCACCGGCGACGGCCCGCCGCGGGTGCTGATCGCCTCCGGCGCGAGTGCTGCGGTCGCGCAGCAGCTGACCCAGATCGGGCAACAGCTCTCCGGCGCACCCGCCCCCCGCGTGGAGGATGTGGTGCCCGCCGACCCGGACGACCCGCGCGGCACCGCGTTCGGTGCGATGGTGCTGCCGCTGGTGATGTCCGGCATCGCGGCGGGTGTGCTGCTCGCGCTGCTCATCCCCTCGGTCGGCGGCAAGGTGATCGGACTGGTCACCTTCGGTCTCGCGGGTGGGCTGCTGAGCATGGCGATCATCCAGGGCTGGATGTCGCTGGTGCCGGGGTCCTATCTGGTGCTCGCCTCGGTCGCCGGGCTGGTCTCGTTCGCGGTCGCCGGTTCGGTGGCCGGGCTCGCCAGCGTGATCGGCACCGCGGGCGTCGGTCTCGCCGCACTCACCATGTTGCTTATCGGCAACCCGTTCTCCGCGGCCACGTCGGCGCCGGAGTTGCTGCCCCAGCCGTGGGGCGCGATCGGCCAGCTGCTGCCGCCGGGCGCGGCCGCCTCGCTGCTGCGCTCGGTCGCGTTCTTCGACGGCGCCGCTGCCGCTGGTCCGCTCGTGATCCTGCTGGCCTGGGGCGCGGTCGCACTCATGCTGCTCGGCGTCGGCGCGCTGCGCGGTCGTTCCGCCGAGACGCGGGACCCGGCGCGGAACCCGGTGCCGGTGGGCTGAACTCGCCGACCCGAGACAACGGAGGGCCGTCCTCGTCCGAGGGCGGCCCTCGTGGCGTCACCCGTTCCGTTGACGCGACTCGACGCAGGACGTGCAGGTGCCGAACACCTCGAGGGTGTGGCTGATCTCGGTGAACCCGTGCTCGCATGCGATCGCCTCGGCCCAGGCCTCGACGGTCGGGCCCTCCACCTCGACGGTGCGGCCGCAGTTGCGGCAGACCAGGTGGTGATGGTGGCCGGTGGAGCACTGGCGGTAGACCGATTCACCGGAGTCGGTGCGCAGCACGTCCACCATGCCCGCGTCGGCCAGCGACTGCAGCGTCCGGTAGACCGTGGTCAGGCCGATGCCCTCACCACGTTTGCGCAGCTCGTCGTGTAGGTCCTGGGCGGAGCGGAACTCGTCGATGTCCCCGAGCAGCGCGGCGATTGCGCTGCGCTGCCTGGTGCTGCGGATACCGACCGGTTTCTGCGGAGCGGCCGTGTTCTCTGGCACGAATCACCCTTCCTCGGCGTGTGCGACGGCGTCGACGACGATGTGCGCCAGATGGTCGTCGACGAGTTCGTAGAGCACCTCGCGACCCGACCGCTCTCCGTGCACGACGCCAGCGGCCTTGAGGATACGCAGATGCTGACTGACCAATGGTTGGGTGACACCGAGGGCGTCGACCAATTCGTGCACACAGCGCGGCGACTCGCGCAACTGCAGCACGATAGCAATACGAACCGGCGCCGCCAGCGCCCGCAACAGCTCGCCCGCGTCCTCCAGCACGCCCCGCGCGGGAACCGGCGCCGGGCCCGGCGACCGATACGGATTGTGCGGCGGCGCCGCGGCGGTCTCGGCAGTCATGTCACCAACTCCTTATTGGAAAGCATTACCAGTTTGCATATGCACGGGTGCGCATGTCAAACGGACGCGCGGGTACCGTGCGGTTGAAACCGGCCATCGCAGTGCCGATAAGCTGGGCGCAATCGCAGCGCCGACGCAAAACTATTGTGTTGGGGCAAATCAACAATCCGACTCGCAGTGGATGGAGAATTCTCGCGTGGCACCCAAGTCGAAGGTGGACACCGTTGCCAACCTCGCCAAGCGCCGGGGTCTGGTGTACCCGTGCGGTGAGATCTACGGAGGCACCAAGTCGGCATGGGACTACGGTCCGCTGGGCGTCGAGCTCAAGGAGAACATCAAGAAGCAGTGGTGGCGTGCCATGGTCACCAGCCGTGAGGACGTCGTCGGCCTCGACTCCTCGGTGATCCTGCCGCGCCAGGTGTGGGTCGCCTCCGGCCACGTCGGCGTGTTCAACGACCCGCTGGTCGAATGCCTGCACTGCCACCACCGTTTCCGGCAGGACCACCTGCAGGAGGCGTACGCGCTGAAGAACAAGCTCGATGACCCGGACGCGGTCGCGATGGAACTCATCGCCTGCCCGAACTGCGGCACCGTCGGCCGCTGGACCGAGCCGCGCGACTTCAACATGATGCTCAAGACCTTCCTCGGCCCGATCGAGTCCGAGGAAGGCCTGCACTACCTGCGCCCGGAAACCGCGCAGGGCATCTTCGTGAACTTCGCCAACGTGATGACCACCGCGCGCAAGAAGCCGCCGTTCGGTATCGCGCAGATCGGCAAGAGCTTCCGCAACGAGATCACCCCGGGCAACTTCATCTTCCGCACCCGCGAGTTCGAGCAGATGGAGATGGAGTACTTCGTCAAGCCGGGCGAGGACGAGGAGTGGTACAAGTACTGGATCGAGACTCGGCTCTCCTGGTACACCGACCTCGGCATCACCCCCGAGAACCTGCGGCTGTTCGTGCACCCGAAGGACAAGCTCTCGCACTACTCGGCGGGCACCACCGACATCGAGTACCGCTTCGGCTTCCAGGGCAACGAGTGGGGTGAGCTGGAGGGCATCGCCAACCGCACCGACTTCGACCTGAAGACGCACTCCGAGCACTCCGGCACCGAGCTGAGCTTCTTCGACCAGACCACCAACGAGCGCTACATCCCGTACGTCATCGAACCGGCCGCGGGCCTGACCCGCTCGCTGATGGCGTTCCTGGTCGACGCGTACGCCGAGGACGAGGCGCCGAACGCCAAGGGCGGGGTGGACACCCGCACGGTGTTGCGTCTCGATCGCCGGCTGGCCCCGGTGAAGGCGGCGGTGCTTCCGCTGTCGCGCAACGCCGATCTGACGCCGAAGGCGAAAGACCTCGCGGCGCGGCTGCGCAAGAACTGGAATGTGGAGTTCGACGACGCGGGCGCCATCGGTCGCCGTTACCGTCGTCAGGACGAGATCGGCACGCCGTTCTGCGTCACGGTCGACTTCGAAACGCTCGACGATCAGGCGGTGACCATCCGCGAGCGCGACTCGATGACCCAGGAGCGCATCGCCTTGGACAAGGTGGAGGGCTACCTGGCCCAGCACCTGATCGGCGCCTGAGTTCGCCTGGCGTCGTCCCGTGGCCGTCACCGGCTACGGGGCGTTGTCGTGTTGGTCGCCCCGTCAGCGCGGAACGTCCCAGAACGCGAGTTCGTGCCGCATCCCTTCGCGGAACAGTGCTTCCGCGCGTGCCGGATCGGCACCGGACTCGTCGAGCATCTGTGCGCAGCGACGGGTGAGGGCGGCGAATCCGGGATCGGCATAGGTGTCGACCCAGCGGCGATAGCGCGGCTCGGCGGGTGGGTTCTGGGCCAGCCGCGCTCCGAGGGTCGAATACCCCCACATACATGGGTAGAGGGCGGCGAGGCCCTCGCCATAAGACGCGGCGGAATCCAGGAGGAACGCCGTATAGGCTGCGCACGGTGCGCCTTTGACGGCCCCATCGAGATCGGCGCCGAACTCGGCGGCCAGCGAGCGGTGCAGCGACAGCTCCTCGTGGTAGGTGGCGTGCGCGAGGTCGACCAAGTCGCCGAGGTGGTCCGCCGGGGCCTGCCAGGCGAGACGGGCGAACACCCGGACGTAGTCGAGCAGGAACAGATAGTCCTGCTCCAACCAGGACCGGAAGACCGATTCGGGCAAAGTGCCCTCCGCGATACCCACGACCGTGGGGTGGGCGAGCTGTTGGTCGACCGACGGCAGGCCGATGTCCTCCAAATGTGCCGCGAGACTCATACCACCAGTCTTCCGCATCCGTCCGCCCGGTCGGTTTGCGCACGTGCCGACGGTGCCGCACCCTTGCGGGGTGTCATGGGATGAGGACGATGTGGTCCGGGTGTTGGCGCCTTCGGAGCAGCGGTTCGTGCGGCACGGCACCTACACGGGCCGGTCGGTGTCGGTGCGGGGAGCGCTCGACCCCGCGGCGCTGCGGGAGGCGTTCGCGACTTTGCGGCGCGCCCATCCGATTGTGTGTTGCCGCATCGTGGAAGACGCTGCTGGACAGGGCTATCTACTGCGTCCAGATGAGCGGGCATGGACCCGGGCTTCGGTGCGCGAGGGTGACGTGGCGGAGGTCGGTGTTCCCGTGGTGGACCCCGCGGCCCAGTTGGCGTATCTGGACGTCGTCTACTCGGGCGCGGAGCGCTGGCGGGTCACGCTGTTCGTCCACCACGGCGTCGCCGACGCCGGGCATTGCGTCGAACTCCTGACGCGACTGTGGGCCTACTACACCGACATCATCGAGCAGGTGCCGATAACTGTTGTGCCACAAGAACTTCCCCGATCCTTGGAGTGGTACGTCGCGGCGCACGGCATCGTCAGAGCCGCCACGTCCGGATTCGAGGATGTGACCGAGCCCCTCGCGCCGGAGGCAAGGGACGTGCCCTCAGATAGCGAGCGGCCCGCCCCGAGCACTGTGGCACGTCCACGACGCGTGCGGCTGGACGCGGACGCCACCGCGCGGATCGTGGGACTCGGCCGCACCGCGGGTGTGCCGATGAACGGGCTGCTCACCGCCGCATTGCTCCGCGCGTACGCACACGAGACCGCGGGCGGCGCGATCCCGCTGGGTTGTCTGTATCCGGTGGATCTGCGCACGCGGCTCGAGCCGCCGGTATCCGCGTCAGCTGGCAGCAACATGGCAGGTCTGACTTCGTTCGCGGCGCGAGTGGATCCGGCCGCGAGTCTGGTCGAGCTGGCACAGCGCATTTCGGCTCGACTGGCGCACGATCTTTCCGAAGGCATCGTGCAGCAGTCCGTTCTGCATTTCCCCGATTTCTACGGCACGACGAGGATTCACTCCCTCGCCGGGCATATCGCCGTGACCAACACCGGCGTCGTCCCGGCTTTCCGGACACCGCGCACGATCGAACTGACGGACTACGAGATCGTCTATCTCTCCGCCCATCCCCGCCCTTCCGCGGGCGCTTCGGCCGCGGTCACTTTCCTCGTTTACACCTTCGCGCGCGAGCTGACCGTCGGCGTGCTCGGCGGCGGTGCGCACGCCGACGGTCTGCTCGCGGCCGTGCGGGCTGAACTGACCGCACTATCGGCGGTCTGCGCCCGCTGAGCGGCTGCGAGGGGCCAGTACTCGGATCGCCGCGCTGGTACCTGTGACGGCATCCAGTGGAGGGAACTGGTCCCGCGGCCTCGTGCCGCTGGCGTGCGACGATTCCCTCTCGGTGAGCCAGGGTGCTCCCGAACTACTGGCTGGCCCGACGAGCCTATTTCAGCTGGATGGGCTCCTGCAGCTCGGTGACCCAGCCAGCGGGGTCCTCGGTGTAGACCAGGGTCACCTCGCGGCTGGGACCGACGAGGCGATAGCCGTTCTCGTCGATCCAGCGCGCGAGCGCCTGCCAGGGTTCCAGGACCAGATCCATGCTGCCGCGGTGCACCACCGTCGCGGCCCGGTCGATCGCGGGCAGGTCCACCACCGTGAAGTCGTGCTCGCCGTCCGGGTTCAGGTCGACTTGCATCGCGGCGTGGACGAGTACCGTGCCGTCGCCGCGTTCCTCGTAGTAGGCGAGACCGGCGCCGACCGGCGTGACCCCCGTGCGTTCCAGCCGCGCGCACAGGTCCTCGAACAGCGGGCCGACCACCGGACCGATCGACTCGGGCTCGAAATCGCTTGCGATTCCGGATAATTCGGCAACCCGAACGGCGGGGACGGATTTGATCACCACATCGTGGGCAGGCATGACGCCCTCTTTCTCGATGATGCGGAGCCTCGTCTCGACTTGGACCAACCGGGCGCGGTCGCTCGCGATGCGCTGCTCGAGCTCGGCGCGACGGAGCATGAGCATGCCGCGCAGCTCGGCACCGCCCACCCGCTCGTCCAGGATCCGGCGCACCTGTTCCAGGGTGAAGCCGAGATCCTTCAGCGCGACAATGCGATTGAGCCGGGCCAGCTGCCCCGCATCGTAATAGCGGTAGCCGCTGGTGGCGTCGACCCGATCCGGGCGCAGCAGCCCGATCGCGTCGTAGTGGCGCAGCATGCGCACCGACACCCGTCCGTGTCTGGCGAAATCTCCGATACTGAACATGACGCGTTCTGGTCTATGGCCTCACACGGTGTCAGGGTCAAGGTCAAAATCTTCCGCCGCGGCCGATCCGCCGAGAGCCGGTCGAGCCGCCGTATGAGCCCGGGCTCCAGCCGCCCCCGGAGTGTCGTGCTCCGCTGGCTGCCCCGCGCAGCAGCGCTTCGAGCAGTATGCCGCCGAGTACCGCCCCCGCCTGCGCGCTGCCGGACGGAGCGCGGCTGCTCTCCCATGCCCGCACGCTCGTCTGGGCCGCTTGCAGCGCGCGTCCGCCCAGATCCGCTGCCGCCTGCGCGTGCCGGAGCGCCTCGGTCTGGTCGCTGGACGCCAACCGCTGCGCCTCGTCGAGATGGCGCTGTGCCTCCGACAGCCGGGTGCGCGCCTCGGCGTCGATCCCGCCGCGGCGGGTGGTGATGTAGTCGGCGGCCGAACCGATTCGGGCGCGGGCGTCGGTGAGCGCGCGGTCGAGTCTGCGCCGCAAGTCCTCGGCGGCGAGTTTGCGATCGGTGGCGGCCGCGAGGGCGCGGTCGAGATCGGCGTCGGCGGTGACCGCGTCATGGAAGGCGCTCAGCGGGTCGGCGTCCGCCGCGGAGGTCGCCTTGTCGAGGGCGGATTGGGCGGCGGCGCGGGCGGCGGTCAGTTCGGGCCCGCCGTGGGCGGACAGTTCGGTTGCGGCGGCGATGTCGCGGCGCAGCTCGTCCAGCACGCCGGGCAGTCCGTCGCGTGCCTGCTGAATGGTGGAGGCCGCGGTGTCCACCGCGTCGAGCAGGGCGCGGGCCTGGCCGATCGCGGCCTCGGCGGAGCGAATGGCGGCGACCGCGCCGCCCTGCTCGCCCACCGGACGGCTGAGCGCGGAACGCCCCGCGTCGATGTTCTGCTCCGCGAAGGCGATCCGTTCGCGCGCCATCCGCACGTTGTCGTGAATCGGCGCCAGGACGCCGGCCGGATGGGCGGCGGCGAGCCGGTGCAGCTCGGTTTCGGAGCCGGGAAAGCGTGCGGTGACGTCGACGATATCCCTGGTGAGTGCGTCCAACCTCTCCGCTGCGCCCAGGAGCAGATCGCGCATCGCGTCGAACTCGGCGACCTGCGCGTCGAGTTCCCGGTCGGCGCGCCCGACCGTGCTGATCAGCTCCACCAGCAGTGCGCGTTGTTCCTCCGGTGTTTCCGGGATGGCGTCGTCGAGGCGCTGCCGGATCGCGAATGCCTCGGCGGCGGCGGCTCTCGCGTGCTCGAGCGCGGTGCGGAAGGGAGTGGTTGCGGTGGCACCGAACTCCGCGGTCGCCAAGTCGAGTTCCTCTCCGCTGGTACGGACCGCGTTGTCGATCTCGACCAGCGCCTCCCGCGATCGAGCCTGCAATGCCTCCAGTGACAGCGCCGACAGCGCCGTCGTGTTCTCCGGGTCCAGTTGCCGTGCGGCCGCCAGTTCGGCCTCCGATCGTTCCCGGCGGCGCTTGCGCGCGTACCAGAGCAGCCCACCGGCCACGAGGACGACCAGTAGACCGATGACCAGCAGGGCGCGGACGCTCACACCGCCGCCGCGCAACGCCGCGTCCAGACCGTCGGCCGCCGCGATCCCGGCGTCGGCCCAACGGCCGTCGCGCAGGGCGGGTTCGACCTCACCGATCAGGATGCCGTCGAGTTCGGCATCGCTCACGCCGCTGGGCACTTCGCCCTCGAGCCAGTACGCGCGGTCCCGGGTGGCGACCGCGAGCAGCAGATCCCGCTCGCCGAACCCGGATATCGACGCGGTGCGCCGGGCCCAGTCCCGCGGGTCGAGGCCGTCGAAGTCGCGCACGTACACCACCCACAGCCGGATCTGCTGGTCGGCGTAGAGCTGGTCGACCGAAACGCGCACCCGGTCGCGTTGGACGTCGTCGAGCGCGTCGGCCGGGTCCTCGATGTAGGTGTTCATCCGCAGCGGTGGTTCCGCCGCGACCGTCCCGCCGCCGAACAGGGCGATGGCCAGCACGGCGCCGATCACCAGCAGGCGAGCGAGGCGATTCCGCGGCGGCAGTGCCATGGCACGAATCTAACTCGCTAGCATCGTTCCGTGATCACCATCGATCGCCCGTACACCGGCCACGTGTCGCCGGACTCGAACCCGCAGCAGCGCGATGTCCCCGGCGCCCGCATCGTCAAGATGTCCGTCGGCCACATGGACAACAACTGCTACCTGGTGCAGTGCGCGAACACCGGCGCCGCTGTACTCATCGACGCCGCCAACGAGGCGCCGCGCATCACCGCCCTGGTCGAGCAGGAGGTGCCCGGGCAGGTCCAGCTGATCGTCACCACGCACCAGCACCGGGACCACTGGATGGCGTTGAAGGAGACCGTCGCCGCCACCGGCGCCCCGACCGCGGCCCATCCGCTGGACGCCGACTCGCTCCCGGTCCGCCCGGACCGGCTGCTCACCGACAGCGACGTCATCCGGATCGGCGATCTGGTCTTCGAGGTCATCCATCTACGCGGCCACACACCCGGCTCGATCACCCTCGCTCTCACCGACGACGCCGATCGCACCCACTTGTTCACCGGCGACTCCCTATTCCCCGGGGGCGTCGGCCGCACAACTTCTTCGGAGGACTTCACTTCCCTCCTTACGGACGTCACGACCAAACTCTTCGACCGTTACCCCGACAACACCGCGGTCTATCCCGGACACGGCGACGACACCACGCTCGGAACCGAACGTCCGCACCTTTCGGACTGGCAAGCCCGAGGCTGGTAGTTCCGAGCGTCCCCCATGAGCGAGCAGCCCGTCAGCGTCGGTCGCGGGGCGTTGACCGCGCTCGCGGCGGCGGGTACGTCGGCCGCGACGACGCGGCAAACCTCAACGCGTCGTATGAGTGTCCGGCGTCTGCTCGAACAACGGCGGAACCGGATCGCATACTTTTGCTGACCAGCTCCGAGACGTCCAACGCCTGGTAGTCGTCACGAGCGATGTCAGCCGTCCTGGGCTCCGGCACCGCTCCTGGCAGACTTGGGGAGTGGATTTGCCAACGATGCGCACCCGAGCTGTTCGGGCTTCCGATCCGGCACGGCCGCGCGGCTTCGGCGCGGGATTGCTGCGCTGGTCGCGGCGACTGGTCGTCGGGTCGGTCGTGATGGCGGCGGTGCTGGTCGGCGGAACGGCGTTTCGCGTATGGCAGGTCGCGCGCATCGATGACTACACGAAAGCCGACGCGATCGTCGTGCTCGGCGCCGCGCAGTATTCCGGGACGCCGTCCTCGGTGTTCGAAGCGCGGCTCGACCGGGCCTACCGGCTGTTCCGCGCCGGTGTCGCCCCACGCGTGATCACCGTGGGCGGCAAGCAGGAGGGCGACCTGTTCACCGAAGCGGCCTCGGGCAAGAACTACCTGCAGGCGCGCGGTGTGCCGAGCGACAAGATCCTGGCGGTGGAGACCGGCTCGGACACGCTGCGCAGCGTCGAGGCGGTCGCGACGGCGATGCGGGCGCGGGACCTGTCCTCGGCGGTGCTGGTCAGCGATCCGTGGCATTCCCTGCGCACCCGCACCATGGCTCGGGACGAGGGCTTGGCCGCGTGGACGGCGCCGACCAGGACCGGTCCGGCCGTCTACACTCGCGAATCCCAGGCACACGGCATCGCCAGGGAGACCGGCGCGCTGCTGTGGTATCAGCTCACTCACTTCTCGGCGGACTTCAGCTACACGGCGGGACAGTGATATTCGATGAGCGGCCGATACACCGACCACGACCGCGAACGCCTCGTCGTCGAGGGCGCCAAGACCGCGGGACTCGGCCCGCCGCGCAGTGAGTTCGACAACGGCCACCGCACCGAGTTCGCCCGCGACCGCGCCCGCGTGCTGCACTCCGCCGCGCTGCGCAGGCTGGCCGACAAAACCCAGGTCATGGGCCCGCGCGATGGCGACACGCCGCGCACCCGGCTCACCCATTCGATCGAAGTCGCGCAGATCGGCCGCAGCATCGCCGACGGCCTCGGCTGCGATCCGGACCTGGTCGACCTGGCCGGTCTCGCCCATGACATCGGCCACCCGCCCTACGGCCACAACGGCGAGACGGCGCTGGACACCTTCGCCGACGCCTACGGCGGGTTCGAAGGAAACGCGCAGAACCTGCGCATCCTCACCCGTCTCGAACCCAAAGTGCTGGAGTCCGACGGCACCAGCGCCGGCCTCAACCTCACCCGCGCCGCATTGGACGCGGCGCTCAAATACCCGTGGGGCCGAATGGGTTCCGGCACGAAATTCGGTGCTTACGACGTCGACACCGAGCGTCTGGAGTGGATCCGCAAGGGCGCACCGGACCGGCGGCGCAGCCTGGAATGCCAGATCATGGACTGGTCCGACGACGTCGCCTATTCGGTGCACGACGTCGAGGACGGCGTGCTCGCCGGTCGCATCGATCTGCGTGCGCTGGCCGACCCCGCCGAACAGGACGCGCTGGCGGCGCTCGGCCAGTTCCAGCATTCGCTGGCGGCCGACGAGCTGATCGCCGCGGCGCAACGGCTGTCGGAGCTACCGGTGGTCGCGGCGGCGACCGGGTACGACGGCACGTTCACCGCCTCGGTCGCGCTGAAGCGCCTCACCAGCGAGCTCGTCGGCCGCTTCGCCACCGCCGCGATCATGGCGACCAAAGCGCTCGCCGGGCCGCAACCGCTGTCCCGCTACGCCGCCGACTTGGAGGTCCCGCGCATCGCCGCTGCCGAGGTCGCGTTGCTGAAGACGGTCGCGCTGCGCTACGTGATGTCCGACCCGGCGCACCGGCTGCGGCAGGCCGCCCAGCGCGAACGCATCCTCGCGGTGGCCGATCGGCTGCTGGCCACCGCCCCGCACGGCCTCGATCCGGTGCTGCTGCCGTTCTGGGAGGCGGCCACCGGCGACACCGCCCGCGTGCGCGTCATCGTCGATCAGATCGCCTCCTACACCGAAAGCCGCTTGGAGCGTGTCGCCGTCGAGCTGAGCGCCTGACGGGCGTAGTCAGACCAAGCCCATGTGCAGCCCCGTGCCGGGCCGAGTGCAGGGCCCCGCATCAGGCGCAGCCGGATGAAGTTCCTGTGCACCCTGGGCCCGGGGCCCGAGCGAGGGCAGTGGCGTGAGGCGCAGGCGGGTGAGGTCTGTGTGCAGCCCCGTGTCGGGCTGAGCGAGGGGCAGTGGCGTGAGGCGCAGGCGGGTGAGGTCTGTGTGCAGCCCCGTGTCGGGCTGAGCGAGGGGCAGTGGCGTGAGGCGCAGGCGGGTGAGGTCTGTGTGCAGCCCCGTGTCGGGCCGAGCGTAGGGCCCCGCGTGCGGCGCAGCCGGAGTCGGTGGGCAACCTGGGCCGGGCCGAGCGTAGGGGCAGCGGGATGAGGCGCAGCCGGATGAAGTCTGTGTGTGTGCAGCCCCGTGCCGGGCCGAGCGCAAGCTAGCCGCCTCGCGGGCGCGGCGGGACGAAGTTTGTCCGCAGTTGTGCTCGGGCAGAGGGAGCCGCATAAAAGGGCGCGGGCCGGTGGAAAATCCGTCGTCGGCCCGCGGCGCGCTGAACAAGGGCGGGGCAGCCGCCGGTGCGACGAGCCGCGCGGGCGTGGCACCGCCCGGGTTCGCCTAGACTCTGTCCCGTGGCCGGACGACTTCCTGATCGCGATATCGCGGCGATACGCGAACGCGTCCGGATCGAAGACGTGGTGGGGGAGTACGTCGCGCTGAAACGCGCGGGCGCTGATTCCATGAAGGGCCTGTGCCCGTTCCACGACGAGAAGTCGCCGTCGTTCCACGTGCGGCCCAACCACGGCCTGTTCCACTGCTTCGGCTGCGGTGAGGGCGGCGACGTGTTCGCCTTCCTGCAGAAGATCGAGCACGTCGGATTCGTCGAGGCGGTCGAGCAGCTGGCCGACCGGGTCGGCTACCGGATCAACTACGAGGGCGGCGGCACCTCGGTGCAGCGCGATCGCGGCACCCGCTCCCGGTTGGTCGCGGCGAACGCGGCGGCGCACGAGTTCTACATGGCCCAGTTGCGCGAGCCGGGCGCCGAGGCGGCGCGCAAATATCTCACCGATCGCAACTTCGACGCGGCCGCCGCCCAGCAGTTCGGCTGCGGCTATGCCCCCGCCGGGTGGGACGCGCTCACCAAGCACCTGCTGCGCAAGGGGTTCGACTTCAAGGAGCTGGAGGCCGCGGGGCTGTCCAGGCAGGGCCAGCGCGGCCCGATCGACCGGTTCCACCGGCGTCTGCTGTGGCCGATCCGCAACCTCGGCGGCGACGTCATCGGGTTCGGCGCGCGCAAGCTCTTCGACGACGACACCATGCCCGGCAAGTACATCAACACGCCGGAAACGTTGCTGTACAAGAAGTCTCAGGTGCTCTTCGGTCTCGACCACGCCAAGCGCGAGATCGCCAAGGGCCACCAGGCGGTCGTGGTCGAGGGCTACACCGACGTCATGGCGATGCATCTGGCCGGTGTGAAAACCGCCGTCGCGTCCTGTGGCACCGCCTTCGGCGACGAGCACCTGGCCCTGTTGCGCCGCCTGATGATGGACGACAATTTCTGGCGCGGCGAGATCATCTACACCTTCGACGGCGACGCCGCGGGCCAAGCCGCGGCGCTGAAAGCCTTTTCGGGCGACCAGAAACTGGCGGGCCAGACCTACATCGCCATCGCGCCGGACGGGCAGGACCCGTGTGAACTGCGGCAGCATTCCGGCGACGCCGCCGTGCGCGACCTGGTCGCGCGTCGGACTCCGTTGTACGAGTTCGTGATTCGCGGGCTGTTGGCCGACCACAACCTGGATACCGCCGAGGGGCAGGTCGAGGCGCTGCGCCGTGCGGTGCCGGTGGTCGCGCAGATCAAGGACAACGCGCTGCGCAAGGCTTACGCCACCAAACTGGCCGGCTGGGTTGGCTGGGACGACATCCAGACCGTCGTGCGCCGCGTCGGCGAGGAGGCCAAGCGGAATCGCAACGGCGGCGGGCGCCCCACGACGGGTCGCGCGCCCGCGCCGCGCGAAGTGGTCGCCGAACATCCTGCGGCACGGCCCAATCCGAACGATCCCACGCTCCTGCCGCAACGACAGGTGCTGGCGGCGGCCCTCCAATACCCAGCTATGGCCGGCGCGGGTTTCGACGCGCTCGAGTCCGAAGCGTTCACCCATCCCGCCTACGCGGTGGTTCGCACGCTGATCGCCGCGGCGGGCGGCACGGCGGCCGGGCTCGGCGGCGCCGAGTGGGTCAATGCCGTCGCCGATCGCACCGACGACCTGACCGTGCGCGCGCTGCTGTCCGAGCTGGCCAACGAGCCGCTGCCGGTGAAGTCGGAGGCGGACATCCCGCGCTTCATCGCCGGTGTGCTGGCGCGCACCCAAGAGGCCTGGGTCGGCAGGCAGATCGCCGAACTCAAGTCCAAGCTGCAGCGGGTGTCGTCGACCGAACAGCCGGACGCCTATTTCGCCCTCTTCGGCGACCTCGTCGCGCTGGAGCAATATCGCAAGAGCCTGCTCACCCAGGCGATGGGCAACCACGGCGACTTCGCCACCGGAGCGTAGGGGCGCACGGCGGCGTGATTCCGCGCACAGTCACCCTGTGCCGTCTGCTGTGGCCGTTCCCTGTTGGCCGAGGTCAGCGACGCAACTGGTCGTGCGGCACCAGGACGGTGGTCCGCTCGTCGAGCGGTTCCATCGGCTCCAGGCGGGGGCGGGTGCTGAGCTTGTCCGCCAGTTTCTGCCTGCCGACGAGCACGAGCTTGCGGGTCACCGGGCTCTCGGTCAGCGTGCGGGTCGCGGCGCTGATCTGTTCGTAGCGAGCCCGCCCGGCCTTGCTGCCGAGTACGTACCCGGCCGCAATGCCGATGATCAACCGCAGCATCTCGATGTGCTCCTCCCAGTTGCCAGTTCGCCGCTCCTATCCTGCCCGACGCCCCATACGCGTGTCGATCCGGATCCCCGCTGCCCGCACCCCGCGGTCGGCGAACAAGTCAGCAGGTAGCGACACGATTTGGGCTCCCGCCCAGCGATACGCTAAAGTTTCTCCTCGGCCCGCCCGGTAGCCACCGGACGCGCCGATAACAATCCCCTATAGCTCAATTGGCAGAGCAGCCGACTGTTAATCGGCAGGTTTCTGGTTCGAGTCCAGATGGGGGAGCATAACCAGCAGGTCAGGCATGTTCATCGTGCCTGACCTGCTTTAGTCTGCGGGCTGCGACCAAGAATACGCCAAAGAATTCCGGTCCAAACCTCCTTGCGCTGCGCCGTTTCGCCTGTGGGTAGGGCCCATTGGCTTGTCGCTTCCGGCTCGACGGGTGAACGTCGCAGACTCGTGCCCTCGGTGGGGCACATCGAAGATGGGAACGGGGACGACCCGGTGTGGCCCGCGACCGTGATCTCGCCACAGCTGCGGAGCATGATGCCGTTGCCCTCGAAGGCGTGCACGTCAGCCACAGCCACGTCATATACATGTTCGTGCCCGTCGGGCTCGACGCTGGCCACAGTCGCCGTGTACGGCTTCCAGTAGAAGCCGCGTCGCATGTTGCTGGTGAGGCCACCCACTTCGCCGTCTTTTGCCGACAAACGCAGGAACGAGGTGGAGCGGATGATCAATGCCCTCAAGAACTTCCGGGCTGTGGCGACGAAGTTCGACAAACGCGCCTACGTCTTCCACGGCGCCGTCACCGTTGCCTCGATCCGACTTTGACTCCGGTCGCGACCCACCGGAGAGACCTAGTAGTACCCCTTCGCCCAGTCAAGCAGCTCCCTCACGATGTCCGCGTGCCCCGCGTGCCGTCCGGTCTCCTCGACGAGATGGATGAGCATCCAGCGGAGGCTGGCGTTGCCGGAGCGGCAGTCGGGAGTGCGCCCCATCGCTTCGCGGGAACCGGATGCGCACCACCGGCCGTCGTTCAGGCCCGGGTGTAGCCGCCGTCGGCGAAGAGTTCGGCGCCGGTGACGAACGACGAGGCGTCCGAAGCCAGGAAGAGGGCGGCCTCGGCGATTTCCTCGGCGTCGGCCAGCCGCCCCAGTGGCACGACGGCCTCGGCGAACTGGTCGACGTCCGGCCCCGCGGCGCCCAGCAGGCCAGGGGTCCGCGTGGGTCCCGGGCTGAGCACGTTGACCCGGAATCGGCGCTCCCGCGACTGCCGGGCCCAGTTGTGCACGAGGTTGCTCACCGCCGCCTTCGAGGCGCTGTAGACCTCGAGTTGCTCATTGGGCCGCACGCTGTTGCTCGAGCCGACGACCAGGATGGAGGCGTTCTCCGCCAGCAGCGGAAGCGCCTTCTGAACAGTGAATAGTGGGCCCTTGACGTTGACGGCGAGCGTCAGGTCGACGTTCGCCTCGGTGTGGGCGCCGAGCGCGGCGTCCGCGACGATTCCCGCGTTGGCTACCAGCACGTCGATGCGTCCGGCCTCCTCGCGGACCCGCGCGTAGAGCGCGTCCAGGTCGGCCAGGACCGAGACGTCGGATCGTATGCCGGTGGCCGCAGGGCCCATCTCCTTGACTGCCGCTTCGAGGCGGTCGATGTCCCGGCCGGTCACGAAGACCCGTGCGCCCTCCCGGACGAAGCGGTGGGCGATGGCCAGCCCGATCCCGCTGGTCCCTCCGGTGATCACGGCCACCTTCTCCTGCAGTACGCCTGCCATGTCGAACCCTTCAGTTATGGAATGGATCGTCCATAACATAGGCATTAATGGACGATCGAGTCAAGAATGGATAGTCTGAGACCATGCCGAGACCACGCGCATTCGACGAACGCCAAGTCCTGAAGCGGGCCCGGGAACAGTTCTGGGCGACCGGCTATGCAGGAACCCGGATGGACGACATCGCCCAGGCGACCGGCCTGGGCAAGGGCAGCCTGTACGGCGCATTCGGCGACAAAGGCAAGCTGTTCCACCGTGTGTTCGGCGACTGGTGCACCGCAGTCGTCGAGGTGGCCGAAGGGCGGCTGACAGGTGGCCCGGACGCAGAGGCCTTGGCCCGGCTGTCGGGATACGTGCACCTCATGGCGGAGAACACCGCCTCCGACACCGAGCGCCGCGGGTGCCTGTTGGCCAAGGGCGCGGCGGAACTGGCCCAGCGCGATCCGACGGTTGCCGGACGGTCGGCCGAGACCATGACGGCACTGCTGACCCTGCTGCGGACGGAGATCAGCGCCGCCCAGCGCCACGGCGACATCGATAGCGCTGCGGATCCGGAGCGGTTGGCGGCACTGCTGCTGACCGTGGTCCGCGGTATCGAGGCGGTAGGCAAGGCCGGCCTGGACCCGGAGACGCTGCGGAACATTGCAGACACCGCACTGGCGGTCCTGCCGATGCCCGAGGGGCAGAAACGCCTCGCAACCGGGCACAGTCCGGCCCGCGAGAACTAACCCCTGCCAGCCTGGCTACGCACCTACAATCACCACCGGCAACACACCGCCATCGGTCGCAAGACCCCATCAGCCGGTTGACCAACCTCCCTGGGTAGTACACCTAGGCCAGGTGCCGGCATCGCCTCATTCTCCGCAGGGCGCGTGAGCGCGTCTCGTGTGGGCACCCACAGGGCGCTGTTGCTGTCATCGTCTGGAATGTCGGGGGCCGGGCCGAGTAGAGCCGTCAGCGGGCAGCCGAGGCCAACAGCAAGGCGGCGCAGTGAGTTTATCCGGGCGTCGTCCCGCTCGCCCTGCTCAATCTTGCAAATGAGGGACACGGACACACCGGCGGAGTCCGCAAGCTCGCGTGGGTGAGTCCGCGCCGCTTACGGATGCTCTAGAGCCGTTCCCCGAGGCCCATGCGTACAGGCTAGCCCCCGGGCGGCTCCTGTATCTTCCGCCGATAAACGCGCGTGGATTCTCCTGTATTCGCTCGGACGGTTTGGGCGCTAGATGTTGCGGGCCCACTCCCACAGGAAGGAGAAAAGCTATGCCCGGCAGGAATAATGGGGCAGATACTTGGGCCAACGTGCTGCGGGCGAAGGAACGTCGGGCGAAGGCGCTCGAGATGCGCATCGAGAAGAAGCGGTGATTGCCTCGGTAGAGGACTTGGTGACGTTCGAGGCGTGCAGCGAGACTGGTGTCTATCTCGTTCGCTGGTTCGTCGCACCGCCGAAGCCCATTTCTTCCTCAATCGTTTGATGGAGGATATATATGAGCAGCATGGCGAAAGCGCCGGTGGCTTGGATCCCATGCTGGTAGCAGAACGGTGCTATGCCTTGCATTGGATTGCCTGTGCCGGCGAGTCGGAATGGGATGCCGACGAAGAATAGAAGACGGGAACGTCCCATATCCGGCAGGTTCGAGCCGGTGGGCTGTACAGGGGCGTCGGACCTGATGGCGACGCCTATCCACATGGTGCGGCACAAGGACTTTCAGGTTCGTCCGTCAGCGGAAGACCAGGCGGTGCCGGTGCCCAGCAACGTGAAACCGGTGCCGCTCAGCAGGTGCTCGTCGAGCAGGTTTCGGGTGTCCACGATCACGGCCCGCTCGACGTCGGTCGCGAGCCTCGCCCAGTCGAGCGAACGGAACTCGGGCCACTCGGTGAGGATCACGATGGCGCCGGCGTCCCGCGCCACCAGATACGGGTCGTCCACCACCCGGATGCCGTCGAGGGTGCGCGACGACGGGACACACGGGTCGTAAGCGGTGACGGTGGCGTCGTGATGGGAAAGTTGTCGTGCGATCGTGACGGCGGGGGAGTCGCGCATGTCCCCGGTCCCGGCCTTGAACGTGAGGCCGAGCACGCCGATCCGTGTACCCGACAGCGAGCCGTCGACCGCGCCGGTGACCGCGCGGCGGATCTTGCGCAGCACCATCGCGTGTTGATGGTCGTTGGCTCGCAGGGCGTCACGGACCATTGCGAAGTCCAACCCCAATTCCTCTGCGGCGCGTAAGAGAGCGCGGGTGTCCTTGGGCAGGCACGAGCCGCCCCAGCCGGGGCCTGGTGCGAGGAAAGCCGGGCCGATCCGATCGTCCATTCCCATCGCGGTGGTGACCTTCGTGATATCGGCACCCACTCGTTCGCACAGTTCGGCCAGTGTGTTCACGAACGAGATCTTGACCGCGAGAAAGGCGTTGCTGGCGTACTTGGCGAGTTCCGCGCTGGCCGAGTCCAATCGGAGTACCGGCGCGCCCGTTCCGGCGTACAGTGTCGCGACACGGTCGGCCGCTTCCCGATCCCGCTCGGCCGCACCGATGAGGACCCGGTCGGGGTGCAGGAAGTCGTGCACCGCGTGGCCCTCCCGGAGGAATTCGGGGTTGCTGACGACCGCCGTGCGCGCGAGACCCGACCGTGCGGCGATCCGCTCCGCCGTCCCCACCGGAACGGTGGACTTGGTGACGAGCACGCAATCCGGCGGCAGGACGGTGGACAGCGTCTGGAGCGCGTCTTCGAGTACACCTAGATCGGCCGTACCACCGGTGCCCATCGGCGTGGGAAGACACAACAGGACCACTTCGCATTCGTGGAGCGACCCTGGGTCGGATGTGAAGACGAGCCGGTTCTCCGACAGCCCTTCCCGAACCAGTTCCGGCAAGCCGGGCTCGACGATCGAGACCGTACCAGCGCGAAGAGCCTCTACTTTGGACTCGTCATTGTCGATGCAGACGACATGATGTCCTAAGTGGGCCAGGCAAGCGGCACTGGTGAGCCCCACATACCCGGCACCTACCACACCGACGCGACTACCCATGGCGCACCTTCTGTCCAAGCAACCCGGTTGCGGCCGTCAGAACATGTTCTGGTCGAACCAGGAGCAGCCCGGGATCCGGATAGGCGGCATGTGGATCGCCGAGGCGCCCGGCCCACAGCGTTACGTGGTGTTTCGCGGCGGCGGGCGGCCCCCACCGGTGCGGAGGCGTGGGGCCGAACAGCACTACCGACGGTGTGCCGAAGGCGGTGGCGAGATGCCCTACGCCGGTGTCGCCGCACACGACCAGTGCCGCGTCGGCGACCAGCGCGGCGAGTTCGACCAAGTCGGTGCGTCCCGCGTAGACCGCTGAGGGCGGTAAGCCCCCTTTCTCGGCGACCGAGTTCGCCAACGGTCTTTCGCCGCGCGTACCGGTGATCACCACTCGGTGGCCGTTGGCAGTGAGTTCCCGGGCCACCCGAGCGAAACGTTCGGATGGCCAGCGACGTGCGGGATAGGCCGCGCCGGGATGGATTACGACGACGTTCGACTCGAGAGCGGGCTGCGGTGGTTCGGGCAGCAGCAGCGCGGTTGGATCGGCGTCGATCCCGCCGTACTCCAGCAGCCGGCACCAGCGATGCACCTCGTGCAGGTCGTCACGCCACTGGGGGCCGGGCAGCTCAGGGAAGTCCGGATGATGGTGGGTGAGCAGCGTGTCCGGACGCAGCGCCAGCAGATCACGGATGCTTTCCGGCCCGCTGCCGTGCAAGTTGACCGCCAGCCTCGGCGGTGCGCCCGCCCATTGGAGCGCACCCAGTCCCGCGGTCGGCAGCAGTTCGTCGACCGCGTCGATGAGGTCGACCAGAATGCGCAGCGCTTCCGGCGCGGCGAGCACCACACGGTCGTCCGGGTAGGCGTTCTTCAGCCCGCGCAGAGCGGGCACGATGGTCAGCAGGTCGCCGAGCCCGAGTGCGCGGAGCACGAGAATCGAGGCGGTCAAGGCCACGATCCCTCTCCCGATGCGCACACGACGCGGGCCACCAGCGCCCGGCACGTCACCGCGCACCCGCCAGCCGTATGGCTTCGGCCGGGGTCGCGTGCCGGTGGCGCAGCTCGCCGCGCAGGCGGTGCCAGCACGCAGCCGGTGGAATCAGCGCACTGCTCACCGCCATCCGGCCGATTTCGCCGGGTGTGCGGGGCCCTGGCGCGATCCGGCGCGCGGCGAATTCGCCGGTCAGCGCCGTCCAGACCGCAGCGAAGGCGAGAGCGGAGCGTTTACGGCCCGCAGCGGCGAGCACCATGGCCACCGCACCCACGGCCGTGGCGAGCGCGTGGCGGGGGAGGAGCCCGTCGCCTTCGCCGATGCGCTGACGCCACCGCCGGCCGTACTTCCGCCGCAGCAACGCGTTGTCGGCGTTCCCACGTTGTGCTCGGACACTGGCCATGGGCCCCGATCTGCGGACCGGGTGGCGAGTGCGCCGTTGTCCGGGCGCGATGACGTAACCGGCGAGGCAGACCCGCATCGCCAGATCGGCGTCCTCTCGAAATGCCCTCGGAAACCGTTCATCGAAGCCGCCGACCTCGACCAGCGCGGACCGGCGGTAGGCCATGTCCGCTGTGATCCACCGCGCGGTGGCCAGTCGTGCGGTTCCTCGTTCGTCGTCGGTCGGTCGGCGGTGCTTTGGCAGCGGAACCTCGATACGCGCTGTGGAAGCGGCCGTTTTCTCATCGAGACCGTGCAGGTCGTCGGCCAAGCGGGCAGGCCAATCCGCCGCGGTGATCACATCGTCATCGAGGAAGGCGATCCACGTGCCGGAGGCGTGCCGCCAACCCGCGTTCCTCGCCGCGGCGGGTCCGCGGCCACCCGAGCGGATGACCCGCACCGGCGACACTGTGTCGGGCAACGGTAGTTCCCCGCCTCCGGGCCGATCGTCCACCACGATGATTTCCCGTGGCCTCGGACCGGCCGCGGTGTCGAGCGACTCGAGCAGCAACCGAAGGCTCTCCCGCCCCGTCGTCGGAATCACGACGCTGTAGTCCAGGATGTGGGCCTTCATGAGCGGCGAACCAGGAAGGAGCCGATGGCCAGCAGATCGATCGGGGCGGAACCGAAGCACTCGAGGGCGTCGCGGGGCGAATCGACCATCGGCCGCCCCGCGGTGTTCAGGCTCGTGTTGACCACCACGGGCAAACCCGTGCGCCTGTCGAACTCCGACAACATCCTTGCCAGGACGGGGTTGTCCGCGGGGTCGACGGTTTGCACCCGCGCGGTGCCGTCCACATGCGTCACGGCGGGGATTCGTGCGCGCCACGCCGGGGCGACATCGTGGACGAACAGCATGTACGGGCTCGGCAACGGTCCGCGTCCGAAGATCTCGGACGCCCGGTCGGCGAGCACCATCGGTGCGAGCGGCCGGAACTGTTCTCGCCCCTTCACATCGTTGAGGCGTTCGAGATTCGCCGACCAGCCAGGATGCGCGAGGAGCGAACGATGCCCGAGTGCCCGCGGGCCGAATTCGGCCCGGCCCTGGAACCAGGCCACCACTTGGTCTTCCGCGAGCGCTTGCGCCACGTCGGCCGCGATGTCCGCGGATCTCGTGTACCTGAGCTTCGCCGTGCGGAGCATGGTTTCCAGCTCCGAGTCCGTCCACTCGCGGCCGAGGTCGGCCCCCCGCATCGGGGTGACACGCTCACCGAACTCGGCCGCCAATTGGAGCGCGGCACCCAGCGCGGTGCCCGCGTCACCCGCCGCGGGCTGCACCCAGATCCGTTCGTAGGGGCCTTCGGCGTGCAGCCGGGTGTTGGCCACGCAGTTCAGCGCGGTGCCACCGGCCAGCGTGAGGTTCCGCTGTCCGGTCTGACGATGCAGCCAGGAAGTCAACTCCAACAACACCTCTTCGAGTCGTCGTTGGACACTCGCGGTGAGGTCGGCATGGTCTTGGCCGAGCTCACCGCCGGTCACGGCCGGTGCGAAGCACTCCCAGTCGACGGGTTCGGTTCGGAAACCGCCGTCACCGGTGGAATACACGAGTTCCCGGAACCGGTCGAGGAACCTCGGCGTGCCGTAGGAGGCGAGAGCCATGACTTTGTATTCGTCGCTCGACCGGGCGAATCCGAGATGTTCGGTGAGGTCCTCGTACATCAGCCCGAGTGAGTGCGGCAGCTGCTGTGACGCCAACTCCACGAACTTGCCGTCGCGGTATTCTCCGGCGAGATACGAGTGGCGTTCGCCGCGTCCGTCGGCCACCAGGACCGCGGAGTCACCCAACGGGGCCGCGAGCGCCGCGGACGCGGCATGCGCCAGGTGATGTCGCACGAACCGCACGATCGTGGGATCGAGGCCGGGCAATGCGGCCTGGAGAAATGCAGGCGCCCTGTGGGCGTAGTCCGTTCGGGTCGCTTCGCTTTTCCGGTCGAGACCGCCGAGCGAATGATCGACCAGCCTCGGGTCGTAGGAGTAGCCCACCGCGTCGAGCTGATCGGGACGTATTCCCGCTCGGTCCAGGCACCATGCGGCCGCTTGCTCGGGCAGCTCCCACGCGGAGAACGGCACCGGCCGCTTGCCGTGCTTGCGACGTGTGAACCGCTCTTCCTCGGCGGCCGCGACGATTTCGCCGTTCACGATCAGGGCAGCAGCAGGATCGTGGAATACCGCGTTGATTCCGAGAATGCGCACGGGCCGCCTTTCTACTCGAGACGCGGGACCTGCCGGTCTGCCCGCTGACGTATAGGGGGGCGCTACCCGCCGAAGTCACCACTAAACCGGCGCGCTGATCAGCGCAGCGACTCTTCCGCCGACACGGCCGTGCGGCCGGCGAACCAGTCGATCGTGCGGCGCAGCCCCTCCGCCCTGTCGACCAATGGCGCCCAGCCCAGTTCGCGCCGGGCCAGCGAGATATCCGGGCAGCGCCGCTTCGGATCATCGATCGCGCTGTCGACATACCGCACAGTGGACCGGCTACCGGTCGCGGATCGGATTTCCTCGGCGAGGCACCGCACCGAGACTTCATGTGGATTGCCGATGTTGACCGGTCCCGGAAAGTCGGTGGACGCCAGCGCGAGCAGGCCGCGCACGGTGTCGTCGACGTAGCACAGCGAGCGGGTCTGCTCGCCGGTTCCCGCGATGGTGAGTGGTGCGTCCGACAATGCCTGAGCGATGAATGTGGGCACCATCCGGCCGTCTTCGGTACGCATGCGCGGACCGTAGGTATTGAAAATCCGGGCGATTCCGGTATTCACGCCCCGTTCCCGGCGAAATGCCATAGTCAACGCCTCGGCATACCGTTTCGCCTCGTCGTAGACGCTGCGCGGACCAACCGGATTGACGTGACCCCAGTAATTTTCGGGCTGCGGGTGGACGGCCGGGTCACCGTATACCTCGCTCGTCGACGCGAGCACGAATCGAGCTCGATTCCGTTCGGCCAGGTCGAGGGCGTTGGCGGTCCCGAGCGAACCGGCTCGTAGCGTCTCGATCGGCAGCCGTAGGTAGTCCGGGGGCGACGCCGCCGACGCGAGATGGAAGATGACGTCGAAAGAGCCTCTCGGGGGCAACGGCTCGGTGACGTCGTGCCGTATGAGGTCGAACTCGGGGCGGTCCAGCAGTCGCGCCACATTGTCCGGTGTGGACGTAGCGAAGTTGTCGAGCGCGACCACGGCTGTGCCCGCGTCGAGCAACTGCTCACACAGGTGTGATCCGACGAACCCGCAACCGCCGGTGACCAACGCACGTTCTGTATTCATTCGGTCACCTCGGCGAGTATGGAATTCCATCGGCGCAGGAAGACGTCGAGGCCGTAGTGCTCCAGCGCGAATTGCCGTCCAGACTTGCCCGCGAGCACCGCCAAGTCGGGTTCGTGGAGTAATTCAGAGAACTTCGCGGTGAGTGATGCGACGTCGGAAGCGATGGCACCGGCTTCGGGCGGCACCGCGCTTACGGCCTCGGTAGTGGCGAGGGCAACTACCGGCATGGCGAGGTGCATGGCTTCCAGGAGAGACAATCCGAGCGAGGTCCACCGGGCGGTGTGCAGATATACCCTTCTCCGCGCCATTTCCGGATGCAATGCCGACTGTTCGACGTCGCCGATTCCGCGAATCGGATGTCCGGTTGGCCGGTCCGCCGCGTAGCCGTCCGTTCCGATGCCGTACAAATCGACCGGCCCCGCCATCGCGAAGTCGGGCAACAGATCGGTTCCCGTGATCCTTCCGCGCCGCATCGGTTCGTTGATCAGCGCTACGCCGTGCGGCAGTTCGCCGGTGTACAGCGCGCCGGGGTCCACGATGCCGTGTGGCACGACCCGGGTGGGCGCGCTTCCGTTGTCCCACATCAGATCGTTGAAATGCGTTACGTGCACGATCGGGATATCGGTGCGATCCGCCAGCGGATGCCTGGTCGTGGCCGCGCTGGGACGCGGAGCGTTGTGCTCGACGTAGACCGCCGGAATGTCGGCGCCGGGACGACGACCGAGCCATCGCTCGACAAGGTCGATTTCCTCCGGGCGCTGCAGAACGATGACATCGGGCTCGGTTTCGCGCAACTCACCCGCGGGGACGTCCTCGGCGGACGGCCAGTCGCGGCCGCACCGCCCGCGGCCCCACGGCCCGCCGCCTTCCAGCACAGGGATCAGGTAGTGGTGCGGTCCCTGGACGAACGAAGTCGTCCACGAACCGTGCACGTGCCACAGCAGCACGGTGAGCCGTTCGATCGTCTCGGCCATGTCGATAGCTCTTGCCTCTTGCCGCCGGATCAAACGTGGCCCGCCGGACCGGTATCGCCGAGTGCCTGGCACTGCCCCGCGGCGGCACTGGCGCGGCTGTTGCCGCCAACGGCGTTTGAACTGTGGGTGCCAGGCAATCGCCCGCGGTATGAGCGGACCGAACGCTGCCACGTTTCCGGCAACCGAAACGATCGAGATCCTTGATCCCGCCACCGGCGCCACCGTCGGCAAGGTGCCCATGACCGGTATCGCGGAGATCGAGAAGCAGGTAGAGCTGGCCAATCGGGTCAAGTCCAGGTGGGCGCGAACCCCGGCGGCGGAGCGGGCCGCCGCGCTACGTGCCGGCGCCGCCTCGCTTCGCGAGCGTGCCGATGAACTCGCCGAGCTCAACCATGTCGAAACCGGACGCCAGCGGTCGGAGAGCAAGGAAGGGGTGCTGGCCGGTGCCGCGACATTGGAGCAATATGCCGAACTGGGGCCGGTGCATCGAGGAAAGAGCCTTCAGGGAGCCTTCGAAGCGATCGACCTCATGGTGTGGGAACCTCGCGGCGTCGTCGTCGCGCTGACGCCGTGGAACGATCCCGTCGCGGTGTCCTGTGGTTTGCTCGGCGCGGCGCTGGCCACCGGAAACACGGTCGTGTACAAGCCGAGCGAACGCGCACCCCATACCGGCGGTCTGCTGGGCGACCTGCTCGCCGCTCCGCTCCCCGAGGGTGTGCTGCAGACGGTGCAAGGCGATGGGAGGGCCGGCGCACTGCTCGCCGCACGCCCCGATGTGGACGTCGTCGCGCACGTCGGCAGCACCACCACGGGACGGTCGATCGCGAAAAGCGTTGCGACCACCGGAGCGAAGGCATTGCTGGAAAACGGCGGCAATGACGCACTCGTCGTCGACGCCGGTGTGGATCCCGTGTGGGCCGCCGGGCAGGCGGCGCTCGGCGCGTTCGCGAACTCCGGTCAGATTTGCGTGTCCGTCGAACGGATCTTCGTGCACCGGGACGTCGCGGAGCCCTTTCTGGCGGCGCTGGTCGCTGAAGCCGAGTCGTGGAAGCCGGCGCCGTTGGTCGACCGGCGCCATCGCGATCAGGTCCACGCCCACGTGTGCGACGCGGTGAACCACGGGGCCGAGCTGTTGACGGGCGGTGTCGTGCCGGACGGTGCCGGTGCGCATTATCCGGCCACCGTGCTGGCGCACTGCGAGCCGAAAATGCGGATCATGCGGGAAGAAACATTCGGTCCGGTCGCGCCGGTCCGGGTGGTGGAAACATTCGGCCAGGGCATCGCGGAGGCCGCGAGCGACGACTACGGGCTCGCGGCGACCGTACTCACTCCGTCGATGGCCAATGCGCAGCACGCCTGGCGAGAACTGCCGGTCGGCACCGTGAAGATCAATGCGGTGTTCGGTGGGGCGCCCGGCGGAGCGGCGCACCCACGCCGGGCCAGCGGCACCGGCTTCGGTTATGGACCTGAATTGCTGGACGAGATGACCCAGACGAAGGTCGTGCACCTTCGTCCGATGGCGGCCGATTGACCTGCGGTGCATCGGGTATCGCCGAGACATGCGGGTACTTGTCACGGGGTGGCCCAGCTTCGTGCACGGGGAAGCGACGGCCGGGGATGTCTTGAGCATGAGCCGGGTGTGCGACGCTCTCACATCCGCGGAAATACCCCATGACACGGCGTGGAGTCCGGGTTTCCGCTCCGATGCGTTGCACCTGGACGACGCCGACTCCGGGCGCTACTCGCACCTCGTGTTCGTATGCGGACCTGCCCACGGCGAGCAGGTGCGGTTCCTGCACAAACGGTATGCGAACTGCCGGCGCATCGCGGTGGGGGTTTCCGTTCTCGATCCGGCCGATGCGGCGGTTACCGGGTTCGACCGCGTCTTGGCGCGCGACGGTCCGTCCACCGCGCGACCGGACATGGCCGTCGCGGCGTCCACGGTGCCCGTTCCGGTGGTGGGCGTCGTATTCGCCCCGGGACAGGCCGAATACGGCTCGGCCCGTCGTCATCGGTCGGTGCATCGGGCGCTGGTGCGCTGGCTCCGCGATCTCGACTGCGCGCGACTACCGCTCGATACCAGGCTGGCGCGCGACGAATGGCGCCACTGCCGTACGCCCGACCAACTCGCGTCGGTGTTCTCCCGACTCGACGCGGTGATCACAACTCGCCTGCACGGCTTGGTGTTGGGCCTGCGGGCCGGTGTCCCGGTCCTGGCGGTGGATCCCATCGCGGGCGGAGGGAAGGTCACCGCGCAGGCAAGGGCGCTGAACTGGCCCGCACTGGTATCCGCGGAGCAAACCGTCGACACCGGCGCGTTCGACCATTGGTGGCGCTGGTGTCTGTCGCCGGCGGGGCGCGAACGTGCGCGGCGACGTGAGTTCCCTGCGGCCGATGCCTTGACCCGGGACCTGCTCGATGAGCTGCGCATGGGACGGTCGGCGTGAGCCCTCGGACCCTGGCGAAGACCACCGTCGTCATCGCCACCCGTAACCGCGCTTCCGAATTGGTCCGTACCCTGACCGAGTTACGCGCGCTCCGCCCGCGTCCCGAGATCGTGGTGCTGGACAACGCTTCCGTCGACAACACCGTCGGCGCGGCGGAGGCATTCCCGGATGTGCAGGTCATCCGACTGCCCCGCAATCTCGGAGCGGCGGCGCGCAACCTCGGCGTCGCGATCGCCCGGACACCCTACGTCGCTTTCAGTGACGACGATTCGTGGTGGGCCGGTGACGCGCTCCCCGAAGCAGAGCGGGTGCTGGACGCCTATCCACGGCTTGGCCTGGTAGCGGGACGTACGCTCGTCGGCGCCGACCACCGTGACGATCCCGTCAACGAACTGATGGCGACCAGCCCGCTCGGGCACCCCCCTGACCTGCCGGGTCCGTTGGTTCTCGGCTTCCTGGCCTGTGCCGCGATCGTCCGGAAGGAGGCGTACCTGCAGGCCGCCGGGTTCAGTCCGCTGCTGCATTTCGGTGCCGAAGAACGGTTGTTGTCGCTGGACCTCGCGGCCTGTGGCTGGCACCTCTGTTATGTGGCGGACGTGCGCGCCCACCATCACCCGTCGGCGCGGCGACCACCTCAGGCCTGGCGCAGGCGGGTCGAACAGCGCAACAACGCGTTGATCGTCTGGATGCGGCGCCCGCTACGGCGGTGCGCGGCCGAATCCGTCGGCCTGTTGCGTCGTGCCGTGCGTGAGCCGGGGACATTGCTGGCGATCGCGGGGGTCATTCGCCGCCTGCCGTGGGCGTTGGCGCAGCGGCGTCGGCTGCCGCCGGAGGTGGAACGCGGGGCCAGGACCCTGGAACTCGCCGAGGGAAGGAAGTGACCGGATGGCCACGGAACGAATGACGGTCGTCATCATCACCCGCAATCGGCGCGAACAACTGCTGGAGACACTTGCGCACATGACCGCGCTTGCCGACGCGGCGCCGATCATCCTCGTCGACAACGGGTCGACGGACGGCACCGCTGACGCGGTCGCCGCGGCGTTTCCCGCCGTAGAGCTCATCCGCTCGCCGGAGAACCTGGGTGCGGTGGCCAGAAACATCGCGGTCGAGCGGGTGGTCACGCCCTATGTCGCCTTCTGCGATGACGACACCCGATGGCAGCCGGGCGCCCTGACCCGCGCGGCCGATCTGCTCGACCAGTACCCCGGCCTGGGTTCGGTGACCGGACGGTGCCTGGTCGCGCCCGACCTCCGCGAGGATCCGATCACGCCGGAACTGCGCGATTCACCGGTTCCCGGGCCCGACTGGCTGCCCGGTCCCGCTCTGCTCGGCGTGATGGCAGCTCTGTCCGCCTTCCGGGTCAGCGCGTTCCGGGAGGTCGGCGGCTTCTCCCGGCGCTTGTGGTTCGGCGGCGAAGAGGAACTGTTCGCGCTCGACCTCGCCGCGCATGGCTGGTGGATGTGCTGGGTGGAGGACATGCTGATCCATCATGAGCCTTCGCCCACGCGTGATCCGACTCATCGTCGTCGACTGGGTATCCGGAACACCTTGTGGACGCTGTGGTTGCGCCGCCCGGCCCGAAGCGCCGCCCGGCGGACCGCCGTTGTGCTCAGGTCGGCCCCGGCCGACCTGACGACGGCTGCGGCCGTCCTGGAGACTCTGCGTGGACTGCCCTGGGTGCTGCGCGAACGAAAAGTTCTGCCCCCGCGCGTGGAGGCGGGCCTCGTTCTGTTGGAAGACTCCCAGCGCCGTTCTCCCGCGCGTCGTTATGTGGGCTGACGTTCACCGCCCGTTTCGTTCAGGCTCGGCGCACGGCGACTCGCCGCTCATCGGCTGACGGGTCCGGTACAGCTGTTCAGGTGTTGACGATCGCGGTTTCGCCTGAGATGTCGCCGGGCGGCGATGACCCTCCGGATTGGTGACCAGGCTCACGATCCGGTACCGCCAGATCGTGGGAAAGCTGGCTGACCAGCAATTTCGATTACGGTGCGGGGTGGGTCGCGGGAAAACCGGGTGATTTGTGTCGGTACCGACCGGAATACTGACCCGCGCCCGATGAGTTCGAGTAGCCGATTCCGTCTCAACCACTGTGGCGCCGGGACGCGATCCGGTGACTCGGCAACGGGCCACGTATTTCCTGACCACGTCCCATGCCCCGGAGGTATCCGATGTCCGCCCAACCATCAGCTCCCGCCTCGGGAGGGCGGACACCGACCGTCATCCGGGTGCTGGTCCTCGCGACGTTCGTGGTGATCCTGAACGAGACCATCATGATCAACGCGATCCCGCGGCTGATGGAGGATCTCGAGATCACCGATCGGTTGGCGCAATGGGTGTCCACCGCGTTCATGCTGACGATGGCGGCGGTCATCCCGGCTACCGGCTGGTTCCTGCAGCGGGTGTCGACCCGGCAGGCCTACGCCGCGGCGATGGGCGTCTTCCTGGCCGGTACCGCGCTGTCGGCCATCGCGCCGTCGTTCGCGGTGCTGCTGCTCGGACGGATCATCCAGGCCGGCGGCACCGCGGTGATGATGCCGCTGCTGATGACCACGCTGATGACGGTGGTGCCCGAGCAGGACCGCGGCAGGGTGATGGGCAATGTCACCCTGGCAATTTCGGTGGCCCCCGCGATGGGGCCGGTGATCTCCGGAGCGGTGCTGCAGATCGGTTCGTGGCGTTGGCTCTTCCTGCTCGTGCTGCCGATCGCGGGTGTGATCGCCTGGCTGGGCCTGCGCCAGCTGGAGAACGTCGGTGAACCGCAAGCCGGGCAGATCGACCCGGTCAGCGTGGCACTGGCCGCGCTCGGGTTCGGTGGGCTGGTGTTCGGGCTCAGCCGGTTCGAGAGCGGCAACCTCGCCAGTCCCGCGCTGATCGTCGCCGCGGGCTCGGCCCTGATCGCCGCGTTCGTGTGGCGTCAGTTGCGCCTGCAGCGCACCGGCGCTCCGCTGCTGGATCTGCGGGTTCTGCTGTCCGGCACCTACACCAAGGCGTTGGTGCTGATGTCGGTCGCGTTCATGGCGATGCTCGGGTCGATGATCCTGCTGCCGTTGTATCTGCAGAACCTGCGTGGCCTGAGCCCATTGGCCACCGGCTTGCTGGTGATGCCGGGCGGGTTGGCGATGGGTCTGCTCGGACCGACCGTCGGGCGCCTGTTCGACCGGTTCGGCGGACGCGTGCTGGTGATTCCGGGCTCGATCGGGATCGCCGCGTCGCTGGCCGGTTTCACCCAGATCTCGATGACCATGCCGTACTGGCAGCTGCTGGCCCTGCACATTCTGCTGATGATTTCGCTGGCCGCGGCCTTCACCCCGGTCTTCACTCTCGGCCTCGGTGCGCTGCCGCAGCATCTGTACTCGCACGGCAGTTCCATGCTCGGCACCCTGCAGCAAGTCGCCGCCGCTTTCGGCACCGCCCTGGTGGTGACGGTGATGTCGGCCCGCAGCACCACCCTCGTCGCCGAGGGTGCCGACGTCATCACCGCCACCCTCGACGGCATGCGCCTGGCCTTCCTGGTCTCCGCCGTCTTGGCGCTGATCGTGATCGTCATGGCAGTGCTGTTGCCGGGCCGGGCCGCCGCCCCGGAAGCCGAGGATCCCGAGACCACGACCCCCGAGCTGGTCAAGGGCTGACCAGGATTCGCCACGACGAAGCCCCTGGCCGCATCGAGCGCCAGGGGCTTCGCCGCATGAATCGGCCGCACCAGGGCGGTCGCGGCCGTACTGCGATGGGCGGAGCGGCCGACGCGCCGGGCGAGAACGCCTCACGGGCGAGGGGGGCGAGCGGATGTTCGCCTGAAGGACAGAGCTGCTACCGGTGTTCGGGATTCTCGAAGTCGAAGCGGCAGCCGGCGTCCCACTCTGAACGCTGGTTGCCGTGTGCTGGGATTCCATTGTTGTCTTTGAGCATTCGGGCCACATGCATCAAATTCCAGGTCATGAATGTGGTGTTGCGGTTGGTGAAGTCGTTCTCCGGTCCACCGGAACCGGGATCCAGGTAGGACGGTCCCGGGCCCGCCGCCCCGATCCAGCCCGCGTCGGCCTGTGGCGGAATGGTGTAGCCGAGGTGTTGGAGGCTGTAGAGGATGTTCATCGCGCAGTGCTTCACGCCGTCCTCGTTGCCGGTGATGATGCAGCCGCCGACCCGGCCGTAATAGGCGTATTGGCCGCGTTCGTTGAGGATGGACGAATTGCCGTAGAGCCGCTCGATGACCTTCTTGGTGACGGAACTGTTGTCGCCCAACCATATCGGTCCCGCCAGCACCAGGATGTCGGCATCCATGACCTGGCGTTGCAGGGCGGGCCACTCGTCGGTGGCCCAGCCGTGCTCGGTCATATCCGGCCAGACGCCTGGCGCGATGTCGTGGTCGACGGCGCGGATGTGGGAGACCTGGACGCCGTTCTTTTCCATGATGTGGGCGCTGAGGTCGATCAGTCCTTGGGTATTGCTTCGTTCCGGTGAGCGCTTGAGTGTGCAGTTGATGAAGAGGGCGCGCAGGTCGTCGAAGCTGGTCATGATCATCTCCCGGACGTGTTCGTTGGGGGTTTCCGTCGATGTTTTGCGCTGGCGGCCAAGACGAGCAGCCAGGTAATGGTCAGGAGTGTCGCGAGGCCGACGGGGTAGTTTCGGTCGAGAATGGTCGGGTTGTCGGGTGCCGCGTGACCGCGGCCGAGCACAGGGGCGGCGATCAGCAGCAACGCGGCGGTGCAGACCGCGCCGCAGGCGGCGGCTGCCCACCAGGAGCGTGGCAGGATCCGCCGGGCACCGAGGCCGACCATCGCGGTCAGCGGTGCGAAAACCGCGTCGTGGAGCAGGATCCCGGCCGCGAACCACAGCGCGATCGACAGCAGTCCTTCGGAGTCGAACTCGAGTAGCAAGGTGATCGCGTACCACATGAGCGATACACCGGTCAGGGCCAGCAGGGTTCGCACGATGGTCACGACAGCACCTCGATCGTCGACAGCCACTTCGTCTGGAGCACGCCGGGCCGATTGGGGGCGATCAATCGGCAGGGGTAGCCGTGGTCGAGGTCGAGCGTCTCACCGTTGATCGCGAGCGCGACCAGCGTGTTCGCGTCGAGGGCATGGCGTTGCGGGAGGTCCGAACTGTTGTAGATGCCGCCGGTTTCGAGAGACCGCAACCGGATATCTCCGCCCCGGTAGGACCCGACCGCGGCCAGCAGGTCCCGCAGCCGGACGCCTGACCATTCGGCCGAGGCGCTCCAGCCTTCGACACAGGCGATCGGAAGCCGGGCGGAGGTCTGTGGCAGTGCGAGCAATTCGGCTCGGGTGAACTGGCGACTGCGTTCGCCGACCGTCACCGTCAACCGGTAGCCGGGATCCCGTGCCGCCACGCTGGTCCCGGCCGCGGCGGCCGATCTATTGACCGGAACCCCCTGGGGTCCCTCGCCGCTACGGGGTGCCAGCAGGGATGCCCAGCGCAGGAATGGCACCGTCTGTCCGGCGACGGCTACGACTGCCACGCCCGCTGCCACCCAGGCAGCATTCAGCACCCCGCGCCGCGACACATGTCGGTGGGCGGTCTGTTCCGGATCCGCTTCATCCAATGGACCGCTCAGCGCTTCCCGAATGACCGGCAGCTTCACCGCGACGTGCACGGCGAGCGAACCGAGCACGATATATGCCATTGCATAGTGCGCGGTGGGAAAGAAGAACTTCCACGGATAGTACTGAGCGATATTGGACAATCCGGTGGACAGTTCGAATATCGTCGCACCGACGAGCAGGGCGATGGATCCACGTTCCAGTATCCGCAGCGGCGATCCGATCACCGGCCGCTGGAACAGCTTCGGGTACACCGCCCAGAGTTTGACCAGCAGTAGCGGTATCGCCGCGACCCCGGAGATGACGTGGGCGCCTTGAGTTACCTGGTACAGCCATACCGGATTGGCGGGCCACCAGAACCAAGCGGGGGGATGCTGGATCCAATGGCTCAGCATGCCCGTCACGAAGCAGATCGTGATGGCCGTGCCGAGTGCGAGGCCGACTCGGCTCGCCACTTCCGGTCCGCGGGCGCTGGATATCCCGATCGACCCGGGCTTGCGCACTACCATCACCCCGCCTCCGGAAGGCGGCGTAGCCAGGCGAAATATCGTCCGGAGACCGCTGCTGTCGTGATGACGCGGAAGCCGGTGGCCGTGGACAACTCGTGCGCATGGTCGATGCCGACGCGGGCCCACGGCATCCAGGCGCCCACTCGCGTCCGGGTTTCCAGACGGATCGGTCGGAGGTCGAAACCCGTATGGGGAGGATCGAATTCGACGATCGCCACGCCGCCGCTGGCGAGCAGTGCCGCTGAGCGGGTCAGCAGTCGTTGCGGGTCGCCGCCGATCCCGATATTGCCGTCGGCGAGGATCGCGTATGACCAGCGCCCCGCACCGGGCAAGTACCCGAAGAGGTCTCGCCGCAACGCAGGGGCGCCGCGAAAGCGCGTGACGGCGACAGCCATCGGCGAAATATCGACGCCGAGGGCGATCACGCCTCGTCGCAGCAAGTCCGCCACGAGCCTGCCGGGTCCGCAGCCCAGATCGAGAGTCGGTCCGTCGCAATAGTGGGTAATGGCGGCATCCGCGCGGCGGTCGGTGGTATCCGGATGTCCGAGCCAGCGGCGCGTCGGCAGCCGATGACGGTCGCCGTCTGCCGTGCGCATCCAGCATTCCGCGCCGGTCATGGCCTGATCGAAGAGACCGAGGGCGCAGTCCTGCCGCTGTGCATCTCGGCGGCCTGATTGCCGAAAGATATTGCGGCTCACCGTGGTACCAGCCCCATGCGGTGGATGGTGTCGGCAAACCGCCCACCGGAGTCGGCCGCTACCCGGACGGCGTCGTCGAAGCTGTCGACGTCACTGAACAGGGGTAGGTGGTCGACCTGTAATCCGCAGTACAGCATGGCAGCGCGGGTCAGCTCGCCGGTGCGGTTCGTGGACATCGGGACCTGGGCGAGCATGCGCGCCGGCTGCGGTGTCGGCAGGCCGAGCGCCCACCAGCCGCCGTCCGCGGCCGGGCCGAGCACGGCGGCCTCGCCGCCCGCCAATTGCGCTGCGGCGCAGGTGTGTACATCGGGGCCGATCTGCGGCGTGTCCATCCCGATTTGGAGGACGGGTGCGCCGAATCGCGCTGCGTCGGCGTGCGCATTGGCCAGGCGTGTGCCGAAGTCCGCGCCGCGCTGCGGGATCACGCTGAATCGGTCCAGCATCCGGGCAATTTCGGGTCCGCGTTCGGCTGCACCGAGATTCCCGGTGAAGGCGACGACGCGGTGGGCTACCTCGCTGCGCAGTACCGATTCCAGAGTGTCCAGCAGCGAAGCCGCGGCGACCAGCGCCGCCTCCCGTGGTGTGAGCGGCGGAGTCAACCTGGTCTTGGCGAACCCGGCGATGGGGGCCTTCGCCAGCACCAGCAGGGTGGCACCGGAGGTCATCGCAGCACCGCCAAGAAGTCCATGGTGGCGCGCAGTGTTCCGGGGATCGAGCCGGAAACCTTCGATACGCCACCCGTGCGCGGGCGGTAGGTGATATCGCGCTCGATGACGCGCCATCCTGCCGCGGAGGCATGCACGAGAAGTTCCAGCGGATAACCGGACCGCTCGTGCAGCGGGCCGAGCGACAACAGAGCGCTGCGCCGGGCCACCCGCATCGCGGCGATATCGTGCACGGGCAAACCGTATTTGCGGCGCAGCCGGGCCGCGATGACGCGATTCCCCAGTCGTGCGTGCCACGGCCAGACCCGTGCGTGGACGGGCCGTCGCCTGCCGACCGCGAGATCGGCGCCGTCACGGACCAGGTCGACCAGTCCCGGCAAGTCGGCCGGGTCCATCGACCCGTCGCCGTCGAGCACCGCAACCAATTCGGTGCGGGCCGCCCCGATGCCTGCCTGGACGGCGGCCCCGTACCCGGGCCGGTCCTCACGGACCACGGTCGCGCCGCGTACTCGCGCAACGGCCGCGGTGTCATCGATGGAGCCGTTGTCGACTACGACCGCGTGATATCCGTCGGGGATGGCCGCGAGTACCGCTGGCAACGCTTCAGCTTCGTCCCGGCACGGAATCACCACGGTTACACCGTCCGGCTCAGCATGGGTTTCGGTCACATTTTCAGACGCTAAGCCGCTGCGCCGTCAATGGCACCGAAAAACCTGTGACGAAACAGTGACGGCCTCGGAAAAGGCCGTTCGAACAGGGATAACTGCCCGGGTGTTGACCTATCGTTTGACCCGTGCAAGACCTTGCCGAGTCCGCGCCCCGGCTACGGAACCCGATTCGTGGCGACATAGCTGCCGCCGCTATCGCCGCAGTACTGCTCGCCGCGGCTTTCCTGATTCCGCGTATTGCCAGCGAACAATGGCGTGCAAAGCTGTATGCGGGTGCGGCGCCGATTTTCGGCAGTTGGCAGCCGCATGCGGGATGGGGCACAGTGCCCGCCGTTGTTGTCGCGGCGCTCGTGGTCACTCGAGGCCCGGCGCTGGCAGAGCGCCTGCCGTGGCGGCGGCTGCTGGTTACCGCCTGGAGCGTCGCGGTCGCCTGGGCATTTTCGTTGGCCATGGTCGACGGCTGGCAACGGGGATTCGCAGGGCGCCTCACCGATTCCAACGAATACCTGCACGAGGTCGGCGGCGTCACCGACATCCCCGTCATGCTGCGCGGGTTTTCCGGGCGCATTCTCGACTTCCAGCCGGATTCATGGACCACACATGTTTCCGGGCATCCGCCCGGCGCGCTGCTGTTCTTCGTGCTGCTGGACCGGCTCGGTCTCGGCGGCGGTGCCTGGGCGGGATTGGTCTGCATGGTCATCGGCTGTAGTGCGGTCGTGGCCGTCGCGGTGGCGTTGCGGGCGCTGGGCGCCGAGGATCGGGCGCGGGCCGCGTTGCCGTTCCTGGTCCTCGCGCCCGCGGCGCTGTGGATCGCGGTCTCGGCGGACGCGATGTTCGCCGGCATCACCGCGTGGGCGGTCGCGTTGCTCGCCATCGCCTGCCGGCCCGGCGGCAGTCCGGTCGCGGGCGTGAGCGCCGGGGTCCTGTTCGGCCTCGGTATCTATCTCAGCTACGGGCTGGTACTGATCGCCATACTCGCTGTTGCCGTGGTGGTTTCGAGCCGGGTGGCTCGGCCGCTGCTACCCGTTACCGCGGGTGCGCTCGCCGTGGCGGCAGCCTTCACTGTCGCCGGATTTTGGTGGCTCGACGGTTATCACCTCGTGGTCGAGCGGTACTACCAGGGCATCGCTACGGAGCGGTCCTATGCCTACTGGTGGTGGGGCAATCTCGCCGCGACCGTCTGCGCGGTCGGCTTGGCGACCTGCGCCGCTGCCCACCGTGGGCTGGCGTGGACACGGCTGCGCGCACTCGAACCGGCGTCGTTGCTCGTGGCCGCAGCGCTGTGCGCCATCCTGGCCGCCGATGTCAGCGGGCTGAGTAAAGCGGAGACCGAGCGCATCTGGTTACCGTTCGATATGTGGCTGCTGGTGGCGACCGCCTTCTTGCCTCGGTCCTCGGCGCGAGCCTGGCTCGCGGTGCAGGCGCTCGGCACCTTGCTGCTGGTCCATCTCATCCTGACCAATTGGTGATATCCATGAGCATTCTCATCGCGGACGACGACCCGGTAGTGCGAGAGGTGGTGCGGCGCTACCTCGAGCGCGATGGTCTGATCGTGCGTGAAACCGCCGATGGCCCAGCGACCTTGGCCGCGCTCGCCGATCCCGGCGATCCGGTCCAACTGGCGGTGCTCGACGTCATGATGCCCGCCCCGGACGGCATCGAAATCTGCCGGGCCATCAGGTCGGGGCCGCGGCCGGACATGCCGGTCATCCTGCTGACGGCGCTCGGTGAGGAAGACGACCGGGTGCTGGGCCTGGAGGCCGGGGCCGACGACTACGTCACCAAGCCGTTCAGTCCACGTGAGCTCGCGCTGCGTGTCGCGTCGGTGCTGCGGCGCGCCCAAGTGGTGCGCGACAACAGTGATCCGGTCCTGCGGGACGGAGCCGTCGAAGTGCGTCCGGCCAATCGCCTGGCACTCGTGGACGGGTCGCCGGTGGAACTGACACCACGGGAATTCGATCTACTGGTCTTCCTTTTGCGGCATCCACACCAGGTGTTCAGCCGGGAGGAACTGCTGGCCCGGGTCTGGGGCTGGGATTTCGGTGACCTGTCCACGGTCACCGTGCACATCAAACGGTTACGCGGCAAGCTCGGCGACCAGCACCGCATCGAAACGGTGTGGGGGCGGGGATATGCGTGGGCGCGCAGCGAGGCCGGAAACGGAGACAGCGATGCCTGAGGACAGTTTGCAGATCGTCGGCTACGCGCTGGCCTGCTCGATACCGGTGGTGCTGATCGGCGCGATCATTCTGCGCGCCACCAGCAATCGCTCGCTGACCACCAGCATGGCGGTACTGGTGTTGATTCCCACGCTCGCCACGCTGGCGGGAATCGTGGGAGTGAGCGGGCTGATGTTCACCCATGAATTCCAGCGAAACGCCCTCGTGTTGGCCGTGGTCGCGGCGGTGACGGTACCGGCCGCTGTCCTGCTCGGGCGGGAGCAGGCGCGAAAGACCGTCTGGGAGAAGGAAATCCGTGAGCAAGAGCGGGCCGCGGAGCGTTCGCGCCGTGAGCTCGTGGCTTGGGTCAGCCACGATCTGCGGACGCCGCTGGCCGGTATCCGCGCGATGGCCGAAGCGCTGTCGGACGGTGTCGTGACCGGCGGGGCCGATGTGACGCGTTATGCCGAGCAGATCGGCTGCGAAACCGATCGGCTCTCGCGGATGGTGGACGATCTGTTCGAGATGTCGAAGATCAACGCGGGAGCGCTGCGGCTGGAGCTAGAGCCGGTCGATCTGCGCGAGGTGATCGATGAGGTGCTGGCCGCCAACCACCCGACCGCCGAGCGGGCGCAGGTGGCGTTGCGCGCCGAGCAGCCGGCCGATCGGATCGTGGTCACGGCCAGTGACCGGGCACTCGGACGGGTGCTGACGAATCTGGTCTCCAATGCCATCGCGCATACGCCGCCGGGCGGTGAGGTCGCGATCTCGGCGGGAATCTCCGAGGGGCAGGCATGGGCTCGGGTGGACGACACCGGCCCTGGGATCGCCCCGGATGATCTGCCGCGCATCTTCGAGGTCGCCTACCGCGGGACGGCCGCTCGTTCGCCGGTGGCGGAGAGCGGAGTGCCGATCGGAAGCGGCATGGGGTTGGCGATCGCGGCGGGACTGGTCGAGGCCCATCATGGGAACATCACCGCCCAGAACCGAGAACGAGGCTGCCGGTTCGAGGTTCGGTTGCCGCTCTCCGGCAACTGAAGCACTACACCGTGGGCGCGCCGACCCCAGCGGTGGACCGGAGCGGCGCGAACGCGAACTCGGTCAGGCCACTGATCGGATCTACCTGTGCCGCGAAACCTATGGCGTGCCTGGCGCGGTTCGGGTCCGCGACGATATGCCGCACATCTCCGGCCCGATAACGTCCGGTCACCACCGGCGCCGGTCCGCCTCGTGCGGCCGCCAGCGTCGCGGCGACCTCGCCGATGGTGATCGGCTGCCCGGAGGAGATGTTCAGTGGTGTGAATCCGGCCAGCGGCTGTTCGACGGCGGCGAGGTTCGCGGCGGCGACGTCGGTGACGTGCACGAAATCCCGTGCTTGCCTGCCATCTTCGAACACCCGCGGTGGCTGCCCGGCCTCCAAGGCCGAACGAAAGATCGCCGCGACCCCCGAATAGGGCGTGTCCTTCGGCATATCGTCGCCGTAGACATTGTGGTAGCGCAGCGCGGTCACGCTGGATCCGGTCGCCGATGCCCATGCGGTCGCGAAGTTCTCCTGGGCCAGTTTGCTGGCCGCGTAAAGGCTTCGCGGACGCAGCGGGGAATCCTCGCCGACCGGAACCCACGACAGGATTTCGCCGGTGTCCGGATCGCGGTGCTCGAATATGCCGTTATCGAGGTCGTCGACACGGCGAACGCCGACCTCGACCGGACCACAGCGCCCGCCGTGATAGCGGCCTTCGCCATACACGACCATCGACGACGCCAGCACCAGCCGCCGACATCCGGCACGAGCCATCGCGGCCAGCAGCACGGCGGTCCCGTAGTCGTTGTGACTGGCGTAGGCTGGCCCGTCCTGCGCGCTCACACCGGCACCGACAACCGCAGCTTGATGACACACGACGTCGATGCCGCGGAGCACGCCGTCCAACGCATCGCCGTCGCGGACATCCAGTCGCCGCACGTCGTCCGGAGTCCGCGCCTCGTGCCCATGGGCGGCGGGCAGCATCAGATCCACCGCGACGACCTCATGTCCCGCGATGGTCAGCGCGCGGTGAACATGGGACCCGATGAACCCGGCGGCGCCGGTCAACAGCACGCGGCTCACGACGGCACCTTCCCTGTGCTCGGCCCCGTCGTGCGCCGCAACGTGCGGTGTCTTCGGTTCACTCGCTGACGCTCGCTCATGTGCACCCGCGCAGCACGGCGAGTGATCACGAAAAGGGCTCTTGGCATGCACCGATCGTGCCGGACCGACACCCTCGGCGACACCATCCACGCCGCGGCGTCACACTTTCGTCACAGCGGTCTCCCTCAGCATTTTGCTTGTCCGAGATCAGGCACCGCTGCCTTGCCGCGAAACGAGAAAAGCGATGGACCGCCGCGGAAGCACCACAGGGCGATGACCGGGTCGCAGATCGCGCAGCCCAGGGACGAGTCGTGGGCGAACGGGATGATGGGGTTCCCCTTGAAATGCTGCAGCAGGTCCCAAGCGGTGTGCAGGAGCCATGCGATGCCGATGAATGTCCAGGATTGCAGTCCGCGGTAGGCGCAGTAGGTCACTACGGCGGTGAACAGGAATTCCCAGCCGCCGAATCCGCCGCCGCTGAGGTAGGCGGCACCCGCACCGGCGACCATGATGGCGTTGAACTGGCGCCGGTGTGGTTCGCGGATCAAAGACATCACCAGCGCGTACAGGATGCCGATCGCTACCGGCGCGATGTAATTCATTGTCGAACCGACTCCTCGTGCAACAGGCCATTACCAGTCGAGATCCGAAGCTATCCGGCCTTCTTGTGGCCTCCCAGTGGCATTAATGCCACGTTCCAACGGGTACTCGCCACCGAAGTGCCATGTGCGCGCCCCGGTGGCGGCGGTCACAGGGTGATTGAGCGGGACGGGTGCGGGTATGCGGCGGGTGTCAGCCGATAAGTGAATGGGAGGTATGTGATGCCGGAGCATCAGAGCGGACCTCGGGAAGCTGTCGAAGGTGTCGTCGAGGACATCAAGGGCAAGACGAAGGAAGCTGCGGGCGTCGTTACCGGCGACGAAGACCTGAAGAAAGAGGGTCGAGCGCAGCAGGACAAGGCCGATTCCGAGCGGGAGGCGGCGCGCAAGGAAGCCGAGGCCGAAAAGGCCCGTGCGGAAGCCGATGTCGACGAGGCGCGGCAGGGCGCGTTCGAGAGCGGTAAGAACGCCTAGCCTTCTCTGCGAGATCCGATGCGGCGGTAGGGCGAAACGGCCCGTTCCCGGTGGTGGCGATCTGCTGCCACCGGGCCGTCATGAGATCCGCAAGCGCGGAACCACCCTGAATATGGTCTGCGACATGGAAATTCCACAGCCGTCGGTCATCGCGTTGTCCCGCATGATCAGCAATTGCTCGGCGCGGGCACACCGTGGAACCGGTCATCGAGCCAACCGAGCGCCGACGGCACCCCCAACACCGCGGTGGACAAATGATCCGGGCTCGGCAGCATCTCGTATTGGAGCCGGACTCCCGCAGCGCAATACCGACGGATCGTGCTGTCGACCGACGCCACCGGGACCAGTCCGTCGTGCACTGCGCGCCACTGGAAGATCGGCGTGGTGGGGATGCCATCAAAGAGTTCCAGGCTGTTCTCCTCGAGCACCCCGAGTGCGGATTCGTCATTGACGAGCGAAACCGAGGTAGCGACGTCCATGACGTTGCGCCCAGCGCCCGCCAGCAGGATCTCGTTGGTGCAACTGTTGGCTATCCGATCCCGGACCGCCATGCCGAACGAGTTCAGGTGATCACTGATCGGCAATTGTGCCGGGTACTCCCGTTCCAGGCCGATCGCCGCCGCGAAGGCGAGGCCGAAGGCCGCATGCCGCGTGTAGCCGAGGCCGTCGATCATCGTGACGAGGTTCATCGGCACCCCACCAGCGGCGGCGCCGACGAGAGGCAGTTCCGGCGCGTAGGCCGGCGCGAGCGCGGCAGCCCAGGCGGTCGCCATGCCGCCGCCGGAGTAGCCGAGCATGGCGACCGGACTGTCGGCCAGCCCCAGTTCCGCGACCCGTCGCGCGGCGCGGATGCCGTCGAGGGTGATCATGCCGCCCAGTTTCGCCGCGCCATAGGCACTGGTCGGGCCGAGATGGTCGGGCAGAGCCACCGACCAGCCACGCAGCAACACAGCGTTCAACGCGGGTGCTTCGCGCACCATGAGGTTGGGGTCGTTGGTGTAGAGCACGCGGGACACCGCGCACTGGGTCCCCAGGCCGTTGATGATGTGCTGATAGGACAGCAGCGGCCCGCCCGGGGCGTGATTCGGCGGCGTCAGCACGGTGGTGGTGGCCGCGATCGGCCTGCCCGCGGAATTGCTGGAGCGAAACTTGATCATCGTGACCGTCGCGCCGGGGAACGTGAGCAGTCCTGGCATCGGCCGGACGGCGAGGACCTCGCCCGGCGCGGCGCGGTCCAGGCCCGCCGGTGCGGCATAGAACGGATCAGGGTCCGGTGCCGGATAGATCGGCTGCGCGGCAGCCGACGGGGAAATCGCGAAAAGCAGGGCCGCGGCGATGGCGATACCTGATCGAAGCATGGCGTTCGTCGACTCCCATTCATCACTACGTGCTTTCCGGGACGGTGCTGCTGAAGTCGAATGCTCCGAATACCGATCGCCTGCGACCGGTGCCCGGACCTGGTCACTGTAGGGGACCAGCGGAAAAAGCCGAGGTAGCCGCGCCGTTCGGCGGCGGCGAGGCGAGCTGTCGAGCGGGCGGGAAGCCCGAACGGGTGAATGGCCCTGGCAACGGGAAGCTTTCACGTACGCGCGACTCTGGCGCTGAGTGACCGGCGTCAGGGCCGGCGGCCAGGTTCAGCTGTCGAAGCTCTTGTGCGGAATGCCTACGGTCAGACCGCCATCGATGACGAACTCCGCCCCCGTCGAATACGACGACTCATCGCTGGCCAGGAACGTCACCAGCGCGGAGACCTCGGCCGGTTCGGCGGCGCGGCCGAGTGGGATCTGCAGGAAGTCCGCGGGGATGTTCTCGGTCATCGGCGTCCGGATCAGCCCGGGGTGCACCGAGTTCACCCGAATCTTATACTGCGCCAGCTCGAGTGCGGTGGACTTGGTGAGCCCTCGCACTGCGAACTTGGTGGCCGTGTAGCCGTGCAGGCCAGGGCTGCCGCGCATGCCCTCGACGGAGGAGATGTTGATGATCGAGCCGCCGCCCGCCTCGGTCATGGCCGGTGTCGCGGCCTGCATGCCGAGGAATGTGCCGGTCAGGTTGATGTCGATGATCCGCTGCCATTCGGCCAGCTCGAACGCGACGAGCAGGTTGCCGTTCACGATGCCCGCGTTGTTCACCAGCACGCTCAACGACCCGAACCGGCTCACCGCCTCGGCGACGGCTTTGCGCCAGTCGTCGGGTTCGCGCACGTCGAGGTGGATGTAGACCGCTTTGTCGCCCAGTTCCTCGGCGACCGCGGCGCCTTCGTCGTCGAGCACGTCGCCCAGCACCACGCGCGCGTCCTCGGCGACCAGCGCCCTGGCGTGCGCCGCGCCCATGCCGCGCGCCGCGCCGCTGATCAACGCCACTTTTCCGGTCAATCGCCCCATCGCGATACCTCCGTCTCTCGAACTCTTCTGAAACACGTTACAGATTGCGCCGCGTGCCCGGCGCATCCGGCGCGGTGACCCGACCCGCGGCCGGAAACCCTCATGCGAGTGCGACGGGCCCGGCCTAGGGTTCGTCGAATGACCGACTTCACGATGGAAACGCTGCGGACCGCGACGGGTGCCGAACTGGGCGCGAGTGACTGGATCGAGATCGATCAGCAGCGTATCGACGCCTTCGCCGAGGCGACCGAGGATCGTCAGTGGATCCATGTCGATCCCGAGCGCGCCGCCGCTGGGCCGTACGGCACCACCATCGCCCACGGCTATCTGACGTTGTCGCTGCTTCCGCCGATCATCGGGCAGATCTTCCGGATCACCGGCGCGGCGGCGCGAATCAACTATGGCGTGAACAAAGTCCGTTTTCCCGCACCGGTTCCCTCGGGTTCTCGCATCCGAGGCCGGGCGCGGATCGCGAGTGTCGAGGAGGTGTCCGGCGGCTTGCAGGTGACGCTCGCCGTGACCGTCGAGCGCGAGGGCGGCGACAAGCCGGTCTGCGTCGCGGAGACCGTGGTGCGCGTCCTGGCGTGACCGCTGGACGGTAGCGCGGTCCGGCCACTCCGTTCGCCGTTGTACCATGCTGGTATAGAACGTGTTCTATTTTTCGGCCCCGGAGGTGTCCGTGACGAACTCGCCCCGACGTGTCGCGCGGTTCGGTGGACGTCTCCGGGTGCCGGACATCGCCGAGGTACCCGGTGGTCGCCTGGTCGAGCTGCCGGGGCGAGGCCGGACCTACGTGGTGGACATCCCCGGGCCGGAGGGCGCGCCGGTTCTGGTACTGCTGCACGCCACGGCGTGCACCGCGTATCTCACCTGGTTTCCGTCGCTGGCGGCGCTGGCCGAGCGGTACCGGGTGATCCTGTTCGACCAGCGTTGGCACGGGCGCGGTATCCGCTCCGAGCGGTTCACGGTGGAGGACTGCGCCGACGATGTGGCGGCCGTCCTCGACGCGCTGCAGGTGGACCGCGCCATATGCGCGGGATTCTCCTTGGGCGGCATCGTGAGCCTGCTCGCCGGACATCGCCATCCGGACCGGGTGAGCGGTCTCGTTCTCTGCGCGACGCCCTATCGGTTCCAGGAAACCCTGCGGGAGAAGGCTTTCCACCGGACGTTCGGCGCCATCGCCGCCGCGGTCGGCCCGTACTCCTACCGGCGCGCCGAGAAGCTTGCCTGCCGCCTGCCGGAGCTTCCGGAGATCACCTGGCCGCCCGGACGACTGGACCGCTGGGCGCTCGGGGAATTCCGCAGCACCAGCGGATGGGCGCTCGCCCAGGTGGTGGCGGAGGTCGGTCGCTTCGACGCGACCGCGTGGTTGTCGAGCTTGACCATGCCGACGGCCGTGGTGATCACCACGCGCGACCGGGCGATCCCGGTCTCCCGGCAGGTGGAGCTGGCGACCATGATTCCCGCGGCGAGCACGCACGTGGTCGAGGCCGGGCACGCGTCCTGCGTGCTGGAGGCCGACCGATTCGTGCCCGTGCTGCTCGAAGCCTGCGAGGCGGTCGCCGCGAAGATCTGACTCCGCCCGGATGGTGTTCGGCTGAAGCGACCGTGTCCGGCGGCGGTGGCGAACAGGGCCGGGCGATCAAGCGGATGCCCGTGCCGCCGAGAGCAATTCGGCGACCACGCCGGGAACGGCGTCGGCCAGCTCCGCGATGTCGGGCACCAGTTCCTTGCAGGCGATGAAGCCGAAGTTGAGTTTGTCGTTGTTCGACAGCACGGTCACGGTCAGCCCTGCACCGTGGAACACCGGCCCGAACGGGTACATCGCGTCCACGCGTATGCCGAGGAAGTACAGCGGCATCGGAGGGCCGGGCACGTTGGACACCACCAGGTTGTGCACCACGGGGTGCATCTCGGCCAGCTTCAGCGACGAGTACATGCGTGCCGCGAGCCGGAATGCGTTCGGCGGAGCATATTTCGACCAGTCCTGCAGGAAATCGGCGCCGATCAGTTCGTGTTCTTCTTTGGCCCCGCGATTGCCCTCGGCCACCTCGTGCAAGCGTTCCACCGGATCGGCGATATCGGTGCCGAGCCGCGCGAACAGCGTGGACACCTTGTTGATGCCCGCGGTATGCCGCGTCGAGTCGTGCACCGACACCGGGACCGACGCGATGAGCGAACGATCCGGAAGTTCGTCGTGCCGTTCCAGATAGGCGCGCAGTGCGCCGGCGACGACGGTCAGCAGAACGTCGTTCACCTTGACCCCGAACGCGGAGCGGATCTCCTTGACGGCGTCGAGTTCGGCATCGGTGAACGCGACGGCGCGATGCGGGGTGATGGCGAGGTTGAACGGCGTGCGCGGAGCGGAGAACGGTATGGCCATGCCGGTCTTGTTCTGTCGGCGGCGCTGCGCGAAACCGGCGACCACGCCGACGGTTTTCGGCACCATGCCCAGAATGCCCGCTTTGGTGGGGAACTTGACCACCGCCTCCATCAGCAGGCGCCAGTCGTTCGGCTTCGGTTCGGGGTGCCACTCTTCGTCGGGCACCGGCTTGGTGGCGCCGGGTTCCAGATCGCACAGATGCATCATCAGATTCGCGCCCGTGATGCCGTCCACGGCGGCGTGGTGGTATTTGCAGATCACCGCCACCTTGCCGTCGTCGAGGCCCTCCACCACCGACATCTCCCAGAGCGGGCGGTCGCGGTCCATGGGGCGGCTGGCGATGTCCCCGACCAGCTCGGCGAGTTCGCGGTGTCCGGCCGGCGCGGCGATCGCGATCCTGCGGACGTGGTAGTCGAGGTCGAAATTCTCGTCCTCCGCCCAGACGGGATGGTCGAGGTTGAACGGCACCTCGTACACGCGGCGGCGCATCTGCGGGATCAGCGGAAGCCGCCTGCCCAGTTCGGCTTTGAAGGTGTCGAATGAGTAGTCCGCCGATCTCGGATCGAGGATCAGCAGCGCGCAGACGTGGAGATGCTGGGTCCCGGTTTCCAGGTAGAGGAAGCTGGCGTCCAATCCGGTCAATCGTTCCATAGCGAAAGCCTACTAGAACGCGTTCTAGATATCCGGTTGAAACCGGAATGCCGCGAGGTTGCCTCACCGTAGGGTAGTTTGTGTGTTACTGAAAGTTCTATATATGTGTATGATCCTTGCTACGAAGGCGTAGGAATCGTGCGTCGGCGTGACGAGCGAGGGATCGAGGAGTACCGATGAAGCTACTTCGCAGGGCTGGGCGACGTCCGGATACCGACCCTGGACCGGTCGCGCTGCATGCCCGCAACGTGCGGTTCGATTGGGCGGGCACGCCCCTGCGCTGGATGCCCGCCGAGCCCATCGCCTCGCACCTGATCAACTCGCTGAACCTGCTGCTGCCCGAGGGCGAGCGCATGTTCTGCGCCGCCTACGCCGAGGCGCTGCCCTACGTGCACGACGACAAGTTGCGCGAGGCGATGCTCGGCTTCATCGGTCAGGAGTCGATGCACGCCGAGACCCACGACAAGGTTCTGCACGAGGTGCTCGCCGTCCACGGCATCGATCCCGAGCCGTATCTGCGGCAGGCCGAGTATCTGTTCCGCCGCACGCTCGGTCCCCGGGATGCCGACGGGGTCGCGCGACGGCAGGTGCTCATCGAGCGGCTGGCTTTCATCGCCTGCCTGGAGCACTTCTTCGCCTATCTCGGCGACTGGGTGCTCAACGCGGATCTGGAGCGGTTCGACGCCGACCCGCGCATGGCCGACCTGTTCCGCTGGCACGGCGCCGAGGAGGTCGAGCATCGCCATGTCGCACACGACGTGGCGGTGTACTTCGGCGCCGGTTATCTGCGGCGGGCGGGACTGATGACGCTGGTGTTCCCGATCTTCCTGACCTTGGTGCTGCGCGGCACCAAGTTCCTGGTCCACCAGGACCCCGAGCTGCCCGATCTGGGCTATCCGCGATTGCTGGCACGGGTTTTCGGCGCGATGTGGCGCGGTGCGTTGCCCGGGGTGCCCTCGCTGCTGTGGAGTGCGTTGAGCACGTTCAAGCCCGGCTACAACCCGGACTCGGTCGGCTCCACGGCGCAGGCGGTGGCGTACCTGGCCAAATCCCCTGCCGCCCAGGCGATCGCCTCGTGACTGTGCGGCCCGTTCCCGACCAGCTGCCCGCGGACCTGTTCGGCAAGCGTGCTCGCGACCGCACGGTGCGCGTGGTCGACGCGGTGGCCTCCGCGCGGCTGCGCTGGACCACGCTGGTCAACCGGCGCGATCCGCGTCCGAAAGCGGACGATCACCGCCTCGCCTTGGTCGTGACCGAACGGCGGATCGAGGCGCACGACCAGGATGTGGTGAGCCTGCGGCTGGCCGCGGCCGACGGGCGCGTGCTGCCACCGTGGCGGCCCGGCGCCCACGTGGACCTCGAGTTGCCTTCCGGCAGGCTGCGGCAGTATTCGCTGTGTGGCGACCCCGCCGACACCCGCGCCTATCGGGTCGCGGTGCGCCGCATCCCGGAAGGCGGCGGTGGTTCGGTGGAGGTGCACGACGCCCTGCCGGTCGGGGCGCCGATCGTGGTGCGCGGTCCACGCAACGCGTTCCCGTTCGCCGTGCCCGGCCACGGATCTCCGGCTGCCCGTTTGCATTTCGTCGCGGGCGGCATCGGCATCACGCCGATCCTTCCGATGGCCAGGCTGGCGCACCGTCTCGGGATCGAGTGGTCGATGGTGTACACCGGACGCAGCCGCGACACCCTGCCGTTCCTCGACGAGATCGCGGGTTTCGGCGACCGCGTCATCGTGCGCACCGACGACGAACAGGGGCTCCCGGATGCCGCCGCCTTGCTGCCCGGAGTCGGGCCCGACACCGCGGTCTACTGCTGCGGACCGGTGCCGATGATCACGCTGATCGCCGACGCCGTGCGCGAAATACCCTACATAGAACTGCATTCCGAGCGCTTCTCGCCGCCGCCGATCGTGAACGGCACGCCGTTCGAGATCCAATTCGCCTCCACCGGAGAGGTCGTCGAGGTCGCCGCCGACCGTTCCGCGCTCGACACCATCCTGCAGACCCGGCCCGACCGGCCGTACTCGTGCAGGCAGGGTTTCTGCCGGACCTGCAAGGTCCGTGTGCTGGCCGGTGAACCGGACCACCGCGACAGCGTGCTCACCGATGCCGAACACGAGGCGGGCGAGATGCTCGTCTGCGTGTCCCGTGCCGAGGGCGGGCGACTCGTACTCGATCTGTGACTCCGGGAAGCGCCGGGGCGGTCGGCGGTCAACCGCGCGTCGCGGCGAGTTCGGCCTCGATGGCCTGGACTCGCTCTGCTTCGATGCCCCACGGGTGCTCGACACCGACCCGGCGATCAAGGTCCCACAGCACGCATTCCTCGTCCGGAGCCGCGACGAACGACCACGCCACCACGGTGCGGCCGAGCTGCTCGTCCATGGTTCCGTGCGAATTGTCCGGCTGACCGGCGCCTTCGGGGAAGTGGTGCAGGAAGCGGCCGTAGGCCTTCGTGCAGAAGTCCGCGTAGCGTTTCGTGCACAAGATGAAGCCGTGCCATGCCTCGTCTACCGCGTGCGACGGCATGCCGATCACCTTGTCGTCGCGCATGGCGGCGCCGCAGCAGAGCAGCCACTGCCGTAATCCCTTGTCCACCAGTTCGCGCGGCTGCCAGGGACAGGTCTTGTACACGGCGTCGGGCAGTTCCAGCGCGTCGACGGCGGAGCGGACGGCCGCCAGGTCGATTTCGCGGGGCCTGCGGAAACTGAATGACACCACAGTTCACTGTACGTGCGTGCCGGTGGACCACTACCGTTTGGGCATAGGCGCTCAGGCCCGTAGTAGGCGGAGCGTGACCACGGAGGGACCGGCTCTGCCGGAAAGGACACGATATGGAAGCGCTCATCCTTCTTTTCGTTCTGATGATGCTGGTGCTTCTCATAGCGGTTCCGATCATCGTGGTGCTCGTCGTCATCCGCTCACAACGCAGGCGGCACCTGCCGCCGCCGAACGGACCGTGGCAGGTATCCCGGGGCGGAGGGCATCACCACCACAGCGGATCCACCGACCCGTTCTGGGCCGCGGGCGGTGCCGGTCTGATCGGTGGGCACGACCCGGGCCATCCGAACGGCTGTGGCGGCGGCAGCCACGGCAGTAGCTGCGGCGGAGGAAGCGGCAGTAGCTGCGGCGGAGGAAGCGGCAGTAGCTGCGGCGGGGGGAGCAGTTCCAGCTGCGGCGGCGGCGGTGGTGGTGGGAGCAGCTGCGGCGGTGGCGGGTCCTGACCCACGATTTGACCTCAACCTGACTTCAGGTTCCATGCTGTCCTCATTCGTGATGGCAAGGAACGATGGAGGTTGAGTCATGCGGGCTGTGCAGGCCAGTGCGTTCGGTGGACCGGAAGTGCTCGCGGTGCGTGAGCTGCCGGACCCGGTGGCCGGACCGGGTGAGGTGGTGGTCGACGTGGCGGCCGCCGATGTGATGTTCCTGGACACGCGACTGCGTGGTGGCTGGGGGACGGACTTCTTCGCGATCGAGCCGCCGTACGTGCCCGGCGGCGCGGTCAGCGGCGTGGTGGCGTCGGTCGGCCCGGATGTCGATCCGGCCTGGGTCGGCAAGCGGGTGTCCACTCCGACCGCGGCCAGCGGTATCGGCGGCGGCTTGCCGATCGGGGGGTACGCCGAGAAAGCGCTCGCCAAGGCGGAAACCTTGGCCGCGATCCCCGACGGGCTGACCATGACGCAGGCCGTCGCGCTCGCACACGACGGCAAGACCGCGCTCGCGGTGTTCGAACGCGCCGCTGTTCAGCCCGGGGAATGGGTCTTGATCACCGCGGCGGGCGGCGGTCTCGGTATTTTGCTGATCCAGCTCGCCAGGGCGGCGGGCGCGAACGTCGTCGCCGCCGCACGCGGCGCCGCGAAGCTGGAACTCGCCGGAAGGCTCGGCGCGACCGCCGTGGTCGACTATTCCGCGCCCGACTGGGCGGCGAAGGCGCGCGCCGCGACCGGTGGAGCGGGCGTGGACGTGGTGCTCGACGGCGCGGGCGGCGCACTCGGGGAGGCCGCGGTCACGGCCGCGGCCGAGGGCGGTCGCTTCCTCGGATACGGTGCTGCGGCAGGTGAATTCGCCTCGTTGGACGAGCAGGCGGCAGCGCGTGGTATCACCGTATACGGACTGTTCGACATCACCGGCGCAGACACCGATTGGCAGGCGCTCGCCGAGCGCGCGCAAGCCGAGGTTGCCGCCGGGCGGCTGGAGGTCGTCATCGGTCAGACGTTCCCGCTGGAACAGGCCGATCGGGCGCATGCCGCCATCGAGTCGAGGACTGCCGTAGGGCGGACTTTGTTAACAGTGTGAACAATCCGCCCGATCTGGAGAATCGATGTAGTGCGCAGGCCCGGCGACGGCGCTAATGTGCCGGGGTGGAAACTCTGCTCGTCGTCGGTATCGTCATCGTGGTCCTCGGCTTCGTCGTCGCAGTCGTGCACTTCGCCAGTCGCCCGCCGAAGGATGCCGATTCATGGGACCGCGACGACGCCGAGGACTACGACGCCGACTGGGACGAGGACTACCGCGACGGCTGACCCTGCTCGGTCGGGGTCAGCACCACCACCGCGATGGGCCGCTTGGTCAGCTTTTGATAGGCGCTGTAGCGACCCTGATTCACCTTGTCGACGATCGCCCAGCGCCGGGCGTAATCGGGATCATCCGGCAGTGTCGGCCGCGCCCGCACCGCCAGTTTCCGCCGCCCGACCTGGATCTCACACTCCGGTCGCGCCTTCAGATTCGCCAGCCACCCCGGCGGCCGCGGCGAGCCACCATTGGACGCCGTCACCAAATATTCCTCACCGTCGCGCGCGTACGTCAGCGCCGAGGTCCGCTGTTCGCCGCTCTTGCGCCCCACGCTCCGCAGCAGCAGCGTCGGATTCCCCAGCAACAGCCGATGCCCCACCAGCCCACCAGAGTTCTCATACACCCACTGATGCGCCTTCAACACCTTGATGAACAGACCGGCCATACCTGACCCTCCAGTAAGTTTCCGACACCCCACCCTAAGTCACCACCATCCGACTGGTCCCCACCGACCCGGTAGCATCCCCCACGCCTGGGGGATTCCTCGCGGCACGGGGCGGTAGCTCAGTCGGTTAGAGCCGTGGACTCATAATCCATTGGTCGCGGGTTCGAGCCCCGCCCGCCCCACAAATATCTCTGAGCTGCGAAAACGCTGAACTTTACAGCTGAGTTGATCTAGAACAGCGCTCCGACAGCAATGAATTTTGCCGATGAAATTTGGGCTTGGGGCTGGAACTGGACGGCATCCGAGAGCTTGCGGAGGACTTCGCGACGGAACTGCGTCGCAAAAACCGGAGCAAGCGGACCATTCCGACGGCTGGCTGGTGTGTGTGCGGTGTGGGTCGTGTGGATGGTCTGTCGAGCCGACTTGTGGCGCAGATGATTTGGGTGATACTGGCGGTGTGAACGGGACTTGGGAGGCGTGGGGTGGGGTCGCGATCGCCGCGATTACCTCGATACCGCTAGCCGGTCTCGCGGCCTGGTGGCTGGCTGGGCGGTGCGGGTGGCGTGCTGCGCTATGCGATGTCGGGATGGTGACGGGTACCGCGCCGTGGTTGTGGATGATCCTTACGCCGACGGGAACGGGCCGTTCGGTGAATCTCGTGCCGCTGCGTGATCTGGCCGAGGTACTGGCCGACGACCGGGTAATCGAGCAGTTCGGTGGGAATCTGCTGGTCTTCGCCGCACTCGGCTTCCTGTTGCCGGTGCGCCGACCCTGGTTCGCCCGCTCGTACCGCATCCTGTTGGCGGGAGCAGCAGCTTCGATCGCGGTGGAGACTGTGCAGTTCGCCCTTGCTATCGGCCGTTACTCATCCGTCGACGACGTGCTGGTGAACGCGGCCGGTGCATACCTGGCGGGCCAGCTCTCACGACAGTTGTGGGCGCCGCGCGCAGTGACTGACCGGTCCGAGCCAGCGCTACCTGAAGAGCCGAAAGGGGCATCGTCTCCGAGCAGGACGGTCTCGGCCAGCCCACCGTCCCCGAGTATGAAGATCATCGACAAGCGTGTGGCCGCGGGGTCAACGCGAACCATCCGCGATGAGCCGCGAGAGCGACACAGCGGCGGCGTGGGGTGACGAACGGCGGGACACCAACTGCGGACCTACGTGTATCAACTCACTCGAGCCACGATTTGAGCATCAGGTGGCACAACTCGGTCACGACACGCCGCAAATTGAATCACAACACGTAAGAGAAGGTTTTGGCCTGTAGTCCACAGGCGGAAACTCCCGGACCGACGGCCCGAGCTGTGTTCTATTCCTGTGTTTCGATAGAGCAGAAGGAAATCGCTCAACACGATCGATAGCGGACACGTGCGAACATGGCATAGCTATACTGGCGACAGGTGAAAGGACATCGCACCAGGCTGCACTCGAGGGTATTATCCGCGAGCTTTACCGAGCCGCCAGGAGGAAGCTTGATGTTCGAGCTGCCGGACGTTCCATTCAGCCGACAACTGTCGAGGCCTATCGCACTACTGGGGCTACGGCCGCCGATACTGCCGCCAGCGCTCAACCAATTTCTGCCGAATGTGATCGAACCGCTGGCCAAAGTGCCCGTCCTGCGGCGCGAGTTGAGCCGGTTTTTCGTCAACTACTACGGCTACGCGACCTCACCGCGGCCACGCCCGCTGACACTCGGTCGCGACTACACGACCTGGCGGACGCTTACCGATCGTATGTACACCGGGCGCCACCTACCGCCGGCTACCTCGGAGCAGCAGGATAAATGGCCCGATCAGGCCGATGTGGTCGCACTGTTCCGGCGAGATCGGGAAATCAAATCCACTGACACCAGCGTAATGTTCATGTTCTTCGCGCAATGGTTCACCGATAGCTTTCTGCGCACCAGTCGCGACGATTATCGACGCAACACATCCAACCATGAAATCGACTTGTGTCAGATTTACGGGCTCACCGAGGAAAAGACCGCTATGCTGCGTTCGAAGACCGGCGGCCGGCTGAAGACCCAGCAAATCAACGGCGAGGAATTTCCGGTATTTCTCTTCGAGCGTCGGCAGCCGGGCGGGCCGCTCGTCGTCAAGCCGGAATTTCGAGGCCTCCACGACGAGGAGTTTCTCATAAAATTCATCCTCGACGGCGCCTCGGAAGAGCACAAGGACGCGATGTTCGCCGTCGGACTGGAGCACGGCAACTCGACCATCGGCCAGACGATGTTGAATACCGTCTTCTACCGGGAACACAACCGGATCGCACGAATGCTCGAGCAGGAGTACCCGAAATGGGACGATGCACGGTTGTTCGACACCACTCGCAACGTCATGATCGTCATACTGCTGAAGCTGGTGATCGAGCAATACATCAGACACATTGCGCCTTTCGACTTCCCGATCGAGACAGTCCCGTTTCTGGCGGAAGGGGAACGCTGGAACCGCTCGAACTGGTGCGCCATCGAGTTCAACTTGCTGTACCGATGGCACTCGCTTGTGCCGAACAGCATCGGCAGCGGCGCCGACCGGCTGGAACCATCCGGATTCCGCAATAATAACCCGCTGCTGTTGCGGCGCGGAATCGAAGCGCTGATGGCGCAGTGCTCGATGGAGCGAGCAGGAAAGATCGGACTTCGAAACACCCCACACTTTCTTGTCGACCGGTCTCGACCAGACGATCCCTCTGTCGAGGAACGGACGGTCGCATTGATGCGAAAGGCGCAGTTGCGCTCCTACAACGAATACCGGGAAGCTTTCGGGCTCCGGCGATTGTCGAGCTTCGAGCAGCTGACGAGCGACCCGCAATTGCGCGGTCGGATCGAGGAACTCTACAAGGACATCGATGACCTCGAGTGGTATGTCGGGATTTTTGCCGAGGACTACCCCGATTACCTCATGATGGGTGAGTTGTTGACGACGATGGTGGCACACGACGCGTTCACTCAAGCCTTCACCAACCCGCTGCTGGCTCGCAACGTCTTCAACGAGGAGACATTCTCACGCGTCGGCCTCGAAATCATAGAGGAGACCAACTCGCTCGGACAGATCGTCGCCCGCAATTCCACCTCGCCTGACAAAGTGGTGGTCGAGTTCAGTTGCTGAACAGAGCTCGGCGCATGGCAGCGGCGGCAGATCGGCGCGCACGTCGTCATCAACCGTGACCGTTAGTTCCAGCCGCTGGCGTGAAGCCCGACGCTACTACGCCGATGCGGCGTAGGCCGCCACGGCTGCTGGCGATGGAATTGCCGCTGCCCACGCTTGGATCAACGCGTGCCTGTTGTCGTACCGCGAAGGCGCACGGCCTGAAGAAGGCGTCAAGCTCGCAGAAGCCGCTCAACTCGCCGCTCGGCGGGAAAGGTGGACCGAAACTGCGGGCATTGGCGGCGATCCGAGAAGCCGAAGCCCTCAGCGTGATCGGTGACTGGACTGCCAGCATTGGTCAGTGCCTCCAGCTTTCCGACACCCACCTGCCCACCGTACCGCGCGGTACTTCGGTTCGGTGCTGCCGCACGGTCGGGGAAGCTGCCGCAACCTGCTGCTGTGAGCGATGGTCTTGCTCGAACATCGCCAGCACTCGTACACCTGGCAAGTCATTGCCCGAATCTCGCTGGGCACTGGCGGAGGCGCGACACCTCTCCATCAATGAGTGAAAGCGTCGACCCCGAGCTTGCTTTGTCGGCCGCCGATGTGCCGGACGGGTGGTTATCGACAGCGGTCGGACGGCCCGGCGTAGGTAGTCCACGCACCAGCGACTCCGGCTCGATTCAAGGATTCGGGTAGGTGGGGAAGTTGGTCGGGAAGGTCGGGGTCGGGAAGTTGGTGGGGAAAGTTGGGATTGGGAAGTTGGTGGGGAAAGCCGGAGATGGGAAGGTGGTCGGGAAGGTCGGAGTTGGGATGTTGGTCGGGAAGGTCGGGGTCGGGTAGGTGGGGAAGGCTGTCGGGAAGTTGGTCGGGAAGGTCGGGGTCGGGTAGGTGGGAAGGTCGGGGTTGAAGGTCGGGGTTGGGAAATTGGTCGTAGGTCGGAAAGTGAAGGTCGGGAAGTTGGTCATGTAGGTCGGGAAGGTTGGGATTGGGTACTCCCCGGCAACCTGGGCGACCGGGAGGAGGCCCCCGGCGCCGGCTTCGGTGTCTTCGACGTAGGTCGCGGCTTCTACCGCGGGAGCGGGTTCGGTGTCGTGGGTGGCCAGCGTGGCGACACCGGACAGGAGCGCGGCGGCGGACAGGAGCGGGGCGAGGAGCGTTGTGGGAGACAGCACGAATTTCCCTTCTCGTATCCCGGCCGATCGGCGTCGGCGACGGGTCGGACAGCGGGGCAACCTGCGGAAAGCGTGCGATCGGCAGCGTAGTGGCGGTGGCGGTTGCTATCGGGAAACCACGCCGCATCATCCGCACGATAGTTCGGGAACCGCCTGGTCGAACGCGGTTGCCCATCCGTGCGGCGGACACGAGGCTCGTTGTGGAATGTCGCGAGAGTGTTTCAGTTCCGGCACATTCGGCCGCGCTCCAGCGTGTTGCTGATAGTTTGCTGATGTTGGCCCTCTAATAGGCCAGCTCGTCGACGAATGGCGCGAACTACCCGTGGAGGTCAAGGTCGTGACTCGTCTATTTCCTCGTTTCCTACGCAGATGGCGTAGCGGTTCACCCAGAATCCTCGGTCCGCTCGCCGGTATGGCAGTCGGGCTCCTGCTGGCGGTGACGGCAACCGCCGAGCCGTTGTATCCGCGGCCTCATCCGGACCCGTTCTATGCCCCACCGGCGGATCTGGCGGCGCACCGACCCGGTGATGTGCTCGACGTGCGGGCACTGCCGCCGCTGCCCCTGTTTCCCGGCGCGACGGTCACGCTGGTCGAATTCCGGTCCACCGACTCGCATGGCGGGCCGATAGCGGCGACGACCACGATCCTGACGCCCGCCAACCATCCACCCAACGGGCCGCTGCTGTCGTATCAGCACTTCATCAACGCGCTCGGCACCGACTGCGCGGTATCGCACCTGCTATACGCCGGCGATACGAACCTGAATACGACGACGCCGCTTTTGAACGTGCTGCTGCAGCAGGGCTGGAGTATCGCGCTGCCGGATCATCTCGGACCGCAGTTCGCCTTCGGCGCCGCGCGTTTGGGTGGCCAGATCACATTGGACGGCATCCGGGCGGCGCAACGGCTGCCCGCGCTCGGCTTGCAGCACAGCCCAGTGGTGATGACCGGCTACTCCGGCGGCGGCATGGCCACCGGATGGGCGGCTGCGCTGCAGGCCTCGTACGCACCTGACCTGCGGATCGCGGGGGCGGCCATCGGCGGCGCGCCGATGAACCTCCTGGCGATGGCGGAGGGGCTGGGCTTGGAACCGCATCCGGCCTTCGGGCTGGCCATGGCGGCGGCGATCGGCCTGGAGCGGGAGTACCCGGACCGGGTGCAGACCAGCGCGTATCTCAACGCGCGCGGTCTCGAGATCCGTGACGCCATGGCCAACAGCTGCACCAACGACATCCTGGCCGTCGGAGCCGGCGGCAGTGCCCGGGAGTTCGTCACCACCACCTCGATCTTCGAGCGGAGCGAGGCCAGGGCGGTGGTGGAGGAGAACAGCCTGGAGCTCTACGCCGGGGTGCCGCAAATGCCGATCTTCGAATGGCATTCGCCGGACGATCCGCTGATTCCGGTCGGCGCCATCGACAACACCAACGGCCGCTGGTGCGCGGCCGGGGTGCCGTTGCAGACACTGCGGGTGCCCGGTGTCGAGCATCTGTCCGCGGCGTTACTGGGCGCGCCCACGGTACTGCCGTGGCTCCAGGCACGGGTTCGCGGAGAGCCTGCGCCCATCGCCTGCTGACGCATCGGTTACGCGGACCGCTGGCTCAGGCTGAAGTGCTGCTGCGGTCCGCGAGCCCGGTGCGGGAGGCCACTGAACGGGTCGTGCTGAGCAGCGCGGCCGCCAGAACGACGCCAACGACAGCGAAACCGAGTGTGCCTATGGGAGATAGGCCGTTTCGCCAGATGGCGTACGCGCTGGCGGCCGCGACCAGTGCACCGGTGAGGGCGGTCGTGCGAGCAAGCCGGCGGGCAGAACCCACGCCGATCGGTCATGCACCTGAACCACCAAGGGCGCTATCGTCACCGCGATCCGATACACCGCGAGAAACCACAGCGGGCTCGCCACCACATGTGCTGCCGTCCGCGCCATTTCATCGGAGTGGGCACGCAGGAGCCACACCACCGGTCCGAGTACCGCGATCAGCGGGATCATCGGCAGGGTCAGCCTGCGGGCCCGCGGCCCGAGATACGCGCCATAGTTCGTGGCCTGGGCGCGCCATCGATCGACGACCAGGGTATTGGCGAAGCCACCGGCGAGAAAGAACAGCGGCATCACCTGCAGCACCCAGCTCAGTGCCCATATCGGTCTGCCGTGCAGGGTGAGATCACCCCGAACGGCACCCCCGCCGCTGGTGACTCGCACCGAGATCCAATGCACGACCACGACCACAGCGATGGCGAACGTCCGGACAACGTCGACGTTCCAGTTCCGCAGTGTGGTCCTGCTGCGCGGGGCGGTCACATTCGAGGATCAGCCGGTAGGGCTTAATGCGACATGAACGCTGGGCACGCAGACGATCTCGAATCGGCTGCGACCGGATTCAGAAACTCATCTGGATTCGCGCAGACGGAGCCGCGCCGTGATAGAAGTGCCGTCCCAAGCCGACCGTAAAAATGAGCATCCCGTACAGCGAATGCTCGACGGAAACGGTGAACAGCGAGTGCGTCCGCAAATATCGTGTCGCGAAGATCCAGCCGCCGACACCGCTGGCGACGACCGAGACCCAGCTGCCGAAGATGATGTGCACGTAGCCGAACGCGGCCGCGCTGGCTGCCACCAACCCGGGACCCTCACCGAAGACCGGCGCGTATCGATGGAAGAGGAATGAGCGGAAGATCAACTCCTGTGGGTACACGCTCAGCGCTGGATAGAGCACCATCACCGCGAGCCACAGCCACGGATTGCGCCGCGGCAGGTCGAACAGATCCTCCCGCCGCAGTGCCGCGACCACCGCGGTGAGCGCCAGCGCGCTCGATCCAGCCAACGCCGCCATCGAGCCCGCTTGTGCGCCGAACGCCCCGGTACGCCACAGGGCAGCGCGGTCGAAGGTGGATGAGCGCCGCAGGTAGACGGCGGCACCCGAGGCCAACGCGAGCAGCGCCGGGATCGGGGGTTTCCCCCGCATCACCGCGTTGTACACCGTCGTTCCGCCGAAGAACAGCGCCGCGTACTCGGCACTCAGATACACCCGCCGCCACGGTCGAATCCTCATGAGAAACACCATATTTGCCGGATCGCGAGTGTGCCGACCGCCAGTGGCTCCATGCAGCTCTTACGTGGGACTGTCCGTAGACGGGGTATTCGGACGAGACCGGCGGTGGGCGTCGACTCGACCCACGGTGTCGCCGTAGACGTGCGGTGATCGGTCGCACTCGGCGATGAAGTCGCCGGGGAAACCGAGTTCGAACGGGACTGCTGCCTCCAGGGCGCTTACCGCGTCCTTCGGCAGCGTGAGGCCGGCGGCGTCGAGATTCTCGGTGAGCTGCGCTGCGCTGCTGACGCCGATGATCGGCAGCACGGTGGGCGAGTGGTGCCGGGTCCACGCGATAGCCACATGTGCCGGTGGCACGCCGAGTTCGGCCGCGACGGTGTCGACGGCCGCGGCCGCGGCGCGTTCCCGTTCGGTGTGCCGGGCTGGGTCGGTGCGTCGTCCCGCGGCGCCGGAAAGGATCCCGCGGGCCAGGGGCGCCCAGGTTGTGACGCTCATGCCGAACGCCTCGGCCATCGGCACCAGTTCCCGTTCGATATCGCGTTGCAGCAGGTTGTAGGGCACCTGTAGGCCGGAGAAGGGTGTCTGGTCTCGGCACTGGGCGAGGGTGTTCGCCTGGGCGACCACCCACGCGGGGGCATCGGAGATTCCGATGTGGAGCACCTTGCCCGCGCGTACCACGTCGTCGAGCGCGCGCAATGTCTCCTCGATCGGGGTGTGCCGGTCCCAGACGTGCACCCAGTACACGTCGATGTAGTCGGTGCGCAGCCGTCGCAGGCTCTGCTCGAGCGAGCTGATCAGGTTCTTGCGGTGATTGCCGGAGGCGTTCGGGTCGCTCGCGTCGCGGGTCAGTGTGTACTTGGTGCCGATGACGAACCGGTCGCGGTGGTCGAGCACCGTGCCGAGCATCTCCTCGCTCGCGCCGTAGGCCGAGGCGGTGTCGATGAAGTTGCCTCCGGCGTCGGCGAAAACATGCAGAATCCGCCGGTATTCGTCGACCTCGTCGATCACCATGGTGCCGAGCACGAGTTCGGACACACGCAGACCGGTTCGGCCGAACAGTCGGTATCGCATCATGAGAGCAGTCTGCGGTGCACGCCCGCCCATAGGCAGGCCGTGTCAGGGCTAGTACTCCTGTATCCGCCGCCCACGACCAGGGCCGCCCATGGTGGCTTGCGCCACTGCCACGCCGCGCGGGGTGATCGACCAGCGCGCCGCGTACGGCGTCGCCATGATGAGACCGCGCGATTCGAGTTGGCCGATCGCCTGGCGGGCAATCCACTCGGTCAGTTGCGCTTCTCGGGTGATCTGGTCGGCGGTGAACATGCCGCCCGGCGCAAGTACGGCGAGCACCGCCGTTTCCGCCACCGTGCCGGTACCCATCGCTTCCCCCTTGGCCGATTCGTTGTTGGTGCACCCGCCGCCGGGGACCAACGGCGTGCCAGGGCTCATGTCCGGCCGTGCCGATACGCCGACATCCACCCGGCGGCGGGGGTGCAATCACGTTACGCGGACATGGTGGCGTGCAGATGAATTCGCCGTCTACAGGCGTCTACAGCACGGCAAGGCTTGTTAGGCCGGAGTCGTGGAGCCCCGTCACCAATCACCGGTGCCGGGCTGCGCGCGAGGCGGCGGGCCTGAGCCTGTCGGCGCTGTTGGGCTGATGTCGGGAGGGAGGCGCAAATGTCATTTTCTCGGCACAATCGGCTCTCTGTCCGGCGTGTCGCTGAGAGTTTGCTGGTGCTGTCGCATTTGAATTCATGCTGGCTGGTCGACGAATGCCACGAACTACCCGTGGAGGTCAAGGCTGTGACCCGGCAGTTTCTTCTTTTTCTCAGCAGCAGACGCAGCGGTTCGGCCCAGGCCCTCAGTGCTGTCGGCGGTGTGGCACTCGCGCTGCTGCTCGCGGTGACGGCAACCGCGGAACCGCTGTATCCGCGGCCGGATCCCGACCCGTTCTACGCCGCCCCGGCGGATCTGGCGGCACACCGACCCGGTGAGGTGCTCGACTCGCGTCCAATGCCGCCGGTGGCGATCTTCCCCGGCGCCACCGTCACGCTGGTCAAATTCCGGTCCACCAACTCACACGGCGCCCCGATCGCGGCGACCACCACGGTGCTCACCCCCTTCGGCCAGCGGCCCGGTGGGCCGCTGCTGTCGTATCAGCATTTCATCAACTCGCTCGGCACCCACTGCGCGGTATCGCACGCGCTGTACCGCGGCGATCGGAATGCGACGGTGACGATGCCGATTTTGAACGCGGTGCTGGCGCAGGGCTGGAGTGTCGCGCTGCCGGATCATCTCGGACCGTACTTTGCGTTCGGAGCGGCGCGCTTGGGTGGTCAAATCGTGTTGGACGGTATCCGTGCGGTGAAACAGCTGCCCGCGCTCGGCGTGCAGCACAGCCCAGCGGTGCTGGCCGGCTACTCCGGTGGCGGCCTGGCCACCGCATGGGCGGCTGCGCTGCAGCCGTCGTATGCGCCGGAGCTGGAGCTGGCGGGTGCGGCCTTCGGCGGCGCTACGCTGAACCTGGTGACGCTGGCGGAGGGGGTGGGCTTGGGTCCGCATCGGTCCTTCGGGCTGGCCATGGGGGCGGCGATCGGCCTGGAGCGGGAGTACCCGGACCGGCTGCCGATCAGCTCGTATCTCAACCAGCGCGGCCTCGAGGTCCGTGAGGAGATGGCCAACAGCTGCGCCAATGAGATCCTCACCGCGGGCATCGGCGGCAGCGCCGGCGAATTCCTCACCGACACCTCGATCTTCGAAGACCGCGAAGCCCGGTCGGTGGTGGAGGAGAACAGCCTGGAGCTCTATCCCGGGGTGCCGGAAATGCCGATCTTCGAATGGCATTCGCCGGACGACCAGGAGCTTCTGGTCGAAGCCATCGAGAACACCCTCCGCCGCTGGTGCGCGGCAGGGGTGCCGGTGGAGACGCTGCGGGTTTCCGCGGGTGAACAGCTGCCCGAAGTTGAGCACCTGACCGCGGCGGTACTGGGCACACCCGCGGCACTGTTGTGGCTCCAAGCAAGGGTCCGCGGCGAGCCCGCCCCCACCACCTGCTGACGAAGCGATTGGCAGACGCGCCGCAGGGCGCCGCGGCGGCGGCCATGCCAGCTCAGCGGGGAAGGGATTGCGGTGTGTTGCTCTGTGCGCGCAGTTGCGCGCGGATTTCGGGTTTGAGCACCTTGCCGATCTTCGAGCGGGGGAGGTCGGCCCAGATCTCCACTTGTTTCGGGGTCTTCACGGCGCCGAGCCGTGCCTTGGCGAATTCGCGCAGTTCGGCGGCGGTGGCGGTGCGGCCGGTGTGGAATTGGACGACGGCGGTGACGCGCTCACCCCACTTGTCGTCGGGCAGGCCGACCACGGCGCAGTCCTGAACGGCGGGATGGGCCAGCAGGGCCTGCTCGACTTCGGCGGAATAGACGTTGAAGCCGCCGGTGATGATCATGTCCTTGGCGCGATCGACGACGTAGAGGTAGTTGTCGGCATCGAGGTAGCCGATATCGCCGGTGTGGTGCCAGCCGTATCGCGACGCGTCGGCGGTCGCCTCCGGATTCTTGTGGTAGCCGGCCATCACCAGCGGTCCGCGCACCACGATCTCGCCGCGTTCGCCCGTGGGCAGCAGCCGGCCTTCGCCGTCCATGATCGCCACGTGGGTCAGGGGAGTGGGACGGCCCGCGGACGACAGCCGCTCGGTCGCGATGGAACCGTCCGGCCGGAAGTGTTCCTTCGGGGCCAGGGTGGAGACCATCATCGGGGCTTCGGATTGCCCGAACAGCTGTCCCATGACCGGCCCGATCCGGTGCAGCGCCTGCTCGAGCCGAGCGGTCGACATCGGCGCCGCGCCGTACCAAAGACATTGCAACGAACCGAGATCGGCGCCCGGCAGGGCTGGGTGGTCCAGCAGCATGTAGATCAGCGTGGGTGGGAGGAAGGTGTGCGTGACGCGGTGACGCTCCAGCAGTGCGAGGAATTCCGTCAAGTCGGGGGAGGGCATCACGACGATCTCGCCGCCGAGGGTCATGATCGGGAAACACAGCACGCCCGCGGCGTGGGTGAGCGGCGCGAGAGCCAGGTAGCGCGGCCTTCCCTCGAACGGGTAGCTCATCAGCGTGAGCGCCGTCATCGCTTCGATGTTGTGCCCGGTGAGCCGGACACCCTTGGGCCGCCCCGTGGTCCCGCCGGTGCCGACCAGCATGATGACGTCGTCCACCGGTTCGGCCTGCCACTCGGTTGCCGGACAGTCGCGAATCCACTCGTCGAAACGCACCGCTCCGGAGACGTTCGCGTCCAGGCAGATCAGGGTCGTCAACGCGGGCAGCCGCGGTGCGATGGCTTCCACCAGCGGCGCGAAGGCGGAGTGGAAGATCAGGCACGTGCAATCGAAGAGGTCAAGCAATTCCCGGTTTTCGGCGGCTTCGTTGCGCGGGTTCATCGGGCACCACACCGCACCGGCGCGGGCGATGCCGAAGACGCAGGCGAAGGCGAGTGCGTCGTTCGCCGACAGGATCGCGACCTTGTCGCCAGGGCGCACTCCTGAATCGTGCAGGGCGCGGGCGACCTGCCAGGACAATTGCCTGACCTGCTGATAGGTCAGCGTGTTCCCGTTCATGGTCAGGCAGGGCGCGGTCGCGCCCAGCGAGGCGCCCTTGTCGAGATAGTCGGTCAGACGCACGGTCATTCCTTCGAAAGCGAAGCGGGTGGGTGGAAATCCCGGCCCGTCGGCGTGCGGCACCGGACGCCGACGGGCCGAGGCGTGATCAGCGGTGCACGGTGAGGACCGGTTCGGCGACCAGCCCGAAACCGCGCAGCACCCCGAGCAGTTCCCGGTGGCCGAACGCCTGGCAGGCCGAGGCGAACCCGACCCGCTTCGGCGACGCCTGCAACAGCGAGTTCGCGGCGAACGCCTGCATCAGGCCGGTCTGCTTGTAGTTGCAGTTTCCGTAGATCACGCAGTGGGCGCGCGCCAGCGGACCCGACGCGTGGACCGAGTCCAGCGAGGTGTTGACGCGCGGATTCTCCCGCGGCGGCATCTCGCTGCGCACGGCCGACGCCTGCTCGGTGAGCACCCGGTATTTCTCTTCCACCGGAAGGTCTTTCACCTGCTCGATGACCGCCTGCACGATCTGTGGAACGCCCAGCATCAGCGGCCGGTTGAAGACACCGCCGAGCACCTTCACGTTCGCGACGCGTGGATCGCGTTTGAACCAGACCGGATGCGAGGTGCCGCCCCACGGCAGGGCCAGCCCGATTTCGTGCTGGCCGGGCACGACGACGTCATAGAGTCCGCCGTCGGCGGGCCACTCGACGTACTGGTTCTGCTCGAGGTAATAGGCCTTGGACAGTGCGGCGTTGACCAGGATCGTCTTCGTCGATGCGACGGTCGGGAAGCCCTTCCAGAAGACCTGGATGTCCAAGGTGTCCAGGCCGGGCGTCTCGAGGCAGAGGTTGGCGGCGATCTCGCCGGTGGTGTACATCTGCGCGATGCCCGGCGACAGCAGCAGTCCGCGTTCGGCCATGTCGCTGCCGTATTGCTCATCGCAGGCGATGAGCCAATCCTGTTCGCCCGTGGTGTCGAGATAGTGCGTCCCCGCCGCGAGGCAGGCCTGCACGACCTCGTGGCCGTATTGCGAGAACGGCCCGACGGTGTTGCAGACGACGGAGGCGCCGCGGAACAGTTCGGTCAGCGGTCCCACGTCGTGGGCGACCTCGACGATCTCGTGCTCGACGGTGTCGATGCCGGGGATCTTCTCGATCGCTTCCTGGAGGCGGGACTTGTCCCGGCCCGCGGCGATGAACGGGATGTTGAACTCGCGCAGGTATTCACAGACCAGTCGGCCGGTGTAGCCGGAGGCGCCGTAGACGACGACGGGCTTGTCGGTACTCATGAGATCTCAGACCTTTCGATGTTGTTCGGTGCTCACATGCCCATGCCGCCGTCGACCGGCAGGCCGGCCCCGGTGATGAAGCGGGCGGCGTCGGAGGCGAGGAAGACCACCGCGTCGGCCATCTCGGCGACCTCGCCGAGCCGTCCCTGCGGGGTCTGCTCGATCACGGCGCCGACGGCGGCCTCCGCGCTGGGGAACAGACCGATCTCGGCCACATCGCTGGCCAGCCGCGCGCCCATCTCGGTCGGAACGAGCCCGGGGTAAACACAGTTCACCCGGACGCCGTAGCCGAGCTTGCCGGACTCCATCGCGGCGACGCGGGTGAGCCGATCGACCGCGGACTTGGTCGACGAGTACACCCCGATACCGGGGAATGCGATCGTCGCGGCCACCGAGGCGATGTTCACGATCGCGCCACCGCGGCCCGCGGCCCCACCGGGACGCATCGCGCGGAAGGCATGTTTGATGCCCAGCGCCGTGCCCAGCACGTTCACCTCCAGCATCCGGCGCGCCTCGGACGGATCGAGATCCACCAGCAGACCGGTGATTTCGATACCGGCGTTGTTGACGACGATGTCCAGACCGCCGAGCGCGGCCACGGTGTCGGCGACCGCCTGCTCCCACCGCGCGTCGTCGGTGACATCGAGCGAAACGAATTCGGCGACGGCGCCGGAGGCGCGCAACGCCTCCACGGTGTCCTTGCCGAGATCCTCGCGGACGTCGCCGATCGCGACGGCGGCTCCGGCGCGGGCCAGCGCCTCGGCCATGCCGGCACCCAATCCCCGTGCTCCACCGGTTACCAGCGCCCGGCGCCCGGTCAGGTCATACCCACTCATCCGGCATCTCCTCCTCGAGATGGCTTGTGCGGCGCGGGCGCCCGATGCGGCGCTCCGTCCGACTGCGACGTGGATCACACTACTGCGAAATTTTGACAAGCGTCAAGATTTTCTTTGACGACTGTCAAGGAGACACGGTCCGGTATCGCGCGGCCGCGTTAGACTGAGCGGGTTCGCAGGGTGTGGACACGTGGACGGAGAGAAGTCACGGTGACCGAGATCGTCGAGACCAGGCGGGATCGCATCGCGCGCAGGCAGGTGGACAAGTTCGCCGAACGGCGCGCGCAGTTGGCCGCCGCCGCGCTGCACACCCTCGCCGAACTCGGCTACGCCCGGACCAGCCTGCGGGAGATCGCGCAGAAATCCGAGTTCACCCACGGCGTGCTGCACTACTACTTCAACGACAAGGTCGAGCTGATCACCCACGCGGTGCGGCAGTACGAGGCGGTCTGCGTCACCCGTTACGACGACATCGTCGCCACCGCGACCACGGCCGAGGGCCTGCGGCGTGACTTCGGCGCCGCCATGGCCACCACCGTGGACACCGATGCTCCGCTGCACCGGCTGTGGTACGACCTGCGCAATCAGAGTCTGTTCGAGGAGTCCTTCCGCGACGACGTCATCGAGATCGACGGACGTCGCGAGCAGATGATCCACAACGTCGCGCGGCGCTACGCGGAACTGTCCGGCAAACCTCTGCTGGTGCCGTCGAAAACGGCGTACGCCCTCTTCGACGGCCTCTTCCAGCAAGCGCTGCTGCACAAGCTCTCCGGACGCGCCGACGCCGTGGACAACCTGCGCGCCGACGCCGCCCATCTCCTGGATCTGGTGACCGGCGACGGCCGACCCTGACTCGCCACGCCGGTGGGCTGGTGCGCACCACGTGCCGCCTATACCTCGATACGGGAGCCCATGATGACGGTGCGTTCGCGCGGTAATCCGAAATGCTCGGCGGCGTCGGCGGTGATGTAGGAGGTGGCGATGAACAGCCGCTTGCGCCACGGTGCCATGGTGGGCGCGGTCCCGCGCCGAAGCTCGATCGTCGACAGGAAATAGGAAGCCTCGTCCAGTCGCAACGGCCCTTCGGTGCTGTCGGGGGGCAGCAGCGCCAGCGCGCCGGGCACATCCTGGTGCTCCATATAGCCGAACCGAGCTCGGACGTGGATGATGCCGTCTTCGGCATAGCCCATGGAGTCGACGGTGATCCTTTCCTCCGCCGGAACGTGGGGGACCGGCTCGGTTTCGATCGACATGATCACGACATGCTTGTGCCGCACCTGGTTGTGCTCGACGTTGGCCCGCATCGCCAGCGGCGCGGTCCGCTTGCCGCGGTTGAGGAAGACGGCCGTGCCGGGAACCTGGCGTATCGAGGGCTTTCCTTCGTGCAGCTGGTCCACGAATTCGCGCAGCGATCCCTCGCGCCGTTCCCGCTCCGCGGTGACGATCTCGCGCCCGCGCCGCCACGTGGTCATCACGGTGAACGCGGTGAGGCCGATCGTCAGCGGCAGCCACGCGCCGTGCACGAGCTTGGTCAGGTTGGCCGCGACGAACAGCAGGTCCACCAGCAGCAGCGGGACGGCGCCGAGGCCGATCAGCCACCGCGGTGTGCCCCACCTGGCGCGGGCGATGTAGAAGAACAGCAGCGTGGTGATCGTGATCGTCCCGGTCACCGCCATGCCGAACGCATAGGCCAGCGCTGCCGATCTGCGGAAGGCGAACACCAGAGTGAGCACCGAGACCATCAGCAGCCAATTGATCCACGGGACGTAGATCTGGCCGACGGCGGACTCCGAGGTGTGCGCGATCCGCATCCGGGGAAGGTAGCCGAGCCGCGCTGCCTGGGAGGCCACCGAGTACGCGCCGGTGATCACCGCCTGGGAGGCGATCACCGTCGCCGCGGTGGCCAACAGGACCAGGGGCAGTCGGCCCCAGCCGGGCACGAGCAGGAAGAACGGGCTGCTGATATTCCTCGGATCGTCGAGGATCAGCGCGGCTTGGCCGAAGTAGCTGAGAACGCAGGCGGGGAATACGAGGATCAGCCAGGCACGGGTGATCGCGCGGCGACCGAAGTGCCCCATGTCGGCGTAGAGCGCCTCGGCTCCGGTGACCGCGAGCACGACCGCGGCCAAGGCGAAGAACGCGATGTGGAAATGGCCGGTCAGGAAGCCCAGCGCGTAGGTCGGCGACAGTGCCTTCAGAATCTGCGGGTGGCGGGCGATGCCGGCCACTCCGCACACGCCGATGGTTACGAACCACGCGATCATGACCGGCCCGAACACCCGGCCCACCGCCGCGGTTCCGCGCCGCTGCACGAGGAACAGCACCACGATGATCAGCGCGGTGATCGGCACGACGAAATCTTTCAGCTCCGGTTCGACCACTTCGAGCCCTTCGACGGCGGACAGCACCGAGATCGCCGGAGTGATCATGCTGTCGCCGAAGAACAGCGACGCGCCGAAGACGCCCAGGGCCGCGAGCACGGCGGCTTGCCGCCGGCCGTGCTGAGTGCCCCATCGCCGCAGCTGCGTGATCAGCGCCATGATGCCGCCCTGCCCGTCGTTGTCGGCGCGCAGTGCCAGCAGCACGTAGGTGATCGTGACGATGATCGTCACCGACCAGAAGATCAGCGACACCACGCCGTACACGTTCGCCATGCTGACCGGGACCGGGTGCGGGTCGCGTGGGTTGAACACCGTCTGCATCGTGTAGATCGGGCTGGTCCCGATGTCGCCGAACACCACGCCCAACGCCGCGACAACCACCGCGAGCCGCACGGTGTCAGGGGCGCTCACAGCGTGGCCTGCCGATGACCGTCCCTCATCCGATGTGGTTCCGTGCTGGTGATCGGTCACGGCGATCCTCCTGCGTGCGGGCACCGCTGCCGCATCCGGCGCTTCGTTCCGGACGTTACCGCTCCTCGACTCGGCAAATCGGCAGGTTGCGGGAGAACAGCTGGCGACCGGCGCTCTCCCGCCCGATCCAATGGGTTCGTAGAAAGCTGGGCAGTCCCGCCGTTAGAAACGATCGTCCCGGGTACCCCTGATCTTGGGTTTCAATCGAAAAGAGGTGAAAACGATGATGACCTTGGATCAGATGATGGCGATGGCACGCGAGTGGTGGAATCGGATGTTTCCCGGTATGCCGATGATGATGTGACCACTCCCCCGCAGACCCGCATTCAGCTGCGCTGATCTGAGTATCTGAGTCCGGTCTGCCGCAGGTGGCTCGGCGGTCGTATGGATGGACTCGAGGCGACTTGGACGAGTCGGTCTCGTTCATCGATGACCCCGAGTGCGCGGTGGTCTGCGTCATCGGCGGGCATGGTGCCGCATGCCTGCGCCCCCGGCAGCGATGGCGCGCTCTGCTGGTCGTTGTTCTACCGGATCAGCAGGGCTGGGGATCGAGCGATCGGGTGCGTCCGACGCGGAGGACGAGCAGCAGTGCGACGGTCAGATAGACCGCGGCGATGATGAGGTTGATGGTTGCCTGGCTGGATTCGCCGCGGTCGAAGCGGTTGAAGGCGGCGACGGTGATGACGCCGGAGCCGAAGAAATAGCCGGCGGTGAGGGCCGGGATCGCGAAGCGCCAGGGGAGGAGGGCGGCGATCAGCAGGACGAGGGAGAACGTGAAGTCCGGGGCGGCGAAGATATTGTCGGCTCGATAGTCGGCATCGACGATGAGCGCTGTGATCAGCCACAGACTGACCGGAATGGCGCATACTCGCGCGACTGCGTTCAACGACATAACGAAATTCCTTGCGGATCAGTTCGATTCGGGGCGGTTGGGCAGATGGCCATGCTCGGCTTGCGCGAGGATCGAGGCGACCAGACCGGGGAAGCGGGCGTCGAGCTCGGCGAGCCGCAGGGTGTTCATGCGCTGACGGCCCTGGTCGAATTGGCGGATCAATCCGGCGTTGCGCAGTGCTTTGAAGTGGTGGCTGAGGGTGGACGGTGGGATCCCGAGCCCGAACGTGCCGCACGGCCGGTCGCCTTGGTCGATGAGCATGCGCACGATCCGCCGGCGAGTCGGGTCGGCGAGGGCGTGCAGGACGGCATCGATCGACACGGCATCGATCTCGGGATGATCGGCGGACTTCCAGCGCCCGAGTGGCATCGCACCTCCGCTTCCTCGATCTTTTCTAGAAGCCTCGAAGAGATGGTAACGCGCGCGGCGTCTATTCCGCACTGCTGGAAGAGAATTCAGTACGACAGGCGAGTCATGCGGATTTCGGAGATCGACATGCCCCGGCGACGGCGGAACAGCCCGCGAAGGGTGCCCGCGTTGAGGTATCCGACCTTCGCGGCGACCGCGTCCACGGTGAGGGGCGTGGTGCGCAACAGGTGCATGGCGCGTTCCAGGCGGATGTCGTGCACGAATTCGCTGGGCGACATGCCCAGTTCGGCATGGGTGGCGCGTTGCAAGCTGCGTTCGGTGACGCCGATGGCCCTGGCGGCCTGCGAGATTCGGAAGTTGTCTGCGAGGTGGTCGCGGACCCAGCGTTCGAACGCGGCGGTGACGGAATCGCCCCTGGCGATGACCTCGGGAATGATGAACTCCCGCTGCGGTCTTCCCGCGCCGACCGCCAGATAGCGCATGGCGCGTTCGGCCAACGCGGGGCTCTTGGTGGCGATCAGCGACAGCGCGAGATCCATATGCGACAGCGCGGCACCCGCGGTGGTGACGCCGTGGCCGCGGCACAGGGTGCGGCCTTCGTCCAGCTGGACGCGGGGGTAGCGATGCCGGAAACTCGGGCCGAGCCACCAGCTCGTGGTGGCGGGAGAGCCGTCCAGCACACCGGCCTCGGCCAGGAAGAACGTTCCGGTGCACGCGCCGGCGAGATGCACCCCTCTTTCGCGTGCCGCGACCAGGCGGTCGAGCACGGGACGGCTGGTGGGGGAGGAGATGAGATCGATCAGCGCCTCGGCGGCGAGCACGTTCACCGCGGGCACGATCATCAGCTCGAATTCGTCACCGAGGTCGTCGAGCGGGACCGTCGGCACGGTATTGCCGTGGCCAGAGCGGATGGTGGCGCCGAACGAGACGCTGCGGACCCGCCATGGCTGCGGCGGGTCGGTGAGCTCGGTCCGTACCGAGTTCGCGGTGTTGAAGGTCTCCAGCAGAGCGGCGTATCCGAAATCGGCCACGCCGTCCACGACGAAGACAGCGACGTCCATGTCGGAAACAGTACCGAAGATGTCGTTCACGACACTCTGTTCCGCCGGAATTCTGTCTTACTGTCATCCCCGAGACGACTCGCCACCGGAGCAGCCGCCCGGGGAGTCGGTCGAGCCCGCCCTACCTTTCACCTGGGGAGTTCGCGTGACCCTGATCGAAACGACCGGAACCCACCACATCCGGTTGACCGTGACCGATATCGACCGGTCCCGTGCCTTCTACCACGACGTTCTCGGCTTCCCGATCGCCGCTGCATCGCCGGGCAGCCCCGACGATCCGGCAGTGCGGACCGATCCGTTCCAGCTCTTCGGCGGAGTGGTGTTCCAGGCCAACGGAATGCTGCTCGGCCTGCGCCCGGTGGCGCCGGCGACGGACCGCTTCGACTCCGATCGGGTGGGCTTGGACCATCTCAGCTTCACCGTCCCGGCGCGAGACGATCTGGTCGCCGCCGCTGCCCGGCTGAGCGAAGCGGGCATCGAACACGGCGAGATCATCGAGATGGCCGACTTCGGTATCGCGATCCTGTCCTTCTCCGATCCGGATGGCATCCACCTGGAACTCACTGCGCCACTGTGACTTCGGCGCGCCACCGCGCGACCGGCCCAGGCGTGACCGACCCGGAATGAACGTTGTCCTGATGAATGCTCTGACGACCGGCCGCGGAATCGGTGTGGTTGTGCCGAGGAGGTAGGCCGATGCTCGCCCAGCGTGCCCGACTGCGGAAAGTGGTCGAGAGCTCGGTATTGCCGAGCCCGAGTACTCTGCTGTGCGCGCTGGGCGGTCAGCATGTGCACGGGCCGGTGAGCCGATGGGCGCGCGAGCTGACCGAACTGCACCGCCGCCGCCGCGAAGTTCCGGGACTCCTGGTGGAGATCGATGGTCACCGTGCCGAACTGGTCGACCGGATCAACACCTGGGCGGCGGTGCACCTGCCGAGCGCGGCGGCCGGGGTGCGCTTGCACGAAGCGAGTCTGGGCGAGTTGATCGACCGGATGGCCGCCGTCGCGGAACGGGCATTCCATCTGTTGATGCACGACGATCCGGGCGGTGAACGCATGCACGCGGCATGGACCCGGCTGGCCGAATTGGAGATCGCCTACGCGGATCTGGTTCGCGAGGTCGGGGACGGACGTCGTCGGCTCCCTCCGATACGATTGGGCGCGGATGGCTGAGCGGACGTCCGCCTGGGCGAGTCGAATACGCGCACCCGCGCATGGCGCGTCGAAACGAGCGGGCAACAGGGCGTAGGCTGGTCGCTCCGACGGACGGCGCGACTTCTGGAGTGGTGCATGAGCAAGGGTGACAGCATCGCGGAGCGATTCGATGAGGGGCGGCGGCCGGGAGACGCGACGACGCGGACCGGCACGATCAGCGTGCGGGTGCCCGCCGAGTCCGAGCAGCTGGCGATGTTGCGTGCCTTGGCCGAGACCGTCGTGCTGATGGCCGATTTCGGCATCGATGAGGTGACCGATATCCGGCTGGCTCTCGACGAGGTCGCCAGCGCGCTGGTACTGGACGCGGTGCCGGGGTCGGAGCTCGACTGCGCGTTCAACTTCGACGGCGACGCCGTTGACGTGCGCGTCAGCGCGTTCACGAGGTCGGACGCCACTCCGGATCAGGCCGGCTTCGGCTGGCACATCGTCGCGACGCTGACCGATTCGGTTTCCGCGTCCCAGGGCGCCCACGACGCCGCAGCGGGCGGCTACCCGACTACCGTCGACTTCCGCTGGGTCCGCGGCGGCTCGGATGAGTAGCGAGTCGAATCGGAGCACGCCCAAGCGCAAGTCGGGGGGAGACAGTTACGACAATATCGAGCCGCTGTTCGCCGAACTCGCCGCGGTGGCAACCGACGACCCGCGCCGCGAGGCCCTGCGCGCGGAGCTGATCGCCCGCTGCCTTCCGCTCGCCGAACACATCGCGCGGAAGTTCAGCGGACGCGGCGAGAATTTCGAGGATCTGCTGCAGATCGCCCGGGTGGGTATGCTCGCCGCGGTCGATCGCTTCGATCCGGCACACGGCGCGACCTTTCTGTCGTTCGCGGTGCCGACGATCATGGGTGAGGTGCGCAGGCATTTCCGCGACCACGCCTGGTCGGTGCGAGTGCCCCGGCGGCTCAAGGAAATTCAGTCCACCATCGGACCGGCGGTGGAGACCCTGTCGCAGCGGCTGGGCCGGATGCCGCGGGCACGGGAGATCGCCGAGGAACTGGGGGTCGATCTGAACGAGGTGACCCAGGCGCTCATCGCGCGCAACGCCTATCAGACCTCCTCGATCGACGCTGTCGCCGAGTCCGGCGACGCGGACTCCGGCGGTCCCTCGCTGCTGGATTCGCTGGGCGCCGAGGACCCCGATTTCGGCACCGTGGAGAACTATCTGGCGGTGAAACCGCTGCTGGCCGCGTTACCGGAACGCGAGAAGCAGGTGCTCGTCATGCGCTTCTTCGATTCGCTGTCCCAGGAGCAGATCGCCCAGCGGATCGGCTGTTCCCAGATGCAGGTCTCACGCATTCTGTCGAAGACCTTGAAATCATTGCGGGAGCAGGCTTTACGAGACTGACCCGGTCAGCTGGTGGTGCGGGCGGGGTGTCTCGCCTGCTCGCGGGCGAAGATCTGAGAGAGTTGCCGGGTGAGCGCTTGGGATCGCTACGCGTCGCTGGTGACCGCCCGCGGATCGTGGGTGCTGCTGCTCGTGCTCGCCGCGGCCTCGGTGGGACTGATCGCAGCCGTCGGGGAGAACGAGGCGGCCGGCCAGGCGCCCGACGCCCTGCCGCCGTCGGCGGACTCCGCCCGGGTCGAACAGGCTCTGGACGAGTTTCCGGACGCGGGCTGGGCGGCCGCGATCATCGTGGTCACCCGCGCCGACGGCGGCACCCTGACCGAGGACGACCGCAACGCCACGATCGCGGCGGTGACCCGTGCCACTGGGCGGTCGCCAGGGCCCGCCGACCTGATCATGTCGCCGGATCAGAAGGCGGCGATCGGACAGGTGCCGGTGCACGCCGACCTGAGCGGGTTCGCGCTGACCGACCGCATCCGGGACATCCGTTCCACCGCGCGTGACGGGCTGCCCGACGGGTTGATCCTGCAGGTGACCGGCGGTCCCGCGTTCGGCGCCGATATCGCCGATTCGTTCTCCGGCGCCAACGTCACCCTGCTCGCGGTGACCGCCATCGTGGTCGCGGTGCTGCTGATCGCGACGTACCGCTCCCCGGTCCTGTGGCTGGTGCCGCTGGCCGTGGTCGGCGCGGCCGACCGGGTCGCCACCAGCGCCGGAACCGCCCTGGCACGCGTGACCCCGCTGGCCTTCGACGGCTCGACGTCCGGCGTCACCAGCGTGCTGGTGTTCGGCGCGGGCACCAACTACGCGTTGCTGCTGGTGTCGCGCTACCGCGACGAGCTGCACCGGGCGTCGGATCACCGTGCCGCGTTGCGGCAGGCGGTGCGGCGCGCCGGGCCCGCGATCCTGGCCAGCAACATGACGGTGGTCGCCGCGCTGCTGGTGCTGCTGCTGGCTTCGGTGCCGAGCACCCGCAGTCTCGGTGTGATGGCCGCGCTCGGGTTGCTGATCGCGGTGGGGTTCGTCCTGCTCGCGCTGCCGGGCGCTCTCGCGCTGTGCGGGCGCAACGTGTTCTGGCCGTTCGTGCCCCATGCCGACGACCGCGACACCGCCGACCAGGGAGTCTGGCACACGATCGCCGCGCGCGTGGTACGCAGGCCCGCGCTGGTCGCCGGGTGCGCGATCGCGGTGCTCGCCATCTGCGCGACCGGTTTGCTGACGGTGCGGGTTGGGCTCTCGCAGACCGAGCAGTTCCGGGTCCGCGCGGAATCGGTGGAGGGATTCGACACGCTCGCGCAGCATTTCCCGTCCGGTGCGTCCGACCCGGCGATCGTGCTCGCCCGCAGCGGCGCGGTCCCGGGGATCGATGCGGCGTTCCGCACCACCGAGGGGGTGGTGATGACCTGGCAGACGGGGACCTCGCCGACCGGCCTCACTCGGTGGTCGGTGGTGATCGACGCGCCACCGGCTTCCGCGCGGGCCTTCGACACGATCGAGGCGCTACGAGCGTCGCTCGCCGAGGTGCCCGGAGCGGACGCGCTCGTCGGCGGCACCGACGCCCAGGTGCTGGACATCCAGACCGCCGCGGCCGAGGACCGCGAGGTGATCATTCCGCTGATCCTGGTCGTCGTGCTCGCGGTCCTGCTCGTGCTACTGCGCGCGATACCCGCCGCGGTGCTCTTGGTGGCGGTCACCGTGCTCAGCGCGCTGGCCGCGCTCGGGCTGGGCAGCTGGATGAGTGCGCAGGTGTTCGGATTTCCCGCGCTGGATATCAGCGTTCCCTTGTTCGCGTTCCTGTTCCTGGTCGCGCTCGGCGTCGACTACACGATCTTCCTCGTGACCAGGGCGCGCGAGGAAACCCCTGGCCACGGCACCACGCAGGGCATGGTGCGTGCGGTCTCGGTGACCGGCGCGGTGATCACCAGCGCCGGAATCGTGCTCGCCGCGGTGTTCTGTGTGCTCGGCGTGCTCCCTCTGATCACGCTCACCCAGGTCGGCATCGTGGTCGGCCTCGGCATCCTGCTCGACACCTTCGTCGTGCGGACCGTCGTCATCCCGGCGTTGTTCAGCCTGATCGGCCGCACTATCTGGTGGCCGAGCGAGCTGCGCCTCGTGGCGGACGAAGGACAGCCGGTCGGCGAGGACACCGTCGCCGGTCCAGGGGGCGGAGATCAGTCGCATGGGCCGCGGGAGAAATAGCCGCCGCGGGCTCCCTCACGACCCGGATGCGTCAGAGCGGACGACCGCGCCGCGGCCATCCGCTCCAGGGGTCCTTTCCTGCGTGCGAGGTCAGTGCTTGAAGGCGTCCTTGACCTTCTCGCCCGCGTCCTTGAGGTCGGACTTGACCTGATCGGTCCGGCCTTCGTCCCTCTTCTTCGGGTCATCGGCGGCCGTGCCGACCTTTTCCTTGGCTTGACCGGCGATTTTCTCGGCCTTGTTCTTCGCCTTGTCGGTGGTGCTCATAGGTAACCTCCTTGTGCGGCGACCGGCCTGCCGTATCCGCCGGTCCTCATCGCGATAACCGGTCACGGCGAAGCGAAACGTGCGGTGTTCCCTCGCGAACAGAAAGACCCGGCCGAAACCGGGTCTTCCTGGTAAATCGTGCGCGTATGAAATGGGTCAGGCGTCCGATCCTGTTATCAGGAGGCCGGAACCGTGGGCGGCGTGAGAAGTCCCTGTGCGACACCGACCCCGGCGCCGATGGCTGCACCGAGAGCGATGGCCGGTGATGCGACGAACCCGTAGCCGACGGCCGCACCGAAGCCCATGACGGCTATCGTTCCGGTGGGAATCATCGGAATACCGGCGATGGCGCCGCAGACCGCGCCGATGACCGCTCCGATCGAGGCCACGGGGGCGGCCACCATGCTGCCCACCGACGCGCCGATCGCGGTGGATCCGATGATGTCCGCGGCGATACGGTCGGAGCGGGACGGCTCGAAGCCTGCCGAATCAAAGGTCTGCGCGATGCCCGCCTCCGGGCCCGCGATCGCGTCGTTGATCATTTTGCCCTGGTCGGGAGTCAGGAAATCAGGACGGCCGATCACGACGGAACCAACGCGCAGCGTGCCGGGGGGCGCCTCGATCGGCGCGACCCGGGGGGCCGGAGCGCCGGGGAAGTGCAGGCGCTGTGGAACGATGGGAGCGAGCACGTTCGGGTCCGGCATCGGGCGGTTGGTGCTCGAGTCGTTGCGTCCGGTGGAAACCGGTGGCGCGGGAGCGGCAGGAGGAGCGGCGTCGGGCGGAATGGCGCCGGGGTCCGCGGGATCGGCGACCGGGGCTACAGCGGCGACGGCGGGTACCGGTGCGAACGGAATCTGGATGGAAATCTCGGGCACCAGTGGGTTCGCGGTGGCGGTCGCGGCGCCGACCACCGACAGCGGGATGGCACTCGCCACGACCAGTGTGGCGGCGCGGCGTAAGAAGGGGTGTGCTGGAGTTTCCGGTGTTTCTATGCCCATGAACTTACCCACCTTCATTCTGAAGAGGACATATACCTACCTTTCTAGTTCGATCCGGTACCCCTTTCGGATGCGTGAAAATCGAACTTCATTCGGCCACTCGGCGCGCGGTGGCCGCGGCGGACTTATGCCCAAGGGCGCCATGAACATCGGTAACAGCGCGGGCGAGCCGATCGCAACTGTTTCTATGCTTGTTTTATCGACCGCAATCACGAAATCAAGCGGGAAACGGGCTTTCGCCCCGCTGTCGGCGAAATCCCCTGATATGGAAATGGCGATTGCCCCGGGCGCGTGGCCCGGGGCAATACGCGTCAGGAACCCGCCGCGGCGAAACCGGTGCGCAGGTCGGCGAGGATGTCGTCGATGCCCTCGATGCCGACGGCGAGCCGGACCAGGCCGGGCGTGACGCCCGCGGCCAGCTGTTCCTCCGGCGTCAGCTGGGAGTGGGTGGTCGAGGCCGGGTGGATCACCAGCGAGCGCACGTCACCGATATTGGCGACGTGGCTGTGCAGCCGCAGCGCCTCGACGAATCGCTTGCCCGCGTCCACGCCGCCGGCCAGCTCGAAGCCGATCACCGCGCCGGTGCCCTTCGGCGCGAGGGCGCGGCCACGCTCATACCACGGCGACGATGGCAGGCCCGCGTAGGACACCGTGGTCACCTCCGAGCGCGTCGTCAGGAACTCCGCCACGGCCTGCGCGTTCTGCACGTGCCGCTCGATCCGCAGGCTCAGCGTCTCCAGACCCTGGCTGATCAGGAAGGCGTTGAACGGAGAGACCGCCGCGCCGAGGTCGCGCAGCAGCTGCACGCGCGCTTTGAGCGCGTAGGCGGGCGCGCCGAGATCGGCGTACACGACGCCGTGGTAGCTCGGGTCGGGCTCGGTGAAGCCGGGGAACCGGCCGCCGGTCCAGTCGAATCGACCACCGTCGACGATCACGCCCGCGATGGCCGCGCCGTGCCCGCCGAGGTACTTGGTGGCCGAGTGCACGACGATGTCCGCGCCGTGCGCGAGCGGCTGGATCAGGTACGGGGTGGCGACGGTGTTGTCCACGATCAGCGGAACGCCGACCGCGTGGGCGACATTCGCGATGCCCGGGATATCGAGGATGTGGTTCTGCGGGTTGGACACCGTCTCGCCGTAGAGCGCCTTGGTGTTCGGGCGGATCGCGGCCTTCCACTGCTCCACGTCATCCGGGTCGTCGACGAAGGAGACCTCGATGCCCAGCTTGGGCAGTGAGTAGTGGAAGAGGTTGTACGTGCCGCCGTAGAGGCGCGGGCTGGACACGATGTGGTCGCCCGCCCCGGCGATGTTGAGGATCGCGAAGGTCTCCGCGGCTTGCCCGGAGGCCAGCAGCAGAGCGGCGGCACCGCCTTCCAGGGCGGCGATGCGCTGTTCCACGGCGTCCTGGGTGGGGTTCATGATCCGGGTGTAGATGTTGCCCGGCTCGGCCAGACCGAACAGCGCCGCGGCGTGCGCGGTGTCGCGGAAGGTGTAGGAGGTGGTCTGGTAGATGGGCAGCGCGCGGGCGTTCGTTGCGCCGTCCGGAATCTGTCCGACGTGGATCTGCTTCGTCTCGAAGCTCCAGTCCGTGGACAGGTCGGGTTCGGTCATCGGGAAGGTCCTCCTCAGCGTGGACGATCGATGGGGTTGGAACAGCGGCTGATCCACGCTAGGGACGACGCCGGGCGACGGCGAGAGTTACATTCGGACCGATTCCAACGATGGTGTGCGCGACGATCGCTGGCTGCTGCCGCTACTCGGCGGATTCGGGTTCGCTGTCGGGCTCCGGCAGCGCCACCGTGGCCGCGTCGATCTGCTCGCCGACGTAGCGCAGCACCACCGCGGCCATCGCGACGACCGGGACCGCGAGGAAGGCGCCGACGATCCCGTACAGCGAGCCGCCCGCGGTGATGGCCAGCAGCACGATGACCGCGTGCAGGTGCATAGTGCGGCTCTGCAAGATCGGTTGCAGCACATTGCCTTCCAGTTGCTGCACGGCGATGACGATGCCGAGCACGATCAGCGCCGTGACGAAGCCGTTGCCGACCAACGCGACCAGCACCGCGAGCGCGCCCGCCACGAACGCGCCCACCATCGGGACGAACCCGCCGAGGAAGGTGATCACCGCGAGCACCAGCGCCAGCGGCACCCCGAGGATCACCAGGCCCGCGCCGATCAGGACGGCGTCGATCAGGCTGACCAGCGCCTGCGTGCGGATGAACCCGCCGAGCACCACCCAGATCCGGCCCAGCACCTCTTCCAAGTGCCTGCCGCTGTGACTGCCGGACACGCTGTGCAGCCAGGGCAGGAACCGCGGCCCGTCCTTGACGAAGAAGAACGTGAGCACCAGCACGAGGAACAGGGTCACCAGCACCGACGTCGCGGTGCTCACGCCGCTGAACACGCCGGTGGCGATCTGCTCGGAACTGGATTGCAGCCGGGACACGATCGCGTCGACCGCCGAATCCAGTTCCTCGTCACGCAGTCTCAGCGGTGGGCCCTGCAACCACTTCCGCACTTGGTTGACGCCCTCGCTCGCCTTGTCCGCGAGTTCGGGCGCCTGGTTCACGACCGAGGGCACGATAAGCCCGATGACGCCGGCCAGCAGACCGATGAAGCCGAGCACGCCGATCGTTGCCGCGAGTGCAGGCCGCAGGCCGTGCGCGGTGAGCCAGCGCACCGGCGGCCACAGCACCGTCGCGACGACCACGGCCAGCGCCACCGGCAGGATCACCACCCACAGCCGGGCGATCAGGAATCCGAGCACCCACGCGCCCGCCGCGATCGCGACAATGCACACCGCCCACTTGGCCAGCCACAGAATGCCCGCGCCGATGACGTCACCACGATCGCGCGTCGTGCTGTCGTCCGGTCGGGTGTCCTTGCTCGCTTCGCTCACGACTTCACCTCGCTGGCGCTCGGCTCCGTCGTGCGCGAGGGCGCGCTGTGTTCTCGGTTCACTCGCTGACGCTCACTCACAGGCCCAGTCTGGCACGAGGACGCGGCGTCGAGGAGGGTCCGCGGTGCCCGGGTGAAGGTCCGTGTACTTCCCGCGGTGGACCTACGCTGATCGCGGTAGCGATTTCGGCGCAATGGCTGGGAGTTTCGATGGGTGCCGCGTTGGTCAAAGGGCAGAACGGGGCATTGGACGCCGCCCGGCTGCTGGTGTCGGTGCGGACCGAGGCCGCGGTCGACGTGTCGGCGCTGCTGGTGACCGAAGCGGGCCGGGTGCGCTCGGACGCGGACTTCGTGTTCTTCAACCAGCCGAATGGCCCCGGCGTGTTGCTTCGGCCGGGAACGCCTGCCGCGCTGTCGGTTTCACTCGCCGAGCTGCCCGAGGACATCGCGCAGCTGCGCGCGGTGCTCACGCTCGACGATCCCGCGGCGACCTTCGGCCGGTTCGCCCCGCCCGTCGCCACGGTCGCGGACGAGGCGGGCAACGTGCTGTACGAGTACCGCATCGAGGGGCTGGGCACCGAATCCGTCGTGATCGCGCTCGAGCTGTATCGCCGGAACGCGGCGTGGAAGGTGCGGGCGGTCGGGCAAGGCTACGCGGGCGGGTTCGCCGCGCTCGTCACCGATCATGGCGTGCGTGTGGACGACGACCCCGCTCCAGGCGACGCCCCGGCGTCCGACCCGATCGCCGCGGCTTCGCCGTCTCCCGGCACCGCGGCGGTGGACGTCTTCACCGTGCCCGGTGAGGCCGAGCTGTCCTTCGACAAGCGCGCCACGCTGGACCTGCGCAAGCGCGCGGTCGCGAAAGTCCTGATCGAGGGGGATGCCTTCGGGATTCGCGCCCGCGTCGTGCTCGTGATCGACAAGACCGGCAGCATGAACCGGCAGTATCGCGACCAAGTGGTGCATCGCGTCGTGCAGCGGATGATTCCGGTGGCCACTCAGCTCGACGACGACGGCACCCTGGAGGCATACCTCTACGCCCTCTCCTTCGCCAAGCTGCCCGATATCACCGTCGAGCACGGCGAAGGCGTGGGCCCAGACCTTCCTGCACCTCGGCGGAACGCACGGGGGCATCGACTACGACCGGCTCGGTGGCCGCAACGACGAACTGCCGATCATGCGCGACATCATCGACTCGCTGCGTCCCGGCGACCGCCCCACGCTCGTGCTGTTCTTCACCGACGGCGGCTTCGCCAAGAAGCGCGAGATCGCGGCCCTCATGCGCGAAGCCTCGCTGCTCCCGGCCTTCTGGCAGTTCGTCGGCCTCGGCCGGGCCAACTACGGCCTGCTGCGGACCTTGGACGAGTTGTCCGACCGGGCGGTGGACAACGCAGGCTTCTTCGCCCTCGACGACATCGATCAGGTCGACGACGCCCAGCTCTACACGCGCCTGCTCGGCGAGTTCCCGGACTGGCTGCACGCCGCGCGTGCCGCGGGCATCCTGGGTTGATCGGCCATCGCGGACCTCGCGGCGGCACGCTTGCGGCGAACAGCGCGAAGCCTGCCTGCGGCCGGCCCAGCGTTATAGCGAGAGGCTATGGCCGAGTGTAATTTCGGGACGGGGGTCCGCGATCAGCCGATGACGGCGTTCATGATGGTGCCCGCGCTCGTGGCGATCACGCCGCCGATCATGGCTCCCGCCACCATCTTCGGCGACTCGAGTCCGCCGCCGGTCCACTTCTCCCAGGCGAAGCGGCCACCGGCGTAGATGATGCCGCAGATGCCCGACAGGAGCACGAACCACGTCAGGTAGCGGACCAGTTGGAGGAACTTGTCGGAGATCGGCGGTGCTTCTGGGGTCGGGTTGCCGATCTGCGCCAGGGTGTCAAAAGCGGCGGCCAAAATCATCGTCGTTCGCTCATTCTGGATTCGGGACAGGGGGCAGGGATTCGCTGTGAAGATCGTATCCGTTCGCTCGCCGTGATGCAGTCAGGTCAGTGCAGCACAGGGAAGTTCGCGTCTTCCCTCCTTGCCGGGTGGGCCGTCGCTCTGGATGATGGGGTAAGTGCGCCAGCGCCGGCCGTCGCGCAGCGCCGGACTTTTCGGCGGGTTCGCTACGACCACGTGGGGGCTCTCGGGTTCTGATCCCGCTGCCCGGTCCGCCGGTGTTCCGCACAGCGCGCACACAGGTGCCGCCCAGGGCCGTATCCTCATCCATGGCCGAATTGATCGGTGGCCGAACAGCTTTCGCAGCGGCTCGGCGGGCGGCAGGATCGTAATCGAACATAGGGAGTAGACGGTGAGCATCATTCTGGCGTCGGTCGATTCGTTCACGACATTGGCGCAGATCGGCGACCCGACCCCGGAGGCGCCGCCCCTGGCGGACAAGCTCTTACGGTTCGTCCGCTACTTCACGTGGTTCGCGCTGCTGTCCGGCATCGTCAGCATCATTTACGCGGGCGGTCGCTTCGCTTGGGAGAAGTGGAGTGGCAGCGGCTTGCAGTCGCCGAAGATGATCGCGGGGGCGATGCTCGGCGGCGTGGTGGCCACCAGCGCGGGCACCATCATGAACACCATCCTGGAGATCTGATCACAACCCCGGGTGCGACCCGCGTACATGTGTGGCGTCGGCGCGCCCGGCACGAACGGATCGTCCGCGGCGCGTCGGTCGCGGAGCGCTTCGCCGCGGCCGCTGGTACGCGGCCGACGCGCCGATCGTTCCGCCGTGCGCGCCCGATCCGTCATCAGGGCGCTGACCTGCGATTTTCGCCGCCGAGGCCCGCTATACTCCGGTGCGGATCTCGCGGTGCCCGATAGGATCGGAGGCGGAGCAGGATCATGGAGCACAGGACCGACGACAAGGTCATGCTGTCGCGGCGCTCGGCGTTCGGCCTTGCGGCGACATCACTGGCCGCGCTCGGCTTGGCGGCGTGCGGCGGATCCGAGGACGAGGAGTCCGCCGTTCCCGGCGACGCCGTCGCGATCGCCAGGGACGCTTACGTTTTCGGCTTCCCCCTCGTGCTCATGGACTTGACACGGGTAACGGCCGAAGCGGCCGTTCCCGCCAACCGGTTCCGCCACACCAACTCGTTCGACGCCCAAGAGCAGCGCGAGGTGGTACGACCGGATCTGGACACGATGGACTCGTTCGCGTGGCTCGATCTGGCCCGGGAGCCGATGGTGCTGCAGGTCCCCGCCATGGATCGGCCGCGCTACTGGCTGGCCCAACTGCTGGACGCCTGGTCCAACACCGTGCACAACCCCAGCAGCATGCGCCCGCAGGCGAAGTCGGCGGGACCGCCGTACACCTACGCGGTGACCGGTCCCGGTTGGTCCGGGGCGCTGCCGGAGGGGCTGACCCCGCTGCCGATGCCGACGCCGACGGTGTGGCTGATCAACCGGATTCAGCTCGACGGCCCCGCCGATCTGCCCAGGGTCCGCGCTCTCCAGCAGGAGTTGAAGCTGGCTCCGCTGAGTATGTGGACCGCGGGAGTGGACGTGCCCGCGCCTGCGGTGCCACCGACCCGGCCGATGGTGCCCCCAGCCGCGCAACTGGCCGAGATGGCCCCCCGCGCCTTCTTCGACCGGATGTGCGCCCTGATGAAGGTCAATCCGCCCGCACCCGAGGACGCCCCTGCGATGCGGCGCTTCGCCAGCATCGGCATCGAGCCCGGTGGCTCGGTCGAAGGCCTTTCCGACGCCGAGCTCGCCACGGCGGTAGCCACCGGACGGCAGCAGATCCCGGTATACGTGGGGGAGACCACGATCGTCGAGAACGGCTGGATCTTCGACCCGGGCACCGGCCGCTACGGCACCAACTACCTGTTGCGCGCCGATATCGCCTGGAACGGTCTCGGCGCCGCCCTGCCAGAGGACGCGATCTACCCGACCGTGTACGACACGGCGGATGCCAGCGGCGGCCCGTCGCGTTTCCGGCTGCACTTCGCGCCCGGCCAGTTGCCCCCGGTGGATGCCTTCTGGTCGCTGACCGCCTACACCGCCGATCTCTACCTGGTGCCCAACCCAGCCGAGATCTACGCGGTCGGCCACCATGTCCCGGTGGTGCTCAATTCCGATGGCTCCCTGGATATCACCCTCCAGTGGGCCGATCCGGGCGCGAGCGTTCCAACGGGAAACTGGCTGCCTATTCCCGAATCGGGCCAGTTCTCTCTGACGTTGCGCCTGTTCGCGCCGAAAATGCAAGCGTTTAAGGGCATTTGGCGTCCGCCGCCGCTCACGCCGCTGCGGTGAGCCAGGCCCTGTTTCGAAAGTCGTGTCATCGGAGCCATTGATTGATGCCGCGCTCGACGGCGTTGCGCAGCCGGTAGATCTCGGGGTCGAACGCCGGTGGCCGCCCACCGTATGAGCCACGGTTGCGGCGGTGACCGGCTCGATCGCTGCGTGGATTCGAATCCGCTGGCACCCAGCCGCCGCGTCGATCGCCGCGCAGTCGGACCGGTACCCTAATTAGGCCTCTGACCTGCGATTTTCACCGACCTTGGTGGCTGTACTCCGGTGCGGATCTCGCGGGCCCGATAGGATCGGAGGCGGAGCAGGATCATGGATCACAGGACCGACGGCAAGGTCACGATGTCGCGGCGCACGGCGCTCGGTATGGCGGCGACATCGGTGGCCGCCTTTGGGTTGGCGGCATGCGGCGGATCCGACGACGAGATCCCCGCCGTGCCGGACGACGCCGCCACGATCGCGAGGGACGCCTACATATTCGGCTACCCGTTGGTGTTGATGGATCTCACCCGCGTGGCGGCGGAGACGGCCACACCCGCCAACCGACTCCAGCACGCCGCCGCGTTGCCCACCCCGGCCCAGCGAGACGTCGTGCGGCTGGACCGGGACACGTTGCGTTCGACCGCCTGGCTCGATCTGGGGGCCGAGCCGATGGTGCTGCAAGTTCCCGCGATGGGCGGTCGGCGGTTCTGGTTGGTGCAACTGCTCGACGCCTGGACGAACAATGTGCACAACCCGAGTAGTGTCCGGCCCCAGGCGAAGTCGGCGGTGCCGCCGTACACCTACGTGGTGACCGGCCCGGGTTGGTCGGGAGTGCTGCCCAGCGGCCTCACCCCGATGCCGATGCCGACGCCGACGGTATGGCTGATCGTCCGAATTCAGCTCGACGGAGACGATGACCTGCCGGTCGTTCGCGCGCTGCAGCAGGAGCTGAAACTGGTTCCGCTGAGCGTGTGGACGAACGCCAGGGAGCCGCGCGCCGCGCCGCCCGGCGGGCTGTCGACGGCGCAGCCGCCCTCCGAGCAGATCGCGGAGATGGACGCGCGCGCCTTCTTCGACCGGATGTGCGCGGTGATGTCGACAAATCCGCCCGCGCGGGAGGACGCGCCCGCCATGCGACACTTCGCGACCATCGGGATTCGGCCGGGTGGAAAGGTCCACGGACTCTCCGATACCGAACTCACCGCCGCGGTGGAAACCGCCCAGCAGCAGATCCCGGTGTATATCGGCGCACGAATGGTCAACGAGGACGGCTGGCTCATCGACCCCGAGGTCGGCAGGTATGGCACCGACTACCTACTGCGCGCCATCATCGCCCGGATAGGCGTCGGCGCCGGTCTGCGCGAGAACATCTTCTCTCCGACGCTGTTCGCGTCGGCGGACGCCCGCGGCAGCATGGGTCGTTTCCGGCTGCATTTCGCACCCGGCCGGCTACCACCGGCCGACGCGTTCTGGTCGCTGACCGCCTACGACGCCGACAGCCAGCTGGTGCCCAACCCGGCGGGGATCTACTCGGTGGGCTATCAGGTTCCGGTGGTGCTCAATCCCGATGGCTCCTTGGATATCGCGGTTCAGTACGGAGATCCTGGACCGAGCGTTCCCGCCGGAAACTGGCTGCCCATTCCGGATTCGGGCCAATTCTCGCTGACGTTGCGCCTGTTCGCGCCGAAAGCCGAGGCAGTGCAAGGGCATTGGCAACCGCCGCCGCTCACGCCGCTGCGGTTGAGCTAGCCGTCGCGCCCAAGTCCAGCGCGGGACAAAAATAAACGGGTTTTACTAAACGCTGTTCACGGACGTGGTTCCTGTGGTTGCATCTTCTTGGACCGTGTTCCCCACAACGTCGTGCGGTCCGCGCCCAGACCGGTAGGAGTTAGCCGTGCCCGTGACCACGCCCTCGATCCCCGCAGGATTCGACTTCACCGACCCCGACCTGCTCGCCACCCGCCTGCCCATCGAAGAGTTCGCCCAGCTGCGCCGCACCGCCCCGGTGTGGTGGTGCGCCCAGCCCGACCGGGCCAGCGGCTTCGACGACGGCGGCTACTGGGTCGTCACCAAGCTCGAGCACATCAAGGAGATCTCCAAGAACCCGGAGGTGTTCTCCTCCCAGCAGAACACCGCGATCATCCGGTTCAACGAGGAGACCACCCGCGAGCAGATCGACATGCTCGGCGACATGCTGCTGCTGAACCTCGATCCGCCCAAGCACACCAAGACCCGCCGCATCATCTCCAAGGGCTTCACCCCGCGCGCCGTGGAGAGCCTGCGCGCCGCGCTCACCGAACGCGCCGCGAGGATCGTGCACGAGGCCAAGAAAACCGGCGGCGGCGACTTCGTCGAGCAGGTCGCCTGCGAGCTGCCGCTGCAGGCCATCGCCGAGCTGATCGGCATCCCGCAGGAGGACCGGAAGAAGATCTTCGACTGGTCCAACCAGATGATCTCCTACGACGACCCGGAGTTCGAGGGCGACCACCACGCCGCGACCGCCGAGGTGATGGGCTACGCCTGGAACATGGCCGAGCAGCGGCGGGCCTGCCCGGCCGGGGACATCGTCACCCAGTTGGTCAACGCCGACATCGACGGCGAGCACCTCGGCTCGGACGAGTTCGCGTTCTTCGTCATCCTGCTGTCGGTCGCGGGCAACGAGACCACCCGGAACTCGATCACCCACGGCATGAAGGCGTTCGTGGACCACCCCGAGCAGTGGGAGATCTACCAGCAGCAGCGTCCGCGCACCGCGCCCGACGAGATCGTCCGGTGGGCCACCCCGGTCACCGCGTTCCAGCGCACCGCGACCCAGGACACCGTGCTCGGCGGCCAGGAGATCAAGCAGGGCCAGCGGGTCGGATTGTTCTACAGCTCGGCCAATTTCGACGAGGACGCGTTCGCCGACCCGTTCACCTTCGACGTGCTGCGCAATCCGAACCCGCACGTCGGCTTCGGCGGCACCGGCACGCACTACTGCGTCGGCGCCAACCTGGCCCGGCTGCAGATCGATCTGATGTTCAACGCCATCGCCGACGTGATGCCGAACCTGCGGCAGGTGTCCGAGCCGGTGCGGCTGCGCTCGGGCTGGCTGAACGGGATCAAGCGCTGGGACGTCGAATACGCTTGAATCGAGTGGTGCAACAGTCCAAACCACGAGGCCGTGCCCCGGTGGTGACCGACGCCGAGATCCGGAGGGTCGCCAGCGCGCTGCTGGTCGAGCGCGGGCCCGACGCGGTCACCCTGCGGGCCATCGCGCGTGAGCTCGGTGTCACCGCTCCCGCGCTGTACCGGTACTACAAGTCGCTGGAGGACCTGCTGGAGCGACTGCGGCTGGACTTCTGCGCCGACCTGGCCGAGGAGCTGACCGCCGAGATCGCCACGCTGCCCGACGACGGCGCGGTGCAGTTCTTCGCCATCTGCCGTGGCTTCCGGCGCTGGGCGCTGGCACATACCAGGGAGTTCACCCTGGTGTTCGCCTCGCCCGGCGCCGGGCAGGCCCGCCGCTTCGACGAGCCGTTCGGCCGGATCTTCCTCGCCGCGACGGGCCGGCTGCTGGCGAACTACGACATCGTCACGCCGCCCACCGACGTCATCCCGCCGGAGCTGCGCGAGGATCTGGCGCACTTCCAGACCGAACTGCTGGCGGCGCTGTCGGAATCCGGTCAGAAGTTCCCCGCCGAGAAACTGGATCTCGGGGTGACCTACCTGATGATCCAGATCTGGGCGCGGCTCTACGGTCACGTCACGCTCGAGGTGTTCGGGAATTACCCGATCCCGCTGGACAATCCGGAGATCCTGTTCGACGCCATGCTCGCCGATCTCGGGCGGACGGCGGGTCTGCTCGTCGACTGAGCCGTGCTCTATATGCGGGCGCCCTTGGCACGATTGCAGGAGCGGCACAGGATCTGGAGGTTGGCGGCGCTGGTCGCGCCGCCGCGGCTGAGCGGGATGATGTGGTCGAACTCCAGGTAGTGCCCGTCGCCGCATTCCACGCATTTGCCGCCGTCGCGCTGCCAGACCTGCGCTTTCACCTCCTGCGGGATGCTGCGGGTGTCGCGCTGGCCGGGGGTGAGCACCAGTCGCTTGGCTACGCGCAGGGCGCCTTCCAGCGCGGCAGCCACGTAGTCCGGATCGGCGACGGCGAACCTCGCGCCACCGCGTGCCGAGGTGGCCGCGATCACCACGCAGCCTTGCTCGGCGTGCACGGAAACCACGCGGGACCACGGCATTTCGGTGCCCGCGCCGGCGCCGACGAAGCGCAGCTTCTTGTTGCTGCTGATCAGCCTGCCCTCGGTGAGCTTCGGGCCGCGGGCCAGCTGACGCACATGCGTCGCGGGCAGATCCAGATGCACCGTCTCCTCGGGGTCCAGGTGCAGGCCCGGCGTGCGAACCACCGGCAGGTCGCCCGAGCGCAGCCGGTACAGCGTGTTGCCGCGGTGCATGCGCCGGCGCAGATCCTCGATCAGCGGGCCGCCGAGCCCGAGTTCGGTCACCGCCTGCTCGAACAGTTCCAGTTCCGCCGCCCTGACCTCGCCATCGGCGAAGGCGAAAGTGACCAGGCGCTCCACATAAGTTTGCGCCAGGTCACGCAGCGCGAAGCGGCCCGCGTCGGCATCGATGCGCTGATAACGCAACGACGCCCAGAGGGCCGCCCATTCGGGGCCGCGTGGACCGTGCGTGGTGAGCACCCGCCAGGCGCGAGCGTGCCAGTGGGTGAGGTACTCCTCGATCTCCGGCTCACACCGGCCGCAGGGCGCGAGACCGCCGAACAACTTGCGGCGCAGCGGGCTTCCGCAGCGTTCGCAGTGCCGACCGCCGGGCGGGGGACGCAGGTAGGCGTCGCCGGTCCACTCCGTACCGTCCCACCAGCGCATGCGCTGCGGGTTATCGGGATCCGGATGCCAATCGGCGCGTTCGGGATTCGGGGGAGGCGGGGGAGCGATCGGTGCGGTTTCCGTGGTGTACCGGGTCAGATCGACCGGACGGTGGGTGGGGGTCCGGGGCATGACCGAAGTCTCCCGACGGTCGAGCAGGTCGGTGCGTGGCCATGCGGTTTCGCCGTAGCCGGGCTGCGTCGCCCGGCCGCGTTCGCCCTGTCCCGGGGAGATATCGGCGGGGCTGTGGTCCTCGGCGATCCGGAGCACCGGAGCGTCTTCCGAGACGCCGCTCGGTCCATCCGGCCGCTCGAGCGGCGCCGTCGCGGACTCCTCGTTCCCGCGCGACAGGCCGGAGGGTAACTGCCCGTGCGGACGATGCCGAGCCGGAGCGAGATCGGGCGTTCCGGGCGCTGGCTCCGGCTGCGTCCTCGGTATGTTCGAAAGCCGTTCCCGCGCAGGTGGAGTGCGGGCGGGCCGGTGCACCCGGAACGGGTTGGTCGGATGCGTGGTGCGGGCGGGCTCGGACGGATCGTTGACCTGGACGCCGAACTCGGTGACCAATCCCGCCAGTCCGCTGGACCAGCCCTGCCCGATGGCGCGGAACCGCCACTGCCCGTCGCGGCGGTAGAACTCGCCGAACATCAGGGCGGGCACCGCGTCCACGTCGTCGATGTCGAACGTCACGACGGCCCCGTCGACGGCGTGCACGGCGACGGTCAACCCGTGGATTTCGCCGAAAGTCGCCCCGTCCACCGAGCCGGAGACGACGATACGATCGACGTCGGCCTCGGTACGCGGCAGCGAGACGCTCAGCCGCGCGGTTCGCGGTGCGGGTTCCTGGTCGAGCGTGACCGCCTGGGAGACATGTCGCGGCGCGTTGTAGAACACCAGGTCCCGGTCCGAGCGCACCGCGCCGGAGGCATCCAGCAGCAAGGCGTGCGCGTCCACAGCATGGTCCGATCGCCATGAAACAACCACGGCTAGAAGGGATGTCGGTACTGCTGCGTTCGCGCCCTTGCTGAGTTTCATGGTGCTCGAACTATGCCACGACCCTCCGACACGCCGAACGCGCGAGGTGATCTCACTCGGCGGGGCGCGATCGTGCGTACTGCACAGCCGACTGTCCGAATGGGTGCGAGCTGTCGGCGGTGTCGTGCGCTGACTACCTGCCAGGCGCGGATATGTCGGCCGCCGGCCTTCCGGATGATGGTCATGTTCGTGCTCGCGATCGGCGACCAGCCCGCCGCGGCCCAGACGCTATGGCCGCACCGGCATGGGCCGTGCCCGCAGGGATCGCGTCGAAGTCGCCGCGTCGCTCGGGCTGGGTACGGTGGCGTGCCGAGGCAATCGAGCCTGGACACAAACCGGCTGGTTCGGGCAATACCCCGCGCCTGCTGTCCGGTACGGCACAGTGTTCTCATGACGAACCCGAAACCCCCGGGTCGTAAGCCGTCGACCCCGAAGTTGTCCGGCGGGCGCGTGCCCGGACCCGCCGACGTCCTGAACGCCGCGCAGGCCGCGGTCGAAGCGGCCCAGACGGCGGCGGGCCAGGCGCTGGAAGCCGCGCAGCTGACCGCGTCATCGGCGTTCGACGCGGCGGTGCGGCTACCGCCCGCCTCGGCCCAGCTGGCCGCGCAGCTACCCGACCTGATCGAGCGGCTCTCGATCGCGGTCGAGCGGCTGAATTCCACGATCGATCGCCTCGACCGCACCCTGGCGCTCGCCGACCCTGCCTTCGCCGCCTACGACCGGCTGCTACCCAGGCTGGAGGCGATGATCTCGCTCGGCGAGGACGTGCTCGGGAAGCTGGCCAAATTGCCGGGCATCTCGCTGCTGGGCAAACTGACCGGCCTCAGCGCGCCGGAGCAGCAAGAGACCGAGCCGCCGCGGCGAAAGCCCACCAGGCGGCGCAAATAGCGACGGTGCTCGAGATCAGCGGTGCGCGTGATCGGCGGCGGCCCGCAAAGTGGCGGCCGCCTTGAGCAGCACTTCGCGGTACTCGTCCGCCGGGTCCGAGTCGAGCACGATCGCGCCGCCCGCCCCGATCCGCCAGTGGCCGTCGTAGCGAACGGCGGTGCGGATCACGATGTTGAGGTCCGCGGTGCCGCCGAGCCCGAGGAAGCCGATGGTGCCCGAATAGACCCCGCGTGCTTCGGTTTCCAGCTCGTCGATGATCTCGCAGGTGCGCAGCTTCGGCGCGCCGGTCATCGAGCCGCCGGGAAAACAGGCACGCAGGCAGTCGACGACGCCGACCTCCGGCCGCAGCCTGCCGCGCACGGTCGACACCAGCTGATGCACCGTCGCGTACTGCTCGGTGGCCATCAGCTTCGGCACGTACACGCTGCCGATCTCGCAGACCCGGCCGAGATCGTTGCGCAGCAGGTCGACGATCATCAGGTTCTCCGCCCTGGTCTTCGGGCTGTCGGCCAGCTCCCGGCGCAGGCGCTCGTCCTGTTCGGGCGTGGCGCCGCGCGGCGCGGTGCCTTTGATCGGCTTGCTCTCCACGACGCGGTGACGATTGATCTTCAGGAACCGCTCCGGTGACGAGCAGGCGATGTCGAGGTCGTCGAAGCGCAGGTAGGCGGCATACGGCGCCGGGTTACAGCGGCGCAGCGTGCGATAGAAATCCAGCCCGTCGGCCGCGGCGGCGGGAATCGTCGCACTGTCGGTGAGGCAGATCTCGTAGGACTCGCCCGCGTGCAGACGCTCCTGGCATACCGCGATATCGGCGAGATAGCGCTCCCGGCCGCGGGTGAGCAGCGGTGCGACCGCGTCGCCGTCCGGCGGCAGTTCGAGCGTCGGCGGATTCGACCAGGTCGGAAGGGTTTCCAAGGTCTCGCGGGTGTCGCGCAGCCAGTCCGCGCCGGACCGGGCGGTATCCGGTGTGTCGCTGAGTGCGAGCAGATGCGTCCGGCCGCCCACGTGGTCGACCACCACCAGCCGGTCGGCGAAGATCCACTGCGCGTCCGGGGTCGGCGCGCGATGGACCGCGGTCCCGCCGCAGTCGGCTTTGACTTCGTAGCCGAGGTAACCGACATATCCACCGGCGAAATCGAACGGTAGATCGGGCAATTCGAGCCGGCGCGTCCGCAGCTCGGCGGCCAGGAAGTCGAGGATGCCGCCGCCGACGGTGCGCCGATGCCCGTCCGACGTTTCCACGGTCACCTCGCCGTCGCCGACGCGGTAGCGCAGCACTTCCGCCAGCGGACCGCTCGCGTCGCCCAGGAAGGAGAACCGATCCGCTCCTGGTTCCACGTGCTCGCTGTCCAGCCAGAACGCCGTGGGGGAGTTGCCGTACAGCCGTACGAAAGCGCTCTCGGTGTCGATGGCCCGCTCGATCACGTCCTGGTGGAGCCGGAAGGTCCGCCGCGGTGGAGGTTCGGTGCGCGTTCGCGCGGAGGATGTTTCGCGCGAACGCTCGAATCCGGCCGCGGCGGCCGGGAACTGGGCGGGCGCCAGCGGAACGCGCGTCTCGGCGGTGGCCTGTGCCGCGGGAGGCGGGAAGCCCACCGCCTCCGGCACGACTTCGCGCTGCACCTCGACCGATCCGCGCGAATCCGGGAAGCGCGGCGCAATCCGCTGCGCCGCCGTGAGCTTCGCGAAGTTGCGCAGCAGTGCCGCGCCGAACTCGCTGGCGATCGATTCCGGATGGAACTGCACCCCCCACTGCGGGCGCGTGCGGTGCCGCACACCCATGACGACGCCGTCGGCGGCCACCGCGGTGACCTCCAGATCGTCCGGCAGCGGCCGCAGCGCGCACAGCGAGTGATACCGCACGGCGGTGAAACCCTGCGGGATTCCGTCGAACAGATCCCGGTCGTCGTGCTCGATCCGATCGAGATGGCCATGTCTGGCGGCGGGCGCCTCGGCGACCAGACCTCCCGCCGCGACCACGATGCCCTGATGGCCGAGGCATACCCCGAGCAAGGGGAGGCCGGTCTCCGCGATCACCGCCGCGGAGATTCCCACGTCCCGCGGCACGTCCGGCCGTCCCGGTCCCGGCGAGATGACCACGTTGTCGAAGCGTCCGAGACCGAGCTCGGCGACCGTGCGCGCCTCATCGTTGCGCACGACCGTCGGCTCGACGCCGTTCACCGCGCTGATCAGCTGATACAGGTTGTAGGTGAACGAGTCGTAATTGTCGATCAACAGCGTGTGCATGGTTCTCGAAACCCTACGCCGCGCTGGTCGGCGCAAACTGTTGTCATCTGCCTTCAGTTCGTCTCGTGCGGTGGTGCACAATGTGGGGCATGTCTGTTGCGCAACCGGTTGACGTGGACCCCGCGGTCGTCGACTTCGTCGTCGTCGGCAAGTGGATGGATGAGCAGGGTCTGCCCGCGGGTGAATTCGAGGACGTGACCGCGCTGGGCGGCGGCACGCAGAACATCATGCTCCGCTTCACCCGCGGTGGCCGGGCGTACGTGCTGCGCCGTGGGCCGAAGCACCTGCGGGCCAAGAGCAACGACGTGATCCGGCGCGAGGCCCGTCTGCTCGGCGCGCTGGGCGGCACCGAGGTGCGCGCACCCCGGGTGATCGCGGCCTGCCCCGACGAATCGGTGCTGGGCGCGGTCTTCTACCTGATGGAGCCGATCGACGGTTTCAACCCGCAGAACGAACTGCCCGAACTGCACGCGAGCGATCCGGAGATGCGCAGGCAGATGGGTCTGTCCGCGGTCGAGGCCATCGCGCGGCTCGGCGCGCTGGACTACCGGGCGCTCGGCTTGGCCGATTACGGCAAGCCGGAGGGCTTCCTGGAACGTCAGGTGCCGCGCTGGCTCGGTGAACTGGAGTCGTACTCGGCCAACGAGGGCTACCCGGGCCCGCAGATTCCCGGCGTGGAATCGGTGGGTGAATGGCTGGAGCGCAACCGTCCGGCCGAGTGGACGCCCGGCATCCTGCACGGCGACTGTCATCTGGCGAACATGATGTTCTCCTTCGACGGCCCGCAGGTGGCGGCGATGGTGGACTGGGAGATGTCCACCATCGGTGACCCGCTGCTGGACCTCGGCTGGCAGATCGCCACCCGGCCGGAGCCGGGTACCACCGGCGCGGCGCTGGTCGGCAAGCTCGGCGCGGTCGGCGGGCTGCCGGCGCCGGAGGAGATGATCGCGCACTACGGGCGGTTCTCCGATCGGGATCTGAGCGCCATGCCGTGGTACACGGTGCTGGCCTGCTTCAAGCTCGGCATCGTTCTGGAGGGCACGCACGCCCGCGCGTTCGCGGGCAAGGCGCCCAGGCAGGTGGGCGATTTCCTGCACGCGATCACGCTGGAGCTGTTCGAGCGGGCGCACCGGCTCATGGAGTGACTGTCGGGATGTTGCCGATAGTTGACCGAAAATCGGTAGAAGGGGCGACTCGGCCACGCTTAGGTTGGCCGCATGCCGATCGTTCCCGATGTCAAGGACTGGACCTGGGTGCTCGAACGCGCCTGTTCCGAATGCGGTTTCGACGCCGCCGCGACCAGTTACGAGGCCGTGCCCGCGCTGACCCGCGAGGCGGCCGTCCGATTCGCGGCGGTGCTCGACCGCCACGAGGTCCGCACCCGGCCGGACGAATCCACCTGGTCGGCCCTGGAATACGGCGCCCACGTGCGCGACGTGTGCCGCCTCTTCGATACCCGTCTCGGCCAGATGCTGGCAGGTGACCCCGAGGGCGAGATCCCGCGCTTCGCCAATTGGGACCAGGACGCCACCGCGATCGCCGATCGCTACGGCGAGCAGGATCCGGCCCGGGTCGCGGCGGAACTGGACGAGGCCGCCGAGCGTATAGCGCGCTCCTTCGAATCCGTTCCGCAGGCCCGGCGTGGACTGCGCGGGGCGCGCAGTGACGGGGCGGTGTTCACGGTGGAGTCCTTCGCGCGGTACTTCGTGCACGATCTGGTGCACCACCTGCACGACGTCCGCGGCTGACAGAACTGTAACGCGTTCGGGACCGGCACCGCGCTGTGGGCCGGAAATTCCGCCGCGGTACTAGAACGCGTTACATTTTTCTCGTACTGTGGGTGCAGTCACATATAAGCACGTGCATGCGAGAGGGTCGACAGGAATGAAGACGAAGGGCGCGATCCTGTGGGGGATCGACCAGCCGTGGTCGGTGGAGGAGATCGAGGTCGGCGATCCGGTCGGCGGCGAGGTGCAGATCCGCATGGAGACCGCGGGTATGTGCCACTCCGACCACCACATCGTGACCGGCGCGACCCCGATGCCGTCCTTTCCCGTGATGGGCGGGCACGAGGGCGCGGGCGTGATCACCAAGCTCGGTCCGAACTGTCCGGCCGACCTGCAGGTCGGCGACCACGTGATCCTGTCGTTCATCCCCGCCTGCGGCCGCTGTCCGGCCTGCGTCGCCGGGCACATGGCGCTGTGTGACCTGGGCGCGGGACTGCTGCTCGGCCAGGCGATCAGCGACGGCACCTACCGCGTCCAGGCCCGCGGCGAGAACGTCATCCCGATGTGCCTGCTGGGCACCTTCGCGCCGTACATGACGGTGCACCACACCTCGGTGGTGAAGATCGATCCGAGCATTCCGTTCGAGGTGGCCTGCCTGGTCGGCTGCGGTGTGCCCACCGGTTTCGGCTCGTCCACCCACGTCGCCCAGGTGTCCCCCGGCGAGACCGTGGTGATCGCGGGCATCGGCGGCGTCGGCATGAGCGCGCTGCAAGGCGCCGTGCTGTCGGGCGCCTCGAAAGTCGTTGCCATCGATCCGAATCCGTGGAAGCGCGAACAGGCGCAGAAGTTCGGCGCCACGCACACCTACGAGAGCATGGCCGCCGCGATCATGCCGCTGATGGAGGCCACCGAGGGCCGGATGGCGGAGAAGGTCATCCTGACCATGGGCGAGATGCACGGCGAGTACATCGAGGAGGGCCTGATCCTCACCGCGAAGGCCGGCACCCTGGTGGTCACCTCGATGGGCCGGATGGACGAAAACGACGTCAAGCTGAACAGCTTCCTGCTGTCCATGCTGCAGAAGACGGTGAAGGGCTGCATCTTCGGCGGTGGCAACGCCCGCCAGGACGCGCCGCGCCTGCTCGCGCTGTACAAATCCGGCCAGCTCAACCTGGACGACATGGTGACCCGCAGCTACTCCCTGGAGCAGATCAACCAGGGCTACCAGGACATGCTCGACGGCAAGAACATTCGCGGCATCATCAAGTACACCGAAGCCGACTGGTAACCGCCGGGTCGTGGCCGGGCGTCCCAGCCCACCCAGGACGCTGCTCGGACGAGGTCTTGGCCGTTGCGGGGAAGCTCAGTTCTGTCCTCGCTCGGCGAGTTCGATGGCGATCCGCGCGATCAGGTCGTACGGGACCGGCTTGCCGAGCGGGAACTTCAGCGTCCCCTTGCCCGCCCGGTACGGCTCGACCGCGCGCTGCAACGCCGGATCGCCTTCGGGGATCGGGTAGAGGCTCACGTGCTGCTTCCAGCCCGCGAAATGAACGACGTTGTGACCGCGCAGCCGAAACGTGGGAATGCCGTAGCTGATCGCCTCGGTCGCCTCCGGTAGCGCTGTCCGGATGGTGCGCCGGATCTCTTCGAGGATGCCCCGCACGTCCTCGGGGAATGCGGCGAGGTATGCGTCGATGCTGGTCGGCTGTTCTGCCACGATGTCCCTCGATTCCCCGATGGATACTTCGCTGAGCCGGGCGCCGTGAGTGTATGCGGCCAACCCGCGGGACCTGCGCCGGCCGTGACGGTTCGGCGCGCCGCTCGCCGCCACCAACCTGAGCGTCGGCTTGTCCGGTCGACGCTCAGGTTGCCGCGGTCTGGATCCCTCGGCCCCTGAGACCTACTCGAGGTCTCCGGCGAGCAGGTTCGTCACTCGTCCTCCGGGTCCGCGTCGGGCCGGGTCCAGGCCAGGATCATCGTCGGGGTGCAGCCGCCGACGAGCAGCGCGGTCAGCAGCATCAACCCGCCCGCGTAGGCCGCCTGCATATTGTCGAGATCGGTGAATCCGCCCACGACGATCAGCCAGATCGCGGGAATCATCGCCAGCGTCTGTGTGAGGGTGAGCCCCACCGAGCGAGCCGCGTTGCGCTGCTCGATCTCCCATTCGTCCAGGGCACCGGCGGGCGCGTCGGCTTGGCGTCCCGAGACGATCTGGAGCGAGATCCACAGCGGAAAGAACACCAGACAGGCCGGCGCCCACAGCAGGGGTCCTCGTTCCAGACCGCACGCGATCAGCACCGCGACGACCGCCAGGGCCAGGAACATCGTCGCGAGGGCCACCACCAGCAGCCGGCGGCGGCGACGCGTCCGCCACCGCGGCAACATGTGGGCCCAGCGCTCGGCGTAGAACTCGAACCGGCGTGTCCGGCGAGCCTGGTACCGCTCCAGCAGATTCGGGTGCGTCATCGAATATCCCCTCCGTCGTTCCGGTAGACCGCCGTGGACAGCGGCGCGAATTCCTCCCGGGAGAACACCGCCTCGACCGGCAGCCCGAACACATCGCAGATCCGCAGCGCCAGATCAAGGCTCGGATAGTGATCGCCGCGCTCCAGCGCCCCGACCGTCTGCGGATTCACCTCGATCGCCTCGGCAAGCTGGACCCGGCTCATTCTCCGCTCGGCACGTAACACCCCGATACGGTTGTAAATGGGAAGATTTTTCCCACGTCTCACGGGACTCATGCAACAAACTGTTGCATAAACCCAACAGAACGTCAACGGTGGAGGCAGCCCGCAGCCGCTGAGCCAGGAAGGCGCCGACAGCGGCGGGGCATCGCGTGATGCTCGCGAAAATGGTTCTCTGACCAGCACTTCCGCCGATGCTACGGCGACCCGGTGCTCAGATGCGGCAGCGCAGCAGGGCTTCGCGCAGGTTGCGGCTGCGGACGTCGTCGAGGACGGCGAGGCCGAGCCGGTTCATCGTGTAACCGAAGCCCAGACCGGTGGTGGGCTCGGCGAATCCGAACGAGCCGCCGAGTCCCGTCGTGCCGTAGGCGCGCTTGTCCGAGCCGAACCGGAACGTGCCGCGTGACTTGCGGAAACCCAGGTGGTAGCGGCTCTTGGTGTGCAGCACCAAGTCCTCGGCGGGGACGTCGTCGGCGGTTTCGGCCGCGGCGAGCCGGTCCAGCAACGCGTTGTCGATCGGCAGCGCGCCGGTGCGGGCTGCGGCCGCGCCGTAGATCTTGGCCAGCGCGCGGGCGTTACCCACCCCGTTGTGTCCGGGTAGCTCCACCTCGAGAAATTCACGTCGCGCCGCCCGTGCCGGTGCTCCGCAGCGCGGATTGGTCAGCGCCGCGTAGGACAGCCCGCGTTTGGCATAGACCTCCGCGCCGATCCGCAGCGGGATATCACGCTCGTAGCGCACCACGTCCAGGCCGCGGGTCGCCGACAGCGTGGCGATCCGGTCCATGCTCTGCTCGGCGGGCAGGCCGATGAAGAAATCCAGGCCGAGCGGTGCGGCGATGTCTTCGGCGAAGATGCGCCCGAGCGTGCGGCCCCGCGGGTCTACCCGGCGCAGCAGTTCGCCCTGGTAGAGCCCGAGGGTGATCGCGTGGTAGCCGTGCCTGGTGCCGGGCCGCCACGCGGGTTTCTGCGCGGCCAGAATGGTGGCGAGGCCGTCCGAATCGGCAATCTGGGACAACCGGACGACTTCGCTCAGGCCCGACAGCCCGGCTTGGTGGTCGATCAACTGACGCACGGTCACCGCGTCCTTGCCGTGCGCGGCGAACTCCGGCCAATACTTCGCCACCGGCTGCTCGTAGTCGAGCAGGCCCTTGCTCGCCGCCGCGGCGACGGTGAATGCCGCCATGCCCTTGGTCGAGGAGAACACCGGGACGATCGTGTCCTGTTCCCACGGCAGCGTGCGATGCCGATCGCGGAAGCCCGCCCACAGGTCCACCACCGGGCGGTCGCCCGCGTAGACCGCGACGGCGGCGCCGATTTCGCCGTGCCGGGCGAAGTTGCGGCGGAAGGCGTCGGCGACCGGTCCGAAACCGGACGCGACGTCGCCGTGAACAGTGGGCTTTTCACTCATGGTTGGTCGATGGTACTGAGCGGCTCTCGTAGGCTCGCAGGGTGCGATCAATCGAGCAGATTCGGGAATGGCCGGTTCGGCACGCGGCGGCGGCGGTGGTCACCGCGGACGGCGCGACCGCGAGCGAAGGCGATGTCGACCGGGTGTTCCCGCTCGCGTCGGTGACCAAGCCGCTGGTCGCCTACGCCGTTCTGGTCGCGGTGGAAGAGGGTGCGGTCGAGCTCGACCAGCCCGCTGGGCCGCCCGGCGCCACGGTGCGTCATCTGCTGGCGCACGCCTCCGGACTCGCGTTCGACACCACCGACGTCCAAGCCGCCCCCGGCGCCAAGCGGATCTATTCGAGCGCGGGCTTCGAGGTGCTCGCGGAGTTCGTCACCGAGCAGACCGGGATCGCGTTCGACGAGTACCTGCGCGACGCGGTGTTCGCGCCGCTGGGGATGACGGCGTCGGTGCTGGCCGGGTCCGCCGGGCACGCCGCACGGTCCACCGCCGCGGATCTGAGCCGCTTCGCCGCCGAATTGCTGAACCCGCGGTTGATCTCGCCGCAGACGCACGCCGAGGCCATCTCCGTCCAGTTCCCCGGCCTCAACGGCGTACTGCCCGGCTACGGTTCGCAGCGTCCCAACGACTGGGGACTCGGCTTCGAAATCCGCGACGAGAAGACGCCGCACTGGACCGGTGGCACGAATTCGCCACAAACCTATGGACATTTCGGCCAATCCGGGACATTTTTATGGGTTGACCCTCGAACGGGTTTGGCGTGTCTCGCCTTGAGCGACGAGAATTTCGGCGACTGGGCGCGGGCGGCCTGGCCACCGCTCAGCGATGCGGTCATCGCGGAGGTGGCAGCCGCTCGCAACACGGCTGTGAAGTAACACGTGTAACTTCGGGCACTCCAGTAGACTCGGGCAACGCCAGTTCGATGAGTCGTTGGGGAAGACGTTCCTCGTCGAAGCTGGAGGTGTTGGTGGTGCGCGCATCGAGTCAGTTCGCGGACGCGACGGCGGGTGTGGTCTATATCCACTCGTCGCCTGCCGCGCTGTGCCCGCATGTCGAATGGGCACTGACCTCGGCCCTGGGCGCCCCCGCGAAGCTGCGCTGGACCGCGCAACCGGCCGACGGACAGCTGCGCGCGACCAGCGAATGGATCGGCCCCGTCGGCACCGCCTCCCGGATCGCCCAATCGTTGCGCTCCTGGCCGGTGCTGCGTTTCGAGGTGACCGAGGAGCCCAGCGACGGCGTGGACGGCGAGCGCTACAGCTTCGTTCCCGGCCTCGGTCTCTGGCACGGCTCCACCAGCGCCAACGGCGACGTCATGGTCGGCGAAATGCGCCTGCGCGCCATGCTGCAAGCCACCCGCGAACTCGGCAAGTACTCCGCCTACGACCTAGCCGCCGAAATCGACCGAGCCCTCGGCACCGCCTGGGACGAAGACCTCGAAATCTACCGCTACGGAACCGAATCCGGCGCCGAGGTCACCTGGCTGCGCCGCGACGTGGGGTAGGGTGCGCTCCGGTCCGTCGGCGCGAGCCGCCGAAGCCGAGCGGCCTGCACCGGTGCTTCCACGTGAGCAGTGCCAATTCGCCTGAGCCGCCGCACGAACCGCGGGCAACGGCTGCCGGTATTCTGTCCGCCGCTTCCGGTAGAGGACCGCGGAGTGGACTTCGATACTCGGCGCGGCACGTTCAGGCCAGTTGGTGCTCGTAGGCGAAGGCGGCGGCCGCGGTACGCGAAGTCACGTCGATCTTCGCGAAGATGTTGGAAAGGTGCCGTGCCACGGTTTTCTCGCTGAGAACCAAGTTCGCGGCGATCTCCGGGTTGCTTCGCCCCGCCGCCACCAGACGCAGCACCTCGAGCTCTCGCTCGGTGAGCCCGCAGGGAGCGGACGGACGCAATAGTTCGGTGGCCGCGCGTTCGTCCGGAGCCGCGCCGAGTTCGGCGAAGACGCGTCGGGCCGCGGCCAGTTCGGAGCAAGCGGAGTCCTCGTCGCCGAGGCCGCGCACTGCGCGACCGATCGCGACCCGGCACCGTGCCGTCTCATACGGTGCGCCGAGGTCGGACCAGATCCGCGCCGCGCGCCGCAACTCCGGTATGGCTGCGGCATAGTCGGTTCGGGCCAGGGCAACGCAGCCCTTGGCGTAGCAGGCCATGGCCCGTAATGCGGCCGAGCCGAAACCAGCGCCGATCTGGGTCAACTCGGCGCTCAGGTCGGCCGCCTCGTCGGACTCACCTGAGGCGAGCAGGATTTCGATCGCGGCGGGCAAGACCTGGGAACGATGCACGGGATCGTTCGCCTCGGCGACCAGGCGCCGTACGGCGCCGAGTGCCGCCGCGGCGCGGCCGCGGGCCAGCCAGAGCAGCGCCAGTCCCGGCTGTGGCTCATGGCCGTGCGCGAGCGCGCTGCGATAGGCGCGGTCGGCCTCATCGTAAGCGCCGCGGATGCGTAATACGTCCCCGCGTTCGGCCATCGCCAAGCCCGCGGCAGCTGTCGTCTCTGCCGCGATGTAGCGGCGGACAGCGAGCCCGAACTCCTCGAGCGCCGCATCATAGGCGCCGTGCATCCGCATCAGTTGCCCGCGGTGCACGGCACATTGGCCGGTGAACAGCACGAGGCCGGGCTGATCGGCACACCAGCTGGTCAGTGCCATCGTCCATTCTTCGGCTCGGCCGAGATCGGAGATCTCCTGGCACGCCTCGATCATTGCGCAATAGATCTGCCCGGCGAATATCGTCGATACGTTCCCGGAGGAGATGCAGACCATCGCCTCGTCCATGAGCGTCAGCCCGTCGCGAACCCGGCCGGAGTACAGGGCCAACCTGCCCTGGGCACACAACCCCATCGCGGTCAGGTCGGGTTCGTCGAAGCTCCGCCCGTAGTCGGTGATCGCATCGGCGCATCGGGCGGCGTCGGCGAACTCACCCGCGAGAATATGGCGGAACATCACCGGGACCAGGACATAGCCGCGCTCCACCACCTCCTCCGGCACCTCACGCAGCAGCCGCTGAGCTTTGGCCACCCACCCGCCACCGATGGCGGACTCGCCGGTGTTCAGCAAGGTCTGCGCCAGCCAGAACGCGCTGCGGACCGCGGCGAGCCGGTCGCCGGCGTCCAGATGCAGCTGGTAGGCGCGCTGCATCGCCTGGACGCAGTCGTTGGTGCGGCCGGTCAGATAGGCCGCCGCCGCCAGTCGCGCGAAATCGTCGCCGTCGAGTGCGGCCGCGTCCAGATCGGAAAGTGCGTCGAAAGCAGCCAGCCACTCCCGGCGCTCGTACGCCTCCCGAGCCCGAAGCAACCTGTCGACCACGCCCATCGCGTATCACCTGGTAGGCACGATACGCGCTGGACGTCACGAGGTGTGCACACGCCGGTCGGTGTCAGGCCGCCGCCGCCTCTCCCATGCTGGCCCGCTCCTTCGCTCGCGCGGCGATCCGGCGCGCGACGTATTCCGCGTCCCGGCCCACGCCGGGGAACACCATCGAGGAGAACGCGTACTGGAAGCTCAGGCCGCAGAAAAACAGTCCGGGCATCTCGTCGACGACGCCACGGTACTCCCGCGGCCAGCCGTCGTCACCGATGACCGGCACATCGATCCAGTCGAACACCTGCCGGAACCCGGTCGCCCACAGGACATTTCGCACGTCCAGCACGGTGCCGTCGTCCAACTCGGGCCGCCCACCTCGCACTCCAGCCATGCGCGCGGTCAGCCGCCGGACGCCCCGCTCGGCCAGGTCCTCGCGCTTGACCCGCAGCATCGGTCCACCATGAAATCTAGTCTCGCGCATTACTTTTCGGCCGATCGCGGTCCGCCGGGTGACGATATGCCGCCACAGGAACACCAGCACCGGCAGGGCGACCTTGATCCGGCGGGAGTCCCAGCGCAACGGAATCTGCCCGCAATCGCGACCGCACAGGATGGTCGGCCGGGTGGCCGCCAGTTCGTACGCGATATCGGTTCCCGAGTGCGATGCGCCGACCACCAGCGCGGGCCCCGGCTGGAGTTGGTCCGGCCGCCGGTACTCGCTGGAATGCAGTTGCGTGATTCCCGGGTCCAGTTCCGCGGCGAATTCCGGCACGTACGGTGTCCGGCCGAACGTGCCCGTCGCGATGACCACGTTGTCGCAGGTGATCGTGTCCTCGCCGATTCGGGCGAGGTAGCCGCCACCCGACCGGGCTGTCAGCCGGTCGACGCCGGTACGCGTGCGCACGGGAAGATCCTGATGCAGCGCATACCGCTCCAGGAAGTCGGCCACTTGTTCTTTGCCGGGATAGCTCCATCGGTCGTCCGCCGGGAAAGGCATCCCGGGCAGCCCGGTGTACTTGGCGGGCGTGTAGAGCCGCAACGAGTCGTAGTGCCTGCGCCAGTTGTCGCCGATCCGCTCGTCGCGGTCCACGATCAGAAACGGCCGCCCGAGCCGCCGCAGATGGTGGCCGGTGGACAGCCCCGCCTGCCCGGCCCCGATGATGAGTGTCTCGATGTACTGCGTAGTCATATCGGCCTCCCGAATGTTGTGGTGTGGCCTTCGACGCTAGGAGCGCACCGTCCTATTTCGCGTCGGGCAATTCACCCATCCGGTTTTTGCCCGGCATGGGTAGATGTACCCACTCACCTGGGCGTTCGAATACCTGGCTCCGCCAGTTTCCGGTGCTGTCCCACCAGGCAGCGCAACTTCGGCCGATACCGGACGGCTCACGCCTGGCCCCGGTACCCGATGATGCCTCTTGCCTGGTGTGAGCCGCCGACCTGGTGGAGGAAAACCGCGACGACGGTCCAGAACGGCCTGCACCACAGCCTCTGGAAAGGGGCATTCGCGTGGTTTCGCCCCGGTCAGCGGTGGTCGCGCCGCTTATTCGTCAGTGTGCTGCGAGGCCGACTCGGTCGCAAAGATCCTGAACCTCGTCGCGCATTCCCGACGGCGGGCGGTTCCGCAGCCCGTGCAGGATCTCGCGGGCGTAGCCGTTGTACCGGATCGTCTCAGGTGCCGTTCGCTCCGATTTGTTCAGCAACGCCAGGGCGGCGACGAACTCGTCACGCTGGTAGTGCGCGCGGGCTACCTCGATGAAATGGCGGCTGCGGCGCGGTACGGATGCGATCCGGTCGGCGTCGAACGCACGGCCCGCGCGCAATGCCTCGCCCGGTCGGCACAGTTCTACCCCCAGTGTCGTCGCGTGTGCCTGCATGACCGGGATCGAGAACGAGGTCTGGACGTGCCGGTAGGCAGGTCCGAGTTGGTCAGCTATCCGGCTGGCCGCTTCCCAGTGCGCCCAGGCGTCGCCATAACGACCACGGCGGGCATGTACGTAGGCGAGCTCGGCCTGAAGAGCTCCGGTGATGCCTCGCCAATCATCCGGAATGCCATCTCGGCCGAGATAGGGCGCGAGCTGTGCTATCGCACTGCGCGCCAACGCTATTCCTTCGTCCCAGCGACCGCTGTCGCGCAGTGCCTGAACCATCGACCACGCACCGCACGCGATCATGTAAGGGTCGTCCGCCTCGTACGCCTCGTTCAGCGCGCGGTCGGCGACGAGCCAAACGAGTTCTGCCGCAGGCTGATACGCCACGAAGAAGTCTGCGAGTTGATAGACGCCGGAAAGGACTCGTCGAGCGGCGCGGCGGTCGTCGCCGGGCACTCGGGCTACGCCCTGTGCGTCTCTGATCAAGCCGGGCAGGAGCGCACCGAGCTGCGTCCGATGATCCGGGCTCGCGTGACGTACCTGCCATGCGTGCTGGAGCCGTAAAGCCAAGTGCTGAGCACTCGCCGACCGGTTCGGAGCCGCCAGCCGATAGTCGGTCAGCGCCGACCGCACATCGGTCAGCGCCGCATGCCGCTCTCCTGCGAACACCGAAACGGGAACCGCGTGCCCATTGCCGGTCAGCTCGGCCAGATCTTCGAGTTCCAGCGCACGGGCGATCCGCAGCAGCATCGGAAGGCGAGGGGCCTGCAAGCGACCGTTCTCCACTGCCTTCAACCACTCGGCCGACCGGCCGACCAGCCCGGCGAGGACCGGCCGTGACATGCCCACCCGTTCCCGGTGCGACCGGATCCGCTTGCCGACTGGGACGTTGTCCTCGTAGCTGTACACCGGCTGTACCCCTCTCGCCGCTGGTTCGATGGGTCAAGCGTAGCTGTATGAGTCCCACCGTAGATGGACAAAACCCGTGTCTGGCAGGCGATATCGGGTATGAACCGTACCCGGTCACGTGCCGAGACCCGCTTAGCGTCCTTTCCAGCCTCGCCGCCGAGTTGATGCCGTGCCTGATCGGTTCCTCGGCGGCGGGTGCTCACCAATACGCCGAGCAGGGGAGTGGTAGGGGATGGACGGGAATAGCTGCTGCGCAGCCGTGTCGTTGGGACCGAACGCGTTGGCCATCATCAGACGCGAGGTGTCCGGTGATGACGAGAAACGCGACGAGGGCTCTATTCGGGAAATAGCCGCTGCGCGGGGGTATTTCCTGGCCGAGATGGTCTTGTTCGCGACGGCGGCCAAGACTGCGGCGCTGTTGACGGTCCAGCACATCAGGGTGAGCGACGCGGCTGCGGTAATCGTGCCGGGCTTGGCGCATGTCGAGCCGTTCGCCCGTGCGGTCACTGAACTATGCGACTTGATCACCCCGGAGCAGACCTATCCGCGTGGGTATCGGTGGCCGTCGCTGTTGCCGGTTGATCACCCGTACCGGAGGTTGCCGTGAGTGGGTGGCAGCTGTTCGCGGTCGCCGTCGGTGTTGCTCTGCTCGTGACGCTGGTGATCGGGATTGCGATGTGGTTGTGGCCTGTTCAGCTCCCGGCGGGCAGAAGTGTCGCCGAGATCGAGCAACGAGTGCGACGAGAGCGGACGGATATGGACACTGGGGTCTGGCCGATGGGTTTCCCGCATGACGCACCCGACCATGCGATGGGTGTGGTGGAAGCGCAGATGACGATGCAGCGGCACCGCGACTGTCGCGTGGGCGAGTGCCCGCGCAAGACGGCCGCCTGGCGGGCGCTGGTGGAAGCGGGGCGGATTCGGCCGGATGCGGGTCGGCAACGGTAGAGCCGGGGCGGGCTGGAACCCGAATCGTAGCTGCTAGATCAAATCATGTTGAAAGGCAATGAATTTGGATAGCCTCGAGATGCGACCGCACCGGTCTTCGGTACGTCGATCGCTAGTGCTGGCAACAGAGTTACAACATCGCACCGCTTTGGTGCACCAACGTGGGGGAGTCGAGTTGAAGATACGTGCACTGTTGACATCTGTGGTAGCGATGCTGGCCCTGCTCCTTGGGATGGTGTTGAGTCCGCCCGCTCATGCAGACTTCCCGTGGGGAGCTTGTGGAGTCAGTTCGCCTGCGGACAAGGTGGTCGCAACCTTCGGCGAGTGGAAATTGATGTGCGGGGACGAAGGCTCAGGTTATCGGCATATCCAGCAGAGACACATGAGTGAGTGGGAAGGTCTTGCGGCGATCGAAGGCCGCAACTGGCGGGATATCGCCGATATGGCTATCGCGAAAGCCCACGACGCACCGGACTGGCATGGTCCGGTCGGCGGCGGCAAGTACTGTTACACGGGGCAGATCTATCTCGTCAACCGCGCCACCGGAGCGATAGCCAAGACGGTTCAGCCCACTGTGATCGTCAACGACGAAGGCAAGGTCATCACCGCCTACCCTGGAGGAGCCTGTGGTGGAAGAGTCTGAGCCCAGCTTGGACGAGCTCACCGATTCGGTGATTCGTGCCTGTACCGAGTGGGGATACCAGGTCGGCCACGATGACGCCGGTCGGTTGCAGCTCACGTCTATCGGCGAATCGCCGGTGGTTCCGCCACTGAAGTTCAGGTTCACCGACCAGGAACTCCGCGACTATTACTCGCGCCTTGCAGCGAAGGCTGGAACACCTAATGGCGAGAGCACGCCGTGGAAGACATGGATGGTTTTGATGTCGACTCATCTCAGCGAGGCTGTCTACAAGGCGGGAGTGCTGAACGGGCCCTGCGTCATCGTGATCGACAGGGCCGGATTCTGGGCCGAACCGGCGTAGCAAGGAATCGCGTCCGTATGGAACGGCGGGGCGATGACGCGGACTCGCTCGGCAGGCCCGACAGTAATCCCGGCGACGGCCACGCCAAAAGTACCGATAGCAAAGCGGGGCTCTACAACTTGAGCTATCAGGCTGGCAAACCAGCCTGACCGGGACGTTATCCCCGAATCTCCACGCTTCTGTGGAACGTCCGGTTGCGAACCGGTAGGACCGAATCCCGCTCCTTCGCATCCAAGGCTAGCAGCCTCTCCTGAAGTCTCGCCATCCGATTACCGGAACCTGGAAACAGTCGCTGTCGGGTGCGCGAGTCGCGGCGATCGCGCCCGCCTCGTTCGCCCCCAATCACCTGGTGTGTATGCGGGCAGCAACCGCCGCGGCGAGGTGATTATCACCTGTTGTCCGGCGCAGGTAGGTGTAGCGCGATCAGTCGGTCTCCTCGGGCGCTGGTGGAAGCGGGGCGGATTCGGCCGGATGCGGGTCGGCAACGGTAGAGCCGGGGCGGCTCACTTCGCTCGGTGAGCGAGCACGGCGAACATGGTGACCGAGAAGTGATAGTCGCCTCTCGCGATGCCCGCTTCCATGGCGGTGTCCAAGTCGAGGCGCTCCTGCTCGGTGATCACACCCTGGGCGAGGGCGCCGTCGATCATCTGCGCGAACAGCGGGCGAGTGGTTTCCGGATCCCAGATCACCGCCTCCGATCCCATGTCGTCGATCGTGAAACCTGCCGTGGTGAGCAGACCGCGCAGCCGTCGGCCCGACTTGGGGTTCGGGGTGGCCGCGAGCATCGCCGTCGACAGGCGAGTGAGGACCTCGTCGTTACCGGGATGGGTGATCGCGGTGTGCCAGTCGCTGTCGATGAGCAGCACGCGTCCGCCCGGCCGCAGCACGCGGGCGATTTCGGTGGTGGCCGCCGCCGGGTCGTCGAGGTGCTGGTAGACGCGTTCGCAGCGGACCACGTCGAAGGAATGATCCGGAAACGGCAAGTGGTAGGCGGTGCCCTCGATGAAGCGGGCACGCGAGCCCACGGCCTCGGCCCGCGCACGGGCGACATCGAGCATGGCGGGATTCGGATCGACGCCGACCGCGTCGCCGTCCGGGCCGACACGGTCGGCGAACTCCATGACCTCGCTGCCTGTTCCAGCGCCTATGTCCAGCGCGCGCTCGCCGGGTACTACGGCCAGGGCGTCGTGCCCCCATCGGCGCATCCGCCGGATGCCAGGTAGCGCTGCCTGAAGGTCGAGGAGGCCGACCAGCGCCGCCATCGGGTCGTCGACGGGAGCTCCGTCTCCGGCGGACTGGGAGCGATCGAAAGAAATCGCGTCCGTATGGAACGACGGGGCGGGGCGGGGCGACGACGCGGGCGAACTCGGCATGCCTCGACAGTAATCCCGGCGACAATTACCGGCTGACGCATTGCAGGCACGACCACTGTGACTAGCGGCGGAACCCGTCCGCGTCGATCGGCAGTGGAACCGTCGGCATCGAGTCTTCTCCGTGCGCAACGGCGAGCAGGGCGGGGAACGAGGCAAGCTTGCGCCTGGGCCGTCCCTGAACCGCGCCGAGGTCGCGCTCGGTCCGATCGATCGCCCTCCACTCGTGCACACCGACGGCAGCGGGCTGGCGCCGCCGGACCAGCGCGTCAATCTCCTGTTGGGTGCTTGCGGGGGTGGGCAGCAACCCTGCGGAGTGGTCGGCGAGGAGTGCGGCGACAGTGTCCAGTGCGCATTTCTTGTTGGCGCCGATGCCTCCGGACGGGCCTCGCTTGATCCATCCCGCCGTGTAGACGCCGGGGATGGGTTCGCCGGTCGGGTCGCGCAGGACGCGGCCTCGGTCGTTGGGCAGCACACCCCGGTCGTGGTCGAAGGGCAGGCCGGACAGCGAAGCGCCGCGGTAGCCCACCGCCCGGAGCACCAAGCCCGCCTCGATGGTCTCTTCGATTCCGGTCGGGACAGCGCGGACGTCGCCGCCGGGGCCGCGTTCGAGGCGATTACGAGTCACGCGCACCCCGGTGACTCGTTGATCGCCCATGATCTCCAGTGGAGAACACAAGTAGCGCAGCACAATACGGCGCGACGCACCGCGGCTGTGGGTCGCGAGTTCCGCGGCGGCCTGCGCTTTGGCCAGCCCGAGCGGGTCCGATCGAAGCGCGGCGAGCTGGTCGGGATCCAACGTGACCTCGTCGGAGAACGCGAAGACATCCGCGCCGTCGAGATCGGTCAGTGCGAGCAGTTCGGGAGTGGTGTACGCGGCCTGCGCGGGACCGCGTCGGCCGAGGACCACGACTTCCTCGATCGCGCTGGCAGCCAGAGCGGCCAGGGCGTGATCGGCCATATCGGTGGCGGCGAGCTCCGCGGGGTCGGCGACCAGGAGGCGCGCGATGTCGAGAGCGACGTTGCCGTTGCCGACGACGACGGCACGGCGGCAGGAGAGGTCGAACGCGCGGTCGACGAAGTCCGGGTGGCCGTTGTACCAGTTCACGAACTCGGTCGCCGACGCGCTCCCTGGCAGGTCCTCGCCGGGGGTCCCCAGGCGGCGATCACCGGAGGCGCCGTAGGCATACACGACGGCGTGGTGTGCTGCGGCGAGCTCGTCGTGGGTGATGTGGGTACCGACCTCGACGTTGAGGTGGAAGCGGAAGCGGCCGTTGGCGGCGGCACGCTCGAATGTCTCGGTGACGGATTTGGTGGACGGGTGGTCGGGGGCTACCCCGCCTCGCACCAGCCCCCACGGCGTGGGCAGTCGGTCGAACATCGTGACTGTCGCGCCCGGGTGCTCGAGCAGCTCCAGTGCGGCATACGCGCCCGCGGGCCCGGAGCCGACCACCGCGACTCGCAGCTCCCCGACGTCGGCGCGCGGCGCGGGCAGCGGGGCGTCGGGGATGCCGGGCGGCAGCGGATTGCGCTGGTAATAAGCCTCGGCCAATTCCAAAAACCGCGTCGCGGCGGGCGCGGTGTCACGGGTGATCGCGCCGACCGGGCACTCGGCGACGCAGGCCCCGCAGTCGATGCAGCTGGCAGGGTCGATGTAGAGGGCTTCGGCGGAGGCGAAGCCCGGTTCGTCGGGGGTGGGGTGGATGCAGCCGACCGGGCACACCGGTACGCAGGAGGCGTCGTTGCAGCACGACTGGGTGATCACGTGAGGCATGGCGTTCCTTGCTAGCGGGAGTCGGGGAGCGGTTCCACGGTGACCGGGATTCCGTTGAGGGCGGCGTTTCCGCTGACGGTGTCCAGGAGCAGCGGGTCGGTGACATCGTTGGCGCTCGCGCCGGCGACGCGGGCGGCCACGGACAGCCGGCTCTCCGCCGCCGCGTGCCCGTACCCGTGGGGCAGGCTGACCGTGCCCGCCATGATGTCGGTGGTCTGCCTGACGTCCACCCGCACGGCACCGGTGCGCGAGCGCAGCACGGCGGGCCCGTCGGCCAGTCCGAGGCGGGCCGCGTCGGCGGGGTGCATGAGCAGATGGTGTCGCTGCGGACCGGCGACGAGGCGGGCGTAGTTGTGCATCCAGGAGTTGTTGGAGCGCAGGTGCCGTCGGCCGATCAACAGCAGCGACCCCGAGTCACCGGGATCCGCTCGCAGGTCGGAACGCAGGGTGTCGAGGGCGTCGGCGATCTGCGGCGGCACCAGGTGTAGTCGGCGGTCAGGAGTGCGCAGGCGATGTTCGACGCCTGGCCGCAGCGGTCCGAGGTCCAGCCCAGCCGGGTGGGCGAGCAGCCGGCGCACGCTCAGTCGGTAGCGGCCTCGGCGCAGGAGCAGGTCCACCAGCCGGCGCGGCGGTATCCGCAGCCGAACCTCGGTGGCCAGGGCGTGCCTGCTGAGGCGACGGCGCAATACCTGCATCCGGCCGCCGCCGAGGTGGCGTTGGTAGGCCGAGCCGAGGTCGCGGAAGATCTCCCAGTCGTGCCGTGCGCCGCGCGGCTTGGGCAGCACCGCGGGCGAGTATTTCGCGGTATTGCGGACAGCGAAGGCCCGGAAAACCAAGTCGTAGTGGTCTCGTTCCAGCGCGCTGGTCGGCGGCAGGATGACGTCGGCGTGGCGAGTGGTCTCGTTGAGGTAGAAGTCCACGGCCACCATGAAGTCGAGGCCGCCGAGCGCGGTGCCGAGTGCGGCTCCGGCAGGAGTGGACAGCACCGGGTTTCCCGCGATCGTCAGCAGCGCCCGGACCTGCCCCTCGCCCGGCGTCGTGATCTCCTCGGCAAGAGCGGCGACCGGAAACTCCCCGGCGAAGGAAGGAAGCCCCCGCACACGGCTGCGGCGGCGGCCGAAATGGCCCGGGCTGAGCAGCCGTGTCATGTCGATGGCCGGGTCGGTGAACAGCGTCCCGCCCTCGCGGCCCAGGTTGCCGGTGATGATGTTGAGCACCTGGATGGCCCACTGGCACACGGTGCCGTGGCGCTGGGTCGAAACGCCGAACCTGCCGTAGCAGGCGGCGGGGCCCGCGTCGGCGAAGGAGAGGGCGAGGCGGGTGATCGTGGCGGCGGGCACGCCGCTGAAACGGCTAGCGGCTTCCGGCGTGAACTCGGTGACCGCCTCCCGGAGCGCGTCCAGGCCCGTGACGTATTCGGGCAGGCGCGGCGCGCGGTCGCGCAGGACCACGTGCACCATGGCCAACAGCACCGCGGCGTCCGTGCCCGGTCGGATGAACACGTGCTCATCGGCGTCCGCGGCCGTCTCCGTTCGGCGCGGGTCGATGACGGTGACCCGCCCGCCGCGCTCGCGGATCTCCCGCAGGCGCCTCGCCATGTCCGGCGCGGTCATCAGGCTGCCGTTCGACGCACGCGGGTTGGCGCCGAACATGAGGAGGTGCTGTGTCCGGTCGAGATCCGGCTCCGGCAGCAGGAACTGGTGCCCGTACAGCAGTGCCGAAACGACCTGGTGCGGCAACTGATCGACCGAGGATGCCGAGAAGTGGTTGTGGGTTCGCAGCAGCGAAGTGAACGCGGACCCGTGGGTCATCGCGCCGAGGCTGTGGACCGAGGGGTTGCCCAAGTAGACCGCCACCGCATTCGCGCCGTGGCGCCGACGGGCCTGAGCTAGTCCGCGGGCCGCCGCATCGATCGCCTCGGGCCAGTCCACCTCCACCCAAGTCCCATCGATCTTGCGCATCGGCCGCCGCAGCCGGTCCTGGTCGCTGTGCACGTCGGTCATCGCCACGGACTTGGGACACACGTGGCCGAGGGACAACGGATCGTCGCGGTCGCCGCGAACACCGACGGCCCTCCCGCTCTCGATGGTGATCTCGATCCCGCAGATCGCCTCGCACAAGTTGCACGCAGCTTTCGCGGTGGTGCCGTTCCCGGAGCCGCGTATTGCCCGCCCCGCTTTGGTCAACGCATCGACGGCTGCCCCGGTCGCGCTCATGGTGTAGTCGCCTCCGCAAGAGATCCGCTGGAACATGAACATGACGTCATGTTATTTTTTTTCGTGTCTACCATGGACCCCGTGCCCGACGCCACCCCCCTCCGCCGAGAACCGGTTCAGCAGCGCAGCCGCGAGCGCGTCCAGCGGATCCTCGACGCGGCCTTGCGGATCGTCACGACCGAGGGCGCCGACGCGGCGACCGTCCGTTCGGTCGCCGAACGTGCCGGTGTTCCGGCCGCAACGGTGTACCAGTTCTTCACCAACCGCGACGCCATCTTCGAGCAGCTCCTCGCCCGCGAACTCGCGCGCCTCGATAGCGAACTGGAGGAGTCCCTCGCCACCGCCCGGCCACACCCGGACATCGCGGCCGCCGTCGAGGCCTTCTTCGCTTTTCACGGCCGCCACTACATGTCCCACCCGGACTTCCTCGCGCTGTATTACGCGTCCCGGCACAACGAGGCGCTCCGTGACGACATCAGAAAACACCTCGGCAGGCTCACCGACCTGCTCTACCGCCACCTGATCTCCACCGGCCTGCTGGCGCCCGGCACCAGCCGACGCGTCGTCGAGGTGGCGGTGGAGCTGGGCGACCATGTCTTCGAGGTGGCCCACCAGCGCGGTGAGGAGGGTGACGCGCTAACCGACGAAGGCCGGATCGCCATCACGCGCTACTTGCAGGTCTATGCGGGTACCCGCGGGCAAGGCGAGCCGATCCGGCTCGGGGAGCTCTCGGCGAACCGTGATAGCTACTGACCTGCGCGCGGCCAGGTCAGTAGCTATGCGTCAGCCTCCCTGCGATGGTGGCGGCGTGGAATATCCCGCGCCGCCGCGAATATCGGTGCGTCTATCAGAATTCGGCTGACCGCAACGGCGTTCGTGTGAGTGCCCCGTGGAAGGGGAATCGGGGCTGATCGTCGGAGTTCAGCCGATCGATGCCCTGAAGTCCGCGCCCTGCTGGAATGCTTGCGCGACTTCGGCGGCCTCGACGACAGGGTAGATTTCGTACTCCGCGCAGAACCCGAATTTGGTCGGACCGTCGGCCAGGTCCATCGGATTGTCGGTCTCGATTACCGCGAACCCGCCCTTGCCGTCGAGCCGGCTGACGAATTGGTGGTACGTCGTGCTGGCGGACGGCTTCCAATTCGCGAACACCTCCAACGCCCGCCGCATGCTGGCTTCATTCTCGGTCGCGGAGCCGTTCCAACGGAAGTTCCAGGAAACCACGTACTTCATCTCATCCTCCTAGGGATGCGCCGAAGTTGCTGGTCTGGTGCGAATACCCGCAGCGGAGCAAGACATACCCGCACGTTTTCGCCGCGCTCGAGCGGGTCACGCGGCACAGATCATCGAAGCGGGGATAGGAATCCAGGGGTTCGCGCAGACGCCGACCCATGGCGGGGCATACATGCTCAACATGACGGGCTCGACTTGTGTGGATGTCGGCACCGGGTCGTTCGCCACAGGGACAGGAGCGGGGGACGCGGTAGCCGCACCTGAGCCGAGAACGATCATCGGTCCTACTAGCACGGCTGCCGCCGACGCGCGAATTTTGTTCTTTTTCATGGTGTTTCCCTCAGACGACTGCTTTCGGACGCTTTCGTCCGTCGCGGGCTTCCTGCAGGTGAACACCATCAACTCTGCTCGGACGATGCGCGGGACAACATCAGCCCCCGGGTCGGAATCTCTCGCACCTTGCGCCTGGTCTGTCGTGGAGCTCTGATTTGTCGGCGCCGGATCGGCAGGAAACTGTGGACCAGTGCCCACGGTCGAGTAGATGGGTCGTCCGACGTGCGCTTGGAGTGCCGCCGCCGGCTCGCGCCGACGTTTGTGCTGGCCGGTCGATGGGCTGCGGTAGTTCAATCGTTGTGGGTGGCGTTGATGTCGATGCGGAGGTTGTCGGAACGTGGGATCGCGAATACGCGGTCGCGGCGGGCTTGCCAATCTTGGGGGATGACGAAGTAGGTGTCGGGTGTGCGGGCCAGCAGCCGCACGCCGCTGTAGACGTAGTGATACTTTTCGCCGGGTACGTCGAGTTTGTCGGTCTGTGCCCCGCCACCCTCGATGCCGAGCCCATCGACGCTCAGTATGACGAGCGACGGGACGCGGGGGAATCCGGCTTCAGCCAACGACCGTGCGTCGTCGGTGCCTTGCCGGGCCGCGTAGGCCCCGATGGCCCAGATCGTGCCGGCGAAGCCGAGAACGAGCAGGGCGATCATGATCAGCGTCGTGGTCGTGTGTTCCGATTGGCGTCGACGGGATCGGCCGCCGCGTCGGGTGGGTCGCCGCAGCAGCGCTGGGTAGGTCCCGTAGAGCGTTGTGGCGTAGGCGAGTAAGAGGCTGCCTACGACGAGCGACATCGGCAGATAAGTACCCAACGGCAACCATGGGGGTGGGGGGCGTAGCCGCGCGATCCCTGGTACTGCGAGTAGGACGACGCCGACACAGAGGGTTGTCGCATACCACAGCCGCAGCGCGCGCCGCGGTCTGCGAGCTTTGATGGCAACCGCGAACGGCAGACCTCGGGCCGAGATCAGCACTAGTAGCGCCAGCAGGCCCAGCACGACCGGCCAGAAGGTGGGGGTCATGGAACGCACGGTCAGATCGGCGACAGAGAAGCCGAGCATCCCCACATCGATGCCGAAATAGCCATACCACGTACGGGTGTACACGGTCCCGAAGTAGTACAGAACGGCACCGAGCAGCACAGCCTGCGAGGCGAGCGCACCCGCGGCGGAGAGAGCCGCCGCCAGCGGTGTCGGCGCGGGCCGGACCGGGCGTGGATCGCTCACTGCGTCTCCACCGGCGCGGATGGCTGGGCGTCAGGCGGCGGCTGCACTGGTGGTTCCGACGGTGGAGGCGCTGTGGGAGGGATAGTTGTCGTCGGTGGCGCCAAGGTGGTGGTCAACGGTTCAGAAGTCGCCAGCGGCCGGGTAGGGGGGATAAGCCCGGGATCATTTGAGGATATGGGTGGCGGAGGCACAACGTGCGTGCCTGGCGCGCCGGGCGGGTTCACGTTTCCAGTCGGCGACGAGTTCTGCGGCGACGGCCCTATGTCCGTGCCTGGCGTGATGGACGGGTTCAGCCCCGACGTCGGTGTCGCGCTCTGATCGACCGGCTCGCCGCTGTCGGCTGCACACGCGGCCAGAGTCAATCCAGCAAGGATCGTGGTAATGAATGCTGTGAAGCGGGAGCTGACCATCACTTGCGTCCCCTAACTGGTGGCTAGATAAACGCGTGTGCGATCTGTCGAGTCCGAATGGTCGTATCAACGCCGTCATGCGCTGGACGAGACTCAGTCGCACCTGGTCGAAGCGTATTTTAGCGAGAATGCGGTGGCGTGGTACACGCCGCGCCCGAGCCTCTGGGACCGGCCTGTCGCAGTGTCGTGAATGTCGCGCTGTGTTCGATGCTTGTGCCTCAGAATCCAATCGAGACATCGGGGACTGGCGAGCAGGGGAAGAGAGCCGGGTGCGTGCGACGTTGGGATCGGCATTCCGGGATTGTTGTCCGGGGTTGCGGCGTCGGTACTGGCGAGCTAGCTAGTCGACCTTGGCCATCACATGCTTGATGCGGGTGTAGTCCTCCAGCCCGTACATCGACAGGTCCTTGCCGTGCCCGGACGACTTGAACCCGCCATGCGGCATCTCGGCGATCAGCGCGGTGTGGGTGTTGATCCACACGCAGCCGAAGTCGAGCGCGGCCGACACGCGGAGCGCCCTGGACACGTCCTTGGTCCACAACGAGGACGCCAGCCCGTATTCGACGCCGTTGGCCCATCGGATCGCCTCGTCTTCGTCGGTGAACGACTGCACGGTGATCACCGGGCCGAAGATCTCGTTCTGGCTCAGTCGGTCATCCTGGAGCAGCCCGCCGATGACCGTCGGCTCGACGTAATACCCGTGGTCGCCCTGCCGGTGCCCGCCGACCACGACCGAAGCGTGATCGGGTACCTCATCGAGGAAGCCGAGCACCCGCTGTAGTTGGTTGGCGTTGTTGACCGGTGGCACCCAAGCGTCCTCGTCATCGGCGGCCTTGCCGAACGTCGTTGTTGCACTGCTGGCCTGCTCGGCCAGCGCCGCGGTCAAATCATCGGTCACCGACGCGTGACCGAGCACCCGGGTGGCCGCCGTGCAATCCTGCCCGGCGTTGAAATAGCCCGAGGCCGCGATACCCTTGGCGGCAGCAGCGATATCGGCGTCGGGGAACACGATTACCGGCGCCTTGCCGCCCAATTCCAGATGCGTGCGCTTCAGGCGGCCGCCGGCCGACTCCGCGACCGCACGGCCCGCGGCCACCGAACCGGTGATCGACACCATCTTCGGGGTCGGATGCGCCACCACCGCCGCGCCGGTCAACCGGTCACCGGTGACCACATTGAGCACGCCTGGCGGCAGGTGCTCGGAGGCCAGTTCGGCCAGCATCACCGTCGTCACCGGGGTGGTGTCGCTCGGCTTGATCACCACGGTGTTGCCCGCCGCGATCGCGGGAACAAACTTCCAGATTGCCATCATCATCGGGTAATTCCACGGCGTCACCTGCCCGATGACGCCGACCGGCTCCCGGCGAATCCACGATGTATGGCCCGCGAGGTACTCGCAGGCCGACTTGCCCTCGAGAACCCGTGCCGCCCCCGCGTAGAACCGGGTCTGGTCCAGCATCTGCGGGATCTCTGCGGCCAAGGTGAGGTGGTTCGGCTTGCCGGTGTTGCGGCCCTCGGCCTCGACAAGCGCGTCGGCGACATTCTCCAACTCGTCGGCGAAATCGAGCAGCGCCTTCTGGCGGTGCGACGGCGTCGTACGTTTCCAGTCGCAGAACGCCTTGGCCGCCGCTGCGTACGCGTTGTCGATATCCTGTTCGTTGGACGCCGGGGCGGTGCCGTACTGATCGCCAGTGGTGGGGTCGACAAGCGCCATCGTCGCACCGCCGACCGAGTCGACGAGCTCGCCGTCGATGAAGTTCTGGACCACTATCATGATGCTGCTCCTCGGTTGCTTGTCGGTTGACAATCCTCTGGCGCGGGGCGTTCGGTCGCCTTGGCATCTGGTCGCCGTCGTCTGCTACTACTTGTTCAGTAGCATTTCGATGTTATCGATCACCGAAAGGGCTAGCTTACTCTTTTGTTGCTACTCAGGACGGTGCAGCCGGAGCCGTGCTTATTTGCCGGTGGTTGGCATCGTTTCATCTCCCATTGCGTCGACTTTGTCTTCGCCGCAATTTTCTCATTCAACTTCCCGAAAAATCTGTGGGTCATCGAGCATTTCCGGGTAACACTGAACGGAGTTGTTCGTGGCACAGAAGAAGTCGCTGCATTTCAGTCCCCAGTTCCGGGAGACGGCCCGGCCAGGGGTATGTCGCGACTCCGGCCATCGACGTAGAGACCGGTCTCTCTGAGGGACAACGAGATTCGATGATCGGCGACGGGTGGACAGTGCTCGGGTGGTTGATCGTGTTCGCCCTGCCGCTGGCCGTGCTGGTCGCGGTGATTCTCCGGCCCGAGCGCATCCCGAAGGGCCGGACCGTGGAAGCCATCCGGGACGCCCTGAGAGCGGGTCTGACCGCCGACGAGTGTGCAGGCGACCCCAAGGGCACACGTACAAGCCTCCACCGGAGGTCCAGGCGCGGCCGGACAAGCCCCCAGGGCGGTGTTTGCACGCAGGTTGCTAACAACCGATAATCGAACGTAATCGGTTCGCTGTCGGACGCACCTTTTATATGGTCACGGGACGGCACAATGGACGACACATCAGTGGGTGGCGGGGACGCCACTTTGCCAGCGAAGGCGTTCGGACGCTATCGGCTTCTGTCGCTGCTGGGTCAGGGCGGCATGGGCCAGGTGTGGCGGGCGCATGATTCGCTGACCAACCGGGTGGTGGCGCTCAAGGTGTTGCCCGAGCGCTTCGCCGATGACGAGCAGCTGCGCGAGCGGTTCCGCCGGGAGTGCCGGGCGGTGGCGCAGTTGACCGAGCCACATGTGATCCCCATCCACGACTTCGGCGACATCGACGGTCGGCTCTATCTGAATATGCGCTTGATCGAGGGCACCGACCTGCGCAAGGTGATCACGCGAGAAGGGGCCTTGTCGCCGCGGCGGGCAGTGGCGATCATCGCACAGGTGGCCGGCGCGCTGCAGGCGGCCCACGACGCCGGGCTGGTCCACCGCGATGTCAAACCCACCAACATCCTGCTAGGGGCCGATGAGTTCGCCTCCCTGATCGACTTCGGGATCGCCCACGCCGCCGACGACCGTACGCTGACCGCGATCGGCGAGACCATCGGCACCGTCGCCTACATGGCGCCGGAGGAGATCGGCGCGGAGGTCAAGGCCGATGCCCGAGTGGACGTGTACGCGTTGACGTGCGTGCTGTATGAGTGCCTGACCGGCCAGCCGCCGTTTGCGAGCGCAGCGGGGGTGCAGGGTGTGATCGCCCATCACCTGCACACCCCACCCCCGCGTCCCAGCACCACTACACCCGATGTACCGACTGCGTTCGATGCGGTCATCGCCAAGGGAATGGCCAAGAACCCCGACGATCGTTACCAGACCGTCCGCGAGCTGGCCGCGGCGGCCTGCGCCGCGGTGGGCGATTCTGCGGTCAGCACCACCGTGGGCGTGGCTGCGCGCCATGGGCGGCGAATCAGATTGTCGCCTAGGACCGCCGGGCTGCTCGCCGCCGCGGTCGCGGTGGTGGCCGCCGTAGCTGTCGTCATCGGTGTCCAACGGGAATCAGACGGCGGTGGCGACTCGCCCACACCTATCGCCCCGGGCGACTCGGCACAGACTCCGCTGCCGTTCACCGGCGTCAGCCTGCCCACCGATGTGGCGGTCGACCCGGCAGGCAACGTATACGTCACCGACATGGGTAATGATCGGGTGTTGAAATTGGCGGCGGGCGCGTCGACGCCGACCCCGCTGCCGTTTACCGGCCTGAATAATCCTCAGGGTGTGACAGTCGACACTGCGGGCAACGTATACGTCACCGACACGAGTAACGATCGGGTGATGAGGTTGGCGGCGGGCGCGTCGACGCCGACCCCGCTGCCGTTTACCGGCCTGAAGAATCCCCATGGTGTGGCGGTCGACAGGGCGGGCGACGTCTACGTCGCCGACATGGGTAATGACCGGGTGGTGAGGTTGGCGGCGGGCGCCTCTGCGCCGACGACGCTGCCGTTTACGGAGCTCCAAGATCCCCAGGGTCTTGCGGTGGACACGGCGGGCAACGTATACGTCACCGAATTGGGTACCGAGCGGGTGATGATGTTGGCGGCGGGCGCGTCGGCACCGACCACGTTGCCGTTCACGGGGCTCAAAGATCCCCAGGGTGTGGCGGTCGACATGGCGGGAGACCTGTACGTCGTCGACTGGGGTAACAAATGGGTGGTGCAGTTGGCGGCGGGCGCGTCGACGCCGAACCCGCTGCCGTTCACCGGCCTGAAGAATCCCCAGGGTGTGGCGGTGGACGCGGCGGACAACGTATACGTCACCGATCTGGGCCCCAATCCGGTGGTGAAGCTCCCGGTCGGCTGAACCCCCGTTCCACCTAATTGGGTTCTAGTGGTCGTCGCACCACCCCGGACCTGGAGTGGCGCATGACACATCGCTTCACTGTGCGAGCGGATGTGTGAGTGTTCGGAATCTGGCGTGGCAGCGGGCGATGGCGCGGGTCCGGGTGGCGCAGGCGGCTTGGCTGGAATGGTCACGTGCTCCAGATTCGCTCCGGAATGCGCATGGAGCAGTCGGGCAGGCGGCTCGTGTTGGCGTCAGGGGCGTGGGTTCCCAACGACGGCCGGGTCCCGATGATCTCCTTCACCTCCGGGTTCAGCTTGTTCCAGCTGCCGCGGTCGGTGGTCACGCCTTGGGGCTTCTTGGCGACAACCTGCTCGTTGGAGACAGTAACCGTCACGGGTAAGGGTGCGGGGTCACTGTGTGTGAGCGAAGACTGTGCGGTGCTCCCATGGGCGCCGGCTTCATGGTGTGGCTGAACTCGGCGCCCGGTGTATGTGAGCGAGTTTCCTTGCGCTGCACCATCTCTACGCAGAGCTGGTTCCACTCTCCGTATCGTTCGAAGTCCGTGAGCACCTGCCACACCACCTCGGCCGGGGCGCCGATGTCCACACTGTCGCGTGATCCCGATGCTTCCCCTCGCTCGCGCGGCGCGGCATCACTACGGTGCGACTACTGTTGCCGCGCAGACGATCTCACCGAGTGGACGGCTGTCCGGTGTGGCCGGAGGTTCGGTCGGCGGTGTGCCCGAGCAGGGCGAAGGGGAGCGTGTCGTTGAGCCAGGTCTCGGATTCGTCCAGTGACCAGCCGAGGTCGTCGGTGCGGATGAAGTAGGCGGCGTTGCACAGGTGCAACCAGAGCAGATCGGTGGCGCGGGGCGCGTCCACGTCGTCACGGAGCGCGCCCATTGCCGCGAGTCGGTCGGCGGTCAGGGCCAGTCCGTTGCGCATGCTGTCGTGCGCGATCCGGAGGATCTCGCGCACGGTCGGCTCGCGTGGCGCGGCGGCGACGACCTGCCGCATCAGGTCCGACCACTGCTCGAACTTGACCCGGGTGGCATGCACGATGAAGCCGATCAGTTCGCGCGGATCGGTCAGCGACTCGATGTGGGCGAGGATGGCTGGGATGTCCTCGGCGCTGGTGCCCGATTCGATGAGGGTGCGAAGCAGTCCGTGCTTCCCGCCGCCGACCGCGTACACGGTGGCTGGAGCGACACGGGCAGTGCGGGCGATCTCCTCGACCTTCGTATCGAAGTATCCCTTCCGGACGAATAGTTCGCGTGCCGCATCGAGGATGGCCTGGCGCGTGAGCTGGGCGTATTCGCTTCTTCTGCCCGTTCGGGTGCCTCCGCTCCGCTCGTCCGCCATGCGCTGATCATACCTGCTAGCATTCATCAGAGTTGACTCTGGTGAATATTGATAGCTCTGCAAATACGAAGGATCGTCATGAAAGCGCTCTTCACCACATTTCCCGCGTACGGCCACCTGCTGCCGATGCTTCCGCTGGCTCGAGCTGCTGATGCCGCCGGTGACGAGGTGGTCATCGTCGCGGCGAAGGAACTGCACGAGGTGGGCGACGGCCTGTCGGCGCGCCCTCTCGGCCCATCATTGCCCGATCTCCTCACCGAGAACGGCCGCCGATCCGGCGAGGACGTTCTCGGATATCGAAGCGACAGTTCCGATCTGCTCGACGCCACCATCGCCCTGTTCACCACGACCCGCGCGGATATGGCCTTCGACGAGATGTGCGAACTGGTCGCGAACGAGCGCCCCGACGTCATCGTCGCGGAGATGTGGGATTACCTGGGCCCGATGGTCGCGCGAAAGCTGGATATCCCGTGGGTGAGCTTCGTTCACAGCCCGGCCACCGAGATCGACGCGGCTCTCGAAGGCGGCATGGTGCAGGCCTCGGCCCAGCGCGAGCTGACGACGCCCGCCCGTCTGGCGACCATCCAGCTGTGGCCGGATTGGCTCGAGCAGAACATCTCCGGCAACGCCGCCGCACTGGAGATCGGGACCATTCCGTACGACACGTCGGCCCAGGTCGATCTCCCCGCGTTCGACGGTGACCGCCCGGTCGTCCTGGTCACCCTCGGCACGGTCGTGGAGGATCCCGACCTGCTCGCCGCCGCCGTCCGCGGTGTCCTCGACGCCGATGCGAATGCCCTGGTCACAACCGGGTTCACCATGCAGCCGGAACAGCTGGAGGCCGCTCCCGGCCGGGTGCACGCCGTACCGTTTGCCCCGATGAGTCAACTGCTGGACCAGGTTCAGGCCGTGGTCGCCGCCGGCGGCTCCGGAACCACCCTCGCCGCCCTGTCCCGCGGCCTGCCGCTGACTTTCGTACCCCGCATCGCGAACCAGCCACTCGTGGCCTCGGTCGTCTCCGACTTCGGCGCGGGCACCGTCTGCGACGACCCGGCCGACCTCACCGCGGCGGTGTCCACGCTGCTGCGAGAGCCGGCCCTGCGAGCCCGAGCCCAAGCCGCCGCCGACCTCCTCGACCAGCGTCCCAAGCCGGAAACGGTCTGGTCGGCATTGCGAGACCGCATCAACGTCCCCGCCCGCTGAACCGCGGCTTCAGACCAGAAGACAACAGAAGACATGGGAGAGAGCGTGACTACAGAGAACATCGAGATGCTGCCCGGGCCCGCCACCGTGATGACGCGGATGCTAGGTGGGTTCCAGCTGTCGCAAGCGCTGTACGTCATCGCCAAGCTCGATGTGGCGACCGTGCTCGACGACGGGCCGCTGAGCCACGCTGAGCTGGCTCGCCGGACCGGCGCGCATCCGGCTTCCCTCCGGCGTCTGATCCGGCCCCTGGCCTCGGTCGGGGTGTTCCGTACCGAGGGCGAGTGGGTGCACACCACCGAGCTCGGCGCGGTGCTGTCCCGTCGGCATCCGGAGTCGCTGCACGCGGTGGCGCACTTCTGGATGGAGACGCATTACCGCCCGTTCGCCGAACTGCTGCGCACAGCACGGACCGGCGAGACGGCCTCGACGTACCACCTCGGCGAGCCGTTCTTCAACTGGATCGCCGCCGATCCGGAACGCGCCGCACTGCTGAGCAGGGCGATGGCGGAGGTAACCGGGAGCCTGCGGACCGGGATGTTCGACGGCTACCAGCTGCCCGAAGGGGAGGTGGTAGCGGACATCGGCGGCGCGGACGGCTCGGTGTTGCTCACCCTGCTAGCCAGCGAATCCGGACGCCGGGGCATCGTCTTCGACCACCCCACAGTCGTGCCCACGGCCGAGAAACGCATCCGGGAGGCCGGGGTCGCCAACCACATCGTGGCCACCGGCGGGGACTTCTTCGCCGAGGTGCCCCAAGCCGATGTCTACATCCTGTCCTACATCCTGCACGACTGGGACGACGCGTCCGCGCTGCGCATCCTCGGCTCGATCGCGACCGCCGCGAAACCCGGTGCCCGCCTGCTGATCCTGGAAGGGATCGTGCCCGAGGGCGACGTTCCGCACATGACGAAGATGATCGACCTGACCATGCTCGGGATGAACCCGGGCGGGGAACGGACCGCCGCGGAGTACGAGACCCTGCTGAACACCGGCGGGTTCACGGTCGACCGGATCGTGCCAACGCCGAGCCCGTACTCGATCATCGAGGCGACGCTGAACCGCTGAGCGGACCGATCCTCGATCGGCGCGACCCCGCCGCTGTCCGGCGGGATCGCCGAGTCGCCACAAGGTGTTTGCTGGTGTGTAAAAGCACTCCATAGGGCTAGTCCGTCTGCGTCCACCTGGCCCAGGTCACAGGCATGATCACGTCCATCCTGTCCGTCTGCATCCAGCGCGTATCAGATGCTGCGTGTCCGGGATCGGTCAGACGGGCCGCGCCGACCCGCTGCGGTACCGTCGGCGAATGTTCGCACTCGTGGTGAAGTTCGACTTGATCGACGCCGACAAGGCGGCAGCGTTCGACTTGCTCGTTGCCGAGACCGTCGAGGCCATTCGGGACCATGAGCCCGGCACGCTCGTGTACGCCACGCACGCGGTCGAAGATGAGCCGCTGTCGCGGGTCTTCTACGAGGTGTATCGGGACCGGGCCGCGTTCGAAGAGCACGAGCGGCAGCCGCATACGCGGCGCTTCCTCGACCGGCGCGACGAGTTCATCGAGTCGTTCCGTGTCGAGTTCCTGGCCCCGGCGGCGGCGAAGGGGTTGCCCGTCTAGAGGCGGTTCGTGATGCCGCACCACACGGCGAACCCGTGCACGGTGTCGACGCTGCGCGCCTCGGCGCGTGCCAGCGCCCGCACGGTCTCGTGGACACCGGGGTTGTAGCGGGTCTGCGCTGGCGCTATGGACTTCGCCGTCAGCAGCGCGTCGAGGGAACCGCGACGGTCACCGTGCAGCAGGTAGGCGCGGGAAAGGTCGATGTAGTGGTGTCCGGCGCGTTCCTTGGGCGCGTCGGCGGGGATTACGAACGTGCGGGCGCGGTTCAATGCCTCGGTGCCGTCCATGGCCTCGACCGCGAGCGCGACGCTCCAGATTCCGACGTTGGTGGGGCCGAACGACAGGATCGGATCACGGTCATCGCCGACGCGTCGAGCGGTGGCCCGTGCTTCGGCGAGGTGCTGGTCGGCGAGGTCGCGTTTGCCCGATCGGGACGCGGCGAGCCCGGATTGCAGGTGCAGGCCACCCCAGGCGATCAGGTCATCACGGCGCCCCGCGCCGAGTCGCGGTTCGATGCTTGCGCGGCAGCGTTCCAGGAACAACAGCGCGGCCGTCCACTCGCCGCCGGAGGTGAGCAGCGCGGCGCGCTGGAACTGCGCGGTCGCCCGCCACAGCGGATTATCGGCCTCGGCTGCAGCCCAGGCGATCCGGTCGACCGCGAGAGCGGCCAGGTCCGCATAGCCGAGCTTGTATGCGAGGGAGTTCGCCGAGTAGTACAGCTCGCACAGCATCACCAGGGCGCGATCCCGATCCGTGCCGACGGTGCGGTGCACAACGGCGCGAACCTCGCCGAGCAGTGAGGGCAGTGCGTCGCCGAGTCGATGGAACAAAGCGTTACGTCGATACCGGCACACCTGTTCGACGTCGGCGGCGATCTCCGCCAGCCCACGCGGTTGGGGGACAGCAGCGTTGTCGATGTCGTAGGCGGCCAGTTCCGTACGAAGGACCGCGATCGCGGCGTGTACCTCGGAATCTGCCGGGGCGGGTGGGAACGGCTGGCCGTTGAGTTCGGCGACCGACACACGCAACGCCTTTGACACCGCGCCGAGAAACGTGGGTGTGGCGGGTACGCGGCCCTGCTCTACTGATTGGACCAGTCCGACCGACACATTCGGCTTCGCGGCGAGCTGCCGTTGCGTCAGTCCGCCCAGCTTGCGAGCTTGGGCTACTCGGGCTGCTACGCCGCTGCGGTTCTTGCTCATGCTCACCACTCCATCCTGAGTGCGCCGAGGCTCCAAGGGTACGAAAATCCTTCGGACTTCGAGGCTGACTGCGCTGCCAACGTATGCCCCAGCCCTCGCGTCGGGTCGAACTCGATTCCCCGGCGCGAGGGATTGCCAACGGACAGCAGGGGACGGAAGGCGCAGGGAATGGACGCGATCGGCTGGATAGACCCGTCATCGCCGACACCGGAATGGGACGCGGCCCAGGTACGGCGATTGGGGTACGCGCTGCACTTGGCCGACACCGGTTCGGTACTGGGTCTGGTCGAACAGGTCGCGGCGTGCGGTGCCGACGTGGTGCTGTTGCCGTCGTCGGCGCACATCGACGCGGTGACCTTGGATCGGCTCATGGCCTTGGTCGATGTCGAATGCGCCGCGCCGCGTGCATCATTCGCCCGCTGGACGGCCATCGGCGGGGTGCGCCGATGAGCGCGGCTCAGCTGGGACTCGTGGCTGCGGTCGGCCTGCCGCTTACGGTAGTCGTCGCCATGATCTTCTGGCCCAGTGACTACGACGACTGAACGCTTCGGTGGTCCACGTGCATGGTCTGTCGACCTGCGGAGTGAGTACCCGCAGCCGCAGCATGAGCAGGCGGACAGGCCGCAGGTCCATCGGGGGCGGTCGTGGTGCCCGCGCTGTGGGGGCAGGACCCGCCTGTTCAGGGGTACACGGTCACTCATTTCGGTCGCCGTGGCGGGACACAACCCGTTGCATTCGATGGCCGGTGCGGAGTTCACTGCACGGCATGGCCACGCCGACAGACGATCTCGACATCCCGCACCGCTCGCCCTCGGCGGTGACGCACTTGATCCGATCGGCGGAGGCGGTGCGCTCATCGGCTACGGCCGCGCCACATCTGCATCGCGTGCAGCCATGTGGCCTTCGCTCGGCCGGTCAACACGGTCGGATCTAACCGGCTCCGACCGGCGGCCTGAGGTAGCCGCAGACCCGAAAAGTGGATGCGGCCGCCTCGAATCAAGCCACCTAATCCGGTGCGGCCACCGAGAAATGACCCATTAATGTCAATTGGTGAGTCAAATCACATCATTGCGCGTTTTGTATCAATGGTTGCAGCACCTCGACTCGGAATATCCGAATCCCACGTCGGGCGTGTCTTCGTAGCGTGACGAGCGGCACCCGGGTCTATCTCGGGCCTTCGGGCAGGAATCGGGGCCACACGAGCTGGGCGCATGAGTCGAACTCCCTGGTGAAGGCAGGCACGGAGCGCTGGCAACTGTGGTAGCTGGACAGTTGCAGCCGATGTTTCTGCTGCCGTTATCTTTTCGCGATTCGTGGTGACATATCTCGCACGGATTCGCCGCGAAATTTCTTGAGCGTGCGCATTTCGCATTGCAGCGGCTAGGTGCCCATCAGCGGTGGATGTAGCGTCGCATCCGGTTCAGTGGAGGGCTCGAAACGTGAAGCCGCCCCGGGAATCCAGGCAAGGACCGGGGCGGCTCGCAGAGCCCGATTCCGAGTTGAATAACCATGTCTCAGCTATCTCACGGAGGTAAGGGCTCTATGCCCAACGTAACGGAACCCCTGCGCACGAACAATTCCGTCATGGGATTGATCGACCGCTTCATCACCATCGGAGGAGGGTGCGCCTCGGCGGTTCTGATCACTGGTACCGAGCATCCGGGCATTGGTGCGTGCATCATGGCAGCCTGTGTTGGCACCCAGATCCCCAAGGCTGTTCTGGACATCTTCCGCACCCAGGCCTAGGGACCCTGGCGACCGGAAACACCGGTCGCAGGACCGATCCGGACCCCGGCCCTGCATGAGCAGCGTGCAGTGCCGGGGGCGCTCGTACGGTGTACCCGGTCGGCCATCGCTAATTTCGCCCACTTATCGGCGGCCAAAATCAGTCCCTTTGAGGAGGCGAGATAGTGAGAACATCACCCCATTTGAGTCGGGTCGTCCCGCGGTCACCCCAGTCTGGGAACCACCACGGCAGCATGTCTTGCTCATGCGTGGGAAGCGCCAGTCCCCGCAGCGGCTTGATGTCGGCTGCGATCGAGCCAAGGCGTTGCAGGATCAAACAGCAGTCCCGCATCCATCTCATCGCCTTGAGCGCATCTGCCAGATCATCCTCGGTGATCGTGTCGAGGTGCATCGTCATCTGTGACCAGGGGAGGCCATCGGGTTCAGAGTCGGGGTCTGGCACGTGGCGCCAACTCAGCCCGCGTGGGTGCCCCTCCGCTGTGGTTCTCGGCTCGCCCGGCACACCCATACGCACGATGTTCATAGTGCGCGGCTTTAGTGTCGGTGACGGAGTCGATGTAGAGCAGATGCGCAAGCTTGTGTCGCACCTTGCTGGTGAGGTCGGCTCCAGCCGACCAATCATCGTGCGGCCATCGAACGCCGAAGTGCTCCGCAGCCTTCCGAATCTTGGCAGGCAGAGTCACCTTCTCCAAGGGTGAGGCGCCGGGCCCTGCCGAATGGAAGTAGGCGAAGTTCACCTCCGACACCAGCATCTGCCAGCATCCGACCACGTTCCACGCCGTTCGTTCGAGGCTGTCGGCGGGATGCCACGCGGCCTCTTCCTTCCGCTGTCGCTCTTCCATTTCTCGGAATATGCGTTTCGACCGCTCTTCGTGCGTTTCGCCGTCCATGTGCACACCGTAGGCAGCACGGTCACCTCACTGAGCCCAAGACGCCATCTCAGGCCGAAACGGATAAGTCATCCCGCCGTGGACGTCGGCGACCTATGCAGCAGTGTGGAAGCGGATCTAACGATCGGCTGCCCCATGTCTGCCCCACGGAATCATCGTGGGGCAGACTGGCGAAGTGGTGCAGGCGATCTCTACCTGCTCTTCTTCGGTGGGCGCAGAGGGGATCGAACCCCCGACCGCTGGTGTGTAAAAGCGTGACATACCGTCCGGTCGGTACTATTCCGTCCATCTCGCCCAGGTCAGAAGCTTGATCGTGTCCAGCGTGTACCGCTGTTTCCTGCCGATATCTGCCTGTCTTGGCAAGCTCTTGGCAAGCTGGGGAATCGCTATGCTGCTCTGATCGTCACTCCACGGCCCGAACGCGTCGTTGATACAAAATATGATACAGAGAGAGTCGGGCGACAGATGTGTCATGGCTAGCTTGATGAGCGGGTTGAGATGCGGACCCCTCCCCCCGGGGGGTGCCTTGACCGGTGCTGTCCCTCCTTCGTCCCCAGATTCGGCACCGTGATCAGTCGGCCTCTGCTCCAACCCACCCTTGCCTGGAACCCCTGACTGTATCGCCTGGCGACAGCCGGACCGGGGGCAGTTACTGCGGACACAACGGCCACAGCAACGATTGCCGTCGCACCAGGGAGCGCTGTATCCGAACCGCCACTCATGGAGCGGGTAGCGGGACGTCCGGAGAGAGCGAGCTGATGTCGAAGTATGTGTCTGCTCAGTGATCGATCAGATTCCGGCTATCCTGATCTTGGACCGGAGGTCATGCTTCCGCATCGGCGCGGGTTTGCGTGCACGTTGCCCGACGAGGGTGCGGATAGAAGCCAGCACTTGCAACACAGCCGAGTACGCGCCCACGTGCTCGACGCTGTCCGGTCGAATGTTGTTGTCCGTCTTCATAAGAGCGACGTGCGCTCTCGGTGGGCAGGATTCACTCAGACGGGCATGTGTCGCTGTAGCCGACAATTACATGTTTGGGTGGCGCGCTGAACACCGGTCCGATATGAAGGGAACGTGTCTACTCTGCCTGGCGGGCGCGACGAGGCCGAAACCCGTGCTGCCCTAATCGATCCAGCGTTGCGACGGGCGGGCTGGGAGGACTCCCAACTCAACCTGGAATTCTGGATCGGCGATGGTCAGATCGTGGATGCCGGGGGGATCGCATACCGCAGCAGCCGCCTTCGCGCGGACTACGTGTTGGAGCACGAGCCTGGTTTTCCGCTCGCGGTCGTTGAGGCTAAGCGAGAGGATGAGCCGGCGGCCACCGGCGTCGAGCAGGCTAAGCGGTACGCGCGCGGCTTGGCCGTCCCGTTCGCGTACGCGACTAACGGCCACGAGATCCGTGAGATCGACATGACGGCGGGTACGGAGAAGGTCATCAACGCCTTCCCTCGGCCGGAGAAACTGTGGCACCGGTTCGTCACCGCCAAGCACTTGGACAACCAGCTGGCAATGAGGTTCCGGCGCACACCGTTCAGCCAGGCGCTGGCCAACTACGACGGCACGATCAAAAGGCCGCGCTATTACCAGAAGGCAGCGGTGGACGAAGCGCTCACCGCGATCGCGGCAGGCCAGCGGCGCATCCTGCTGACGTTGGCCACCGGCACCGGCAAGACCTTTGTTGCGTACCTGCTCGCCGCCAAGTTGTGGGATACCCAGTGGCCCAGCGGGACTGGCAGGCCGCGTGTTCTCTACCTGGCAGATCGCAACATCCTGGTGGATCAGCCAAAGGACGAGTACTTCATCCCGGGCTTCGGTGACGAGGCCGTGTGCAAGCTGGGCGAGGGCAGGGCTGTGACGAGCCGCAGCTTCTACTTCGCGCTCTACCAGTCGCTCGACCAGACCCGAGCCGACGACGCCCTATTCCTTCAGTACTCCCGTGACTTCTTCGACCTGATCATCGTCGATGAATGCCATCGAGGGTCCTCCGCCGCAGACTCGGCCTGGCGGGAGATCCTGGAGTACTTCGAACCGGCCGTGCAGGTTGGCATGACCGCAACCCCGGTGGACGACTCGACTCGAAGCACATATGAGTATTTCGGCGACCCCGTATACACCTACTCGCTCGGGGATGGAATACGCGATGGTTACCTCGCGCCGTACCGGGTTAGGAAGATCCAGCTGAACGTCGACATCACGGGTTGGCAGCCCGAGCCGGGGCAGCTGGACCGGTACGGTCGCGAGATCCCGGATAAGGTATATGGACGCAAGGAGTACGAGCGGCTGCTCGCAATAACTGAGCGGACCGTGGAGGCCGCACGTGCACTGACCGAGCATCTGCGCAATACCGACCCAATGTCCAAGACCATCGTGTTCTGCGAGAACATCGATCACGCGGGGCGGATGCGCGAGGCCCTGACCAACCTCAACGCTGACTTGGCGGGCCCAAACCACGACTATGTGTTCCGCATCACTGCAGACGACGGCAGCGCCGGGCTGGCAATGCTGTCGATGTTCCGCAAGGTGGATACCGAACGTCCGGTCATCGCTATCACCTCCCGACTCCTCAACACCGGGGTGGACCTCCCAACGGTGCGCAACATCGTGCTGTTCCGGATCATCGGATCGGTGCCGGAGTTCAAGCAGATCATCGGGCGCGGCACGAGGCTCTTCGAGGAGGACGGAAAGCTCGCCTTCGACATCATCGACTTCACTGACGCCACCAAGCACTTCAGCCGCCCGGACTTCGACGGCTTGCCCCTCGGGCGGCCCACCGTATCGGTTACCAACACGCAAGGTCACCTGGTCGATATTGATATGCCGGACCCGGACTCGGCTGGCGAGCCTGAAGAAGGGCTCGTTCAAATGAGCGAACCCGCGCCAGCCTACGGGCCTAGTGCTGGTCAAGTAGTGGCCGATCCGGTGCAAGCCGCGAGGATTCGCCAAAGCCGGGAGAGGTACTACGTTGATGGGGTTGAGGTTTTCGTTTTCAACGACTCGCTATACATCCTCAACGCCGGAACGCAAGAGTTGCGGCTGACAGAGTACCGCCAATGGGTCGGTGAGCAGGTACGTCGTCTGGACCTCACACCCACAAACCTGCGTGCTCAGTGGGCTCGTGCCGTCACCCGACGGAAGCTCGCCCAAGCCTTCCGCGATGCCGGGATCGGCACCGAGCAGGTATACCGGCATTTCGGTCACGAGGATGTCGATGAAGTCGACCTACTGCTGAACCTCGCTTACAACACCGCGCTGGTCACCAGGAGTGAGCGCGTCAAGCGAGTACGCCGGGAGCACCAGGCGTTCCTCGAGGGTTTCGCCGCGGAGGCCAGGGAGATCCTGGAGATCCTCCTGGACAAATACGAGCAGTCCGGGATCGAGGAGTTGTCAGCCAAAGCGCTACGGACCCCAGCTTTCGCTGGTATGGGTGGGGTAGTCAGCCTCGCAGGGCGCTTCGGCGGCGGCGAGAAGTTGCACGACGCGCTCGACAGCTTGACTGCCCGCCTGTACGACATCGCAAATTGACCGCCGTAATGTAGTGGCCTGCGCGGGCCGTTTCCGCGTGCTGCGTGAGTGGATAGTGGGAGCCGGGAGAGGATGACAGAGGACAATCAGGGCGCGTTGTTCGTAGCTGAATCAAGTCGGGCTCCCAAGCGCAAACCGAGGGCCCGTGCGCCCCGCAAGCAGGCGGCTCCGAAGCCGGCCCCCGTTCGTCTGGCGGCCATCGTGAAGTCTGCTCGCGACATCATGCGCACGGACGAGGGTCTCAACGGCGATCTCGACCGCCTTCCCCAGTTGGCCTGGTTATTGTTCCTGCGGTGTCTGGATGCCAAGGAGGACGAGCGAGAAGTCCTTGAAGGAGAGGCATTCACACCCGCGATCAAGCCCGAGTACCGGTGGCAGAGCTGGGCCGCGGACCCTCGTGGCCGGACAAATCAGGAGTTGATCGACTTCGTCAACACCGAGTTGCTGCCCTATTTGGCCAACCTGGAGAAGGAGATCGACGAGGACGACAGGGCTGGCTTCGACCCGCGACTGGTCATATCGGCGGTGTTCAAGGATCTCAGCAACCGCATGCGCAATGGCGCCTTGCTGCGCGAAGTGATTGACCAAGTCAACAAGGTCGACTTCACTCAGCAGGAGGACATCCACACGATGGCGGCCCTGTATGAGGGAATGCTGCGGGAGATGCGCGACGCCGCAGGCGATTCCGGCGAGTTTTACACCCCTCGACCAGTCATCCGGTTCATGGTGCAGCAGCTGTTCCTTGAGCTCGGCGAGTCCATCCTCGATCCAGCCTGTGGCACTGGCGGATTCCTCGTCGAGGCGCTTACCGAACTGGCCCCCAAGGCCGTGGACTCCCAGCTGATCGATCAACTGCACGCGGACCTGCGCGGCATCGAGAAGAAGTCCCTACCGTACCTGCTGTGCAACATGAACCTGCTGCTGCATGACGTCCCCCAGCCACACGTCCTTCGAGCCAACGCCCTCGTGCAGATGCGCAAGGAGGTCGGCGCGGCGACAAAGGTCGATGTCATTCTCACCAACCCGCCCTTTGGTGGCGAGGAGGAAAAGTCGGTCAGCAACGCGTTCGATGCTGGCTTCCAGAGCCGGGAGACTGCATGGCTGTTCCTGTATGCGGTGATCGACAAGCTCAAGCGTGGAGGGCGCTGCGGCATAGTCCTGCCGAACGGCGTGCTCTTTGGCAATGATGCCGTGGCAGTCAAGATCAAAGAGAGGCTGCTGGCCGATTGCAACCTGCACACTGTCGTCCGTCTCCAACAAGGTGTCTTCGCCCCTTACACCGACATTCCGGCGAACCTGCTGTTCTTCGAGAAGGGCACTCCGACCACCGAGACCTGGTACTACGAGCTCCCACTGCCAGAAGGACGACGCGCCTACACCAAGAGCAAACCGCTGTCCTTCGACGAGTTCGCGGAATGTCGGCGATGGTGGGGAGGTGCCGAACGGACCGGCCGCGAGAAGACGCCCCATGCATGGTGTGTCCCCGTTGAGGATCTCAAGGAACGAGGCTACAACCTCGATCTGAGCAACCCCCATAACACTGATAGCCTCGCTGATCACGATCCAGTCGAACTCGTCGCAGATCTGATAAAGACGCAACATCAGATCCTCGGATTGCTTGAAGAATTGCAGGCAGAATTGGAGGGCGGCCGATGAGTTATCCACAACGCCCGCTCGGAGAAGTGCTCCAGCTACATTGTGATGCCGTCGAAGTCAGAGCTGACAATACGTACAAGATTGCCGGTGTATACAGCTTCGGGCGTGGGCTATTTGAGCGGGAAAGTATCGCGGGCGTGCAGACCCAATACCGCTACCTTCACAGGCTTCATGCAGGGGCGGTCGTGCTAAGCAAACTAAAGGCATTCGAGGGTGCGATAGCGGTCATTCAGGAGGAATTTGAAGGCCGATATCTGTCGCCAGAATTCCCTACATTCATGATCAACAGCTCCGCAGCTGACGCGCGCTATATCCACTACCTTTGCTCCTGGCGCCAGCTGTGGGAACGGCTTGCCCAGAAATCAACGGGAATAGGATCGCGCCGTGAGCGCGTCAGCCCCAGGCAGCTGCAGGAAACCCTAGCCCCCCTCCCGGACCTCGCCGAGCAGCGCCGCATCGCCGCGAAGCTTGACGCTGTGATGGGGAAGCTGAAGCAGATCTCCGATCTCCAAGCGAGAAGTTCAAACCTACGAGATGCGTTCCTGCAGTCCGTATTTAATAAGCTACGCGGGGAAACGCATCGCACGATGAGCGACCTTGTGGAGTTTGAGCGATTGCCCGTAGACCTTCAGGAGAAAAAGGAGTACGTACAGATTGGCGTTCGTTCGTTCGGTAGGGGTATCTTCCACCGCCCTGCAGTGCGTCCGGATGAATTGAGCAAGCTAAAGTATTTTAAGATAATCCCTGGTCGGTTGATTGTTAGCAACATTATGGCATGGGAAGGGGCTGTAGCCCTGTCGAAATCTGCGGAAGCGGGTTGTATAGGATCGAGTCGGTTCCTAAGCTTTGTTCCAAAGAATCGTGTCAATCCCGCATACCTAAACTACTACTTCCGGACACATGAAGGACGACTGAGTATCGCGAGCGCCTCCACAGGTACAGTGAAGCGTAACCAGACACTTTCGGTTCGTAACTTCGAGCGCATCGCGATCCCTGTTCCTGATGTTGAAGTGCAGAACGAGGTAGTCCGCATGATTGATCTCACGGAACTACGCATCCACACTCTAGAGCAATCTCAGTCGGACAACGCGAAAAGTACGCGGACAGCGCTACTGGACGCTGCTTTCACGGGTCGGTTATAGAGCGTGTTGTGTCGGTGAGGTCCCGCGCGCGCTTGCAGAGCAATGCTGCCCTCTCTGTGAGGAATGTGTCGTAGTCGTTAACTAGCGCAGCGTCGAACGCAGCAGGCGGAACGAGGCTGGCCGCGCAGTTCGCGCGTATAGTTGCCTCGCCGTGCATGTCAATCAAGTCCTGGAGGTACTCGGATGGACGTTGGTCCGAGATATGGATATTCGTGATCGAGGTGAGCATAATTATGTTTGCAACCGAGTTGATGACGGCATCGCCATAGCCTTGCTTCTTTAGATACGCCTGCGGGAAGAAGTGGTGGTACTCCTTATCGTTGCTCCAAGACAATGCCTTGCCCACGTCGATCGGTCGTCCGGAGCGGAGATCCACTGGTCGTTCGCGTGCGAGCAGGAGTGCATGTGCCTTCGAGAACGCTGCTCCTTGCCGGAATCGGGTTCGTTTCCACGCGTCGGCTCCGGGCATTCCAGTCGCTGGTGGAAGCTCGGCGATATCGCCCGCAGCGAATGCCCGGATCGCGTCACGGGTTGCGATCATTTGCCGTCCGGACCAGCCGCTGAAGTAGCCGGCGAACGAGGTACGCCAGAACCAGCGTTCGAGCGCGGTGATCTGAGAGGAGGTCGGTTTGTCGACACGGTGGAACAGGTCAGCGAGGACGGTGAACTGGTTCTGGTAGGGCAGTGCTGCTGCACTGGGCAGTCCGAGGTCGGTAGCGAGGAAGTCTGCCGCGCGGCGGGCTCCCTCGGACGCCTTCTTGATGACGACCCGAAGTTCGGCCGAACTGTGGCGCCGTAACTTGTCGATATCTTCACGGTCATAGCCGTGTTCCGCCGCCGCAGCGATGATGCGGAGAAGAGTTGGTGGCTCGACTGTATCGAACCGCTTCGGTGCGAGACTGAGCGAGGCGTCCTCGAGTAGGTCGGCCAAATCGAAGTCCCGAGTCCAGGTCGCCGCGCGGATCAAGTCAGCGATGGTCAGCGTGGTCGCGGTGCTGTTGATCCGCTCGAAGACTCGCGCCACCTCATCGATATCCATGTCCTTGATGGTGGCGACCGCGATCTTGTAGTCCTGGAAGCGCCTGTACAGCCTGTCGGCCCGGTCTCGATACTCCTCGAGATTCGCACCAGCACACCGGAAGAAGGCTGCCCCGTCCGACAGTAGACGCGCGGGGATTTGGTGCACTGGCGGGTTCTCGAGCGTGGAGGCGTGAGTGAATTCCTCGGCGGCGAGGTCGTAGACGATGTTCCAATAGCTGTCCGGGTCGCCTTCGGGCATCCAGTACAACGCCCCGCAGATCGTGGACAACCGCTGCTGCCCGTCAAGCAGATAGTTTCGTGGGTAGTCCTCCCGCGGATCGGCCACCTCCAGGTTGGCGATCGCCCGGTCGCTGGCCAACTCTTCACGGCTCTGCCACAGCAGTACGCTACCGATCGGATAGTCACGCGCGACGGAATCCAGTAGTTCCAGAACTTGTTTGCGGTTCCACACGAACTCCCGCTGGAACTTGGGCAACAGGATGTCACCACTCTTGATCCGACGCGCGAGATCGATCAAGCTCTCGGTCCCAGTGTGCAACGCCCGCACCGACGCCAAACCGCCTGTCATTACTGGTCCTTTCGACGGGAGCCGCCATGCCCATGCGACCCTAGCAGCGAGGTCCGACAACGCCTCGGCGGCGCGGGATGCTGCTAGACGTAACCCAGGAAACGAGCTGAACGTTGGTGGCCGCTATACGCAGAGCGGGTCGTCTCCTATGGGCGGACGCGGTGACCGAGGGGTATGCACTGCCGCAACATCTCGCGGTCGTGACACCCCCTGAGGAATGTCATGTCACTAGCAGAACCGGGGCCCCGTCCCTTGTCCTACCCATCCTGAGCGTGGCGGTCGGCGGTCAATCGGTTGTGTTGTCCCGGACCAGACTGAAGGCCCGTCGAGACGATGAGCGGGGCTGACCAGGACAAACAGTGCAAATGACGGTAGACCAGCCCGTACCCGAAATCACTCACAAGAGCATCGGTGGGTCTAGGGTCAGGCGCGGGATGCACGACATTCCGCTCACTATTCGAGCCAGCTCTTGCGTTGGTAGTAGCGGTCCATCTCTTCGTCCTCCTCCGGCGTCGGTTCGCGTCGCTGCTGCGGCCTGGACTGCTGCGGAGCTGGCCAGGAAGGAGTTCGCGGCTGCGACCACGATGGCGCGGCTGGAGAAACTTCGCGAGGCAACGGCTGGCTGAGCGCGTCAACGGCACGCTCGTGCTGTGCGCGCAGGCGGGGATCGTTCTCGATCTGCGCTATCGCCGCGGCAACGGACTTGCGCGCATTGGCGAGCGCGGTGGCGTGCAGGCGAACGATAGCCTCGACAAGGGTGTCGGGGTCGAGTCGACGGCCGACATCGGTGAGCCGGATCGCGCGTAGGCTTCCATCCGGACCGACTTCCACGGCTGCGACATCACCGGCCATGGACGCCGTGGCGGGCTGGGCGAGGGAGGTTTCCAGCTGTTCGATGTTGCTGGTGAGCGGGTCGATATCCGACATGAGAAGTCCTCCCCGTTTCCTGATTCCTGCCGCCGAAGCTTATAGTGACCGGGGACCGGGAAACCAGCGGGCCGGAGGGTGGCCAAGCGAACCGAGGGGGAAAACTTGGGGGCACAAGACATTCTGTATCTCGACATCCCCGCCACCCGAGCGCTTGCCGATGGGCTCGGAACTGCCGGTGAACAGGTCCGCGTGGTCGGCCGGGGTGGTGCTCTCGCCGACGGGATGGTCGACGGTTTCCCAGGTGCCAACGCGCCCAACGCCTACCACGCTGCGAGCCGTCGAGCGGACCAAGCGATGGGCGCAGTAGCCACCGCGATGATGGAGATGGGCGGCACCGTCGTCGGTGCGATTGTGACTTATCAGCAGCGTGATCAGTCCACCGCCACCGGAATCGGTGCGGCCACCGAGGGTGTGCGATGAGCCAGCACCTGACCGTGCCGCAGGTATTGAGTTGGCGTCCCGAAGCATTCATCGCCCAAGCAGGCGACTGGGATCGGCAGGCGAACGAACTGCGTACCAACCTCGATGTCCAAAACCGCTCTGTCGACGGCTCTCACGAGACATTCCAGGGCCGGGCTGGCGACGCGATGCGCGATCGGTTTCGGCAGGTCTACGACAAGGCCCGGAAAGCTTTGGAGGCGTTGGAGAAAGGCCGTGATGCTGCCAAGATCGCGAGCTTGAACTTCACTGCAGCCAAGTCCCTGGTGCAGCAGACCAAGGCCGCTGCCGAGGCGAAGGGGCTGGATGTCGCTCCTGATGGCACCTGCACGATCAGGGAGTCGACCAAGCACGCCGTTTACGCATCCGTCAACGGTGATGCGAACAGGTACGTCACCGCTATGGCGGCGCTTCGGACATCCTCCGACCAGCAGACCGCATTCGTCAAGCAGGCGCTGAACCACGCTGCCGACGTGGATAGCCAGGCGGAAAGGGCCATCAACACCGCCTTCGCCGACCTACCAGCCGCGGATTCCTTCGGCAACGCGACCACGCCGACGTCGCAGCCGAAGCCGGCACCGAAGAACGGCACACCACAGGAGAATCGCGCGTGGTGGGATTCACTGACACCCCAGGAACAGGCGTCGATGATCAACACGCAGCCCGCGTCCGTGGGTAATCTCGATGGCTTGCCCGCCAGCGTGCGAGATCAGGCCAACCGAAATCTGATTCCGATCGAAAAGGCACGGCTCGATCAGGAAATTGCGGTCAACGAGGCACTGGTGAAGGCCAGCCCTACATCGGCATATGCGCAGCAACAGCTCGAAGACTCCAAGAAGCGCCGAGACGACCTTCTGGCCGTGGAGAAGGCGATCATGAACCATGATGGCAAACCGCCTCGGCAGCTGATGGTGCTCGATACGCAATCCGGTCGGCAGGTGCGGGCCGCCGTCGCAGTCGGTGACCCGGATAGCGCCGACCACGTGTCGGTAACCACTCCGGGCCTCGGCACGAACGTGCGTGAATCGCTGGGCAGCATGGTCAACGAAGCAGAGCAACTCAAGAAGGAATCCGAGTCACAACTGTCACAGGCGGGACGACCGAACGAGACCGTTTCCACAATCGCGTGGATCGGCTACGACCCACCGCAGAAGACATACAACGACCTCGATATCGTCAACGTTGCATCTCCGGACCGTGCGCAGGAAGCAGCACCGGTGCTGGCCAAGTTCTACGAGGGCCTCGATGTCGCGAGCACACAAAATGATCCGCACATCACGGCTTTGGGCCACTCGTACGGGTCACTGACAACCAGTTTGGCGCTCCAAGAGAACGGCCGGGCGGTCGACGACGTCGTGTTCTACGGGTCACCGGGCCTCGGCGGACATATTCCGGCAGCCCCCATCCCCGCACTTCCCGGGTTGATCGCGATGTCGGGTGTGAACGACGTAGTCGACTCGCCAGCTGATCTAGGGTTGCAGAGCCACCACGTGTACCAGATGACCGAGCACGATGACCCGGTGGCGAACTTCAGCAGCTTCGGTCGCAGCCCCAACCAAATTGATTGGATCACCCCTCTCAGCACCGATCCGATCACCGTGGATGGTCGGACTTACACGGGGGCATCGGGACATGCCGAATACCCGCGTACCGACCCCAGCACCGGTAACCTGCACCGCTCCGGATACAACCTCGCCGCAATCGTGGCAGGACTACCCGAGAATGCAATGCGATGAGAACCCGATTCCAACGGATCAGCCTCACCGTCGTGATCATCATCGCGAGCATCGCCTTGTCGATTATTGGGGCCGTCGTGCTGACGGTCGTGGTCTACGAGGCAGCCGATGATCCGCACCCACGGACGACAGACGAGGAAACTCGGCAGGCTACGCAGCAGCTGCTTGATCGACCCAGCCTCGAGGAAGCCGAACGCCAGGTGCGGACGATCATGGAACAGATCGGCACCGTGGCCGGCGAACTTGTGCCAGGAATCCGGCTGGGCCCGAACCGCGACCGAGAGGTCGCCAGCTGTCCGCGGCCATTCGACCAGACAGAGGGCCGTACCGTGCGACTTCAAAATCTGTACTCGGACACACGAATACCCGACGACGTCTGGCAAATGTATGTCGAACGCGTACGTGCGCTGGTCGCCACTCTTGGTGCCATCCAGCAGCGGCAGGCAACTGAGGAACCAAGCGCCGAGGTGGGGCGTGGGGCGAACTTCTACAACCCCGATACTGGCACGACGATATGGATCGGCAGCGACCGTGTCACCATCATCTCCGGAACCGTCGGATGCCACCTGCCGCAGGACAAGTTCGGCTCGACTATCCCGTCGACTCGGTGATATTCGTGGCAGGTGGAACCGTTTGGCCGCGCGGCACGTCCAACTAGGTAACCGCACGCTGTAGCAGGAAGGTCAGTGATGGACATCGGATACACCTCGGCGGCCGAACTGTGGCAGGCAGCGGTAGCCGGGCAGTTCCGCCTCGAGCCAGGTGCCGCGCGTGAATGTGCGGCCCACTTCGACTGGTTCGCGGAGATGATGCGCCTTCGCCAAGAGGAGATGGGACGACTCCAGAAGCTCGATGGATTTGGCGGATTCGACTCAGCGCAGCAATTGCAGTCTGGGTTCGAGGGCAAGGCTGTTCAGGGGGCAGAAGCCCTGATAGCTGCAGAACAAAGTGCGCTTCGCATGAAAGCGGCAATCCTCCGCGCAGCTGGATTGCTCGACGAGGCGGACGCTGCCAACGCAGCCGCGATCAGCACCGCAACCAGGGAGGTCACGCAATGAAATGGGGTGCCATCGGTCATAAGACAGCGGTGCTCGCTCTGACTATCGGAGCGCTGGGGGCGTGTTCGAACGACGGCACCCCGGCATCGGAGACGTCGGCATCTGAGCCAGCCACGGCGACGACAACTCTCAGCAGGCCAACCTTGACGGCATCCAAGCTGCAACCGCCTTCGCAGGACAACGAATTCACGAAAGCCGGTGGACGCCCCATGGTTGTAGTGGATCCTTGCACGTGGATCGAAGATGACGTGATTGCTCGACTCGGGTTCGACCCGGCCACACGGAAGCGCGGCAATGACATTGTCGGTGAATATACCTTCCTCACATGCGATTTCAGGACTTTGGACAGGACCCTGCAACTCGATTCCGGGAATGTCGCGCTCGAAGAGGTAAAGAGCAAGTATGCAGGGAAGACGCAGTCGGTGACCATCAATGGTCGTGAAGCCGTTATCACGCAGAAGACTAATCTCGACGAGTGCTCACTCGACATGCGAACAAAGGCGGGGTATCTCGGTCTTTCCTTCTTCGTTAGCACCCCAGGCCGCGTTAAGGGCCTCAAGCCCTGCGACGGCATAGTAGGAGCCGCGACAGCCCTTGAACCTTCCATCGGCAAGGATAACTGATCGTGGGCAACGACGAGTCGAACCCGTCTGGGTCCCCGTTCCCCGTCCTGCCGGGTATACCGGATCTTGATTCGAAGGTGGCGCCGAAACGTGATGCGTCACAAACGATGCAGCGTGGTGCCGAGGGTGCGGACCGTCTGGTTGGTCATGGAGGCCGGGACCCTGCCTACATCCAGCGGATGGAGGAGTTCGCTGGACTGTCGCATCAGGAGATCTACGAGAAGGCGCAGGCGATGCAGCCTGGTGTCATGCATTCGTCGGCGCAGGCGTGGAAGAAGATCGGTGACGCCTTCCTGGCCAACATGATGGGTCTCAACGGGAAGTTGCGTACGAGCATCGCACAAGGCTGGGAGGGGGCCTCAGCGGACGCAGTGCAGGCCGCGACGCAGCGTTTCCTGAACGAGTTGGGCGATATCCAGGACATCGTCCAAGGGGTGTACCAGAGGATCGAGGCTTCCGCTTTTGGGGCGGAGGTGGTGAAGGCGCAAATTCCGCCAGTCCCCCCGTCGGCGCCGATTCCCGCGCTTGCGGGTGCGGAAAGTCCCGCGCAGGCGGTCGCTCAGCAGGCGATTGAGCAGGAAGCGCATCAGACCGCCATCTGGGCGATGCGGAATTACTACGTGCCAACATACGAGCCTGCCGGACAAGGAGTCCCGACCTTCGTCGCCCCGAGTTCACCAGCGGACGGCCCTGGGTTGCCGGTCTCCAACGGCCTGGGCTCGACAGCAGGCTTCGCCAACGGCAACGAGCAGGTCGGCAGTGGCTCCAGTGAACCGACCGCGCCTGGCGGGCCTGACACCCAGGGACAGCCGGGAACCGAGGCAGCTGGCGTCTCACCGGCCGCTACGGCCGCGGATTCGCCTGGGAGCCAGGGAAGCAGTCCGCAGACCACTGGTACGCCAGCATCGACCACGCCCGCCGGTGTCGGTCCCGGCAATACCACGCCGACGGGAGCTGCTCCGGGGAGTGCCCCCGGACAACCAAGCTCCAGAATCCCGGGTTCGCCCGGTCCGGGCACCTCAGCGAGCCCTGGGGGTCCGGGGCATAGCGTCCGGAGTCCTGCCGGGACACCCGGAGCTGGCAACCCGTCCGGTGTGCCCGGTGGCGTTGCGGCACGGCCCACCGCTTCGGCGGGAATGCCGGGGATGATGCCACCCGGTGCGCGGGGGAAGTCCACGGACGACGACAAGGAGCACCAGGGCCGCCGGGAGCTGTTGGTCCATGAGCGGAACAAGATCGACCTCGTCGGTGAGCGCATGCCAACTACCCCGCCAGTGTTCGGCGCGGACGCAGCACCACCGTCCGATGACTGGACCGACGCTCGCGACCAATCTCGACCAGACCAGGGTGAGCGCAGTCGATGAGGTGGGAGTTCAGCCCTGACGAATTCCTGTATGCGTGGCAACAATTGGGTGCCGACCGCAACCCCGTCCCGCTGAGCCTGCGGCCGTCGGTGGCGTGGCGCGACGAATGGGAGGAGATCGAACGCGAACTGCGGCGACGACTTCCGGTGCTCGAGGATCCTGACCTGCTGCCGGTGCTGCGGACCGCCGCGGACCCAGACATGTCGCTCATCCTGATCGGCAGCCGGAGACACCCGCTACGCGCCTGCGGTGCGGTGACCGCGAACATCGGTGTCACGATGGTGCAGCGGCCCGGCCCGGAGCCTGCAGTCGGCGGCAACGTGATTATCGAGGTCGGCTCTCCAGGACTGGTGCCGAAGGTCTTTGCCGCTGTCTCTGGAAATCAGCCTGCGGGCCGACATGCCAGCATGGTCGCGACCTGGGACCGGCTCCAGGAGGCACACCCGGTTGTCGGGCTGGTTCGCGACGAGTCGTCAAATCTCGACCGGATGCGTAGCCTGCTTGCCGCACCTCGCGTCGGCTCTGGGCATGTCGAGATCCTGTGTGACCGCCGCGCGGCACGCCCTCTTCCACCCCGATACCTGAGCTGGTTCGATGTCGAGGGTGACGGCCGCTACAAATACACGCGCCAGCACGGCGACTTCCTCATCGACCCATGTAGTGCTGATGAGTTCTGTCGATCCCTTACTCAGCTGATGGAGGCGTAACCGCGCCGCTATAGACACCAAGATCCTCACGACGACGCCCGGCGGGGGAGGGGGTTGCCGGTGTGCCGGAGGAGGTCCGCGACGACGGCCTATCGGGAAAATTCACTCTCTAGTTGAACCTTTCACAAGACTGCTGAGCTATCGGGTCGATCCGTGGCCAGCCGCGTAACCGTGGGTAATTGGTTGTCGCACTTTGCAGCAACCCCTCTCATGGCATCGCCTGTTGAGTTTCGCCTTCGGCTTCGCGTTCACAATCGAAGTGCATGAGGTGCCCTTCCGGGACACTGTCGTATCCGCATCGCGAACAGATAGTTCTCGCGTTCGGAGTGGAATTCGGTCCAGTGGCGCCGTCCCTCACCGCTTGGCGCGACTGGAAACATCTGCCAGTGGCGCCAACGTGTTTATGCAGGTCAGGCCCAGTTGCGCCAGTGGCGCCAAGGTTTGGAGTCTCCGGGCGGTCATCGAGCACGGTGGCGCGACAGGGTAGCGACCACCACGTGACCCGCGGGAAGCCCTTCGGTTCGACCCTGACGCCCAGTTTCTTCGCGGCGCGCTCGACGGTGCGTTCGGCGATACCTGCCTTCCTGGCCTCGGCCTTGACCGCCTTCGATGGGGCCGCGCCCTGCTGCTCGAGGTAATCCGACACCCATTGCATGGCCTCGGTCAGAGCGTCCCCGTCACTGTCTTCGGCGGAGGTGGTCAGCAGGGTCCTGGCGTCGAGTTCCGAATTCCCGAGCCACACCACTTTCGCCGCGCCCAGGACACCGGAATCAACCAGGCGATAAATCAGGGCGGGGGGTTTTGGAGCGAGGTTGTTTTTCACACTCGCCAGCACGCACGAAGTCTCATCTTCCGGGTTCGGGGCTACGAGCAGACCCGCCCGGGCTGCACCCACAATTCCGATGGACCCCCCGCCGCGGTACAACGGGTCTGCTCCCTTGGCCTTGTTCAAGTGGCGCAGCAGCAGCACCGTGCAGCCGGTGCGGTCGGCCAGTTCGGACAGCCTCGCCAATACCCTTCTGATGTCTTGATCCTTATGCGAGTCCGCGCCTCGGGGAAGGTAGGCCATCAAGACGTCGATGATGAGCAACCGGGCACCGGTATCAGCGACTACCGTCTCGAGGTGCGCGATGTCGCCGAGGGTGGGAGGCCGTAGTGTCCCATCCGGCAACCGCACGCCTTGGATCGCGTGCACCCTCGTCACGTCGGCACCCGCAGCATCCAATCTCGGGCGCACCGTGTCGGCCAGCCCATCCTCCGCGGAAAGCAACACCACGTCGCCGGGGTCGTCGCACCGCGTACCATCGGCCCAGACTTCCCCTGTCGTCACCACCGCGGCGAACGCGAGCGACAACGTCGACTTCCCCAATCCAGGGTCGCCGTCGAGGGTAACCACCTTTCCGAGAGGTATCCGGCCCTGCCAGAGCCAATCCACGCGTTCGGGTTTCACGTCGGCCAAGCGGACGGTTACCGCCTGCTCGGGCTGTTCCTTCTCAACCTTCGTTGTGTCACCCGTGTCGGTGTCGCCGATGTCGTCATCCGGTAGAACGGTCGGGCCGCGGTCGGCCGCCACTATTTCCACTGCACCGGTCACCAGGGCATCGAAGTCGGCGAGCAACGATTCCGAGGTATGGCGCGGGTGCCGGTCTGTGGTGGATGCATAAGCCGCCCCCAGCGTCGCGAGCGCCACTTTCACACCGGGTTCCCCTTGCTCGCCGAGCCTTATTAGAGAGAGGACATGGTCCCGCGTCTTCTCGTGCCGGTGCTTGCCCTCAGCCTCCTTGGTCAAGCCAGCTCCGAGCGCCTCGGCAAGCCGGGCATCGACCTCTGCACTCGGTTCGCCGTTCGTCAGAAACTCTGAGGACAACGTGGCCAGCTTCGCTGGAGTCACCCGTGCACGTACGGCATCCTGCACGTCGTCGCCGGGCAGCTCCACCCCCAGCTCGGCGGCTAGTGCCTCGGGCTCCCAAGCCGTCACCGCGTCATCGTCGGGTCGGATGGCCCATGTGACCGGTAGGGGCGGATCGTGCTTGTGGTTCAGCGTGCCCGGCGGCCGGAGCAGGTCATTGTCGTTGATCTTGTCGTCACCGCCGAGCCGTTCTCGGAGCCCTCCACAGAGCGCACGGTGTTGCGGCCCGCTGACGTCCCGTGTGAGCCGAAGATAGATATGCAGGTGGCTGGGAGTGCCCGAACACACCGCGAACCCCCTCAGCGCCCGTACGGCTTCGAGTTCGACCGCTTGGTCGACGTCCGCGTGCACATGCATCCGGCGCGCCGCGTTGCCCTTCCATCTCCGCTGATCGCGCATCGGGTACGGGCACAGCCAGACATTGCCGAAAAACGTCGCGGTCCTCACGATCTCGCCGATCAGTACATCCCGGTTTCGGGGCACCCGGAACGGGGTCTCACGATGTTGACCGTTGTCGTCCTCGTAGGCCAGATACGCGAATCCGGCTGTATCGCCGAGCAACTCGCGTATGTATTCACCAATCATGTCCGCGTTCATTTGGCCCGCCCCCGCGTGAGACGAGAACCATTGAACATCCGCACCCGCAGCCCAGGCGCGACCTGCGTCACGGTCACTTCACCTACGGCGGCGGCCACCGGCACACCCAGCGCGTGGGCCAGCTCGACGCTCTCGGCGTGCGTCAATGGCCGGTGCCGGAGCCGGGCCAGAGGGTGCTTCTCGAACCACTCCCGGTCATCCTGCATCGCGCGGTCGGCACCCACACCGACGGGGCACGTGCTCGCATGGGTCAGGTGGCGGCCGCCGTCAGGCCCGGCACAGCAGTCCGGGCAGGGGCTTGGCTGCTGGCGGTAGACTGATTGGTGGTAATTTTCGGTGCCCCGGTGAGGTTCCCGTCCGCCGGGGCCATTTTTATTGTCGCTCATGTGATTTCCTGTGTCTCCAGGCCGCCCGTTCAGTCGAGTTGGAGTTGCCGCAGCACCCACGCGCTCGGAATCCGCAGTCGCCCCCGAACTCTGATGACTGGCCATTCGCCCGCACCGGCTGCCGCGTAACCGGTTGACCGGCTGACTCCGAGCACCCGGCTGGTGTCGTCGATGGACGCCGTGGGCTGCGATGTGATCCGACGCAGCACGTCGTCGCTGGTAGTCGTGTCTTTCTCAGTCGCCATCCGGAACCATCCCACCGCGTGTCGAGGCGGCCTCCTGCGCCGCGATCCACGCTTCTACTGCGGAACGTCGATAGACGACGCGCCGCCCCAGCCGGAACGATGCCGGGCCAGTGTTGTTGTGTCGGTAGTACCGAAGCGTCCCGGCGGGGATGCTGTAGTCGGTCTCCACTCGGCCCGTCGTCAGCAGCTCGTCCATAGTCATCCTCCTCGATGAGGTTTTCTCTTCCTTATCGAGGAAACCACTGCTTGAACCTTTTCGCAACCTTCTGTAGGTGATAGTTTTCTAATATGGGAAACGAAGGCGTTGAATTGGGAGCCGAGGCGCGCTTCGGTCGCCGCGTCAGGGCCGAGCGGCTGTCGCGGGGATGGACACAGGCAGAACTCGCCGAACGCCTGGCGGCACTGGGGTTGAACCTCCATCCCAGCGCAATCGCCAAGATCGAACTCCGCGATGTCGAACGACCTAGAGCGATCACATTGGACGAAGCGGAGATACTTGCGCGCGCTTTCGGCCTCACGGTCGGCGAGATGTACGAGACCGACGCCGATCGGGTGCGCAACGTTCAGGCGAAGATGCGTGCCGTCCTCGACGGGCTCTCTGATGTCCTGGCTGACGGCAACCTCGTGCAGCACGAAGTCGTCGCCGTTTACCACACCACTCCCGGCGAGACCGTCCTGGACGCACACCTCACCACGTTCAGCCAGCTCCTGTCCGAGTTGACTGACCTAGTCAAAGGAGCGAAAAAGCTCCGATCGGAACTGGAGAACGCACGATGAACACCGCCCGCAACCGCCGCGCTGGCGACACGGCAAGGGCGGGACGCCGCACCGAGCCGATCAACGTGCACACCGCCGAGAACGGCAAGGCTACCTACTGGTTCCAGGTCGACATCGGCGTGAGGCCGGACGGCAAGCGCAACCGGAAACGGTTCACCTACGCGACCAAGACGGAGGCGCGGCGCGAATTCCGCCGAATCTCAACAGAGGTCGCCGCCGGTACCTATGTCGCGCCTACGAAGACGACAGTGGCCCAGCACATCGCGACATGGTTGAACGGGCGACGCGATGTCCGGCGGGTGACCGTCGAGGGCTACCGCAACGCGTTGAAGCCGGTGGTCGATCGGCTCGGTAGCCTGCCGCTCCAGCAGTTGACCAAGAAGCATGTCGACGACCTGGTGAACTGGCGGCTGACCGAGGGCCGCGGCGGTAAGCGTCCGGTCAACGATGCGGCAACGGCCGTACTGGCGTTCGTTCGCCAGCACCCCGAGGGGGTCCGGTACGCAGAAGTCACCGCGAGGTTCGGCGAGAAGTCCGGTCGGTATCTCGATCGCCTTCGCGCCTCCGGTCGTGTGGAGCGGCCCAAGCGCGGGATCTACATCGCCGCACCGGACATTGTGCAGCCTGCTGAGCCGCGGGGGGTATCGGAGCGCACAGTCAGCACGATGCTGATACATCTGACCGCCGCGCTGGACGATGCTATGGCCCAAGGTCTGGTCACCCGCAACGTCGCCCGCTTGGTCAAGCGCCCCGATGTCGCCGACAAGGAAATGCAAACGTGGACCCGTGAGCAGTGCCGCCAGTTCCGCGAGCGCGTTCGCGAGCATCGCCTGTACGCCCTGTTCCTTCTTTCCCTGTGCGGGCTGCGCCGCTCGGAGATCATGGGCCTGCGCTGGTCGTGCATCGAGGGCCCCATGCTGAACGTCCGCCGCGGGCGTGTTGCCGTCGGTAAGGACGTAGAAGAGGGCGACCCGAAGTCGAGGCGCAGCAAGCGCAGCCTGCCATTGCCAGCCGATGTCGTCGCGGCGCTCGGTCGGCTGAAGATCACGCAGAAGACTGAAGCGCTGGCGCTGGGGGAGTCGTGGTCGGACGATCGCCTGGTCTCTGTGCATGAGGATGGGACGCCGCTCCGGCCTGAGTGGTACACCGACGAATTCCAGCGCCAGGCCAAGACGGCGGGCGTCCCCGTGATCCGGCTGCACGATGCCCGGCACACTGCCGCCACGATTCTGCTGGACTCTGGGACATCGGTCTCCGCGGCCGCGAAGTGGCTTGGTCATGACGCAGGGGTGCTGTTGCGGGTCTACGGCCACGTCTATGACGAAGCACTGGAAGCGGCGGGCGGGACCCTCTTCGGCGAAGGCGGCGCGACGACGGGAACCTAGTTCGCCTACTCGTTGGCAAGCTGTGGGCAAGATCACGCCTGCCCCGAGAATCGCACGTGGCGATGGCGTGGACGAAACGGGGCAATGACCTGCCAGTCCGTAAGTGGGCGCAGAGGGGATCGAACCCCCGACCGCTGGTGTGTAAAACCAGTGCTCTACCGCTGAGCTATACGCCCCGGCCGTGACCGGCGGATTATGAATCTAGCGCGGCGAGCGCTTTCTCCCAAGCCGCCTGGTCACGGGCCTCTCCGGGGCCGTTCATCTCGGCGAAGCGGATGTAGCCTTCGCGGTCGACGACGAACGTGCCCCGGTTGGGGTAGCCGGCTTTCTCGTTGAAGACGCCGTAGGCCTGGGCCACCGCGCCGTGTGGCCAGAAGTCCGACAGCAGCGGGAAGGTGTAGCCCTGTTCGGCCGCCCAGATCTTGTGGGTGGGCGGCGGGCCTACCGAGATCGCGAGGATCTCCGCGTTGTCGTTCTGGAACTTGGGCAGCTCGTCGCGGACCTTGCACAGCTCGCCCTGGCAGATCCCGGTGAACGCGAGCGGGTAGAAGACGATCAGCACGTTCTTCTTCCCGCGGTAGTCCGCCAGCCTGACTTCCTGGTTGTTCTGGTCTTTCAGCGTGAACTCCGGCGCGACAGTGCCAACCTCTAACGGCATAGCTAATCCTCCATCGTCTCGGGTTCCACCGGACGGGCGTGCGACACCGCCCTGGTGGAAACCATAGCGCGGCGGGTCAGCGCTGCTTCGAGGGAGCCTTGGGCTGCACCAGACGGCTACCCGTCCACGCGCCGAGGCTGATCGCCGAGGTCTGGGTGAGACCGGCGGTCGGCGCGGATTCGGCGATTTCACTGGGCTCGACGTGCCCCGGCTGTCCGGTCTTGGGCGTGAGCACCCAGACGAAACCGTCGTCGGCGAGCGGGCCGATCGCGTCCATCAACGCATCCACCAGGTCACCGTCGCCGTCGCGCCACCAGAGCAGTACGACGTCGATCACCTCGTCGGAGTCCTCGTCGACGATTTCGCCGCCGATCGCTTCCTCGACATCGGCCCGCAGGTCGTCGTCGACGTCCTCGTCCCAGCCCAATTCCTGGACAACCAAGCCGTGTGAAATGCCAAGCTTCTGAGCGTAGTTCTGCGCGTCCGCCGCGGCGACCACGGTGGTGTCCTCCTCAACTCCCGACAGTATTAGTTGCAAGCGAACATGGTTATGGCCTTCAGCGCAAGCCGATCCGGCGAAATAGCTACCGAATGTCGTGTTGCGATGGTGTGTCAGAGCGTTCTCAGCGTTGCGGGCAGGAGTCGCGCACGACGTTGCGTGCGTCGTTCACCCGTCTGCTGGCGTCGTTGAGCGCCCCGACCGGCGAGAGGTAGGTCATCGTGCGCGTCTCCGCGGCCAGCGCGCGCGCCGCGCTCACGTACTCGGTGAATTTGGCGGCCAGGTCCGGCGGCAGCGTGTCCCGGGCGGCGTTCACGCCGCTCTCCACCGTGTTCGCGGCGTCCTCGAGGGTCTGGGCGGCCGAGTCCCGTTTGGCGACGTAGTCGGGCGCGTTCGAATCGTGCGCGTCGACGAAGTCGTTGTACCTGGTGACACCCACACCGGTGGTGCCGGGGAACTGCGTGCAGTTGTCGGCGATGGCCTTGGCCTCGGCCGCCGCGCGCCGCGCGGAGGTGGCGGCCGCCGACGAGGAGGCCGCCTCGGTCTTGTACGCCGCCAGATCGCTCGCGTTCGGGCTCGCCGAGCCCTCCACCCGGTTGGCGCAGCCGGCCACGACCAATCCGATCGCGACGGCACCGGTAGCGCACACCATTCCGAACCCGCGTGGGTTCAGCAGCTTCATCGTCCTCCCCGCTCCTCACGGCTGCCACGGCTCATCATGCTCACCTTGCCTGTCGAACGGTACTGGATTTACGGCTGAGATGATGACCTGGGACGCGCCATCGGCAAGGATGGATGGTGCGCCCGAACCTTTCGTAAACGGGCGGTCCGCCAACCACGCGAACCCGCCCGGGGATACCGACGCCAAACATGTCCACCCCTGTACGAGGAGCAGATTTGACCGACCTGATCCACTCTCCCGCACCGGCGAAATCCGCCGGCGCCAGCTCCGCCCCAGCTCCCGCCGTGAGCCGCGATCCGAACGGGTCGCACGCGCCGCAGCAGGGTGGCCGGGTGCGGGTTATCCGCGAAGGGGTGGCGTCCTACCTACCGGACATCGACCCGGAGGAAACCAGCGAATGGCTCGAGTCGTTCGATGAGATGCTCGACCGGGAAGGCCCCGGCCGCGCGCGTTACCTCATGCTCCGTCTGTTGGAGCGGGCCGGTGAACGTCGTGTCGCCATCCCGTCGTTGACCTCCACCGACTACGTCAACACCATCCCCACCGAGAACGAGCCGTGGTTCCCCGGCGACGAAGAGGTGGAGCGGCGCTTCCGCGCCTGGATCCGCTGGAACGCCGCGATCATGGTGCACCGCGCCCAGCGTCCCGGCATCGGCGTCGGCGGGCACATCTCCACCTACGCGTCCTCGGCGGCGCTCTACGAGGTCGGCTTCAACCACTTCTTCCGCGGCAAGGACCACGCCGGCGGCGGCGATTCGATCTTCATCCAGGGTCACGCCTCGCCGGGCATCTACGCCCGCGCGTTCCTGGAGGGCAGGCTGTCGGCCGACCAGCTCGACGGATTCCGGCAGGAGTACAGCCACGGCGGCCCCGGCCGCGGGCTGCCGTCCTACCCACACCCGCGGCTGCTGAACACATTCTGGGAGTTCCCCACGGTGTCCATGGGCCTGGGTCCTATGAACGCGATCTACCAGGCCCGATTCAATCATTACCTGCACGATCGCGGCATCAAGGACACCTCCGACCAGCATGTCTGGGCGTTCCTCGGTGACGGCGAGATGGACGAGCCGGAGTCGCGTGGCCTCGCGCACGTGGCGGCCATGGAGGGCCTGGACAACCTCACCTTCGTGGTCAACTGCAACCTGCAGCGCCTGGACGGCCCGGTGCGCGGCAACGGCAAGATCATCCAGGAGCTGGAGTCGTTCTTCCGAGGCGCCGGCTGGAACGTCATCAAGGTGATCTGGGGTCGCGAATGGGACGCGCTGCTCGGCGCCGACCGCGACGGGGCGCTGGTGAACCTGATGAACAGCACCCCCGACGGCGACTACCAGACCTACAAGGCCAACGACGGCGCCTACGTTCGCGATCACTTCTTCGGCCGCGACCCGCGCACCAAGGCGCTGGTGCAGGACCTGAGCGACCAGGAGATCTGGAACCTCAAGCGCGGCGGCCACGACTACCGCAAGGTGTACGCCGCCTACGCGGCCGCGATGGCGCACAAGGGCCAGCCGACGGTGATCCTGGCCAAGACCATCAAGGGCTACACCCTCGGCAAGCACTTCGAGGGCCGCAATGCCACCCACCAGATGAAGAAGCTGACCCTGCAGGACCTCAAGGACTTCCGCGACCTGCAGCGGATTCCGATCAGCGACGCCGAGCTGGAGAAGGATCCCTACCTGCCGCCGTACTACCACCCCGGTATGGAGGCGCGGGAGATCCAGTACATGCTCGACCGGCGCCAAGCGCTGGGCGGATTCCTGCCGGAGCGGCGCGCGGCGTCGAAGCCGCTGAAGCTTCCCGGTGACGAGGCCTACCGCTCGGTACGCAAAGGCTCCGGCAAGCAGAACGTGGCCACCACGATGGCGCTGGTGCGGCTGATGAAGGAACTGCTGCGGGACAAGGAGATCGGCAAGCGGATCGTGCCGATCATTCCCGACGAGGCCCGCACCTTCGGTATGGACTCGTGGTTCCCTTCGTTGAAGATCTACAACCGCAACGGCCAGCTGTACACGTCGGTCGACGCGGAATTGATGCTTGCCTACAAAGAGAGCGCCGTCGGGCAGATCCTGCACGAGGGCATCAACGAGGCGGGCTCGACCGCGTCGTTCACCGCGGCGGGCACCTCGTACGCCACCCATGGCGAGCCGATGATCCCGCTGTACATCTTCTACTCGATGTTCGGCTTCCAGCGCACCGGCGACGGGCTGTGGGCGGCCGCCGACCAGCTGGCCCGCGGTTTCGTGCTCGGTGCGACCGCGGGACGCACCACGCTGACCGGTGAGGGTTTGCAGCACAACGACGGGCACTCGCTGCTGCTCGCCGCGACCAACCCGGCCGTGGTGACCTACGACCCGGCGTTCGCGTTCGAGATCGCCCACATCGTGCGCGACGGCCTGCGCCGGATGTACGGGGGCGGTACTCCGCCGGAGGCCTCGGCACCGCTGCCCGGCACCCGCCCGCACGGCAGTGCGGGTGAGTTCGGCGGGGAGGATGTCTTCTACTACATCACCCTCTACAACGAGCCGTACCAGCAGCCCGCCGAGCCGGAGGACCTGGATGTCGCGGGTCTGCTCAAGGGCATCTACCTGTACAAGCGCGGGGGCGAGGGCGCGGTGCGCGCCCAGATCCTGGTCTCCGGCGTCACCGTGCCGGACGGCCTGCGCGCGCAGGCGCTGCTCGCCGAGGAATGGGGTGTGCAGGCGGATGTCTGGTCGGTGACCTCGTGGGGCGAACTCCGCAAGGAGGCGCTGGACAAGGAGATCGCCGCGCTGCGCGACCCGGCCGCCGAGCCGGGCGTTCCGTACGTCACCGAGGCGCTGTCGCGGGTCGAAGGCCCGTACGTCGCCGCGACCGACTGGATGCGCGCGGTGCCCGATCAGGTCCGCAAGTGGGTTCCCGGCGACTTCACCACGCTCGGCACGGATGGTTTCGGCTTCTCCGACACCCGCCCCGCAGCCCGGCGGGTGTTCAACGTCGACGCGCAGTCCATCGCGGTCGCCGCGCTGGCCGGCCTGGCTCGCGCGGGCAAATTCGACGCCGCCAAGGTGGCCGAGGCGGCGGCGGAGTACGGGATCGCCGACGTGGACGCCGCGCCGAAGGCGGCGGTGAGTTCGGACGAAGACCTCGCGTAGCGGAATATTGGATGGTGGACCGTAAACCGCCGCGGCCGCGACGGATCTCCGAAGGCTCCTCCGAGCACGAGGTGTATCTGCCGACGGGCGCGCTCTCCCCGAACCGGCAGACCCGCGACCCTCTTCCGGACACGCTGCTCAAACGCGTCAAGCAGTTCTCCGGCCGCCTCTCCACCGAGGCGGTGGGGTCGATGCAGGATCGGTTGCCGTTCTTCGCCGATCTGGACGCCGCCCAGCGGGCCGGTGTGCAGATGCTGGTGCAGACCGCGGTGGTGAACTTCTTGGAATGGCTCCAGGACCCGGACAGCGACATCCGGTTCAGCCTGGACGCCTTCCAGGTGATCCCGCAGGACCTGGCGCGGCGGCTGACGCTGCGCCAGACCGTGGACATGGTCCGCGTCGCCATGGAGTTCTTCGAGCAGTGGCTGCCCGCGCTCGCGCGCAACGACCGGCAGCTGGTCGCCCTCACCGAGGCGGTGCTGCGTTACGGGCGTGAGCTCGGGTTCGCCGCCGCCTCGGTGTACGCCAGCGCCGCCGAGTCGCGCGGCGCGTGGGACACCCGGCTGGAGGCGCTGGTCGTCGACGCCGTGGTGCGCGGCGACACCGGCCCGGACATGCTCTCCCGGGCCGCGACGTTGAACTGGGACGCCACCGCACCGGCGACGGTGCTGGTCGGCACTCCGCCGGGCGAGCAGGGTGTCTCGTCGGTGGGCGCGGTGCATTCCATCGCGGCACGGCACGGTCGCGCCGCGCTGGCGGTGGTGCAGGGCACCAGGCTGGTGATGGTGGTCTCCGGGCATCTCGGTGACACCTCGTATGTCTCCCCGTTCCTGGCCGACCTGCTCGCCGAGGTGTTCTCCGACGGCCCGGTGGTGATCGGGCCGACCACGCGCACCCTGGGCGCGGCGCACGCCAGCGCGGTGGAGGCACTGGCGGGCATGGAGGCCGTGGTGGGCTGGCGTGGGGCGCCGCGACCGGTGCACGCGGCCGAATTGCTGCCGGAACGGGCTTTGTTGGGTGATCGAGCTGCGATCGACGCGTTGAACGAGTACCTTGTCCTACCGTTGGCCGCGGCGGGGTCGTCGCTGGCGGACACCCTCGATGCCTATCTGGATTGCGGTGGAGCGGTCGAGACGTGTGCGCGTCAGCTGTACGTCCATCCAAATACGGTCCGGTATCGCCTGAAGCGCATCGCCGAGATCACGGGCCGTGATCCGCTTAATCCGCGTGATGCGTACGTGCTCCGGATCGCCGCCACAGTAGGTCGTTTGACACGAACCCGTAACGAATCGTCAACACCTACCCCAGAAGTCACGCAAGTCGCGTTCGGCCACGAGGGCGTGTAACGCATCCGGCGAATCGGTCGATTCGGACAGCCCACGTGGTCTTTTGTGGAACCCCCACAAAAGCGCTTCGGAACCTTCATTCGCGTCGACATCTCGTGCGGCCCGCCTCACAGTGTTTTCTTAGAGGCGTGATCGCGTTGTTCGCCCCTGGACAGGGCTCTCAGACACCCGGCATGCTCGTGCCTTGGCTCGACCTTCCCGGCGCGAATGAGCGCCTGACGCTGTGGTCCAAGGCCTCCGGCCTGGATCTGGTCCGTCTCGGCACCACCGCGACGGCCGAGGAGATCACCGACACCGCCGTCACCCAGCCGTTGGTGGTCGCCGCGGCGCTGCTCGCGTACTCGGAAGTTCCGCAGGACGCGCTCCCTGCCGCTACCATCGTGGCCGGACACTCGGTCGGCGAGCTCGCCGCCGCGGCGGTCGCCGGAGTTCTCTCCGCCGACGACGCGGTCCGGTTGGCCGCGATCCGCGGAGCGGAGATGGCCAAGGCGTGTGCGCTGGAGCCGACCGGCATGTCCGCGGTACTCGGTGGCGATGAGGCCGCCGTGCTCGAACGGCTCGCCGAACTCGACCTCGTCCCGGCCAACCGCAACGCGGTGGGCCAGATCGTGGCCGCGGGTCGGCTGGACGCTCTCGCCGAGCTCGCCGCGAATCCCCCGGAGAAAGCCCGGGTTCGCGCGTTGCCCGTCGCGGGTGCGTTCCACACCGCGTTCATGGCCCCGGCGCAGGATGCTGTGACCGAAGCCATAACGAAGATCGCCCCGAACGAGCCGACCAAGACCTTGCTGTCGAACTTCGACGGCAAGCCCGTCGCGTCCGGACAGGACGCGATCGACAAGCTCGCCGCGCAGGTCACCCGGCCCGTGCGGTGGGATCTGTGCACCGAAAACGTCCGGCAGGCCGGTGTTTCGGCGGTGGCCGAGCTGCCGCCGGCGGGCACCCTTGTCGGCATCGCGAAACGGGAGCTGAAGGGTACGCCGACACTGGCCCTGAAGACCCCGGAAGACCTCCCCGCGTTGGCTGAGCTGACCACATCCGGCTAGCTTTCCTCCGCGACCATGCATCCAGATGCGAGGTCGTGACCGAGCAGGCGGTAACTATCGCCCTGCTCGATCCGAATAAGAACCAGTAGAGCCCTACAAAGTATCAAGAAGGGAGCCACCAAGTGGCCGCTCTGACCCAGGAACAAATCGTCGAGGAACTCGGCAAGATCATCGAAGAGGTGACCGGCATCGAGCCCTCCGAGGTGACGATCGAGAAGTCCTTCGTCGATGACCTGGACATCGACTCGCTGTCCATGGTCGAGATCGCGGTGCAGACCGAGGACAAGTACGGCGTGAAGATCCCCGACGAGGATCTGGCCAGCCTGAAGACGGTTGGCGACGCCGTCGCCTACATCCAGAAGCTCGAGGCGGAGAACGCTGAGGCGGCCGCCGAGCTCAAGGCCAAGTTCGACAACGCCGAGTAGGGCCGACACTGTGACCACTCCTTCCACCTTGAACGGGAACTTCCCCAACGTCGTCGTAACTAGCCTGGCGGCGACCACGTCGATCGCGGGTGACGTCGATGCGACGTGGAAGGGACTCCTCAACGGCGAGAGCGGCATCGACGTTCTCGAGGATTCCTTCGTCGAGGAATACGACCTTCCGGTCCGCATCGGCGGTCACCTGAAGGTCCGGCCCGACACCCTGCTGTCTCGTGTCGAATGCCGGCGCATGGCCTACGTCGAGCAGCTCGCGACCGTGCTCGGTCGCGAGGTGTGGCGGAACGCGGGCAGCCCGGAAGTCGACCCGGAGCGGCTGGGTGTCGCCATCGGCACCGGATTAGGTGGTGGCGACGCCCTCATCGATTCCGTGGACAAGCTGAAGAACGGCGGCTATCGCAAGATTTCGCCGTTGGCTGTGCAGATGGTCATGCCGAACGGCCCGTCGGCCGTTGTCGGTCTCGAACTGAAGGCCAGGGCGGGAGTGGTCACTCCGGTCTCGGCATGCTCGTCCGGCTCCGAGGCCATCGCCAATGCCTGGCGCATGATCGTCATGGGTGACGCCGACATCGTCGTCACCGGTGGCGTCGAAGGCTTCATCGACGCGGTGCCGATCGCGGCATTCACCATGATGCGTGCCATGAGCACCCGCAACGAGGACCCGAAGGGCGCGTCGCGTCCCTTCGACAAGGATCGCGACGGCTTCGTCTTCGGCGAGGCGGGTGCGCTCATGGTCATCGAGACCGAAGAGCACGCGAAAGCTCGTGGCGCCACGATCCATGCGCGCCTGCTCGGCGCGGGCATCACCTCCGACGGCTTCCACCTCGTCGCTCCCGACCCCACCGGCGACGGTGCGGCGCGGGCCATGACCAGGGCGATGCAGTCCGCGGGATTGACCAAGAAGGACATCACGCACATCAACGCGCACGCGACCGCGACGCCGATCGGTGACACCGCCGAGGCGAACGCGATCAACAAGGCCGTCGGCAACCACGCCTCGGTCTACGCGCCCAAGTCGGCACTCGGCCACTCGATCGGTGCCGTCGGCGCCCTGGAGTCCGTGCTGACCGTGATGAGTATCCGTGACGGCATCGTCCCGCCGACGCTGAACCTGGAGAACCAGGATCCGGAGATCGACCTCGACGTGGTGAAGGGCGAAGCCCGCCGCCAGGAGATCGAGTACGCGATCAACAACTCCTTCGGATTCGGTGGACACAATGTGGCGCTCGCCTTCGGTCGCGCATAGCCGCACGATCGACTGCACAACGATCCCGGCGGGGTCGGCCAGCCGAGCTGGTACGACCCCGCCGTGGTTCGACATATGCAGCCGCGGTAGCGGCACTGAGTGAGGAGACAACGCGATGACAATCATCGCTCCCGCGTTGCGACAAGAGACCGCGACCGACCCGCGCGATCCGCTGGGCCGACTCCAGCGCTTCTTCGACCCCGGCACCATTCTTCCGCTGCACCCGCGGGACAAGTCCGGTGTGCTCGCTGCCATCGGCGAGGTGGACGGTGTTCGCACCGTGGCCTACTGCTCCGACGCCACCGTCATGGGCGGCGCGATGGGCGTGGAGGGCTGCAAGCACATCGTCGACGCCATCGACACCGCCATCGACTCCGGCGTCCCGGTGGTCGGGCTGTGGCACTCCGGTGGCGCTCGCTTGGCCGAGGGCGTCGAGGCGCTGCACGCGGTCGGCCTGGTCTTCGAGGCCATGGTCCGCGCGTCCGGCCTGGTTCCGCAGATTTCCGTGGTGCTCGGCTTCGCCGCCGGTGGCGCCGCCTACGGTCCGGCGCTGACCGACATCGTGATCATGGCTCCGGAAGGCCGGGTCTTCGTGACCGGTCCGGACGTGGTGCGCAGCGTGACCGGCGAGCAGGTCGACATGGCCACCCTCGGCGGCCCGGAGACGCACGGCAAGAAGTCCGGCGTCACGCACATCGTCGCCCACGACGAGGCCGATGCGCTGCACCGTGCCCGCCGCTTGGTGTCGATGTTCGCCGAGCAGGGCGAATTCGACCTGGTCGCGGCCGCGCACGGCGACGTCGACCTGAAGGCGATGCTGCCGGAATCGGCCAAGCGCGCCTACGACGTGAAGCCGATCATCCATGAGCTGCTCGACAACGTCGACGGTGAGTCGAGCTTCGAGGAACTGCAGGGTCTGTACGCCCGCAGCATCGTCACCGGCATCGGTCGCCTCGGCGGCCGCACCGTCGGCGTGCTGGCGAACAACCCGATCCGGCTCGGCGGCTGCCTGAACTCCGAAAGCGCCGAGAAGGCGGCACGTTTCGTGCGGCTGTGCGACGCGTTCGGTATTCCGCTGGTCGTCGTCACCGACGTGCCGGGCTACCTGCCCGGTGTCGGCCAGGAGTGGGAAGGCGTGGTGCGCCGCGGCGCGAAGCTGCTGCACGCGTTCGCCGAGGCGCGCGTTCCGCGGGTCACGCTGGTCACCCGCAAGATCTACGGTGGCGCCTACATCGCGATGAACGCCCGCTCGCTCGGCGCGACGGCGGTCTACGCGTGGCCGGGCTCCGAGGTGGCCGTGATGGGCGCCAAGGCCGCGGTCGGCATCCTGCACAAGAAGGCCCTCGCGGCCGCGCCGGAGGAAGAGCGCGAAGCGCTGCACGAGCGGCTGACCGCCGAACACGAGCGCATCGCCGGCGGTGTGGAGCGCGCCATCGCGATCGGCGTGGTCGACCAGGTCATCGACCCGGCCAAGACCCGCAGCACCATCGCCGCGGCCCTCGCCGCGGCTCCGGCCCGCGCGAGTCACCACAAGAACATCCCCCTCTGAATCCAACGCACCGACGCGGGCTCCAGGACACCCCTGGGGCCCGCGTCGCGTGTGCGGACATAGTGAGAACTCACGAGGGCGAACGCGGCACGGCGCTCGGTAGCATCGGGGAGTGCGCTATGAAGAACTGGCCGATGTGCCGTGCTCGATCACGCGCCCACTCGTGATCTTCGGTGATCGCTGGACTCTGCTGATTCTCAAGTCCTGTTTCTCCGGCATCCGGCGTTTCAACGCCTTTCAGAGCGCACTGGGCATTTCCCGCAGCAGGTTGCAAGATCGCCTGGACCGGTTGATCGAGCACGGCATCCTGGTCAAGCAGAAGGCCGCGGTCGGTGCGCACGAGGAGTACCGCCTCACCGCCAAAGGTCACGACATCTACCCGATTCTGCTGGCCATCCGCGATTGGGGCGACACCTACATGGCGCCCGAGGGACCTCCGGTGCGCTACCGCCACCACGAGTGCACCGGTGAGGCGCACGTGCGGCTCGAATGCGATTCGTGTGGAAACGAGCTCACCGCACGGGATGTCGCCCCCGAGCCTGGACCCGGTCTGCTCGATGCCACCGGAGCCGAGGCGCGTGCGGGGTCTACGCGCTGAACGAGCGCCGCTCGGGTGCGCCTACCGGGTCGAGGCTGCGACGTGGCCGCGCTGCGTTCGATCGGCGATGACGAATCCGCCGCCCTTCCCACCGGCTCGATGGACGCACGTTGTGGGTGGCCGCGCTGGGCTGGGTGTTGCACCAGGACGGCGTTCGCTGGGCCAGCCGCAGCAGAGCCAGGATGGTCTCCCGTGCCACCGGCTGCGGGTGGAACTGCCTGCAGGTCCACCGTTCGTCGAGCACCCGCGTGAGCGCTGCGAATTCCTCGGTCGTCGCCGTCATATCCGGCCCTCTCCATATGGTCTTATTTCGAGACCGAACGCTGGCATCGAACGCTCCCCCGGGGAAGGTGGGAGAAGCGTGGGATCTCGAAGAGACGCGCCCGGCAGGAAACCGGTTGTCCGCGTTGCCGCGATCGGCCCGCCCGAACGAGGCAGAATCCCGATATGGCGTCCGAAGCCACCGCCGCGCGGGACCGCAAACGGCACGGCAGGCACTACACGCCGCCCGCGCTGGCCCGGTTCCTCGCGCAGCGGCTGCTGCGGTATGTCGCGCCGTCGGCATCGGGATTGCTGCGCGTACTCGATCCGGCCTGTGGCGACGGTGAGCTGCTGCTGGCCATGCACGCCGAGGCGGCGGTGCTGTTCCCGGGCGTCCGGCTGGTGCTGACCGGCTACGACCTCGACGCGTCCGCGCTCGCGGTGGCGCGCGAACGAGCCGGTGCGGCAGGAATCGTCGCGACCTGGCGCAGCGCCGACTTTCTCGCCGTCGAGGCCGAACTCGCGGACGGCTCGTTCGATGCGGTGATCACCAACCCGCCGTACGTGCGCACCCAGCAGCTCGGCGGATCGACCGCGCAATTGCTGAGCAAGCGGTTCGGCCTGCGCGGACGGATCGACCTCACCCATCCGTTCGTCGCGACGCTGCCGCGGTTGCTGACGGCCGGGGGAGTGCTCGGCCTGCTGTGCGCCAACCGCTTTCTGACCACCAAGGCCGGTGCGAACATCCGCCGCCTGTTGCTCACCGAACTGGCGCCGGTCGAGTTGTACGACCTCGGCGACACCAAACTCTTCGCCGCCGCCGTGCTGCCCGCGATCACCATCGCGCGGCGCGAGAGCTACCGCGAGGGCTGCCGGTACGTCTCCGCCTACCAGGTGGATGGCGAAATAGCTTGTGAACATCCACTTTTCGAGGCGCTGACCGACGAGCACGGTTCGATTGTCGAGCACAACGGGCGGACGTTCGTCGTCGAAGTCGGCACGTTGGTCACCGGGCGCGAACCGTCGGTGGCGTTCAACGCCGTGCTGGACGCCGGTACGCAGATCACGGTCGCGGCCAAGGGGGCGCGCGGACCCGTCCCGGGACGAAGTCCGAGTAGCCGCGGAACGCGTGAACCGGAGACCGCGTGGCGCATGTCGCATGACGAGGTCGACTCCTGGCTGACCCGGATCGGCACGGCCACCTGGCGCAGTTTCGGCGACGTGGCGCGCATCCGGGTCGGCATCAAGACGACCGCCGATCGCGTGTTCATCTCCGACCGCTGGGCCGAGGCCGACCCGTGTCCCGAGCCCGAACTGCTGCTCGCGCTGATCACCCACCATGACCTCGCACCCTGGCGGGCCACGCGGGGCCGCGATATCCGCGTGCTGTACCCCTACGATGTGGCGCGTTCCCGCCGCACCCCGATCGATCTCGCCGAATTCCCCGGCGCCGCCGCCTATCTGCTGGCCAACAAGGAGACGCTGGCCGGTCGCCGCTACGTCACCGAGAGCGGTCGCGAGTGGTTCGAGATCTGGGTGCCGCAGCGTCCGCATCTGTGGCGGGAGCCGAAGCTGGTCTTCCCGGACATCAGCGAGCGTCCCCGTTTCGCGCTGGACCGGTCGGGCGCGGTGGTCAACGGCGACTGCTATTGGATCTCCCTGCCCGATCTGGCCCGCGCGCCGACCGAGGCGATTCGATTGGCGTATCTGCTGATGGGCGTGGCCAATTCGGGGCTCGGACTACGGTACTACGACGCGGTCTGCGGAAATCGGCTGTATTCGGGCAGGCGGCGCTGGATCACGCAGTACGTGTCGCGGCTGCCGGTACCCGATCCGGCGGGCGCTCGGTCCGCGGACGTGATCGATCTGGTGCGCGAGTTCGTCGAGGGCCGCGTGCCCGATCCGGCGGCGCAGGCGGAGCTGGACGAGCGGGTGGCGGCCGCGTTCGGCGTCCGGTTACGCGCTGAGCCGGACGCCGACCATCGGCAGCAGGGTGCGGCGGGCGAACTCGCGTGCGGCGTCCTGGTCGGTGACCGGGATCAGGCCGTCGGGGGTGAGCGCGAGCGAAAGCGCCAGCCGGGCCATGATCTCGGCGACCAAGTCGGCGTCGAAATCGTGCGTCCCACCGGTATTCCGTAGTTCGCGCAGCTTCTCGCCCAGGTAGTCGCGGCCGACGGCGAGGATCGGTCCCGCGTCGGTGGTCAGGCGGGGCAGGATCAGGTCCGGCTCGGTCCGCAGCAGCCTGCGCAGCAGTTCATTGCCCGCGATGGCGGTGATGAACGCGACGAAGATCTCCACCAGCTGGTCTTCGGTGCCGGAAACGGTCTGCACCCGCTTGTCGATGGCGGCGACGAAGCGCTGCGCCTCCCGCACGCTCACCGCCTCGACGAGGTCGTTCTTCGACTCGTAGCGCCGGTACAGCGTGGCCGGGCTGATCCCGGCGCGGCGGGCGATCTCGCCCATGCTGGTCCGCTTGATGCCGAAGTCCAGGAACGCCGAGAGTGCGCTTTCCAGCAGCTTTTCGCCGTCGGCGACCGGTTTCTCCAGGATGCGCTGCAGCATGGGCGAGATGGTGGGCATCGGATCTCCAGTATGTTCGGCGCGGCCAGGCCGTGGCCGGCGGGCGCGGCATCGCGACGGGTGCGGACGGGAGGTTCATTATTTCATTGGGTCGGCGAAGCGTGACCGGGCATTGCCGAACCCGGGCGGCGGCCAGTGGGAGCCGCCTGGTCGGGTCGACGCGCGAACCGGTCGCCCTGCCTCAGTAGGTCGCGTGTCCAGATTAGACTGACCAGCCTGTGGTTGCGTCCGGCCGCACCATCGGCCGACGCGGAAAGGGGTTGGGCCATGGGGTATTTCGCGAATCGAGTGGTCGCGATCACGGGAGCGGGCTCCGGTATCGGCCGGGAGTTGGCGGTAGCGCTGGCCGGTGCGGGAGCGTGGCTGGCACTGTCGGACAAGGCCGCGGAAGCCGTCGCGGAGACGGGAGCGCTGTGCGCCGCCGCCGGTCGGGAGCCGATGGTGAGCACGGTCGACGTCACCGATCGCGCGGCCGTGCTCGCGCACGCGGAGCAGGCCGTCGCGCATTTCGGGCGGATCGAGGCACTGTTCAACAACGCGGGCGTGCTGCACGTCGGGAGCGTGGTCGAGTCGCCGTTCAGCGATTTCGAACGGGTGATGGACGTCGACTTCTGGGGTGTGGTCAACGGCACCAAGGCGTTTCTGCCGCATCTGCTGACGGCCGAGCGCGCGCACGTGGTCAATGTGTCCTCGGCGCTCGGGCTGGTGGCCGTGGCCCGGCACGCGCCCTATAGCGCGGCGAAGTTCGCCGTGCGCGGGTTCACCGACTCGCTGCGCCAGGATATGCGGGCGGCGGGCGGAACCGTGCGGGTCACCGGCGTCTACCCCGGCGGTGTGCTCACCGGCATCGCGCGGTCGGCGAGCGTCGCGCCAGGTGTCGACGCGGCCGAGGTGGTGCGGCGATTCGAGGGCCAGGTGGCGCGGACCAGCCCGGCCGCCGCGGCGCGGACCATCCTGCGCGGTGTCGCGCGCGGCGAGGCGAAGGTGCTCGTCGGACTGGACGCCATTGCTGTGGATCTGGTCACACGAATCGCCGGGTCCTACCACGAACGGGTGCTGGACATGGTATTCCGTTCCTGACCGTGCGCACGGCACTCGGACAGGGACGGGTATTGGCGGAATGGCAACTGGCCGAACGCATCTCACCATACAGGAGACTATTGACGAGGGGAAGGCCGGGCACGGCGCGGCGCCGGGGTGCGTCTTATGACGACGAAATGGATTCTGGTCGAATGCTTTTCCGGGTTTCCCGGGCGGGTCATCGCGCTGGGGGCCGCGCCGAAGTCGTTCGTGCCGCTGGCCAATATCCTGCGCAATCCCTTGTCGCTGGCCGACGCGGAGTCGGCGCTGCGGCAGGCGTGCGCCACCGGTGCGCCGGTCGCGCGGGTCTCGCCGGACGGTCGCCGCACGGTGCGCGCCGAACCGCTGCTCATCGCGCCGGGGCGCGCACACGGCGTGCGGCTGTGGGTCGGACCGGTGCGGGAACCGGTCGCGTCCCCGGATCCGATGGGCGCGTGGTACTTCAATCTCACCACCAACCGTTCGGTGCGCAGCATCGAGCTGCTGGACCTGTACGGTGTCGCACCGGAGAACCGTGCCGCCGAGCTGGCCATCGCGGGTGCGTTCACCCGGCTGGTCACCAACCGCGACGAGAGCGAAGCGCTGGCCAAGATCGTCAACTCGGCGCCGGGCACCGAGCATCAGGCGGTCTGGACCATCCGGCGCGACGACGACGCGTTGCGCGCCGGGCATTTCGCCTGCCGGATCGTCGAGGTCCTCGACGACTCGGGCACGCGTCAGGTGCTGCTGCGCGGAGTGACCCAGGACATCGGCGCCGCCACGGCGGTCTCCGCCGCACCGCCGCCGATGATCCTGGAGTACGCGCTGCTGGAAGCCTCGGCGGAGCCCGGCGAATACCGAGCGATCGTCAATCTGCGCTCCTTGCGGCTGATCCGGTGGATCGGCAGGCCGATGCCGGGCATCGCCTGGGAAGACCTCCCCGGTCAGCCGCCACCACAAATCCATCCGGACGATCTGGAGACGGCGCAGACCATGTCACGCGAGCTGGCAAGGCATCGCACCGAAGGGACGGTGCGCATCCGACGACTCGATGGTGGTTGGCAACCAGTGCGGATACGGGCCGCGTTGATGGCGCTGGATCAGCACACCACGGCCGGACTCGCCACGGTCACCGCGACATCGTGACCGCGGCGTCGAAGTCATTCGCGCGGCAGATCCAGCTCGGCCATTTCCTTCTCGATCGCGTTCGCGGCGAAATCCACCCCGCGGGAACGCAATTCATGAACCCGGCGCTGGAGTGCCTCGACTCCACCGGGCTGGGCCGCGATGTCGGCGACACTGATCCGCCCCTTGGGCCGATGCACACCCGACTGCACGTACGACACCGTGATACCTCCTGCCTGCACGCTCACCCACCCACCGACCCGGGTGGGTTCACCACTGCGCTACAAGTCGCACGACAACCGTGTCGACAGGAGAGCCCGGGTCGCCGGGCACGCTGGCTGAATGCTATCAGCGATTTCTGCTGGACACTTGATCAATGTGCCCTGTATCACACCGCATTCGCCGTGCGGTGCTGGGCGGTATTTGCTATGTAGACAGTCGCATTCAGGCGAACGCGATCTTGCTCCTCGGGGCGGAGTTCCCTGCGGACCTTGCCGGGCACGCCCGCCACCAGTGAGCCGGGCGGAATCTGCGCGCCCTCCGGGATCAGCGCGTTGGCCGCGATCAGGCTGCCCGCCCCGACGGTGGCGCCGTTGAGAACGGTGGCACCCATTCCGACCAGCACGTCGTCGCCGATGGTACATCCGTGCAGGATCGCGTTGTGGCCCACCGAGACCCCGGCGCCGACGGTGAGCGGGAAGCCCGGGTCGGCGTGCAGCACGCAGCCGTCCTGGATATTGCTGCGGGCGCCGACCTCGATCTCGTCCAGGTCGCCGCGCAGCACCGCGCCGTACCACACGCTCACTTCGCCCGCGAGCCGCACGCGGCCGATCACCGTGGCGTTCGGCGCGATCCACGCGCTCTTCTCGATCTCCGGCGCATACTCGCCCAGCTGAATCCGCATGATCACGAACTTAATGGGCGCGGCCGGAGGGAGTTCGCCCGCCTGTAGCGGAAGCCGCCTGGTCGTGTCCCTGGAAACTGGCGCGGTGGGCGGCGGGGCTGGTGCCGAGGATGCGGTGGAAGTGGTGACGCAGGCTCACCGCCGTGCCGAAGCCGGTGTCGGTGGCGATGCGTTCCACGGAGTCGGCGGTGGATTCCAGCAGTAGCCGCGCACGGTCGGTGCGTTGCAGCAGCAGCCATTGCTGCGGACTGCTGCCGGTGCGGTCGCGGAAGCGGCGGGTGAAGGTGCGCCGCGACATCAGCGCGACCCGGGCCCAGCTGTCCAGGTCGATCGGGTCGCTCAGATGTGTTCGCGCCCAGACCATGGCCCGCTCGATCGGGTCGTCCTCGGCGGTCTCGGGGACCGCGACCGGAATGTACTGCGCCTGTGAGCCGCTGCGGTGTGGGGCGGTGACCAGCGCTCGGGCGAGCTCGGTGGCCGCTTTGCTGCCCAGATCGCATCGGACCAGGTGCAGGCAGCAGTCGAGTGCGGCGGCCACGCCCGCGGAGGTGACGATGTCGCCCAGATCCGACCAGAGGGTGTCGGCGCGGACTCGGACCGTGGGGAACGCACGGGCCAGTTCGGCGGCGGCGGCCCAGTGCGTGGTGACTTCGCGTCCGTCGGCCAAGCCGCTGGCGGCCACCGCCCAGGAGCCGAGGCACAGGCCGACGATCCTCGCGCCGCCCGCGTGTGCGGTGTGCAGTGCGGAGCGCAGCCGGCTCGAGAGCGGCATATCGGGCAGCCAGCTCGGGATCACGATTGTCTCGGCGCCGCTGAGCGTATCGAGTCCGTGTCGCACATCGATGTCGAAACCGGCTGGAGTGCGCAAGATTCCGGGGCGTTCCGCGCACACGTCCACCTGGTAGGGAGCGGGGGTGCCCGTCCCTACTCGTCCGAAAACGAGGGAGGGCACCGACAGGTGGAAGGGGCTGATTCCGTCGAAGGCGACGACGGCTACGGTACGCATGGCCTGATCTTAGCGATAGGTGACTCACGGGCCACTGTTGGTGTGCGTTCCGGCTGGACAAGATCGACGGCATGAGCGAGCAAGTCGTCAACACAGCCTCCATTCCGCAGAACCGAGCCGAGCGCAAGGCAGGTGCGGTCGGGAGCGACACGATCGAGCGGACCGCGTTCGAAGTCCTGCACGTCGGCGGCCCCACGCTGCGGTTCCGCTACGCGGGCAGCACCTGGCTGACCGACCCCACGTTCGATGAGCCGGCCGACTATCCGGGGCGCGTCACACTGCACAAACTGATCGGGCCCGCGGTGTCACCGCAGGAGATCGGCCCGGTGGACGTCGTGCTGCTCTCACACGACGAACACGCCGACAACCTGGACGTCACCGGCCGGGAATTCCTGACCACCGTGCCGACCGTGCTGTCCACTCCCGGCGCCGCGACCCGGATCGACGGTGTGCGCGGACTCGAGAACTGGGAGACCGTGACGGTCCAAGGGGTCCAGGTGACCGGTGTGCCCGCCTTGCACGGCCCCGAGGGATGCGAGCCGATCACCGGAATCGTCACCGGCTTCGTGCTGCGCGCCGCCGGGGAGCCCACGGTGTACGTCTCGGGCGACAACGCCTCCGTCGAGGTGGTCGAGCGGATCGTCGAGCGGATCGGCCGCATCGACATCGCCGTGCTCAACGTCGGCGCCGCGAACATCGGTATCTTCGGCGACGCCGACGCCACCTTGAACGCACGCACCGCCCTGCTGGCCGCCGAGGTGCTCGGCGATGCTCTGATCGTGCCGGTGCACGGCGAAGGTTGGGCGCACTTCAGTGAGACGCTCGACCATCTGTCCCGCGTTTTCGACTATGCCGGTCGTGGGGACCAGTTGCGTATTCCCCCCTTGGGCCGCGTCGCCACCATCTGAATGGCGGCCGCCTGACCCAGCTGGGCAACGTGCCGAGAAAGTCGCGGGAAAAACTGGACCGGGTGGTCGCCGTGCGCGATCGGCGCGTCGGTCGTGGCGCGGGCCCGGCGCCGGGGCCACGATGGCGGTATGAGGATCGGAGTACCGCGGGAGGTCAAGGAGCAAGAATTCCGGGTGGCGCTGACTCCGGCGGGCGCCGGGGAACTGACCGGACACGGACACGAGGTGCTGGTGCAGGCGGGCGCGGGCATCGGCTCGGGTTTCCCCGACGCCGACTACGCCGCGGCCGGGGCGCGGCTGGTCGCGGACGCCGACGAGGTGTGGTGGGACGCCGAATTGGTGTTGAAGGTGAAGGAGCCGATCGCCGAGGAGTATCCGCGGATGCGCCGCGGGCAGGTGCTGTTCACCTTCCTGCACCTGGCCGCGTCGCGCGAGTGCACCGACGCCGTACTGCGTTCCGGGATCACCGCCGTCGCCTACGAAATGGTGCGCGCCGCCGATGGGTCGCTGCCGCTGCTGGCCCCGATGAGCGAGATCGCGGGCAAACTCGGCACGCAGGTCGGCGCGTACCACTTGATGGCGCCGCTCGGCGGCGCCGGACTGCTGCCCGGCGGCGTTCCCGGGGTACGCCCGGCGGAGGTGGTCGTGCTCGGTGGCGGCGTCGCGGGTTCGAACGCGGCCACGGTCGCCGTCGGGATGGGTGCGCGGGTGAGCGTGCTGGACACCAACCTGCAGCGGCTGCGCGACCTCGACGCCCGCTTCGGCGGCCGGGTCACCACCATCGCGTCCAACGCCGCGGAGATCCGGCGCGCGGTGTTGTCGGCCGACTTGGTGATCGGCGCGGTGCTGGTCCCCGGCGCGCGTGCGCCGAAACTGGTCTCGAAGGACCTCGTCGCGGGCATGCGCCCCGGTGCGGTACTGGTGGACATCTCCATCGACCAGGGTGGCTGCTTCGCCGCCTCACGCCCGACGACCCACGCGGATCCCACCTTCCGGGTGGCGGACGCGCTGTTCTATTGCGTCGCCAACATGCCCGGCGCGGTGCCGCACACCTCGACGATCGCGCTCACCAATGCGACATTGCCGTACGCGCGCGCGATCGCCGATCTCGGCTGGAAGGAGGCGTGCGCGGTAAACCCTGACCTCGCCCACGGTCTCACCGCCGACGCGGGTCACCTGCTCTCGGTGGAAGTCGCCACCGCGCACGGCTATTCGCGTCGGCTCGGCGTCGCGGGGTGACCGGCACCGAGCGCGGCGCACCGGATCGCCGCCGGGCGGCTGCTCGCCCCATGCCCGGTACCTGTCCCCTTGACGGACCGGCAGGAGGAGAGTTCGGTAACCCCTGATCTTGCTCACGGTCTCACCGCGGACTCGGGTCGGTTGCTGTCGGTTGAAGTCGCCGCCGGAACGGTGTTCGTATCCGCTCGTGTCGCGGGGTGACCGGCGGCGATCGCGGCGCACCGGGATCGCCGCCGAGCGGCTATTGCTGCTCCCGGCCCTGGCCCAGGTACCAGTCGGGCTGACCGGTGGTGGGCAGGTCGTGCAGTTTGTCCGGGTTGCGGACCACGTCGATCGCGACGATGCGGCCGTCGTCGACGGTGAAGGAGAAGACGCCGGTGTGCGTGCCGTCGAACACCACCAGGCCGGGCTGGCCGTTGACCAGAACCGCGCGCCCCCAGCCGCCCACGGCGGATGGCGCGTGGTACCAGCCGAGCAGGAGCTTGGCCACCAGTTCGGCGCCGTGGACGGGCTGCCGGATCGCGGGCACCTTGCCGCCGCCGTCAGCGGTGAGGCTCACGTTGCCGTCGAGTACGCCGAGCAGGGCGCCGAGATCGCCGGAACGCCAGGCCAGCGCGAAGGCCGACACGACCTTTTTCTGCTCGTCCGGTGACGCGGGGAAGCGTGGGGTGCCGTCCTCGACTCGCTTGCGGGCTCGGGAGGCGAGCTGTCGCACCGCGGCCGGGGTGCGGCCGACCACCTCGGCGACTTCCGGGCCGCTCATGCCGAAGACGTCTTGCAGGACGAACGCGGTGCGCTCGGCGGGAGAAAGGGATTCGAGAACGACCAGCAGCGCGGTGGTGACCCGCTCGTCCTGGGTGATCCGGTCGGCCGGGTCCTCCCAGGTGGTGACCTCCGGCTCCGGCAGCCATTCGCCCACGTACTGTTCGCGGCGCACGCGGGCGGAGCCGAGGTGGTCGAGCGCGAGCCGGCCGGTCACGGTGGACAGCCAGGCGCGCAGGTTGTCGATCTCGCCCGCGGTGCCCGCCTCGTACTGGCGCTGCAACCGCAGCCACGCCTCTTGCACCACGTCGTCGGCGTCGGTGAGGCTGCCAAGCGTGCTGTAGGCGAGTCGGCGCAGATACGGCCGGTGCTCCTCGAACCGCCGGGCCAGCTCGGCCTGGTCGAGGGGCTCCGGGGAAGGCTGCTCGGAAGTCACTGCTGTTCGCCGTTCGTCGTTGGCCCCCGCGGGGCGAGTCTATGGATGCGTCACCAGTTCGACGACGCAGGGGCACAGAGTGTGACACGTGGGTGACGGCATGGTGTGCGGGTAGGTCGGCGAGCCCACCCGATACTCTCGCGGGGTGCACAAGGGGACTTCCACCGCGGTCGGGCTGCTGCTCGGATTCGCGCTCGATCGGATGTTCGGCGATCCCAGGCGGTGGCATCCGGTGGCCGGATTCGGTGCGGCGGCCGCCGCTTTGGAAGGGGTGACCTACGCCGACCGGCGTGTGGCGGGACTGGCGCACGAGGCATTCGCGGTCGGCGCGGTGGTCGGGTTCGGCGCGGCGGCGCGGCGCGGCGGGACAGTCGCGACCGCGGTCGCGACCTGGACCGTCCTCGGCGGTCGCAGCCTCGCGGGCACCGGTCGAGCGATGGCCGATCGGCTCGCGGCCGGCGATCTGGACGGCGCTCGCGCGTTGCTGCCCGCACTGTGCGGCCGCGACCCGGACGTGCTGGACGCGGACGGCCTCGCGCGCGCCGCGCTGGAGTCCATCGCCGAGAACACGTCGGACGCGGCCGTCGCTCCGGTGGTCTGGGGCGCCGTGGCCGGTGTGCCGGGTTTACTGGGATATCGCGCGATCAACACCCTCGACGCGATGGTCGGCTATCGCACCGAGCGCTACCGGCGGTTCGGCTGGGCCGCCGCGCGCACCGACGACGTGGCAAATCTGCTCCCGGCGCGGCTCACCGGCCTACTCACGGCAGCGCTCGCACCGGTGGTCGGCGGTCGCCCCGTGGCGGCACTGCGGGCTTGGCGCCGCGACGCGGCAGGGCATCCCAGCCCCAACGCCGGAGTCGTCGAGGCGTCGATGGCGGGCGCGCTCGGCGTCCGGTTGGGTGGCCGCACGCAGTATCCGCACGGTGTCGAACTGCGCCCGCTACTCGGTGAAGGCCCCGCCCCCACCGTCGCTGACCTGCGCCGAGCCGTCCGCCTCTCGGAAGCAGTGCAACTCGCCGCCACGCTCCTCGCCGCCGCCGCCGCGGTCGCCGTCGCCAAGCGCTGACCGTGTACCTCTCGCCGGGTCATCAGGGCGTGCTGAACCCGCGAAGCTCCACCCCCCGGACGATCCCGATCCGGTAGTAGTAGATCTCGGCGGTGGCCAGATCCAGCTCGCCGGGTAGGTGTCGTATGCGCTCGGCCGCTTCGGCTGTGCGTCAGCCTCGGCGGCACCAGGCAGGCGCACAGCCGAAAGGGCCCTGACTGCGCGGCTGGGCAGAGACGCAGCCCGCTGATCGTGCACCGGATTTCGTTTCGGGGCAGAGTATCTGCGTTCGGCGGCACAGTATGTGTATTCGAACGAAGTGACGGACCTCTGCGATCGACACTGATCCGGCAAGCATGCGATCTCCGGAACAACCGATCGACCGAGGAGACATCGTGACCGAGACGGCCATCCAGTTACCCGGGTTGCCCGAGAACTCCGGAAAGCCTTGTGGTGGTGGCTGATTCATGACAGTTCTGGCTTTGGAGATCGGTGCGGCGGGATTCGCCGCAAGCCGGGTGGCCGCTGGCATCGGCACGCGGGACATCCGGCGGATACCGCTACCGGCGGATGGGGTATGGGACGCCTGCCGAGATCTCCTGCTCGATGTCGCCGGAGACGATGAGATCACCGCGGTCGGCATCGCCTGTCCGAGTCCGATCGACAAGGCTGCCGGGGTGGTCGCTCCCGCCGGAATCACCCAGTGGCGTGGCGGCTTCGGCATCGTGGCGGCGGTGCGCAGACTGTTCCCGGTCGCCATCGTCCGGATGGCATCCGATGGCCTGTGCCTGACGCTCGCCGAACGAAGCATCGGTTCTGCCGCGGGAGCCGAGGCGATCTTGACCGGCGCAGGCATCCTCGCCCTGATGGCGGAGGAACGGGCAATCCGCGGCACACCACTCGGCCACGGCGATGAACGTGCACACAGTCACCTCCGCACTCGGGACGACTATCGAACGGCACAGCGGATGGTGTGCGTTCGCCGCCGACGGCGGTGAGCGCAGTCCCATTCGATACCGGCCGGGCCGGACAAGGAATGCGCGAACCAACCCGGACTTCGGCGCGACGGCGTCAAAGTTTCGTTGCGAGGCAACGAATCACGGTTCCCACGTTCCGGTGCGCAACCGCGACCGACACTGGGCAGGCACGCGCCGACATGGTCGCGTATGACCGACCGCACCCTGGGAGACACTATGACCGAGTCCGTCATTCAGCTGCCGACCGCTGGCGAGCCGGTATTCGATACGTTCGATCGAATCTGCCGACGCGGTCCGGTCGTTCCGATCGAACTGCCCGGCAACGTTTCGGCCTGGATCGCGGTGAGCTATCAGGCGGTGAGCGAGATCCTCGCCGCTGACGGCACAGTGTTCAGCAAGAACGCGCGCAACTGCCCGGCACTGCACGACGGCACGATTCCGGCGGATTGGCCGATGCGCGCCTTCACCGACATCGATCACATGCTGAATATGGACGGTGCCGACCATCGAAGGCTGCGGAAGACCATCGGCCGGGCATTCAGCCCGGGGCGGGTCGCCGCACTCGAGCCCCGGATCCGGCAAATCGTCACCGAACTCATCGACGACATTCCAGACCCCACCGGCGAGGTCGACCTCGTCGAAGACGTCACCATGCCGTTTCCCGTGCGGGTGATCTGCGAGTTGTTCGGGGTGCCGATATCGGATCAACGGCAATTCCGGAGCTGGGCTGCCACGATCATGTCGCATCTGAGTACCGGCGATCAGATTCGGGCCGCGATGGGCGCCCTGATCGGCTACCTCACCCAATTGCTGAACAGCAAACGCCATCGTCCCGGTGACGACCTCACCTCCGCCTTGCTGCACGCCAATGCCGACGACGGTTTGGCCGACAAGGAGCTGGTCGACATGTTGTGGCTGGTGCTGATGGCCGGTCACGAGACCACGGTGCATCTGCTCGGCAATGCGGTGGTGACGCTGTGCACCCATCCCGAGCAGCTGGCCAAGGCCCGCGCCGAGGACCGGTGGGCGGATGTCGTCGAGGAGATGCTGCGCTTCCGCTCCCCGGCGGGCAATATGTTCAACCGCTACGCGCTCCGGGACGTCACCATCGCCGGCGTCGATATTCCCGCTGGGGCCATCGTGGGATGGTACGGCGGCGTCGGGCGGGACCCTGATCATTACCCGGGCGCCGATGTCTTCGACATAGACCACGACTTCCGAGACCAACTGGCTTTCGGCCGGGGACCACATTTCTGTCTCGGTGCGCCTCTGGCCAGACTGGAAGCCCGCATAGCGTTGTCGGCATTGTTCAACCGGTTCCCGCGATTGCGCCTTGCCTGCGACCCCTCCGTGATTCCCTACAGTCCGCAATTCATCACCTGCGGGCCGCTCAGCCTGCCGGTGCTCCTCGACTCCACCGCGTAGCGCCGGGCGCAGTTTCATCGAGGTGTCATTGTGAGGTACTCCGAACTGAGCGTGGACGATGCCGAGGAGTGGACCGCGCTCAGCGACAGCCAGGAGGCGGCCCTGCGTGCCGCATGTGACCTGCTCGCCCGGCCCGGACAGACCGCGACCATCGGCGAAGTGGCGGCATACTCCGGCTTCACCGAGACCTGGTTCTCCACCGCATTCGAAGCGCGATACGGCGAGACACCCCGCGAGTTCCGGCAACGCAGGCTGAGCGAACCGGCTGGCGGATCCGCATGGTCCGAGCGGGTCGCGACCGCAATAGACGCGGCCCTGGCCGACGACACGATTTCACTGGCATCCGTCGCGCGCCGCTTGGCTGTGGGACCACGGACACTGCAACGGCGGCTGGCCGAAGAAGGTACTACTTGGCGCCGAGAGCTGGACTCCGCGCGCCGACGGCGGCTTCACGATGCGACGGCACAGGATCGCTGATGTTCGTCGCGCTCTACGGTTGACACCGAGCGGCTCTTGGGTGCGCGCGGGCGGGGTGGTCCGGGATCAGCTGCGGCCGTAGCGGTCGGCGAGGCGGGCCTCGGTGGTAGTGGCGGCGGGCGCGGTGGGCTGATTCGCAGAGGTCGATCCGGCAAGAGTCGCTTCGGCGGGGGTTGTCGCGGCGGACCTTTTCTCTTTCCTCCGCTCCCGGATCTCGGCGTAGATGAAGTAGCCGAGGCCGAGTGGAGCCATGATGCCGAAGGCCAGCCATTGCAGGCCGTAGGACAGGTAGGGCCCGCGTCGAGCTGGGGAGGGGGTCGTGAAGGCGCCGGGCTGGTTCTCGCTCAGCTGCAAGTAGCCGCCGTTCGCCGGTCGGCAGCGGCGTGAGTGGCTGTTGCAGGACAGCGGATTCCTGGGTGGTGTCGATGGAATACACCTGGCGGTAGCCGTCCTGACGCTCGGGTCCTTGCCGGGCGTGACCCCTTCGGACATCCGGATCCGCGCTTCGATCCGCTGCGGTCCGGCGGGCGGGCCCGGGATCGAGGGCGGGCGGGTCCCGTCCACGGCGGACACCAGCCCGCGATCGACGAGCAGCACGCGTCCGTCCGCCAGCCGGAACGTCGCCAGCACCGCATAGCCCGGAGCGCCGTCGAGGTGGCGCAGCCGGACCAGCACGGTCGAGTCCGGCACGTAGGTACCGGAGGCGGTGACGCGCCGCCACTCGGTGGCGGCATTCGTATCGGAGAGCACCGCGGTGACGTCAACGGGGTCGGCTTTCACCGAGTCGGCGATCAGCTGATTGCGGTGCGAGGTGGCCGTGTTCTTGCCGAGCTGCCACGGCGCGAGCACGGTGAAGCACAGGTAGGCGAAGGCGGCGACCAGCACGGCCAGGATGAGCCAGCTGGGGCGCAGCAGGAACGCGAGCCTGCGCATCAGGGTCGACCGTCCGGGACAGGTAGCAGGTCGGGCGGCTCGGCGGCGCCGAGTTCGGCGCGCACCCAGTCGAGCAGGCCGGGGACGGCCGCCTCGATCTGGTCGCGCACGAGTTCGAAGTCCGCCGCGTCGCCGTAATACGGGTCGGCGACGTCCTGGCCGTCGGCGGTGGGATCGAAGGCGCGCAGCAACCGCAGCCGCTGCGGCGGGACGCCGAGGCGGGCGAGCTCCCGCTGGTGTGAGCGATCCAGCGCGACCACGAGATCGGCATCGAGGTGCTCGGCGCCGAACGCGGCGGCCACGTGGCCGGTCGGGTAGCCGAACTTGCGCAGCGTTGCGGAGGTCCGCGGATCCGCGTCGTCACCGACGTGCCACGACCCGGTGCCCGCGCTGCTCACCCGCACCCGATTGGCCAGTCCGGCGCGGTACAAATGCACCGCGAAGATCTTTTCCGCCATCGGAGAACGGCAGATGTTGCCGGTACAGACAAACGAGACGTGCAGCTGACCCACGACTGCCATTCTGGCCGGTGCGGCTACCGGTTCGCCACGTAGGGTGTGGTCTCGTGCCCGAGGACCGCGTCGATCGCGCGAAACTGCGCCACCACGGCGACGTGGACGCGCGCAAGGGCATGCTCGATTTCGCGGTGAACGTCCAGGGTGTCGCCCCGCCGGAGTGGCTGCGGCAGCGCTTGGCGGTGCGGCTGTCCGACCTGGGCCGCTATCCGAGCGCCGAGGAGGCCGATGCCGCTCGCCGTGCGGTCGCGGCCCGGCACCGCCGAACTCCCGGCGAGGTGCTGCTGCTCGCGGGGGCGGCGGAGGGGTTCGCGATGCTGCCCCGCCTCGCGCCGCGTCTGGCCGCGGTGGTGCATCCGTCGTTCACCGAGCCCGAACTCGCGCTGCGCGAGGCGGGTGTCCCGGTGGCCAGGGTGGTTCTGGAGTCCCCCTACCTGCTCGATCCCGCCGCGGTGCCCGCCGGCGCCGACCTGGTGGTGCTCGGCAACCCCACGAACCCGACCTCGGTACTGCACCCGGCCGACACCATCCGCGCCCTGCGCAGGCCGGGGCGCACCATCGTCGTCGACGAAGCCTTCGCCGACGCCGTGCCGGGCGAGCCCGAGTCCCTCGCCGCCGACCCCGCACCGGATCTGCTCGTGCTGCGCAGCCTGACCAAGACGTGGGCGCTGGCGGGCTTGCGCTGCGGATACTTTCTCGGCGCACCCGCCCTCCTGGCGCGCCTCGACCACGGGCGCGCCCACTGGCCGCTGGGCACCTTGCAGTTGGAGGCGATCACGGCGACCGCGAGCCCCGCGGCTGTGGCCGAAGCCGACCGCCGCGCCGGGACCCTGGCCCTGGCGCGTACCGCGATGATCGAACGGCTGACCCGCCTCGGCGTCCATGTCCATACCCCGGCCGACGGCCCGTTCCTGCTGCTGCGCGTCGCGGACGGCGAACTGCTCCGCAAACACCTGGCCGACCAGGGGATCGCGGTCCGCCGCGCCGACACTTTCCCCGGTCTCGGCCCGGACCACCTGCGCGTCGCGGTGCGCGGCGCCGACGAGGTCGACCGGCTGGTCGCCGCGATTCGATCGGCAGGTGTGTGATCAGCGCGCCATGTCGGCCGCGTGGCGTCTCGGCGGTGCGGACGCCGGCCGTGCTCGAGCGGGTGAACGGACGCCCTGCGGATCCGCTTCGGTACCAGATGGTCGGCACCGCGCCCACAGCGATATGCGCCGGGTACCCGGCACAGGCCGGGCGACGTTACGGGGAGGGCTGCGGGCCGGACGCTGTGCGGTGCCCACGCGGGCAGCAGCGTTTCAGCGGAGTTGGCTCCGGTGGCAGGGCTACGCGTGCTGAGCCCCGCGGCCCGGCGTCGGCTGGTCCTCGTGATCGCCTCGGCGGCCGTGCGATGAAGCCGCTGTGTCGGCTAGAGCTGTGGCGATTCGCGGTGCGGGCGCTGTGTAATGCCGGTACGGGTGGACGACTTCTCCCGGAACGAAATCGAATGGCGTAGGGCAGGACCGAAGCGAAGGAAGGTGGACGATGACGACGCTGGCGGATCTCATCGCGGTGCTCGACGCGGCGTACCCGCCCGCGCTGGCCGAGTCGTGGGACTCGCTCGGCCTGGTGTGCGGTGATCCGGCCGAGGAGCTGACTCGTGTGCTGTTCGCGGTCGACGCCACCGCGGCGGTCGTCGACGAGGCGATCGACTGGCGCGCCCAGGCCTTGGTGGTGCACCATCCGCTGCTGCTGCGCGGCGTCGACACCGTCGCGGCGAACACGCCGAAAGGCGCGCTGCTGCACCGGCTCATCCGCTCCGGGTGCGCCCTGTTCACCGCACACACCAACGCCGACTCCGCCGACCCCGGCGTCTCCGACGCGCTCGCCGCGGCCCTCGGGCTCACCGTGACCGGCCCGCTGGACGCGAAACCCGAGTCCGCCGTGGACAACTGGGCGGTCCGAGTGCCCCGCACACATACCGATGCCGTGCTCGCCGCCCTTTTCGCCGCAGGCGCGGGCGGTATCGGGGACTATCGCGACTGCGCGCTGCGTGTACCTGGGACGGGGCAGTTCCGTCCGCTGGCCGGGGAGGGTCCGGCGCACGGTGCGCTCGGCGAACTCCAGCGCGTCGAGGAGGACCGCGTCGAGGTGGTCGCCCCGCCCGCGGCGCGCTCGGCGGTACTCGCCGCGCTGCTCGCCGCCCATCCCTACGAGGACCCGGCCTACCACATCAGCGAACGGGCTGCGCTGCCCTCGTCGCTCGGTATCGGCCGGATCGGCACCCTGCCGGAACCGGAGTCGTTGCGCGCCTTCACCGATCGCGTGGCGAGCGCGCTCCCGCCCACCGCGTGGGGCGTGCGTGCCGCAGGCGACCCGGACCGCACCGTCTACACCGTCGCGGTGTGCGGCGGGGCGGGCGACTCCTACCTGAACGCGGCCACTCGCCTCGGCGTCGACGCCTACGTCACCGCCGACCTGCGCCACCACCCGGTCGACGAACATCTGCGCAAGGGCGGCCCCGCGCTGGTCGACGCCGCGCACTGGGCGACCGAATTCCCTTGGTGCGCCCAGGCGGAAACCCTCGTCCGGACCGCGCTGCCCGATCTCGAGACGAGGGTGTCCACGCTGCGCACCGACCCGTGGACGGTGGGCGCGTCCGCCTGACCCGCGGCGCGAGCGATGGTCCCGGGGCCGATACCGTGCGTGGCCACGCGGCGGACCCGTGAGCGACGTCGAATCAGCTCGGCGCGAGCAACGGCCCCGGATGCGGCGAGAACCGCCCAAATGAGCCGGCGCGAGGGACAGTCCCCGAGGCGGTGGCTCGCGTAGTCACGGTGGGACCGGCGAGCGGGGTGGCGCGGGTTCGGCGTGTGTGGCAACGGTTCCAGCGTGTCGGGGCGTGTCGGCGTCGAGCTGGAACGGGGTAGGCGGTTTGGGTGAATCGAGCGGTTTGCCGGGGTACAACTACCCCATGAGCTTCCCGGTTGATTTCGGGCTGGTGCAGATCGGCCTGATCCTGCTGCTGTTGGTCGGTGTCGCGCTGATCGTTTCCGGTCTGATCGCGGCCCGCCGGGTCGGGATGCGGGCGCTGCTCGCGCGTGGGGCAGGCGGGCTCGCGCTGCTGCTGGTCGCGGCGGTGCTGCTATGGATCGTGACGCTGCTGCAGACGTATCTGGGACTCACCGGGGAGATCAAGGCGGCGCATGTGGTGGCCAAGCCCGTGGCGGGGCAGGAGCACCAGCTCGACGTCGACCTCACTCTGTACGGCGACGACGACCACGCCGAACAGCGCAGCACCTATCGAGTCGAGGGCGACATGTGGGTGCTGCAAGCGGGCATCGTCGAGCTGGAGCCCTGGGTGAACGCCCTTGGCTTCCACTCCGGCTACCGGATCAGCCGCCTGTACGGCCAGCGCCTCGACGGCGTCGCCACCACGCAGAACCAGATCTTTCTCGGCGGCGGCGACCAGGACTTCTTCGCCGACATGCGCGCGGGCCGCTGGTGGACCCAGCCGTTCGTGCGCTCCGCCTACGGCAACGCGGTGATCGCGGTGCCCGGCGAATACGACGTCTACATCTCCCGGGACGCGATCAAGACCCGAACCGTCGGGGGTTAGCGGCTGCTCGATCCGATACGGGCCGGGGACGGACTGCCCGTCGCGCGGCTGCCTCTGCCGCGCCCGGCCCGATACCAGGGCTACGGACCTCCTCCGACTACGCCCATTACGCGGGGCCGCCGCTGCGGCGCGGTACGGTTGAACACCAGTCCCGTCCACCCATCCAGGAGTTTGTCCGCGTTGAATGTCGAACCCACGATCCAGGCCGAGCTGCTCCGGCTCGCCGCCGTCGACGCCGAGCTGACCCGGATCGCGCATCGCCGCACCGTGCTGCCCGAGCAGCAGGAGGTCGCCAGGCTGGAGGCCGAGCGCAACGCCCACTCCGACGCGGCGGTGGCCGTGCAGATCGTGCTGGACGACCTCGACCGCGATATCCGCAAGCTGGAGGGCGAGGTCGAGGCGGTGCGCAAGCGCGAGGACCGGGACAAAGGAATGCTCACCGCGGGAACGGTGAACGCCAAGCAGCTTTCGGAACTCCAGCACGAGCTGGGCAGCCTGGAGCGCCGCCGCTCGGTGCTGGAGGACGAACTGCTCGAGGTGATGGAACGGCGCGAGGCCTCCGCCGCCGACTACGAGCACGCGGGCGCCCGGCTGAGCAAGACCGAGGCGGATCTGGCCGACGCGCGGCGGCAGCGCGACGAGGCACTGGCGGATCTGGCTGTGGCGCAGGGCCGCTGCGACACCGATCGCGCCGGCGTGGTCGGGAAGCTGCCCGCCGAATTGCTCGCGATCTACGACCGCCAGCGCGCGCAGCACGGTGTGGGCGCCGCGCTGTTGCAGGCCCGCCGCTGCGGCGCGTGCCGCATCGAACTCGACCGCGGCGAGATCGCCCGGATCGCCAAGACCGCCCCCGATGTGGTGGTGCGCTGCCCGGAATGCGGCGCGATCCTGGTCCGGACCAAGGAATCGGGGCTGTGAGAGCGAACCGAGGACGCAGCGCGCCCCCGCGCACGACGGAGCCGAGGGGCAGCGAGGTGGAGTCGTGAGCGAGCGTCAGCGAGTGAACCGAGAGCACAGCGCGCCCTCGCGCACGACGGAGCCGAGCGCCAGCGAGGTGGAGTCGTGAGCGCACCCCGGCCGGGTGCCGAGCGGGCGCGGCGATGACCTATCCCGAGGTGATCGTCGAGGCCGACGGCGGCTCTCGCGGCAATCCCGGTCCGGCCGGGTACGGCGCGGTGGTCTACGACGCCGATCACACCCACGTGCTCGCCGAACGCCGGGAGTTCCTCGGCACCGCCACCAACAACGTCGCCGAATACCGCGGCCTGATCGCCGGTTTGGAGGCGGCGGCGGAGCTCGGCGCCGAAACCGTCGACGTGCGGATGGATTCCAAGCTGGTCGTCGAGCAGATGACCGGCCGCTGGAAAATCAAGCACGCGGCCATGATTCCGCTCGCCGACCGGGCGCGCAGGCTGGCCGCCGGGTTCGCGCGGGTGCGTTTCACCTGGATTCCCCGCGCCGAGAACGCCCACGCCGACCGGCTGGCGAACCAGGCCATGGACGACGCCACCCTGGTCGGCGAGGTCCGCGCGACGCCGGAGTCCGCGCGGTCGACCGAGGCCGCCGACCCGGCGCTCGCGGTCACCGAGCGCGATCTGCCGAGCTGGATCGACGAAGCCAGGCAGGCGGCCGCAGCGCCCGAACCAGTGCGGCACGGCCCCGGGTGGACCCGGGCCACCGGCCGTCCCACCCGGCTGTTGCTGCTGCGCCACGGCCAGACCGAGCTGTCGCTGGAGCGCCGCTATTCCGGTCGCGGCAATCCGCCGCTCACCGCGCTGGGCCGGGAACAGGCCGCGCGGGCCGCGAAAATGCTGGCCGTCAAGGGTGGTGTCGCCGCCGTGGTCAGCTCACCGCTCGGCCGGGCCAGGGAGACCGCGGAGGCCGCGGCGACCGCCCTCGGTGTGCCCGCCGAGATACACGACGGTCTGATCGAGACCGATTTCGGCGCGTGGGAGGGCCTGACCTTCGCCGAGGCCGCGCAGCGCGACCCCGATCTGCACGCCCGCTGGATCGGCGACCCGGCCACCGCCGCGCCCGGCGGGGAGAGCTTCGATCAGGTCCGGGAACGAGTGGACGCGGCCCGCCGTGATCTGATCGAACGGTATCCCGGTGTGAACGTGGTTGTGGTCAGCCACGTGACCCCGATCAAGACGCTGCTGCAACTGGCGCTCGATGCCGGGCCGTCGCTGCTGTACCGGTTGCATCTGGATCTGGCGTCGCTATCCATAGCGGAGTTCTATTCCGATGGCGGATCATCGGTGCGTCTGGTGAACGACACGTCGTATCTTTGAGGACGCCGCCACCCCTGGAACGAGGGCGAACACGGTGCGCGAAGGGCGAATTATGCCCTATTGCAACATGTTTGCGTTTCACATTCGCGCGATGCGGTGAATCTCACTTCGACTCGGCCTTGCGCGCCGAGTAGCGGTAGGCTTCCGGTCGGTCAGGCACAGGCGTCCTACCCTGCCAGCCTGGTCGGGGTCGACGCTGTGTGCCCTCGATCGGGTGTCACCAAGGGGGACGGTGGTTCGTGGGCAGCGCCGCCCATAGACCGCGTCACGGCGGGAAGCGCTTGTGCCGTCGCGTAGTTCGAGAGAGTGCAGGTTCGATGAGCAGTCCGATCAAGGTAATCGTTCTGGGGGCGGGGATCGGAGGACTCACCACCGCGGCCGCACTGCGGCACGCGGGTTTCGCCGTCGAACTATACGAAGCGGGCCCCGAGCTGCGTGCGCAGGGTTTCGGTCTTTCGGTGCAGGCCAACGGAATCAACGCGTTGCGCACCCTCGGCCGCGGCCTCGATGAGCAACTGCTCGAACGCGGCGGCCGGGTCGAGACCTTCCGCTTCTGCAACCCGGACGGCAGCCCGATCCGGGTGCTCCCGGTGCACCGGCTCGATGCCCAGCTCGGCGCGCCCGCCGTGGCACTGCACCGCACCGACCTGCACGACGTGCTGCTGCGCGCGATCGGCGACACGCCGACTTTCGTTGCCGCGCAGGCCACTCGGTTCGTCGATGACGGCGAGCACGTGCGGGTGGAGTTCGCCGACGGCCGGGTCGCCGAGGGCGATCTGCTCGTCGGCGCCGACGGCATCCATTCCATGGTGCGCGCCCAGCTGCACGGCCGCGCCGAACCCCGCCCGGGCAATTTCGTGTGCTGGCTGGCCTGCATCCCGTTCGAGCATCGCAACGTCGCGCGCGGCCTCTCTGCGCACTTCTGGGGCACCGGAATGCGGTTCGGCATCCACGACATCGGTCACGGCAGGGTGTACTGGTGGGGCACCCAGACCTTGCCCGCCGACGAGGCAGCGAACTGGCGCGGCGGCAAGGAAGACCTGCTGCGCTTGTACGCCGACTGGGCGCCGGAGGTGCGCGCCTGCATCGAGCAGACCGACGAATCCGCGATCCTCGCGGTGCCCGCCCAGGACCGCCCGCCACTTCCGCGGTGGGGCCGCGGCCGGGTGACCCTGCTCGGTGACGCGGCGCACCCGATGCTGCCCAGTCTCGGCCAGGGCGCCAACTCCGCCATCGAGGACGCGGTAGTGCTGGCGAACGTGCTGCGCAACGCGCTGGATCCGGTTGCGGGCCTGCGCCGTTACGAGCAGCTGCGCGCCGATCGCACCGCCATGTTCGTGAACGGCTCGGCCTCGCTCGCCAAGATCGAGCAGACCACCGATCCGCGTCTGGTCCGGGTGCGCGACACCTACTTCCGGCATGCGCCCACCGAATTCTTCCTGCGCGAGCTCGCCAAGCCGATGTCGTTCCCGCCGCTGGACGGGCCGACCGCGCGGCTGCCGCGCCCGCTGTCGCCGGTGGAGCGCTGGCACTGGATCGCCGATCAGCTGGCGCCGCTGCACATCTTGTCGCGCGTGCGGATCCGCGGGCAGGTCGACGTCGAACAGATCCGGGCCGGCCTGGACGAAGTGCAGCGCCGACATCCGCTCTTGCGGGTCGCCGTGGCCGCCGAACCCGACGGCACCGCACCGCGTTTCGTCCCGGTGCAGGCGCCCATCCCGCTGCGCGTGATCGAATCCGAGGACAGCACCACGTGGTTGACCGAGGTCGACGAGGTCGAGCTGCGCGAGCCGTTCGACTGGCGCACCGGGCCTTTGGCCAGGGCGGTGCTGATCAAGGAGACCGACGGCACCAACGAGCTGATCGTGACGCTGCACTACGCGATCGCGGATGGCGAGAGCGCGCTGTCGGTGGCCAAGCAGGTGCTGTACGCGGCCGCCGGGGAAGCGGGCGAGATCCCGCCCGCCCCGGTGCGGCCGGGCCCGGAAGATCTCTTCCCGCCGCGCTTCCAGGGCGGCAGCGGTGCGCTGCGCACCGCGGCTTCGCTGCTGCGCGACCAGAAGTCACAGCTGCGCAGGCCGCGCAGGCTGGAACCGACCTCGCTGGCGCCGCCCGCGCAGCGGCGCAGCCGGGTGGTGCATCGCAGCCTCGACGCCGACCGACTGGACGCGCTCACCGCGGGCTGTGCACGCCACGGCGTCGGCCTGCAAGCCGCCTTGTCCGCGGCGCTGCTGATGGCGGCGGCCAGGGAAGCGGGCACCGGCAAGGCGACCTGGTACACCGTCGGCAGCTCGGTCGACTTCCGCGACCATCTCGACGGCGCCGCCGCGGACACCGAGGTCGGCACCTATCAGGGCATGATCGCCACCCCCGCGAAGTACGCGCCGTGGGCCTCGCTGTGGGAGATCGCCATCGAGATCGAGCGCGAATACGGCGCGCGGATGGATCGGCGCGATCATCTCTCCGCCTTGAACCTGCTGAAGGTGGCCGCGCCGAAATCGGTGGCCGCCAGCGCGTCCACCGTCGAACTCATGGATACCCGCGGCCCCGGTCATCTCTGTATGACCTACCTGGGCAGCTATCCCTTCCCGGACAAGATCGGCTCCTGGCAGCTGGAAGGCGCGCAGTTCGTCTCCGGCATGTCGGTGAGCGGGTTCATCATGGCCACCGCCAACGCGACCCACGACGAATTGTCCTTCAACGTCGGTTACGTCGAACCCGCGGTGTCGCGGGATCGAGCCGAACGCCTCGCCGATGAGAGTGTGCGCGCGCTGCTCTCGGCCTGCTGACCCGCCTACACCACAAGACAACAGGAGAGTCCCGGCATCGGCGAAGTCGATGCCGTGATTCGCGATATCGATAACTGGATAACTGTGGTAGCAGCTTTGCGTGTCAGAGATCAGGGTGGGCTTGGTTATCCGCGCACAGCCGGTGCCGCGATAGGAGTGACTGTGACATCCGAACCGAGTGCTACTCCCCATAGACCCGAGGCGTGGCCGGTCAGCGCGTACCAACGAGATGTGTTGTCCGTGGCCTTCCGGTACGGGCCTGCGCCGGTCACCAGGAACGCCTACTGCGCGTTCCTGGACGAGCCCTTCGATATGGCCCGGTTGCGAGCCGTGGTCCGCCGGGCACTGCTCGGTGACGCCGCGCTGCGACTGCGTTTCGAATTCTCCGAAGGCCGCTTCTGGCAGTGGATTTCGGACGAGCTGCCGGAAGTCGAGCTGATCGACCTGAGCTGGGCCTCGGACCCGGCCGCGGCCCGCAGGGACTGGGTGAACCGGGCCAATCTGACGCCCTCCCCGCCGCGCCAGCCGTTCCGGGTCGCCGCGCTGGTCGACGGACCCGACCACTTCTATCTCTACGTGGCGATGCACCACGCGATGATCGACGGGTGGGGCGTGAACGCGTTGTGGGCCGCCCTGGTGGACAACTACAGCCGCTCGGACCTGCCACTCGAACTGCTCGCCGAACCGGAACCGGTCACCGAGCAGACCGACCGCGGCGTGAGCACCTACCGCAAGATCGCGGCCGAAGACGAGGAGTATCTGTCCTCTCCGCAGTGGGTCGCCGACCGCGACGCGCTGGTCCGCCGCTTCGAAGGAGTGGTTCCCGCGCTCTTCTCCGGCCGGGCGAGCACCCCGAACGTGGACCGGGGACGCCGGCGCGTGGTGGTGGAACCCGCATTCCTGGACCGGATTCGCGCAACCGGCTTCTCCGTCTTCGCCTTCACCGTCTCGGCGCTGGCCGCGTACCTGACCACCGTCCATCGCTCCGAAGAAGTGGTGATCGGCGTCCCGATGCTGAATCGGCACAGCGCGGAGACCTTCCGCACCGCCGGACACCGGACGAACGTGGTGCCGCTGCGCATCCGGGTCGACCCGGCCGAGCCGCTGTCGGCGGTCGCGTCCGAGGTGACCGCGCAGATCCGGGAACTCAAGCGCTACGAACGCTTTCCCTACGGTGACCTGGCTCGTGCGCTCAGCAGCGATCCGACGGCGCCGCCGCTGTTCGACGTGGCGTACTCCTACATCAAGATGCCGTCGTCGGATCATCTCGACAAGATCCTCGGGACCATCGACATCATCAATCCGGGCACGGTGCTCGAGGCGCTGAACATCCTCGCCGTCGAGCACATGCGCGACGGTTCGCTGAATCTCCAGCTCTACTACGACCGAGACGTCTTCGACGAAAACTTCCCGTTCGAGTCGGTCGTGCGCAGCATCGGCGCGCTCCTGGCGGCGGCGCTGGACCGGCCCGACGCCCCGATCTCGGCATTGCCGCTGATGCCCACGCGAGAGCTGGCCGCCATCACCGCTTTCGAAACCGGGCCGCGCGAAGAGTTTCCGTACACCACGATCGACCGTTTGTTCCGCGAGGCGGCCGCCGAGCACCCGGACCGAGTGGCGATCGAGGCGGTGGCGGGCTCGGGGGAGCGGGCGCTGCGCTACGGCGAGCTGTCCACGCTGGCCGACGGATTCGCCGCCCGGCTGCGGGCTCTGGGCGTGACCGGCAACGAATGCGTCCCGGTGGTGCTGACGCGCTCGACGGAGCTGCTCGTCGCGATTTTCGGCACGCTGCGCGCCGGGTGCGCGTACGTGCCGCTGGACCCGGACTTTCCGGCCACGCGCATCGAAACCGTGCTCGCCGACTGCGGAGCGCGCTTCGTGGTGGCTGGACCCGAGCACCAGGCGGTGTTCGACAAGCTGCGCGTCACCCGGATCACGGTGGCCGACATCGTGCCGGCGCGCGGTATCGAAAATGTCTCGCATCCAGCCGATTTGAGCTATCTCATCTACACCTCGGGCTCCACGGGCGTGCCCAAAGGCGTGATGATCGAGCACCGGTCGGTGGTGAACCGGCTGACCTGGATGCAGCGGCGCTACCCGTTGCACGCCGAGGATGTGATCCTGCAGAAGACGCCGGTCACGTTCGACGTCTCGGTGTGGGAGCTGTTCTGGTGGGCGATCACCGGCGCCAGATCGGCGTTGCTGGAGCCGGGCGGGGAACGCGATCCGCGCCGCATCGTCGACGCCATCGGCGCGCACACGGTCACCGTGCTGCATTTCGTGCCGTCCATGCTGGCCGCGTTCGTCGACGAGCTGGCGGCCGACCCCGCGGCGGTCGCGCGGATCGGCAGCCTGCGCCGGGTGTTCTGCAGCGGCGAGGCGCTACCACCGGCGCTGGTGCGCCGATTCCACGCGGTCTTCACCGCGGCCGGGACGAGGGCGCCGGAACTGGTGAATCTCTACGGCCCGACCGAAGCCACGGTCGACGTCTCCTATTTCGACTGCCCCCGCGACGATGCGCTCGACGTGGTGCCGATAGGTCGGCCGATCGACAACATCGACCTGCTCGTGCTCGATGAAATGGGCCGCCGCGTACCGGTCGGGGTACCGGGCGAACTGAACATCGCCGGCGTCGGCGTGGCGCGCGGATATCGCGGCAGGCCCGAGCTGACCGCGGCCGCCTTCGTCGACGATCGCGCGGTGCCGGGACGGCGGCGCTACCGCACCGGCGATCTGGCGCGCTGGCTGCCGGACGGCAACCTCGAGTATCTGGGCCGCTTCGACGACCAGGTCAAGATCCGCGGCAACCGGGTCACGCTCGGCGAGGTGCACAACGCCATGCTCGGTTGCCGTGGGGTCCGTGCCGCGGCCGTGGTGGACGAACTGTCCGAGGCGCACGGCGTGCAGCTGGTCGGCTACTTCGTCGGAACCGACGTGACCGGCGAGGAGATCGCCGCGCAGATCGCCGACCGATTGCCGCGCTACATGGTGCCCACCCGGCTGATCCGGGTAGACCGAATCCCGCTGACCCGCAACGGGAAACTCGACCGCCGCGCGCTCGCCGAACAGCTCGTCCTCGGACACGGCGCCGAGCAGGTCGCGGGTGTCGAACCGCGTAACGACGTCGAGGCGCGGCTCGCGCGAGTCTGGTGCACGGTGCTCGGCGTCGAGTCGATCGGTGTACACGACAACTTCTTCACCCACGGCGGCGATTCCATTCTCGCGCTGGCCGTGCGCACCGCGGCCGAGGGCGCCGGGCTCTACTTCGACGTGGACGCCTTCTACCAAGCGCCGACCATCGCCGAGCTGGCGCGCGTCGTGCGCGACGACCGGGACGGCGACGACCACGCGCGCGTCTTGGCGCCGCTGGAGACGGTGCCGCTCATCGACCGCGCCGCGCTGCACCAGGTGGAGGACGCGTTCCCGGCCACGGCGCTGCAACTGGGCATGCTGTATCACAGCATCGAGCGCGCCGACTCCGTCACGTACAAGGACGCGTTCCGGTATCGGCTCGAAATGCCGTGGGATGACGCGGAGTTCCGTGCGGCGGTGGACCGGCTGGTGCGGCGCCAGCCCGCGCTGCGCTCGTCGTTCGAGCTGAGCAAATACTCGATTCCGCTGCAGATCGTGCACACCGAGGCGCCCTACGAGCTGGAGATCGTCGACCTCGGCGATACCGACGAGCTGGACGGCGCGGAACTGATCGAGTCCTATCTCCAGGAACGTACGCACGCCCAGTACGACATCTCGGCCGCTCCGCTGTTCGCCATCCGGGTGTTCGTCCGCCCCGGTCCGCACGCACCGGTGGGCACGGTGGACCTGGTTCTGAGCTTCCACCACGCCATCCTGGACGGCTGGAGTGTCGCCACCTCGGTGCTGGAACTGCTGCTGGACTATCTGAGCCACCTCGGCATGACGCAGACCCGCGTCGAGGCCACCCCGCATCCTGCGACCGTTCTGGCCGAGTACGCGCAGGCCGAACAGGGCAGCGCGCACGACACGGCGCGCGAGTACTGGCTGACCGCGCTCGCCGGGGCGGAACCCACCGCCCTCACCGCGCTCGGGGCGCACCAACCGCCGGTCGCCGAGGTCCCGCAAGTGAAGGCGCTGGTACCGCGCTGCTTGGCCCAGCGGGTGACGGCGTTCGCCACGCGCCACCAGATTCCGGAGAAATCGGTCTATCTGGCCGCGCACTGCCTGGCGCTGCGGGCACTCACCGGGCGTGCGGATGTCACCACCGGTGTGGTCAGCCACGGTCGCCCGGACCGCGCGGGTGCCGAACGAGTGGCCGGGCTGTTCCTCAATACGTTGCCCATCCGGCTGGACAGCACCGCGACCACGTGGCGTGCGGCGGTGGAGCAGATCGCGCGCCGGGAACGCGAGGCCTATCCGTACCGCCGCTATCCACTGCGGTCGATCCTCGCCGACGGCGCACCGGCGTTCGAGACGGCGTTCAACTTCGTCAACTACCACGTCTTCCAGCCCATGGTGGTGCTGGACGGGGTGCGTCTGGTGGACGTCGACGTCCGCGAGGAGACCAACTTCCAGCTGCTGGTGACCGCGGCGACCGACCCGCGAGACGGCCGGATGTGGCTGCGGGTCGACGGCCACCACACGCTGACCACCGAGCAGTGCGAGACGGTGGCGCTCACCCAGCTGCGCATGCTGGCCGGGATCGTTGCCGACCCCGACGGGGTGATCGACCGGGGTGTCGGCCCGGCCACCGCCCGCGACGTCGGCACGCTGGTGGCCGAGGCCGCCGCGCTGAACCCGGCGGGCATCGCGGTGGCCGGCGACGAGGAATCCGTCACCTACGCCGAATTGATCGAACGCTCCGATCGCCTGGCGCGTCGCCTGATCGGGCTGGGGGTGGCGCCGGGCGACCGGGTCGGCATTCTGATGAGGCGCCGTCCCGAATTGATCCTGCTCGTGCTCGCGCTGACCAGGATCGGCGCCGCGTGCGTTCCCCTGGACGTCAGCTACCCGCGGGCCAGGCTGAATCTGATGATCGACCGCGCACGCCCGCACCGCGTGGTCGCCGACGCCGACTATCGCGACATCGTCGACGACGCCGCCTTGGTGCTCGACACCACCCTGCTCTTCGACGACCCGGCAGACGACGCGGATGTCGAACTACCCGACCACGTTTCGCCCAACGCGGTGGCCTACGTGCTGTTCACCTCCGGGTCGACCGGCGAGCCCAAGGGCGTCGCGATGCCGCATCGCGGCCTGACCTCGCTGGTGGATTGGCAGATCCGCGCGGCGACCGGCACCGGCCTGCGCAGCACGCTGCAATTGGCGCCGTTGAGTTTCGACGTGTCGTTCCAGGAGATCTTCACCACCCTCGCGGCCGGGTCGACCCTGCGGGTGAGTTCGGCGGACCTGCGGTCGAACGTCGAGCAGCTGCTGAACACCGTGGTGGACGAGGGCATCGAACGGCTGTTCCTGCCGTACGTGGCGTTGCAGGCGTTCGCCGAGGCGGCCGTGGGTCTGCGAAAGTTCCCGACCGAGCTGAAGGTGCTGATCTCCTCCGGGGAGCAGCTGCGCATCACCGACGAGATCCGCGCCCTGTGCAAGGTGGTTCCGGGTTTGGTGCTGGAAAACCAATACGGCCCCACGGAATCTCACGTCGCCACGAAATTCACTTTGCAGGGCCCGGCCGACGAGTTCCCCGCGCTGCCGCCCATCGGCCGAGCCGTCGACGGCGACACGGTGGAGCTGCTCGACAGCGCGCTGCGCCCGGTGCCCGACGGCGTGATCGGCGAGATCTATCTCGGCGGCCGTTCCCTCGCGCGCGGCTACGAGGGCCGCCCCGCGCTCACCGCCCAGCGGTTCGTGGCCACCCATGCGGGCGGAATCCGGTACCGCACCGGCGATCTGGGCGTTCGGGTGTTCTCCGGCGACATCGTCTGCCTGGGCCGCAGCGACAGCCAGGTGAAGATTCGGGGCTTCCGGGTGGAACCGGCCGAAGTGGAGCTGTGCATCCTCGGCCTGGTGGAGAAGTTCCCCGGCATTACCGAAGCGGCCGTGGTGGCGCGCGGCTTCGGCGGTATCGACGGGTCGCTGATCGCGTTCCTGGTCGGCTCGGCGGAACAGACCGATCTGGCCGCGCTGCGGCACGACTTGCGGGCGGTGCTGCCCGCGCACATGGTGCCGTCGCGGTTCATCTGGCTCGACGAGCTGCCCCGCACGCCCAGCGGCAAACGCGATGACGCGACCTTGCGCGATCATGGCGAGCGCGTCGCCGATTCCGTGACGGCGCAACGGGAACCGGCCGACGAGTACGAGCGGTCGGCGGTGCAGTTGCTCGCCGAATACGGCGGTCTGCGCGCGATCGGCGTGGACGACGATTTCTTCGCGGCGGGCGGGACCTCCATCGGGGCGATGCGGGTGGTGATGGCGCTGTCGCGCCGGTGGGGTGTCGAAGTGCCGCTGGACGCGTTCATCAGCGTGCCCACCGCCGCCGGGCTCGCGGCGCTGGTGCGGGCGGGCGGCGATGTCCACCGCACTTTCGACCCGCTGGTGCCGCTCAACCCCGACGGCACCAAGCCGCCGCTGTTCCTGGTACATCCGATCGGCGGGAATGTGCTCTGCTACTTGACCCTCGTGCGGTATCTGGATCCGGATCGTCCGGTGTACGGACTGCAGGCGGCGGGCGCGGACGCGGGTAGTGCGCCGGAGAAGTCGATCGCGGCGATGACCGAGTCGTACCTGGAAGCGCTGCGGCGGGTGCATCCGACCGGCCCATATCATCTGGCGGGTTGGTCGTTCGGCGGCTATGTCGCCTTGGAGATGGCACGTCAGCTGCCGGAGCACGAAGTGTCCAGTGTGACGCTGTTGGACACCATGGCGCTACGCGCGCAAGCGCGCACGCCGATCTCGGAGGAGAAGCTGATCCGGTGGTTCTTCCTCGAGCTGCTGTGGTACGCGCGCGGAAGTCAGTCCGCCCTGATCGATTTCGAGCCCGACGTGCACGGTTCCGAAGAGCTGTTCGCGGCGATGCTGGCCGAGGCGGTGCGGTCGGAGATCCTGCCCTCCGCTAGCTCGCCGCGGGCGATCCGGCGCCTCTACGAGGTGTTCTACGCCAACTACTCGGCGATGCTGGACTACAAGCTCGAGCCCTACGAGCGGGACATCACGCTGCTGCGCGCCACCGAGGGACTGCCGCCGGGCGTCGACTTGGCGCACCAGACCGTCGGCAGCATGTTCGACAGCGCGGACAACGGCTGGAAGCAGTACGCGGCCCGCCGGTTCACGGTGATCTCGGTCCCCGGCGATCACCTGAACATGATGACCGAACCGAACATCAGCGAGGTGGGGCTGCGCCTGGACGAGGTGTTGTCGGCCGCCGATCCCGACCTGGCCCGGGAATGGGACGAATCCATGCTGGACGCTTGACTAGCTCACGAATTCGCCACGGCCGCGATCCCGCGCAGCGCGGCCGTGGTGAATTCGTCCAGCGGATAGAACAATTCGATGGCCAGTTCCGACAGCGTGACGTCGGCCGGCGCGCCGAAGGTGGCCATCGTGCTGAACATCGACAGCTCGCCCGCCGGTGTGCGGATCCGGATCGGCACTTCGAACGGGCTCGGCGGCGTGCCGGCCTCCGCGGGGTCATCGGCGTCCGGCGGTTCCGGGTAGCCGGACACCTCGTCGTACAGCGCCGCCAGCTCATAGTCGCCGCTCGCGCTGACCTGCCTGGCCAGCCGCTCCAGGAACAGCGCGCGTACCTGGACGAGGTTGGCCAGCCGGGACGCCAGTCCGTCCGGGTGCAACACCAGCCGGTACACATTCGGGTGCGGTGCCCGCACGTGCGCGGGAACGCCGTCCATCAGCACGCTCATCGCGGCGTTGCCGGCGACCACGTTCCACAGCCGATCGATGACCACGGCCGGATAGGGTTCGTGCGCGGCCAGCATGGTGTCCAGGGCGGCTCGGACCGGCGTGAGATGCGCGTCGTCGAGGCTGCTCTCCCGATACGCGGGCGCGTAACCGGCGGCCATCAGCAGCGTATTGCGTTCGCGCAACGGCACATCCAGCGTGTCGCACAGACGCAACACCATCGCCCGGCTGGGCGTGGCGCGCCCGGTCTCCACATAGGACAGGTGACGCGCCGAGGTATCGGCCGCCAGCGCCAGATCCAGCTGACTCAACCTGCGCCGCTGCCGCCATTCGCGCAGCAGGACGCCCGCTCTCGATCGCGTCTGCACCGATGTCATTCGATCAGCTAAGCACCCCTGCCACCGTCCGGCCATCGGTGGTGTGCACCTGATTTCGATGTGGGTGGCGCCGCGGGCGCGCGGGACCGGGGTGTCGGACCGGCTGGTTCGCGCGGTGCTCGATTGGGCCGTGGCGGGCGGCCACCGCGTGGTCCGCTTGGAGGTCGCCGAGCGCAATAGCCATGCCGAAGGGTTGTATCTGCGGAACGGCTTCGTGCGGACGGGTGTGAGCGGACCCATCGCCCCGGGCGACGCGCGCAGGGAATTGGAGATGGAATGGCATCTGCCGGAGTCCCGTTTGTCCGATCGTTCGTAGGGTAACCGGCCAGCGATGGCATCCAGGAAATCTGTCCGGCGCCGCGCAGCCGAGGACAGGAGACGGTGATGAACGAACACGAACGCCCGGATCTGGAGACCGGCGGTGTCCCTGACATCGCCGATGTGGGAGAGACGGCCGATTCCGGGCGGCAACGCGATCCCAGCGCCGGTTCGGGCCGCCACGCCGCGAAAGAGTCAGAGCAGGCGGAGCCGGAGGCGGCGACCGCAGGGCGACAGGCGGACGACACGGCAGCCGAAGTGGGCGGCCCTGCCGCCGGAGTGGCAGATATGACGGGGTTGGAGACGCCGACCGTGGGGCCTGAGGCGGAAGAGAGCGCTGCCGAGCTCAGCGCCGCCGCTGCTGCCGGAGTGGCAGGCATGACGGGGTCGGAGACGCCGACTGCCGGGCGTGCGGCGGAGGAAACCGCTGCTGAGGTCAGCGGCCCTGCGGCCGGACCGGCGCCCTTCGCGGAGGCGGAGGCGACCATCGCCGGGCGAGAGGCTGCTGAGTCGAGTGGCACTGGGGCTGGAGCGGCACCGCTGGGGGAGGCGACCGCCGCCGGGCGAGAGGCTGCTGAGTCGAGTGGCGCTGCGGCCGCAGCGGCACAGCAGGCGCAGCCGCAGACCGCCGTTGGGCGAACTGCCGAGTATCAGACCCAGCAGGCCACGCCAGCGGTGGACGAGTCCGTCCGACGCGCGGCCGAGCGCGCAGAGCTGGCCGAGGCCAACGCCGCGAGCGCTGCCGAACTCGGCGCTGCCGGACTGCCCGAAGCCATGGCCCATCCGGGCCGCACGCTCCTGGACACGCTCCGTGACAAGCCCATACTGGCGGCCGCGCCCGCCGCGGTGCTCGCCTTCATCCTCTGGCGCGCCATCCGTGGACGATGATGTTCCGGCCGGTGTGCCTCAGATATGCCGCCGGTAGACCTGCCGGGAACCGCCCTCCGGCCCGGTGGCCGCGGCTTCCGCGGGATTGAATCCCATGTGCTCGTAGAACGCCCGAGCGCCACTGGCCGCCGCGCCGGGATGATCGGCCCCGAAGGTGACCACTTCGAGTGTGCCGGGGCAGCGCACGTACCGGCGTATCGCGTCCGTGGTCAAGGCCCGTCCGATGCCGTGTCCGCGGGCCTGCTCCGCGACGACCAACCAGTCCACCCGGTAGGTCGGCGGCTGCGCGCCGAACATGATGGCGCCGAGCACGTCGGCCCCCGCGGATCGGGCGACGAGCGCCGTGCCTGCCCGAATGTGCCGCAACACCGCCGCATGGAATCCGGCCTCGTCGACCATCGGGCCGAACCAGTGCTCGACCTGCCCCGCCAGTTCGAGCAATCCGGCGAGGTCGTCTTCCCGCGCAAGCCTGACAATCATCCGCGCCATCGTGACAGCATCGGCCGCCGACGTCGACCCCTCGGACGGTTTCGGTCCGCGAACCCGCAGGGCGAGGTCGAGTTTCTCGCGGAAGCGGCCGAAATCCGCCACACCGTGCCTCGGCTCACGCACTTCGCGCAGCAACCGCCTCCGCCGTGCCATCAGCCTGCACGGCCGGTAGCCGCATCAGCGTGATGCCATACGTCGCGATCCAGGCGACCCACAGCAGCCAGCTCACCAAGCCCAGCATGCCTAGTGGGGTGACGTGGTCGAGTACGAGCGGACCCGCTGTCGCCCAGACGAATTGACCTGCGGCCGCGGTCAGTCCGAGCAGGGCATGCCAGCGCCGGATCAGTCCGGTACGCCATCCGCCGATGGAGAATCCGAGCATGGCCACGGCGAGAAACGTGCCGTTGAGGGCGAACAGCGCGTTGTGCAGAGCCCAGAGTCCCGCGGCGTCGCCGGTGCTGTGTGCGAGTGCGAGCCGCGTGGCGGCCACGCCGACGAAGGTGCTGTTCTGTAGCAGAAGTCCCGCGAAACCAGCCAGCGACCAGGCCGATCCGAGGGCCCGTTCACGCGGCCACAGTACAGCGACGACGGCGGCGCCGAACACGATGACGCACGCCCACGCCGCGGGAAGGAACACCGACGACAGTCCAACGGGCCCCGCGGCATCGGCGAAGAAGGCTTCCGCGGCGGCGATGTCGGCGCCGAACCGTGGCATGCCCGCGGGTTCGAGGATCAAGTTCGCGCCGACGATGACGAGCGCGAAGCCGAGGCCCGCCAGGCCGCCGATCCATGTGAAGGGCCGGGCAGATTTCGATTCTTCTATCATATATTGAATATAAGCACCGTAAACCGAAAGGTGAACCATGACCGCGGAACCGGCCCGGCGTCGCTACGACTCGCTGCGCCGCGCCGCCCAGGCCCAGCAGACCAGTGCGGAGATCGCTCGGGCTGCGCGAGAGTTGTTCTTGGCCAAGGGTTGGGCGTCGACTACGGTGCGTGACGTCGCGCGCGCCGCCGGCGTCTCGGTGCCGACGGTCTACGCCGCGTACGGAAACAAGACCGGTCTCACGAAAGCGCTCGCCGACGCGGCCGACTTGTCGGCCGACGTACCCTTGTTGCTCGCCGATCTGGAAGCCGCCACCGAGCCGCGTCGGCAGCTGGCCGCGATGGTCGCCTACGATCGCAGGCTCTATGAGCGAGCGGGAGATGTGATCGTGCTGCTGCGCGAGGCGGGACGCACTGAACCCGAACTGGCCCAGGCGTACCGCGACGGCCGCCGCCGCGGCGACGACGCTCACCGTCAGGTCCTGTCCGCGTGGCCCGTCGGCACGCTGCGCGATGGCATCGACGTGCCGACCGCCGTGGACATCTACGCGGCGGTCTGCAACATCGACGCCTTCACAGAACTCACCGCCGAGCGCGGCTGGTCACCCGGGCGAGTCGAGGCATGGTGGACAGCGCTGCTCACGCGTGAGCTACTGGACGAACGGTGATCAGCACAGTCCCGCCAGTTTGTACAGGACAAGTGATCCCGCCACCGCGACGTTGAGGCTGTGCCCGGTGCCGACCATCGGGATCTCCACGGTGATGTCGGCGAGTTCGAGTCCTTCGGGTGGGATGCCGGTGGTCTCGTGCCCGAGGACGATGATGGTGCGCCGCCGGGCTGCGGGAAGGTCGGCGAGGCGGATCGATTCGTCGGTCAATTCCACGCCGACGATCGCGGAGCCGCCGTGCCGCTGCCGGGCGAGCCATCGCTCGACCCGGCCGTCGACCCAGTGCACGCATTGCCGGTGCCGCAGCGTATTGCCTTGCGCGAGCGCGTCGGGCACCCAGGGCCGTCGCGGCACCGCCAGGCACGCGCCGACCGCGTCGCAGGTGCGCAGCATCGTCCCCAGGTTCACGCCGTGCTTCGGCCACAGCGGTGCGACGAGTAAATGATTCCAGCAACCGTGGCCGCGCCTGCGGCGCTGTCCGCGCAGTTCCGTGCGGGTCCTGGCCCGCGCGGCGCTCATATGGAAACGGGAACTGCCTTCCCGTGGGAGAGAACGAAATTCATCGAGACGATGCTTGGCGGCGCACCGGAGCCATCACCGAGGGCGGAAATGCCCGAGAGTCACTTCGTTCCCCAACGATACGCCAAGAACGCGGCCCGACCTGCTCGGGCCGGACCGCGAATGCACGGAGGGCACAGCCGGACGAAATCCGTTCGCGTTGTCGTTGCCGTGGCACGCGCGCGACGCTTTGGCGTAGGCGGCGCTGCGTCGAGGAAGCCGGGGCGCACTGTCCCGGCTTCGTCATGTCTGGGACTTGCCGCGCCATCGGTCCAGCGCGGCCCCCACTACCGCACGCGCCGCCTTGCCGGTTACAGACTGCGCGGCAAGTGTTTCGAATGCGCGGACATACAACGCAATCTCTCGGGGCTGAGTGATGGTCAGCTCCGCTGAAATCGCCTCCACGAGGATCATCCGATCGTCGAACATGACAAAATTCGTTGCAGGCGTGAGCCATTCGGCCTCGGAGGGCACTACGCCGAACAGCATTCGAGGCAATCCCATGACAGCAAGCAGCCGGTCCAGCTGACCGGTCATGACCTCGGCGTTTCCCACGGTCGTCGACAACGACTGTTCGGCTATCAGGATGTGGAACCGATGGTCACCACGGTAGAGAACCTGTTGCCGCTCGAGGCGTTTCGATACGCCTTGGTCTACGTCGTTGGGTATCCGGTAGAACTCGATGGCGCGGCGTAGTACTGCCTCGGCATACTCGGCGGTCTGGAGAATTCCAGGGATCAACACCGGTTCGTAGATCCGCATGAGCTTGGTCTGTTCGGCCAGCGCCACAGACCGTTCCTGACGTCGCCTGGTTCCGGCGTGCAGCACTCGCCGCCATTCGAGGTATGCGGCTTCGATGTTCCGCACGGTCGCTATCAGGTCTGCTAGTTGGTCCTTGGTGCCGGTGTGGGCACAATACGCGCGTAGATCCTGCTCCGAGGGACTACGGTCCCCGGTTTCGAGCTTTGACACCTTGGACTCGTGCCAGCCCGCCAGGGCAGCGAGCTGGCGTCCTGTGAGTCCTGCATCCTTCCGAATCTCGCGGAGGCGCTTACCGAGCGCTTCCCGCTGTTCGTGTACCGAGTTGGTCACTTCGGGGTGCTAGCCGCCGCGTAGTCCTCGAACGGTGTGGCCAGCTCCCACAGCCGTCGTTTCACGCTGACGCAGTGGTCAACGATCCAAGCGTCGGAGGTGACGGCTACACCGAGTCCGCGCCCTTCGGCATCACGGGCGTGGAAGGCTACTCGCTCGTCATCCAACAACCAGTAGTCCTCAGCGGGTACATCCCCGGCAAGCTGCCGAGGCAAGTACCGGATGTCTTCCCCAGCCGCAATGCTCTGGGGTGCAGTCGTGAGCATCCAACGGTGATAGTCAGTGTGTGGCTCGGTGAGCACCCGCACCCGTCGCACAGCTACACCCCGGCCGATCGTCTCCTCGATCAGCGACAGCCACGGACGAAACCACTCAAAGTCGCTGGCTGGCTCCCCGTCGAGGAACCGAAGCAACGGTTCCGACTCCACGGCGACGCCGTAGGAGTCACGGAGTTCCAGGTGGAACGCTTCGCGCTGGCAGGAACGAAGAAGATCCGGGTACGGATCACCTTGCAGCAGAAGCACCGTAATAGCTCCTCTCTAGCTTCGGCACCTCGATAGCCGTCTCCCCTTCGGCGAGGTCGAGCTGTGCCAGCGTGTCAGGTTCGGTGATCGGTCGGCCGGACAATGTGAAGGTACCCCGGCCGGTGTCTGTCATCGGTGCCCCGATGAACGTATCCGGCTCAGCGAACCCGAGTAGCAAGTGTGGGATCTCGACTGTGCCAGGGTTGCCGGTTCGCCAGCCCTGGACGACATACGAGTGTTCTGTCGCGAGCAGCGTCGGGCACTCGCCGACGTTCGAACCGCCCTTGCCGAGGAACTTCAAGCGCATGATATTGGCTCCCGTCCAGAAGTGTGACTTTGTGTGACACTCCTGTAGGCAATGGTGCCCCCCTTCGACCCGATATACGAGCCGTATAGCGGAGTTCTGTCAAGTTTCGTCAAGTTGGTAGTCCCTGAGGCACTGGGCTCCTTAGCGTCGTACCCGGCCCCCGTGACATGTGACGCCCAACCGGTCACGGGGTGCCTACCAACGGCAGAGGGGAACGACATGGTTGCGGACAAAGTCCGCCCGGGTGACGCGATTCCTGATCGCTCACCGAGGCGCACCGGGCTCTACGAGTTCCCCGGTGGTGTCCTGGAGATGACCGACTACGGCGACGACGCAGGGCCAGGGTTCTATCTGGAGTCGCGTACTCTGCCGCAACGGTTTCCGGGTGCTGCCGAGATGAATCCGCCGGGTAGCCCGTTCGAGCCTGCCGACGCCGAACTGTGCGGGCGTGTGCTGCGACTGCTGCGAGACCTGCCGTGATCACGCTCGGATGGTTCATTGCGCTTGGGGTTCCGCTGGCGGTGTTCGCTGCAGCGGTGTTCTGGCCTGAGCGGATACCGAAGGACCGGACTGTCAGGGGAATCCGCGAACGGATCGAACGCGAGGACACGGGCCGGATGAAGCCCGATGGGTCACGAGAGTACTGATCGGCTCCCGCGATAGGCCACTTTCGCGGCCCGGCCGCTCGGGCCAGGCCGCGAATGCGTAAGGCGCAGCAGGATGCACTGCGTCCTCGGCCCCGCGCAGGGCCGAGCGAAGGCCCCGTGCACCGCTTACGGCCGCAGCACAGATACCAGGAATTCGGTCTGGTCGTATACCGCCTTTTCGAAGACTTCGTCGAAGTAGATGTCGAAATGTCGTGCCGGGTAGCGCTTTACGACCGCGTGCTTGGTGCGTTCGGCGGCGCGCAGCGCCGATTTCACCGGGGCGACGGAGTCGTCGTCGCACAGTGCGTACAGCACCGGCATCTTCAGCGCCTTCGCGCGTCGTCCCGGTGCGTCGAACAGCGCGGAGAACGCCACGCGCGCGGCCACTTTCGGCTCGTAGGTCTCGCTCTCGTCGGTCAGCCTGCGGAAGCCCTCCGGCACGTCGGGTGCGCTCATCAGCGCCGCGGAGCGCTTGCGTCCGGCCAGCCGGATGCGGACGGGCTTGCGCCGGATCGTCCCCAGCAGCAGATCGGTCGCCGCGATGGTGGCCACCTTGGTCACGCTGATCGGTCCCTTCGCCAGCGCCGAGGACAGGCCGCTGGTGAACGGCACCTGCGCGACCACGGCCGCGATGTAGTCGTCGTCCGGCGCGACCGACAGTACGTGCCCGCCACCGAACGAAGTTCCCCACAACGCGATTCGGGTCGCGTCGATCCCGCGCAGGGTGCGCGCGTAAGCGATGGCGGCATGCCAGTCCGCACGCTGGCGTGCGATGCTGAGCAACTGCCGCGGCGTGCCCTGACTGGCGCCGAAATGCCGATAGTCGAACACCAGCACCGCCATGCCCGCGGCCGCGAAACGCCGCGCGTACCGGTCCAGTCCCATTTCCCGATTTGCCCCCAGCCCGTGTCCCATCACCACTAGCGGGCGGGGTTTGGGTGCGCCGTCCGGGCGATAGAGCCACGCCGCGCACTGCTCGCTTCCGGAAGGGAAGCAGACCTCGACACGTTCCATGGCCACTAACCGTACCCAGTATTCTGTTATCGCGGACGAGTTGGTCGGGCGGCCGCGGCGCTGGGAACGGGCACGGTCGTGCCGCCGCCCGGCGCCGAGGAAAGTCCGGACTCCACAGAGCAGGGCGGTTGCTAACGGCAACCCGGGGTGACCCGCGGGAAAGTGCCACAGAAAACAGACCGCCCACGGTCGTAGAGGCCGTGCGGTGAGGGTGAAACGGTGCGGTAAGAGCGCACCAGCGCCCCGGGTGACCGGGGCGGCTCGGTAAACCCCGCCCGGAGCAAGGTCGAAGGCCGCACCGTTCGCGGTGCGGCTGCGCAGGCGTTCGAGGGTTGCTCGCCCGAGCCTGCGGGTGGACCGCTCGAGGCACCCGGCAACGGAGTGTCCAGATGGATGGCCGTCCCCCGGTGCGAACCGGGGACAGGATCCGGCTTACAGACCAACTCGTCCGCCCACACCGCGCTCGCGGCCGTGCCGAGTCGCGCTCAGCAGCGGCGAGAAGAGGTGCCCGTCGTCGGCGGCATGCCGGATCCCGCCACCTGGACCGGCGCATCGCTGCCGGGTAGCGGTGCGCAGCTACCGCCGCCGACTTCGAGGTCGTACGTCCTCAGCGCGGAGGGATCAGCACATCAGCTCGGCCATCTGATAAATGGCCTTGGCTTCCTCCGCGGTCGGCTGGGTGTTGCCGCCCGCCCGCTTGGTGATGTCGGCGACGACGTCGTTCTCGGGCTTGCCCGCCTTGATGTCCGCGCAGGTCTCGGACAGGATGCTCGCGATCTTCGCGTCATCCTTGCCGTCGGCGAGCTTCGGGAACGCGCCACGGAAGCTGACGACGAATGCGCCCGTCTTCACGCTGTCGACCTGGGCGGTGGCGCCTTGCGACGCCGCGGTGGTGGACGAGGCGGCGCTGCTGGGCTTGTCGTCCCCGCAACCGGTGAGGAGCAGGGAAAAGAGGGTGGCGCTGGCCGCGATCGCGGCGGTAGTTCTTATCACGCGCGGGATGCTAGCGGCCGAGGATCACTGCCGCCTCCCGTCAGGTTAACGGGAGGCAACGAGTGTGGGAGAACAAACGCGCGGTCAGGCCGGGTTGATCGTGAAGACCTGAGCCCAGTACGCGGCCTGCTCGGGACCGAGCAGAGGCAGCAGGTAGTCGAACAAAATCGATGACATAAGTGTGCAGCTCCCAATTGTCGACGTATGGCACATTTTCGAAAGCGCGGGCGAACGCGACGCCCGACACGGCGCGTCACGTTAGCAGCGCGGGCGCTGTGGTGTCGCGGCGCGAGATTTTCCTCGTCCCGATTCGTGCGCCACTGGCCGTAAGCGTGATCGACGTCATAAAGTAGTCGCCGTTGGCAAGGGCCCGGTGCGGGGCAGCACCGGGCCATTCATACTTCGATCGCGGGAAAGCAGGTCTCAACACATATGCGAGTAGTTCGCTCCATGGTCGCCGGCGCATTGGTCGCAGGCGCCGCCTCGGTTTTAGCGGTGCTCGGCGCCGGCTCCGCCAATGCGGTCGCGGTGACGCCGCTGCCGGGTGGGGTTCAAGTCGACCTCAGCCCCACCGACACGGTGTGGGTGCATCAGAATCACGTCGGTCTGGCCATCGCCGGGCTGCCGCATCCGTCCGCCGCCTCCTTCGGTCAGGCGCTGGACGCCGCGGCACAGGTGTCGTCCTCGGTCCCTGGTGGCCGGGTCACCTTCACCGTGTACGGTCCGTTCGACCAGTTGAACGGCACCATGCTGGCGCTGCAGTAGGACCGGCACCGCAGCGTGGAACTGCACCAGCGGATCGTCTCGGCGCCGGTAGATTTCGGCGCCATTCGTTCCGAGTTCGGCTTGGCCTCGACGTATCCCGCCGAGGCCAGCGCGGAAGCCCGCGACGCGGTCGACGCGTTCGTGGGCAACCGGGTCGATCGCACGGACATCCCGTTCGTGACGATCGACCCGCCCGGGGCCATGGATCTGGACCAGGCCCTGCATCTCGTACGTACCCCCACCGGCTTCCTGGTGCACTACGCCATCGCCGATGTCGGTGCCGTGATCACTCCCGATGGCGCGCTCGCCAAGGAGTCCGGCGCCAGGGGGCAGACGTTCTATCTCCCCGACGGCACGGTGCCGCTGCACCCGCCGAGCCTGTCGGAAGGGTCCGCGAGCCTGTTGCCCGGGCGAACTCGCCCGGCCGCGCTGTGGACCATCGAACTCGACGAGCACGCCGAACCCCAGCGTTTCTCGGTGGTGCGGGCCGAGGTGCGCTCCCGCGCCCGGCTCGACTACTCCGGCGTGCAGGCCGACGCCGAGGCCGGCCGGTTGCATCCCTCGATCGCGGCCCTGCCGGAATTCGGCGCGCGGCGCATCGCGGCGGGCCTGGCGCGCGGCGCGATCGGGTTGCGGCTGCCTGCGCAATCCGTCGTCCAGGACGAGCGCGCCAACGGACACTGGCGGCTGGTGGTCGAACCGCGCACCGCCGCCGACGACTGGAACGAACAGGTCTCGCTGCTGACCGGCATGTGCGCGGCGCAGATCATGCTGAACGGGAACGTTCCCGCCGCGGAGCGGCTCGCGCTGCTGCGCACCATGCCGCCTCCGGCCGAATCCGCGATCGACTCCATGCGCCGCACCGCGCACGCACTGGGCGTGGCCTGGCCCGCCGAGGAAGCGGTCGGGCAGATGCTGGCGCGGCTGGATCCCAATACGCCCGCGGCGCTGGTGCTGATGTCCGAGGCGACAACGCTGCTGCGCGGTGCGTCCTACACCGTGGTCGCGGGTGCCGCCGGGGCACCGCCCACGCCGGAAGCGCTGCGGCACAGTGCTATCGGCGCGCCGTACGCGCACGTCACCGCGCCGCTGCGACGGCTGTCGGATCGATTCGCGACCGAGATCTGCCTGGCCCGCTGCGCGGGCACGGAGGTGCCGCGCTGGGTACGGGACGGGCTGGTGCGCACGGCCGACACCATGCGGCGCAGCGATGGCGTCGCGAGCAAGATCGAGCGTGCCTGCATCGATCTGACCGAGTCGACCTTGCTGGCGCGGCGGATCGGCACCGAGTTCGATGCCGTGGTGGTGCGCGAGGCCAACGGCAACCGTCCCGCGGTGATCTTCATCGCCGATCCGCCGGTCCTCGGGCCGTGCCTGGGCGAGCCACCGGAGGGGTCGGCGGTGCGGGTACGCCTGGTGTCGGCGGACCCGAGGGAGCGGAAAGTGAGCTTCGCGTACCCGGCGTGAATGGGCGCCTGGTGGGAGCGCAGCGCGCATCGGCTACGTGGGCGAGCCGACGGAACGGGCGACAGTACGGGTGCGGCCTGTGGTCAGCCGAATCAGTGGAGCGGAACCTTCGCTGCCTCGGATGGTTGCGCGTACCGGGTGTAGTCGACGGAGGCGGCGAGTGTGCGCCCAACCCTGTGCAGCGTCGGGTCCCCGATGCTACGGCGCTGGATAGGGTGGACTGCCGCGCCGGGGACGGGCGGGGACCTGACCAGCGGTGATCTACCCGAACAGCGCCGCGGCGGTGGCGGGATAGCGGCTCAGTTCGCGACCGGCCGCGGCGTCCTCGGCGTCCGCGAGGATCTCGTAGAGGTCCGCGGGCTCGCCCGCCGCGGCGGCGTCGGCCGCTCGATCGAGGACCGCCTGGCGGGATTCCACCGCGTCCCGGTGGTCGCCGAGTACCGTCTGCAGCTTCTTCGCGCGGCTGCCCAGATCGGCGGCATCGCCCACTTCCTGCGCCGCGGCCTCGCACGAATACCGTAAACGCTTGGCGCTCTTGCGAATATCGTGTAGCAACTCGATGCGCTCGGTCGCGGCGACCGTCGGCTCGGCGCGGACGAGGGATTCGACCCGGGCGAGATCGCTGCGCAGTATCTCGCCGAAGACGTCGGCGGCCTCCGCCGTGACGCGGGAGTGGCGCAGTGGCGGGTCGGTGCGCCATTCGGATAGTTCGTCGCGCAGCTTGCGGTAGCGTTCGCTGTCCAACGCGGTCAGGATCTCATCGTGGGCCAGGCGATAGCGCTCCCGTTCGGCGATCACCAAGCGCGCGGTGACCGGCCCGAGCTCGGCGGGCGGGGTCTGTCCGGCATGATCGGCCAGGAGGGTGGCGAATCGGTCGCCACGCACCTCCGCGTCGCGGGCCTCCCCGAGCAGCCCGGCCAGCCACTGGAGCTCCGCGCCTATCGCCGCGACCGGCGCCTTGACGAAAAGCCCACGATAGGACCGCAACACGCTACGCAGCCTTCGCGTGGCCACCCGCATCTGGTGCACGGAATCCGCTGCGTCGGAACGGACTTCGGGCTCGGCGGCCAGCAGCCGGTCGATATCGTCGCGCAGTGCCGCGACAAGTGCGTTCGCCGCCGTGGTCACCGCGCTCACCCCTCTTTCGCGAATCGGTCGGTCGCTTCGACCAGGTGATGGGTGATGCCGGGCTCGCTCGCCGCGTGCCCGGCGTCGGCGACGATGTGCAGGACCGAACCGGGCCAGGCCCGATGCAGCTCCCACGCGCTGACCGCCGGGCAGACGATGTCGTGGCGGCCTTGCACGATCACGGCGGGGATGTGCGTGATGGCACCGATGTCGCGCAGCAGCTGGCCCTCGTCGAGGAACCCGCCGTGGCGGAAGTAGTGGTTCTCGATCCTGGCGAAGGCCAGCGCGAACCGGGGCTCGGCCGTTTCGGCGATCCGATCCGGGTGCGGCAGCAGCGAACTCGTCGCGCCCTCCCAGGTGGACCACGCGATCGCGGCCGCGCGGGCGACCTGCTCGTCGGGCGAGTGCAGCAGCCGGTGATAGACCTCGACGAGATCTCGGTCGCGCTCGTCCTCCGGCACCGGCGCGAGGAACTTCGCCCACTCGTCCGGGTAGACGTAGCCGGCGGCGCCGTTGTAGTACCAGTCGATTTCCTTGCGGCGCAACAGGAAGATGCCGCGCAGCACCAGTTCGGTCACGCGTTCGGGATACCGCTGCGCGTAGGCCAGCGCGAGCGTGGAACCCCACGAGCCGCCGAACACCTGCCAGCGCTCGATGCCGAGATGTTCGCGCAACGCTTCCATGTCGGCGATCAGGTGCCAGGTGGTGTTGTGCTCCAGGCTCGCGCCGTCGGCGAGGTGTGGCGTGGAGCGGCCGCAGCCGCGCTGGTCGAACAGCACGATTCGGTAGGCGGCCGGGTCGAAGAACCGCCGGTGGTACGGCGCGGTGCCGCCCCCGGGGCCACCGTGCAGGAACACCACCGGCTTGCCGTCCGGATTGCCGCTGACCTCCCAATACACCGACTGGCCCGCACCGGCCGCCAGCATGCCGGAGTCGTACGGTTCGATCTCGGGGTAGAGGGTGCGCATTCGGCCCGCCCGGGTCAGAAGGCGAGTCCGGAGGCCAGGTCCGGAATTCCCAGTGCTTCGATGGCCTGCTGGCGCACATCGGGGCAGCTCTTGGTGGTGGCGCGGTCGATGATCGGCTTGTCGGCCAGCACCGCGGCGTTGATGCCGCCGTTGCGCAGCGCCCACTCGTGCACGAGCGCGTTGAGCCCGATCTTGCCCAGCGTTCCCCCCTGGATACGCCAGTTGGACAGTTCCGGCCGGATCATGTCGCACAGTTGGTTCGCCGCGGCGTCGGAGATCTCCGGGCTGGCCGGTGTGGTGCGGCCGGTGGTCGTGCCCGGCGTCGCGGATGCCGTGGTCGAAGTCGCGCTGCCGGTGGGGGCCGGGCTCGGCTCGCTGCCGCACGCGGTCAGGGCCGCGGCGGCGAAAACGCCCGCGATCAGCAGGGAGCTGCGTGAAATCCAACGGCTGTACGGCATCGGTACCTCTGGTCGTGTCGGCATTGTCGGCATCGAGTCTGCCATTGATTTCGCCGACCGGCCCGAACCGGTTGATTCCACTGGGAATAGTTCAGCCCAGCGGTTCCAGCGTTGGGCCGGACAGCGCGACGCATGGGCGCACTGCCCGGCCGGTCATCGTCTTCGGTGGGAACGCCGGGTCAGAAGCTGTGTTCGGGCCCGGGGAAGGTGCCCCGGCGCACTTCGTCGGCGAACGCGGCTGCCGCGGAGCGCAATTCGTCACCGATGTGGCCGAAGCGCTTGACGAACTTCGCGGTCTTGCCGCTGGTGTAGCCGGCCATGTCCTGCCAGACCAGCACCTGTGCGTCGGTGTCGGCGCCCGCGCCGATGCCGATGGTCGGAATGGTCAGCTTCCGGGTGACCTGTCCGGCCAGCTCGGCCGGCACCATCTCCATGACGACGGAGAACGCGCCCGCCTCCTGCACCGCGATCGCGTCGGCGATCAACTGCTCGGCACCGTCCCCGCGGCCCTGCACGCGGAAGCCGCCCAGGGTGTTCACGCTCTGCGGGGTGAAGCCGATATGCGCCATCACCGGGATGCCCGCCGCGGTGATCACCGCGATCTGCTCGGCGACGCGCTCGCCGCCCTCCAGCTTCACCGCGTGCGCCCCGCCTTCCTTCATGAACCGGGTCGCGGTGGCCAGCGCCTGCTGCGGCGAGGATTCGTAGGTGCCGAACGGCAGGTCAGCCACCACCAGCGCGTGCGGGGCGCCGCGCACCACACCGCGCACCAGCGGGATGAGCTCGTCCACGGTGATCGGCACGGTGGTGTCGTAGCCGTACACGACGTTGGCCGCCGAGTCGCCGACCAGCAGTACCGGGATGCCTGCCTCTTCGAACAGCCGTGCCGTGGAGTAGTCGTAGGCGGTCAGCATCGCCCAGCGCTCACCGTCGGCTTTCATCTGCCGAAGATGGTGCACCCGGGTCTTGCGCACGACCTTCTTGGTCTCAGCGGGCACCGCACCGTAGGCAGGGGTTTCCGAATCGGATACGGACATCATCGTCCCTTTCGTCTGTGTCGCCTCGGGGCCCGTCCGGGTCCCCGGGATTGTTTGACAAAACCCAGTGTGCCATCCGCCACCCGGGCGGATTAAGGCCGATGACCGGTGCAATTGGTCACAGCGCCAGGTGGGTTTGCCCGAGGGTGCGCCGGTGTTTGCTGGCAATATCAAGGTATGTCGACGGTGCGGAGTGGGCGCGATGCGCTCGTGGTGGCGGTGCTGGCCTCGGTTGTGCTCGGCGCGGGGTGTGCCATCACCCGCACCGAAACGGGGCAGCCGATGCCGACGCCGCCGGTCGGCCTGGAAAAGTTCTATGGCCAGACCGTGCAGTGGGGCGAGTGCACCGGATTCGGCGGACCGGACGACCGCCTTCCGCCGAACACCGACTGCGCGCGGATCACCGTTCCGGTGGACTACGCGGCGCCGGACGGGCCGACCGCGCAGATCGCGGTGTCCCGGGTCCGCGCGACCGGTCATCGCATCGGTTCGCTGCTGATGAATCCGGGCGGGCCGGGGGAGTCGGGCCTCGGCATGTCGTCGCTGGGCAACAAGACACCGCTGGCCGAGCGCTTCGACCGGGTCGGCTTCGACCCGCGCGGCGTCGGCTCCTCCACCCCGTCGATCGTCTGCCAGACCGCGCAGGAGCAGGACGCCGAGCGCGCCGAGCCGCAGGAGGACTACTCGCCGGAGGGGATCGCCGACGCCGAGGCGGACAACCGCCGCTACGCCGACCGCTGCGCGGAGCGGACCGGCAAGGGCTTCCTCGCCCACGTCGGTACCCGCGAGGTGGTACAGGATCTCGACGTCATGCGGGCCGCGCTCGGTGACCCGAAGCTGAGCTATGTCGGTTACTCCTACGGCACCAAGATCGGCTCCGCGTATGCGGAGAAGTTCCCGGACCGCGTGCGCGCCCTCGTGCTCGACGGCGCCATCGATTCCTCGCAGGACCCGGTACAGGAGTCGTTGCGGCAGGCGGCGGGCTTCCAGAAGGTGTTCGACGCCTACGCCGCCGACTGCGCCCGGCAATCGGACTGCCCGCTCGGCACCGATCCGGCGCAGGCGGTGCGGCGGTTCCGCGAGCTGGTCGACCCGCTGTGGGACAACCCGGCGCCGACCACCGACCCGCGCGGGCTGAGCTACGGCGACGCGCTCACCGGTGTGCGTCAAGCGCTCTACACCGACGAGCTGTGGAAGGCGCTGACCCTCGGATTGTCCGAACTGCGCGACGGGCGCGGCGACACGCTGCTGCTGCTGGCCGACCTGTACGACGGCCGCCGCGATGACGGTACTTACACCAACACCACCGACGCGTTCAACGCCATCCGTTGCGTGGACGATCCGCGCATCACCGACCGCGCCGTGACGGGACGGCAGGACGCCGAATACCGCAAGGCGGCGCCGTTCCTGGACGACGGCCGCGGCACGGGTGCGGCGCCGCTGGAACTGTGCACCGCCTGGCCGGTGCCGAACACCAGTGAACCGCACCGGATTTCGGTGACCGGCCTGCCGACGACGGTGGTGGTGTCCACCACCGAGGATCCGGCGACGCCGTACCAAGCCGGTGTCGACCTGGCCGCCCAACTGGGCGCCGCGCTGATCACCTACCGCGGCAACCGGCACACGGTGGCGCTGGCGGGCGGTGTGCCCTGCGTGGACGACGCGGTCATCGCCTATCTGACCGACCTGACCGAACCCGCGCCGGGACTCACCTGCTGAGCTCGTCCGGATCGGTTGCTGAACGGTGACGCGGAGCGTCCCGCGCCGGGAAAAGCTCACAAAGCGGACGATTCGACTGTGCGGAGTCTTCCAAAAAATCCTGCTCAGCAATCTTAAGCGTGTATGTAACACAGATTTAACGCCGGATGCTTACGCTCGCGGGCATGGATCGCCAGAAGGAATTCGTGCTGCGGACGCTCGAAGAGCGGGACATCCGCTTCGTACGTCTCTGGTTCACCGACGTCTTGGGCTACCTGAAGTCCGTGGCGATTGCCCCCGCTGAGCTAGAAGGCGCGTTCGAAGAGGGTATCGGCTTCGACGGCTCGGCCATCGAGGGCTTCGCCCGGGTCTCGGAGGCCGACATGGTCGCCCGGCCGGATCCGTCGACCTTCCAGGTGCTGCCGTGGGCCACCAGCAAGGGCCACCAGCACTCCGCGCGCATGTTCTGCGACATCACCATGCCCGACGGCTCGCCGTCCTGGGCCGACCCGCGCCACGTGCTGCGCCGCCAGCTCAACAAGGCCGGCGACGTGGGCTTCAGCTGCTACGTGCACCCCGAGATCGAGTTCTTCCTGCTGGAGAACGGCCCGCACGACGGCAGCCTGCCGATTCCGGCCGACAGCGGTGGCTTCTTCGACCAGGCCGTGCACGATTCGGCGCCGAACTTCCGCCGCCACGCCATCGACGCGCTGGAGTCCATGGGGATCTCGGTGGAGTTCAGCCACCACGAGGGCGCTCCCGGCCAGCAGGAGATCGACCTGCGTTACGCCGACGCGCTGTCCATGGCCGACAATGTGATGACCTTCCGCTACCTGATCAAGGAAGTGGCCATCGACGAGGGCGTGCGCGCGACGTTCATGCCCAAGCCGTTCCCCCAGTACCCCGGCTCGGCGATGCACACGCACATGAGCCTGTTCGAGGGCGAGACGAACGCCTTCCACGACCCCGACGACCCGCAGAACCTGTCGGAGACGGCCCGGGCGTTCATCGCGGGCATCCTCGAGCACGCTCCGGAGATCAGCGCGATCACCAACCAGTGGGTGAACTCCTACAAGCGCCTCATCCACGGCGGCGAGGCGCCCACCGCGGCCTCCTGGGGCCGGTCCAACCGCTCCGCCCTGGTGCGGGTGCCGATGTACACGCCGAACAAGGCCTCCTCGCGCCGCGTCGAGATCCGCAGCCCCGACTCCGCGTGCAACCCCTACCTCACCTTCGCCGTGCTGCTCGCGGCCGGTCTGCGGGGCATCGAGAAGGGCTACAACCTGCCGCCGGAGGCGGAGGACGACGTGTGGTCGCTGACCACCGCCGAGCGGCGCGCGATGGGCTTCCGCGAGCTGCCCGGCACGCTGGACGAGGCGTTGCAGGCGATGGAGCGCTCCGAGCTGGTCGCCGAGACGCTCGGCGAGCACGTGTTCGATTTCTTCCTGCGTAACAAGCGCAGGGAGTGGGCGGACTACCGCAGCCAGGTCACGCCGTTCGAGCTCAAGGAATATCTCGGGTTGTAACCCCGGAATGACCTTCGGCGGCATGCCCGCGGTCTCGGCCAGGTAATTTGAGAACCATGGTCCGGCCACCGTCTGCCCGCTCCGCTGTCCCCGGCGTCGGTCGGCTCGGATTGCTCGAGCCGTCCGCTGCGGCGTCGCTGCGCGAACTGGGCTGGGACAATGTCGAGAGCATTCCCGTGCTGTGGGCGCTGTCCCGCGCGCCGGACGCCGATCTCGCGCTGAACACGCTCATGCGGCTGCGCGAGGGCATCGGCGACGAGTGGGCCGCGGTCGATTCGGCGATTCGCACGGATACGTCGTTGCGCGGCAGGCTGTTCGCGTTGGTCGGCTCGTCCAGCGCGTTGGGCGATCACCTGGTCGCCAGGCCGTCGGCCTGGGAGATCCTGCGCCGCAAGGACTTGCCCGGTCGCGACGAGGTGATCGCCGATCTGCTGGCGGTCATCGAGGCGGAGCCGGAGCAGGGGCCCAACGCGGCGCCGATGCTGTTCCGTGCCGGGATCTCGGGTCCTGAGGTGGTGGCGTCGCTGCGCCTGCGCTACCGCGACCAGCTGATGCTGCTGGCCGCGCTGGACCTGGCGGCCACCGTGGAGAACGAGCCGGTGCTTCCGTACCAGGTGGTCGGCCGGCACCTCACCGACCTGGCCGACGCCGCCCTGACCGCGGCGCTGGCGGTCGCGGTGGCACGGGTCTGCAAGGACGAGCCGGTGCCGGTGCGGCTGGCCGTCATCGCGATGGGCAAGTGCGGCGCGTGCGAGCTGAACTACGTCAGCGACGTCGACGTGGTGTTCGCCGCCGAGCCCGCCGACGCCACCGCCACGCGGCTGGCAGCCGAGCTGATGAATGTGGCCGGCCAAGCGTTCTTCGAGGTCGACGCGGCGTTGCGGCCGGAGGGCAAGGCCGGTGCCCTGGTGCGGACGCTGGACTCGCACATCGCCTACTACAAGCGCTGGGCGCGCACCTGGGAGTTCCAGGCGCTGCTGAAGAACCGCCCGGCGACCGGTGATCTCGCGCTCGGGCAGCAGTACCGCGACGCGCTGATGCCGATGGTCTGGACGGCCTCGGAGCGTCCCGATTTCGTCGCCGACGTCCAGGCGATGCGGCGCAGGGTGGAGGACTTGGTGCCCGCCGATCTGCGCGAACGCGAACTCAAACTCGGGCACGGCAGCCTGCGCGACGTCGAATTCGCCGTGCAGCTCCTGCAACTGGTGCACGGGCGGGTGGACGAGACCTTGCACGTGCAGGGCACCGTCGAGGCGTTGACCGCGCTCGCGGCGGGTGGGTACGTCGGCCGCGACGACGCGGCGAACCTCACCGCGTCGTACGAGTTCCTGCGCCTGCTCGAGCACCGGTTGCAACTGCAGCGGCTGCGTCGCACGCATACGTTACCCGCCGCCGACGACGAGGAGGGAATGCGCTGGCTGGCCCGCGCCGCGCACATCCGCCCCGACGGCAGGCAGGACGCGGTGGGCGTGCTGACCAGCGAGATCCGCCGGAACGCGGTGCGGGTGCGGCGATTGCACGCCAAACTGTTCTACCGCCCGCTGCTGGAATCGGTGGTGCGGCTGGAGCCCGACGCGCTGCGGCTGAGCCCGGAAGCCGCCATCCGGCAGCTCGCCGCGCTGGGCTACGCGGCGCCGGAACACGCGCTCGGACACTTGAAGGCGCTGACCGGCGGCGTCTCCCGCAAGGGGCGCATCCAGGCTCTGCTGCTGCCGACGCTGCTCGAATGGCTCAGCGACACACCGAATCCCGACGCGGGCCTGCTGGCCTACCGGCGGGTGTCGGAGGGGCTCGCCGACCAGATCTGGTTCCTGCGCGAGCTGCGCGACGAGGGTGCCATCGCCCAGCGGCTGATGATCGTGCTCGGTTCCTCGGAATATCTGCCCGACTTGCTGATCAACGCGCCCGAGACGATCCGGATGTACGCCGACGGTCCCAGCGGTCCACTGCTGCTCGGTCCGCAGACGGAGGAGGTCGCGAACGGCATTCTCACCGCGGCGGCCCGCTACGAGGACCCGAAACGCGCTGTGGCCGCGGCGCGTTCGCTGCGCAGGCACGAACTGGCGCGGGTGGCGTCGGCCGATCTGCTCGGCATGCTGGACGTGCCGCGGGTGTGCCGGGCATTGTCCTCGGTGTGGGTGGCCGTGCTGGAGGCGTCGCTGCTGGCGGTGATCCGGGCAAGTGAAGCCGAGCGTGGATCACCGGCGCCCGCCGATATCGCGGTGATCGGTATGGGCAGGCTCGGTGGCATGGAGCTCGGCTACGGCTCCGACGCCGACGTGCTGTTCGTCTGCGACCCGCGCCCGGGTGAAGACGAGACCAAGGCCGTCAAATGGGCGATCGGGGTGGCCGACCGGGTGCAGCAACTGCTCGGGGCGCCGAGTACCGATCCGCCGCTGCTGGTCGACGCAGGGTTGCGCCCGGAGGGCCGCAACGGCGCGCTGGTGCGCACGCTGGCCGCGTACGCCGCCTACTACGAGCAGTGGGCGCAGCCATGGGAGGTGCAGGCGCTGCTGCGTGCCCACCAGGTGGCAGGCGACCAGGAACTCGGGGTGCGCTTCCTGCACGTCATCGACAAAGTGCGGTATCCGGAGGGCGGTGTGTCGGCCGAGGCGGTGCGCGAGATCCGGCGGATCAAGGCCAGAGTCGACGCGGAGCGCCTGCCGCGTGGCGCCGACCCGGCCACCCACACCAAGCTGGGGCGCGGCGGTCTGACCGACATCGAGTGGACGGTGCAGTTGCTACAGCTGCGGCACGCCCACGAGGTGCCGGGGCTGCACAACACGTCCACGCTGCAGTCGCTGGACGTGATCGAACAGACCGAACTGCTGGACGGGAATGACGTGGCGCTGCTGCGCGACGCCTGGCTGACCGCCACGAAGGCGCGCAATGCCCTGGTGCTGGTGCGTGGCAAGCCCACCGACCAGCTCCCCGGCCCTGGCCGCCTGCTCTCCGCCGTCGCACGTGTGGCGGGCTGGCCCTCCGGCGACGGCAGCGAATTCCTCGACCACTACATGCGCGTCACCCGGCGCGCCAAAGCCGTGGTCGAACGCGTCTTCGGCGCTTGATTGCGTCAGTTGCCGATGTGCAGCGCTCCGGCGATGGTGGGCCAGGACCGGGACAGTTCGTCGGCCCAGTACGGCCAGGAGTGTGTGCCGGTGAGCCGCAGATTCACCGTCGCCGGAATCTGCAGTTGGGTCAGCCGGTTCGCCAGTGCGAGGGCGCATCCGAAGGCTCCGGCTTCGAGCGGGCCTCCGACGGTGATGGCGTCGGGGAGTTCGACCTTGCCGGGTAGATCGTGTTCGCCGGGGACCCCACTACCGCTGGACAGGTAGATCGCGGTGCCGCGCAAGGCTTCCGCGTGTGCCATGGTGTCGTGGGCGAGCCAGTCGGGATCGTTCGGTGGGCCGAACATGTTGTCCGGATTGCCGCCGTAGGTTTCGACGATCCCGCGGGCTTGGGCTTGACCAGCGCCTGCGAGGGTGTAGCAGCCGCTGTGGGCCGCGACGACGGAATACATGCCCGGTGTCCGGAACGTGAGCATCATCGCGGCTTCGGCGCCCATGGAGACGCCCTGGATTCCGTTGCGGCCGCTGCCTTCGAAGTGCGCGTCGATCAGTGGCGGCAGTTCGCGGGTGAGGAACGTCTCCCATTTGTTGGTGCCGAGGACCGGATCGCGGCGCTGCCAGTCGGTGTAGAGATTGGCCGGACCGCCCGTGGTCAGCACGACGTTGACGTTCTTGTCAGCGAAGAATTCTCGCGCCCCGCCGTACTCGATCCAGCTGCTGCTGTTCTCGGGAGCGCCGCGACCGTCGAGCATGTACAGAGTCGGCCGCGGTCGGCTACGGTCGGCCGGGACCAGCACCTGCACCTGCACCACGCGTTTCATCGCGGGCGAGTTCACGAATACTCGCAGCCACCGGTCGGTGATCGGCTCGACACGGTCGATCACGGGTAGGGCCGGGAGGGCAGAGCTTTCCGAGGGGGCTTTGTAGCCGTCCGACGACCCCGTATTCGGGCGCGACGACGGCGGGTCCGCGACAACCACACCAGACGCTGTCGTCAGAGCCCCTAGCAGCACCGCTGCCGGCGCAAGCACCCTGGCGATCCACCGCGTCCGCAAGCGCCGACCATCTGGGCGTACCAGCGCAGACGGGCTCGAACTACCTCGCCGTGCCTGCCGCTTTTCCGCGGTAGGGCGGTGTCGATCAACAGTTTCTTCGCCGCTGGCATTACCAGCACGAACAGCAGGACCCTCGAAGACGCGTTGCACTCCTCCTAGTAGATCAGGAAACATGCAGTTTCTTCACATTGGGAACGAGCAAACCGTGCGACTGTGATGCATATGTTTCGGAGCGGCCGCAACTACCCCGCATCTCCGAGGCCTCGTCACCCGATTCACCCCCCTCGGACCGAAGCCGGGCTCAGGGATCGAGGGTGAGGCCGGTGCGGGCGGCGCGCTGTTCGCCCCAGTCGTAGAGGGCGGTGAGGACCGGGACGAGGGTGCGGCCTTCCTCGGTGAGGGTGTATTCGACCTGCGGCGGCACCGTGTCGAAGACGGTGCGGTGGACCAGGCCGTCGGATTCCAGCTCACGCAATTGCTGAACGAGCATCTTCTCACTGGTGGTCGGCATGCGCCGGCGCAGTTCGCCGTAGCGGTGCACGCCCTCCTTGAGGTGGGCGAGGATCACCGGCTTCCACTTGCCGCCGATCAGGTCGACGGTCACCTCTACGGCGCAGTTGTAGCGCTTGCCGGGCACATGACCTCCGGGTACTCACCGAAAAGTGCGTTCTTGTAACACTGTAATCGTCACGATTCCATGAATGCCGTTCGTATCGACCAACGCAGACATGGAGCGAAAAACCCTATGAAGGTCATCGTTTTCGACCGATTCAAGCCGGGCGTCACGCTGGAGACGATCAATCCCTACCTGCCCGAGGAGGTCGCCAATGTGTGGCGGCTGTGGAAGGCGGGCATCGTGCGGGAGAACTACGCCCGCGCCGACGAGCCCGGCGTGGTGATCGTGTTCGAAGTCGACAGCGTCGAAGAGGCGCAGAAGTACGTCGCGGACTTCCCGCTCACCAAGGCAGGCTACCTGGAGTGGACCTACGTTCCGGTGCAGGCGCCGTTGCCGCTGGAGGCGCTGATGGACCCGGCGGTCGACGTCGCCGAGCCCTACGACCGGACCGCGTGACCATGCGACACGCCTTCGGCCTCAGCATTCCGCAGACCGTTCCGGACGCCTGCGATCCCGCGCGCATGGCCCTGCTCATCTATGACATGCAGGTCGGCATCGTGCATCAGATCCCGGACGGCGACAAGATCGTGCGCGCGTGCGTCCAATTGCGCGATGCCGCGCGGGCGGGCGGTTTCCGAGTGTTCTACACCCGGCACATGTCGCTGCCGATCGCCGCGTCGGGCGTCGCCCAGCTGCGCACCGCCATGCAGTGGCAGCGCGTGGACGACCCCGCCGCGCTGCGCTCCAGCTTTCCCCAGGGCTCACCGCAGTTCCAGCTGGTGCCCGAGTTGGCGCCCGGCCCCGACGAGGTGGTGTTCGACAAGATCACCATGTCCGCCTTCGCCGCGACCCCGCTCGACATCGCGTTGCGCGACTGTGGAATCGACACGTTCGCCGTCGCGGGCATCGCCATGGAGGTGGGCATCGAGCCGACCGTCCGGCACAGCTTGGATTTGGGCTACTTGCCGATCGTGGTAACCGACGCCTGTGGCGCCGGCCATTCGGACGCAGCCGAAAGGTCGCATGCCACGTTGGAATTCGCGGGTGGCTCGCTGACGACGGACACTGCGACGCTCACGGGGTCGATGAGCCGGTGGCCGCGCTGAGGCCGGAGGTCGGTGGCGCCGGGAACGCACAGAACCTCCACACCGGGCACCGACGGCGTATCGGCTACGGGGTCGGAGCGAGCACCTGAATCTCGGCGCCTCGCCGACGTGCGATGCCTGGCAGATAGAGGGGCCAGGTACAACTGAGGTTGTTTCACGCGTGCAGAGGTCCCGGCACCAGGCGGCCCGGGACATCTGCCGCGGCCCGGCGCGGCGAACCATACCGGCGGCACCGGCAGGGCAGGTCAGTCGCGCGTGGCCTTGCCGCCATTCGGAGCTACTGCGAACCATGTCCCGCCGACGCCCTGGCCGAGCAGATCCCCCGGCTTCTTGTCCTTCGAGAAGTAGTACACCGGCCAACCCCCGATGGTGATCTGGCAGGTGCCGTCGGCACGTTCGATGAATCCGACGAGCTGAGGGTCGACCCCCGACGCGTAGACCGATTGGTCACGGGCAACGGTCAGCGGCGGCCAGGTCACGGCACATTGCCCGGCGCAGTTGGATACCGACGGCTTCGCGGTGTCCTTGTCGAACCGGTACAGCGACCGGCCCGGCCCGTCCGACACGTACCGCCCGACATTCGGATTGCTCGTCACATCGAGCTGCACCACATTCGCGGTCCCGGCCGGCGCCGCTCCGCCGTAGATCTTCAGCCAGCCCTGCGTCTTCGCCACTGCGGGAGCCTGCCCCGCAGCGGGTGCCTGCGCAGCGGTGGCCGTGGTCGACGATGTCGCCTGCGACGCCGACGCGGCCGCCGGCTCGGGCCGGCCCTCTTTGTCGCCACCACAGGCGCTCAACAGGCCGGCAAGAACGACCGCAGTAGCCGCGACCGGCACAGCGGCACGCTGGAATCGCTTGGTAGAACTCATATTTCGGTCCTTTCGTCGCCGTTCGACGAGGCGCACACTGCATCTCGTCACCCGTACTACGAACTGTCGCGATCAGCGGTTCACTCGATACGCGGTTCCGTGGTGTGCGCTGCGTCATAGCTGCGGCGCCGAGATGCCGACCTCGCCACCCGCTTCACCGCTTGAATCGACCACGCCCTCCAGCGCCCGTCCGTCACGGCGCCGACTTCCCTGTCGTGGTGGTTCAGCAATTTCGTGGCATTGTTGGCGCGAAAGGTCACGGCCTCCGACGGGGCCAAGCATCGATGGGGTTCCTACTGTGGTTTTGCGCATGTCGGTGTTGCGAGGACGCCGGAGGTTCCGGCGAATGGGATCTGTTGCCGCAGCCGCAGTGGTCGCTGCCGGATCGCTGTTGGTCGCGGCTCCACAAGCGAACGCGGAGGCCGTCGTCGAGCGGATCGAGCGCACCTCTGCGCAGCAATGGCAGATGTACGTCCGATCGCCCGCGATGAAGCGGACCGTTCACCTCGACGTGCTGGTGCCGGCGAACCAGGCGGCATCACGGCCGACCTTGCTGCTGCTGGACGGAAACGGGGCGTCGGAATCCCAGCCGAGCAGCACCTGGACCCTGCGCGGAGGGGCCAAGGAGTTCTTCGCCGACAAGCCGGTCAACGTGGTGATGCCCGTCGGCGGCGGGGGCACGTATTACACCGACTGGTTGAAGGACGATCCCAAACTGGGGCACCAGAAGTGGGAGACGTTTCTCACCTCGGAACTGCCGCCGCTGATCGACCGCGAGCTGAAAGGCAATGGGGTCTACGCCGTCGGCGGACTTTCGATGGGAGCCGGAGCGGCGGCCATTCTGGCCGTGCGACACCCCGGCATGTTCCGGGCTTTGGCGGCCTTCAGCGGTTGCTACACGACCGACGGTATCGGGCAACTCTCGGTGCGCCCCGTGGTCGAAGCGAAAGGCGGGAACCCGGACAACATGTGGGGTACCGCGGGCAATCCGGAGTGGGACGCGCATGATCCGAGCAAACACCTGGACGCGCTACGCGGCAAACCGGTCCACCTGTACGCCGCCACCGGCGTGCCCGGCCCCGACGATCCCCCGTTCGACGACAACTGGTCGTGGCCCAACGACCCGCTCCGGGCGAACGAGATCGAACACATCTCGCATGACTGCACCGTCGCCATCGCGCCCGCCATGAAACTCTTCGGCGCCGACCTCTCCATCGATTACGGCGCCGTCGGCGTCCACACGTGGCCGTACTGGAAGGCCGCGTTGCCCAAATCCTGGCCGACCCTGCAAGCAGGCCTCGGCGTTCGATAGGACTTCGATAAGCCTGAGACTCGCGGCGACCACGGCGCAGTAGTCCGTGGACCTCGTCGAGCAGGTTAGCGCGTCGCGTTCACCGAATAGTAGGTCACGCGTGGCCCGCCGGCACGTCAGTGCGAGATTTGCGACAACGGAGCCGAATACGCTTGACCTCGACCGCGGCCCAGGGAGGACACTGTCGCCATGACCGACAATGAAGTCATCTCAATCGACGTATTCGAACTATCCGCCTCGAACATCCACGGGTTCATCGAGATATGGCACGACCGCTGCGGATACCTCAGTGGCACAGCCGGTTTCCGCGGAGCACAGTTGCACCGTGCGCTCAATGACGACGTCCGGTTTCCTGTCGTGGGTGTCGCGCACTGGGACAGTGCCGAGCACGCCATCTCCGCCCGGAACGAGCCCCGGAGGCGGCAGTGGTTGGACGCGCTACCCGCCGAGGTCCGTGCCTCCACAGCGCTCTACGAGACGTTGTACGACTTCCGGCCGCCCACGGATCGCCAGGTCGATGGCCCCGGAGTCACCTTCATGAACATCTTCGAGATTTCCCCCGACTCGGTGGACGGTTTCGCCGTCGGGTGGAGCGACCGTGCCCGACTCATGCGGTCGGCGTCCGGTTTCCGCGATGTACGCCTGCACCGCGCGGTCACCCCGGAGGCTCGCTTCCGGCTGGTCAACGTCGCCCACTGGGACAGCGTGGCGGCTTGGCAAGCCGCCGCACAGAGCTCGGCCATGACCGCCGCGACGAACATGGCTCGCGTGCACGCGACGCCCAACACCGCGATCTACGAGGTCGTAGGCGAATTAGCCGGAATCGCAACAAAATAGCGCACAGACAGAAACGGCCCCCGCTTTTCGCGCAGTCGCCGATTCCGACATGCTGGTGCTCGAACGACTGGTCTGGCGCAGATCAGACAATCAAGGCTGGTGCGAGCAATGTGCCCACCGTGCTGTCAGTCCGCGAGGTCGACGAGTCCGGCGCTGTCGTTCCACAGTGCTCGAGCCACATCGTCGCTGCGGGCCAGTTCCGATGGGTCCGGCCAGGTGAGTTTCCCTCGGCGTAGGGCGGCGTACATGCGTCCCGCCGGGGGCGTGGTGAGCCCAAGAGTCAGGTCCGCCAAGGTGTTTCCGGCCGCAGAGCGAGTATTGAGGTTGCGGTTGAGTTGGCGCAGTGGCCAGTTCAGCCCCGGCGTGCCCAGTAGCGACCAGGCTGTCCGTAGAGGGAACGACAGGTCTTTGGCCAGCCCTGTCCCGAAGACCTGCCCTGGGTCGTAGGCGATCACCGTGAGTCGCCGGGGCTGAAGATCGGGGTGCTCGGACAACCAGCGTGCGGTGAGTACGGTGCACAGCTTGGACGCGGTGTACGCGTGCTCGCCCGCCTTGCGCGGCCGGGTGTCACGGTCGGGGTCGCGCTCGGGGTGCGCCAGTAGCTCCGCGTCGGCGTGACGCGGCGGCGTCAATCCGGCGTGGTTGGCTGGATCATGTGTGCCGCTGGTGGTGAGCACGATGATGGCCCGGTCCGCGAGAGCGGGCAGCAGCTGGCGCAGCAACAGGTAGTGCGCAAGGTGATTGACGGCGAAAGTCGTCTCGAAGCCGTCGGCGGTTCGACCGGTGATGTCGGGGAGAACCACGCCGGCGTTGAGCACCAACGCGTCGACGGGAGTGTCGCCCAGCCGTTCCCGGACCGACGTCGCGAACGCGCGTACGGAGTCCAGCTTCGTCAGATCGAGCGGCATCGACTCGCCGATTCGTGTCGGTCGGCGCGCCCCCAGAACCAGGCGAGTGTTGTCCGCCTGCGTCAGCCGCTCGGCGGCTACAGCTCCGAACCCTGAAGTTCCGCCCGTCATCACGATGGTCGACATGTTGCCTCGCTTCGGGAAGCCGCCGAAATGGCTTCGAGCGTAATGTACGGCCGCCCCGCCGCCACAGCAATGCTTGCGCTCGATTGCACACACGCCCCACACCGGAGCTTCACCGGCATTGCCTAAGCTCGGCCGCATGCGTAAATGGATAGACCGGGCATTGCTCGGGGTGGGGTGGTGCGCTGTTGCGACGGGTGCCGCCGGGATCGTGCTGCATTTCGGAGCGTGGGAGCGGCGGGGGCTGGTGTTGCTCGCGTCGGGGGCGTCGTACCTGATGATCGGCGCGGTCGTCGGTCTGGTGCTGATGTTGATCGCGCGCGGGTGGCGCAGTGCGGCTGTGGCCGGAGCGTTGGCCATAGCGGTGCTGTGGACGTTGGTCCCCGCGTTCGTGCCGGAAGGGCGGGCCGCGAGCGGCCCACGGATGACGGTCATGCAATCGAATTTGCTCTTCGGCAAGGCTGATCCGGCCGCCGTGGTCCGCGCGGTGCGGGACAACCGGGTCGACGTGCTGACCGTGGAGGAGCTGACCGACGCGGCGGTCGAGAGCCTGGCGGGCGCGGGCCTGCTCGACGAACTGCCCTACCGCTACACAGAACCCGTCGGGGGTGGTGGCGGCACCGGGATCTACAGCCGATATCCGTTGCGGGACAACACGAAATACGACGGCTACATCCTGAACAACGTCTCCGCGACAATGGATCACCCGGAACACGGTCCGATCACCGTCTTCGCATTTCATCCGGTCCCGCCGCCGTTCAATTTCCCCGCCTGGACCGCGGAGATGCGCAAGACTCGCGAAATCCTCGACGCGCACCGCGGCCCGGCCATCGTGGGCGCCGACTTCAACGCGACCCGCGACCACACCGCCTACCGCGACCTGTTGCGCGGCCGCTTCGCCTCGGCCGCCGACCAAACCGGCGCGGGCCTGCTGCCCACCTACCCGGAAGACCGCCGCTGGGGACCGGTGATCGGCATCGACCACATCCTGCTGGCCGACGCCACCGCCGAAGACCTGTACAGCCTCACCGTCCCCGGCTCCGACCATCGCGCCCTCATCGCCCGGATCCAGCTCCACTGATCGGCGACCCGCACCGACCCGTCCTCGCACAGACCACGATCTGTGCGAGGACGCGGAAACTTGCAGACGTCCAGCTCCGCTTCAACGAAACCGAGTGGACCGCGTTCCTTGCCGGTGCCAACGACGGCGAGTTCGACTTCCACTCCGCCTGAAGTAGCTGTCGCAAACGGTCTTCTGCACCTATGCTGACTCGGCGAGGTTGAAGGACGAGGCATGGGCAGCTACTCGGCCAGACGGCTGAACAGTCGTCCTTCTGGGAACCATTGGGGCGTGGGTGATGAAGGGTGGCGACCGTGGATGACATCGAGCGACTGCTTCTCGAGCTGACAGCTTATCTGAGAGACGAGTTCTTGGACTTGGATAGCGCCCGCGAGGTTCGGCGTCAGCTCGACATTGTTCGGCATCAGGTGCCCTTCCCTCCTGCGGACACGATCGAGCAGACTCCGTTACGAAACCTGTTCGACTACGTCGACCTGAAGAGCCATGATGCCATCCTCGGCCGAACACAATGGATTTACGGCGAGTTGGCAGCTATCGATCGAGAGCTGCTGTCGGCATTGGGCGAGACATTGCGCGATGACTTGACGGTGCACGACATCCAGCAGATCGACACGCTGCTATGGGAACTGCGCGACCGTGTCGACACTTTCGAGCTGATGGACGACGGCCGCTGGCCGTTGCAATGCCTCATCGCCTACGTCGACTCGAGGATGAAACGCTCCCTGGAAACGAACTGAACGACTGGGCCCGCGTCTATCACCTGACGGTTTCCCTACGGTGCCGCCGCCCACTGCGCTCGCAAGGAGCCTCCCTCGTCGAACCGGTTCAGACTCCCGGCGGGAGTTGCGGCATGAGTTCCTCTGTCTCCTGGCCTTTGCTGACCGGCGCCGAAACCGCGGGCGACCTGGACGAGGCGGCTCCGGGCTGCTCGCCGACGGACTGGCGGCCGCCGACGTGAACGGCAAGGTGGTGCCGAGCGGCTACCAGCGGCTGGAGGCCTTCCGCACCGGTGTGCTGGACGGGGAGAGCGCCTGCCTGGCCGAGTTCCGCCAGGCGCTACACCGGAAGGGACCGCAGCGAGCTGAGCGTGCCCGCCAAGGCGCGGGCCGCTTCGGCGCCTTTGGTGCGGAAGTGCTCGGTGAAGTACGTGACGTGTTCGCTGTGCTCGTGGAAGTGGTGCGGCGTGAGCACGACCGAGAACACCGGCACGTCGGTGTCCAACTGGACCCGCATCAGCCCGTCGATCACCGCCGACGCGACGAAGTCGTGCCGGTAGATTCCGCCGTCCACGACCAAGGCGGACGCCACGATCGCCGCGTACCGGCCGGAGTGCGCGAGACGCTTGGCGTGCAGCGGGATCTCGAAGGCGCCCGGCACCTCGTACACGTCGACGGTGGCGGGATCGAAGCCGAGATCGGTGTATTCGGCGAGGAAGCCCTCGTACGCCTTGCCGACGATCGAGCTGTGCCAGCTGGCACGGATGAACGCGATGGATCCGGTAGTTCCCATGCCGGGATACTACTGGCCGGTAACGTGCGCTTCCAGCCAGCCGACCACGTCATCGAGCACCTTCTCCTGCTCGGGCTCGTTGAACACCTCGTGGTAGAGACCTTCGTAGCGGATCACCGTGAGGTCCTTCGAACCCGCGCCCCGCTCGATGAGATCCGAGCTGGACGGCGCGGCGATCGCGTCGGCGGTGCCGTGCAGCACCAGCAGCGGCACGGTGAGCTTCGACAGCCGCGTCTTGACCGTGTTGCTCGCGTTCAGCATCTCGGCGCCGGTGCGGGCGGGCAGCATGCCCCGGTAGACCAGCGGATCGTTGTCGTAGGCCGCGACCACCGCCGGATCACGGCTGATCTGCGACGAATCCAGTTTCAGCACACCCAGATTCGGGGTGAACCGGCTCAGCACGGGCGCGAGCATGCGCTGCAGCGGGTTGCCCACCGGAATGTCCAGCGGCGGCGCGGACAGCACGATGCCCGCCACGTCGATCCGCGCCCTGGTGGCCAGATACAGGACGATCAGGCTGCCCATCGAATGCGCGAGCAGGAAGCGCGGCACGCCGGGCTGCTCCCGGCCCGCGATGGACAGCATGGCGGCGACGTTGTCGGCGGCGCCCTCCATCGAGCCGATATTGGCCTTGCCGCCCGCCGACTTGCCGTGGCCGATATGGTCCGGCGCGTAGACCGCGAAACCGGCGCCGACCAGGCGCTGACCGACGTGAGCGTAGCGGCCGGAGTGCTCGGCCACGCCGTGCACCAAGACGATCACGCCACGTGCCGGGCCGTCGGGCAGCCACGCGCGCCATGCCACCCCGCTGCCGACGCCGTCGAACTCGCCCGACTCGGTGCGGATCGCGGGCGCGGCGGGCGGCTCGGTCGGCGTGGCATCGCGCGCCGTCGGCTCGGTCGTCATGCATCGGCTCCTGACGTCAGTGGCACGCTGGTCGCCGCGAAATGCTCGATCAGCCGCCGGTTGAACTCGATGAGTCGAGCGTAGTTGACCCGGGAAAGACGCTCGTCGGTTCCGTGAATCGAGGCCAGGTCGCCCTCGTCCAGCACGATCGGGGCGAAGTTGCACCGGGTGACCGCCAGATCGTCGTAGTGCCTGGAGTCGGTCGCGCCCGGAACGATGCCGGTGGTCACCGCTATCCCTGGCACGACGGCGCGAGCGAGATTCGCGATCACGTCGAACGCGGGACCGGGGCCGGTGATGCGCGACGGCTCCGCCGACATTCCCACCAATTCGAACCGAATGCCCTTGTCCCGCACCACCTTCCGGCAGTGCGCCAGCACCGACGCGACCGAGTCGCCCGGCAGGATGCGGAAGTTCACCAACGCCTCGGCGTGCTGCGGCAGCACGTTCGCCCGCACCCCACCGCGGATCACCGTTGGCGCGGCGGTGGTGCGCACCAGCGCCTCGCTCTGCGGCCGGGCCGCCATCACCCGGGTGATCACCGGCGCAGCGACGCCCGCGAGACCGAGCAGGCGCCGGCGCGGCTGCGGCAGGACCTCCCGCAACCTGGCCAGCATGTCCGCGATCACCGGCGTCAGGCGCAGCGGCATCGGATGGTCTTGGATCCGGCCCACCGCTCGCGCGATCCGGCCGACCGCGGTCTGCTTGCCCGGCATGGACGAATGACCGCCCACCTCGGTGACCGACAATCGGACGGTCGCGTAGCCCTTCTCGCCGAGCATGATCGTGGCCACCGGCTGCCGCACGCCGTCGACGACGCCGGAGGTGATCACACCGCCCTCGTCGAGCAGCAGGTCGGCGTGCACGCCCGCGTGCCGCAGATGCTCGGCCATGCGCTCGGCGCCGTACCCGCCGAAGACCTCCTCGTCGTGCCCGAACGCCAAGTACACCGTGTGCCGGGGCCGCAAGCCCGCCGCGAGGGCCGACTCGGCCGCCTCCAGGATGGCCAGCACGCGGCTCTTGTCATCGATGGCGCCGCGGCCCCAGATGTATTCGTCGTCGACCACGCCCGCGAACGGCGGATGGGTCCAGCGCTGTGGGTCGTCCACCGGCACCACGTCCTGGTGCGCGAGCAGGATCGCGGCGACCCGGCCGGGTTCGCTGCCCGCCCACCGGTACAGCCTGCTGTGGCCGAACCGTTGGAGTTCGAGTTCGGCGTGCACCCGCGGGAAGGACTGCTCGAGGTGGGCGTCGAGGCACTCGAACGCGGCGTTGTCGGTGTCGCGCGGGTCGTCGGTGGACACGGTCGCGCACCGCAGCGCGGCGGCGAGGCGTTCGGCGGTGAGGTCGTCGACGGGTCCCGTCATCGGGCACCGGGGCGATCGGGCATGTTCATGGACACCGTTGCATTGTTCAACATGCCGGGATCGAGGGCGATCGTCTTCTCGTTTCGCCACTTCACGATGCCCTCGGTGAGGCCGCCGGTCAGGTCCGGCTGCCGCGTGCCGGTCAACAGCGGCAGCTCGACACTCGCCGCGGCGACGGTGACCGGGGCGAAGGCGGGGGAGTGCGACCACACGTCGTCGACTACGTCGACGATGCGCACGCCGATCCGGTGTCCGGCCGGAATCGGCCAGTCCTGGGCGAGCAACCGGACCTGCGCGGTGTCGGAGACGGGGGCGATGCCGCGGGTGATGACGGTGGCGCGCAGGTCGGGCGCGATGTCGTAGAGCTCGACGGCGACGGTCGCGCTCGGCGGGCCGCTCAGGCGCAGCGTCGCGGTCGGGATGCCGGACAGGTGCTGTTCCTGCGCCAGTGGCGCGGACACCGACCAGAACTCGCGGTCGGGTCCGGGAACCAGGCCGCGGTCGGTGTAGCGGCCGGGACGCAGCTCGACCTGGACCCGTTGCGCGTCGGCGGGCGGCCACGCGGTTTCCGCGCGCCAGCGGCCGTCGAACTGGCCGACAGTGATCCGCGGTCCGGGAATCTCGACGTCGCGGCCCGCCACGTGCTTGTCGAAGAAGGCGAGCAGTTCGGTGTCGAAGTGCGGTGTGCCGCATTTGTCGTGGCAGGTGCGGTGGCCCCACTGACCGAACCAAGCCCGGTGCGCACCGGGGCCGAGACCGTTCCACAGGTCGAATACACGGTAGGCCCGGGTGTTGTAGTCGACGAAACCTTGACCGAGAAACAACGGAATCGTGTTGCCGCGCAGGGGCGCGACGAGATCACGATCCCGCCAGAAGGCGGTGCCGGGGTCGTGATCGCCGATGTCGGTCAGGTAGTGCTGATAGCACTGCCACGGCAACTGCGTCGCGTTGGACCGGTACTCGCCGCCGTCCTCCGGCCGCGGCGGAGTGGACGCGATGAGCAGATGTTCCAGACCGGCGAAATCGGCTGGGCGCACGCCGCTCTCGGTGATGGGCTTCCCCGAGAACTTCCAGGAAACGCCCTGCATGTACAGGTAGGAGTACGGGTCGACGACCGGCTCGAACGCGGCGACCGCCGCGAGGCCCTCCGGCTTGCCTGCCAGGCCCATCAGCCCGGTCCACCCCTCGTAGGAGACGCCGAACATGCCCACCTTCCCGGTGGACCACGGCTGCCCGGCCGCCCACTCCACCGCGGCCGCGACATCCGCGCGCTCGCCAGGGCCGCCGAAATCCGGGCAGCCGCCGGAGCCGCCGAACCCGCGCAGGTCCACGATGACGTAGGTGTAGCCCGCGGCCAGGAACAGGTCGGCGCTGAGGTTGTCGGTGGACGGGCCACCGGTCAGGCGCGGCTCGCTCAGGTACGCCAGATGCGCGCGGTACGGGCTGACGGTGAGGACGACCGGAGTGCGGGTGTCCTCGGACATACCCGCCGGGCGCAGGATGTCGGCGTGCAGCCGGGTGCCGTCCTTGCTGTCGATGAACGCCTGCTTCCACTGGTAGGGCACCCGGAGCGGCTCGGCGTTCGCCGTAACCGGGGTGAAGGCTCCGAGCAGGAGCAGCAGCCCGCACAGGGCGCGCAGGAGGACGGGTCGTTCGGTCACCATTGGACTATCGAGTTTGCCCGGACGGTCGTCCAGCCCCCGGAACCGGGGTAGTCGGCTGAGCCGTCGTCCCCGCGCCGAGCGGACGCCATCCTGTGTTCATCCAGCTGGACCAGCATCGGCACGGTGCCAGCGGTGAATGAATTCGGTGCCGGGTCGGTCGACGCCGTCGCGACGGTCACCCTGGCGTTGCTGGCCGCGTTCCTGTTCGCGGTGTCGGCGGCGCTGCAACAGGGGGCGGCACGGCAGGCGGCCACCGATTCCGGGCAGGGGCGGTTTCTGCTGATCGCCGCGATCGCCCGCCGGGTGATCACCGACCGCCGCTGGCTGGCCGGTCAGGGCGCGAACGTGGCGGGGTTCGCCGTGCACGCGGTCGCGTTGCGTTTCGGCGGCATCGCTGTGGTGCAGGCGTTGCTGGTCGTGCAATTGCTGTTCGCATTGCCGCTGGCAGCCGTGCGGCGTGGTCGCACGTTGCTCGCGCGGGACTGGGCCGGGACGACGGCGGTGTGCGCGGGCCTGATTCTACTTGTCGCACAGGGTGTTTCCGCGCAGTCCGCGGTGAACACCCAGTTTCTGCCGGAGGCGGGCGCCGGTGTGATCGTCACGATCGTCCTGCTGTTCGGCGCGTCCCGATCGGCCCGCTCCACGCAGCTGCGCTCCGCGCTGGTCGCGGTCGCCGCCGGATGCTGTTTCGCCACGACGGCGGTGCTGGTCGTGCTGGCGACGAGCAGGCTGCCCGACCCGAGCTGGGCACTGCTCGGCATCCCCGTGTCGGCGTTCCTCGGCGGCGTGCTGACCCAGGAGGCATACGCCCGCGGCTCGCTGCCAACGGCGCTGACGGCGATGACGATCACCGACCCGGTACTGAGCTACCTGGCCGGGTCGATCCTCTTCACGGCGACGGTGCAACCACGCCTGCTCCTGGTGGCGTGTGCGGCCACGCTGGTGATCGCGGGCGTCGCGCTGCTGGCGAACTCGCCGACGCTGCACGACGAGCGGGACCGATTCCCGGATGTGGCGCCCGGAGGCGTGCGGTCCGGTCGTGGTCAGTCCAGCCCCTGGGCAGCTTTGAGCCGTTCGTCGAACACGGCGATGGTGTCGTCGGTCAACCGGCCGACCGGTCCGGATAGCCAGGGGCGGTAGACCGTCGTCACCCGGTCGGTCCGGATCCAGCCTTGGACGGGGTCGTCCTCGGCGAGGGGGACGGCAACCAGCCGGTCGGGATCGAATCGTTCGATGGGCGCGACCATAACCCAGTTCTCGCCCGGCGGCAGCAAGTAGCCGGGGGTGAGAATAACGCGGTACGGGGTGCGTTCGTCGTTGTCGCGGCTGGGTCTTTCTCGATCGAAGGTGTAGACGTCGCCGTGGTTCACGCAGCGTGCCCGTTCCCGTGTTCTTCCGCATGCGCAGCGGTGTCGAGCGCCGCCTGTTCCTCGGCGCGCGCAAGGTCGGCGGCTTCGTCGCGGGGCCGGGGCCGGTTGGCGTCCTCCCATAGTGCGCCGATCTTCGCTGCGCGCACGAAGTAGGGCGAGACCTTCTGCCCGTTACGCGCGGCGGCAGCCTCGAAGAACGCGAGATCCGCATCGGGAACGGTGATCGTCAGTTTCGCCATATTTCACACCATACTCTTCGCCTGGCGATAATGCTGGCTACTGACGGCCCAGCCGCATACCGGCGGTCAGGCTGAGCGGGCCGGGGTCTCGTAGTCGGCGTAGAGCGCGAGCATGCCGTCGACGGTCGCCGACCACGGAAAGCGTTCCGCGGCCGCACGAGCGGCACGGCGGCGCTGGGCCGGGGGCAGGGCGAGCAGTTCGCGGACCCCGTCGGCGAGTCCGTGCGGGGAACCGTCGCAGACAACGCCGGAACCGGGCCCGCCGACGAGCTCGCGCGCGGCGCCCGCGGCGGGCACGACCACAGGTGTGCCGCAGGCCAGCGCTTCCAGGACCGCGAGGCCGAAAGTCTCCGCAGGAGAAGGGAAGACCGCGATATCTGCGTCGGCGACAAGGGCGGCCATGGCGGGCCGATCGGTGAGATGACCATGGAAGACGACGGGGAGCCCGGCCGCCAGATGCTCCAGACGGGAACGCAGCGGTCCGTCGCCGATGACGGACAGCGCACAGCGCAGACCCGAGTCGACCAGAACGCGCACCGCTCGGATCGCGCGTTCGGCGCGCTTCTCCCGCGACAGCCTGCTCACCAGCACGAGCCGGATCGGATCATCGGGGTGCGCCGCGACGCGGCGACGTTGGGGGTGAAAGGTCTCCAGGTCGACGCCGAGCGGAACCCGGCGCACGTTGCGCGCGCCGACCCGATCGAACTCGGCGGTGGCGAAACTCGACGTCACCACGACCTTTTCGGCACGCACCCACAGGCGGCGGTTGGCCAGATCGGCCGCGGCGGTGAGCGGGAAACCGCGCGGAACCCGGGAGCGCAAGATCGCGTCGATGCGTTCGTGCGAGAACAACACCAGCGGGACGCCCGTGGCGCGCGCCCACGGCGCGAGCCAGCGGACGCTGAGCTTGTCGCTGCACTCGAGCACGTCCGGGGCGAGCCGATCGAGCACCGGGCGGGTGCGGCGGGCGGTGAGCACGTGATAGCCCGCGTCGCCGAACTTCGGGCTGCGCACCGTGATGCGGTGCCCGGACGCGGTGTGCTCGTCGTCGTCACGCGGGCCGGGCACGACGAGCACACGGTCGTGTCCCGCTTCCGAATAGCCGCGCCCGATCTCGTCGACGCAGGTGCGCAGGCCACCGGAGGCGGGTGTGTAGAAGTTGGCGATCTGCACGATCCGCACTAGCCGACCGCCGATCCGACCAGTTCGGCGTAGGTGGTCGCCCGCGCGCCGGTCCGCAGCACCGCGTCGATGGCGCGCAGCGTGGTGTCGCGCAGGCCGGGCCGGTGCAGGTCGTCGGGGTGCAGCGCTAGCCGGACCAGCCCGCCGCGTTCGGCGGTCCGGCGCGCGACCGTGTCCACCATCGCCGCGCCGAACCGCTCCGACCAGCCCCCACCCGGCCGATGGGAGAGCGCGAACCCGCGGTACCGGCGTCCGGTGCGCAGCTGCTTCGCCCCGAAATGCGAGGTGGTGTAGGTGAACCCCGCCGCGCGCAGCGCCTGCTCCGCGCCGGGCGAGGCCAGCCAGCCCGGCGGAGTGAAACCTGTCGTGTGCAGCCCCGATTCGGTCATCACCTCGGTGGCGGCGCGCAACTTGGCCGTGGCCTCCGCGACGTTGAGCGCGGCGAATTCGGCCGCGCCGCGCGCTACCGCATGCCCGACCGCCCGGCGCGGCCAACCGCCCTCCGGACCGGCCCGGTGCGACCACCCGTGCACCAGGATGTCGTCGCCGCCCTGGCGACGCTCGCGCAGGAATGCCGCGTAGTCCGGATCGCCGGACAGCCGCATCCCCCGCCACGGACCGGGAATCACCAACAGCGAGACGGGAATCCCGAACCGATCGGCATCGGCGCACCAGCGCGCCGTCTCCGCCGCACTCGCCGGTGCGACGTCATGGACGCTCACCACCAACCGCGCACACACGTCCCGGAACGTAACACCGCCCGGTAGCCGCGAGCTGAACAGCGCGGTGCGGTCGTCTGAAAGATCCGACAGTCCGCAGTGCTCGCGCCCGGCGGTGCGTGCGAGGCCGAGGTCGATCGGCTTCGCACGCACTGGCCGATGCGCCGTTCCGGTTGAGAAACCCCTGCATGGGCCGTGTTGTCCGGAGGAGGCGTCGTCCGCAGGCTCCGGCGACATCGGCGGCGACTCGGGCGGCCTGGTGGCGGATCGAGCGACGGGCGGCGGCCGGAAGTGACGTCGGCCCGTCGACAACAGGACCACCGTCGCGGACATCCCGGGACGCTCACCGGACGGGTCGTCGTCGGGAGCGACCGGCTAGCGGACCCGCAGTGTCACGCCGGGTGAGGACGGACTGCCGTGGAGGACCAAGTGGCTCGGGACGGCGGCTGCGCGGTCCTCCTTCTTGTCGTCCTTCTTCTCGTCTTTCTTGTCGTTCTTCTTGTCGTCGCCGGAGAGGTCGAAGGCCAGCCGGATGGTGCTGCTGCGGCCGGGAACGATCTGGTCGAAGTCGTCACGGGACGGGTTGAGTTCGGCGGTGGCCGACGCGTCGGGAGCTACGGAGCGGCCGTCGGTGGTGACCAGGCGTTGATCGGAGATGGCGAATGCTTGTTTACCGTCGGACACGTTGGTGACCGTCAGCGTCACGATGGTGTAGGTACCGCCTGTGGTCGCGGGGCCGGTGGGGTGGGCGTTGGAAACCACATCGGTCACGGTGAAAGCGAAGTCCCCGTCGCGCAGCCCGTGGTCCGCGTCTGCAGGCTGCGCGCCGCCCGAGGGCAGCGGGGGACCGGTCGCGGCCGTGGCGGACGCCTCGCTTGTGGTCGTGCTGGGAACGGGGTCGGACCCGATGCCGCCCAGCAGCCACAGGGCCGCCGCGGCTACGAGTGCTGCCCCGACGGCGACCGGTACCCACCGACGCAGCACGGCCTTTCGCCACGCGGCGGCATGCGCTATCCGGGTAGGTGAGAATTCTCGCGGATCGGGCGTCTGCGACGGCGGCGCGGGCGCCGCCCAGGTCGGCGGCAAGTCAGCGACGGTCATGACGCGGGTCGGCGGTCCACCGCGGGATGCCGCGGAGTCCAGGACCGGTGGGGCCGGTTGCATCGGTGCGGGCAGCCCCAAGGCCCCGCGCGCCGCCGCGGCGAATTCTCCCGCGCTGGCGTAGCGTGCGTCCGGTTCCTTGGCCATGCCGCGGGCGATGACGCTGTCGAGCGCGGGCGGGACATCGCGGGCAGCCTGCGACGCGCGCGGGGGTGCGGACATCAGGTGTGCGCGCATCTGCTGTGCCGGGTCGCCGTCGCCGTAGGGCAGATGCCCGGTGACGGTTTCGTAGAGCACGCAGGCCAGCGAATAGACGTCGGATCGGGCGTCGACGGTGCCGGTGAAGCGCTCCGGCGCCATGTACCCCACTGTGCCCACCACCTGCCCGGTGGCGGTGAGCGCGGTGCCGTCGGCGGCGCGGGCGATACCGAAGTCGATCAAGTACACGAAACCGCTGGTGTGCTCGAGGATATTGCCCGGCTTCACATCCCGGTGCACAAGCCCGTCCGCATGTGCGGCATCCAGCGCCTCGGCCGCCTGGGAGATGACCTCCACGGCCCGGGCCGGCGCCAGAACACCCGACCGCAGCCGCGTCGCCAGGTCGACACCCTCGATGTACGCCATCTCCAAGAACAGATGCCCGTCGACCTCGCCGAAAGCACGAATAGGCACGATGTGAGCGTTACGCACTCGGGCCCCCAACCGCGCCTCCCGCTCGAAGCGCCGCCGATAACCCGGATCGGCGGAATACGCCGCCGACAACACCTTCAGCGCAACGGTGCCGCCGGTACGGTCGCGCGCCAACCACACCTCACCCATACCGCCACGACCCAGCAGCCGTTCGAGGGAATAGTCCCCGAACGAACCGCTGGAGCCGCGCACCGACATACCTTGACCGTATCGCCCGCAGTTCGCCGCAAGACGAGCGGTTCTGGACACCAGCGCGCCGTCTTCGCACTCGCCGGTGCGACGTCATGGATCAGCCGCGAGCTGAACAGCGCGGTGCGGGGAGTGCGGTGCGGCGTCCCCGCCGCAGCCTACGGCTGCAACAGGCCGATCACGTCGCCTTCCGCGTCGGCGGCGCGCGATTCGATCTTGCTATGGCCTGTGTGAAGTGGCCCGTGACGCAAGACAATCCGCCTGGTGTCGCCGGCCTGTACGCGTATGATCAGGCGAGTGCTGAAGCCCGGGGGAAGAATGAGCGAGCCGGTGACCGCGGACTGGGAAGGGTTCGTGCAAGCGCTGGCTCGCTGTCTCTCGGAGCTGCCCTCCCGCGCCACGCTGATCATCGCCGCGCCCGGCAATCGCTTTGTCCAATTCGTCCAGTACGACATCAAGTTGTCCGCTGAGCTGGCCGGCAACAACTACTTGAGTCAACCGATACCGGATGCCGCCGCGCAGGAGTTGCGCACACTCGGCTGGGATGAGCCGCCGCCGCGGCGGGACGCGGGCAACTGGACCAGAACCCTGTTCTGGCCGATCGCGCCGAACACCCTGCTCGAGTTCGCCCGGTCGGTCGCCGTCGGGTTGCGTGATGCCCTGGGCGTGGCCGCTCCCGTGGAATTGCGCGCGATGGGCTGGACCGAGGCGTCCGGTGATCTGGATCTCACCGTGCTCGGGTCCATCGCCCGTCGCGGTTGAAATTGATCGACCCCGCGCTCCCACGGCATAGCCGCGACTACCTGGGCACTATTCTGAGAGACATGGCAGCAGGTAAGCCCACCAAGGAAGCGAAGGCCGCGGCGAAAGCGGCCCGCAAGCAGCAGTCGAGAGAACGCCGCAGGCAACTGTGGCAGGCGTTCCAGATGCAGCGCAAGGAAGACAAGCTGCTGCTGCCGCTGATGATCGGCGCCGTGGTCGGCATCACCGCCGTTGCCGTCGTGATCGGCCTGATCTTCGGGCTGACCTGGTTCCTGGTGCCGCTCGGCGTGGTGCTCGGGGCGCTGGTCGCGTTCATCATCTTCGGCCGCCGGGTGCAGAAGAGCGTCTACCGCAAGGCCGAGGGCCAAGCGGGCGCCGCGGCCTGGGTGCTGGACAACTTGCAGGGCAAGTGGCGGGTGAGCAACGGCGTCGCCGCCACCACACAGCTGGACGCGGTGCATCGCGTGATCGGCCTGCCCGGCGTGGTGCTGGTCGCCGAGGGCGCGCCGCAGCGAGTGAAATCGCTGCTGGCCCAGGAGAAGAAGCGCACCGCCCGGCTGATCGGTGACACCCCGATCTACGACGTCATCATCGGCAACGACGAGGGCCAGGTTCCGATCAAGGACCTGCAGCGCTACCTGACCAAGCTGCCCCGCAACATCGACACCAAGCGCATGGAGCTCATCGAAGGCCGCCTGGCCGCGCTCAGCGCGCGCAGCGGGCCCGCGCTCCCGAAGGGCCCGATGCCCACCGGCGCCAAGATGCGCGGCGTGCAGCGGACCATCCGTCGGCGCTGACCGGCTTACCGACTCTTCGCACGGGCTCTAAATCCCGGGCCTACGGTCGATCGCGCGGGTACGGTCGCCGCCTCGAGCGCGGGTGAGCAGCCAGACGACCCGGTCGTAGGCGAGCACGTGATAGACGATCACCAGCACCGCGAGCGCCACACCCCATCCCGGCAGACCGGCCGACTGCAGCGCGAGCGCCCCGCCGCCGAGCACCGAGAGCTCGATCACCAGGCGCGTCGAGCCGGACACGACAACCTTCGGCTGCCCGCCACGGCTCGGGTCGCCAGGCACCGAGAAGGCCGCCCACACGACTGCCGCAACCAGCGGCAGGGCCACCACCAGCAGAAACTTCCACGGCCCTTCGAACGCGCGCCAGCCGAAGACGCCGAAGGAAGCCACGGCAACGAGCTCGAGCAGGAATCGGACAGCGAGCATCACCGGTTTCAAAGACACCCGCGCAGCCTATCGGCGTGATTTGGTGGCGGGTGGGTCCGATGCCGGGCGGCTCAGCGTGAATGCACCAGCGCCGTACCGGTCGCCCGGTCGTGCATTCCGCGGCCGTCGGCGTCGGTGAACAGCGCGGGCACCACGAACAGCAGCAGCACCTGCCTGGCCAGCGCACGGACGAAGCCGACCGGCACCGGCGCGTCGACGCGGACCGTCCGCAGCCGCAGGAAGTACTGCCCCGGCGTGAAGCCGAACAGCGTCACCGCGCCGACCCCGATAACGAACCAGATCAGCAGCGTCAGGCTCGACGCCGACGTGCTGCGCGCGATGAGCGCCGCGATGCCGAGCGCGATCATCCAGTCCACGAACAGGGCGGCGATCCGGCGGCCCATCCCCGCCAGCGAGCCCGCTCCCGTCTGCGGGAGGCCGAGGTGTTCACCGGGGAACTCGGGAGTTGCCGGATCGCCGGGTTCGGCCGGAGGTCCGGAGAGCCAGGAGCCGGTGATGCGTGCCATGGACCCCAGAATAGGCGCGCGCGATCGGCTGCCCGATGCCGCATAAGCGGAGTTCAGGTCGGCGCGCGGGGCACACGGGGGCAGGACTACCATGCTGTTCGAGCCCGGGTGGTACGCGCCACCCGCCCAGACGCACGTGTAACACCGGCGAAACACGGGCTTGACTACAGGGAAACACGGCATCCATAGCGTCTGGTCGCGACGAACCCATGCAATCGACACTGGCTGGGAACCGATCCGTAAGGAGAACAAGTGACGTTCAGCACGGCCGACGAGGTCATCAAGTACATCGCTGACGAGGACATCGAGTACGTCGACATCCGCTTCAGCGATCTTCCCGGTGTGCAGCAGCACTTCTCGATCCCGGCGAAGGCCTTCACCACCGACCTCGCCGAGGAAGGGCTAGCGTTCGACGGCTCTTCCGTCCGTGGCTTCCAGTCGATCGACGAGTCGGACATGCTGCTGCTGCCCGACTACAGCACCGCGCGCGTCGATCCGTTCCGCGCCGCCAAGACGCTGAACATGAACTTCTTCGTGCACGACCCGTTCACCCGGGAGGCCTACAGCCGCGACCCGCGTAACATCGCGCGCAAGGCGGAGGAGTACCTGCGCTCGACCGGCATCGCCGACACCGCGTACTTCGGCCCCGAGGCGGAGTTCTACATCTTCGACTCGATCCGCTACGACTCGGCCATGAACGGCGCCTTCTACGAGATCGAGTCGGTCTCGGGTTCCTGGAACACCGGCAAGGAGTTCAACCCGGACGGCACCCGCAACCGCGGCTACAAGGTCCGCAACAAGGGCGGGTACTTCCCGGTCGCGCCGTACGACCACTATGTCGACCTGCGCGACAAGATCTCCACCAACCTGCAGAACGCGGGCTTCGAGCTGGAGCGCGGCCACCACGAGGTCGGCACCGCCGGTCAGGCCGAGATCAACTACCGGTTCAACACCCTGCTGCACGCGGCCGACGATCTGCAGCTGTTCAAGTACATCGTCAAGAACACCGCGTGGCAGGAAGGCAAAACCGTCACCTTCATGCCGAAGCCGCTCTTCGGTGACAACGGCTCGGGCATGCACGTGCACCAGTCGCTGTGGAAGGACGGCAAGCCGCTGTTCCACGACGAGGCCGGCTACGGCGGCCTGTCGGATCTGGCGCGCCACTACATCGGCGGCATCCTGCACCACGCGCCGTCGCTGCTGGCCTTCACCAACCCGACGGTGAACTCCTACCACCGCCTGGTTCCCGGCTACGAGGCCCCGATCAACCTGGTGTACTCGCAGCGCAACCGCTCCGCCGCGGTCCGCATCCCGGTCACCGGCAACAACCCGAAGGCCAAGCGCCTCGAGTTCCGCGCGCCGGACTCCTCGGGCAATCCGTACCTGGCCTTCGCCGCCATGATGATGGCCGGCCTGGACGGCATCAAGAAGAAGATGGAGCCGATGGCCCCGGTCGACAAGGACCTCTACGAGCTCCCGCCGGAGGAGGCCAAGAACATCCCGCAGGCCCCCACCAGCCTGGCCTCGGTCATCGACCGCCTCGAGCAGGACCACGACTACCTCACCGAAGGCAACGTCTTCACCGAGGACCTGATCGAGACCTGGATCACCCTCAAGCGCGAAAACGAGATCGCGCCGGTGAACCTGCGGCCGCACCCGTACGAGTTCGAGCTCTACTTCGACGTGTAAGTCGAAACGGCTCTGATCTGCGGCGGAGTATCTACCCCAGGTACTCCGTCCGCAGCTCGTAAGCAGTAGCCGGCGAGTCCATCCGTTCCGCGATCAGTGCATCTGGCCGCGAAGCGGGTGGACTCGTCTGCGTTCGGCGCAGGTCGTCATATCCACTGCGCGGCATTCGCGATCCGACTCTCCGTATGACGCGCTCGTCCTCCCGGAAGATGAATCGATCGCACCCCGGCTGTTCGCCGGATTCGACAACGTCGGCGGGTGGCTCGACAAGGGGACCGATAAAGGCGTACAGCTCCCAATATGCACCCGAGCCGTCATTCTTCGGCAGCAGGTCGTAGCCGAGCTCCCGCACCCTCCTCCAGTTGTCCGCGTCGAACGGATCTCGGATGACGTCTCCCACTCGGACCTCGGTCACGTCCACTGATTCGGTTCGCATCGGCGGAGTCTCGCACAGGCAACCTGAAGGCCGGCTGAAGGCGGCGAGCCGACCGGATCAGCCGCTCGCGCAACGGGTCGCCGAAGTTCGAACCGACGATCGAAACCCGAGCTCAGCTGCGCGTGTTGTCCATGTTGTAGTGCGGTCCGAAGTAGCCGACGTGGACTCTCGCCCGGGGTGTGTCGACGTAGAAGTAGATCCTCGGCGCCAACTGCCCGCCACCCTTGGCGATCTTCAGGTGTGCTTCCATGAAGATGAAGCCGTTCTCCGACACCTCGGTGGCCACGGGGAGAACACGTTGCGCCCGGAGTTTTTCGTTCCGATGCACGGAGTTGGACTCTTTCATCGATAGCTTGTTCGCGGACGCCGGCCAGATCAGCGGGTGGTGCGAGTTCTTGCACCAGTACCAGAAACTCGACGTTTCCGGGTCGCGGGCAAGCGCGTCGGCGTAGGCGTGCAGGGCGCGAAAGCCCTTCCAAGCCAGCTGGCCCAAGGAGGCGTAATTGACTGCCGCATCGAGTTTTTCCAGATCGTGGAGTGCGCTGTCGGGTATGACGAGCCGATCGGACAGGTAGTACTGCGCTTTCTCGACGGCATCGGTGGAGTTTGCCGCGATAGCGGGAGTGGTGACTACGGCCTCCCGCGTCGTCACGAAGTCGTCACTCTGCCCGGTCATTTCGAGGAGATCTCGGTAGTACGCGACCCGGCGATGCAGGATCTCCGACTCCTCGGTGACGGTCGCCAACTCTTCGAGCGCCAGTTGATGGTCGATCGAGTAGTCGACGATCCGGTCTTCCAATTCCCTGACTCGGTGGCTCAGTTCGGCGATCGTGCGCTCGCTACGCCGGATCTCCTCGTCGGCGTAGCTGACGAACTGGTCGATGTCGTGGCCGATGGAGGACAGCTCGTCGAGCGGTTCGGGCGCCGCGTAGTGGTGCGTGGATGGGCGCAGCGGCGAGATCGACTCGAGCAGTCGGGCGATCATCGTTGCCGCACTGACGAATCGGCCGAGGTAGCGATCGGCGAGCGGATACCAATGGCGCCGCACGTCACCGAGAATTGCCGGGGTTACGGCGCTCGAATCCACCGGAGACTCTGGAGTACACATCGGTCTGGCGTGATCAGATTCCGCGGCGCTGGGCCGGGGTGTAGGAGAGGGCGCCGGAGCGCGCGAGGTGGAGGACGAATGCGGCGGCGTTGCGGGCGGCCATGGGCTGGGCGTCGTCGTCTTTGTCCGAGCCCCAGTCGCAGATGCTCTTGATGAGCAGGCTTTCCACTCCCGCGACGCGCGCCGCGGCCTGGAATCCCGCGCCCTCCATGTCGCCGCCGATGGCGTCGGGGTGCTTCGCGGTGAGGCTTTTCACGACGGGCGCGGCATTGAGCAGTTTGTTCCAGGCCAGCATCGGCCCGACATGGACGGCGGTGTCGCTTCTCCCCGGCCAGTCGCGTTGCGCGGCACGGACGGTGTTGAGCAGCATGGGGGAGGGAACGACGCTCTGGCCGCGCAGGCGCTCCTCGATCCGCCCGTCCAGTTCGACGAGCTTGGCATGATCGAGATCCGTGATCTTCTCCGAGATCAGGACATCGCCGAGCCGCTGCCGGTCCGGGCGCAGTCCGTAGCAGATGCCCACGATCAGCGCGTAGTGCGGCGCGAGGTGGCGGATGGCGTCGGCGGTGACGGTGAGCGCGCCCGCGGGGCCGGTGGTGCCCTGCGACCCGGCTTGCACGACGAACAACTCCGCGTCGTTGATCGTCCCCATCGGGAAGACCGGCACGGGACCGTCGTAGGTGGGGGCGGCGACCTTGCGCGTGTGTCCCTCGATGGCGTCGAGCACGGCGTCTCGTTCGACGTCGGCGACGGTGACGATCAATACCCGGGTGTTTCCCATCTGATTCTCTTTCTCGAGGTGGAGCCGTTTCGCGTCTTTGTCCGCGAGGTACTGCGCGCGGAAGGCGACGATCGCGACCAGCACCACCATCGGTGCGGGCAGCGACAGCAGCAGGCCCAGTGCGATCGCGAAATCGGAGACCGGCTCGACGCCCGGCGCGTCCTGCCACAGCAGCCGGTAGGCGATCCAGGCCAGGGCCCTGCCGTAGGTGGTTGCCCCGGCCGAGCAGGTCGCCTCGGTGCAGTTGCCGCGCTCGACGGTCATGACCAGATACGCCAGGGCGAAGACGACGATGACCACCGAGGCGAGGTAGAACCGGAAGAATGCCGGGGGATTGACCGGTCGGCGCGTGAGATCCTCGGGCCTGGCGTCGAAGAAGAGCACCGAGTAGTCCCGGTTGATCACGCTGCGGGTGGTGCCGAGATACGTGCGCGCCTGGTCGGTGGTGACGCCCGTGTGCATACAGATCAGCCGGGTGCTCAGCCGCACGCGGGTGACCTGGCCGCCTTGGTCGGCGGCGTCCTGGCGCACCTTGTCGGCGACCAGGTGATGCAGGCGTCGTTCGATTTGGTCGAAGAGTTCACCGATGCGCTGCTCGTTCTCCTGATGCAGCAGCGGCATGGTCCAGTGATCGGCGGCCAGCGTGCCCGCGGCGCGTGCGCTGGGTTCCTCGTCGCGTCCGAAGAACAACTGCCACACGAACATGATCGACAGCACCGTCACGGTGTAGGCCATCGCGGCGACGGTGACCAGCAGTGCCGGTGCGTGCAGCGCCGCGAACGGTAACAGCGCGACGGCGATGGCCAGCGCGGCCAGGCCTGGAACCGCGAAAACCACAGTGCTCCAATACCGGTCGAGCCAGCGCAACGCGGCAGGCCCGACTCCGGGGCGGTGCCGCCAGGCTTCGGGCCTGGCGATCGGCGGTTCCAGCAGGGCGAAACCGTCGGCGCCTTGCCAGACGACGCGGTCCTCGAGTCCGGCGGCGAACAGCACCAGGGTCAGCGGCGCGCGTGCTCGGAAGATGCCGCTCACGCCGCTCGGACGCACTGTTCGCAGGGCCGACCGCCCTAGCGGCGCGGCCTCGACCCGGCGGGCGGCATGGTGGCAGTCGCGGAGGGAGGGGCGGTAGAACGGCATGGGATGCTTTCCACGGAAGGACATTTGTGTCGGTTCGACATTAAGTAGCCGGTCCAGTTTTTGTCAATGCGACTGCAAGGCGGCCGTTGAGCTACGGTGCGGTAATGACTGAAGACCCGAGATGTATCGCTGCCCTCACGGCGGATCTGGTGATCCTGACCATCCGGGACTCGGCGCTGCAGGTGCTCGTCGTGGAGCGCGGCGCGGACCCGTTCCGCGGTGCGCTCGCGTTACCGGGCGGTTTTCTGCGGGTGGGGGAGAGCGCCGAGGCCGCTGCGGTCCGTGAGTTGCGCGAAGAGACGGGGCTGGACGGAGATTCGCTGCCGCTCGAGCAGGTCGGCTTCTACACCGACCCGGATCGGGATCCGCGCGAGCGGGTCGCCACGTGCGCTTTCCTCGCGGTCGCGCCGGACCTGCCGGTGCCTGCGCCGGACGCGGATTCCGACGCGAGGGCGGCGGCGTGGAAGCCGGTCGCCGAGCTACTCGACGACGAGACGGCGTTGGCGTTCGATCACGTGAAGATCCTGCGGGACGCGGTGCGGCAGGCGCGAATGAAGCTGCAGTACACCACGATCGCGACGTCGTTCTGTCCCGAGGAGTTCACCATCGGCGAGTTGCGCGCGGTGTACGAGGCGGTATGGGGCTGCAAGCTCGATCGCGCCAACTTCCATCGCAAGGTGAAGTCCGCGACCGAGTTCATCGTCGAAACCGGCCGCTTGCGTGAGGGTTCGGGAAGAAGGCTCGGCCGGCCGGCCAAGCTCTACCGCGCCGGTGCGGGGGTCGAGTTGGTCAGTCCCATTCTGCTCGGCTCGCCGCGGCGGCACGACGCCAACTGGCGGTAGGGACATGCGCGGGCGCCTGCGTCGGCGCCCGCGCTCGGGTTATGTCGCGCAAGGGGATCGGCGTGTGTGTGTGCGTCGGGGCCGAGGGTGCGGCGGGGTCGTGCCGAATGGTCCGGCGCGCGGCTCCGCCGGTCTGCTCTTCGGTAGCCTGTCTTAATAAGTGTGACATTGACACTAAGTCGTCGGGTCGGTTATTGTCGCCATGACCATTTCGCGGGGTGGTGACAGCGTCGCCGTCTTCCCCTGCCGATCTTCTTCGAATCCCTTGTGTAGGTATCCATGTTCATGTTTTCCGTAGGACGCGCACGTCGGCTGGCCGCGGCCTTGTGCGTGATCGCCATCCCGATCGGCGGGTGCGCGGCGTCGCACGGGTCGGTCGGGTCCGCTCCAGATCAGCCGAGTTCTTCCGATTGCGCGAAGGCCGAGCGCACACCGCTTCCCAGCGACCGCCCGTTAACCGTTCTGGTCGTGGACAACACGGCCTCGGCCGCGGTCGGCGACCTGCCGCCCAGGGTCCGTCAGGAGTTGCTGGACGCGCAGAAGAGGGGCAACCGGCTTGCGCTGGTATCCGTCGAAGGCATCGGCAAACCCAGCACGGTGGTGCGCACGATCGCGCTGGAGCCATACCGCGGTGTCGACAGTGTGGCTGCCGACAAGGCGCGACCGGTTGTGCTGGCTTGTGTGGCCATCTGGGCGCGGGAAGAGCGGATGCGGCCTTCCGCGCCGGGTAGCGCCATCCTCGATGCCCTCGCCACCGCTGCCCGCCAGAAGCCGGAGCGCGTGGTGGTCGTATCCGACGGGTTCGACAACGCAGCACCACTCCTGATCGATCAGTCCCGGCTCGACCGTTCGCCCGGTGCCGTCGCCGACGATCTTGCGACCGCCGACGCGCTGGCCGCGGAGCTCGCCGGCGTTCCGATTCTCTGGACGAATTTGGGAGAGACCACCCAGCCGGTCCCGCAGAGCACGCGCAACGACCTGCTCAGGTTGTGGACGGCGGTGCTCGAGAAAGCCGGGGCCAAGGTCGAATTCGACGCACAGACAGGTCACCGCCGGGATCCGCACGCGGATCTGCCCAATGACCCCGCGTTCGCCGTCGAGATGACCTCCTCCCGCGTGGAATGCGGTGTGCGCGAGGAAATTCCGGCCGAACTGCTGTTCGCCGGTGACGGGGCGGACGTGCATCCCGGCTCGCGCTATCTGCTCGCGCCCATCGCCGCCCGGTTGGCGGCGGGCTCCTCGTCGTACGCACTGGTGGAGGGTCACACCGCCGCGTACGGCCCGGAAGCGGGCAGGCAGCCGTTCTCCGAGCAACGTGCCAACGCGGTGGCGGAGGCGCTGGCCCAACTCGGCGCCGACCGTTCGCATATCAAGGTGCTCGGCCACGGCTCGACCCGGCCGCGTGTGGACGAGTTCTCCGGCGGCGGCCACTCCGAATCCGCCGCCGCGCGTAACCGGCGAGTCGAGATCACGGTGGGTACGAAGGAGTGCCTGCGATGACATCACGATTTCTCGCAGGTCTTTTCGACGACGACCGGTCCAACACCGGCCGGGTAGTCCGGGACCTGGCCGCCTTCCTCAAGACCACGCACCAGCGGACGCCGCGCGGTGACACCCATGTCCCCAGTCCGGAGGACGGGCTGACCAGCCCCGAGAAGTCGGTGCGCGCCTCGGTGGACAACTCGTTGGCGGCCGCCGACCAGAGAGTTGCGCGCAAGCTCCTCGCGCGGATCAACCGATTGATCACCACCGCCCACACCAATGAAAGGCGATGGGCAGCACTGGTGAAGCTGCTCGACCATCCTCGATGGACCACCACCCGCGGCTCCGCCGATGCCAAGCGGCAATCGGCACGCTCCGGCGGCGCCTCGCGCACCGAGGTGTTCGATCACGACCATCCGCTGGCCTCGCCATGGGTGTTGCTCGTGATCGAAATCGTGGTGCTGGTGGTCGAGTTCTTCTTCTGGTACGCGACCTTCGCCGAGGGCATCGACCGGAGCGTCGCCTGGTACCAGCCGGAACGCATCAACGCGTACCTGCTTGCGCTGTTCGTGCCGATGGCGGGGATCGCCGCGGCGCGGCTGGCGGGTGGACTGGCTCACCGATGGTTCCACGATTACTCCGGGGTCAGCACCCGCAGGCACTGGGCGGCCGTTGTCGCGGTGATTCTTTTCGCCGTGGTGGTCATCGCCGTGGTCCGGCTCGTGTGGGTCCGCTTCGGCGAGAGCGGCACCGCACTCGGCGGCACGAGCCTGCCCGCAGGTGCGATGGCCGCGCTGTTCGGGGCGGTGCTCGTGATCGACATGGCGTCGCGGACCTTCCTGGTGTCCGAGATCCGGCAGCAATACCGGCGGCGCGCGAAGAAATTCCGCAAGCTGGAGAAGAAGCACATCAAGGCGAACGATGCCCAGGCCAAGGCATGGGCGGCGTTGCGCAACCAGATCGAGGTCGGTTACGACCAGGCTTGGCGGATCGAGACGGTTGGCTCGAAGCTGCTCAGCGACAGTGAAGCGCTGTGGGGCAATCCCAGGAGCATTCACGCTGAGCCGCCCGAGCCGAAAGCGCTGGAGACCGTGTCGTTCGACGATGACCGCAGCGCCATGAGTCTTCCTGGGACACAGTCGCTGTACCTGCTCCACCCCGAACGTGGAGTGGCGCCGTCACGGGTCCTGGAAGGCGCCGTGGATTACCTGAAGCGCTACCGGCCCTGGGATCCCGACCAGCTGACCGCCAAGATCCAGCAGGTATGGACCGAGCTGCATCGGGACCATAACGACAAGTCGGATGAGGACGACGAACCGGGCAAGCGGGCCTGGGGCGGCGGAATCTCCGGTCGCCAGGCCAGTTGAGGGATGATCCATGCCCAGCTTGTTGTCTCCCGGGCCGGACGCCGCCGGGTTTCCCGCGCTTACTCCGGACCCGCGTAGCTACCGCGCGCTCGTCCTCATGACCGTCGGCTTGCTCCTGCTCCTGGCCACGCTCGGCTTCGGTGCGTGTCGGCTGTTCGAAGGCGACGACACCGCCCGACCGACCAAGCTGACCGCCTACACACTGGCCGGTCCGCGCAGCCCCAGTTGCCTGAGATTGGTGATCGGAGTGGACGTCTCGGGGTCGATGAGGGACTTCGGGGCGGCCCGTGACGCCGCATTGGCCCAATTGCAGGAGTGGGCAAGCCTGCCCAACACGCTGCGCGACGACGACGAGATCGCGGTGGTGGATTTCGCGCTCGAAGCGGGGGTGCGGTTCCCTCCGACGCCCGCCGCCGCGACCCCGCACCTGCCTGCGGTGGGTGTGCAAGAAGGCTCCGAAACGCTCATTCGGCCGGTGCTCGACCAGATGCGTGGATTCGCGGTCTCGGCGCAGCCCTGCGACGTCGTGCTGATGCTGGTGTCCGACGCCATCCTGGCGGATCTGCCCGCGAACGCCGAGGACGGCAGGCGACTGCTGCGTGAGTACGGCGTACACGATCTGCGATTGCTCGTCCCAGGGGAGAAGATCAAGGTGCCCGACGAGTGGACCCGTGCGTTCCCGCATGCGCGACCGATCAGGTTCGACGGTCTCGATCCGGATGAGACGGCGCTGACCATCGGGAAGACGATCGGCGAGCTCACCGGCCAGCGTTTCGCTCCTACGCCTGTCACCACGACCGCGAGGTAGGCATGGCAATAGACGTGCGCCGACTTCTCGACGACCTCGTGGGCGTCCACCCGGGCGAGGTGACCGCGTTGACCGGAGCCGGGTTGTCCGTCAAGGACCCTCCTCGCTACCCACGGGAGCGGAACTCACCCAGCGGATCTTCGACGCTTTCTTCCTTCCCGGCACGCTCGACGCGATCAGGGCGCTACACGGGCGGTCGTGCAAGACACGCTGTTGTCGGCTCCGATAGGGCATTCAGCCACTTACGTACTACGCGGGACTCCAGGTGGGTGTGCCGTAGACGTTGAGTTTGTCGACGCCGTTGTCGGCCGAGAAGCCCAATCCGACTATCGAGTAACGCCAGGTCGCCCCACACGACTCTGCTGCCAGGGCGAGGGCGTCGACGGCATCGGTGGTGCCGTGGTGCCGGGATGCGAGTTCGCGCACGAGCCAGGTCAGGTCGTATTGCTTCCTTGCGCCCAGGTAGAGCGCGAAGGTAGGTGTGCCGGTACCGCGAGCACGGCAGACGAAGAGGTCGTGATGATGGAGCTCGGCCGTGTCGACGCCACACCGAGCGAGCTCGGACAGCACTTCCCGTGCCGGATCGCCGAAGTAGCGGACCAGTTTCATCGGCACAGCGACGTCGTCATACCGGACCTTCAGGTAGATCTTGTGGTTCACCTCGCCGTGCGCGTCCACCTCGATCCCGGCTGAAGCATGCTTGATGAGCTTTTCGTGCTCGGGTACGGACGCCAGTCCCGCGAAGCCGGGCCATGCACTGCACAACCGGTCGAGCGCCCCCGGCACGACCGTTGGATTGCCGTATACCTTGAGACGGGCCGCGTGATTTTGCAGTGCGGCATGATGGACAACCCCTATCCACGTGGCGAAGCGATACTGCGCCGAGACTTTCGCGGGATCGGGATACAGCGTCGCGACGAAGGAGTGCAGCATGTCGGCGACCGTCTCGTCTCCGTTCGGCAACCACGCGACGAGATCCCGGATCGCGGCGAGCTGAGCGGCGAGGCGAGAGCAGAACCTCGTCTCCCGCGTCGCGGTCTCCGTGACATAACGAATGGCAGGGCTGAACCGCCCCCCGCCACCGGACACGCTGGCTTCGAACGGAATACCGGAGGTGGTCAGCGTGCTGGTTCGGCATCCGTCCGGCCCTCGCGCGTCCGTCTGCCCTGCACCGGCGCGGTCCATCACGGCGCGGATGGCCGCTGGGTCACAACTCGGTGCCAACCGCTCGGCCAAGTCGACCAGGAAATTTCCCGCAGTTCGCGTCATACCCACTGAATTCGGCTCCGCCGACGGATCGACATCCTCACCCATATCGGCGAACTCTCTCATCTCGAACGACATCTCGCTCTTTCGTATGCCCATCCCTGGGGGCAGCGCGCACCTGTGACGGCGGTCTGCCTCGGCGCGGCATACGACTCTTATCGGGACTGGCACGATCTCGCTTCGAGGGTGGCCGCGGCCGCGCACACTCCTGATATTCCCATTACTGGGGACTTGGGATGATGGTTCCACGAGAGTGGAGGACCCCTGATCTTGGCGCCGCGGGGTAGGTCGGCAGCCTGCGGAGGAGTTGTGACGATGGCGACGAATTGGGCCGGCATGATGCATCCCGAAACGGTCTCGGCCCTCGAATCCAGCCGCGCGTCAGTCCATGCCCTCAATGAAATGCTGGAACGGGTCGAGCGGATCCGGGCCAGGCGCCCTTCGCCCAGTTCTCGGGTGATTCCGGAAGTGGACGCGATGGGCAGGCTCACCGATCTGTACATCGCCCCCGGAACGATCGCACACTCCGCCAACAGTCACGAACTGGTGGCCGACATCATGGCTGCGATCCGGGAGAGCACTCTCGACGCCATGCGGCAGCGCGAGATCACTATGCAGGAGACGAAGCTGCCCGAGGTGCCGTGGTCGGGCAAGTGAGACGCGGGGTCGATGGATGGTTCACGGGAGCAGCACGGTGACGGCACTGGAGACTTGGGGAGGAACGGGAGATGGCAGTGAAGTTCCTTCAGGTAGGTCCGGCCGGATCTATGAGGTGTTCAATCCCGACTATTCGGTAGGGGTGGCGTGTGAGCAGGGCGGAAGGATCGTCGGTCTGCACCTCGGTGACGAAATATGGGAGAACACCGACAGCTGGCTGGCCGGTGAGATCCAGAAAGTCGCACGGCTGGCTTACCTGAAGGCTCGGGTCGGCCGGCGCGCGGAACTGTTGGACCGCGGTGTGTCGCCGGTTGTCGCCGACGCGTTGGAGTTGCCGACCGAAGCCGAGTACCGGCTCCAGGAGAAGGCCGCGTTCGGCGCGGGGTACTGATTCCGGCGGGTACGGGTGGGACCGGCCGCACCCGTGTGGTCGCGCATGGCCGGCGTGCTCCCGAGGGCTCGCATCTTAATTCCCCATGGGTGGGGATGCCGGAGAATCGGGGGAAGGGCTGGAAGGGAGAGTGTTCGCCGCCATGAGCGACAAGCTGTTGCACGATTCAGACGACATGCGCAGGACGGGCGCCAACGAGCGCGCCGACAGTGCAGAGCCGTACAACCGGGGGAAAGGGGACCCCGATTGGGAAGGCAAGATCGAGGCCATGTTCGGTAACGCCGCCCACGGATGGAACCAGGCCAGCAAGTATTACATGAAAGTCAGCAACGCCGCACACACGAAAATCGGGGACGACAAAGTTGCTGTCGGCGACACGGCCGATTCGGTGGCGCCTACGATAGATAATGTGGATGTCGACGGCGGCGCGGGCGTGCGCCGTGCGGGTCCGCAGGCTTGAGTCCGCAGGGACTCGCCGATTTCCTGGTGGGAGTATTCCGTGACTGTTTCTCGCCCACGGGCGTTGCATTGCTACACATGTGATCGGGGGTCGTGCAGGTGAGCAACGGTAAGAAAGAGCTCAAGCCGAATGAGGAACTCAAGAACGGCCAGTGGATAGAATCCGATGACGGCAGATATCGCTTCGGGGTCAAGGACAATAAGGCCGTCGTCGAGAGGGTTGATCCCGGCGGGGACGAGTCAAAGAATGTAGTAGTCAACACATTCGGGGAAGTTCCTAAGGGGAAAGATGCCACACTTAAGTTCCAGGATGAGGGGGATTGGGGTGGTGACGGGCGCGAGCTCAGGCTGAACTATTCGAAACCCTCGGGACATAGTACGACAACCGAGCATGCCAAGCTTTGGCTTCCGAAAGACGGCGAGGGTGATTGGAACGATGAGGATCCCCTTTTCCCGGACAAGCTCAAGGTCACCAAAGACGGTACATTGGCCCTCGTCAAGGGGGACCTGCCGAAGGATTGGGATACCTATGATCCCAATAAAAAGCCCGAGTACATCGTCTCGACTATGTTCGATCCCGATAAGGGAGCTCCCGAGACAAAGAAGAAAGAGGGCGAGCCGAAGGCCGGCGGGGATGTCAAGGCGGTCCCGCTCAGTTTAAAGATTCCGGAAGGTGGAACCGGACCTTCGGCCCTGCTTGTCGCATGGAAGGACATGCTGAACAAGAATCTGGACCTTCTCAAGCGTCAAATGGGTGAAATCAAGCCTGAGATGCCGAGAGACGAGATGCTGCCGAAGGAATTAAAAAATCCGAAAACCAAAGAAGAATTGAACTGGAAGCATCTCGACAAACAACACGTGAATCAGCTCTCCGGCCAGGGCCGTACGAACGATGCCTTCAACTCAACTGTCCAGGAAATCGGCCATGCGAGTGCTGACTGGACCGCGCTGGATGCGGACTTCTTCAACACGGTTGCCAAGATTTCGGTTCTGAACCTGGACCACCTCAAGAAGATGCACTCGACTGTCTATGATACGAACGACGCGATCGCTGCCAGCCTGACTGGGGCCATGCCGAAGGGCTACGAGGGCTTCAAGGCAGAATTGGACAAAGATTTTGCGGCCTGGAAGAAGGAGGGGTCGGACAAAGAAGATAAGGAAAGGGAGAATTATCAATACAAGGATCAATGGGGCAAGGATGGCATTCAAAACCCTGCTGAAGAACATGTCGTCTTCAAACTGATGGGCGAAGCGGTCTCTAAGTGTAGAGAGGAAGTCGTTGCCTATGCGGATGAGACTGCTAAATATGCGAAAGAACACGGGATAAAGCCCGAACCGAAGAAAAAGGAAGAAAAGCCCGACGAGAAGCCTGGCAAGGACGAAAAGCCTGGCAAGGACGAAAAGCCGGCTACAAACCACACTCCTCCCCCTGTGAACACGAACACCCCGCCCTACACTCCGCCTCCGGCGCAGACTACTCCCACCGACCAGGCGATGTTCCCGGATCCAGGGTCGAACCCCACGTTGGACGGTTTGGACCTGACTTCGCCGGATCCCACGGATCCCACGGGCACTGTGGACAGTACCCAGCCCCCTCTGGGCGGCACCAGCGGCGATGCCCCATCGGGAACCCCGGACCTCAGTTCACTGATCCAGGCCGCGACGCAGGACTCCGGAAACAACTCGGGCACCGTCGCGCCCCCCAGCAATGTCGCGCCCACCAATAACAGTGGTGGCGGCTCCAATCCGATGGCGGATTACGCGATGATGAGCGCTCTGGGGAACATCATGAACCCAGGCAACCGTGTCCCCGGCGATGACAGAGTCCACGACGACAAGGATTCGCGGGATGAGCGGCAGCAACGCGACAAGAACCGCACCGCGCCTGCGGCCACCGCCAATGCCACTGCTCCGACGGCTCCTCCCGGCGTAACGGCGCCGACCTATGCTGGTACTCCGCCGCCGATTTCGACACCGGGCTCGATGGTGGACGTCAAAATCGGCGAGAACATGACCGTGAAGGCGTCGCAGCCGGTGGCGGAGGCTTTGCAGAATCAGGCGCGGAACGGCGCTACAGATGCAATATCCGCGTATCGGGGAACTGCGGGTGAATTGTCAGCGGATCATCCGCCCGCGGTGATCAATAGTCGTGACCCAGGCGCGTTCAATACGGGCGATATTCTTCAGTGGGAGAGACACAGCGCGCTGATCATCAAGCAAAACAATCAACTGTTCGTCCTGGACAACGGCGTCCCCATTCCCTTTGATCCCAGCCATCCCCCGCTGGAAGAAAAGTATGGCGTTTTCACAGGCTACATCCACCCGACCGGTTTGGATGGTGCCGCCGGTGGCGACCCCGGAGTCGCGGCTCCGCCTCCACCGCCCGTGAGCGCAGGGCAGCAGCCCGCCGGTCCGCCACCCGTTCCGCCGCAGCAGACCTGACCGGCCGGAAACGAGAGCCCTGTTCGGAGGGTGCTGCGAGTCATTTCAGTGGCTGCGCAGATACCAGTCGACAGGGCCTTCGTAGTCGACGGTGCTGCACGTGAACGTGTCCCGCACAGCAGGCGACCGTGGCCGAAAGACGATCGTGTGGGGCGAGGTCCGCGAAGACGATCCTTTAGGCGCGAGCCTTCTCCCCGCGCATCGCGGCCGCCAGCTGGTTCGGCATCGGTTCATGGCGCACGTAGGCGCGGGTGAAATCGCCGGTGCCGTGCGAGATCGACCGCAAGTCGATGGCGTAGCGGCTGAGTTCCAGTTCCGGCACTTCGGCGTGAATCCGGGTTCGTCCGGAGCCGTGCGGTTCGGTGCCGAGAACGCGTCCGCGGCGACTGGACAGGTCACTCAGCACCGGTCCGACGTACTCGTCCGTGACCAGCACCCAGACTTCGGCGAGCGGCTCCAGCACTCGGATTCCCGCGGTCGCGGCCGCCTCACGGAGGGCGAGCGCGCCCGCGGTCTGGAACGCGGCGTCGGAGGAGTCGACCGAGTGGGCTTTGCCGTCGAACAGTGTGACCCGCACGTCCACGAGCGGATATCCGGCGGTGAGCCCACGCGACGCTTGCGCTCGCACACCCTTCTCCACCGACGGAATGAACTGGCGCGGAACGACTCCGCCGACCACCTTGTCCACGAACTCGATCCCCGACCCTTCGGGCAGCGGTTCGACCTCGATCTCGCACACGGCGTACTGCCCGTGCCCGCCGGACTGCTTCACATGCCTGCCGCGCCCGGACGCCTTGCCCGCGAACGTCTCCCGCAACGCCACCACGTGGTCGATCACGTCGACCTGCACCCCGAACCGCGTCCGCAACCGCTCCAAGGCGACGTCGCGATGTGCTTCGCCGAGACACCACAGCACCAGCTGATGCGTCTGCCCGTTGTGCTCGAGCCGCAGGGCCGGATCCTCGGCGGCCAAGCGGGACAGGCTCTGGGAGAGTTTGTCCTCGTCGGCCTTGCTGTGCGCACGAATTGCTATCGGTAGCAAGGGATCCGGCATCGGCCATGGCTCGATCCGCAGCGGATTGACGGTGGACGACAGGGTGTCACCGGTCTCGGCGCGACCGAGTTTGGTGACGTAGGCGATGTCGCCCGCGATCGCCTGCCCGAGCGGGCGCTGCTGCTTGCCGAAGGGGGCGGAGATGGCGCCGATGCGCTCGTCCACCTCGTGACTCTCGTGACCCCGGTCCTCGAGACCGTGGCCGCTGACGTGCACCGTGTCGTCGGGGTGCAAGGTGCCGGAGAAGACCCGGACCAAGGAGACCCGTCCGACGTACGGGTCGGACGCGGTGCGGATGACTTCGGCGGCCAGCTCGCCGTCCGGGTCGCAGCGCAGCGGATGCGGCCCGGCGCCGTTGCTGGCGGTGACGGCGTGCTCGACCGGGGTCGGAAACCCGCCGGTGATCAGCTCGAGGAGCTCGACGGTGCCCAAGCCCTGCTTGGCACCTTCGGGCGCGGGCGCGGCGAAGAGCACCGGATGGAAGCTTCCGCGCGCGACCGCACGCTCCAAGTCGGCGACCAGCGTCGCCAGGCTGATCTCCTCGCCCTCCAGGTAGCGTTCCATCAGGCTTTCGTCTTCGCTCTCGGCGATGATGCCTTCGATGAGACGGTTGCGCGCCTCCTCCAGCGCGGGTACCTGCTCGGGCGAGGGGTCGCCCTGGACCTCCGTTCCGGAGGAGTAATCGCCCACGCAGTGCGGCAGCAGCTCCACCATGCCGGTGACCGGCCGGTGGCCGTCCGGGTGCTTCGGGCCGTACACCGGAAGGTGAAGCGGCAGAATGCTTTCCGTCGATCCGCCACCCAGCACGGTTTGGCATGCCTCGGTCATCACGTCGTACTCGTCACGCGCCGTATCCAGGTGGGTGATCACAATCGCGCGCGGCATGCCCACCGCGGCGCACTCCTCCCACAGCGCTCTGGTCGCCCCCGCGATTGCCTCCGCCCCCTCGGCCGCGGAGATGACGAACAGCGCCGCGTCGGCCGCGCGCAGTCCCGCCCGCAGCTCGCCCACGAAGTCCGCGTACCCCGGCGTGTCCAGAAGGTTGATCTTCACTCCGCCCCACGTCACCGGCACCACGGACAGCTGCACCGAGCGGTGCTGGCGATGCTCGATCTCGTCGTAGTCCGACAGCGACGTGCCGTCTTCGACCCGTCCGGCGCGATTCACCGCCCGCGCAGTGAGCGCCATGGCCTCCACCAGCGTGGTCTTTCCCGATCCGCTGGGCCCGACCAGGACCACGTTGCGGATCTGCTCGGGGCCCTCCGCCGCCACCACGCCGTTGCCTGCGGGCGCTCCGTTGGTCTTGTCCACCATGCGTCTCGCTCCTTTGCCGACACCTGCGGTACATCCACCTTCCCACCGGGCGTCACCTCTCGTCCACGAATCGGGAGATCGAACTGCGACGAGCGCCGATCGCGTCGAAGGAGGTTTCCTCAGCTCGCGGTGCCGCTGCACGGCCAGTGGGTTCGGATGCGCCGAGAACCGTCCGTACGACGCCTGGAGGGCTGTCTGCGGGCTAGTGAAAGGCATCCTTGCGGCCCAGGCCGAGGCCAAGTCGATAGCTCGATGGATCGCACGGTGAGCAGGTACCCGGTCCGGGTGCCACCTGACCTGAATGGTCGATTCAGGGTCCCTGTCGTCGTCGACAGCCGTCGCGATCTTTCCGCCACCGCTATCGCGGCTCGAGCGCGGCCGGAGCGGCGGTCGAGCTCGGCGACCGCGAGGGTCGGTGGGTCGGGCTGGTCGCTCGCGGACCCCGTCCGGCGCCTTGCCCAGGTACAGCCGAGGAACGAACCCGGGCCAGATTGTGGTGGCGAGCGCTCGAGGACGGTGTGGCCGCCGCTGCCGACCAGTGAGGTCCTTGTCGGATAGGTTGCGGTGATCTTGATGGTGTAGCCCGGAACCGTCCCGCTGCCGAGCTATCTGCCGGGACTCGATCCGAGAAAGCGGGTTGACGATGTGGAAGGAGCAATAGATGGGCAGTCGCATTCTCGTCACGGGCGGAACCGGGGCATTGGGCAGGCTGGTAGTCGGTCGGTTGCGCGAACAGGGCCACGACGTCCGGGTGCTCTCCCGACGCCCTGGTGCGGGCACACACGTCGGCGACCTGCGGACGGGTGCGAGCGTATCGGAGGCTGTCGCGGGAACGGATGTGATCGTGCATGCCGCCTCGGACTTCCGTCGGTGGGGTGCACCGGACATCGCGCAAACCGAGAATCTGCTTCGCGCCGCGCCTGGTGTCGAGCAGCTTCTCTACGTGTCGATCGTGGGGATCGATCGCATCCCGTTCCGGTATTACCGCAACAAGCTGGCCTGCGAGCAGAAGATCATCGACAGCGGGGTGCCGCATACGATTCTGCGGGCGACGCAGTTTCACGAGTTGATCGCGTCCGGGTTGCGGACCGTCGAGGGGTGGCCAGTTGCGCCGTTGCCCTTGGACTTTCGATTCCAGCCGGTCGCTGCCGCCGACGTAGCGCGGCGGGTCGCCGAGTTGGTCAAGGGCGGACCGGTGGGCCGTGCTCCTGACTTCGGTGGTCCGGACGTACTGACGTTGGAGCAGTTGACGCAGGTGTGGCGGGACGCCCGGCAGCGTCCGCGACGGATTGTCCGTATCCCGGTGCCGGGAAGGGTCGGCCGCGCGTTCCGGGCGGGGGAGAACACCTGCCCAGGTCATGCCCATGACGGACAAACATGGGCACAGTTCGTCGCTTCCGATCCCGCGAACGCCTACAGCCGCACGTCTCGGCGTCGATAACGGCCGGTTGTCTCCGCCGCCGCAGTCCCGGCAACTCTGCGCATGATGCATCTCATGCCAACAGTTGCCGAGACGTCGGGGGCTGAGCCGGCAGCCGAGCCGAACGAGGTCAGCTCAGTTGCCGGATATCCCCGCGCACCCGATAGAAACCGCCGCGCGCGGACTCGGCCACGCCGTCGACCACGTATCGAGCGCCCGCACGGCGAATATCCTTGGGGAACTGGACATTCCATCCGTGCTGATATCCCGGGGAGACGACGCGGACGCGCAGCGCGCCGCTATGGTCCACGCATTCCACGATGACACCGGTTCCGGCGTCGGACGTCACCTCGACGGTGGTGCTCGGCACCACGGCGGAGATCTCCGGAGCCTTCACCGACACCGTCTCGGGCAGCACACCCTGCTCGGCGTCGCGGATGGCGGCTTCGCCGACATCGAGACAGGCCAGCGTGCCGGTGGTGGTCACCAGATACAGCTTGTCGTCGTGGTACTGCATGGAATAGGCCGAACCGCAGCCGGTGGCCAATTTCCACAGCCGGTTTCCGGCGGCGTCGAAGCAGTACACCGAGGAGTAGTTGTCACCGGCGAAGACGTAGCGTCCGTCGGGTGAGGTGGCGCAGGAGAAGACCGCGGCATCGCACTGGTAGGTCTGCTCGGCGCGGCCGCTCTTGGCCACCATGCGGACCTGGCGACGGTCCGTACCGGCATAGACGGCGTCGGATTCTTGCCAGCCGAACAGCACCTCGCCGCCGGTACCGGTCTGCCACAGGGTATTTCCGCTGTCCAGGTCGTATTTGGTGACACCGGCGGAGTGCCCGTGGTAGACGCCGTTCGGGTCGATGCGCACCATCCACCCTGAGTCGCCGGTGCTGCGGCGGCTCCACAGCGACTCTTCTTCGTAGTCGATCACGGTGATGCCGCCTTGGCGGTCGGAGACGCCGAGGATGCCGTCGTGAATATCCAGCCAGTAGATGTCGACGTCGGCCGCGATGTCGTAGGCGGCCCTGGGCACCTTGCCCGACAGGTCGTAGACGCGGCCGTCGTCGCATCCGGCGTAGATCCAGAAGTCGTCGGCCACAATGCATTTCACCGAATCCGGCAGGCGATAGCGGCCGGTGACCACGCCCTCCGGGGTCAGGGTGTACACGTCACCGCTCTCGTTGCCCACCCAGCAGCGCCGCTCGTCGACGAAGATGCCGAAGGCGGCGGCGCCGGAGTCGAAGCTCCACAGCACGGGCGCGGACTTCGCGGTCGAGCGCTGGCTGCTGATCGCCCGCCTGGTCACCGGACGCCTGCCCCGCGCACCCATCACCGCGGGCGCATACCCCTTGCGAACCTTCTCGCCGATCTTCTTCGCCGCGGCCGCCTGCGCCTTCTCCTCGGTGGCGAACGAACTGACCTTCGTCTGCCCCTGCTCCCCGATGCGACCGAAACGAACACTCACCTGCGTGCCCGCGACGACTACCTCGTAGAACTTGTGCGCCGAACCGCTGTCCTCGGACAGTTCGAGATAGGTGGTTCCCCCGATTGTCATGTGCGCCTCGCCTTTTTCGTCAGATCAGAACGGGACGAAAGTTAGCAAGGGGGACCGACATTCGGCGTGCTCCCGATGGATCGCAGCAGTGAGCGCATGGCACAGCGCTCCGGTAGCGTCGGCTGTCGAGGTCGCGGCCGCGAGCTTTCCGTGGGTTGTGGAAGCGCTGACGTTGGCGCAGGTGTGGCGGGCCGCTCGGCAGCGTCCGCGCCGGATGGTCCGGATCCCGGTGGCAGGGAGAGTCGGCCGTGCGCTCGGCGTCGATAGGTTCGGTTGGTTGTCAACCCATTCCGTTCGGCAACCGCCGAAGATCCCTGGCTCAGGTGTAACTCGGATCGTTCTCCTCTCGAAACCCTTCGATCGTGACCTGAACGACCCGCTCGAGCTGGGACCGTATGTCGGTGCTGTCGGCGGGGACGGCTTTGATGGTTGCTCCGCTGCTGACGAGGTAGCGGCCGTCCGGGTAGTCCATCACGTGGAAGCCCCGGGCGGGTGCTGGGCGGTTGTCCCATGCGGGGCCCGCGTAAACCGCGACGTGGGCGATGGTTTTGCGGGGCCGTTCGAAGAATTGTTCCGCTCGAGCGCCGGGCGGTGGAGGAGCCCCGACCCGGTACGGGCCTTCGTCCTCGATGTCGAGGTCGTGCCGGGAGAGCTCGATGCCGGGGCCGCCGCCACGCGGAGCGTCCGGCAGCAGGTCGACGACGCGACGGCTCACCTGCGCCGCGTCGATCAGCGACATGCGCACGGCCCCACCGCGATCCGGTGACGAGGTCGGTTCCTGTACGAGCAGCACGGCGTGCCGGTACTGCACGGCGGCGTGGATGCGTAGTTTGTCCTGTCCCTGGAATCCCGCGACCTCGATGCGCGCCTCGGGTTCGGCCAGCACGCGCAGCGCACCGTACAGGGACTCGTCCCAGCGCCGGTGCAGTCCGGCGGCTTCGGATTTCCACTCCGCTTCGTACTCGGCGACCGTGTCCGCGGTGGACCGGTATTGCAGCGGGTACGGAAGCACGTCGCGCTCCGCGGCCCGCCACAGCACGGTGAAGCCGAGCGCCGTGAACGACCACTCCGGTCGGCTCATGATGCCGGTTCATCCGTCGAGCACCGCAGCCCCGGCCTGCGTGGCAGCGCGGCGCCGATGCTTCGTGCGTTCATGCGCCGATCACCGGGGGAACCGTCTTCACGCTGTTCTCCTCGCCGAGACCGGTGAGTTCCTCGCCGTTGCGCTGGTTCACCAGGTAATCCTTGACCTGGTGTTCCTTGTCGTCATCGCCCTTGCCGCGGGCGCCGGGCGGCACCATGCCCGGCATCCCGGCCATACCGGGGCGTCCGGTGCCGGAGCGTGCCGCTGCGGCGGCGGGAGCAGTGCCCGGAGCAGCCGGAGCGCCGTTGATGCTGCGGCCGGGCGCCGGGGTGCCGAGGCCGGGCACGCCGGGGTTCGGTGTGCCGGGCGAGCCGGGACTGGGTGTTCCGGGGCGGGTCGGTGACGGATCGGTGCCAGGGGTGGTGCTCGCCGGTCGGGTCGATGGGTCGGTGCTCGCGGGCGTGGTCTGGTCGGTAGTGTTCTGTTGCTCGGCAGGCGGATTCGCGTCCGTCGGGACGGTGTTCTGCGCTGTATCGTGCGCACCCGGCGGCTGTGTGGATTGTGCGCTCGTGGGTTTGTCTCCAGAACCAGGCAGTTGGGGTTGCCAGTCGTTGTTCGGTCCGGACGGCTGGCCGCCGGACTCGTGCACGGGATTATGCGGTTTGGGTACCAGCGGAACGCCGGTGTCCGCCTCCCGGACCGCGGGATAGAAGACATTCCTGACGACGTTCACCGAAGCGTCGTGGGCGGTATCGGCACGATGCTGGTTCAGCTTCCACGTCGGTCCGGGCACCCAGCTCGCCACGTTGCTGGTCCACGTGTGACCCGGCGCCTCCTGCACGGCGGGCCGCGTGACCTCGATGCCCGACCGGATGATCTTCACCTTCTCGGCGATGATCTGTACCGAACCGATCAGCCCGCCGGACTTGTCGACGTACTCTTTGACCCCGTCCGCCGCGCCTTTCGCCGCCGCGCCCTCCCACTTACCTTCCATGGCCTTGCCGATCTCCGGGCCGAAACCCTGCAAACCCTGCTCCAGCCGGTTCCGAATGGACTCCCACCGCTGATGCAACGCGACGACATCGGTGATCGACATCGCTTGCACGCGTTCATAGAGATCGTCGATGCCATCCGGATTCTTGTATGCGCTCTCCGGGACTTTCGGTGACTGGGTCTGCAATTCGGTGCCACCGCGCATGATCTCGGCGATGCGGTTGCGCGCGATGGACGCGTCGGGACTCTCATCGCGCGAACCGTTATCAGGCGGGCCGGATTTCGACTGCTCGTACAGTGCGGCGCCGATCGCGACCATGAACGGTAGACCCACGACCATTCCCCCCGATCAGTTCAACAGAGTGTTCGTGTTTTGCGCGTTGGTCTCGTCCTGGGCGCCGATGCGGTCGACGGAGACCTGGATGGTGTCACGCATCAGAGCCAGCACCTCGATGTGCTCCCTCAAGGCGGAGTCTACGTCACCCTCACCGCCGATTGCCTTGCCGCCCAGCATCTTAGCCAGCTCGTCTGCGCAATCGAAGCGGCCGAGGCCGCTCACCTTGCTTACCCACTGCAGATCATCGCGTAGCTGGTTGTAGAGCTCGATCTGCCGACTGCACGCGTCCCGGCACGCCTGTGCGACCGACTTGTCGAGATACAAGCGGCCCGCCTTGGCTTCATCGGCGAGATACCTCCACCGTGATATGTCTTCTCCCAGTGCCATTTGATGATGTCCCTCTGCCTAGTGCGGAAAGCTCGGTACGACAACCTCTGCGGCAGCACGTGCACTGGAACACGGCTCCGCGGGGTTCTTTGACGACGCGCGGTTTGAAATGGTTACCCCGAACGAGCCGAAGTTCGCGGGAAAGATGAGATCGCAAAGCTCGTTGAACTTGTCGGAGGACCTCCGATGCTGGACACCGTCACGCCCGGCGATCGATATATCAGAAAAGTTGATGTTATCCGGCTTGGCCTTGAAATCGTTGACGGTGTAGATCGTCGCGGACACCCCTAGGTTGAAGTCCTCGTTGTTCCACGAACACACCTTCCACCCTGATTCCTCGACACCCGCGACCCCCGAACGTTTCGTTTCCGGGCGGACGCCGATCTGCTGCAATGCGCTGTTCGAAACCTGCGTACACGGATCCCACAGCGCGGCCGTCGCCGCCGACGTATCAGTGACGGCACTCGGCGTGGCGGTGCCCTCCGTACCCGATCCGCACCCCGAGGCAACCAGTGCCATCCCAGCGAGCGCCGCCACCGTCGCCGTCGTCTGTCGTCCCACCGAAGCCTCCCGATCCGGGCCGTCATAGTCGTCCCTGAAGTGTAGGACGCACGAACGCATCGTCTGGTTCCACCGGATTCGGCTCCTTCTCGTGGTCCAGGTGCGCGAGCCTGTTCACGGCTGAGACGCGCCGGTCTCGCGTTGTGCAGCGGAAGAGCGCGGGCGGTCGCAGCAACTCGGGGAATCGCTGGAGGATCGAGGCGTTCGCGGTCGGACTGTTGCCATGGCCCTCGATTTCCGGTTTCCGATCCGGCTCTGCGAGGAGGTGTATATCCTGCGGAGACAATTGCTTTCGGGTGGGACATGCAGGGGAAATCAGCCAATGATCGGGGGCGCTGGACATGTACATGACGACCGGTGAAGTCATCCGGCGGATCAGGAAATCCATCGGCATGACCCAGACTGAACTGGGCGCGCTGATCAACTTCTCCCAGCCTGCAGTCTCGGGTTTGGAGCGCGGAGGTCCTGCCTCGCACGATGTTCGCGTTCTTCGGCTCGTCGCCCGTGCACTGGGGGTTCCGCTTGCCATACTGGTAGTGGAGTCGGACCAGGAGGCAGATGTGGACCGTCGCAACTTCTTCAGAGCAGGGGTACTAGGGAGTGCGGGGGCGGCCATGATGTCGGCAACCGCCCCGGCAAATGCCGCATCGGCGTCCGGCGTGAAAGTCGGTGCCAGCGATGTCGCCGCCCTCAACGAGAGCGTGAACCAGATCCACGAGCTGGATTTGGTGGTCGGCGGTGACCGGTTGTGCCGCGTGGCCGTCAACCAGGTTCGCTACGTCGAGCAGCTTCTCAACCACGGCAGCTACACCGAGGAGATCGGGCGGGCGCTCACCAGCGCGTGCGCCGAGATGATGACCGCCGCAGGTTGGGTCCACTACGACGCGGGCCGTCTCGATGATGCACGCCGCTTCTACGCGGACGCGGCGCACGCCGCCAATGCGGCTGGTGATGGGATCGCCGCGGCGCATGCATTGGGCAACGCCAGCTGCCTCATGGTGAGTGGTCCCGGGGAAATGAGGGGACATCCCTTGGCCGTGCAGTACGCACAGGCCGCATCACAGGCAGCGCTTCGCGACGGCGGTCCGAAACTGCGAGCATTGATGGCGATCCGTGAAGCCGAAGCCCAGGCAGCACGTGGAGACAAGGCCGCAATGACAGCGGCAATTAGCCGAGCGTACCGTGCGCATGAATCCACACGGGGACATGACCCAGACTGGGTGTTCCTGCCCGAGGCCGAACTGAGCTTCATCACCGGCAAGGCCCGCATGCGGGTGGGTGAGCACGATGCTGCGACCATCCACATACAAGCCGCCATCGACAGCTCGTCCGCCTGGCCAAGAGAGCGCGCTGCCTGGCAGCTCAACCTTGCTCGAAACCTCGTCGATGCCGGTGACCTCGCCCAAGCGTGCGCTCTGCTGACCGACAACTTCGATACCATCAGCAGCCTCGCCTCCACCCGCCTGCATCAGCGAATCGACTCAATCGCCAGCCTGGTTCGCACGCATGCTGCAATACCGGAAGTGCGGGAGTTCTTGGCGCGGCGTGCCGCGCGGGTCGCCGACGTTCGTCGCCCCACCGAAGCCGCCCGACCTGCGCCGTAAAGGTCGTCCCTGAAGTGTAGGACGCACCATCGCTCGTCAGGTTCCACCTGATTCGACACCTTCTCCTGGAGCGGCCGCTCGGGGTGGCCTACGCACAGCTGAGACGAGATAATCTCGCTTCGCGCACCGGATCGACGCACGCTCGGTTCTTTCGGCTGTGACATGCGCGTTGCCTCCGGCGTTCGAATGGTTCACGCCTGGCCGGCCACCGAAACCCGCGTACCGTTCCACCCCCGTGGAGGCGTGCGACGCGTCGCCGATCGTCATCCAGATTGTTCGCTCAAAGATGCGAATCCAGTGCGCCGTCCAGATATTTCTGCTGTAACCGCCGGTATGGATCGCCAGTACCGCAACCTGTCCACGGCGCTGCACGGGACGACCCGCGAGTTCGCGAGGGTAGTCGATTGGCGGTTGGTTTCGGGCATATCGCGCCGCCATTCGACTATCCTCGTCGCGTTGCTGAACTCGGATACCAGCGAACCTATCTGGACCGGGCACCTACACATGGGTTATCGCGAAACTACGAGTGGTGTCGTGGCGTGTCGGGATCTTGAATTCCATTGTGGCGGCGCGGTTGCAGACCGGTCCCGGCGCACTTGATGATCGAGTGCACGACAGTGCTGATGTGCGGGCGGAAGGCGTCGCGTGGCGCGACGACCCATCGCCGGTAGCCGGTCCTTTCGTCGCCTGGGGACGGCAGGACTACTTCGCCGCCATCGGGGACGATCGTCGCGGCAGCGCGCAGCAGTGCGGTGAAGACATCGCTGTCAAGAGTGCCGGTATCGTCGGGGCGGGCGAGGATGCTCCAGCGGCCGGACCCGTGCGCGATGACGGGTCCGAGCAGATATTGCCGGGAGAGGTCGGTGTACACCATTTCACCGAGCCATTCGGGGACCGTGACCGCGGCGACGGCACCTGCACGCAAGGTGATTCGCCCCGTTTCGCCGTCCACGAAACACGGAAGTCCGCAGATGTGCCGGTAGTACAGACAGCGGGTCAGCGTGGGGTCGGCCGGTGCGCCCATGGCTGGCCCATGGTGGCGGCTCGGCTGGGATGGGGAGTTGGGGTCGCGATCCGATTCATGGGTCATTCGTGATGTGTCCATTCGGGTTTCGAAAATGAGAATTGGGAAATCAGTCCCAGAGTTGCGCGCAGGGCAAAGGCGGGAGGCCGTCGTGCAGCTCGTCATCGACGGTCACGATGAGTTCCGGAAAACGCCGGGCAAGGTGGTCGGCCACGCTTTCGGCTTGTTCGGCACCGGCCCGATAATCAAGGCGCAGTGCGCCGGATTCGATACGGATATGGCGGATTCGGCGTCGGTCCGGCGGCTCTGCCGGCACACCCGGCTTCACCGCGGCTTGCTGTTGTCCGGCACCATCCGCCCGCTGTCGATCAGCACCTGCCGTGCCGCCGCTTTACGAGGACAGAGTCTCGCGCGGCAGTCCACGTGCACCCGCATCACCTCATGCGCTTGACCGATGGTGAACGGCAGGATCGGCTCCTGATGGGCAGCCGTGTCGCTCAATGCGAGCAGCTGATACACAGCAAGGAAATTCATGGACGCGACGCCTCTCCGTTTCGAGCACCATTGGTCGGCGGTGCCCGGTGCCGGGGGCTGTCGCCACCGGTCCGTCACCCTGGCGGGCCAGTGCGCCGCTGAAACGTGCGGCGTCGGCCCGGCACCGGGCACCTACCGCCGAACGTAGAATCCGAAACCGCCAGGTGGGAGCGCGGATTCCGGTTTCCGTTCCGGCTATCGGGAGAGGCGTATATCTCACGGATGCCGCCGTTCTCGGGTAACCCCTGACCTCTTCATTACGAGAATCCGGCGGCCTCGGGTTAGCCTTCCACTGCAGGGAAGGAACTCGAACGACGTGAATCCGTATCCGGCTGGGGAGCCGTATCCGAACGCGATGCCGGTTCCGTACGGCGGGCATCCGCCGCAGGGGGCACATCGGCCAGCGCCACAACCGCATCTGTATGGGCCGCAGCCAGAACCGCAGGCAGGGCAACCGTATCCACCAGCGGCACCACAGCAAGCGCGGCAGCCATCTCCGCAGCCGCTGCAGCAACATCCGGCGCCGCAGCAAGGCGGTGGCCAGTATCCGCCGCCGAACGCGCAGTACGACCAGCCCGCCCCGACGGCCGGCGGGCAGCGGCTCGTCTTCGACTATGCCGCCGACGCGGAGACCGCGGGACATCTCAATCGCGCGGCCTTCTTCGCCATCTTTGATCCGACTCGGTTTCTGCTGTTCTTGGGCCTGTTCGCCGGGCTGTTCAGCCTGCAGATAGTCGTGAATGTCATCCGCGAGGGCACCGAGGGATTGGGCGACGGTGCGGTCGGCGGCATCGCGTTCCTGCTCGGCTTCATCGTGATCTGCATGGTCGTCGGTGGGCTCCGCGCCTGGGCCGCGCGCCGCAAACGGATCGCCTCCTACGCCTTTCCGGGTGCATCCATGCATGTCGAGTACGACGGTGAGGGTTTCGCCCTCCGCACGCCCGTCGATAATTGGCGCATCCCCTACCGGAATGTCCGGCGCTTCAGGCTCCGCCGCGACGTCGTGGAGTGGAAGTTCCGCAGCGGCGCGTGGTATCTGATGCCCGTAGAGCTCATGCCGCCGCACGCACAGCAGTTCGTGCAGGCTCGATTGACTGCGTGACCTCGAGAGGTGCCCCAGGCCTGCTGGCAGGACTATCGGCTGGTCCTAGATGAGCTAGAAGCACGTGGAGTCCGCTGACCGGCGCGCCCCAGCTGTGATCCAACCGAGGCGCGGCGTTGCTAAGATTACCGCAGCAATGACCAGGTTCAGGTCAGCTGAGTGCCTTGTCGGCAGTCAACGGATTTTCCTCCGCATCGACTTCTTGGTAGTCGATGCTGAATTCCAGGCCGGCGTTTCGGGAGCGTTCTGCAAGCTTCCGCAGCCGAGCAGTGGCGAGGTCCGAGGCCGGTGGAGGCACTCTGCGGAAATGGCAGCGAATTTCGATAGCTAGGTCGATTCGTTCCAGCTCGATCCGCCATATCGTAAGTGTGCCAATTGAGGTACGATGCATGGAAGACGATATCGATTACCGACTGTATCGGAATCGTCAGCAAGTTGAATTCGGAGCCGTGATCGTAAAAGTTGATTGACGATGTGGAGGAGTGAAGGTGGGGAACGATGTGTCCAGGGCGGACGTGGTGAATGCGGTGGATTTCTTCCGTGCCGCCATGCAGTTCGAGTGGACTTGGAGCGTTGATGATGTGGAGCGGTTCAGCGAGATCGTCGGCTGGACGCCTGCTGAATTCGGTTCCGAGACCACGGTTGTCATGATGACAAAGGCCCGGCTCGCGAAGCCTTTCGCCGTGTTCACGGTCGCTGATCAGAAGATAGACGAAGTTACCGTCCACCTCACCGACTTCGTCGAACCGCAGTCCCGAGAATTCTTGATAAATGTATTCAACGCTGCCTGCGTGTCCTTGATCGATGTGCTCGGCGACCCCGTCGTGCGTGTGCCCGGACGCAACGCAAAGATTCTGTGGAGGACGCCGAAATTCATAGGGGAATTGCTTGTTCTCGACCGGAACGTCACCGTTTCGGTGGTCCGGCCGGACAGTCGGTTGATCGTGGACGAACTTCAAGCGCACGGAGTTCTCGACTGACCTTCGGGGACCTAGCTGAGGCCCGGCGTTGCTCCGACGACCGGTGCCAGCTCGGTCAGGTCGAGGTCCTCGCCGTCCATCCAGCCGTACGCGGTCAAATCTTTGGGAGTGTCGACGCGCAAAGCGTCCCGCAGTCCACTTGTCGTCGCTCGGGCAAGGGTGGTGTATCCGGCGAACGGGGTGGGCCAGGGTAGGCGGCGATGCCAGTTTCCGACTCGACTTCCGTAGTGTGCTGGGTCGTGCCAGCCGGTAGAACGCAGAAACTGCTCGGCCTCGGACGTAATCGGCTGGTCGAGAAACTCATTGCTCGCCAGTTCAGCGTACAACTCGGTGTCGTACTGAGCGAACTGGACATATCGTTTCCCGCTCGCTTCCAAAATCAACTTCGCGCTGCTCGGCAGTTCTGAGAGGAAGTTGGCTAGTCGTTCTGTGAACGCCTCCCATTTGGCGGCGGTGTACTCCACCATCGCCTTTCGCACCTCGATCTCGTCGATCAAGTGCGGTACGTCGGGTGGGATCAGGGACACAACTACGCTGCGGTCGAGCAGCGCCAGTTCGATCGCGCACTCGGATACTCGCCACCAGGACATCGGGCTCGGACTGGTTACCTCTAGGTCCGGAGCGCCGAGACTTTGGCTCACTCGCGTGCTGGTCGTATCGAACACTCCGGCAAGGAGATCGTTTGCATCGGGATCGACAATATCGGTCACGGAAACAGTCACCCGTTTGATCCTGTCGCCGATCATCTCGAAGTAGGCGTCTGGGTTGCTGAGATGAGCACGCGTCGTCAACCACACTACGGTGGCATCTTCGATCTCCTGCCGTTGCCAACCCACGGCGGCACTGAATCGTTCGACATCGGGGACCTCCCACGTCCAGTGGAACCGGTGGGCGGCCTCGATGACATCCATCGTGGCTTCGATATCGACGTCGAAATTCTTACTCATGCGACCAACTTCCGGGTGCCATATCCACGATATTCTTGGTCAACGCTCACGGCTCAGACCTCGCTCGTTTCCTTCACGTGTGCGGGCCCGCCTTATCTGTGCGGCCTCACGTTCCCGAAGCTCGCGCAGACTCTGCGCTTGGAGCGGTGAGGCTGCGCCCACATCATGGAGTCTGACGATGTCCAACGCCCTCACGTCCACGCCCTGCCACATCCTGATGGCGATGTAGGTGTCTCGCCGTTCCTGTGAATCGTATGGAACCCGGACTGGTTCCACATCAGGTCCCCGGTTGACCTCGACCTGCACCACCGGTGGTGCCGTTGATCGCTCCGCTTGTCTGTCCCGGACAGGTGACTCCGCCGACAGCCGCGCATCGGGATCCTTGCCGTAATACTTGAGCACAGCCGCTACCTTTTCCAAGTCGCCAGCGGCCAAGGCTCGCAATGTCTCTCGATACTGCGCGGCATGGGCTCGCAGCTTGTCGGCTGCCTCTCTGCGATATGCCAGTTCCTGTTCTCGTTGATGTTGGTCAGCGGCGCGCACCGGCTGTTGATTCATTGCCTCTATCTGGCGCTCAACCGATTCGGCGAACCTTGTATCCGCCTCCCGTAGGAACGTTCTTGCCTGCTCGCGCCACTGTCCTCGGACCAGTTCCGGAGTGCGTACCCTGTCGGCACCCAGCTCGAGGGCTTGCTGGGGGCCCTCCATGAGGAACTCGGTCACGGTGACGCGGTCTAGTTCGACGTGGACCAGCATGTAGTCGATGCGCCGGGCGGCGATCGCTTGTTCCATCGCCCGTGCGAGTTCCGGGTTGTCCCGCGCCAGTTCCTGTCTGGCTTGCTGCAAAGCCTGATCGTTCCTGAGCATCCAGTCCCGATACAGTTGGGTTCCTTGCTGTACGCGAAGCCCGTCCACCATTCTGGAACCGAGTGAGGATCCGAACCCCTTGGCCTCCAGAATAAGAACGCGCACTTCTTCCCCGGCCCTTCCTGGGACAAGGGCGACCAGATCGAGGGTGTTCGCTCTACCTGGGCCATCTCCCTCGCGGCCCGTCAAGATCAATGCGTTCTGTGGCAGGACATCGCGGGCGCCATTCATTCCTGCGAGCTCGGCGCGGTTGACCACAGCCCAGATTGCCTCGGAAGTCTCGATGGCCGCACTTCTGAGTGCAGCGATCTTTTCCAGCCGGCTTGTATCACCGGCCTCCAACGCACGCGAATTCAATCCAGCGATAGTGGCTCGAAGATTTTGCCTGTTGAGATCTTTTGCGGTAACCCCGAGTTCGGCGGCCAGCTCGTCTCGGTGCTGTATCAGTCTGTCGCGCTTCTCCTTTGCCTGCCCTTGCTCAGCTACAAGATGTTTGTGCTTGGCCTGAGCGGCATCGGACAACTCGTGAGTGCGGGTATCGCCATAGTTGGCCGCGATATCCACCTCGGAGCGCCGGTACGGGTCGCTGGCGAATTTGCCATCCGGCCCGCGGAGGGAGCCGTTCGAGTCACGCCATGTTTCCTCCCCATCTCGTGGATAGTGCTCGCGCCCATCCGCACTGACCCAGGGGCCAGAATGCCGTTCGACTGCGGTGTCCATACCTCTGTCGAGGTTCGGGATACCCTCGGTGGCCCGTACTTCAGACGTCTGCGCAGGGGTGTCTCTCTCGACGTGCGGTGGGTCGGGTCGGTTGTCGGGGGTGGGGTAGATGAGTCGTAGGTTTTCGGCGAGGATGGCGGCGGCGTTGGGGTCGATGCTTCGCTCGGGTGTGGGTGGGGGGTCGGTTGTCGGGGGTGGGATGAACAAGCCGCATGTTCTCGGCGAAGATCGCGGCCGCGTTGGGGTCGGTGCTTCGCTCATGGGGTATGTCAGGTCGGTAATCAGGGGTGGGATTGATGAAGCGCAGGTTTTCGAGGTACGCCGGATGGTCGTAGCGCGGTACGTTTTCGGCGCTCCGTTCAGGAGTGGGGTTCGGCGGATTCCGGCGGTCATCGGGTTCGCTGGAATGATCCCGCGAGCGTCCTGGGTCGGCGGGCGCTGATCCACGGGCTGGGATCGGTGGCACCTGCCGGTTGGGGTTCGGCGAGGTGACCTGCGCAGAGGTTGGTGCAGGGTTTGCTGTGCCGCTACGTTCGTGGACGTCGTCTAGAACTCGAACGTCCCGTGTTCCGGCCAGGTCCCGTCCGGATTCCTGTTGGCGTATGCCCACGCTTTCGCTCGTGCGCAGGTGGGATGGATCGCGGAAGTGTTCGTCCGGGAGCGCAGGGTCTGCTTGTCGATGATCAGATGGCGTTCGATGCTGGGCTCCGACGTCATCGACGACGCTTGTACCAAGTACTCCACTTCGGTCGGGTCTTCCTGCATCCGTTGGATATTCACCGTCCACTGCGGCGGGTAGACCTGACCGCCCATCGGCAGCCGCCCGGTCCGTTTCGCCGCCGTGTAGTCGTCCATCACCATCGGTACCGACCAACTGGGGTACTCGATCACGACCCCGGTCTCGGAATCGATCACCAATTTCGTCAAGCCGAGTCCCTGTCCTGCGGCGGTCTCCTCCGGTGTCAGGATCGGGACGCAGACCCACCCGTTCTCGAACTGATGAATCCGGAATTCCCGTGCGGAGTTGAATATCTCGGCCAGGTACCGAACCACCTGGTCCTCGGTTCGAATCTCCGGCATTGTTTACTCCTTGGTCGGGCGGAATGGGTGTGAACCATAGCTGCGTCGAGTCGTTGACCATCCGTGTCGGTGGGTGGTCCGAGGTTTCACCGGACTGCGGATCCCACCACACCGGGCCACTGGCGCCTGGCGGGTAGACGATCACAGTGGCGTGGGTGCCGTCTGTGATCGGGTCTCCGTTCGAGTCGTATCGGAGGTTGCCGTCACTGTCGCGCGCGTGCCATTCGTTGACGATCAGCGCTGCCGAGCCAGGGCCGAGATGGGCTATCAAGTCGTGGACTGCGGCGAATTGATCGGGTAGGGACAAGCCATGGCCTACCAAGCTCGACAGATCGCTGCCGAGCCATCGAGCAGCGCGTTCCAGCCCGTGCTGTTCGCCTGTACCGTCGTCGACTGTCCCATCAGGCAGTAGATCGGGCCATCTCGGTAGCGATACCTGGGGAGAACCGAAGAACGAGGCCAGAGCCGCCAACGCGCAGTCGAGACAGTTGTTGCGGCGGCCCTGAAAGCCGGGACCACCGTCGTTGACGAGCTGGCCATAAGGGTGGGTGCGTGGGTCCGCGCCTCGCGTGAAGCGATCGCCGTCGCGGAGCGAGTCCTCGACCATCGCCTGGTACGCCTGATCCTCCAAGTCGTCGAGCCGGTTGTGGTCGATGACCCGAGTTTCGGGCAGACCGGTGAACCTGGCGGGGGCGTTTGCGGCAGCGATGTCGTTGCTGATCTGCCGCAGGTCTTCCGTGCCTACGGTCGGCTGATTCTGACTATCTGCAGGCAGGCCTAGATGCTCGCGCAGGTGGTTGGCGAGCACATCGGGGGTGTCGTGTGGATGCCAGGTTCTCGGGTCGCCCGTTCCGTGGTCGACGTTGACGGAAAGGTGTGCGGTGGACGGGTCGTTGGTGAAGACGACGTCGACCATCAGCCAATCGCCGCTGAGTAGTCGGCGGCCATAGTTGAAGGCGCGGTCGGTTGCCAGGTGGGCGTTTTCGATCAGACTCCGCATTTCTTGCGGGGAGATGTGCGCGCCGGCTTCGAGGTGGATTCGCACACTGAGTACGGCAATATGCTCGGGTCCTTCCGTGTACCGCCGCATCTCATAGGCGGGAACGCCGGTTGCTCGGTTTGGCCGGACACCGATGACTCGACCGTCTTCGGGTGCTCGGCGTCGGTAGTTCTCGCGTGCATTGCGCGCTTCGAGTGCTCGCTGTATTTCCGGGTCTATCGGACGGCGATGATCGGGCAGCTCGGTATGGCGTGCTGAGCTGCGCGGATCGTGCGGTGGCACAGGATTGTGTGGGTCCTGACGCCGTGGTTCCGAACCCGTGTTCCGTTCGATGCGCGGGTCGGCGTGTTGTCTTGGATCGCGGTTGGTGTGCTCGGACTGCCTGCGTGGGTGCGGAGCGGGTTGTCTCGTCTCATGCGGTGCGGGGTTGAAGTGGGGAGGACCCGGCTGGGGTTGAGACGCGAGCGGGTGTGGTTCCGCTACGCGCGGCGGTGGCGATGGGGTATGCGTCGGCGGGGGTGGAAGCGATTCGGGAGCTCGCGTTGAGGGCAGATCCGCGAACGTTGGGCGTGTTTCGGGTGTGTGCGGCGGCACCGAATGTTCAGCGCGCGGCCACCAATCGGGCCGGCGATGGGAATTGGCGATGTAGTTCGGATCCTGGTGGGCCCACATCGGCGGAGCCGACTCCGCATGCGGTGGCGTCGATGGCGACCGCGGAGTAGTCGGTGGCAGCGATTCTGGTGCCCGCGTCGACCGCCACGTGTCCTGCTGCGGCGGAGGCTGGGACTCAGGAGCCCGATGGTTGGCGTGCTGTTGGCTTTGGGCGTCGAGCCAGTTACGCACCTGAATGTCGTACGGGCTCGCACCCAGCGGGTAGGCGTGGGCGGCCTCGATCTCCTGTGGCGTCGGCTGGTAGCGGCCGATGTGCGGGTTGTATTCGCCGTAGTAGAACGGATCGGGCGGGATCACGCGACCGTCGTTGAAATGGGCGACGTACCTGTGGACGGCTGGGTCGAAACCCGACCGGTGCGGTGGAGGTGCCGGGAGAGCAGTTCGGGTGTGCTGCGGTGGGTGTTCCGTTGCGGGAAGACCAGACTGAGCATCCTGCTGCTGGGCTTGCTGGCTGGACTGCTGTTGCTGGTCGAGCGTTGGAAGATCGTGGGTGTCGGCGAAGCGGGGATTGTCCAGGTGGGCGAAGCGCGGGTTGTAGATTGGATCGCCGACCGTGACGGATACCAGGTTTCCGCTGGCGTCGACGATGATTTCCCGCGGCCAGACCCGGTAGACGGTGTCGCTGGATATTCCGCCAGGGGCCAATATCTCGGCTTCCCTGTGGCTGCCGGTTTGATACCGGCTGTGGGCTGTGGCGTCGTGGAAGGTGGCGTCTACATCGATGCCGTGCGGGTGGTACAGCTCGTGCATATACATCGTCTGCCGGAAGGTGCCGTCGGGCAGACGTGTCAGCTGTCCCTCGTCGGCGAGCCGGTTCAGGTCGTCGCGTGCGATCTCCGTTTCCCGGGCGATGGTGTGCTCCGGACTCCTGGACAGCGACACGAACCCGTCAGCTTGGCCTGGTCCGGTGTGGCCGACGTGCGCACCGATGTTGAGGTTGCTGGGATCGCGGGGCGCGAAGCCGAGGCCGAAAATCTCCGGCCCGCGCGAATCCATGCGAAACAGCGCGTTCCGGGCGTCGAGGAACGCGTCGCCATCGCTCCGGTCACGCCATACCGGCGACAGGCCGTCGCCGTGGTGGCTGACCACCAGCCTCGTAGGGTCGATCGGTGCTGCTGCGTGGTCGAGCGCCTCGCCGGGCATGGTCCGGGTCAGGTGATCGGGCAGCCGGCTGTCGGGGCATCCGGGTTCGAATGCATCGGGCTCGACACTCGCGTAGCGCCGCCGCACGTGCGGATTGAGGAGGTCGTGTTCCACAACCTCGGTGAGGTACTCCGGGTCCAGCTGGTCGGGAGTCTCGCGCAGCGGCTCCTGCTGGTGGCTCTTGACGACACCATAGTTGGTGAGAGCCAGGCTGCCATTCTGAAGGCCCCGGACGACGTCGTCGTACGACATGCCACGCTCGGCGGCGAATTCGTCAATGAACCGCCGCTCATGATCGAGAAGCTCGGAATGTCGTGTCGAGTTGCGCGGATCATGCGGTGGCACAGGATTGTGTGGGTCCAGGCGCTGTGGCTCCGAACTCGTGTTCCGCTCGATGCGAGGGGCAGGATGTTGTCTCGACTCGCGGTTATCGGTGATCGGGTCGGATTGCCGGCGTGGGTGCGGAGCGGGTTGTCTCGTCTCGTGCGGCGCGGGGTTGGTGTTCCGGGGGCCTGGATCAGCGAACCGGTTCGTCGGAGCATGCTGGGGCGGGACAGTGTCCGGACGATATGTCGACTCCTGCCGACCGCGGTCGGCCTCCCACTGGCGGGGGGAATCCGGGTGCGTGTGTTCTGTTGCAGGATAAGCGTTCTGCGGGCGCTGGGGGCTTGGGCGCTCCCGCTCGATATGAGGCCGCGGGTTCGCTGATTCCCGGTCTAGTCGGTCGTCTCGCCTCGTTCCCGATCGATCCGCTTCAGTTCCGACTCGCCCCAGGCTTGCCAGATCTTGATCTGCTCCTCGGTGGCTGGGCGTCGGCCCTTCGCTTCCTTCTCTCGCCAAGCGGCCATGTTGCGTGCCACCCGTTCCCGAATCTCGGGATCCGAGCTCTCTTGTTTCATCGTAGGACCGAGGGCCTCTCGTGCTATCCGTTCCATTTCCTCTGGACTGATGGCCATCAGGATTCCTTCCGAGATCGGTGAGATAGATGATGTGCTTGCCATTTTCGAATGTACGGTTATCGACGCGGAAGCGGTGGCCAGGTGGGAAGACTACTTCGTCCTGCTGGCCGCTGGCCCAGGAAATGTCCTTGCCGTGCCGGGATTCGATGATGAGTTCGATATTCCCGCCCGGCATGGATGACTCTTTGTCCGAGGAGGCGAAGCCACGGTCTCGCGGTGTGTTCTCTACCTGGTATTCGTCGAGAAACCTCTGCAGCAGAACGGGATCGGCGATGTATAGCGACCGGTGGACGACTCCGTGGTAGTCGGGCAGTCTGTTATATGCGCCGACCAGAGCGCGGATTGCCGCATCGTATTCCTTGAGTGCCCGGGCATCGCCGTCACGAGTGGCTCGGTTGACGTGCTCGTTCAACGACAGGAACTGGTTGTGCCGGATGGCAGCGATCTCTGCGTCGGTCAACCGAGCCACTTCGGGATGGTCGTGGACCGCCCTGGCGCGTATTCCGGCGACCTCGTGCAAGTAGTGGGGATGATTGCGTGCGTACTCGTCTGCCGCGTCACGGTCGCGGAAGTCGGGGTTGGCGTAGTAGGGCCGGTCCTCGACCGGAAGCGTTCCCCGGCGCGCCGCAGACTCCGGTTGTGGTGCAGTGGAATCGGCGTAATCGCGGATCGCCTGATCCCACGAGTCGCCCCGCCGTGGCGTGTCCGCATGACCGCTGCGGGGACGTCGACGAAAGAAGCTGCCGGGATCTCGAGGCGGTGTGGTTGTGGTGGACGGGTTTTCGGTTCGTCGTGTGGAGTGTGGAGCCGGTCCACGGTCGGACTCCCGCGGACGGGCAGTGTCCGGATGCGTGTGTGCTTCGCGGGGACCGCTGTGGTCGGTTACGAGGCGATCACGCCGTTCTGGGGCCACTGCTTCTCGCGTCTGGCCCGGATCATGATCTGTCCTGCGGCCGCTCGGAAGATCCCGTCCTCCGGTTGGTCCGTGCGGGCGGTGTTGCTCGTCTTGTCGATGATCAGTGTGCGGTCGAGGTTGTCCCTCGTCTCCCCGAACTGGTACTCCACTTCGCTCGGGTTGTTCCTGGTCTGGTTGTAGTAGATCAGCAGTGCCATCGTGTCGTCCCCACAGTGTGTCGTAGCGTTCGCCGGTTCGTGGCGGTATGTCGTTGGACCAGTGGTGGTCGAGATTCGCGTGTGCGTGTGCGTCCTGATACGTCGATTCCGGATGAGCACGCAAATAGGTGGACTCGGCCAGCTCGTGTTCGAGCAAAACGATATCGGCGGGCAGTGGATGTCCGGCACGCAGCCGGATCCATGCCTCGGCGATGTCCGGATCGGCGTCGAACCTGCGGTGAATCAGGTTGCCGTCATAGTCGGTGATGGGGTGTTCTTCGCGAAACAGGTGGTTCTTGATCTGCTCCACGTCGTCGCGGGTGAAGTGCGAGCCGTCGGCGCGCGGATGTTCATCGAGTGTGCGCGCGATATCGTCGATGTCACGATCGTCGCGGCGGAAATGGTCGTACGCGTCCTCCGCCCAGTCGAACGCTGCGAAGTCGTCGCGTGGACGCACGGCACCACCCGAATGCGACATCGACTCGGGATTCACGGGGCCCGGATCGTCCGCGTCCGGCTGCCGGCGAGTACTCGGGTCGGTGGGTCGACTCGGCTGTGCCGCGTCCGACGTATCGCCCCGTCGCGGAGTACCGGTGGCCGTGGCACGGTCGGAGATGGGTGCCGGGTGCGCGGTACCGACCGATGATGCACGATCGGGTGGATTCGCGCGGTGTACGAGGTCTGCTGGTGGGACGCTGGTGCTGCCGGGCCCGCTGGTTGCGGTCGGCGGCGAGACGACCGGCGAGGCCGATTGTGGCGGAGCTGCCGGGCGCGTGGTCTGGTCGGGCCGAGGTGTGGCGACGGGTGCGGACTGCGATGGACCGACCGATGTAGCGGGGTCGGGAGTGGGGACGCTCGAGCGCTGGCCCGCTTCGGTAGTGTGCGCGAAGGTTCCTGCGAGTGTGCTGGGTGGCACGGCCGCTGGAGATGCCGTTGTCACAGCGCTCGAGGTGACAGTGTCCGTTGGCGAATTCGCCTGGGCATCCGGTCGGGGCGTATGGGTTGAGGGCGGTGCTGCGGCAAGGGGGCTGGTCGTGCTCGGTGTTGCGGTGTCCGGTGTCGTCGCCGCCTCTACGCGCTGGCTTGGCGCCGGGGCGGCCTGGTCGACGATGGGCGGCGGATTGTCGACGCTCGACTGGTTGTGGATGCCCGGCTGCGAGCCGGATTGATCAGCGACGGCATCGTACGCAGCGGGTGCAGGATTCGATGGGGCGGTCGGTTGCCCGCCAATTTCGCTCGGAATGTGTGATGAAGGCGCCGGGCTGGGCGAGACGTTGTGTGCCGTGTCGTTGAGAGACGTCGCCTGGTTGCTGCTGAGCGTGGGCGGGCCCGGATCCGAATTCGCCATGCTGCTGGTGCTATCGGATGGGCTGCTGGCATGTGAGGGAGCCGGGGTTGCCTCGGCGCCGACAGGGGTAGCAGTCCGAGTCTGTGGTTGCGAATTATCCGAGACCGGATCGGCGCTGTCGGGCGAGGGCAGGGTGAGACTGGAGTTTTCGTCGCCGCCCTCGCTCGTGGGAACTGTCGCGTTTTGGGCCTGTGTCGAGCTTGCCGGGGCAGGCGCGGTGTTCTCCGCGGGATTCGACGTGGGGGAGTCGCTGTCGGTTCCGTTGGCGTTGGTGTGCGCGCTCGTGGGTTGGGTTGCTTCGGGTTCCGGCTGGGTGCTGCTCGGCTGTGTTTGTTCCCCGGTGTCGCTTTGGGCGGGTTGGGTGCGTTCGGGCTGGCTGTCGCTGGGCGCGGGCGAGGTCGGGCCGGGGTCGTCTATGTCGGGCGGCGTTGTGTCGGGATCGGTGTCGGTGGGGCGAGTGCCGGCGGCGGAATGGAGTCCGTGTGGTACGCCTTGTGCAGCGGAGGATGTGATGCTTTCGAGGGTGAGTTGGAAGGGTTGGTCGGTGAGGGCGGCGACTGTTGCCGCCGCGGCGGTTTCACCCGCGATGCCGGTGGCTGTTTCGGTGGTAGCGGCGATGCCGGCTCGGCCCAGGCGGCTGGTGGCAACGTCGTCGACGCCGGACAGCAGGCCGCTGCGGCCGAGCCCGCCACCGACCGCGCCACCGGCCGCGCCTGCGAGGGCGGCGATTCCGGCGTCTTTCCAGTCTCGAAGCGTTACTTCGTCGCGGCGCCCGTCGGCGAGCTGGAAGATTTTGACGCCGATTTCCAGGCCGCCCTCCTCCAGTGCCTCGTTGATCGCGGCGAGCAGGGCCACGCGGGCCGCGGCTTTGGCTGCGGCGCGGGTGAGCATGCGGGCGATCAGTTGTTTGATCGCCATGCGGATGGTGACCTGGGTGGCCACCCGCAGAACGACCGCGCCTCCCGCGCTGAACCCGGTCCACGCGGTCGCCAGCAACGGCGCCACCTCGATCGCGAAGATAACCATCGCGCCGATGATGACCAGTTTGGTGTGCTCTATATCGGCTGCGCCGTCGCCGATTTGGTCGGCCAAGTTGTCGATGTATTTGACCAGTGCCTGCCAGGCGCCTTCCTTACCCGCCAGTTTGTCCCAGTGGGCGGCGATCGCGTCATGGGTCTGTCCGTCGATCGCCGCCAGTGCTTGCTGCATCGTGTGCGCGGCGTCGTCGTCGAGCTCGTTCAGCGCGGCGGACATGCCGGACCATGCGTCGGCCACCCGTCGCATCGCCGTCTCGTCGCCCTCGGGCCAATCTCCCGCGCCGACCAGCCATTTGGCGGCCCACTGCAGCCACCCCGGGATTTCGATGCCCATCAGGTCTGGATCTGGTTGATCTGGGTGGCGTTGGTTTGGTCGCGGTTTTGCAGCGTGTTCGCGATGGCGACCATGCTTTCGCCCAGGTTGTTCAACGTTTTGCCGAGGTTGTCGATACTGGTCAACGCTTTGGGGACATCAGGGGTGTAGTCCTTGGCGAAGTTCTGGCCGATCTTGTCCGAACCCCAGCATTCGCCCTCGGCCTCGATGACCCGCCGCAGGTTGGCCGCGGCGGCGGCGATCTTGTCGGCGACGTTGGTGAAGCCTGGCCGGGTGGCGCGCAGCGCATCTGGGTCGACACGGAAGTTCGTCACAGGCGGTCCTGCAGGTAGGAGTGGTTGTGGTAGTACTCGGAGAATCGACCCATGCGTCTACGTCGCGTCGGATTCTGTTGCCAGACGGGCACGTTCATCAGCCTCCGACCACTCATGCCACCAACCAGTCAGATGTGCACCGGGGATGGTGGGCTGAAGCAGGTCGTCGCCCGGCCTGCGTTCTGGACCGGGGTTGAATGACAGCCAAACCGACTCCTGCGGGCACACTTGCTCGAGCAACTCGCGGCCCGAGACGACTTGCCGCAGCCAGGGATTCACGTCCTTCGGCAACCTGATCGGCGAAGTGTAGATATTCAACTTCCGCATCGAACCGTAGGGCCTGAACGGCCACCCGTGCCGGCCCTGCGGATCATCCGGGGACAGCACCACGATGAACTCGCCGCGACTGAACGCCTCGATCAACCAGGCGACGTTGTTGAACCCCCACATTGCTCGCCACAGCACCAGCTCGAACTCGTTTGTCAACTCCACATCGACCGACTGCGGGACGGGTATGAATTCGGGGTTCACCCAGGTTTCGGCGAATCCGCCGTTGCCGTCGGCCAACCGCCCACCGAGCACGTTCTGCTTCCGAAGTGCGGACTTGTCGGCCCTTGGGTCCGTGAAGTATTTCCACTTGCCGGGGTTCGCCTGCGCCCAGGCGAAGTCGGAGGCCGTCGGTTCGGGCAAGATCCGGCTCCGAAAATCTTCATTCACGTAGTCGGAAAGATGGAGCTCCTTCATCGCCGCCCCCCGACAACGGTGTGGTGGACGCTGCGTTTCCGAACAGCGCTGGACGCCCATGGGCACCTTGACTCGATCAACTCAGAACCCCACCTCTCGAAACCAAGTACCTTGCAGCACAGCTAGATCAGCCATGACTTCGGTGGACCGTAGCCCTCTTCCCTGGCCTCGTCTTCATCGGTCCAATCGGATGGCAGGACGTAATTGTCCCGGCCGTGCGTGCGCTTGGAAGCAGCGGTCCCCGCCTGATCGGGGGCCTCGCGCAGCGTCGATCGTGTTCGGCACACGGGCCGGTCCCTCTTCCAGGCCGTCGTGGCGCTCGTCGCTCCGGACCAATTCCTGGCGGAGAGTGTCGAACAACGGCAACGTCGGTGTCCCCGGAACGAGTGGCCCGCAGCGCTTCCGGGTCGACACGGAAGTTGGTCACGGGCGGTCCCGCAGATAGGAGCGGTTGCGGTAGTACTCGTCCTCGGATTCCTCATCCAGCGGTGCGGGTTGGTCCTGTGCGGCGGGAGGCTCCGGAAACATCGTGCGGACCAGATCACGGATGCTTGGCGCGCCGGGCACCAGATCCGAGAGATCGGGAATCCCACCTGCTGACGCTTCGAGAGGCGCGACGGCCTGTTGGGTGGCCTCCAGCGCCATCCGGGCGGCGGCCTGGACGGCCTCGGTGATGGAGTGACCCAGCTTCTCCGGCGTGGAACGCTTGAACGCCTCCGGCTCGACGTGGACTTCCACCGGAACACCGGCGGCGTTGCTGACCACGCGGATCAGGTTGTTCGACGACCACGCTGTGACCGCGGTGCTCGCGAGCGCGGACTGCGCCTCGGCCAGGTTTCTGCGCTGTTGCTCGAAGACCTCCAGCAGCGAGTCGACCTGGTCACGCAGCGCATCGGTGGATGGCTGCGCCGCATCGCGCCCACTGTCCTGCACTGCAAACCCCCACTTTCGAGAATCCGGCCCGTTGCTGAATCTGACGCAGCGGCCCGACGATCGGTTCCATCGAATGTCAGATTCCATCACCGGCCATGCGGGCGCCGCAACTGCAAGGATCACCCGCACGTTCGTGTGACGGCCGTTGGCTGGATCTGGCCGCGACGCAGTTGCGATGTGCCGGACGGGCGCGGAACTGCGAAATAGGCTGCGATTGCCCTCCGTTCGCACTCAGCGTCGTTCCGGCAGGATCGTCCCGTGCTCGTCACGGGGGAGAACACACCATCGTGTTGACCGCGCGGTTTCAGCCGGGATCGGCCAGCCGTCCATTCGGGAATCGTGAGACGGTGCTGGCTCGCTTCGACGAGCTGCTGGCCGAAGCGGCCGAACAACTCCGGGTCATGCTGCTCAGCGGTGTCGGCGGGATCGGCAAATCACGGCTGGTCCCCGAGCTGCGTGTGCGAACCGGTCCTATCGCGCGGCGACCATCGCATCCACCGTCTCCGGGGACAGCATCTCGTCCGCCACCAGGCCTGCCAAACCCACGAACGCGCCGTTCTCGCCCAGCTGGGAAGGGCCGATGTCGAGGTTGCGCAGTGCGCTCGCGTGCGCGTTCGACTCGACGGTGCGTCGCATTCCCTCGAGAAACGGAGGCAGCACCCCGATCGCGCCGCCCACGCGGACATAGGTCGGGTTCACTATCGACACCATCGTCGCGACCACGGTCCCGACGAGGCGCCCGGCCTTTTCGGCCGACCGGATCGCATCGGGTCTGCCGTCGCCGACGAGCCGGACGACATCGTCCACCGTGCGCACGCCGAGCGGTCGCAGCTCGCGGGCCAGCGCCTGCCCGCTGGCGCTGGCCGCGACGCACCCGCGGCGGCCGCAGCTGCAGCGCTGCGGGCTGCCCTCGATCCGCATGTGCCCGATCTCCCCGGCGGAGCCGCTCTCGCCCCGGTGGACGCGTCCCGAGATCACCACGCCCGCACCGATTCCGGTGCCAACCTTGACACCCACGAGAGTCGCGCCGGGACGGCCCAGCGCGCAGAAGTCGCCGAACGCCAATGCATTCGCGTCGTTCTCCAGCAGAACGGGGACGCCGAGCGCGTCGGCGAACGGTTCGCGCAGCGACGCGCCGTTCCAGTCCGGCATGGTCGGTGGCGCCACGGTGACTCCGCGCTCATGATCGATCTGCCCGGGCACCGACAGCGCCATCGCGCAGAGGGTGTCCGCTCGCCCGGTCTGTCGCAATAGTTTCCGGCCCGCGTCGAGCAGCATCGGCACGATCTCCCGTGGACTGTGCCGCAGCGGCAGCCGATGGTCCTCGCGCGCGAACACCGTCCCGCGCAGGTCGACCACCGCCAGCGTCGCATGGCTCTGTCCGAGGTCGGCGACCAACGCGGTGCGGCCGGTGTCGTCGACCTCGAGCACTTCGGCACGCCGTCCGCCGCTCGATTCACGGTGGCCCGCTTGGCGAACGAGGCCGAGAGCGCGCAGCGCCTCCAGCCGCTCGACCATCGTCACCCGCGACAGGCCCGCACGTTCTTGCAGTTCCAGCCGCGTCAGCGGGCCCGCGGCGCGCAGCAGGGCGAGCACGTGTCCCGGTGAGGTGGGGCTCGACGGCGTGGAGGTTGTCGCGGGCATATTGACAATATCCCTCAACGGACTTACGTTAACCAAACTGACAAAAGTCCGAAACGCGGTGTGCCGGAACAGGAGCCATGCATGTCGGTATCCGGTGTGACGCGCAGATCCTTCTTGCGCGCGGCGGGCGCCACGGCGGCACTGTCCGCCGCGGCCTGCACCGGCTTCCCGACCAGCGGCAACGGCGGGATGATCTTCCTGTCCACGCAATTCCGTCCCGCTGATGAGGCCGAGCGGTTTCGCGGCCTGCTCGCCGATACCGCACCCGGCGTCGGTTACGTGACCATCGAGGAGAGCCCGTTCTCCAGCCAGGTGCGCAGCCAGGTCGACGCGGGCTCGACACAGATCGGCCTGCTCGGCGGCCTGCACGGCGATATCGCGCCGCTCGCCGATGGCTACCTGCAAGACCTCACCGGTCTGCTCGCCGACCTCGGCGACCGAGGCTGGTCCGCCGATTACCTGAGACTCGCCAAGGTGGGCACCGACAACACGTGGTACATCCCTTGGGCCACAGCGAGTTACGTCCTCGCCGCACACGCCGATGCGCTCGAGCACCTGCCGTCCGGTGTCGACGCCACATCGCTGACCTATGACCAGTTCCTCGACTGGGCCATCGCCGCGCGCCGCGCCAACGGCAACCGCCCGATGCTCGGCCTGCCCGCGGGTCCGAAGGGTCTGCTGCACCGGTTCACACAAGGGTTCCTGCTGCCCTCGTTCACGGGCGGACAGATCACCACCTTTCGCTCGAACGAGGCCGTGACGGCGTGGCAGTACTTCCGTGAGCTGTGGGCCAACTGCGCGCCGTCGAGCACGAATTACGACTTCATGCAGGAGCCGCTCGACAGCGGCGAGGTGCGCGTGGCGTGGGACCACGTGGTCCGCCTCGTCGACGCGCCCGAGCGCGATCCCCAGAACTGGCGGATGCTGCCCGCCCCGCGCGGCGAGCGCGGCCTCGGCTACATGGCCGTGATCGCCGGACTCGCGGTCCCCAAGGGCAGTTCGGACCCCGAACTCGCGCAGCGGACGATCAGCACACTCACCCGCCCGGAAACCCAACTCCGGCTGCTGCGTTCCAACGGCTTCTTCCCGTCCGTCGACACGGCGATCCCGGACGACCTGCCACCAGCCGTCCAACTGGAGGCCGACGCGGTGCGCCGACAGCAGGAAGCGCCGGGCGCCATTCTCTCGCTGCCACCGGTGGGTCTCGGCCAGCGCGAAGGTGAGGTGAGCAAGGTGTTCAAGGACAGCTTCCGCTCGATCGTGCTCGACGGAGCGGATATTCGAGCCACCCTGGATCAGCAGGCACGGGTGCTCCAGGGCATCCTCGACGACCTGAAAGTACCGTGCTGGGCTCCCGACCCCGCCGCCGACCTCTGCCGGGTGGGATAGCCATGATGTCGCGACTGCGCTCTCCGTGGATCCTGCTGTTGCCCTCGATCGTGCTCATGCTGGCGCTGTTCGGCTGGCCGCTCGGGCAGGGCGTGCTGGAGGCCTTCCGTGGTGACGACGGCTTCACGCTCGCCAACTGGGAGCGATTGTTCAACGATCCCTATATCTTCAGCGCCCTGCGCAACACGCTCGTGCTGATCGTGATCGTCGTGCCGATCCAGCTCGTGCTCGCCGTCGGCATGGCGCTGCTCATGCAGGCGCGGCCGCGATTCGCGGGCGGCCACTTCTATCTGTGGTGCCTGCCGCTGGCGATCTCCGAACTGGCCGCGGGCCTGGTGTGGCTGTCCATTTTCGACAACCGCGGCTATTTGAACTCACTGCTTGTCGGGCTCGGTCTTTCGGAGGACGGTGTGCAGTGGCTCAGCTATCAGAACACCGGCACGATGCTGCTCGCGGTGGTGATCGCCGAGATCTGGCGGGCGACGTCACTGGTGTTCGTGATCGTGGTGGCGGGCGTGCAGATGATTCCGCGCGACTACGACGAGGCCGCGCAGGTGTTCGGCGCGAACTTCTGGCAGCGGCTGCGGCACGTGACGCTGCCGCTGCTCGGACCGAGCCTGCAGGTGGCGCTGATCCTGCGGACGATCCTCGCGCTGCAGGCGTTCGCCGTCGCGCAGGCATTGACCGGACGTGACTTCCCGCTGCTCGTCGGTGAGACCTATGAGTGGTACGCGAACCTGCAGAACCCCGCGGTCGCCAGCGCCGTCTCGCTGATCGTCCTGGCGATCTCGCTCGCCACCGCGGTGTTCTACCTGCGGACGGTCCGGCAGCCGGAGGAGGCGCGGTGAGCCGCAACGCGATGGACCAGACCGAGCAGCGCATCCTGCCACCCATCGATCGTGCACCGCTGCGCAGGCGCCGCTGGCGCAGAGTGTGGGTGCAGGTGGCCTGCCTCGCCGTGACCCTGTTCATGGCGCTGCCGATCGTTCTCATCGGACTCGCCGCGGTGTCCTCCCGCGAGGCGCTCAACGAGTTCCCGAAGCCGTTGATCCCCGCCGATTTCTCCACCGAGACACTGGTCGCCTTCTTCCAGGCCACCGGAACCGTCCAGGCACTGGGCAACTCGGTGCTCGTCGGCCTGTACACGGTGTTCTGGTCGCTCGTGGTCGGCGCGCCAGCGGGATATGCCTTGGCGCGTCATGCGTTTCGGGGCAAAGACACCTACCAGGTCTTCATTCTCTTCGTGCGGGCGTTGCCGATCGTGGTGCTCTCGGTGCCGCTCGCCACGATGTTCCTGCGGATCGACGTCTACGACACGGTGTTCGCCGTGACGCTGGTGCACACCACGCTCGCGCTGCCGACCACGGTGCTCATCACGGCGAGCATCTTCGTCGCGGTGCCGGCCGATCTGGAGGAGGCCGCGCGGGTCTTCGGCTGCACCCGCTGGCAGGCCGCGCGCACGATCGTGGTGCCGCTCGCGCTGCCCGGCCTGGCCGCGTCGTCGATCTTCACGTTCGTCTTGTCGTGGAACGAGATTCTCGGCGCGACGATCGTGACACTCGGGCACCGCACGTTGCCCGCGCAAGTGCTCACGGCGCTGGACGAGGCGTCGACCGCGTACCGCTTCGCGGGCGGTTTCGCGTTGATCATCCCGGCGCTGGTGTTCATCTTCGTGATGCGGCGCTACCTGGTGAACATGTGGGGGACGACGCTCAGATGACAGGGGTTCGCTGATGGCTGAAGTGGTGGTCCGGGATCTGGTGAAGACCTATCCCGGCGGCACGGCGCGCGCCACCGACGAGGTCTCGCTGGAGATCGCCGACGGCGAGTTCATGGTGCTACTCGGGCCGTCCGGCTGCGGCAAGACGACCTTGCTGCGCATGATCGCCGGACTGGAGCTGCCCGACTCGGGGCAGATCGTCATCGGCGGCAAGGACGTCACCTATCTCGAGCCGCGGCGGCGCAACCTGTCGATGGTGTTCCAGTCCTACGCCGTGTTCCCCAACAAGAAGGTCGCCGACAATATCGGCTTCGGCCTGCGGGTACACGGCGTGCCCGCTGACGAGGTCCGCCGCAAGATCGCCTGGGCTGCCGATCTGTTGCAGCTGACGCCGTATCTGGACAGGTACCCGGCGCGGTTGTCCGGTGGACAGCGTCAGCGTGTCGCGGTGGCGCGGGCGATCGTGATGGACGCCGACGTGCTGCTCATGGATGAGCCGCTGTCCAATCTGGATGCGCTGCTGCGTCTTTCGTTCCGTGCGGAGCTGAAGAAGCTCGTCGCGGAACTGGGCACCACCACGATCTACGTCACCCATGACCAGGTCGAGGCGCTGTCGCTGGGCAACCGCGTCGCCGTGATGCGCGACGGGGCGATCGTCCAGTGCGGCCCGCCCACCGAGGTCTACGACGACCCCGCGACGGAATTCGTCGGCGGTTTCCTCGGTAGCCCGCCGATGAACTTCCTCACCGGCGCGGTCGCGGCGGGAGACGACGGGCTGCGCATCGACCTGGGTGGGCAGTCCCTGGCCGTGCCTTCGGCGCTGTCGTCGTTCGAGGGCGGAAAGCTCCGGCTCGGTATCCGACCGGAAGCCATCGCGGTGGACAACGGTCCCGCTGACGTGACGGTGCGCGGCGAGCTCCAAGTGCTCGAACCGCTCGGCTCGTCGACTCTGCTGACCACCGACATCGGTGGGCAGACGGTGAAAGTCCAAGCGCCGCCAGGCTTCCGGGCCGACGCGGGCGGCACGTTGACGCTACGCGTGCCGCCCGAGGCATGCCGCTGGTACGACCCGGAGACCGGATTGCTGTTGGAGGTCGAGTGATCACCGCCGCGGGCGACCGCGATATCCATTTCCAGCCCGCCCGGCTGGTCGCCCGTGCCACGCTGGTTCTGCGGGACAACGACACGGGCAACCTGGTCACCGCGGCGCCCAAGCTCTATCCGCACATGTGGAGCTGGGACGCGGCGTTCATCTCGATCGGACTGGCCTACTTGGACGTGAACCGTGCTGTCACGGAACTGAGCACGCTGCTGGCCGCCCAATGGGCCGACGGGATGATCCCGCACATCGTGTTCACCGACGACAGCGACTACTTTCCGGGGCCGGACCGCTGGGGCACCGACTCCGCGCCGCAGGCGCCGTCCGGCGTTCGCACGTCCGGGATCTGTCAGCCGCCGGTGCACGCGATCGCGTTGCGCCGCATCGTCGAGATCGCGCGTAAGACCTCGCAGGCCGACGCCGAGCTGGCCGAGCGGTTCGCGCGGCGCGCCTGGCCCGCGCTGTATCGCTGGCATCGCTGGATCGTGCGACACCGTATGCCCGACGCGAGCGGCCTGGTGTCGATCGTGCACGGGTGGGAGTCCGGCATGGACAACTCCCCACGCTGGGACGAGCCCTACGCTGCTGTCGTCCCCGGCCCGGACCTTCCGCCGTACACGCGGCTGGACCTGCGGCAGGTGAACGACGCGAGTGAGCGGCCGAGCGCGGAGGAATACGACCGATACCTCTGGCTCATCGAGCAGATGAAGCGCGTGAACTACCACCCCGACGAGGTCGTGCGCACGTCGAGCTTCCTGGTGGGCGATGTATTCACCACCGCGGTGTTCGCCGTGGCCAGCGATACCCTCGCCGGGCTCGGCGCGGACCTCGGCGCTGATTCCGGGCACATCGGCGACCTGCGTGCGTGGGCGGCCCGAGCGCGGGAAGCGGTCGCAGGCAGTGTGCATCCCGAGACCGGTATGGCGCGCGACCGCGATATCCGGCACGGCCGGTGGCTGACCACCGAATCCATCGCCGGGTTCGCGCCGCTGCTGTGCGGCGGCCTGCCCGCCGACGTCGAGAAACGGCTCATGTCCACCCTGGACGGCCCGGACTGGTCGGGCAATCCACACCTGCTCGCCGCGGTGCCGCCGTCGGTGTCGCCCTCGTCGCCGGCGTTCGACGCGCGTTGCTATTGGCGTGGTCCGCAGTGGCCGGTGATCACCTGGCTGTTCGGCTGGGCGTTCGAGCAGCGCGATTGGCCGCGGCACGCGAGCGAGTTCCGTGCCCAGGGCGTGCATTTGGTGTCGGACGGTTCGTTCGGCGAATACTACGAGCCGTTCACCGGCAAGCCGCTGGGCAGCACGAACCAGTCGTGGACCGCCGCGGTGGTGCTCGACTGGCTGTGCGGGGTGTGGTGAGCTTCGGCTCACCAGGCGGGGCGGATCGGTCCGTGTGGCGCGATCTCGACCAAATCGGCGACGAGCTGCCCGAAGCGCGCCTCGCCCAGTGCCTCTCGCCATGGTGCGACGGCGGCCTGGGCTGCCTGATCGGCGGCGCGGGTGGCGGCCCAGCCGTTCTCGGTCAGCTCCAGCAGCCTTGCCCTGGCATCGTGTGGGTGCGGTCGACGCAGCACATATCCCTTGCGGACCAATTCCTCGACGAGTTGGGCGGCGGCCTGCTTCGTCACCCCCAGGTGCTCGGCCAGGTCGGCCGTGGTGGCGCCGCCGAAGGAGATGCGGGCGAAGGCGAACCCGTGGGCCGGACGCAGGCCCTCGAATCCCTGCCGGGCGACCCGATCGTGGATCTCCTGCACCAACTGTCCCGAGAGTGCGAGCACGAGCGCGGAGAAGGCCAGGGCGTCGTCCATGGCTTGACTGTAGCTGGTCAATCTGCTTGTCTATATAGACAACCAGGTTGTCTATATGGAGTTCTAATGTCTTTCATCCGCAGTAACGAGGCCGTCGTGCACGAGATCCACGGCGCCCGCTTCACTTCCTACGTCAGTCCGGCCACTGGCAGCCGGGACCTCGCAGCGTGGCGCACCGAAGTCCCGGCGGGAACGGTGCCTCCGGCGCACGTGATCAGTCACGAAGAAGCGTTCTATGTTCTGTCCGGTCGACTTCGGTTCACCATCGACGGCGAAGCCGCCGAACTCGGAGCCGGTGACGCGGCGGTGGCTCCAGCGGGCTCCGCGCTATCGGTCGCCAATACAACCGACGAGCCGGCGCACATGTGGGTGACTACGCGTGTCGGCCTCAGTGCCGAGCTGGCCGACGGCAGTACCCTCACGCCACCGTGGGCCAACTAGTCAGGAGGAATGCTCTGCGCCGCAGCGGTCGGTGGTGCCAGCAGGGCTGCGGCCGTTGCGATCAGGGCGGTGTCCGTAGTCGGGTCGGCGTGGTCGGCGATGCCGGAGCGGAATAGTGCCGCGCCTTCGATGAGCATTGTGAAGAGGCGTGCGTTCGTGTGGCAGATGTCTTCGGGTACTTCGGGATTCCGTGTCCGGATGACGTGCGTGACTTGTTCTTGGTAGGTCCGGTAGAAACCGCGCACCGCTTCGGCTATCGATTCGTCGCGGGCAGCGAGCGCCCACACTTCGGTGTAGATACGCACGAGCCGTGGGTCCTCCTGCTCTGCCAGTAGCGCTCGGATCAGATCGGCGACGGGTTGGTTGGACGTCAGCAGCGGGCTCAGGCGTTGCAGGGACTGTTCGAGGGCGCGATTCAGTACGGCGGTGACCAAATCGCCGCGGTTCGGAAAGTAGTACTGCAGATGGCCCAGCCGTACCTCTGCGGCGGAGGCGACGGCGCGCATGGTCAGTTCGCCGTGTCCGGCATCGATGAGGATCCGTTCGGCGATGTCGAGCAGCTCGCTTCGGCGTTGGGTTCCCTTGGTGGTCCGGGCGACGCGGGGCGGCTGGGTCATGCGGCCCTGCTCGTCTCGGCTACGGTGTCGATCCGCACACCGTGCTTCGCCAGCATGGCCGGAACCTCGGTGGGCGCGGGTGTCTGCTCGGGGAAGCTCATGCCGGGAGAGGCGGGTGCTCCGTCCAGCCCCAGAACCCGGTGAATTCCGAGCAGTGCGCCGACCGCTGTGAGGTGGGCTTGCCCGGCCGGGTCGGTCACAACGGCGCTACGGGTGATTCCGCCGTGGGTGACATCGACGCGTACTCGAGCGACGCCGCCCTCGCCCGGTGCGTACAGCAGTGTCCGCCGCGCAGCGGCGAAACAGTCGCCGCGCCCCCAGCGGAAGAATCCGATTCGCTTGGCCGCGAGCAACGCGGAGGTGGACGCGGCAGAACTGAACCCGATACGGGTTGCTGCCGTGGTGGTGCCGAGTGTCAAGGGCAGTGTGAACTGTTCCGGCGTGTCGATGCGGGCGACCCGGGTAACGCTGTCGCCGATGCGGACTCGTCGAACGTCGCTCAGCGGCATCACGGTGCGCCGCAGCCCGTCCTCGATCACCTCGTAATCCAGTCCCAGCCGGTCCATGAACTCCACCGAGTCGGCCCCGGCCCGGTCCCGCAGGTCCCAGCGGATCGCCACCTCGACGGTGTCCGCGCCGCCGAGTTCGTCGGCGAGATGGGCGGTGACGAGGCTGGTGACGCCACCCATCCAGGCCGAGGACAGCAGGACCGGCGCGGTCGGACCGAGCATCGAGGCAACGGTCGCAGCTCGTTGCAAACGGCTGGTCCAGCGGGTGATGTCCACGAACGGCACCCCGCCCGCGATCGCCGCCCGCAGGATCCGGTCATCGGGATCGTTGACCAGCCCAGCCACCGCTCGCACACCGGCCCGGAAAGGAGCCGGATCGGCCAGATCCCACCTGCGCAGCGCCGCACCGGTTTCCGCAGCCAGATCCCGACCGCGTTCCACGGACCGGCCGGTGAGCACCAGCGGCAGCGACGCAGCCGCCATCCGCGCCAACTCGGCGCCAACCGTGCCGTACCCGCCGACCAATAGAACCGGGCCCTGCGCATCGAACTGGAGGTCATCGTTCACATGCTTAATATAGGTCGGTTGACCTAAAAAGTCATTCGCGGTGTTCTCTCGTCCCGTAGTCTGGGACAAATCACCTAGCCGAGGCACCGATCCAGATGCCGGTGATGACATTGGCCATGATCGATCGATCGGATTGTGTCTGCCCGTAAACGGCGACGACGGTGCCGACGCGTATGTCGGCCGGACGGGCCGCAGTCACGACGTACATCTTGGTGGCGCTGTTGCTACGGACCTTGACGCTGCTACCGGTCAGATTCTTGATCACTAGTGTCGTACCGTCGTTGGCGGTGACCTTCCCGACGGCGACCCCGATGCCCAGCCTGGCGGCAGGGGGCACGGATGCGGACGTTGCCGCGGGCGCGGTAGTCGGTGGTGCCGTGGTGCTCGGGGGAGTGGTGGTGGCGCGGAGTGACGTTGTCGGCGTCGCCTGCTGCTCGATGGAACGGTCGACGAACAGGCAACCGGAGACCACCAAAAGCACTACGCCGATACAGAGCCCGACGAGCGCGGCTGTCCCGGATCGATACAGGTGATCCGTGAAATGCTCTGCGCCTAGCTTTTTCGGCGAACTCATCGCCGTTGTTCTTGCCTTGTAACGCGATTCGTATGCGGACGTGGCTGGCGCTTCGCTGTGCGCATCCGACGGCGAACCGATGCCGCTCCCGGTGTCCGAGCTCGCGTTCATCCTGGAAATGGTTGCCGCTGAGAGTGTTCCGGGATCGTCCCAAGCTGAGCTGGTGGACCCACTCTCGCTGCCATGCGTGCTCCACCGGGGCATAGAACGAGCGTATGTGTCCCCGCCCACGTCCTTGTTGTCACTGGCGGGAGTACGGACGCGACCAGCGCCGACGGGCGCTCGTCGGCTCAGTCGCTTGATCCGAACATCATGGGGTGCATGCCAACTACCTGTTGTGGGTGGTCCGTTTTCCGATGGCGGCGCTGAGAGCGTCGAGTTCGGCGAGGACGTCGGTTGCCGCCCAGATTCGATTGCGTTTGTTCTCCGAGAGCACCTCGAGGATGCCGACTTCGGTCAACCTACCGAGGGCGCGGTACACGCTGGCCTCGGTGGTGCCGGTGATCTTCTGTGCCGTGTCCGCGTTGAAGATCGGCGTGTCGAGCAGTGCGGCCAGTACCGATTCGTCTGCGGAGTTCGCTCGCGGCTTGGCGCGGGCACTCCACTGTGCAGGGAGGTCGGCGAGGGCACGGGCGGATTCCTGCGCGGCCTCGCAGGAGTGGATCGTTGCGACAGCGACGTATTCGACGAATTCGTCGACACATCCTTCGCGGTATCTGTTCAGCTGGCTGAAGTAGCGGCCGGTGTCGGCGAGCATCGCTGATGCCAACGGAACCGTGACTCGCTGGGTGAGTCCGCGTCGCCGCAGCGCCGCGCTGATGAGGGCGCGGCCGATGCGGCCATTGCCGTCGGTGAACGGATGGATTGATTCGAACTGGGCATGCGCGATGGCGGCCTGTGCGAGGATCGGCAGGTCGTTGCGGCCGATGAAGGCGATCAGGTCGTCCATCAGCTCAGCAACCAGCTCCGGCGGAGGCGGAACGAACAGCGCGTCGATCGGGGTGTAGTCACTGCCGCCGATCCAGTTCTGAACCGTGCGCAGCGAGCCGGAGTCCCGAGCGGTGTAGAAGTCGGGGGCCATCAGCAGACGGTGCGCCTCCAGGATGGAATCGAGCGTGATCGGACCGTCGGCGGCTGCGGCCACGAGTGCCGCCAAAGTTCGCACGGCCGCCAGTTGCGATTTGGCCTCCTCGCTTGCCTTCCCCCCGGCGACCGCTTTGCCGAATGCGCGCCAGCCTGCGTCGATGTGTTCGATCTTCGACGATGCCACGGACTCACTGCGCAGCAGGAAGTCGGCCAATGGCGCCAGGTGCTGACCGTAGCCCGCCTCGAGCCGCGCTACCGCGATCACCGCGTCCTCAAGCGCTCGCGCGACCGGCCCGGCGGGTGTGTACGGGAGGTCGGCGATGCGTGGTGGGATCGAGACTTCGATCTCGGTGAGGGTACGGTCGGCGCGTGAGCCTTGGCGGTGGCGAGGGCTCCACGGGAGGGTGTCCGCGTCGTGAGATGGCCAGCTCATGACCCCTCCTTCGAAGGAAGAACTGCGACTAAATGCGCGCATAATATACTTTGTCTATACTAATCTATGCTAAGTGTGTGCCACCTGTACTTTGGTGTGAATGGTCCGATGGCTATCTCGGTATTTCACCTCATGGCCGGAACGATCGATGCGTGACGAACAGGCGATAGCGCGTCTCTCCGCGGACTTGGCGCCGCTGTGGCAGGCATTGCATCGGCGTCTGTCGACAGGCCGGCCGGTGAGTCGAGTCAAGGTCGGGCCGCTTGACATCGGTCAGCAGACCGCCCTGGCGGATTTCTTCGGGTCGTCTCGACTGCCCGGTGAGTACCGGATAGTCAGCTTGGCCGAGGTCGATGCGGTGCTGCTCGAGGTCAGCGGGGCGGATGCCTACACGGTCGTCGAGCACCTCGTCGGACCGGTTGGCGACAGATCAGCCGAGCGAGCTGCCGAAATGGCTGCTCGACAGCAATTGTGGGCGTGGTTGTCCGGCCACGACGTCGTGCGCGCACAACCTGTTCTGGAGGAGTGGGTGGCCTCGACGCGGCGCGCGGGACTGATGACGAAGTCGGTCGAATACACGAGATTCGAGCTGGGGCGGGCGTTGCGCGTCCTGCGCGAACTGCCGGGAGCGGGTGTCCCTTTGCCGGTATTCGCCGAGCGAGTGCTCGGCGACCCGCACGCACTCGACGACGGAACGCGGTTGCAGGCCACGGTCGTCCGCGCACTGGCCGTGCTGTACGACGGCGAGCCGCCAACCGATGCCATTCAGTTGCGCGCCCTGTGGGAGCGTGCCGGGGTGGCCGATGACGAACTGTCGTCCACTGTGCTCGTCGCTGGTTTGCCGACCAGCGCTGCCGACGGAGTGGTCGGCGAGATCTTGCGCACCTGTGCGAGCCGTGGGCTGGCCGCGGTTGTCACACTGCAACAGATCCGATGTGAGCCACAACTGGCCGAAGCAGCCGGTCGAGTGTGGGTGGTCGAGAACCCCAGCATTCTCGCGATGGCGTTGGCGCGCTTCGGCGATCGTTGCCCGCCGATGGTGTGCACGGCCGGGTGGCCGAGCAGCGCCTGCGTGCATTTGCTGGATCGGCTGTCGCGGGCGGGAGCCGAACTTCGCTACCACGGTGACTTCGACGGTGAGGGTTTGCGGATCGCCGCCAACATCGTCGCCAGGTTCGGGGCGGTGCCGTGGCGGATGACCAGCGCGGATTACCTCTCGGCGGTGGGGGCGAGCGGACCCGCCGCCGGCCGGGTGACGCCGGTGCCGTGGGATGGCGACCTGTCCGAGCACCTGCGCCGGACCGGCCTGGCGGTCCCCGAGGAGCGGGTTGTCGACGTCCTGCTCGCCGACATCGAGCCGTGAATGTCGGCCCCTGGGGCTATGGTGGGCAGTCGAGTCGCCAGCCAGGGGGAATTGCTATGGACCCGATTCGTGTTCCGCCCGAGATGTTCCGCTTCACCAGCGGCGATCGCGCCGGTCTCTATGTGTCGGTGCTGCACGCGTTCGGTGAGGCGAACGAACGTCTGGAGACTGCGCTCGGCATCGACGAGGTCCGGGCGCGGCTACGGTCGGTCGGATGGTTGGAAGCCGTCGAGGACGACGACCTCACCGCGGCGCTGGACCAGCTGCACACCTGGAATCTGGTCGACGTGATCCAGAACCATTCCGAAAACTACCGCACGGCAAGCGAATACGAACGCCGCAACCTCCAGTACTCGCTCACCAGGCAGGGGGAAGCCGCATTCGCCGGTGTCGTGCACGCGATGACGGTCCTCGCCTCGACCGGCGCCCTGCAGACCGCCGTACTCGACGCGATCTCCGACCGGCTGGCCGACCTGGCGCACGAACTCGACTCCGGCCCGGACCGCCGAGTGTTCACGGTGTTGAGCGAGCTCGAGTCCCACTTGGAGGCGCTGCGCGGCAACACCAAACAGTTCAACGGCGAACTACAGCGACTGCTGCGTGCCGACGGCGTCGACCTCACCGTATTCCACGAGGTCAAGGCCGCCACCGTAGCGTATCTCCAGGAGTTTCTGACCAACATCGAATACCGCACGCACGCCATCACCTCCCGCATCCAGTTGATCGAGAACTACGGCGTCACCCGCATGCATCAGCGCGCACTGCTCGGAGCCGAGCTGCCGCAACTGAGCGGCGCCGATCCGGGCTCCACGTGGTTGGAGCACCGGCGGGCGCGCTGGGACGGTCTGCGAGCCTGGTTCTTGCCCGCCGACGGGACGACCCCGCGCATCGACCAGCTACGACAAGTCGGCCGCAGGGCCATCATCACGCTGCTGCAGGTGCTCGACCGGATCACCGAGTCGCGCAGGAGGTCCAGCAGCGCCGCGGCCGACTTCCGTGCACTGGCACGGTGGTTTTCGGTGCTGCCGGAGCAGGACGACCTGCACCGGCTGTGGTCCACGGCCTTCGGGCTCAGCTCGGCGCGGCATCCGCATCTGGCGCACCCCGACCCGGAGCTGGTGAGCTACACCGCGTCGTGGCACGAGGCGCCTGCGGTCGAAGTCTCGCCGTTGCTGCGTTCGTCGGGTCGTACCGAGCGCTTCGGCAGGACCGGCGCGATTCCTGATGTCGCGGCGATCAAAGCCGCCAGGGCTGCCAGGGCCGCGGCCGAACGGGCCGAACTACAAGCGGCGTGGGACATGCTGGATACCGGTGGAACCGTGCGCCTTTCGGGTTTCGGCGAACTGGATCACGGCGTGTTCGAACGGCTGCTCGAGTTGCTCGGGCGAGCGCTGGGCAGCGCGCCGGAAACGAACGGAATCCGGCGGGGCAGCACCACGGATGGCCGTGTCGAGATCGTTCTGCGCACCCCGCCGGACGGCGGAATCGCCGAACTGAAGACGCCGCGCGGCGTGTTCCGCGGACCCGACTACATCGTGGAGGTCACCGCGCTCGGTCGCGGTGCGCGGCGACGAGGAGCATCCGCGTGATCACGGTGCGAGCGACTCACGGGAGGAAGCCTTGAGCGAGCTCGCCAATCAACTGGTGATCGCCGAGCGTGAGGAGATCACCCGCGGCGTGCGGCATCTGCTCGCCGATCCTTTGATCACCGAACGTGCCGCACCGGATGTGTTCGACGTGATCCGGCGGCGGCACGATCCGATCGCGAAGTGGTTCGACTACCACTGCGGCTGGACGCTGATCGTCGAGCCACGTCTCGGCTATGCCCGCCTGGTCAAAGTACGCGCGGCCCTCGATCCGACTCGATCTGCCCGCCGATTGCGTTCCGGCAGAGCAGAATTCGATCGCAGACGTTACGTCCTGCTGTGTGTGGTGGCGGCGGAACTTTTCGCCGCCCCGGTGACGACGATCGGTCTGCTCGCAGGGCGGGTGCGTGTCGCCACCGCGGAGGACCCCGTGGTGGCGAGCTTCGATACGGCCAGCCGCACGGAGCGAATGGCTTTCGTGGACGCGCTGCGGTTGCTGGAGGCGTTCGGTGTGCTCGAGGCAATCGACGGAGCCGCCGATTCGTACGTGGAGTCGGATACCGCGAAGGTGCTGTTCCGAGTCGATACCACGCTGCTGTTGCGTTTGCTGGCGCTCCCGACCGGCCCGTCGCAACTGGGGCTGCCCGCCGAGGAGGTGTCGCTGCGGTTCGACGACGTCCTCACGGAACTCACCAGGGAACGCCGCTACGGTCTGGCGGCTGCGCCGGGCAGGCATGCCGACCGCACGGGTGTCTCCGACGTTCAGCGCAATCTGTGGTTGCGGCACAGTGTATTTCGTCGTCTGGTGGACGATCCGGTGGTGTACTTCGACGAACTCACCGAGGACGAGCGAGCCTACCTTGCTTCGCCCACCGGCAGGCAGTTACTCCGTCGCGCTGCCGAACAGGGCGGTTTCGTTCTCGAAGAGCGGGCCGAAGGATTGTTGCTGGTCGACCCGGACGGCATCGCCACCGACAGCCGGTTCCCCGATGACGCCGGCACCGCCAAGGTGGCAGCGCTCCTCCTTCTCGACGCCATGCCGGGCCCGACCACCGCCGAACAGTTGCAGCGCAGCGCCGCCGGAATCCTGGACCGGTTTCCGCGCTGGGCTCGCACCTATCGCGGTGATGACGGCGCGCGGCAACTCGTTTCCGATGCACTCGCCGTGCTGAAGTCGTTCGGGCTGGTCCGCCTCTCGGCGTCGGGACTGGTGATCCCGCTGCCCGCCGCCTCCCGATACCGCGTCAGCGAGATCCGCACAGCCGACACCGCCGAGGAACCGTCATGACCGTGACTCAGTTGCCGCAACCGCTGCCCGGCGCGGAGAAAAGCGTCCGGTGGGTGCCCACTCGCGCGGGAATACTCAACGTCTGGCGCTACTACAACGAGGTTTTCGAATTCCACGACGGGCGTCTGCTGCTGCGCGGCCCGAACGGCAGCGGCAAATCCAAGGCGCTGGAACTGCTGCTGCCCTTCCTGTTCGATGCGAACCTGCGGGCCAATCGGTTGTCCACCTTCGGTACCGGTGAACGAACCATGTATTGGAATCTCATGGGTGAGGGCGCGTCCGGTGCCACCCGGGTCGGATACGTTTGGCTCGAATTTCGGCTTTCCGGGGAGACCGAAAGGTGGTTCACTTGTGGTGCGCGGCTACAGGCCACCAGTCGGACCACGTCGGTACACGCGGATTACTTCACCACCGAGTTGCGGATCGGCACAGCGGACTCCGAGCGGGAGCTGGTGCTGACCGAATCAGGCCGCCCGCTGACCCGTGCGGCACTGGACGAGCGGCTCGGCGCCGGAGGAAAGGTGCACGACACCGCGGCCGACTACCGCGCGAGAGTGCGTTCGACGCTGTTCCCCACCTTGAACGAGCAGCGATACGACGCGTTGATCACCGCTTTGCTTCAGTTGCGGACGCCAAAACTGTCGCAGCGACTCGACCCGGCCCTGCTGTCGACGCTGCTGTCGCGCGCGCTGCCGCCGCTGAGCCACGACGAGATCGCCGACCTCGCCGAGGGCTTCGAGCGTCTCGACGCGCAGCGGGAACGGCTGGCGCGCTTGGATGCCGAGGTCGCGGCGACTCGCACGCTGGCGCGTCATCAGCGCACCTATGCCCAGCGGGTACTGCGTGCCGGGGCCGCCGCGCTCATCTCGGCCACCACAGAGCTGGAGAGAATCTCCAGTGCGGCGAAGAAGTCCGCTGACGAGTACGAGCGTACCGAGCAGCGTAAGCGCGAGACCGAGGACCGCATTACCGCACGTAAGGCCGATCTGTTGCACGCCGAGTCCAGGCGTGACGGGCTCACCAAAACCGACGCCTACAAACAGGGCTTGAAACTCGTCGACTTGCGCAAGCAAACCAGGAGCGCCGAGGTGCGGGCAGAGCGAGCCGAGGCGGAGGCGCAACTGAAACAGTCTGCCGCGGCGACCGCCGCTGAGCAGCACGCCGCAGCCGTCGAGTCCGAACGGCGGCTGGCAGAGATCGCAGAGCGGAGCGGCATCGAAACCCGCCAAGCCGCGCACCGCGCCGGACTCGTCAGCGTGTACGACGAACTGACCCGCGATCCGGAAGCCGACCAGTCCCGAGCTTTGCTGCGCGCAGCGGTGCGGGGCAGACGCGACCGCATCGGCGATATGGCTCGCGCGCTCGACCGACACGAACGTGCCGTCGACTCGCGTACCGACGCCGAACAGGCATTGGAGACGGCCAGAGAGGAGTTCCTGCAAGCCCGGGACGCGCAGACCGCGGCCGCCGAGGAACGCGCACACGAACTCGATGCCCTGCATGACCGCCTGCGCGACTGGGCAGTCGGATGTCGCGCACTGTTGTTCGATGATCCGGACGCCATCGCCGATCTCGCGGATAGCCGATCAGCACTGAGCGACACAGTGAACACGGTGGTCTCGGCCGCGTTGGAGGATGTGGCACGGCAGGAGACCCGATGTGAGCGGGAAATCGACGACGCGGAAAGCAAGCGCGGCGAGCTGGCCGCCAAACGGGAACGCCTCGCCGACGAACACGACATCCCGCCCGCCGCCCCGGCCTGGCGCACCACCGACCGGAGCCGGATGGCCGGCGCACCCCTGTGGCGGCTGATCGACTTCGCCGACGGACTGCCCGGTAGCACCGCGGCGGGTATCGAGGCGGCCCTCGAATCCGCCGGGCTGCTGGACGCCTGGATCGGTCCAGGTGGAGCCGTGGAAGGCCACGATGTGTTCGCCGACCACACGGCTCTCGAGCCGGTCACCGGTCGCTCCCTGGCAGAGGTTCTCGTTGCCGTCCCCGACAGTCCCGTTTCCCCTGACGTAGTGCGCGGGCTACTGGCCACCATTGCCTTCGGCGACCGACTTCCCTCCGCGTTTGTCGCGGCAGTCGGCGCCGATGGCAGCTGGCGCATCGGCAACCTCAACGGCAGCTGGCACAAGGATCAGCCCGCCTACATCGGCGCCTCGACCCGCGAACGCACCAGACAGCGGCTCATCCGCGAACTCGACGGCGAAATCGCCGAGTGCGACCTTCGGCTGCGCGAGCAGGACGCCCGACTGCGGCAGCTGGTCACTCACCGCGGCCTCATCGAGTCCGAGCGCGACAGGCGGCCTGATCACGCGCTGCTCCTGGCTGCCGAAAGCAAGCTCACCCGCACCGAATCAGACCTGGCCGCAGCCGATCGTCAGGTTCGCAAATCTCTCGAGACCGTCGCGGTAAAGGAAGCCGCGGTCAAAAACGCGCTGCATGGCCTTTCCTTGCTCGCCGCCGGCACCGGACTCCCCACCGAACGCACCGCTCTCTCGGCCCTGAACGGAGCCATCGACGATTTCGCTGGTCAAGCCGACGTCTGGCTCGACGCTCACCGCGACTTGCGGCAGGCCCGCGCGACTACGAGTGAGCGCGCCGAGCACGCTCAGCAGTCCGCCGCCGACGCGGCCGACCGCGCTGAAGCCGCTGCCGAGTCAGCCGACGAGTACCGGCAAATGAAGACCGAACTCGAAGCGATCGAAGAGTCGGTCGGGCGTGACTACCGCGAAGTGCTGGCCGAGATCGAGCAGCTCCGCGTCCGAATCGAGGAGCTCAACGGCAACCTCGAACAAGACCGCGCCACGCTCACCGACCTCGCCACCGAGGTAGGTCGTCTCGCCACGCAGAAGACCGCCGACGCCGAGGCCAAAGAGACCGCGACCGCGGTGAGAGACGCTGTCGCGCTGCGCTTTCGGCATCTTTCCACCGGAATCTTCCCAGACGACAGCGCGCTTCCCGATCTGCTGAAATTCCGGGAGACGCTGGCCATCTCGGATGGTGTTCGGGCCGCACTCGACGCCGCGCGGTTGGTCGCCGCGGCCTGGCCCACCGTGCCGTACGCTCCGGCGAACCTCAACGAAGCCGTGCGCCGCCTCAACGAGGCGGTGCACGAATGCCGCACGGCGCTCAGCGCCCGCGCCGATCTCGACCTCGAAACCGACGAGGACGTTCAGGTCTTCACCGCCGTGGTCGACGGAGTCCGGGTCGGCTGCGCCGAACTGCTCCAGGTCCTCGTCGCCGAAGCCGAACAGAGCAAGAACGAGATCACCGAACAGGAACGGCGGTTGTTCGACCAAACTCTGACCGGCGACACCCGCCGCCACCTCGCCGCCCGCATCCGACAAGCCAACGACCTCGTCGACAGCATGAACGCGCGGCTCGAGCGCGTGCGCACCGCCTCCAACGTCGCCGTCCAATTGGTCTGGCAGGTAGGCAAAGATCTCCCACCGGGCACCAAGGCCGCCCGCGACCTCCTGCTCAAGGACCCCGTCCGCCTCAGCGAGGCCGACCGCGAATCCCTGCACCGCTTCCTGCGCGACCGCATCGAGGAGGCGAAAGCCGACGACACCGCCACCAGCTGGGAACAGCAACTCGCCCAGGTCTTCGACTACACGACCTGGCATCGTTTCGTGGTCAAGATCGACCGCGGCAACGGGGAAGGCTTCCAGGAGCTGACCAAGAAACTGCACGGCGCGCTCTCCGGCGGCGAGAAGGCCATCGCGCTGCACCTACCGCTGTTCGCCGCCGTCGCCGCGCACTACCAGGCCGCGACCCAGGCCCCGCGCGTGATCTTGCTGGATGAGGTGTTCGTCGGAGTGGACACCGTGAACCGGGGACAGATCTTCGCCCTGCTGACGGCGTTGGACCTGGACCTGATGCTGACCTCGGATCACGAGTGGTGCACGTATGCGGAGTTGAGCGGGATCGGGATTCACCAGATCGTGGGCGGGGACGGGAATGACGCGGTGACGACGGCGCGGTTCACCTGGAACGGGCAGGAGTTGGTCGAGGCGTGAGCCGAGGTTGTGACCTGATCAGCCAATCGGCGTCAACGACAGCGCCTCCCCGTCGGTGAGACGAGGAGGCGCTGGAGGAGGGGCCGAACGTTAGTACGGCCCGTTGACGTTGTCGATCGAGCCGTAGCGGTGAGCCGCGTAGTTGCAGGCGGCGGTGATGTTGGCGACCGGGTCCCAGATGTCGAAGGGGGTGCCGTCGACGTGGTACGCGTTGAAGGTCGGGTCGATCACCTGGAGCAGCCCCTTGGAGGGGGTTCCTTTGGCGGCGTTGGAATCCCACGTGTTGATGGCCCGGGGATTGCCGCCCGACTCACGCATGATGTTGCGGTGGATGCTGTCGTAGCTACCCGGAATGTTGTGGACACGCATGACGTCGAGTGACTGGCGAATCCAGCCGTCGAGGTTGTTCTCGTAGACCGGGGGCGGCGGCGGAGGCAGGACGCCCAGAGGGGGAAGCGCGGGCAGCGGCGGCAGTGGGGGCAGGCCAGGCAGACCGGGGGCGTCGGCGACCGTCGCAATACGGGACGGAACGCTGTCATCGGCTACCGCCACCCCAGCGGAGGCACCAAGGGCGACGATGCCGATCGCGGCCGCGAGGACGGCACCTTTACGAAGCGATCGGTGGCGGAAAGGAGAAAGGCGTGACTCAGGCATTGCGAAATCAGTTCCTTGATCGTGCGGCGATCCGCCCCGACAAGGCAGCGCGGATCGACAGCGGGCGTCCAGTGGGGAGTTCGCCCGTATCGGCCATGTGCTGTTTTCGGATTTCGTTGTGAAAGGCCAGGGTTCGAATTCCTGGCGGCGCGATGCGGGAACTACTCGGGGCGGTGCCCCTCGGGTGCCGCTGTCGTACCCGGGGGAGAATCCAGTCACAGGCTGGTCACTGGTTCCTCTGGTCTCTTCCGGACCTGATATCAGCTTGATCACGATAGATTAACATTTGGCAAACTAGTGGTAAACAAGTGAAATTGCCGATCTTGGAGAGCTCTGGCTGAGCGGCTCGATATACCGCCTGATCAGGCGCTTCGTGTACAAACGTGATATGCAACACAATGCGGGACTTTTTTGTAACGCGGGTGCTTTTATCTCGATCCGATCACCGGGTATCACGGGGCCGTACGCGGAGCAAGGTATCTAACAATTATTTCGACCTGCCGAGATCCTTACGGCGCGACGCCACGCCCACGTGTAGGAGTCGTCCTGGGGGCACTTTCAGCAAGCTATGCGTATCACCGGCCCGGTGCTAGCCGATGCCCCGCCAGACTTGTCGACTTGGACCGATCGGACGCGCGGGTTGCGGGCCTTGTTGATCTCGAGTTTGCCGTAGTCGCGAAGGAAGTCCCGGCGCAGTGCGAGGGTGGTCATCATTCCTCGGTGGTGCTCATCGCCGCGACACGTGCAGCGAGACGGTCGACAGCGGCGAGCAGCGCTCGGGGTGGGAGCGAGAGATCGAGGGTGTGGCAGTGGATGGTGACTGGGCTGTTGCGTATGCGGTGTGCGATCGGCGTGGCATTGCCCTGGGCATAGACGAGATGTCCGTGCCGGGTTCCGGAAACAGTGCAGTACGCCAGCATCTGGTATAGGTCGGCATCCGGAAAACCTTGGGGCCGCTCGATTTTGTACTTCGCGTCGACAACTGCGCGCACGGTGCGATTCGGTGCCAACCAGACGAGGTCGGGTCTCATCGTCACCCGGTCGGCGGCGTCCATGGCCATCCGGTGCTGTGGCGCGCAGCGACCGCCCCTGGGCGCCAGCGCCTCGCTCAGCCCGGTGCAGACGAAGTCCTCGAAGACCTTCCACATGTCGAACATGTAGCCGGTGACGGTCAGGTCGCCGAACCGATGCTCGAAGGACTGCGCCGAGAGCACGATGTCGGCCAGGCGCAGGGCGGCATGGAACCTGTGGTTGAGCCGACTCGGTTCCCAATGTGGCACGGCCGCACCACGCGGCAGGTACGTCACCTCCGAGAGCGCGAGCCGCAACCGGTGCAGCCGCTTTCGCGCTGATTCGCTGACCCGGGGTACGGTCAGCAGCCGGGTTGTGGCCAGCAGCAAGAGCCGGTTCTCGGCGATATCGGTGGTGAATTCGTCGTATTCGACCGCCAGCGGCAACGCCATTCCATGGTGGCGACCCATCTGAGTGCCTGCGAGGAGTCGGCCACGTAGTACCGGCAGGGTGTCGTTGACCGTTCGGTACCCCATGATCAGGCCCTGCTCGGCGGCGGCCAGCGTGATGCGCGAGAATGCTTCGGCGAGTGCGGGAAACAGTTCGTCGGCGGAACTGAGCGTCACCGGATCGTCACGCCAGATGTCGGGTTTCGCCGCATAGCCGATCAGGAAGACAAGCCGATCGATATCGTGCACCTTTGGCCGGACGAGAATTTGTCGATCGCCGAGGGAGACGGCGCCCACCTTTCTCCCCGCCGAGATCTCATACACACCCGGTGTGGTGGTGGGAACGGCATCGGCGATCGCGAGCCGCTGCAGCGCCGTGTACTCGGCGCTGCTGAGCGACACCCGCTGCGCGGCGCCGCCTTCAGTCAGCGTCAGCCGTTGCGTCATCGTCCAACTCCGCATGCTCGGCTGACGTGACCTCGTCGAGCGTGCTACGGATCGCGTCCAGGCCGTATGTTTCGGCCACGTCGACAATGCGATCGCCGTAATGGTGCTCCTCTAGCAGCGGGAGAATCGCTGTGCGCCAGACTCTTTCGATCCCGCCGGGGGCGAATACCGCATCCCGCATGAAGTACGACGGCCCGATCTTGAAATCAGGGTCCTCGATGCGACGGTTGAGTGCGTCGAGAAGATCGGCGACCTCTCCATCCCGGCCTTCAGCTGCCAGCCAGCCACGCAGCACCTCGTTGACCGGAGATTCTTCGGGATGCAGGGGCACGAAGGCAAAACGTCGGCGGATGGCGGCGTCCACGAGGGCGATCGAACGGTCGGCGGTGTTCATCGTGCCGAGCAACACCAGGTTCTTCGGCAGTGAGAACGGTGCGTCCTTCTCCGACCGGTACATCAGGTCTATTGCCGCGTTGCGGTATTCGAGCAGGAAGTACAGCTCACCGAAGATCTTTGCCAAGTTGCCGCGATTGATCTCATCGATGATGAGGACATAGACCGCGGTCGGGTTCTCCGCCGCCTTCTCCACGATCCGGCGCAGGGGGCCCGGCTTCAGATCGAAACCGATCTGCCCATTGCCGAGGGGGACAGGGCGGTAGCCCTCGAAGAAGTCCTCGTAGGAGTAGGCGGGATGGAACTGGACGACGGTCACGTTGCCGTCAGGGGCAATGTGCCGGGCGATCTTCTGTGCGAGATAAGTCTTTCCGGTGCCGGGCGGGCCGTAGAAGATCAACTGCGGGCGGTCGCGGAGCAGGTCGATGCATTCTTGCAGCCAGGCCTGCGGAACATGCAGATGGTCGGCCAGTTCCGGTGTGGCGTCCGGCAGGTTGGCGGCCTTCGTCGCCGGGGTCGGCGGATGCTGCCCCGCCAGGGTGCGCAGAGTTTCGATGTGCGCGCTCAGATCGGTGACGTCGCGCGGATTGTTGAGCAAGGGTGTCAGCTCATCGGGGACGGAGTCGAGCGGTATCGTCCGGGCTTCCCATTTGACGGTGCGGCGCAGATTGGACCGGCCGTCTTCCGTGGGGGTGTGCTCGGCGTCACCCGTGACGGTGCCGAAGTGCAAACGCTGGCGGCTGAATGTGACGACGAGATCGCCCGGATGGATGCGCTGCATGAAAGCATAGAATTCTTCGAACTTCTCTTGCCGCGCCGAATAGCCGGAGGTGCGATAGTCCTCCTCCACACAGCTTTTCAGGTCATCACGCGTCACATCGGGTTCGACCGGGCGCAGCAGCCGGGCGGACAGCGACACGATGCCTTTGGTGCGCCACACGGGCACCATGTCCAGGCCGAGCACATCGGAGCCGCGCACGCGCCAGGCATGCTGGACCGCGTCTGTTGGTGTGACCGGATCACGGCTGCCCCGCCACTGGTCCACCCAAGGAGGGCTGTAGAAATGGACAGGAGCTCCGGTGTTCTCGGACATTAGGACACTGAGCCGGTGCAGGTCCTGGTCAACGTCGCCAGTGCTCTCGTCTAGCCGATCAATAAACGTGTCACGGATGGCACGGCGGTCGCTCGCGCTGACGATCGGGAGGAAGAACTCCGGGAAAGCCAAATACTGCAACGAATTTTGTTGCGTCGCCTGCCCCGTTGGCACCGCCCGTACCGTCTCCCGAAACGCCAGCGGATCCGCCAGTGATTCGGATTGCTGCTGTGCGGGAAGAGATTTGAAGTGCAAAGCGAACCGCACCAGAAAGACGAGTTGTGCCCACCGGTGGTTGGTGAATGCCTGCCCGCCTCGGAAAACGCCGCCAAGACGAAGCGTGTCCTTGATGTTTGGCGGGATTGTCACGTCGGTCGCTCCGAGCGCCAGCACTCGCTTGAGGTGATCGATCTTCGTATCCCCGGTGAAGTTCAACACCGGCAGAAGATTCAACAGCAGTAGCTCGGCGAACAGCTGTATTGCGTCGGGCGATACGGTTGCCAGTTGATTAGCGAGCTTTTCGAAGAAGCCACCGGATCCAGCATCAGGTTGATTGACGTAGCTGTCGACGAGCTCCTGAAGGTTGGTCGTGGTCCAGATCTCTCGACCAGGGGTCAGAATAGATCCGTCCTTGCCGAGGCATGCATCTATTATTCGTCTGCCCACCGTTTCAACGGATTCTACTCCTTCGGTTTGGGATACTGAACCTGGTGAATCTGTCATGCCGCCTTGGTCTCCAATACGCGATCGAACGGCGAGGCGTATGATTGTCCGGTGCGTTCCGCATCTGCCATTGCGTCGTAGATTTCTAGAATTATTCTCTTCGTCTGATACTCGCCGTACGCGGCCTCGTCCTTGCGTTTGACGATCGGGAAAGTATCCATTATGTAGTCGACGTCGTCGCGATCGATTCCGTATACGTGAAAGAGGGCGGCGTCCAGTTCAGCGCGAATTGATGCTCTTAGCGACAGATCATGCCATTCGATTTTGAGGTACATGGTTCGCTTTAGGAACCAGTCGGTGCCCAGTTTCAAGCGGTCAATTGTATGGGGGGTAGGAGCTGGCAACTGAGTGAGATATCCGTAGGTCATATGGGTTCCGCCAACCTTTTGACGCGCGACATAGTCGAGGGCAAAGCATGTCCAGAGCGCCTGAAGTAGTTCGGGTTGGCCTGTGGTTGATGCAATCGGCATCGTGTGCCCCACAGCTGTTCTCGGCAACTCACTCGCGATCATGGTCCGCTCATCAGTGCTTCGGCAGATGTCACGCCAACCCAACAGCCACTGCCTGTCCCAGCGTCCCTTGAGTGTCGCGTCAACGGCCACCTCGTTGACCCAGTAGCGTGGCATCACGACAAAATCGGGCTCCTGTTTTTCCTTGAGAGTGACGTCGCGCACCGTGCCATCTGGCTCGTAACTTGCCCAGCGATGGTCGTAGTGGTGGATCATCTTCGCCTCGTACAGCGGCAGCATTCTCTCGATGTCGCGCTCGAAGACGTTGCCCCGCAGGGTCCAACCGTTCTTCTCGAGTTCCTCGCGGGTGTGGAACAGGTCCGAGTCGTTCGACATGTGGAACATTGTCATGAACTTGATACCCCAGGGGTTACCGTCCGGGTCACCTTGGCGGATGAGGACGGGAACTCGGCGGTAGATGCCGAGGGTGATCTCCGCGTCGCGCCGAGTCCGGAAGACCGGGCAGGTGCCGGTGTTGGGGTTGAGGAGGGAAATTTCCTCCGGGGTGAGAGTGAATCGAGCGTCGGCACGCTGCAGGTCGGTCGGGTCGTGGGCAAAGAATGCGAAGTCCGCTCGCGGTTCACGGATGTCACGCCCTACCAGCGTGAGCAGGCAGAACTTGAAGCTTCGATGCACCCCGTCGAATAGAGGCTTGCTGTTCTCGAGGTCATAGAGGCTCGAGATGGAACCCCGTTCGACAAGATCCTTGAAGAAATGCTGGGTAGTCGCGTCTGTGGCGATGCCGGTAGGGAGGATAACGCCTAGTCGTCCGCGCGCTGCGAGCAGGCTCCGGTCGGTCTCAGCGAATACGGCGTAGGTGTTGATATCACCGCGGCCGGTCAGCGGAAATCGTCCGGAGACACGCAGGACGTGCGATACGCCTTCCGCTCTACGCTTCTCGGCGATGAATTCCTGATACAGGACGGGTGGTTCGGCGTGTGCCAGTGCGGCAATGAGCTTTTTGCGTGCAGCTGCGTTGGGGGCTTGGGCGATCTCCGGGTCGCGGGCGGCGAAGAACTCCTGCTCCTGCAGCTTCACCCGCTCCCACGGCGGATTTCCCAACACCACCGAGAAACCGCCTGCCCACCCGGTCGCCGGGTTGACGTCGGCGCCGGTGGCGGTAGGGAAGATGTGCGGGAACTCCAGGTGCCAGTGGAAGAAGCGGTATTCGGCTGCGAGACGGTGGAGCTCGGCGCGCATCGCTTCATCGAGCACCGCTTTGCCCGCTGTGAGTGCGGTGACCACTCGGTGCGTAATCGCAGTGGGTGCGTCTTCGTACTTCGGCCACACGAACGCCGCACACCACGCATCCGCCGCCAGCCGCTGCTGCCGGTACTCGTCCGAGTCGATGTAGGACCGCAGTCGCTGTTGCTGAATATGCACGTCGCTCAGCGAATTCGGGCGTGCTGCGATCACGTCCTCGATACGCGAGCGCAGCGGGTCGTTCGACACTCGTTCGGGAGCATCGAAGAGACTGGCTTGATTGCCGTGTTCACGCTCGGACTTGTTCTGCCTCTTCAGGGATGCCGTGATCTTCTTGTCGTCACCTTCGATCGGTTTGAACGCGTCATCGGGCAGCCCCTGTGCCAGCAGGCGCGGAGTGACGCCGACGAGCGCATTGCCGACCTTGATCTGCGCATCCAGGAAGGCCAGTGGCCGTCCGGGTTCCAGGGCCTCCATCCACAACGACACTTTCGCCAGCTCGGCGGCAAGCGGGTTGACATCGACGCCGTAGATGCAGTGCGACACCACATCCCGCATCGCCCCGCGCACGGCCTGTGGTGCCGGTTCCGGATCGCCGGTACGCAGTGCGGCAACCCGTTTCGCGATCCGGCGTGCGGCGCCGACCAGAAAATGGCCGCTGCCACAGGCGGGGTCACACACGGTGACCTGTAGAAGCGCCGCTTCGGGATCGTCGGATTTCTGGGCCTCGTCGAGCACCGGGTCGAGCGCGGTGTCCAGCAACGATTCGACCAGGCTGGTCGGCGTGTAGTAGGAGCCGGTGTCTTTGCGGTCGTTTCCCGCGGCGATATCGAGAACGTAGGTGTGGCGCGCGATGTCGATCTGCGGCACGTATTCGAGCAGTGCTTCGTAGATGCTGCCGAGTTCCTCCGCGCCCAGACTGCGGTAGTCGACCACACGCAGCACACTCGAGCCGGGTTCGCGCACGGTCGACAAGGCGCGCACCGCGCCGAGCAGTGCCTCGTTGCTGAGCGAGCAGTCGAGCAGCAGATCGAGTTCGCCGCGCTCGAAGAGGCCGCCGAGACCCGGCAGTCCGAGCTCGGGCAGACCCTGCTCGTCACCGAGACCACGCCAGACCAGCGTAAGGGCCTGCCATTTGTCGCTGTGCCGGTCGCCGATTCGGCGCAGTGCGGTGCGGCGCAGGCGTGCTGTGGCGAAGTAGTCGGTGAAACGTTGCCGCACCGCGGGTGTCGCCGCCGGGGCCAGCAGCACTCCGCGATCCTCGGCGACGAAGGTGAACAGCATCCGATACACCACCCGCAGTAGCGCGTGATGCAGGTCGTCCTTGTCGACCTCGCCTGTGGCCAGCCGGTCGCGCAGATCCGTGTTGGCGGGATGGGCAACGAATCCTGAGCCAAGCGTCCGCAACGCCTGCACCACCCCGTCGCGCAGCAGATTCAATGCGCGCGAACCAGAGTCGATGGCGTCCCGACGCCATTGTTCCAACCAGCAGGACGCGGGCCCCACCTCGGGGTCGCGGACCTCTACCCGGGAGACATGGCACAGCGTATACAGCAGCAGAAAATCGGCGAAAAGGTCGCCGTCGAAGATCGCCTCGAGATCGAACTCCACATAGGACGATCCGACCAACGACGTCGAGTCGCGTAGCAGTCGCAGCACTACGCCATTCGAGAGAATCGCCCACAGGTGTGCCTCGGACCGATTCAACGTTTCTTGCACCATCGACTGTGGCGACGCGCCCGCTGCCCCGGCCACGCCGCGGGTGCGGGTGTCCAGTGGTACTCGGGCGCCGAGCAGGTGTATCGGCACGTTCTGCCACACATGCGAAATAGGGAACGAGGTGTCGTCCGCGGCCAACCCGCCGCGCGGTGTGGCCGGCACCCGGCCGTAACCGAGCTGGTCCAGGAGCACCAGCAGGAACCGCCCTCGGGTCAGCGAGGTGGCGGTGTCGAATTTCGGCAGCTTCGCCAGCGCGTCCCGGTACCCTGCCCACACCCCACGCAGATAGGCCCACACACGGTTCGCCGCGTCACGGACGGACTCACCGGTGGCGAGGTGATAGTCGCGGGAACTCAGCCCGTCGAGACCGCCATGTCCGGGCTGCAACAGCCGAGGCAGCAGGTCGACCGGCACGAGTCCACCCTGAATCCGGACACCAACGAACGAATCGGCACTCACTGCGCCCCTCCCACCGGCGGAATGAACACGAAGACGCCGAGCACGTCCGCCGACGGCTCGACCGTTACCTTCAAACCACGCACGATCTCGGCCGACGCCTGCCGGACCCGACGATGTGACTGCAACAGCTGCTCGGCGAGCCGGCGGCCGTGGTCATCCAAGTGGGGGCGGACCCTGTCCAGGCCGTCCAGACTGCGCGCCATGAACTGGCGGGCCTGCGGCTCGGGAACGTTACCTGTCGGCCGCGCGGCGAGCAGAGCCCGCACGTCGGGATCCGGTAGCCAACGCGACTGCGCCGGTGCGCCTTCGAACGCGAGCATCGCGACATCCTCGGCGACGAGTTCGCGGTTGCCGGTGCGCGACGGCAGCAGCAGATGGAAGCGGTAGCGCACGAGGAGCAAGGTTGTTCGGGTACTCACCGCGTCGGTACGCATCACCGAACACCGTCGGGCCGGTCGATCCTCGGCCGGCAGGTTCGCGTCGAGCGCCGATTCGAGGACATACTTCGCAACTGCTTCGACGGCATCATCGGTGCGCGCCAGCACTGCCGTGCCACGCGGAACGGGCAGGTCGACGGCGAACGGCAGCGGATCGCGATGATCGCGCAGGACATCGCGAACTCCGACGGGCAGCGTCGCCAATGTGGCGGTGAAACCGTCCGCTGTCGCGGTCACGGTGGAACGCAGTGCCCGCAGGGAATGCTCGACGAACTGCGCGATTTCCGATCGCGTCCCCAGCGATTCCCGCACGGCGGCCACTTCGGTGGCCACGTCCTCCGGTTTGATCGTGTACTGCGCGTACTTGGTCTTGGCCTCGCGTTCCCGTGCGGCCGCCGAATCCCAGTCGGCGTACAAACGGCGCTGCTTGGTCTGCACATCCAGGTCGAGGCTGAGCTGCTCCTCGTTGTCGCCGCGCAGCAACAGCCCCTCCATCAGGGCCTCGACCACCGCCTCGCTGTTATCGGGCACAGGCACCGACACGCCGGTCGCCTTCCGGATCGCCTCATGCTTGCGCAGCAGGACCTCGAGCACAATGGCGTCGATCTGGTTGTCCCTGCCGTACAGAGTGACGGCACGCACCTGCTGCGCGGTTTGCCCGAAACGATCGACGCGGCCCTCACGCTGCTCGTGGCGCGTCGGATTCCAAGCCAGGTCATAATGCACGACCGCCTGAAAGGCTTCTTGCAGATTGACACCCTCTGACAGACAATCGGTCGCCACCAGCACATGCCTGCCGGGCACCGCGGTGAGCTCATCGATGCGGGCTACGCGTTCATTGGGTGGAAGCGTGCCGGTCACCGACCGGACGGTGACGTCCTTGCCGAGCCGCTTGGCGAGTTCCTCGGCCACGTAGTCCGCGGTGTCGATGAAGCGGCAGAAGACGATCGGGTCGCAGTCGTCGTGCAACAGCTCCTTGACGACATCGACCAGTGCGGCAATTTTGTTGTCGGCCTGACCTTCCAGCTTGCGCGCATCGGTGAGGAAGCCGCGAAGGCGGCGTTCGGTGGCAGTAGCCGCGGCGTCATCGGTGTCCGCGCCGGGCGTCGAGTCGGTTTCCATGGCTTCGTCATTGGCCAGGTCCAGCACGACCAACCGGCCGATCGCGTCTGCCTCGGTGACCGAGTCCGCCGCCGCGGCAGCAGCTCTTGTGCGCAGTGTCTGCACGGTTGCGCGCGGCGACGACGCCATCGCCCGCAGCAACGCCAGCGCAGACCACCAAGTGACGCGTTTGGCGACATCACCGCCATCGGCGCGCACGGTCCCTCTCGCATAATCGAGAACCTTCTCGAACAGCGCCCGGTATTCGGGGCTCAAGGAATAGGAGACCTCTTTGGAGAGGCGATCCTTCGGGAAGGGCGTGTCCTCGTCGAGGTAGCGGCGGATATCGGCGCGACGGCGCTGGACGAAATGCCTGGCAAGCCGCTCCCTGTCCTTCTGCTTCTCGAGATCGATGGACGACAGCTCGGGATCGAGCAGCCCGAGCAGGTTTCGAAATGCCTGTTCCTTACCGCTGTGCGGTGTCGCGCTGGCCAGAATCATGTGCCGGTGAGGGTCTTTGGCGAGGTCACGCATGAGTTCGTAGCGCTGGGTACGGCCGACTCCCGCGTGGCCGCCATCGGCGACACAGGTGTGCACCTCATCCACGATCACCAGATCCGGGCACGTGCGCACGAATTCGTGGCGCCGTCGCGAACTCTTGATGAAATCAGTCGAGACGACGGTGATCGGAAACCGATCGAAGACCGATTCGGCGCCGATGCACTGCCGCTCCAACCGCCGAACTGTGCTGGGAAGCACCAATTCGGCGGCCAGCCCGAACTTTTCGCGCAACTCTCGCTGCCACTGTTCGGCCAAGGCCGGGCTGCACAGCACGCTCACACCTTGCGCCGCTCCCACTTCGAGCAGTTCGGCCGCTACGAGGCCGGCCTCGACGGTCTTTCCGATTCCGACGTCGTCGGCGATGAGCAGCCGGACCACATCCATCCGCAGCGCCATCATCAGCGGCACCAGCTGATAGGCGCGGGGCTGCACCGCAATCGAGGCCAAACACCGGAACGGCCCAGCGGTGGAACGGAAGCCGATCCGCAGCGCGCTACGCAAAAGGCTGGCGCTGAAGTGATCGCCGAGATCGGCGGGATCGGGTGCGGGGAAGGCGGCAGGTGCGACGCCTTCGCTGACGAGTACGCCCGCGATGTCGTCGTCGGCACCGCCCAGCGGCCGCAACACCAGGAACTCGTCGGTGCTGCCAGGTAGCACGACCCATTCGCGTCCGCGCGCCGACACCAAATTACCTGCGGCGAAAGCCATTCGGTTAATTCCTTCCCTCACCCAACACATACGCATGGTCGCGGAGTTTCGCCAGCCAGTCGTCCTCGGGATGCAGCCAGAGGGTCGACCACCCAAGGTCCGTCAGACGTTCCTCGGCGTCGTCATCGGAGATGACGTTCGGGCCGACGAATACCGCCAGTGCGGCGTCTCGGGCGGTGAACACGAAGTCCGGTTCGATATTCGCCCCGTCGATCGGCTCGTGGATCCGGCTCGGCAATGCGAGTTCGTGTTCGACGAGCAGGTTGATGAGCCTCAATTCGAGCGGCGTTCGGCAGCGTCGCCGCATCATGTCGATCTGCTCGGTGCGATCGGTAACCGGCTTGTCTGGCACGGTTTCCGAAGTGGCGAGCTCTCGCAACAGATTCAGCACGTCGTGCCGATTGATCAGTTCGTGTTCGCCTTGGTTGCCGTAGGAGAGCAGGCAGTCGTAACAGGCCTTCTCGCAGCGCTCCCGGGCTCCCTCGGCCTTACCCAGATCGTTTCCGTCGGCGTCGAAGTGAGCGATTTCCAGCGCTCGGCGCGCCGCCCGCGCCAGAGCGCCGGGCTCGGCGTGTAACCGCCGTAGCACGCCGGCCCCGCCTTCCGCGGACTCGGTGAACAGCATGCGGGCGTGACCGTTCGGATCGGGCAGTGCTTCGCTGGACAGTTCGGAATCCTCCAGCTGGAACTCCGCCTCGATACCACGTTCGAGCGCATACCGCAGCGTGGTGGCCTGTGCATCGGTGACGCTGTGGGCCAGGCGGAACACCACGATGTTGCGGGTGTCCTCCACGTAAGGGATGACCTTTTTCGGGCTGGTCGACGAGGACACCGGATCGAGACCGTCATCGGGCGCCGATGCGTCGGCTGCGTCCTTCTCCGACAACCAGTTGCCCTTCACGGTATCCAGCCAGAAGCCGACGTCGTCCGGCTTCTGGCGACGGCGCAACCCGAGATTGGTGACCCGCACCGTCGCGGTGTCGCCGTAATCGAGCGCCGCCAGCAGCACGGCGTCATGCCTGCTGAAAACCTTCGCGCCCAGGCGGCCGGGCCGCGAACCGTGATCATGGAAGCGATAGGACGTATGCAGTTCGAAGCCCGCTCGCCGACGCTCCTCCTCGTCGCTGGAGATCCGCTCCCTGCGCCGGGTGAAGACGGTCTGCATCCGCATCATGTCGTACTGCGGTGTGCCCAATATCGCCTGGCAGTACTGGCAGGTATCCAGCCCCGGCTTTGCGACGTGATGGTATCCGCACTGCTCGCATCGGCGGGTGATCTGGACGTCCACGATGCCCTCGCCATGCGTGGTGATCGGCACCTGGATTCGTTTGACCTGGTAGCGCGCGCCCTCGTGGTAAATGATGGCGCCGGGCCCGAATTCGCGGATGGCGAGGAACCTCGGGCGTTGCAGATACTCGCCGTCGGCGTGGGTGCCACCCGCCCTGATGGCAGGGATGTAAGCGGCCAGCGGCAGGCGAGGGAAGCTGTAGCCGGGCAGGAACCCTTCCGAGGCGAAGTACCGGTAGGTGTAGAAGTCCGAGTGGCCGTAGTCGGAGTCCTCGTTGCGCAACAGCACCATCTGGCGCTCGGCATCCATACGCCGGGATTCGGCGGCCTTACGTTCGCGATGTGATGCCGATATGTTGCGGACGATCCGGTTCTGCTCTTCCTGATCATCAAGGGCGGACTGATAGAGCTGACGCCAGCGGTCGCAAGAACGATCGAAAGTCTCCGCTGCGGAGCCGATCACATCCTCCGCCCATGCGGAATGCCACCACGATGTGGTCTGCAATTCCGATGTCAAGGGTGAAATAATTTGTGCGACATGCACTTTCGCACGCACGATGGCAGACTCGTCGGACAGGTCTCTACGCAGCGCTGGGAGTAGCGGCATTCCCGGTAGATCCAGGTCGAGTAGCTGTGGCATCCGGGAACGTAGATCGGCTCGCGTTTCCGACAGCCAGATCGCGTGCAGATGCGAGGCGAGCAGATCCTCGTTCGTCAGGTCCAGCCGCGGGGCCGCGACGGATCCGGCAACCATCTCCGCCGAGCGCCGGAAGTAGTACTGATCATGAGAATTGCCTGTCGCGCAGTACGTTACGACCAACGCTGGCTGGCCGGAACGCCCCGCTCGGCCACTACGCTGGGCGTAATTCGCGGGAGTTGGTGGCACATTGCGCATCCCGACCGCGTTCAGATCGGCGATATCGACGCCCAACTCCATGGTCGGAGAGCAGTACATCACCGGTAGGTCCCCGCGGCGGAAGTCCTCCTCTCGTTGCTCGCGCCTGAGCGAATCGACCTGTGCGGTGTGTTCCCGGGCGTGCAAACCGGCCAAGGTAGGGGCGGTGTCGCGGTAGAGGTCCCGGAAGAATGTGTTGACTCTGGCGCCCAAGTCTGGATCGACCGACTTGCGCAGCAGGTCGACCCCGGCGTACTTGCCATCGCCGGCCATCCAGATCACGGAGGACGCCTTCAACCGGTAGGCGGGGCCGGCAATGTTCGGAGCGTGCACGGTGATCAGCAGGCCGGTGGTGTCCAACATCTTCAGGATGTCGACGATGACTTGGTGTGCGTCGCTCACCTTCAGCTTGCTGCCGTCGGGTTGCCGCAATCCGCTGAGATCCCGGATGTAGCGGCCGAGCAAGGACCGGCCGGTGAGCCGGACATCCGCCCGCGGTTTCCCTGGGCTGCCCGGCTCGGTCGAGACAATTCCGGGGCGGGGTGCGGGCTCGTGCCGTGCTACCGACCACAGCCCTTGTAGGTGCTGGTCGGACTGACGCCGGATGCGGTCGAAGCCGTCCTCGCTGAGGCAGTCCACCTCGACAGCGAGTTCGCGTCGGAACTCGTCGAGTACGATCCGGCACAGCTCTTCCCGCTGGGCGGCATGCGCGTCGCGCAGCGGGGCGCAGGTATCGGACCAGATCGACTGATCAGCGGCGATCTCCGGCAGCGATTCGTATTCGATGCGCAGGAGTCCGGTCTGTTCGAGGTTCGGCATCGTCACACGCCAGCCACGTTGCAGGTCGGTGTACAAGCGGTACTCGACAAACGCCGTGAACGCGCGTTGCGCCGCTGTTCGCGGGCCATACACCGCCTCGGGATTCTTGGCGTAGTCGGCAAAGTCGATTCCGAGGGCCTGCACTACCCGTTGTGCGACGTCGTCGTGGTGTGCCGGGCCGGACTCGAGCGCGTGGAACAATGCGCCGCGGAGTTGAGTCACCTGCACGTAGTCGTTGAAGTGCCCGGCCTGCAGGCTCGCGTCTTGGCGGTTGTCCACGAAAGTCAACAGCTTGCGGGCCTCCGCGGAAAGTTGTTCTGGTGGAAGCTGTTTGAGTGAGGACACGATCGAGGAGCTGAGCACCGAAATTGCGGAACTGCGTCCTTCGGCATCGAGCGTTGCCAGTTTGGCAAAGTCGCTGCCACGGGTCTGCATGTAGGCGACACGGCAGCGCAGGCAAAAGCGGAACGGTGACGGCACGAAGGCAGCTTCCGTTTCCCCACCGGGCATCTCGATGCCGTCGGATGCGACATGCACCCGTGACGGAAGCGATGACCGCAATCGATCGATCACGTCGCCGTCTTCGACCCAGGAGTCGGGTAACCGGTTGTCTTGCAGTGGATCTGCTGGCCAGGGATGCTTCGACGAGATGTAGAGGTAACCGTCTGTGCCGCTGTCACCGCTGCGGTCACGCTCCCTGCGTGAGCGATAGCGAACCTGGCCATCGCCGTCGGTGCGGGTGACCACGAAATACTCCTGACCGCATTCTCGACAGAACGCCAGCGGCAGCAGTATGTGGTCGGGCTTTCCTGGCACCGCCACCTGGTATTCGGCGGTGAGGTAGCGCTCGTTCTCCTCCTCGTAGCCGATCGAGGAATAGACAGTGTCCCCTTTGGAGACGAACTGGTGTAGCCGGAACGCGAAGAGCGGACGGCCGGTCTCAGGGTGCTTGGCTGCAGAGCCCGTCAGCAGGGTCGAGCGAATGGCCGGCTCGCACTCGTCCACCGTGGTGGAGGTCAGACCTGCCAGGTGCGCAGCGGCCTCTCGCACCTTCGCGGGACGCTGGCGCACGACGCGACCGGTGTCACGCTCAGAGGTCAATCCGAACGTGGTTTCGATCCAGGCCGCCAGCGCCGAACCAGCCAGCTCCGCATAGGTTCCGGTGACGCCACCGGAGTGGATGTCACGAGCCAAAGCGGTGGCGTCGGCCGAATCTCCATGGGTGGCGCGGTCGAGCGTCTCACCGATGACGTGATCGGGAGTAACGCCGGTGCCGAACAGCTCGGTCGCGACGCGCGCGACCTCTTGCTGCTGATCGGCGGTGGAACTGGCGCTGGCCATAGTTGCCGAGGTACCGACACATTGCAGGTTCGGGGATTCACAGGCATCGCGTACCCGGCGGACCAACATGGCGACGTCTGCCCCTTGCCTGCCGCGATAGGTGTGCAACTCGTCCAGCACGAGGAACTGCAAGCCCTTTGCCGCGTCGACCAGCCGCGCGCGCTCCTCCGGGCGGGTCAGCACGAGGTCGAGCATTACGTAGTTGGTCAGCAGGATGTCCGGTGGATTGCGGAGGATCCGTTCCCGATCCTGCTCCTTCTCCTGGCCGGTGTAGCGGTCGAACGTCACCGGTGCGGCGCCGGGCGGATAACCCCACGTCAGAAACTTCTTCAACTCGCCGAGTTGACTGTTGGCGAGAGCGTTCATCGGATAGACGATGATCGCTTTGACGCCCGGTCGTGGCTCTTGCCGAAGGACGCGGTCGACGATCGGGATGATGTAGGCAAGCGACTTGCCCGAACCGGTGCCCGTGGTCAGTACATAGCTCGCGTCGGATTGCGCGACCTCGATGGCTTGACGCTGGTGCCGGTGCAAGGTGATCGGCCGATCCGACAGGACGGCGTGCTCGGACTTGGGTCGGAAGATCCTTTGGCATTCCGGGTGCAACAAGCCCTCGGCGATTAGCTCGGTGATCGAACCGCCGCTGGCGAACGCCGGGTTCAACGACACCCAGGGCTCGGGCCACTGCTCACCCCGAGCGATGCGGTCGGCAACGAACTGGGCGATCCGCGGATCCCGAGGGTCGACAGCTGAGGTGGTGAAGGATTTGTAGTCTTCGATAAGCCGCTCGTGGACTTCGAAAACGTCCATTGATCCCCCTCGTATTTCATGCTCACGACATCCAGTTCATGTCGCATGGCCGGGTCGAATCGGCCACTTGTTCGGTTGAGCCCTGTCTCCGCAACAGGTGGACTGGAGCAGTGGAGTGTTGTTAGTTGTGGTTTGTTCAGCGTCAGCTGAGATGTCGTGCCCGACAAAGATCTTCAGCCAAGAGCGTGCGACACTGCGCATTTGTGGTTTCTTGTGCGGTCGGAGCAGGTTCTCGGCGAGGTAGGGTGTCCGGTGGTATCTGGATCTCCTTGTGCCACTTGGTTCTTGCTATAGAAGATACGTTGTCTTCGCAGTGATCGTCTTCCTCGAACGGACTGTTACAGGTACTCATTGACGTGGGTACATGAGCTTCCGGTCTTCCGGACACCTACTGCTCAGGCGGATACCCGCCTCCGGAAGAAGCCGCATGCCGGCTGCGCATCACCCGGGGTTTCGTCAGCAATCGAGCTCGCCTGTACGGGGTGAGCTGTCGATCGGTGAGCATGTCACCAGCGACCGCGTCGAGCGGATTTTTCTCCGGGTCCCGCGGCACCGTCTCCGTCGCGATCAGCGTCGTAGAGACGCCATGCGGGCAGCCGAATCGAAGCGATGCGGTCTGCGCTGTCCTCTCGCAGTTCTCGGCGGGTGAGCATCAATCGCAGGTGGCGGGCGTGGTCGCGTCCGTCGGCGACTCCCGTATCCACCATGATCGCCGTCTTCGAGTCGTCGTCCCAGTGGATCACCGCGTCGGTGCGATGTCCGCAAACGATTTCCTGAAGTTCGACCTTCGACCCTGGCCGACGTCCGGCGAGGTCGAATAGGCGGTCGTAAAGGTCATCGAATATCGTGTCGCCGGTTGGTTCGGCCCCGTTGCCGGCGGAGTCCAACAGAGCGGCACCGATTCGACGTCTCGACCACAGGTCGCGGTTGCCGACCATAACGAGGTGTGAGCGTGCGCGAGTGATGGCTACATTCCACAGATTGAGTTGGTCGTCGATCCACTTGATCGAGCCGGAAGGCATCTCGGGCGCGGCAACTAGCGAATAGAACATGATGTCGCATTCGCCGCCCTGGAAGGTGTGTACGGTTCCGACTCTGACGTGCTCGAAGCCCTGGCCGAGTCGCTGTCGGATTATGTCGGCCTGCGCCTTGAACGGCGTTACCACTCCGACCGTGGTGCCCTCTGCCATCCTTCCCGGCTCGAGCAGAAACTCCACGGCGGTGACCACCATGTTCACTTCGGCCCGATTGATCCAGGACTTGCCGGACATTGGTTGCTCCGCAGCTCCAGCGACGTGGGCCCAGTGGATCGGGGCGCGGTCGGCGATGGTGGGACGCCCCCGGATATCTGTCATCACGGTGAGTTGGCCGTTGTAGAACAAGCCATTGACCAGTTCGGCGATGCTCGGGTGGCACCGGAAATGCTCGTCGAGCAGGAGATGGCCGCCCGCGGCCCGCTCACCGGCGCGGAAGGCGGAGTGTCTGCGGTAAGACATACGGTGGCTCTCCAGCCAGGCAAGACTCACATCGGAGCTTCGTGCAGCCCGGGCCTCCTCGTCGGCGTCGAGTTCGGCGATATGCGGCAACTGCATCGGGTCGCCGATGATCAGTGCCCGGCGAGCCCGGAAAAGCAGCGGCAAAATCTGCGGTATCGAGCACTGACTGGCCTCATCGATGACAACCAGGTCGAACAGGGCGGGTGCCGGCGTGAAATACCTCGCCGAGAGCGTGCTCACTGCCCATGCAGGGACTACCGGAAGCGCAGCCTTGATTGCTCGCCAGGCTCGCCCGTCCGCATTGGCATCGACGAGGTCGGCGATCGCGCGGTGTCCACGGCTGGCATTCGAGCGCACAGCGTGGTCGAGCGATGTCATCGATGCTTCGCGAACTGCGTACTCGGCAGCTCGAAACCCATTGAGGAGCTCGGCATCCTCAGGCACGTTGTCGATCCGGCCACGCAGGGCGCGCCAATGGTCTTCGGCGAGGGCGAATTCGGCGAGTGCCAGGCAGCGCTCCGCTGCGGGCAGGTCCGACTCGGGTATTCCCCAGCGGCGAAGCAACCGGCCCTGCCGTGTCGCAGGAAACAATCGCGCCCTGCTTACCCGCTTCGCTTTTCGGGCGACCGAGCCCGGGTGAGTTCGCGCGAGCCGCGAAGTCAAGTCGGCAACCGGCAGCCGCAATCGCGCGGCGTGTAATTCCCGCGCCCGGCCGGCATTGAGTAATGCAAGTTCCAGTTCGGCAATGTCGTGTAGGAGTACGCGCTGAGTGCTGAGCAACTGCCCGGCATGGCGCAGGGCCATGGCCGTTGTCGCCGGAGTTCCTTCGGGCACCGGAGCCTTGAGCAGAGAGCGCAGCGATTCGTCGGTGGCCTTCCGATACTCGACATTGCCGGTGCGGATAATGCTCCCCGGTGACAACTTCCTACACCGGTCCCAGACCTCATCGACGGCTTGGTTGTTGGTGGACGCGACAAGAATGGTCTGGTTGTTGGTAACGGCTGTCGCGACAAGGTTTGTGACCAGCTGGCTCTTGCCTGTGCCGGGTGGCCCGGTAGCGATGGTCAAGCGTTGCGACATCGCCGATCGTAGTACCGCTTCTTGAGCTTCATTGCACGGCAACGGGGTAGCCAGTTGGAAGGGTCTGGTCTCGGCCTGGTGTGCGGCGCGTTCCATGGGCTTGGGCGACAGAGCTGCGAGAGCGGTGCCTTGGATCTTGTCGACCTGCTGCTCAATGCTGTCGAAGTCGTCCAGGAGCTTGGTTGTGGGGCTGCCGCTGCGGGGCACGCGGAACAGCACCGCGGCATTCCTGGCTCCGTCTTGTGGGATATCGGCATCGATGTGATCAGCCAGTTGATCGGGCCGGAGTTTCTGTACGCACTCGATCTCGAGCTCCTGGGTCAGCACCTTTCCGATGTCGTTCGCCATCAGGGCGTGCTGACCGGCATGCCAGGTCGGGCGATACTGTTCGTTGAAGGCGTTGGCCGTGCCCTCGCCCAGCCGTTCCTCTATGAGGCCAGGATGAACGACCACCGGTCCGGTCGGCTCGAGCCGCACACCGTGCTCAGCGGGAACGACCTCGACCCGCCGGACGAGCAGCGGGGCGAACCTGCGCCGAGTGCGTTTGCGGGACCTCGTCTGATTTTGCAGGACCACGGCTGGATAGCCCGCCCACAGTTCGTCATCCGCCGCGGTTGCCTGGTCGACCAGATGTACTGCCTCGGCAGGCACCGCGACACGATGGTCGGCATCGAGGGACCCAGACAGGAACTTCTCGGACCCGACCAAGCACACGTGGGACACACCATGGTCGTCGACCGACAACGTCGGCATCGTGCTGTGACCGGTACTCAAACACCTCCGGTAGTACGCGAATAGTTGGTGCCACGTCGGCTGCGGCGGTGTTTTGACTTCCCCCGGTTCGGGAGCCGAATCGCCAGCGGTGTGCCGGGGAACCGATGTCAAGGTAGGTGGGCCTTGTGGGCGCGACGCAATGACGATGCGATCGTCGACAAGCACAGCGGACTTGACCGGAACCTGCGCGGCCCGCGCCCGCATACGCTGGTTGACGTAGTCGAACAGGTCGTCGACCGTCACTTCGCCGGTTTCCGGCTTGGCCGCATCCCCTTTGCGAAGCGCCTCGACGATTTCGCCGGTGAAAACCGAGGGCGAAATCACTGCGGCGTCGGGAGAACCAGCGAAGGAGTCTTCATCGGCGCGCGAGGACGACAACACGAAGACGCCGCGCCCTTCAACCGGCGCCCTTTCGCGAGATTCAATGCCGCCCTTTGCCGTTCGGTCGTCTGTCCGGAGTCCGAGTGCGAAACCGCCGCTACGGCAGCAGTCGATCATCAGGAGCTTCTGCGGGGCCACACACTGCTCGAGCTGGGTGTTGACGAAGCCGGCACCGACAGCGGTCGTGGCGACGTTATCGAAATCACTGTCTGTGGCAATGAACTGGAATTCTCCGTTCGACTGCACCAGCCGGGTGCCATGGCCCGAGATGTACACCAGCGCCAGCTCGTCCTCATCGCAACTTTCGAGGAACTCCCCGATCTCGTTGCACATCCGTTCGGCGGTGCAATCGGCAACCGGACGCACCTCGGTGAAGGCACCGATCTGCCGGTTCGACAGCACCTGTCCCAACAGCGAGACGTCGGCCCGTACGGACGGCAACGGCGCGAAGCGATGATCGAGGTAGTGCTCATTGCCGATCAGTAGGGCTCTGCGTCGAAGGACGCCGGTCACGGTGTTTCGACTTCCTGGCCGCCCGTCGGACCGTCGGAATCGTTCGCATTTCCCGGGGCGTCGGTCGCGAACAGGTCGATGATCTGCTGGAGCTGATCACCGGACTGGCCGACGATGATTGCCGAGTTTCCTTTGTAAGTGAGTTCGACTCTTCGATGCCGATCGCGCGCGCACCACTCTCTGATCAACGTGACCAGGATTCGCGCCCCGGCGGCCGCGGCAGGAGTGGCGACGGAGGCCCACAGGACCAGATCACTGCCGACACCGCCCTTGCGGTTCCCTGTGGCTGGCGCTGTGGTGCCTTCCATGAATCCAGCGGCGATACCCTCGGCCGTATCGAGTTCGTCGCGCAGCGTGCGCGTCAGTCGCTCCGCTCGTAGCGTGTCGCCGCCACTCTGAACCCGTATCAGCCAGCGGTCGTCGGCGAATGCCATGCTCCCCCCGATCCTCGTCTGTGCGCGCTCCATGCCCAGAGTGGGCTGCGTCCAGACTGGACTCTACAACCATGTAGATCTGTGCATCCAGTCGAAACGTGATGTGACACTGTAAGATTCGTGATGGGCTGCCAAGGATTCCCGAGTATCGCTGGTCATTATCGACGACAACATTCACTCGAATCTGCGGCCGCTGCCGTGCGGTCGGCTGTGGAAGTGACGCAGATGTTGCGCCAGCCGTCTCATTCGGTCGCGCGCAGTGATCAGCGCAGCAGATCACTGCCATGCCCGGACGAGTTCTTCTGGCCCCCAGTACATTGCCAGCGGCAAGTTCTCTGCGATACCGGATCGGGAGACAGCAACGAGTCGGGTTTCGTGATCGGTTCCGGGCACCGCAAGCAGCGAGCGGGCAAGGTTGTCATAGTCATGACGGTCGAAGGGCCGGTCTTCGAGCCACTTGATGGAGCCGACGAAATGTATTGCCCTGGCAACGGGTTCGCGATCGGCGCCGACAAGGTCGATTTCGGGATTGTTCTGTCGGTTCCACCAGCCGCCGACCGCCTCGGTTTCCGGCCACCGTTCATCAGGCAGCAGACGCATCAGGGATTCGCGGACCAACGGTTCGATAGCACGTCCGCGCCATGTGGTCCATGAGCGTTCGATGCGGGTCAGCGCGACATCGCCACGGCCGCGTTCGATGAGTGGGATGCCGCGTTGCAGGAAGGCCAGCCAGAACCGGAGATAGGAGTCGGCGATTCGATAGCGCTTGTTCTTCGTGTCCGGCTTGGTGGACAGCGGAAGATCGCTCGCAACGATTCGCTTGGCCTGCAACATGTTCAGTAGTGGATTGAGGGTGCCTGCTGGCAGTGCGTTCGCGCCACCGGCTTGTGCGGCGATGGTGCTGAAGGTTCGTTCGCCGCTGCCGATGGCTTCGAGGACCGCGCGCGAGCGCATTCCCTCCGGGAACTCGCCGAGCAGCGACAGCTCGCCCGCCACAAGCAAGGGAGCCAGCGGGTTCGCAGCTGCGTCGCGCAGAAAGTCGGTTCGGCTCATTCCTGGGCGCCACGAGCTGACGATCTCAGGGAACCCGCCGGTGATCAACAGCGCGTCGACGCTTTCGGCGGCATTGAGGCCGGTCATGGCCTGCACATCGGCTAGGTGCAGTGGTTCGACGGTCATTTTCGTCGCGCGTCCGAAGAACGGACGGTCGCGGGATCCGAGCGCCTCCATGACCGAGATGTCGCTGCCGACCAGGACGAGAAGTACCGGCTTGGCCGACAGGTGGCGATCCCATACGGTCTGCAACGCGCCTTCGAACTCCGGATCCTGTTCGACCAGCCACGGCACCTCATCGATAACCGCGATACAGGGCGCGTCATCTGGCAAGGCGATCGCAAGGGACCGAAGAGCTTGATTCCAGTCGCCGGCCTGCAACCCGCTGACCAGTTCTGCGCTCCCAAACGCGGACTGAGCGACCGTGGCGGTGAACTCCTCCCGCTCGGAGACTGGGTTGCGGCCGCGCGTTGCCTGGAAGACCAGGTAGGCGCGGTTCGACCGATCACAGAATTCCTGGACGAGCCGTGATTTTCCGACCCGTCGGCGACCGGTCACTATGACCGCACGGCCCCGGGTGGTGCCGGTGCCGTCGATCACCGAGTCCAGCTGACGAATGAGCAGGTTGAGGTCGGCGGATCTTCCTGTGAACTCCATCCGGCTCCTAAACTAAGGCTGTATCTTACTAAGATCCAATCTTAGTTTATCCGCGCGGCCGCCCAGTCCTCCGGTGTTTCTCGGTTCAGCCGAGGAAATTCTCGAGCAGCGGAATGGTCTCGGTCGGGCAATCCTCGTGCACGGTGTGACCGCAACCGGGCAGTACCGTGGCGGTGGCGTTCGGGATTCGTGCGGCCAGGCGTTCGGCCTGGGTGGCAGGCAGCCATTCGTCGGCGCCGCCCCACAGGACCAGGGTCGGGGCGGTCACCCTGGCCAGGTCGGCGTCGGTGCGGCGGTAGTCGAGGTTGCGCCAGAGTGCGAGGAAGCCGTCGCGGTTGTCGGGGCGCGAGAACGGCGGCCACAATTCGTCGATCATTTCGTCGGTGACGAGGTCCTTGTGGTGGAACGTGCCGCGGATGCTGTCGGCATAGAAGTCGCGGGTGGTGAGTTTCGTGGCGAGCTCGCCGAGTATCGGCGTCTGGAACAGAGGTGTGACGGGGGCCTTTTCGGCGTTGAGGCCCGGCGAATCGAGCAGGGCCAACCGGTCGACTCGCTCGGGGTGCTGCTCGGCGAAGTACAGGCTCCACGCGCCGCCCCACGAGTGACCCACCAGGGCAGCGTGATTCAGGCCGACGGCGTCGAAGAAGGTGCCGATGGCCTCGGCCATGGACGGCAGATCGAACGCGAAGCCGGGACGGCGCAGTTCGGTAAAGCCCTGGCTGGGCAGATCGACCGCATAGACGGTGTGCTGCCGCGCCAGCGCGGGAATCACGTCGCGCCACGAGTACTGCCACAGCCCACCACCCGCGATGAGCACGACCGGCGATCCCTGACCGGTCACCGTGTAATGGAATCGGGCCAGATCGGTCTCGGCATAACGGGAATCGATGCGGTCGAGGTAGGCCGGACGGTCGGGCGAGCCCGGCGGGTTCCAGGCGTAGGCCGCCGGCAGCGCGATCGCGAATAGCGCGGCGACGACGGCGGCGAGTCCGAGGGCGAGTCGGCGGGCCCAGATACTGATCCTCATGGTGCACTCCATGGTTGGCTGAGTTGGTCTCGATTAATGGACGAACTACTGCCCGGCGACGTGATGCGCTGTGGTCGGACTCACAGCGCCGACCCCGGCAGCTGATCGAGAAAATCAGCGATGAGCGGGCCGAGCTCGGCCAGAGGGTTTTCCAAGGCGGAGTGGCCGGTGTCGAGCGACCCGCCCATCCCCGTCGCCGCTGGTGCTCACCACAACACCGCGGCACGCGCCACGTCCTGAGAACCGACCACCCCAACCGCGAAGCCGTGCTGCGCTATACGAAATGCATCCGAGCGAGCAGTACGGTGCACGACCTCGATGGCGGACCCGGATCGCGCCGCGTCACAGTGACGCTGTTCTTCGCGGTCGCAGTGTCACCGAGAAAACTCGCGGCAGCGAATGGTTGTGCGGCAGTGCCGCGGATCCACGCGCCGCGCGTAGTCAGCCGGACATGCGTCGGCCCTCGCGCATGAAGAGTGCGCGCGAGGGCCGAAACTGTTCAGTAAGCGGTCAGGAGCCGAAACGGGCCAACACGGAGCTGGCCTCTTGCGAGGCGGTGCCTTCCTCGGCGAGGTGAGCCATTTCCGGCGCGATTTCCCGGCCGTGGTGCGCCATCGCCTGGGCGTACAACCGGCCTGCTCGATAGGACGAGCGGACCAGGGGGCCCGCCATGACACCTGCGAAGCCGATTTCCTCGGCCACCTTGGAGTGCTCGACGAACTCTTCCGGCTTCACCCAGCGGTCGACCGGGTGGTGACGGGGAGAGGGGCGCAGGTATTGGGTGATGGTGAGGATGTCGCAGCCTGCCTCGTGGAGGTCACGCATGGCCTGGGTGACTTCCTCGGGGGTTTCGCCCATGCCGAGAATGAGGTTGGACTTGGTGACCAATCCGGCTTCGCGGGCGGCGGTCAGGACCGCGAGGGAGCGCTCGTAGCGGAAGGCGGGGCGGATGCGCTTGAAGATGCGCGGGACCGTTTCGAGGTTGTGCGCCAGTACTTCCGGGCGGGCGGAGAAGACCTCGGCGAGTTGGCCGGGGTCGGCGTTGAAGTCGGGGATCAGCAGTTCGACGCCGGTGTGGGGGTTCAAACGCTTGATGGCGCGGACGGTTTCGGCGTAGAGCCAGGCGCCGCCGTCTTCCAGATCGTCGCGGGCGACGCCGGTGATGGTGGAGTAGCGCAGGCCCATGGCCTGGACGCTTTCGGCGACGCGGCGGGGTTCGTCGCGGTCGAGAGCGGCGGGCTTGCCGGTGTCGATCTGGCAGAAGTCGCAGCGGCGGGTGCACTGTTCACCGCCGATGAGGAAGGTGGCCTCGCGGTCTTCCCAGCATTCGAAGATGTTGGGGCAGCCTGCTTCTTCGCACACCGTGTGCAAGCCCTCACGTTTCACCAAGCCCTTGAGTTCGGAGTACTCGGGGCCCATGGTGGCGCGGGTGCGGATCCACTTGGGTTTGCGCTCGATCGGGGTTTCCGCGTTGCGGGCTTCGATGCGCAGGAGCTTGCGGCCGTTGGGTGCGGCCGCGTTGTGGGGTGTCGGGGTGTCGACTGAGGTCACTTGATCGACCTTACGCCGTCGCGGTGGGGGGCTGCGGGGTGGTGTCCGCCGGGGTGACGCGGGAAATATTGTGCTCCGTGACCGGCAGTTCGCCGTCGAGGGCGCGGATGATGGCGTCGGTCACCAACGGCTTGATCTCGGCCACGGTCACCTCGCGGCCGAGCTCGCGGGTCAGGGTGGTGACGCCCGCGTCGCGGATACCGCACGGGACGATGGCCTGGAAGCCGTCCATGGCGGAGTTGCAGTTGAACGAGAGGCCGTGCAGGGCGACACCGCGCTGCACGCGCACACCGATCGCGGCGATCTTGCGTTCGGCGTACAGCTCGGTCGCGGGCAGCCAGACGCCGGAGCGGCCCTCGACCCGGCCGCAGACGACACCGAGGCCGGTGCAGACGGTGATCAGGGCCTCCTCGAGGCGGCGCACGTAGTTGACCACGTCGACCGGCTCGGCCAGCCGCACGATCGGGTAGCCGACGAGTTGACCGGGGCCATGCCAGGTGATCTTGCCGCCGCGGTCCACCTGGACGACCGGGCTGCCGTCGATCGGCAGATCCTCGGCCTCGGTGCGGCGGCCCGCGGTGTAGACCGATGGGTGCTCGAGCAGCAGCAGATGATCGGCGCCGTTGCCCTCGGCGCGCTGGTCGGCGATGGTGCGCTGCAGCTCCCAGGCGGCGTGGTAGTCGATGAGTCCGAGATCCTCGACCACGATCGGGGTCGTATCGAATCGGGCGGACAGGGTCGTGCGCGTGTGGTTCACGACCATGACGGTACGCCCACGAGGATGTCCGATTCCAGCACCTCGATGTGGGAACCACCACAGGCCTGCCAGGTTTGCCGGACGACAGCTGGATGGATGGGCGGCAGCAATGGCGCCCGAGTTTGGGTGCCGAGTGTGCGGGGTAAAAAGCCGAACGCTGGATGTCACACGAAAGAGGAAAGGGTTCTACGTTGATCAACGCCAGAAAGCCGATCGCCGTGTGTGCGGCGGCTATCGGGATCACTGCCGGAGCGGCGGTATTCCTCCCGGCCACCGCGTCCGCAGCAACATATGGCGGTCAGTGCGGTGAAGGCTTCACGGTGATCGACTCACACGAGTTGAAGGGCGGCACGGTCTTTCTCACCTACAACGGTAGGACCAACTGCGTGGTCACCGTGCGGGACAAGCCGGGCGAGCCGATATCGATGGGCGCCGCTGTGCGGCAGTCGAAGGACCACTCCCAGGTGGTCGTGAACGACGACCGCGTCTTCACCGAATTCGCTTATGCGAAGGTCGAGGCGGAAGGCAAGTGCATCGACTGGGGCGGCCGCATCAAGGATGACATCTTCGAGGAATTCGGAGTGCACTGCGGCGACTGAGCCCTCGTTCATGGCCTACCGACGGAGCAGCCGTCGGTAGGCCATGAACGGGACAGACGAAGAGGCCGACGTCCGTGCAAGGAATAGACGACGAGTTCGACCGTCTCAGTCGACGCTGACCGGCAGGGTCAATTGCATCAGCGTCAAATCCATCCAGCGCCCGAACTTGTGGCCTACCTCGGGTAACACGCCGACCGTGCGGAACCCGAATCGTTCGTGGAGCTGGATCGACCCGGTATTGCTTGATTCGATGGCGGCGACCATGGCGTGTACCGTGCCCGCGCGGCGCGCCCGTTCGATGAGTTCGGTGAGCAGCGCGGTGGCGATGCCGCGGCGGTGGAAGCGGTCGTCGACGTAGACCGAGTTCTCCACGGTGAAGCGGTAACCCGACTTGGTGCGCCACGGGCCGTAGCTCGCATAACCGGCCACTTCGCCGTCGATGTCGGCGACCAGGACCGGCAGACCGGCGCCGGTGCGGTCGCGGTACCAGGTGGCGCGGTTGTCGAGACCGACCTGCTCGGTGTCCCAGATCGCGGTGGAAGCGGCGATGTTCGCGTTGTGGATGACGAGGATCGCGGGCAGGTCGCCGGGATTCGCGTCGCGAATGACGGTGGCGGGCCTGGTGTCGAGTTGGTCGGTCATCGATCGTCTCCGGATCGTCCCACCGCGGCCGCCAGCGCGGCGCCGATGGTGGGATGCTGGAACTGGTAGCCTGCTTCCTCGAGAGCTGTGGGGATCGCCCTGGGGCCGTGCAGGATCGCCTCCTGCGCCAGTTCGCCGACCAGCGCGCGCAACATGAACGAAGGAACCACCAGGGGAGTGGGCCGGTGCAGCGTGCGCCCCAGCGCCCGGCTGAACTCGGCATTGGTGACCGGTGCCGGACCCACCACGTTGATCGGGCCGGACACCGTGTCGTGAGTGAGGGCGAACAGGATCGCGCCGATCTCGTCGGCCATCGAAATCCACGGTGTGTATTGCCGGCCGTTGCCCAGCCGACCGCCCAACCCGAGCGAGTACAGCGGTTGCAGCATGCCGAGCATGCCCCCGGTGCGGGACAGGACGACCGCGCTGCGCAGCAGCACCGTGCGCACACCGGCCGCGGCGGCGGGCTCGGTGGCGTTCTCCCAGTCCCGGCACAGGGTGGCCAGGAAACCGGAACCAGGGGAGGAGGTTTCGGTGACCACCCGGTCGCCGGTGGCGCCGCCGTAATAGTGCACGCCGCTGGCATTGAGCAGCACCGGCACGTTCGCGGCGACGACCGCGTCGGCGAGCACGTCGGTGGGCGTGATCCGGCTGTCGCGCAACTCCTGTTTGAAGCTGCCGGTCCAGCGGCGTCCGCCGACGCTCGCGCCGCACAGGTTGACCACGGCGTCGGCGCCGCGAAGCGCTCGCTCGTCCAGGTCGGCGCGGGTGGGGTGCCAGGCGAATTCGTCCGGTCCCGCCACCTTTCTGCGCACCAGCCGGGCGACGTCGTGCCCGTCGCGGCGCAGGGCCGCGACGAGCGCCGTCCCGATCAACCCGGACGAGCCGGCGATCACGACCTTCATACGTGCCGTGGAACCTTCCTACAGACCGAGATCGGCCTCGAACGCCGCTTCCTCGAGCCGGTGCCGGATCGTGGTCAGGAAGCGACCGGCGTCGGCGCCGTCGATCAGGCGGTGGTCGTAGGTGAGCGGCAGGTAGCACATCGAGCGGACGCCGATGGACTCGTTGCCGGTCTCGTCGGTCACCACCACCGGGCGCTTGACGATCGCGCCCGTGCCCAGCATGGCCGCCTGCGGCGGAACCAGGATCGGGGTGTCGAACAGCGCGCCCTGGCTGCCGATGTTGGTGATCGTGAAAGTGCCACCGGCCAGCTCGTCGGGCTTGAGGCCGCCGTTGCGGGCGCGATCGGCGATGTCGGCGATGGCGCGTGCCAGACCGGCCAGGGACAGGTCGCTGGCGTTGTGGATGACCGGGGACAGCAGGCCCTGCTCGGTGTCGACGGCGATGCCGAGATGCACCGACGCGTGGTAGGTGATCTCCTTGGTGGACTCGTCGTAGCTGGCGTTGACGTTCGGGTGCACGCCGAGCGCCTCGACGACCGCCTTCGCGAAGAACGGCAGGAACGTCAGGTTGACGCCCTCGCGCTCGGTGAACGTCGCCTTGGCCTGCTTGCGCAGCGCGGCGATCTTGGTGACGTCGGCCTCGTGCACCTGGGTGAGCTGCGCGGTGGTCTGCAGCGACTCGCGGGTCTTGGTCGCGGTGATCTGGCGGATGCGGTTGGCCTTCTGCACGGTGCCGCGCAGGTGGGCCAGCTGCGGGCGCGCCACGGCCGGGGCGGAGGGCGCCTTCGCGGCGGCCGGAGCTGCCGCGGCGGGAGCGGCGGCCGGAGCCGGGGCCTTCTTCGCCTCGGCGGCGGCGAGCACGTCCTGCTTGCGAATGCGGCCGCCGACACCGGAACCGGTGAGGGTTGCGAGATCGACGTTGTGCTCTTCGGCCAGCTTGCGAACCAGGGGGGTGACGTAGGGGGTTGCGCCGTTGGCGGATTCGGCGGCCGGAGCGGCGGCGGCCGGTGCAGGCGCGGGGGCCGGAGCGGGCGCCGGAGCCGGAGCGGGCGCCGGAGCGGGCGCGGGCACCGGAGCGGGCGCCGGGGCCGGAGCAGCAGCAGCCGGGGCCGGAGCGGGTTCGGGCTTCGGAGCGGGAGCCGGGGCCGGGGCAGGAGCCGGGGCGGCAGCCGCCGGAGCGCCGCTGCCGATCACGCCGAGCTGTCCACCGACCGGCACGACGTCGTCTTCCTGCGCGGAGATCTCCAGCAGGGTGCCCGCGACGGGCGACGGGATCTCGGTGTCGACCTTGTCCGTGGAGACCTCGAGCAGCGGCTCGTCGACGGCGACCTCGTCACCGACCGACTTCAGCCAGCGGGTCACGGTGCCCTCGGTGACCGACTCGCCGAGCTCGGGCATCTTCACCGGAGTGCCCTCGGCGGTGCGCGCAGCGGCGGGCGCGGCGGGGCAGCCTGAGGTTCGGGGCGGGCGCTTCCTGCGCGGGGCGGGCGCCTCCTGCGGGCAGCGGGAGCCGCGGCCTCCGGAGCGGGCGCGGGCGCGGCCGACGCGGCCTCACCGGGCCCGCTGATGACACCGAGTTCGCCGCCGACCTCGACCACGTCATCTTCCTGCGCGACGATCTTCGACAGGCACCCCCGCCGTGGGGGACGGGATTTCGGTGTCGACCTTGTCGGTGGAGACTTCGAGCAGCGGCTCGTCGACCTCGACCGTGTCTCCTTCCTGCTTCAGCCACCTGGTCACCGTTCCCTCGGTGACGCTCTCACCAAGAGCGGGCATCTGGACGGAGAAGGCCATGTCCGTTGACTCCTCTGACTGCTCGACGGGGTTCTACAACAGTTGATCTCGCTGCGGACTCCCGGTGCGGGTCGCGCCGGAGGTCCGGAAGCCACCGATCATTGTGCGTGGCACCGGAGATCCGTGTGGTTCTTGTACCGCGGTCCATCCTTGCACTCGCTCGCAAGCCATGTAGCACAGGGCGGCGAACTGCGCGGAGCTGGCAGTATGGGAAGACCGGCGGTGAACATTCTCCGGTGCAGGAAAGGAGGTCGGCGTCGTTGAGTTTGCTGGATCGTTTCCGCGGCGGCGCGGCCCGGGGTGGTGGCCCTTTACGTGGGCGTTCGGTGCGCGGGGAGGACGCCCGCTACCTGGCCGACTGGGTGCGCGCGCACGAGGGCGTCGAAGGCTACGTCGAACCGAAGACCACGGTGACCGATGTCACAGTAGTGCTTATTGCCGCTGATGGTGAATGGACACGCCGGATCGTCGGCGAGCGTGGTGCGCAACGGCTTGCCAAAGATTTGCACATCCCCGTCTACGACGTGCGCAAGACCGGATATCCGCAGCGGATGCGCGACTACGACGCCCGCAAGCGGGTGGAGCGGAAGCGTGCGCTGGAGCGGGATCTGCTCGGTGACGGCTGACGGGTGCGGTGCGTCGTCCGGAGTTGCCCCGGACGACGCACCGCGACGTCACTCGGCGGCGATGGACTCGAGCACCGCGATCAGCGTGCGGACCGGGACACCGGTGCCGCCCTTGCCGATGTAGCCGAACGGGCCGCCGGTGTTGTACGCCGGACCGGCGACATCGAGATGGGCCCACTGCACGTTCTCGGGGACGAACTCCTTCAGGAACAGCGCGGCCGAGAGCATGCCGCCCCAGCGGTGCGGCGCCACATTGGCCAGGTCGGCGATCTTGGAGTTCAGATCGGCGCGCAGCTCGCTGGGAAGCGGCATGGCCCACCCGTTCTCGCCGACCTCGCGGGAGATGCGGGCGACCCGGTCGCGGAAGTCGTCGGTGCCCATCACGCCGGGTGTGCGGGTGCCGAGTGCGACCATCTGCGCGCCGGTCAGCGTGGCCACGTCGATCAGGTAATCGGGCTCGTCCTCGCTGGCACGAACGATCGCGTCGGCCAGGATCAGGCGGCCCTCGGCGTCGGTGTTGAGCACCTCGACGGTGGTGCCGCCGTACTGGGTGAGCACGTCGCCGGGGCGCTGCGCGGTGGCCGACGGCATGTTCTCGGCCATCGGCACCGTGGCGGTGACGGTGATCGGCAGGCTGAGCCGGGCGGCGAGCAGCGTCGTGGCGATCACGGCCGCGGCGCCGGCCATGTCGGAGGTCATGTTCTCCATGTTCTGCGCGGGCTTGATGGAGATGCCGCCGGTGTCGAAGGTGATGCCCTTGCCGACCAGCGCGACCTTCTTCGGCCCGCCCGCGTAGGTGATCCGGATCAGGCGCGGCGGGCGTGAGGAGCCCTTGCCGACCCCGAGTACGCCGCCGTAACCGCCTGCTTCCAGGGCTTTCTCATCGAGCACCTCGACGGTGAGCCCGGCGGCCTCGGCGAGTTCCTTGGCGCGGGAGGCGAACTCGGCGGGGAACAGGTGACTGGGCGGGGTGTTCACGAAATCCCGTGCGGTGGCGACGGCTTCGGCGGTGACCTGCGCATGGAACAGCGTCTCCTCCCCGAATCCGGGCTCCGGCACCAAGAGCTCGACGCGGGCCACCGGCCGTTCGTCCGGCTTGGGCGCGGACTTGTCCGACCGGAACGGCGTGAACGAGTAGGCGCCCAGGTAGAAGCCCTCCGCCGCGGCGCCGACATCGAGGCCGGACAGCGTGGTCACGACCAGTTCGGTGCCGGACAGCGCGCGGGCCGCGACGCCGGCCGAGCGGCGGATCTGCTCGGCGTCGAGTTTGTCGGCGGCGCCGAGGCCGACGGCGAGCACGCTGGACACCCCGTCCAGCCCGGCGGGGGCCGGAATGCGCGTCAGCTCCTCGGCCTTGCCCTTCGCCCCCACGGTGCCGAGCTGGTCGAGCAGTTCCGCGCGCACGTCGGCGGTGAGCACGTCGCCGAACAGGTCCTCGGGCACGATGGCGGGGCCGTTCTCCGAGGAGGTCAACCCGATGACGAGCACATCGGTGTCCGCGCCGATGGTCTCGGTGCGTGCCAGTTCCGGTCCGAGCGAGCGATCTGCAACAGCGGTCATTGGCACAGGTTATTCGGTCGATTCCAGATGGCGCACCGCGACGCCGTCGAGCAGCAGTTCCACCGCGGTGGCGAGCAGGTCGTCGAAGTCCATGGCGAAGCCGGAGCCCTCGTCGCCGAAGAAACGGTGCAGGACCGGGCGCACCGCGGGGTCGAGCAGCTCGGCCAGATCGTCGCGCAGCGCGGGCGCGTCTCGGGGATCACCGAGACGGTCGACGCGCTCCGAACTCCACAGCAGCGCGAGTCCCTGGACCACGCCCGACAACGCGAGATAGATCGCGATGACGGTCCGCCGGTCCAGGTCGGCACGGTCGAGTGCGGCGAAGTTTCGTTCCAAGATGTCCAGCATCGCGGGACTCACCGGCGGACGGGTCCGCGCCAGGAGCGGAAGCATCCACGGGTGCTCGCGGTAGAGGCGCCATTCTTCCTGCGCTTCGTGCCGCAGCCGACCACGCCAGCCGCGGCAATGCGGCCCCGGTGGTGGGATCTCGTTCAGCATCAGCTCGGCCATGCTCGCCAGCAGCGCTTCCCGGTCGGGGAAGTGGCGGTAGAGGCTGGCGGTCGCGACACCGAGCGCACTGGCCAGGCGGCGCATGGTGAGGCCATCGATGCCGTCCTGGTCGGCCAGTTCGACAGCGGTGCGGGCGATGCCGACCTTGGTGAGCCGGGTCGGGCGGGTCGCGCGGCGGACCGGGACGGACGCGCGGCGGGCGCGGTAGGCACGGGCCTGGCAGGACCGGGAGCAATACCTGCGCCGACGGCCGCGGGCGGGCTGGGCGAGTTCGTCGCGGCAGATGGCGCACGTCATGAGGACTCTCATTTCGACACACGAACAAGTGTGACGAAATGCTAGCAAAGTGGCTCTGGCCTGCATAGTTTTGCGAGCAAGCACAATGTTCACATCGAAAGGATCGGTCATGGAGATCACCACTCGGCAGGCGAGTGTCACCGACCGCGACGCGCTCATCGAGGCGTTCGGCGCGGCCAGCGCGGACGAGGTGGTGACGGCCTGGGTGCTGGAGGGGCAACAGGATGCGGGCGTGCGGACCGCCTTCGTGCCGGGATTGATCGACCGCGCGTTGCGGGACGACGAGATCTGGGTGGCGGGGGCGGGCGAGGAGATCTGGTCGATCTCGATCTGGCAGCACGTCACGTCGGTCCAGCGGTTCGCCGACGAGGCCGCCGAAATGCGGACGATGGCCGATCAGGCGCCGGGCTCGCGGGTGCTGGAGCGCGTCGCGCTGGTGACCGATCTGCTCGCCAGGGAACACCCGCGCGAATTCCCGCACCGGTACCTGCAAGTGATCGTCACGGTGCCGGAACATCGTGGCAAAGGGGCAGGTGCGGCGATCCTCGCCGATCGGTTGAAGGCGGCGTCCGAAGCATCCGTCCCGGCATTTCTGGAAGCGAGCACGGAACGATCCGCCCGCCTGTACAGCCGGTCCGGATTCGCCCGAACCGGAACGACTCACACGCTCCCGGAGAACGGTCCGACCCTCATCCCGATGTGGTTTCGCCCTTGACACGAGTCGCGTCCGGCAGATCGCGACTCGAGGGGCCGTCGGCGCTTCCGCGACGACTCGGCGTCTCTGCTCCGGATAAGCTCGGCTGGTGACCGAGACGAGCCTGCTGCGAGGACCCATTCATACCGTGCACGTCGAATTGGGTGCCACCTTCGCGCCGTTCGGCGGCTGGGAGATGCCGGTTTCCTATGCGGGGACGGTGACCGAGCATCAGGCGGTCCGCACGACGGTCGGGCTGTTCGACGTCAGCCATCTGGGCAAGGCGACCGTGCGCGGGTCCGGCGCCGCGGCGTTGGTGAACTCGGCCCTCACCAACGATCTCGGGCGGATCCGGCCGGGCAAGGCGCAGTACACGCTGTGCTGCGCACCGGACGGAGGCGTGATCGACGACCTGATCGCCTACTACGTGAGCGACGACGAGATCTTCCTCGTGCCGAACGCGGCCAACACCGCGGCGGTCGTCGCGGAACTGCACAAGGCCGCGCCCGAAGGCGTCACTGTGACAGACGAGCACCGCGACTACGCCGTGTTCGCCGTGCAGGGCCCGCGCTGCACGGAGGTGCTGACCGCGCTCGGCCTGCCCACGGACCTGGAGTACATGGCCTACGCCGACGCCGAATGGGACGGTCGCCCCATCCGGGTGTGCCGCACCGGCTACACCGGCGAACACGGCTACGAGCTGCTGCCGCGCTGGGACGACGCCGAACCGCTGTTCCGCGCCCTGGTCGATCAGGTGCGCGCCGCCGAGGGACAGGTCGCCGGGCTCGGCGCCCGCGACACGCTGCGCACCGAGATGGGCTACCCGCTACACGGGCACGAACTCTCCCTGGAGATTTCGCCGGTGCAGGCTCGCTGCGGCTGGGCGGTCGGCTGGAAGAAGCCGGAGTTCTGGGGCAAAGCCGCGCTGGAGCAGGAGAAGTCGGTCGGGCCGCGCCGGATCCTGCTGGGACTGAAAGCACTCGACCGCGGCGTACTGCGGCAGGGACAGACCGTGCTGCGCGAGGGTGAGCCGGTCGGCGAAACCACCTCGGGCACCTTCTCGCCCACCCTCAAGGCTGGCATCGCCTTGGCCCTGCTCGACACCTCGGCGGCGATCGAGCCCGGCGCCCAGGTCGACGTCGACGTCCGCGGCCGCCGCCTGCGCTGCGAAGTCGTCCGCCCACCGTTCGTGGACATCAAAACCAAGTAGTCGGCGTCCGGGCAGCAGGTTGGTGCCGCGCGGACACGGCAGGCCGTGCGGATCGTCAACGAGTCGGCTTGACCGCTGCCGCGCTGGCGCTGCCAGAGAGGCTGGGTTGGCAATTGAGCGCGGGGCGACCGAACACCGACCGAGCGAGTCGGCGTGGACCGCGGTGATCGCCGCTTCCGCCGCGCGGGTGCGGCGGGCTGTGGGGACCCTCAGCGAATTCGGCTGAAACCCTGCCCCGCTGGGGCGACCAGTTGTCAATCGAGCGCCGGGGTACGACCCACCACGTGCGGACAAATACGGCGTGGATGGCGAGCGACGGCCGGTTCGTGCCCGCGGGCGCGGCGGGCCGTGCGGAGTGAGGAACCGGCTGAAACCCTGCCCCCGCTGGGGCAACCAGTTGTCAATCGAGCGCCGGGTGCGATCACCACGTGCGGACAGGTACGGCGTGGATAGCGAGCGACGGCCGGTTCGTGCCCGCGGGCACGGCGGGCGGTGCGGAGTGAGGAACCGGCTGGAACCCTGCCACGCTCGGACCGACCAGCAGGCGGCCGTTGGGCAATCGAGCGTGGCGTGCGACCGGGCAGTTACCTGGCAAGCAGGGCGTGGACCGTGAGTAGATGACCGAATCGGTCCGGATAGTATCGTCGCCATGACCGCTGCCGCACAGTTCACCCGTGTTCCGCATCCCGCGCCCGTTCCGGCGCAGCGGCGACAAGAGGTACTGGCGGCGCCCGGGTTCGGGCGGTACTTCACCGACCACATGGTCTCCATCGATTACGTCGACGGGGCGTGGGCGAACGCGCGGGTCGAGCCGTACGGCCCGCTGTCGTTGGATCCGGCGACGATGGTGTTCCATTACGGCCAGGCCATCTTCGAGGGACTCAAGGCCTACCGCCAGAGCGACGGCAGCGTCTCGTGCTTCCGCATCGACGCCAACGCGGCGCGTTTCCGCAGGTCGGCTCGTCGCATGGCGATGGCCGAGCTGCCCGACGAGCTGTTCGTCGAGTCGGTGCGGCAACTGCTCGAGGTCGACCGGGACTGGGTGCCCGCGGCGGGTGGCGAGGAGTCGCTGTACCTGCGGCCGTTCATGTTCGCGACCGAAGCGGGCCTGGGCGTGAAACCAGCCGCCTCGTACAAGTACCTGCTGCTGGGTTCCCCGGCGGGCGCGTACTTCCCGCGCGGCGTGAAGCCGGTGCGTGTGTGGCTGTCGACCGAATACGTGCGCGCCGCGCCGGGCGGCACGGGTGAGGCCAAGGTCGCGGGCAACTACGCCGCCTCGCTGCTCGCCCAGGCCGAAGCATCGGCCAAGGGATGCGATCAGGTGGTGTGGCTGGACGCCTGCGAGCGCCGCTATGTCGAGGAGATGGGCACCAACAACCTGTTCTTCGTCTTCGGATCCGGTTCCGAGGCGCGCTTGGTCACCCCGGAGCTGTCCGGCTCACTGCTGCCGGGCATCACCCGTGACTCGCTGCTGACCCTGGCCGCCGACTCCGGCTACCCGGTCGAGGAGCGCAAGATCTCCGTCGAGGAGTGGCGCAAGGGCGCCGAATCCGGTGAGATCACCGAGGTTTTCGCCTGCGGCACCGCCGCGGTGATCACCCCGGTCGGCTGGGTCCGCTCCGGCGAAGGCGAGTTCACCATCGGCGGCGGCGAGCCCGGCGAGGTCACCATGGCCCTGCGCGACACCCTTACCGGCATCCAGCGCGGCACCTTCGCCGATATCCACGGGTGGATGCGCCGGATGTGACTCAGCCCGGCATGAGCATGTGCCACTGCTCCAGGGTCTGCGGACGCATGACGTAGTTTTTGTCCCGGACAGTGGACAGTGCCGCGCTGGGTTCCTGCGAATACCAGTGGCCCGGGTAGACCACCGGGTCGCCGGCGAGTCCGGCGAGGTAGCGCAGACTGCGGAACATTTCGTCCGAGTCGCCGCCGGGGAAATCGGTGCGGCCACAGCCGTCGACGAACAGGGTGTCGCCGGCGATCAGCCGGTTGTCGAACAGAAAGCATTGGCTGCCCGGCGTGTGCCCGGGCGTGTGTAGTAATTCGATGTCGAAAGCGCCGACGGTGACCTTGTCACCGTGCTCGTGACCGGTCAGCTCGCTCTCGGCTATCTCCGTGACGCTGGCCACCCACGGCAGCTCTTTGGCGTTGACATGCACTGGGACGCTTGTCTTTTCGAGCAGTTCGCGCACGCCGCGCAGGGTGAAGCCGAGCATCGTGCCGCCCACGTGGTCGGGGTGGTGATGGGTCGCCAGCACGCCGCTCAGCCGCAGTCCGTCTCCTTCGGCGATGTCCACCAGGTCGCCCGCGGCGTAGGCCGGATCGACCACCACGCATTCGCCCGTCGCACGGTCGCCGATCAGATACGCGAAGTTGCGCATCTGCGTCGCGATCGGATCGCCCACGGCGTAGTCGCGTCCCGACAACAGCTGGCGAAAGTACAGGCGCTCAGAAGACATACGGTTACCTTATTGCCCGACCCAGACGCTTCGCGCGCCGCGGCCGGAAAAATTTCAGTGGCCCAGACTCTCGCCCGGTCTGAACTGGACCGATGTTCAAGTGCGGGTCCGGTTAGACGGAGAGGGACCGGTTAGACGGAGAGGGACAGTACCGCCGCGGTGAGCGCCACCGTGGTTTCGATGGCGGCACCGAGGACGTCACCGGAGAGCCCGCCCAGGCGTCGGGCGCAGTGGCGGACGAGGACGGTCGAGGCGACCAGTGCGACGACCACGGCGACGGGACCGAGCCACGGGCGGTCCGGGACAGCCAGGACCGCCGCCGCGACGGCGGCCACGGACCAGCACGCTGGAGGAAGTGCCGATTGAGTATTCGCGACCAGGACGCCGAATGCGGTGCCGGGAGCGGCGGCGATACCCCGGCAGGCGAGCACTACGGCGACGCGACCCGTCGCCACGGCGATGATCACCGCGAACCAGCGGCCCGCGTCGGCCAATGCCGCGAACGAAAACGCTTGCACCCCAATGGTGAACACGATTCCCGCGACCCCGAACGGTCCGGCCCCGCCGCTCTTCATGATCTGCCTGGCCCGTTCGGGCGGCCCGTAGCTGCCGAGCCCGTCCATCGTGTCCGCGAGCCCGTCGAGATGCATGCCCCTCGTGACCAACGCCAGCGCACCGACTACCAGCAACCCGGCCAGCGAAGCGCTCGCACCAGCCCGGGTCAGCACCCAGAGCAGCGCCGCTGCCCCCGCCCCGAGCAGCACACCGACCATCGGCGCCAACAGAATCGCGCGTCCTGCCGCCCGATCGATATCATCCGGCCCACGCACCGGCAGTACCGTGAGCCACGAGACCGCCAGCCGAATCCCATTCACGCCAAACCCCATCCAGGACGGGACGCCCCCAGTTCCCGCCCGACGAGTGGCACACGGCTGTGGCAAAACGCGAGAAGGCCCCTCCATGGTGTGCCACTCAGAGCCCCCGCACTCGGCGAGCGGGGTGGGGAGTCGCTGGCGGGCGAAGGGTTCACTTGCGGAGGTTTGGTGTGGGGGTGGCCGGTTCGGGGTCGGCGGTGCTGACGCCCGCTTCGGCGAAGGTGGACATGTCGGCGAGTGCCGCGACGGCCGAGCGCAGGATGGGCAGGGCGGTGAGGGCGCCGGAGCCTTCGCCGAGGCGCATGTCCAGGTCGATCAGGGGCTCCAGGCGCAGGTGCCGGAGCGCGAGGGCGTGCGCTGGTTCGGTGGAGCGGTGGCCCGCCAGCCACCAAGCGCTGGCGCCCGCGGCGAGATCTTCGGCGACCAAAGCCGCTGCCGTGACGACGACGCCGTCGAGAATGACCGGTGTGCGCCGGGTGGCCGCCTGAGCAAGGAAAGCGGCCATCGCCGCGAAGTCGGCGCCCGCCGCGACGCGGAGGAGTTCGACCGGCTCCTTCAGTACCGGGCGGGCGCGGCGCATCGCGTCGCGAATGGCGGCGACCTTGCGGATCCATCCCGCGTCGTCGATTCCGGTGCCGCGGCCCACCGCGGCCACCGGTTCGGTGTTGGTGAGGGTGGCGATGAGCACGGTGGCCGGGGTGGTGTTGCCGATGCCCATGTCGCCCGCGATCAGCAGGTCGGCGCCCGCGTCGATCTCCTCGTCGGCGATGGCCCGGCCCGCGGCGATGGCCGACTGGACCTCCTCATCGGTGAGCGCGTCCTCGCGATCGATCGCCCCGCTGGAGCGGCGCACCTTGTGCTTGGACACCTGCGGGTCGGTGTCGGCGTCGACGGAGATGTCCGCGACCCGCACCGTCGCACCCGCCACGGCCGCGAGCACGTTGACCGCGGCACCGCCACCCAGGAAGTTCGCCACCATCTGCGCGGTGACCTCGCTCGGATACGCCGACACCCCGTGCCTCGCGACGCCGTGATCCCCGGCGAACACCACGACACGGGCGCGCTCGAACTGCCTCGGCGGACACGCGCCCTGGCATGCCGCCACCCAGTTGCCGAGCTGCTCCAATCGGCCCAGCGCCCCACCGGGTTTGGTCAGCTGCGCCTGCCGCTGCTCGGCGGCCGCACGAAACTGTGCGTCCGGAGGCGCTACCGGTCCGAATCCGTGCGTCACTATCGAGCCTTTCCGGTCATGGCGGGTCCCGCCGACTACGCCGCCCAATCTTGCCATTGCCGGGTCATGCCGCCAGCCCTCCACTCACCCGCCGCCTGCAACGCACATCGGACGTTCCTCGCACGTGCGATAGCGGCTGCGAAGCGCCGAACCACCGCGCCGGGCGTGGCGGTCACATTCGTGCGGCGGGCTATTTGAGGCGGAGGGGGAGACCGGCGACAACGAAATAGGCTTCGTCGCAGGCTTGTGCCAGGCGCTGATTGAGGATGCCTATCTCGTCTCGGAACAGGCGGCCGGAGCGAGTGGCGGGGATGATGCCCATGCCGACCTCGGGCGTCACGATCACGAGGTCGCCCGGGTAGGCGGCGACGGCCGCGACGAGGGCGTCGGTGTCGGGGGAGATCGTGCCGCGCGGCGCGTCCCACGCGTCACGCGCATCGATGCGGGCGGTCAGCCAGGTGCCGACGTCATCGATGAGCGTGACCGGCAGTGGGTTCGACGGCATCGTGGATTCGACGAGAACCGTTGCTGGATCGGCACTTTCGACGGTCGACCAGCTCCCCGGCCGTCGGCTGCGGTGCTGGGCGATGCGTTCGGCGAAATCTTTGTCGTCCGGGTCGGGTACCGCGGTGGCGAGATAGCGCACGGCCTCGCCGGCCTCGCCCGCGAGTTTCTCCGCGAATGCCGACTTCCCGGACCGCGCACCACCGAGGACGAGGATGCGGCGCGGCGCGGCGGGCGAGGAGTTGTGCGACACGGGTGGCACCGTATCAATCGGATGGCAGTCGGACAGGTGCGGTCTCAGTCGACCCCGAGGGTGACTTCGGTGGATTTGATGAGGACCGTGACCGGGGAACCGTCGGCGAGTTGGAGGTCGTCGGCGGCGTCGCGGGTAATCGAGGAGGTGATTTCATCGCCGCCGGTCAGGCGAACGCGGACGACGGCCATCGCTTCGCCGCGGGTGACCGAGACGACTCTTCCATGGAGTTGGTTACGTGTGGATAGTCGCATGCCCCGCGATCCTACGCAGCGGGTGCTGGTTCATCGGTGGTTTGACACTGGGTGTCGGTGGGCGTCGCGAAGCGGGCGCCGTCCTCGATGGTCGCGGCAGCGTGCCGGGCCGGAGCGGGGTTGCCGCGCCGTTGTGGAAGGCGGCTGCGGTCCTCTGCGGCGCTCAGGCTGATGTCTCCGCCGCGATATCCGTGCTCCGGCCGAAGCGGCGGCGGTACTCGGTGGGGGCGATGCCGACCAGGCGTTGGAAATGGTGGCGCAGGAGGGCGCCGGAGCCGAAGCCGGAGCGGGTGGCGATGTGTTCCAGGCCGAGCCCGGTTTCCTCGAGCAGTTGCTTGGCCAGCAGGACGCGCTGGTTGGTGAGCCATTTCACCGGGGTGGTTCCGGTCTCGGCGGCGAAGCGGCGGGCGAAGGTACGGGTGGACATGTTGGCGCGGGCGGCGAGTTCCTCGACGGTGTGCGGCAGGTCGAGGTGTTCGTTCATCCACTCCAGGATCGGGATGAGGCTGTCGGAGGTGCACGCCGCGACGGGGCGTTCGATGAATTGGCGCTGCCCGCCGTCGCGCTGCGGCGGCACCACCATGCGCCGCGCGATCGCGTTGGCCACGCCGCTGCCCAGTTCCCGTCGCACCAGGTGCAGGCAGGCGTCGATGCCCGCGGCGGTGCCCGCGCTGGTGATCAGATCGCCCTCGTCGACGAACAGCACGTCCGGGTCGACGGTGGCGTCCGGGTACTCGGCGGCGAGTTTCTCCACGTAACGCCAGTGCGTGGTGCACTTGCGTCCGTCGAGCAGCCCGGCCGCCCCGGCGAGGAAGGCTCCCGAGCAGACCGTGAGCACGGTGGCGCCAGCCGCCGCCGCGTCTCGGACGGCCGCGACGACGCGCGGATCGAATTCGCCGCTGACCGAGGCGGCCGAGATGGCGACCAGATCGGCCTTCGCCAGCTCCGCGAGCCCGTAATCCGGTGTGACGGTGATGCCCGGACTGGTGGAGCGCAGCGGGACCCCGGGCTCGGCGCCGCACACCCGGAAGTCGAAGGCGGGCAGTCCGTCGGCGGTGCGGTCGAGGCCGAAAACCTCACAGATGACCCCGAACTCGAACATGGCCATTCGCTCGGACAGCACTACGGCGACCTTTGACAGCATGCCGTCAGTCTACTGGCCGTATTTTTGCGAACATTGTCTGCACGGCCACTTTCGGCGGTAAATCACTGACCGCAAAATTACTGCCATGGTTACTTTTCTCGTTGCCCTGGCGGTCATCGTGGCCGTCGCCGCGCTGATCGCCCACAGCACGGGCCGCGCGGGCTCGTCCGATGTCATCGACCGCGACGCCGAGCGGGTCCGGTCCGAACTGGTGGCGATGCTCGGCCGCACCGCCCACCACCGCTGAACTCCCGCCCGGCGGCGGCCCGCCGCGAAACTACACAGCGTCGCCCGGGCCGACCCGCGGCTTCGGCGCACGCATCTTGCGGATCTGGGATGCGCGCACGAAGGCGTACCAGCCCAGCCGGTATCCGGTGTCGGTGGTCTCCGGGAACCGCTCCCTGACCCGGTTGTTCACCACCCGGCCGAGCAGGATGCCCTCGATGATCATGAACGCCATCATCACCAGCATGGCCAGCGTCACGATGGTTTGCAGCGCGGGCGCGACGAACATCGACAGGATCAGCACCAGCGCCATCGGCATGAACAAGCCGACCAGGTTGCGCCGCGCGTCGACGATGTCGCGGACGAATGCCCGCACCGGCCCTCGGTCGCGCGGCAACAGATACTTGTCCTCGCCCGCGAGCATGCGGGCGCGCCGGTCCTGGGCGGCGGCACGCCGTTCGGCCGAGGCCGCCTTGCGCTCCTCCTTGCTGCCGCGCACGGCCTTGCGCCGGGCGCGGGCCTCCTTCGCGGTGAGCGGAGCGGGTGCTATCGGGCCGCGGCGCTTGCCTTGCGCGTCACGGCGTTTCGGGGTGGGACGGCCTTTGCCCGCGGTAGCCGTTGGTGCGGTGCGGGTGGTACCTGCGGCCGAGCCGCCGTCCGTGACCACCGTCGATTCGGCGGTCGCGTCGGTGGTGCTGGACTCGCCGCGACGGAACAATTTCACAGCGACCAGGCTATTCGATGGGCTGCGTGGCGGGAAACGCGGTCCGATTCGCGGGGAGTGTGCGGGGTCACGGAGGTTGCGTGCCGCAGCGGATCGGGTGGTGGCAAGATGGGGGAATAGCAGCCAGCCGAGTGGTGTTGACCAACACGACCCGTGCGCTGTTCACGGGTTGACCACAGGTTCCTCGAGGAGAGTTCATGACTGTGCAGAACGAGACCGCCACCCACGGTGTGACTCTGACCGACGCCGCCGCGGCGAAGGCGAAGGCACTGCTGGACCAGGAGGGTCGCGACGACCTGGCGCTGCGCATCGCGGTGCAGCCCGGTGGTTGCGCCGGCCTGCGCTACCAGCTGTTCTTCGACGACCGCTCGCTCGACGGCGACCTGACCGTCGACTTCGGTGGCGTCAGGCTGGCCGTCGACCGGATGAGCGCTCCGTACGTGCAGGGCGCCTCGATCGACTTCGTCGACACCATCGAGAAGCAGGGCTTCACCATCGACAACCCGAACGCCACCGGCTCCTGCGCCTGCGGCGACTCCTTCAACTGAGGTAACCCCCGCGCGGTCGCACGCGAGGGCAGGTCCGAACGGGATCTGAACGCGTGAGGACATGGCTCACTCGCCGGGTACGCCCAAAACTGAAGCGACGGCATCGAACGCAGGACTGAACGTGAGTCCTGCGTTACCCGACTGGCACCGCCGGAAGCCGCGGAGGGGCGGGGAAGATCAGCTACGGTAAAACTGGACTCGCTTCACGGTAAGAGCGGGACGCGAGTCCGGTCTTGACCGCCTGCCGCCTACCGTTGAAGGGCTCAGCCACGTGTCCATCGCTGTTTCCGCGTCCATTGCGACCGACCATCTCATGCGTTTCCCCGGACGGTTCGCCGACGTACTGCTGGCCGATCAGCTCGACCATGTGTCGCTGAGCTTCCTCGTCGACGATCTGCAGATCCGTCGCGGAGGCGTCGGCGGCAACATCGCCTACGCGATGGGCCTGCTCAACCGCACGCCCCTGCTGGTCGGCGCCGTGGGCGCGGATTTCGGCGAGTACCAGGCATGGCTGGAATCGCGCGGGGTGGACTGCTCCGCCGTGCTGGTCTCCGATCGCGCGCACACCGCCCGCTTCGTGTGCACCACCGACGACGACATGGCTCAGATCGCGTCGTTCTACCCGGGCGCGATGAGCGAGGCCCGCGACATCTCCATCGCCGAGCTCGCCGAGACGCGGGAACTCGACCTGGTCTTGGTCGGCGCCAACGACCCCGAGGCGATGCTGCGCCACACCGCGGAGTGCAGGGAGCTCGGCATCCCGTTCGCCGCCGATCCCTCCCAGCAGCTGGCCCGCCTCGACGGCGACCAGTCCGTGCAGCTGATCGACGGCGCCGCATACCTTTTCACCAATAAATACGAGTGGGCGCTTCTGCTGCAGAAGACCGGCCTGAGCGAGGAAGAGGTCGCGCAGAAGGTCGGTATCCGCGTCACCACGCTGGGTCCGGACGGGGTGCGGATCGTCGACGCCGACGGCACCGAGGTGACCGTCGGCGTGGTGCCCGAGCTGGAGAAGGTCGAGCCGACCGGTGTCGGCGACGCCTTCCGCGCGGGCTTCCTCACCGGCCACACCGCCGGGCTGAGCCTGGAGCGCTCCGCGCAACTCGGCTCGCTGATCGCCGTGCTGGTCCTGGAGACCATGGGCACCCAGGAGTGGACCCTGAACAAGGACGACGCCCTGGAGCGCCTCACCAAGGCGTACGGCGCCGAGGCCGCCGCCGAGATCAAGCCCGTGCTCTAGCTGCTGCCCGCCTCTCCGCGCCTTCAGGCCGTACTGGTCGGGTGGCGGGGGATTCGCGTTCAGGTCCTGCGTTGGGTGCCGCTCGAGTTCTGGGCGTACCCGGTGAGTTACCCATGTGCTCACGAAATCACTTGTCGCGTTCAACCAGGGGTGACTTGCCGTCGATGACGGCGGCGGGTCACCCCTCGTTGTCGCGTTATGGGGTTGGCGGCGGTGTCCGGCGCAGTCGCCGGGCCGCTTACAGCGAGACCGGGTACACCGGCTCCTGGATCTCCGGCTTGATTCGTTCCTCGACGAAGATGCCGTGCCACACCATGAACACCAGCAGCGTCCACAGCCTGCGGCTGTGATCGGCGTTCCCGGCGCGGTGGGCGACCAGCATCTCGCTGATCGCGGGCTTGTTCAGCAGGTGGTCGGTCTGCGACTCGGCGATCTGCTGCTGGGCCCAGTCGTAGAGTTCCGTGCCACGCAGCCAGTGCCGCAGTGGAACCGGGAAGCCCAGCTTGGCGCGGTGCAGCACGTGCGGCGGGACGATGCCCTCCAGTGCCTGGCGCAGCGCGTACTTGGTGGTCTCCTTGGTGATCTTCTGGTCGAACGGCAGCCCCTCGGCCACCTTCAGCACCTCGGCGTCCAGGAACGGAACGCGCAGCTCCAGCGAGTTGGCCATGGTCATCTTGTCGGCCTTGACCAGGATGTCGCCGCGCAACCAGGTGAACAGGTCCAGGTGCTGCATGCGGGCGACCGGATCCCAGCCGCGCGACTGGGCGTACAGCGGCGCGGTGACGTCCTGGTGGGTCCATTCGGGCCGGAACTCGCGCAGCACGGCGCGCAGCTGGGCGTCGCTGAAGCTGCGCGCGTTGCCGTAGTAGCGCTCCTCCAGGGTGAGCGAGCCGCGGTGCAGCAGGCTCTTGCCCCTGGTGCCTTCCGGGATCCGCTCCGACAGTGTGCCCGCCAGCCTGCGCAGCCCGCGGGGCAGTTTCTCGAAGGGCTTCAGTGACAGGGGCTCGCGGTAGATGGTGTAGCCGCCGAACAGCTCGTCGGCGCCCTCGCCGGAGAGCACCACCTTGACGTGCTTGCGGGCCTCCTTGGCGACGAAGTACAGCGGGACCAGCGCCGGGTCGGCGACCGGGTCGTCCAGGTACCAGACGATCTCGGGAATCGCCTGGGCGAACTCGGCGGGGGAGACCACCTTGACGACGTGCCGCGCGCCGATCGCCTCGGCGCTCTCGGCGGCCACGTCGACCTCGGAGTAGCCCTCGCGCTCGAACCCGGTGGTGAAGGTGATCAGCTTCGGGTTGTGCCGCATGGCCAGCGCGGCGACCGCGGTGGAGTCGATGCCGCCGGACAGGAACGAGCCGACGGTCACATCGGCGCGCATGTGCTTGGCGACGGAGTCCTCGAGCGCCTCGGCGATCTCCCGGTAGCGCGCCGCCGCGGAACCGGGGGCGAACGGACGCACCGGGAACTTCGGCGTGAAGTAGCGCGTGATCGTCGGCGCGGCACCCGGCCGAACGGTGGCGTAGCTGCCCGATTCCAGCCTGCGCACGTCCTTGTGCAGGGTCTCCGGCTCCGGCACGTATTGCAGCACCGTGTAGTGCTCCAGCGCGCGCGGGTCCAGCGCGGCGCTGAGCCCCAGCGCGGGCAGCAGTTCCAGCAGGCTCTTCTTCTCGCTGCCGAACGCCGTGCCGCCCGGCCCGGTGGCCAGGAACAGCGGCTTGATGCCGAACGGGTCGCGGGCGAGGAACAGCTCTCGGGTCTCGGTGTCCCAGATCGCGAAGGCGAACATGCCGCGCAGCCGCCGCACCGCCTCCGGTCCCCAGTAGTGGAAGGCCGCGACGATCGCCTCGCTGTCGCCCTCGGTCTGGAAGATCTTGCCGTCCGGGAACTCGGCGGCGTGCGCCTCGGCGAGTTCCGCGCGCAGCTCCAGGTAGTTGTAGATCTCGCCGTTGAAGGTGAGCGCGTAGCGTTCGGGGTGCTCGGGCGGGCCCCAGCGCAGCGGCTGGTGGGAGTGCTCGATGTCGATGATCGACAGGCGGTTGAACCCGAAGATCAGGCGCTCGTCGTGCCAGGTGCCGCGCTCGTCCGGGCCGCGGTGGCGCACGCAATGCAAGGCTTCGTAGACCTGCTCCACCGTGCCAGGTGCTGCCTCGTCAGATGCCAGGAATCCGAGCAGTCCACACACGGCGTCGGCAACCTCGTTTCTCGCAGTCGGAATACGCGCTCACCGGACGGAGCGCAAGGGGACGAAATCCAGTGTCCGAGTATGCCCCAGATAGCGCATTCGCGCGTCGTGCGCACCGCATCCCGGCCGGAAGCGCTGGTGACGGTGATCCGGCCGCTCTCGGTGAGGTGCCGAAGCCGACCCGACGACAAACGGGGCGTCCGTTTGGTCTACGCTGCGTAGTACTCAGGTCTCTCTCAGGCGACCCGCGCGTGCATGCGCAGGCCCGGAGGGTGTCCTGAAACAAGCTTAGGACGTATCGTCGGGGCCGATCGCAGCCTCGAACGATGCACTGTCGGAATGTGTGGCGACCAGGAAGGCGTGAGCGTGGCGCACAAGGCGAGCGAAGAGATCGGGGCACGACCCGTGAAGGGTCGGCTGTACTCACCCGCCCCGCCGGCTTCGCCGGCCAACCGTCCCCCCAGCCGCATCCTTCGGCGGGCCGGGCTGGCGGTGTCCTTGGGGATCACCGCGCTGCTCGTCTCGGGCTGCTCGATCGACAATGTTTGGCTGCGGTTCGGCTGGCCCTCGGGTGTCACGCCGCAGGCCACCCGGATGCGGGAACTGTGGACCTGGTCGGTCATCGCCGCGCTGGCGATGGGCGTGCTGGTCTGGGGCCTGACCTTCTGGACCGTCGCCTTCCACCGCAAGAAGGCGGACTCGCCGGAGTTCCCGCGCCAGACCGGCTACAACGTGCCGCTGGAGCTGACCTACACGGCGATCCCGTTCGTCATCATCGCCGTGCTGTTCTACTTCACCGTGGTCGTGCAGAACTACGTGCACGAGAAGGTGAGCAACCCCGACGTCACAGTCGACGTGACCGCCTTCCAGTGGAACTGGAAGTTCGGCTACCGCAACGTCGACTTCAAGGACGGGTACAAGTACGACGGCATCGACACCACGCGTGAGGCGCTGAGCCAGGAACAGCTCGAGGCGTACCAGGAGCGGACCGAGAACGGTCACCCGCGGCCGGGCCCGGTGCACGGCAAGCCGGAGAACGACATCCTGTCCTACCTGCACTACGACAAGGTCGAGACGATCGGCTCCAGCAGCGAGATCCCGGTCCTGGTGCTGCCCACCGGCAAGGTGATCGAGTTCCAGCTCGCCGCCGCGGACGTGATCCACGCCTTCTGGGTGCCGGAGTTCCTGTTCAAGCGCGACGTGATGCCGAACCCGAAGGAGAACCAGTCCGACAACGTCTTCCAGATCACCAAGATCGAGAAGGAAGGCGCGTTCGTCGGCCGCTGCGCCGAGATGTGCGGCACCTTCCACTCGATGATGAACTTCGAGGTCCGGGCGGTGACGCCGGAGAAGTTCACCAAGTACCTGGACGCGCGCCAGGCGGGCAAGACCAACGCCGAGGCGCTCGAGTCCATCGGTGAGTCCCCCGTCGCCACCTCCACCGAGCCGTTCAACACCAAGCGCGACGTCAAGAGCGCGGCCCCGGCCGAGAGCAAGTGAGGAATTGATCTGACATGAAGATCGAAGCGCGGATTTTCGAACTGCTCACGGTGTTCTTCATCATCGTGGCGGTGGTCTACGGCTTCTTCACCGGCCAGTCGCGCACCGGCGTCGAGTGGGCGGGCACCACGGCCACGGTGCTGACCGCGGGCCTCTCGCTGATCATCGGTACCTACTTCCGGTTCGTCGCCCGTCGCCTCGACCTGCGTCCGGAGGACTACGAGGACGCCGAGATCGTGGACGGCGCGGGCGACCTCGGCTTCTTCTCGCCCGGCAGCTTCTGGCCCATCACCCTGGCCGCCGCCGGTTCGGTGACCGCCATCGGCCTGGCGTTCTTCCAGTTCTGGCTGATCGGCATCGGCGTGGTGTGCGTCCTGGCCGCCGCGGCCGGGCTGGTGTTCGAGTACTACCTCGGGCCCGAGAAGCACTGAGCTGAAACCCTGCCGAAGCGGCCTCACCGGAAACCCCGGTGGGGCCGTTTCGCGTATGGCTAGCGCTCCGACTGTCCATCTCGGTCTCGTCACCCTCCGCCGGACGAGGCGGACGGTTGCGATCGCCATGTCGGGTGACAACTGTTCCGGCTGCGGGAGCGGGTAGTCGATTGCCCACGGTTATCGATTCACTCACCTCGAGCGACTCCAACTTCGACTACCGCGAGAACGCTGTCCTGGGGCACTGCTCGCCCCTGCCGAGCGTCAACTGGGCGGCTACAGCCTGATCCGTGTCGAATAGGTAGATGCGGGCCCTGCCCTTCATGATGGTGGCCATGTCCGGTGAACCCCTGAGTGTGTCTCTTGATGAGCTGCGCAGAGCATTCGATGTACTGCTGCGCCATGTCGAGGAGGCAACGGCGGGCGAGGCCATTGCTGTGGACGAGGACTACTTTTGGTCCATCCCTCCAGATGAGCTGTACGACGTCTATAACAAGCCGGCCAATCTGACGATCGGTCAGCTCTCCGAGTCCTGGCAGCATCTGAAAGATCTGCTCGCCGATCAGGATGGAGCGTTGGGGTACCACCTGGTGTGGCTGGCCGATGTCCTGCGAGCTATCGGCCAGCGCATCCACTGAAACGCCTATCCGGGTCGAGGCGCCAAGGCCTGATCCGGCGCGCAACTCTGCCGGATCGGGCTTCGGTTCCGGCGCCCCTGGCCTCGGTGCCTACACCTTTTCGAACGTCCACTTGGTCCGCTCGTTTTCTTGGTGGACCGCCAGCTGCGGCTTATCCCCCCACACGCCGATGACCCATTCGTCGTCGTTTGTGGCGATCAGTGACGTCGAAGAGAAATCGATGATGTCCCACCCGAAACTCTCGGCGCCGCACAGAAGTTGCCCATTCGCCCGGATCGCTGCGAGATGGCCGCCTGTTTTCTTGTTGACGATGTCGTAGTCACCCTGTTCTGGATTGGCCACACGCATCCAGAGTTGTGCATCATCGTTCGCGGCACGCTGCTGCATGCTCACGTCGTCTGCTCCGCTGTTGACCGCGAGTGCTTCGCCGGTCGCATAGTTGATGATCTGGTACATGGTAGCCATGGTCTCGTCCTCACTGTTTGAGCGCACCGCTACCGAGCTCGACACCGCCGGTGACGCTGCGCTGATCTCGTAGTCGTCGTCCAGGGCGAATCTCCGAGATCAAGTACAGCAGAAGCGCACCTACACCGAAGTGGATTTCACACATCGGCTGGGTGCGGGGGAACGGTGTCGACGATGACGAGTTCGGCGCCCCGGAATTCGCCCGAAATGGGTGAACAAAGTCTCGCGGACTCGTGGGCTCGAACGGCTTATATCGGTGCGCGGCTGGTAGATCGATCCGGGGCGGATTGTTGTCGGTACCGTCTGCGAGCCTGGCAGGGTGGCAACGACAGCATCGCCGAGGTGTCGCGGCGAATTCGAGGGGCATATCACAGTGGGCGCCGCGGCGGCCCAGGTGCGACTGGCCGCACTGGTATCGGCCTTGACCGCAGCACGCTACGAAACACTTTCGCTGAAACGGGAATTCGTCGTCCACGACACAGACGAATCGATCGATGCCGGATGGATCGCCGAGGAAGGCGTGGCATGACAGGCCCGCTCGAAAGCCGGGGCGAAGCAAGCCTTCTGTGCGACTGGACCACTGAGGAGACATGGCTGGCGAGCCGTCGCGAGGCGATCGACCACGTACTTGCCGCTGTCGCGGAGTCCGAATGGTCGCACTGTTTCGCGCTGCGCGGCAGCGTGCTGATGAAGGTGTGGTTCGGCGATCGGGCCCGGGAACCGGGCGATCTGGATTTTGTGGTGCTGCGCGAGCGGCTACCCATCGGTGAGGTGCACCTCGACGAACTACCCCTGGATGTGGCTCGGCGCGCGGCGGCCCGCTCACGCGAACCCGGCAGCACGGTGTGGATCGATATCAAGATCGTCGACTTGGAGCTGCCGGGGTACTGGGCATATGACGCCATCGGCGCCGGCTGGACGGTCTTGCCGGGATGGGGATTGCTGCTCTCATGGCAGGGAAACGGGCACGTGGGCACCATTCAGGTGGACTTCGCAGTGGAGGCGCCGATAGGCGAGGCGCCGCTGCGCGTCGAGATCCCCCGACTCGGGCGACCCGGCGCACCCGTCTCCCTTCATGCGTTCGGACAGCCGACGTCTCTGGCCTGGAAGGTCCTGTGGATCGCCGTCGACGCGCAAAGTGCCGGCAGTGCTCGAGCCAAGCATCTCTATGACGCGGTTCTGCTGGCAGAGCAGTGCGCGTTACCGCGCGACCTACTGGAACGGGCCGTGGCCACAGTGCAGGGAGATCCAGACGACGACGAATACGACGGGGACCCGGACGAACTGACCTACCCGACCCTGGATTCCATGATCCGGGCCGCCAACGATGTCGACTGGAATGCGTTTGCCAGATCCCACCCCCACCTGATCAACGCCCACGACGAGTACGTGTGGCGTTTCGCGATCGCCCTCGCATCAGTTGTCGACGACAGTGACACGCTCTATCCCAGACTTCTCGAACACTGTGTCCACGAACTGGCGGCAGCGCGCGCCGCGCGAGCGGCGGGTGGCATGCCAGCTGTCGAACGCGCGCTGGCCGAATCCCATTGTTCCGCGGTCGTCAACTTGTCGTCGTCCGGGAGCTACTCGGTCGCGCCGATTGCTCATTACTGGACGCGGCCGCGCACGTTGCTGCCGTGAACTCCACGACGGATTCGGACGAATTGCATCGCATTGCCGCCGGACTGGCCCCGTACGCGCCATGATCGAGCGTTTCGGCGTATCAGACCGACACGATGAGATTCGGTAGACGGCGGGTGCCTGCGGCCAGTTCGAAGGACAGATCGCCGTAGCCGAGTGAGAGTTCGGCTAGTTGTTGCCATACGTAATGGATGTGCGGCTGCTGTGTGTCACGGTGCAGTGCGGTGTGGGCGAATACGGAGTATTTGGCGAGGCGGTCGATCACCGCGCCGATCGTTTCGGTGTGCATATACGCCGCGCCCATTGCCTGCGGCAATGCGGACGCGACCCAGCGGTCGATGTGTCGAGTGAGCCTTGTGCGATGGTGGTCGATTTCCTGGCGTCCTGCGTACGGGGTGTCCAAGCGTGCTTCGTGGAGTGCGGCGAGTTCGTACGCTGCCTCCAGGATCGGGTGCGGCTGACGAATGCTGCCCGTGCATGCCTCGAGCACAAGGTGTTTCGAAGGCAGGAGCTGCCCGCTGCCGGTCACCGCTCGCTCCCTTCGTCCGACGCGATGTCACGGGCCAGAGCGCTGAGCCCGTCGAGGACCTGTTGGAACGTCTGCGCTTTCGGCATGCCGTCAGGACGTGCGCCGTGGTCGCTGTTATCGGCAGGAAAGGAGATCCCGCGCAAGTAGGCCCGTTCGCGTGGGCTCAATTCCGGCGGCTTGACGCGGCCGTAGTGGACGAGGGTGCAGTACGCGACCCACTTCCATGCGCAGCGATCGATCCGGCAAGTGCGGTGCCGCTGCATTTGCCGGTGCGCCAACTCGATCTCGGCGAGTTCACAGATGCTCGGCGGGGTAACGAGGGCGATGTCGTTCATCAGGCAGCCCCCATCCCGAGGCCCGAAGCCGAACGCGCCCAAGTGCCTTGCGGGGAAACGGTTTCCAAGTCATAGCCTTCGTCGCAGATCAGCGCGGGCTGGTTGTTCACGTGTTCCAGATCGAACACGACGATGATCTCGACGCCGAGCCCGGCGGCCATGCCGAGGGCGTATCGGACCGGATCACGATCGTCGGCTGGCGGACGGACCGTGTACACGTACTGGTATCCCAGCGTGCGGGCATGCCGCTGCACCTCGTTGGCGTGACGCGGTGCGTGCAGTCCGGACACGTCACCGCGCACGAGCCCAATGGCCTTCGGCTGGAGGGTCATTGGTGGCGCAATGGTGTCGGTGGGCGGTGGTTTGATGATGTGGGTGTAGGTCATGGTTCCCCCGGAACTCGGTCGATGGGTTGGTTCGTTAGGCGTCCGGGCAACCGGCACGAACTCGCTACACCTGTGGCTTGGTTTCCTGGGACGCCAGCCTGGGGATAGCTGAAGCTGTTGTGGCTCCCGCAAGGTGGGAGTTGGGCTACGAACTTGCGTTGTCACTCGAACGCCGGGACGAAGCACACCACCAGTGACCGATCGGTTTCAGGGAAATCGGATGTCCGACAGCAATTCATCCGAAACTGCACGTAGTCATCCGACAGTGCAGTAGAACTGACCCGATTTTGTGTGTGATCCGATCCGATTCCGCGACGAAGGGGAGGCCATGACCAGCGGCATGGACGACGACACCATCGAAACCGGACCAAGTTCGACACTACCGAGGCGCCAGCTCGGGCGTTTTCTGCGCGAGGGCCGGGAAGCAAGCGGGTTCACCCTCGCCGCTGCGGCCAAGCTGGTCGACCTATCCCCACCCGCCCTGCAACGCATCGAGACCGGCCAAACTCAGAAGGTCCGCAAGCAAGACGTCCGCGCTCTGTGCGAGCTCTATGGCGTCAGTTCGGAAGATACTCAGAGGGCGATGGACCTTGCGGCTCTTGCCAAGACACAGAGTTGGTATCACGCCTATGGAGGCCTGTACTCCACCGCCTTCAACATGTATGTCGGGCTCGAAGCGGCTGCGCGACACATGGTCATTTACCATGAGCACGTCCCGGGGCTGTTGCAGACAGCCGACTATGCGCGCGCGATCATCAGCGCGTACCCGAGATTCGTCAGCGGTGACGATGTTGATCGACGAGTAGAGCACAGGCTCAAGCGGCAAGCGATCGTTACCCGCAAGACAAATCCCGTAGAGTTGGAAGTCCTGCTACACGAGTCAGCGCTGCACAAGGTGGTCGGTAGCCGGAGGATTATGGCAGCACAGCATCGGCACCTCGCGGAGATTTCGAAGTTGGACAACGTCACGTTGCGGATCCACCCGTATGACGCTGGCTTGACCTGGGGTATGCCGCACGGCCCGTTTCACATCCTGGATTTCCCCAAGAATGCCAACGGACTGCCAGTTGAGCCGCCGATCGTCTGGATGGAGGGAGCTCCAGCGCCGGATGTATACCTCGAGAAGCCTGGTGAGATAGAACTCTATCGCGATCTTGCTTCGGCCATTCGAAGCACGTGCCTGGACGACAGAAGAACCCGGGAGCTGATTCGCCGGGTGACGAAGGAGTATGAGCGTGACCAGCGTTGACCTATCCGAAGCCAACTGGTTCAAGAGCAGGCGCAGCGAAAGTGGATCGACATGTGTCGAGGTCGCATGGCTGTCAGGGGGCAAGGTCGGGGTCCGCGACTCCAAGAACCCGGGTCCGGCGCTGATCTTCACGCCCGGCGAGTGGGATGCCTTCACAGCGGGCGTCATCGACGGCGAATTCCATCGTCCAGCCTGACAAAGGAGTACGAGCATGAGCGTCGACGTTGCCGGAGCCCCATGGTTCAAGAGCAGTTACAGCGGTAGCCAGAGCGATTGCGTCGAGGTAGCGTGGCTGTCTGCCAGCAAGGTCGGTGTCCGTGACTCCAAGTACCCGACCGGTCCGGCGCTGGTCTTCACGCCCGGCGAGTGGGATGCCTTCATGGCGGGCGTCATCGGTGGCGAGTTCCACCGCCCCGCTTAACGGCCCGCTGGTAACCTGAGACGGCAGAGACCCCAGTCCGTGCGGACCGGGGTCTCCTTCTGTTTGTCCGATCGAACCGGCTCATCACGATGGTGCCGTGCCTGATATGAAGGTCCGAGTGGAACGCAAGAAGTTGCTGGAGCCGACCCTGACGGAGTTGCCGCACGGGCCACATGGCCTTGCTCGTGATCTGGTGACCGGCTCGCAGCGGCAGCGGCTTCTGTACGGGGTGACGGTCGTCGTCGCGGATCGCGGCTATCCAAACGTGACGGTCGCGGATATCGCTGCGGCGGCGAAGGTTTCGCGTCGGACGTTCTACCAGCACTTCCCGGACAAGGAAGCGTGCTTTCTCGCCGCGGCCGAGGCGGGCCGGGATCTGATGATCGAGCATCTCGAGCATGTGATGAGGCAGGTGTGGTCCGAACCGGTGGAGCCGTTCGAGGCTCTTCGGCACGGTATTCGCGAATATCTCACTCTGTTGCGTGACGAACCGTCGTTCGCCCGCTCGTTCTATCTGGAGACCGCCGTGGCCGGTTCGCGCGCGATCGAGTCGTTCGAACGATGCCAGCGCTGGTTTGCCGGATTCATCCGATCGTGGCGTGCAGCGGCAGGACTCGTCGATCCATCGGTCCCGGACTACGCGTATCTGGCGGTGACCGATGCGACCAACGAGGCCGTCCGCCGAACCCTCCGTGCCGGGGGAGACTTGCTCGAACTCGAGGACACCGTGCTGTACATCCACCGCGCGCTGCTCGGTTTGGCAACGTCTGCCGCCTAAGGCCTGTTCCGATCATGACTTGAACCCCGATCTCGGCCGACGACTGCGTTGGGTTCGAGGCCGAACCGGCGGGCGGCCAGCGCGATCGCTCGACCCCGTCGAGCCGATCCCTAGCGGTGAGCGCCGGGATTGGCGACCTCGTCCGGGATCGACGGGTTCGGGGTGATCTTGCGGCCGTCCGAGCCGAGGGTGTAGGTGATGACCACCGGACCGCCCGAGGGGCAGCAGTTGGCATCGTTGCCGGTCAGCCAGCGATAGCGCACCTCGACACCGCGGTCGGAGGAGCCGGCCACGCTCGTGTACGACGTCGCCTTCAGCGTCGCGGTGCCGAGATACCCGTCGTGGTTGAAGAACAGCACATGGTAGGGCGAGCTGGCCGTGCCGCGCGGCGTCGCGGCGAGCACCCAGAGCAGCTGCGGGCAGGAGCCGACCGGCGCGTCGGTGGCGCTGTCGATGATGTACGGGTCACCGCCCACCGAGGGGCCGATCGATGTGATCGCGCTGTTGACCACGCCCGAGTTCAGGTCGACGCACCTGCCTTTACCTGCGGTGGCAGGGGCGTCATCGGCCTGCGTGCGCGTCGTCACCGGCGGCCGCTGCGCCGGTGTGTCCTGCGTCGAGTCCGAACCAGTCGGTGCGGCGGTGGCGGACGCGGTGGCTGGACCCGATGTGCCGGGCGTCGGCTGTCCGGTCGCCGATGGCGTCGCGGTGCTCTGGCATCCCGCGACCGCGCCGGTCACCAAGATCGCCGCGAAAACCGTGCCGATGATACTTCTCATTCGAATTTCCTCCCGAATCGGCTCTGCTGGGAAGGTCGGATTCGGGAGGGTTGCTGTTACGCCCCGAATTCTAGGAGCGTTGCTCCGGCATCGCGCGAAAGGCCGCCGCTGCCAAGGAAATTGCCGAGACCGATCCATTCGCTGCTCGAGTGCCCGCGCCACGATGTCGTGCCGGGCCGAGTCCCGGGCCCAGTTCTCCAGCACCGGTGGCAGTTCCGCCACCACTTTTGCAACACGGCCCGGTGCTCTCGGTGAACGTTCGTGGTCAACGCACTAGGGTCCGACTTCATCGCCTGGCCCGGTGAGGTCGCAGGAAGCATCGTCGCCGGTGTTGCCGCCTTCGGAGACGATCCTCGCGAAGACCTTCGCGCAGTTGGCCACGGCGGCACCGGATGTGTTCCCCGTGATGGTGGAGTTTCGCAATATCACGGTGCCCACCGGAACGTCGACCACGTCTGTCACCTGACGCGGCAGGGTGTCGAGGTAAGCGGGCGCCACGTTGATGCCGCCGCCCGCGTCCGAGGCACTGTTCCCGGTGATGGTCGCACGATCGAAGGTCACCACGCCCCGGCCCCGGACGTCTACGCCGCCGCCGCGTCCGGCGAATCCGCCAGGGCGGTACCACGCTCCGGGATTGACCACGTGGTTGTCGGAGATCGTGGAGTCGGTGAAGGAGCAGGTGTTGTCGCACCGCACGCCGCCCGCCTCGCCGGATGTATTGCCGGTGATGGTCGTATTCCTCGTCTGTAGGTCCGACCCCGGCACGTTGAATATCCCGCCGCCGTACCCGGCGCTGTTACCCCGGACCACGACATCATCGAGTACGAGGTTCGAGGAATTGGATATGCCGCCTCCACCGGTGTCGTAGAACGGGATCTCGTGTTGGGCGGTGACTCCGCCGGTCACGGTCAATCCCTCGACGGTTACGGGCGCGGAGATGCTGAGCACCCTGTCGATCCCGTTGGCGTCCAGCACTGTCCGGTCACGGCCCGCGCCACGCAGCACCGTCGGCGCGGTGAGGTTCAGGTCTCCCGTGGTCGGATCTGGGTTGCGGCCCTGAACTTTCCGTGGATCGGGAGGGATCGTCAAGATGTACCGTCCCTCGGGCACCACGACTGTGCTCCCTGGCCGGGCATTGGCAGTCTGAACTGCCGCGCGCAGTGTGCAGGTGCCAGCGACCGTACGGCACAGCCCGCTTTGCGGATCATCCGCGACCCCGTCTACCGTGGTGTCCACAGTGATCACCACTGGAGAATCCCGACGGGGTGCGTTGTCGGCGTGGGCCGTTCCGGCGAATGCGCTTGTTGTTCCAACGATCAGGGCTGTGATGGCGACGGTGCGCGCCGCCGTGGCAGATGTGCTCGTCCTCATGAAGTCTCTGATCCAATTCACGAACATGGAGTCGGGTACGATCGCGTATAAGTGGGGTACGCGAGCGTCTACAACTATGCCGCAGAGTGGCGCCCTTGGGGGCGTTTCCGGGAATCCGCTTGGCAGTTGGCGATTCGCCGCAATCCGTGAGGCGCGGCCGAGATCGGATCGGTCCCGCGACGCGTGCGACTCGAGGACGTGAAAGACAGGCTCGAGCCGCTGCACGAGTCGTGTCGATCTTGCGCCGTGATGCCGAGGACGGCCGGGCAGTCCAGAGTGGACAGCCAGGTTCGAACATTCGCTCATGACGCTGGGCGGGGGCCGCGGTAGAAGCCCGTCGCCGGGCATTCGAGAGGCCGGTGGCTGCACTGCATTCTCGGGATGTCGTCGTCAGGCCAACTGGCGGATCAGCCTTTCGATGCCGTCTCCGGTCACCTGGTCGAGCGTGGCGGTGCGGCCGGTGATCAGTAGCAGGATGGCTGTGATGGGTCCGCGGATTTCGCTGCCGTTGCCGTATTCCCAGTCGACGTCGTTTGCGATCAGGTGGATTCCGTCCAGGCGGTGGCGGTCCCACACCGGCCACCCGACCTGTACGGCCCGGTCGGCCGCCGCGGCCGCCGCGGCGGGCGGGATGGTGATGCTGCGACCGAGCGGGATAGCGATGTCCTGGCCGTGGACCATGGTGTCGAACAGGATGTTGCGGTAGTTGGTCAGTTTCGGCAACCGTCGCGAGGCCGCGTTCACGCGGATTTGCGTAACCAGCTCGGACGCTGGGCGATTCGCGTGCCGGATGGTCAGGTCATGGATGAACCGGTTGTAGTCGCCGCGGGCTCGCAGCCCGATGCCGAGCAGCACGGCCGGTGATGGCGGATCCGGTGTCACTGCGATATGGGCGGCCACTTCACGGATGCGCCAGCCCGCGCACAGCGATGGCGTCTCCCATTGCTGTGGTGTCAGATCGGCGAGCAGATCGGCGATCGCACGGCGCTGCTGCTCGATGATCTGCCAACAGGTTTCGCGATCCACGGCAACCACTCCCTATCGACGGTGGCGGCCGATGTCGGTACCAGAACGGGCGTGCGGGCCACCCTGTGTGAGTTTAGTAAGATGCGCTGACTAGTGTGGTCAGTTTCTCTTACTAAGTCAAGGGGTGAGATGTCCGAGGACGAGATGAACGCAGGCCTGCTGATGTTCGTCGCCTATCGATCCATGGAGGAGCGAGTCTTCGCCGCGCTCGCCGAGGCCGGCTACGGCGATATCAGTGTGGCTCAAGGCCGTTTGGCGGCCAGGATCGCGCCGCAGGGTAGCCGGATTACCGAGTTGGCCGAGCAGGCGCAGGTCACCAAGCAGACCGCCGGTTTCCTGGTCGATCAGCTCGAACGTGCGGGCTATGTCGAACGAATGCCGGACCCGCGCGACGGTCGCGCCCGCCTGGTGCGTCTGTCGGAACGGGGACGCGGGATGGCCGACTACGCCAACGAGATCGCCGACAACATCCAGGGCGAGTGGGCCGCGCATCTCGGTGCACGACGCATGCGGAACCTGCGCGAGGCTCTGACCCGGCTGAGAGAGATCACCGACCCCTACGCCTGATCGATGTGCCGATCGGGAGCGCGTTCTGCGGATGCCCTGCCGAATTCATGTGTCACGCAGAGCTTGTCGGCGTGAAGTTGGTCGAATCGGGTTGGTCGCCGATCGTCTCACCCCTTGACATTTAGTCAGATAGGCTGACAATAATAGTCAGAGACACTGACTTCTATTGGTTGGGGGAATCCACTGTTTGCCCGGTCCCGGCGGCACCGGACCGACTGACCATCCCTTGATTTCACCTGGGTCCCGGCCCGCTTGGCCGGCCGGATGCCCACAGTCCACTGACGCCGACCAACGGTCCCGATTACCGGGTATGACCTGCCCGATTTGTCGGCGGTGGTCGGTCGCTGGTGAGTCTGCACAGCGTTGGTGTCGAGCCGTCGGAAAGGTCGACATTGATTCGCAGGAAGGGAACACCATGAAAATCACCTACCGGGCCAATGCCATTCGTCGTCTGGCCCCGATCGCCGCGGCCGTGCTGACGGTCGGCACGCTCACCGGTGGCGCGATGATCTCGGCCGCTCCGGCAGCCTCAGCACTGGCCTACGCCTGCCCGGGTGGACAGTTCTGCGGCTGGGACGGTCGCGGCGGTACGGGCAGCATGATCGTGCAGGTCGATGCGAACTGCGTGCTCCACGACATCGGAAACGGCGGCGTCGGTGACCGTTTGACGTCGTACTGGAACCGCAGCGGCCGGACCGTGGGGTTGTACGACTGGATGGGCGATCACTGGCAGCTACTCGCATCCGTTGCCGACGGCACCCGGGGTACCCTGCCGCGCGACGCGGACAAGCGGACCGACGCGGTGCGGGTCTGCGATTGAGTCTCGCCTCCAGGTGAGTGCGAAGTGGCCCCGGGCCACTTCGCACCCGAGCCGCTTTATGAATCGTGGATGCCGAGAACGGCGAGGAAGGCGGTCGCCGCGGGCGTGCGGCTGAAGCGGCTCCAGATGACGTACTCGACGCGGGCCGGTGCGTCGGCGACCTCGATGGTGACTACGCCGGCGAGCTGGGGTGCGTAGGCGGCGGGGAGCATGGCTATGGCGAGGCCCGGCCCGACGAGTCGAGCGATGTAGTCCGCGGTGGTCACTTCGAAGGCGACGTCACGGTCGAGACCAGCGGCCGAGAATGCTTGGTCGGATTGGAGACGTCCGGCTGTCCCGGCCGGAAGGTCCACGAAGACCTCGGAAGAAAGCCTGCGAAGGTCGACCGTTGGTTGGCCGGCGAGGGGATGATCCGGCGCGACCACGGCGACGAGGCGGTCCCGGGCGAGTTCGTGGGCGGCGACACCGCGGGGGCGCGCTGTGGTCGGCAGCCCGAGGAAGGCCACGTCGATGGCTCCTTGCTCGACCTGCGCGGCGAGGTCCTCGCTCGCGCCCACACGCAGGCTGATGCGCACGTGCGGGTACCGCTGGCGGAAGTCGCGCAGTGCGCCGGGGATATCGACCGCGGCGACGGTAGGGATCAGGCCCACGGCAAGCCGTCCGCGTACCTCCCCGACAGCCGCGGCGACCTCGGCGGCCGCGCGCTCGGCGGCGTCCAGGCACTGACGGGCAGCCGGGAGAAACGCCGCACCGGCCGGTGTCAGCCGCACCCGGCGGCTGGTGCGCTCGAAAAGTTTGGCGCCGAGTTCCCGTTCCAGCCGCGCGATCTGGTGACTGAGGGCGGACTGGACGACCAGACATCGTTCGGCGGCCCGGGTGAAGCTGTTCGTCTCGGCGACGGCGACGACGTAGCGCATCTGCTGGAGCTCCATGGATCAATCGTGGATCACGATTGATGGAGTGACAAACATGTGTTGGACTCATTGATCGTTGGTCGGTGAGATGGTGAGTGTGAATAGTCCACCAGCACAGCGGGTTTCCGATGCGACCAGCCGAGGCGCTCCCGATGGAAATCTGTCTCGCGTCGCCCTGACGGCGATCGCTCCCTTGTCGTGGGGCACGACCTATGTCGTCATCACCGAGCTTCTGCCGCCGGGGCATCCCCTGTTCGCGGCGGTCATGCGGGCATTGCCCGCGGGCCTGATCGCGCTGGCGATCACCCGGATCCTGCCGCGCGGAGGATGGTGGTGGAAAGCCGCGGTGCTCGGTGTGCTGAACATCGGCCTGCTCAACGCGCTGCTGTTCATCGCGGCCGAACGCCTGCCGGGAGGTGTTGCCGCGACCCTGGCCGCGGCCCAGCCGCTCGTTGTCGCCATGCTGGCGGTGCTGGTCCTGCACGAGCAACCCTCCGCCTGGCGCCTCGCCTGGGGAGTCACCGGCGTGGCCGGTGTCGGCTTGGTGGTGATCGGGCCGACCGCGGCGCTCGACCTGACCGGGATCGTGGCGGGCCTGGGCAGCGCGGCCTCGATGGCGCTCGGGTTGACGCTCACCAAGCGCTGGGGTCGTCCTGTCGAGGCCACTCCTACCGCTTTCGCCGGTTGGCAGCTCGCCGCGGGAGGTCTGTTCCTGGTGCCGGTCACCTTTCTCGTCGAGGGGCCGCCTCCCGCGATCGACCTGACCGCGGCCCTCGGCTACCTCTGGCTGGGTCTGGTCGGCGGCCTCATCGCCTATGTCCTCTGGTTCCGCGGCATCGGCACTTTGCCCGTCACCTCGGTCGCGGTTCTCGTCCTGCTCTCGCCGCTGGTCGCCGCCGTTCTCGGCGCGCTCCTGCTCGGCCAGACCCTCGGCCCGATCCAACTGGCGGGGTTCGGGCTCGCGCTCGCCGCGATCGTCGCGGGACAGCTTCCCGCGCCCACCCGCTCGTCCGACTCTGTTTCACCTGAAGGGAGACTCGAATGAAGATCGCCGTCGTCGGCGCCAATGGCATGGTCGGCTCACGCGTCGTCAACGAAGCCGCACGCCGGGGCCATGACCTCATCGCGGTATTCCGGAAACAGCAGCCTGCAGCCCTGCCCCTGGGCGTGACCGCCGTCGAGGGCGACGCGAACGACCCCGACCACATGAGCAGACTGTTCGACGGTGCCGACGCGATCGTGGCCGTGACGCGCCCCGGCCCCGGGCAGGAGCACACCGTCACCACGACCACGACGGCCCTGCTGGACGCGGCCGCGACTTCCCGGACGCGCATCCTGGTGGTCGGCGGCGCGGCCCCGCTGCACGTCCCGGGGCGCCCCGGCCAGCTCGTTCTCGACACCCCCGAGTACGTGCCGCCGACGATCCGAACCATCGCCGCCGCCAGCGCCGCGCAACTGGACGCCTGCCGAGCACACCCGGCCGACTGGGTCTATCTCAGCCCGCCCGCCCTCTTGGAGCCCGGACGCCGTACCGGCGAATACCGCCGCGGCACAACCACACTCATCACCGGCGCCGACGGCGCGTCCCGAATCTCGGCCGAAGACTTCGCTGTGGCCGTTCTCGACGAACTCGAGAATCCACGCGAGGACAAACACTTCACCGTCGGTTACTAGGCCCGATGCCGACTTCTGAGCTGCAACCGGAATCAGATGAGTGCCAGCAGGCGCGGCAAACATGACGGCGGAGGGAACCATGAGATGAAACGAGTCCTCGGTATCGCCGCCGTGCTCGCCTGTCTCGGCGTTATGGCGCTGGTACCCGCGGACCCGGCGGCGGAGCGCCGTCCGGCATTACCCACCACGATCGAGCTCCCGGCCGGGTTCCAGCCTGAGGGTATTGCGATCGGGTCGCTGCCGGTGGCCTACTTCGGCTCGCGGGCAGACGGCTCCATCTACCGCGCCAGCCTGGTGACCGGGCAGGGCGCCATCCTGAGTCCCGGACCGGGTACGCCGTCGCTCGGGCTCGATGTCGACCACCGCGGCCGGCTGTTCGTCGCGGGCGGCACCGGAGGCGACGCCCGCGTGGTGGACACCGGAACGGGAGCGGTGCTGGCGAGCTACCGGCTCGCGACGCCGCCGGATACGTTCGTCAACGACGTGGTGCTCACGTCCACGGGCGCGTGGTTCACCGACTCGCGCACGCCCGTGCTGTACCAGCTGCCCCTCGGCCCCGACGGTGCGCTGCCGCCGCCCGTCGCGGTGGTGCGACGCCCGCTGACCGGCGACATCGTCTACCAGCCCGAAGCGATCAACGCCAACGGGATCGTGCCCACGCCGGACGGCGCCGGTCTGATCATCGTCCAGTCGGTGACCGGCCAGCTGTTCCGCGTCGACCCGGCGACGGGCGCGACACAGCAGGTCGATCTCGGCGCCGAGACGGTGCCGGGCGGTGACGGACTGCTATTGCACGGCAGCACGCTGTATGTCGTGCAGAACCGGCTCAACGCGATCACCGTGGTCACGCTCAACCACGCGGGCACGAACGGCACGGTCGAGCGGCGCGTCACCGACCCGCGCTTCGACGTACCGACGACCGTCGCGGCGTCCGGCGATCATCTGTACCTGCCGAACGCCCGCTTCACCACCCCGCCCGCGCCGACCACGCCGTACAACGCCGTCATGGTCGATCGACCCCAGCCGCATTCGCCCAAATAACCGGTGAGCTTGTGCCGCAGCGCTTGGCGGTGCGCGTCGCCGGGGCCGATCACCTGGAATCTCGGTCCGAGACCAGCGAGTTCCCGCTATCGAGGGAGGCCGAAGTCCGACTCTGGGCCGACGTGGGTGGGCATGGATTTCCGTACCGTCGAAATCCTCCGGCAGGTTGGGCTCCTACTTCTCGCACAGTGAGCGCCCTGTCCATCACGCGCATCATTTGTCAGGAGGATCAGTGCTTTCCGCCTTCCTACCGGCTTTCCGGATCCCGGACCTACGGCGGAAGATTCTTCTCACGCTGGGCCTGCTCGCGCTGTATCGCCTCGGCGCGACGCTTCCGTCACCCGGTGTCGACTACAAGTCGGTTCGCGCCTGCATCGACATCGTCTCCGGCGGTGACTCCGCTGGCATCTACCAGCTCATCGATCTCTTCTCCGGCGGTGCGATGCTGCAGCTGTCGGTCTTCGCGATCGGCATCGTGCCTTACATCACCGCGAGCATCATCACTCAGCTGCTCACCGTCGTCATCCCGCGGTTCGAGGAGCTGCGGAAGGAAGGCCGATCCGGCCAAGCCACGATCACCCAGTACACCCGCTATCTCGCGATCGCGCTGGCGGTCCTGCAAGCGTCGACATTGGTGGCGCTGGCCGGGCGTGGACAGTTGCTGCGCGGCTGCCCCGAGGACATCTTGGCCGACACCTCGCTGTTCGGCATGGTCATCATCGTGCTGGTGATGACCGCGGGTGCGGCGCTGGTCATGTGGTTCGGCGAGCTGGTGACCGAGGGGGGTATCGGCAACGGTATGTCGCTGCTGATCTTCGCGGGTATCGCGGCTCAACTTCCGAGCCAAGGCACATCGATTCTGGACAGTCAGGGCGGGCTGGTCTTCGCCGGAGTATGCGTCGCGATGTTCCTCATGGTCGTGGGCGTGATCTTCGTCGAGCAGGGTCAGCGGCGGATCCCGGTGCAGTACGCCAAGCGCGTGGTGGGACGGAAGATGTACGGCGGCTCCTCGACCTACCTGCCGTTGAAGGTGAACCAGGCGGGCGTCATCCCGGTCATCTTCGCGTCGTCGCTGCTGTATCTGCCCAACCTCGTGGCGCAGCTGACCTCGTCGCAGAACGATCCGGATCCGAGCTGGTGGCAGGACATCATCCAGAAATACCTGGTGAATCCGAGCAACCCGGTCTACATCGCGATCTACTTCGGTCTGATCGTGTTCTTCACCTACTTCTACGTCGCGATCACCTTCAACCCGGAGGAGCGCGCCGACGAGATGAAGAAATTCGGCGGCTTCATCCCCGGCTATCGGCCCGGTAAGCCGACCGCGGATTACCTGGCCCAGGTCCTCAGCCGGATCACCTTGCCCGGCTCCATCTACCTCGGCGCTGTCGCGGTATTGCCGACCCTGCTGCCGCACTTCGACGCCGCCGGTCCGACGCAGAGCCTCGCGTTCGGCGGTACCTCGGTGCTGATCATGGTGAGCGTCGGTCTGGACACGATCAAACAGATCGAGAGCCAGTTGATGAACAAGAACTACACCGGGTTTCTACGCTGAACGAGATCTATTGCCGACAGTGGAATTCCGCCCCGGCAGTGGTCACTCCATTGGGGGAGCTCGGATACTCCCGATTGCCTATGTACGCGGACGGCCGCTGAATCTACGGTCGGAGGTCATGGCCACAACCACATCGACTCGCCCCCTGCTTCGGGTGGCGTCGTCGCTCGTGCTCGCGATCACCGCCACGATGCTGTCGGTGGGTTGCGCGCACGCCGACACCCCGATCGCCGGCCGTATCGACACGATGGAGTGCGACCCGCGCGGATCGGAAGCCTCGATACCGGAAACACCCGGCACAGTCGAGGAACGTCAGCCCGCGGAGCACACCCGACCCGCGGATCTATCGCCGGTCGGCATCGTGGCCGCTACGCAGCGCTCGATGATTTCGGTCTTGCTCGCCAACGATCACACAGTGTTTCGTTCCGGCCTACGAGCAGTGATCGGCGCCCACCCGGACATCGAATGCGTCGCGGAGGTCGGCGACGGCGGCGCCGCCATAAGGGAAATGGAGCGGCTACAACCCGACGTCGCCATCCTGGACCTGGACATGCCCGGTCTCGACGACTCGGCTGCCATGGAAACGGTCGCGGCACTCGGTAGCTCTACCCAGATCCTTACCCTCGCCACCTGCGACTCCGATGAGAACCTCTACCGTGCACTGTGCCTCGGCACGAGCGGGTTTCTCACCAAAACGCTGTCGTCCCAGGATCTGATTTCGGCCATCCGGATCGCGGCGCGGGGCGACGCCCTGATCGATCCGCGCCTGACGCGCCGCCTGCTCGCGCGGCTCACCAACGGAAACGAACCATTCCCCGCCGCACCGGAAGTCGAGACGCTCACCGCCCGCGAACATCAGGTCCTGCTTCTGATTGCCAAGGCATACACGAACCCGGAGATCGCCCGCGCCCTCGGGGTGGGCGAGCAGACGGTCAAAACCCATGTATCCAACGTGCTCGCCAAACTCGGTGTCCGCGATCGCGTGCAGGCGGTTGTTTATGCCTACACCCGCCGCCTCGTTCCCCGGGAATCGAATCCCGCACTCGAGGGCGGGCCACAAGGGCTTTACATCAGCCAAAGGAACAATACGCGTCTGCTGGGCGGGTGATGATCCACGCTGCCGGACGCGGCGTATGCGGAGCGAGAGGGACATCGCCGGTGCGGTGCTCGGGAACGAAGATGTTGGATGCCCGGGGAATCGACTCGTCGCACGTCGGGTCGCTACCATTCCGCTGTGCGGCGGTTGGGGAGGTTCGGCGAGCGGGTGAGCCGCAGGGTGCATCGTTCGGCGTTGTTGCTGGCGGTGCTGTTGGCGGTAGTCGGTGGACTGCTGATCGCCGGGATCGTCTGGTGGCTGCTGTGGTATTTCCTCGGGGCGAGGGCGGAGACGCCGAATCAGGTGGATCTCACCAAGATCGCATTGACGGTGACCGCGGGAGTCGGCGGTGCCGTCGCGCTCGTGGTGTCCTATCGCAGGCAGCGCGATCAGGAGCGCGCACGCTTCGCGGAGCTGTTCGGTGCGGCGGCAAAGCAGCTCGGTGATCCGGATGTGGCGGTGCGGATCGCCGGGGTGTACGCGATGGCCGGTGTCGCCGATGAATTCGGTGCACCCGGCAGGCGGCAGCAGTGCATCGATGTGCTGTGTGGATACCTGCGCCTGCCGTACGAACCTGATGCCGGGGCCAATCACTTGGTATCCCGGTCCGAGACCATCGAGCGCGACGGCGTGGAGGTGGAGCGGCGCTATCAATTCCGGCAGAACGACCGCGAAGTGCGCCGCGCCATCGTCGACGTGATCGCCGCCCACGTTCGCCCGTCGGCGGAAATATCGTGGTCGGACCGTGATTTCGACTTCGCCGACGCGGTATTGGAGGACGCCGATTTCCGATATGCGGTGTTCTCGGGAGAGCGCACGTATTTCGCGCGGGCGGTGTTCACCGGATCTCGCGCCACCACATTCGAATTCGCCAAGTTCACCGGTCGGTATGTTTCATTCCGTGACACGGTCTTCCGCGGCGCGAAAACACTGTTGGACGATGTCACATTCGCGCCGACGGACTCCACACGTACCGAGTTACGCGGAGCCGGACTCAAGTTCGACGGGGCGATCTTCAGTTCACCGGTCTCGTTCCACCGGTCGGTTTTCCGCGGCTCGGCGGTCCGGTTTCATGGCGCGACATTCCGCGGTGAGCGCACGTCGTTCGCCGAAGCCAGGTTCCTCGCCGATCGTGTCGAGTTCGGCGCCGCGACCTTCGAGGGAGCGCACGTTGTCTTCGACGGTGCGGTATTCGGCGGATCGCACACCGATATCAGCGCGGCCCTGTTCCACGCCGCGTCCACCTCTTTCGCGCAGGCATCCTTCGGCCATTCGGGTGGACGGTTGCGCCGCGGCAGCGCTACCGGCAGCGTCCGCTTCGACGGCGCCGAATTCCACGGCGATGTCTCGTTCGCCGACGCGCGGCTCGGGGGGCGGGAGGTGAGCTTCCGAACAGCCGACTTCTTCGGCGCCATCACCTTCGCGGGCACCCGATTCGAAGCCAGGGAGGTGCGCTTCGACCGCCCGAAGGCATGGGTCGGTGTCACGTTCGACTGGGACGGACAGGCCGGCGGCAAACCGGCGAGCGTCAAACCCGACGAGTGGCCGCCCGCTCCCGCCGAACCCCAGCCCGCACCGTCGGGATGATCATTCTGCGCCGCCGGTCTCCGATAGCGCCCGCGCCTCGGTCGAGCAGCGTACGGGACTAGCAGTTGCCGCCCTCGTAGCGCAGCGCGTTCTCCGAGCGGCAGATCTCCTCGATCCCGGACATGATGTCGCGCAGCAGTTCCGACCCCAGCGCGGCGGTCCGAAGGCGGCAGGTGAAGGTGATCAGGCCGTGGTCTTCGGGGGACAGGCCGCGGGCGGCCGATTCGGCGCGGAGGTTGCGGGAGCGCACGCCATAGGTCATCGCGGAGATGACGGTGAAGCAGCCGGTGCGTTCCCGGTGTCCGGAGAACAGGTCGTGCAGGCGGTAGAACACCGACGTATAGCTCGACAGCGGCGCGAAAACGCCTACCCGGTACGCCGGGCCACGCTCGGATGAGCTGAGGGCCGTGTCGGCAAGATACTCGGCGTCGCGCAGCGTCTGCACTTTCGGTGCGAACAGCACCGCGCCCGCGGCCGCGTGGCGCACCGGCATGCCCGCTTTACCGGGTGTCGCCGAGGCGATGGCGCCCAGCGATTTCCGCGCCCGCGACCCGACCTCGCGGCGGGCTCGCAGTCCTCTGGTGGGCGCGGTGGGGTACAGGCTCGACCACTGTCCGAAGCGGACGGTGCCCAGCTGCACGTGGCCGGTGCCGACCGGACGCGCCACCTTCAGCGGCGCCGTGTCGACCCAGCGGCCGACCTGGAGTTCGGCGTTGCCCGGCCGCGCGATCTCGGCGTAGGCGTGCTCGACGAACGCATCGAAATCGAGGAACCGGTCGGCGGAGGTGGTCAGCCAGGTGCGGTCCTTGTCGACCTCGATCGCGTCCAGGGTGAGCGCGGTGATGATGCCCGCGCGCCCGCCTCCGCCGAGAATGCGCTGGAATCGATCGGTGTGGTGGTTGCGCCCGCACGTGCCGATGCGCCCGTCGATGTCGACGTACTCCAGATCGACGATCTGATCGATGAACAGGCCGTACTTGTGCGAAGCCGCGCTGACGCCGCCGACCGAGGCGAAGCCGCCCGCGGTGATGTCGCGGTGGTCGCCGACGATGGGCAGACCGAGCCCGTGCGCGCCGAGCCTGCGGTCGATGTCGGAGAGCTTGGCGCCCGCCTGCACCCGGACGGTGCGCCTGCCCAGGTTGATGTCCAGCACCTGGTTCATCCGGCGCAGCGACACCACGGTCGGCTGGGCGGGCAGCGTGAGCCCCTCATCGACCAGCTCGCCGCCGCGCACCATCAACTGTTGCGTTCGCCCCCGTGAATCCCGCACCGTGCGAACGACATCAGCGGTATCGCGGGGGAGATATTCTTCCGCGTTGGAGACAATGTGCGGCGTGCTCATGGCACGAAAGCTAACCACAGCGCGGCCCGTGACGCTCGCCCGATGCCAGGTGCTATCGGGACGCGGGTGTAAGGCGCCGGCTGAACAGCACCGATCCGCTCGCATCGCACAGATCGACGGTCAGTTCTCGTGACTTCCCGTCGATGCGCACCTCGCCGAAGTGCTGGAAGGCGTCCAGCGGCGAACTGTTCTGGACCGGGGGTGCGTGCACGAAGACCGCCTCCGGACCGAACGTGCCATCCAGCTGGTTCGGGCCGAACGCGCCCGCGTTGAGCGGACCCGAGACGAACTCCCAGAACTCGTCGAAGTCGGTGAAAGCCGCGCGCTCGGGGGAGTAGCGGTGCGCCGCGGTGTAGTGCACGTCGGCGGTGAGCCACACGACGTCGGCCACCTTGTTCGCTTTGATGGACGACAGCACCCGCGCGATCTCGCTTTCCCGGCCCGAGGGCGCGCCGGGGTCGGCGTTGGCGGCCCCTTCGTAGGCGCTGGTGTTCTTCTGTTCACCGTCCGGGATGATCACGCCCAGCGGCATGTCGCTGGCGATGATCTTCCACGTCGCCCTGGACTCGCGCAGGCCGTCGATCAGCCAGGTCGTCTGTGCCGGGCCGAGAATCCGGCCATTGGGTCCGTTGTTGGCGTCGTTGGCGTCTTTGTTCGTTCGCATGTCCAGCACGAAGACGTCGAGCAGCGGGCCGTACGCGATCTTGCGATACAGCCGTCCGTCCGCCGCCTCCTTGGGCTCCAGCGGCATCCATTCGTGGAATGCCTGCCAGGAGCGGGCGGCCAGGGTGTCCATGCTGCGTTCGCCGTAGCCCTTGGACTCGGCGACCAGGCCGCCCGGGTACCAGTTGTTCACCGTCTCGTGGTCGTCCCACTGCACCACTTGCGCGACCGCGCTGTTGAAGCGGCGGTAGTTTTCGTCGGTCAGGTTGTAGGCGTAGTTGCCGCGGAACTGCTCCAAGGTCTGCGCGACAGCGCTTTTCGCCTCGGTCACCACATTGCGCCAGATCCGGCCGTCGGGCAGGGTGACCGATTCCTTCAGCGGTCCGTCGGCGTAGATCGAATCGCCGGAGTGCAGGAACAGGTGCGGGTCGCGGGCGGCCATGGTGGCGAAGATCTTCATGCCGCCCAGGTCCGGGTTGATGCCGTAGCCCTGGCCCGCGACATCGCCGGACCACTGCAGCTTGATGTCCGCCGCGGCGGTGGGCACGGTGTGGAAGACGCCCGTGACGGGTTCGGAGGTGGCGCCGTTCTCGCCGTGGAGCGTCACCCGGTAGTGCACCTGCTGTCCCGCGGGCAGGCCGTTGACCCGCACCCGGCCGGTGCCGTCGGAATCCGGTGTGAGCAGCGGCCCGGTGAAACGCTTGGCGCCGGTGAACGATTCGGTGGCGGCGGTCTCCACGATCAACGTGGCGGGACGGTCGGTGCGTGCCCAGATCAGGGCGCCATCGGTGCGCGGGTCACCCACCGCGACGCCGTGCGTGAGCACCGGGCGCTGACGGACCAGGCCGGGGCCGCTGTCCGACGAGCACGCGGCCAGCGCGGGAGCCGATACGAGTCCGAGGGCGGAAGCGCGCAGCACGGTGCGCCGGGAGATGCCGAATTCCGAACCGGTCATGCAGCAACCTTGGCGCAGCTATCTCAACGCCATGTAAACGGGCTCGGTCCGCACGGCCAACAGCCGCCCGCCCTGGATATGGTCGGCGGTCAGCGCGCCGACGCCGATCGGGGTCGGTGTCCGCGGCGTTCACCGCGCCCTGGATCTCCACGATCGTGCGCAGCGCGACCAGCGTGCCGGGCAGGTGAGCAACCTCATCCCACTATCCGCTGTCTCCGGCGTTCGCCACCGCGGCCCGCGTGTCCTCGGAATACTCGACCACGCGGCACATTTCGATTCCGGCCGGCGCTGTTCTCTCGAGCCGAGAGAGGTATCCGAGGCCGTCGTAGGCGACCGAGGCCCGAATATGAAAACGGCCCCGAGATCACGTGTCTCGGGGCCGCGGTGAGGTTCGGTCAGCCGGCGGCGGTGTCGGGAATGCGCACCGGGACGGCCTCGGGGCGGCTGCCGCTCGGGACGCCCTTCTTGAGGCTGTGGGCGTAGACGTCGACGTACTCCTGGCCCGTGAGCTGCATCAGCTCGTACATGACCTCGTCGGTGACGGCGCGTTCGACGAAGCGGTTGCCGCCCATGCCCTCGTAGCGGGAGAAGTCGATGGGCTCACCGAACTTGAGGGTCACCTTCCTGCGGCGCCAGCGGAACGGTCCGGGCGGGGAAACCTCGTTGGTGCCGATGACGGCGACCGGGATGACGGGGACGCCGGTCTCCAGCGCGAGGCGAGCCAGGCCGGTCTTGCCCTTGTACAGGCGGCCGTCGGGAGAGCGGGTGCCCTCCGGGTAGAGACCGACCAAGCGGCCCTCGTCGAGCAGCTTGTGGGCCGCGTTGAGCGCGTCCTCGGCCGCGTCGGCGCCGCTGCGATCGATCGGATACTGGCCGGCGGCGCTGAAGAACCACTTCTGCAGGCGGCCCTTGATGCCCGGGGTGGTGAAGTACTCGGCCTTGGCGAGGTAGGTGATCCGCCGCGGGCTCAGCAGCGGCGCGAACAGCCAATCGGCGAAGGAGAGATGGTTACCCGCCATGATGGCCGGCCCATGCGCCGGAATGTTCTCCACACCCTCGACCGTAGGTCGGTTGTAGAGATGAATGAATGGTCCCAGCAGCACGAACTTCAGCAGCCAGTAGAACATGACGTCCTTCCCCCGGAACCGGGATAGTTGCGGGCACCTACATCAAGTGCCGACTTTACCGCTGGTGCAAGATCACATCCAACCGCAGCGGCGAATCTCACCACACTTCGGCCGCGTCGTCGAGCGATCGCGACCCGCAGCGTGTCGCCGCAGGCCACGAGGGTCCTGCCGGGGCGCGTCAATGGCTCGTTCGCGCCACTCGCGCGGATTTGCGCGCACCCGCGGGCAGCGCCGCCCTCGCCAGGTCCGCGGCGCCGATCATGCCCGCCGCTTCGCCGAGCTGGGTGGTCCGGATACGGGCCAGCGGCCGGTGCCCCGCGCCGGTGACCGCGCGCGCGTATTCTTCGCGCGCCTCATCCAAGAACAGCGGCGCCGAACTGCTCACGCCGCCCGCGATGACCACCAGATCCGGATCGAAGATGTCGCTGACGAACGCGAGCCCGAGCCCGAGCCAGCGGGCGAAGTCGGCCATCACCCGCACCGCGAGCGGGTCACCGTCCTGCGCGGCGCCTGCGACCCGGCGTCCGGTCAGCGACCCCGGATCGCGTGCCACGTCCCTGGCCAAAACCGAGCGCACCGGGTCGGTGGCCAGCATCTCGATCGCGGTGTCGGCCAGCGCCGTTCCGCTGCAGTAGCGCTCCCAGCAGCCGTGCTTGCCGCACGGGCAGGGCCGCCCCTGCGGAACCACTTGCAGATGACCGAGTTCCGGCGCGACGCCGTGCGCGCCCCGATACAGCTGGCCGTCGATGAGCAGGGCGGCGCCGATGCCGGTGCCGATCGCGATCAGCACCACGTTGTGCCCGCCCGCCGCGGCGCCGAACCGGTACTCGGCCCACATCGCGGCGTTGGCGTCGTGCTCCAGGATCACCGGCAGCCCGAGGCGTTCGCTGAGCCGCTGCGCGACCGGGGCGTCCTGCCAGGGCAGGTGCGGGGCGAACCGGACGCTCGAACGGTCGCCGTTGATGAATCCGGCGACGGCCAGGCCCACCGCGCTGATCGGGTGCCTGCCGCACAGGTCGCGCACGGCACGGTCGAGCGCGTCCTCCAGCGCCCGCGCGGAGTGCGGCGTCGGCGCCTGGACGGTGTCGAGCACCTCGCCGTCGGCGTCGATCACGGAGGCGCGAATATTGGTGCCGCCGACGTCGATTCCGACGGTCAGCGGTCGCGCGCCGGCCATCTGGTGCGTCATACCTTGATCGTCACCGGGATGTCGACGTAGCGGGAGCGCTCCTCGTCCTGCGTGTCCGCGCGCGGGCCGTGCCGATGCGGCGCACCGGTTTCCGGGTCGGCGTCGGTCGGCATGACCGGCTCGACCGGCACCCCGGCCAGCGCCTCGCGCAGCACGGTGACGATCGCGGTGCTGTGCTCGGCGACCGCGACCAGTACCTCGTGGTGCTCGCCGCGCACCAGCGCCGCGGCCGCGCACACCGGGCACCAGCTGCAACTGGACCACTCGACCTGGCCTTCGGCGGCGCGCCGCAGCACCGGCTCGACGCGTTCCAGCACCGCCTCGGCCAGCAGTTTCAGTTCCTCCGTGAATTCGGCGATACCGTCGGGCGCGGCGTGGCCGCCGGTCTCATCGTCCACGGGCGGACGCGGATCATCCGTCATAGTCGTGGCTTTCGGACAGCGGCGACCAGACCCGCGGATCCGGCCGGAACCGCACCACCAGGTATCCGTCGTTCAGTTCGGCGCCGTCGACCGTGCACCGCCGCAATACCGGCGCCAGGCGCACCCGGCGCCGGACACCGTCCGCTCCCACGATCAAATCGTCCTCCACTCGGCCAAGGCGCAGCGTCGCGGCGTCGACCACCGGTAGGTGCATGCGTAGCGCGTACACCGACTGCAACCCGGTGCCGGATTCCCGTCGAACCACCGGTTCGCCGGAACTCGCGTCGACCTCCGTCTGATTGTCGCTCAGCATAAGCGCAGCGTCGTGCGTATTGCCCGCCGAGTCCACCGCGTACGACAGCGCGGCCAGCGAATTCAGGCCGATCGGCTCGGCGCCGGTGTGCCGCGCGATCAGCACCGGGACGCCCGGCATCTTGCGCCGCAACTCGGCGATCACGTCCTCTTGTTCACCGCGCCGGTCCGAATACCACTGCACCGCCGGATGTTCGGCTCCCGCCGTACCGGCGGGCGGAGCGAGATCGGGCAGCACCTTGTTCACCACCACGGCGTCCAGCCGCAGGCCCAACAACGCCGCCGCGGACCGCACCCGCTCGGATTCGGCCACCGCGACCCGCTCGGCGACCGTGACCAGCCGCGCCCCGGTGCGCCGGTGGTCGGCGAGCAGATCGCGAACCTCGGTGACGGCCTTGACGATCCGTTCGACCGTGGCGGCGAGCACGGCGCGGCGCAGATCGGTGCCCGCGGCGCTCAGCGCCCGCGCGTGCGGCGGCCAGATCCGCTCCAGATAGCCCAGCAGCGTGTCCGGCGCGGTGACGATGCGCAGCATGTCCGCCGACGGCGGGCAGTCGACGACGATCAGGTCCCAGGTGTCCTCCGCGGCGAACTGGGTGATCTCCACCAGCATCAGCAGTTCCTGCACGCCGGGCAGCCCGGTCAGCTCCGCCGGGTCGAGTGCGGCGAGATCGACGCCGTGCTGGTGGCCGCGACCCGTCGAGATCATCCGGACCACGTCGCGGAACCGGTCCTCGAGCAACGCGAGCGAATCCACCTCGATCACGTCCAGACCGGGTAGCACCGTCGCGATGCCGGTCACGGTGCCGGGATCGTGCGGGAAACGGAAGCCGAGCGCGTCGCCCAGCGAGTGCGCCTGATCGAGCGAGGCGACCAGCACACGGCGGCCCGACCTGGCCTCGGCCATGGCGGTGGCGCAGGCCAGCGTGGACTTGCCTACCCCTCCCTTGCCGATGAACAGGTCGACCCGGGTCTCGTGCGCGATCAGCCTTCGACCCGTTTCTTCAGTTCCTTCAGCGCGGTATCGGTGATCACCTTTTCGGCCTTGCGCTTGAACATGCCGATCATCGGAATGTTCAAATCGACGGTCAGCGTGTAGACGACCTCGGTGTTGCCATCGGGGAGATCGATCAGCTCGTAGGTGCCGTGTTGCGCTTTCTGCAGTTCGCCGCTGAGCAGCGTCCAGCTGACCGCCTTGCGGTCGGCCCGCCAGTCGTAGGACAGGACGTAGGTGTCCTTCACCACCCCGGTGTCCAGCACGAACCGCGCGGTCTCGGCCAGGCCGTCCGGCCGCTTCTGGAGCACCTCGACCGATTTCGCCGCCGCCACCCACTGCGGGTAGGACTCCAGGTCGGCGATGACGGCCATCACCTGCTGCGACGGAGCCTCGATGACGATCGATCTCTGGGTCCGGTCGGCCATGCGGACAGCGCTTCCTTTCAGCGTCGGTGCTGGGGCGTCAAGACAGGTGCGCGGGCGCCACACCGGCCGGGCGGCCAGACTCCAGCCGGGACTTCAGTTCGAACGACATCTTCTTGCCCGCGACGCGGCGCGCCCGGTTGGCCGCGGCGATCTTGCCCGCGGGGAGCGCGGGCACCGGTTCGGCGTGCACGAAGTAGTGCAGGATCACGCCGTCCAGGGAGGGTTCCAGCCACACTTCCATGGTTCCGGTCAGGGCGCCGGTCACCGACCAGCGGATCCCCTTCTCGCCCCGGTCTTCCCGGACCTCCAGGACCAGGTCCGGCCACCACTGGCGCCATTTGCCCGGTCCCGCCAGCAGCTCGGCGACGGCTGCCCCCGATGCGGCGACGAAGGTCTGATCTGCGACCTGGATACTGCTCACTCCGCTGAGCGTAGTAGATGCGACGCGGATCACCGCAGCAGCTGTCGCAGGCGTGCGCCCAAGCTGTCCCAGCGCCACTGCTGCTCGACGAACGCCCGCCCCGCCGCGCCCATCCGCGCGGCGGCATCCCGATCGGACAGGATCTCCACCAGGGCGTCGGCGATCTGCTGCACGGAACGGCCGTCCACCACGCGACCGGTCTTGCCCTCGATGACGGTTTCCGGAGCACCACCGGAATTGCCCGCGAGGACCGGAACGCCGGACGCGGACGCCTCCAGGTAGACGATGCCCAGGCCCTCCACGTCCAAGCCCGCGCCCCTGGTGCGGCACGGCATCGCGAAGACGTCGGCCAGCGTGTGATGCGCGGCCAGCTCGCCGGACGGGACGCGTCCGGTGAACACCACGTCATCGGAGACGCCCGCGGCCACCGCCAGCGCGCGCAGCTTCTGCTCGAACGGGCCGCCGCCCGCGATCACCAGCACGGCTCCATCGACCCGCTCCCGGATATCGCGCATCGCCAGAATCAGCGCATCCTGACCCTTGCGCGGAACCAGCCGGGACAGGCACAGAATGGTCGGGCGATCGCCGAGACCGTAGCGTTCGCGCAACTCGGCCCGCGCCGCCGGATCCGGGCGGAACACCTCGGAGTCCACGCCGGGCGGCAGATACTCCAGCGCCGCGTTCGGCCCGAACGCGGACGCGAACCGGCGGCGGGTGTAGCGGCTGACGTAGGTGACGACGTCGGTGTGCTCGCCGATGGCGCGCAGCGACTGCCTGGCGCCGGGCAGCATCGACCAGCCGACCTCGTGACCATGGGTACTGGCCAGAATGCGCTCGGCGCCCGCACGACGCAGCGAAGGCGACATGAGCGCCAGCGGCGCCGCCGCGCCGAACCACACTGTGTCGCACTGCTCGCTGCGCAGCAGGCGCGCTGCGCGGCGCAGCACGAGCGGAGTCGGCAGCATCAGCGTGGTGGGATGGCGCACCACCTGGAACTTCTGCTTGGCATCGAACTTCAGATGGCTGTCGCCGCGCCACCGCGGGGCATAGACCACCAGGTCATCGGGCGGCAGCTGACCGGCCAACGCCTGCAGATACGACTGGATACCGCCCGGCCGCGGCGGGAAATCATTGGTAACCAGCAAAGTTCGGGCCATGCGGAACAAAATACTGTGTTTGTTTTGCAGCGCCTGCGGCGCTGCGTGTTCGCGGCCCTCTTGTGGCTCCTGACGCCGGCGCCGCCGCCGGGCGCTTCGTCGCTTGCGCGTCGGCCGCTCGGACGCGAGCCGGGCCGCGAACGGGGAACGCTCGGTCTCGCTGCGCTCGAAAGTGGGAGTCGGGCCGATGTGGTTGCGTGGGTGGTAGTGGCTGTACCCGGGGTTTGCGGTGTTCGATGGGTCGCGGTCGGGTGTTGCCGCCCGGTGTCTGTCGTGGGCGTGGCGCCTGGTCGGACGCGAGCCGGGCCGCGAAGGGGCAATGCTCGTCTGGCTGCGCTCGAAAGTGGGAGTCGGGCCGATGTGGTTGCGTGGGGTGGTAGTGGTTGCACCCGGGGTTTGCGGTGTTCGATGTGCCGCCCGGGGTTCTGTTGTGGGCGTGCCGCCTGGTCGATGTGAGCCGGGCGCGAACAGGGATGCGCGGTCTGGCTGCGCTCGAACAAGGGGTTGCGCCGACTAGTTGCGTGCGGCGGCAACGCGGGCACTGGGTGTGCTGCGACTGGATGTCAGTGGCTGTATCGCGCAGCGCGCTCGGTGGCGGAGTGCCGGGGCCTGGGTGCGCGGGAGCTGGCGGTGGTCAGGTGGCCTGGGCTCGCAGCCAGGACCGCCAGTCGGTGATGAAGTCGGTGCGGGTGGTGCCGAGGACGTCGCGGAGGATGCGGTCTTCGGTGGTGGGGTTCTGCTCGGCCGCGGCGACGCGGTGGTAGAGCTGGACGAGGCGGGGCCGATCGTACTTCTCGGCGACGAAAGCGCAGATCGACCAGGCCTTTTCGTAGGCGAGCGCGGCGTTGGGGCCGGAGAATTCGGCGTCGGCGGGGAGGTCGCCGGGGATGTCGCCCGCGTGAGCGTGGGCGGTGACGGTGGGGGCGACGTCGGCGAAGCGACGGCCCTGTCCGTGGTTGGCGGTGTAGTCGGCGAAGCCCTCCAGCATCCACAGCGGTGCGCCGTCGACGGTGTCGGCGCGGGCGGCGATGTGGGTGAGTTCGTGACGCAGCAGGGTGGCCATGCCCGCCGGATCGAGGCGGCGGCCGGTGTCGGGTCCGAAGACCACGCGCTGGCCGGTGGGCCGGCTGCCGGGCGTGAACGGGTCGGCGATCGACGCGGCGGCGACCTCGGCGGGCACGAGGCTGCTCGCGCGAACCAGGCCCGCGAATTCGGACGGGGACGAGGCCACGACCACCAGCGCCGACTGCGCCCAGCCGGTGCCCCACACGTCGGTCACCGCGGCGATGGCGGCGGGGAGTTCGCGCTCCAGGATGTCGATGTCGGCGCGCTGGGCGGGATGGCCGACGACCAGGGACTGCCGACCCGCACCGGTCGGCACCTGGCGGGCGACGACCGGCCCGAACGGTTCGACGATGCGCCGTACCTCGGCCAGCCGGGGATCAGCGGCCGCGGCCTGGCCCACGACATCGGTCGAACCCGGTTGGGCGGCACGCATGGTCGGCAGCACCGCGTTGGGCAGCATGAGCAGGGCGACACCCACCCCGGTCAGCGCCACCACCACGGCGACGGTGAGACAGAACTCGAAGCGCCGCCGCGCCGACCACCAATCGCGCAATCTCCGCATGCCGGTCATCGGCGCTCGCTCATGCCTGCGCCTCGCTGGCGCTCGGCTGCGGCACGAGCGAGTACTCGGCTGTGTTCTTGGTTCGCTCGCTGGCGCTCGCTCACGACCGCGCCTCGCTGGGGCTCGGCTTCGTCGTGCGCGAGGGAGCGTTGTGCTTTCGGTTCGCTCGCTGGCGCTCGCTCATGCCTGCGCCTCGCTGGCGCTCGGCTGCGGCACGAGCGAGTGCTCGGCTGTGTTCTCGGTTCGCTCGCTGGCGCTCGCTCATGCCTGCGCCTCGCTGGCGCTCGGCTCCGGCACGAGCGAGTGCTCGGCTGCGTCGATGGTTCGCTCGCTGGCGCTCGCTCACGGCGCCTAGTATCGCCGAGCCGAGTGGAACGGCGTCGAGCCCAGGGGGGCGACCGCGACGGGGACGCCGAAGGTGGAGGCGTGCAGCATGAGTCCGTTGCCCGCGTAGATGCCGACGTGGGAGGCGTCGGAGTAGAAGAAGACCACGTCGCCGGGCTGCATGTCCTTCTTGGCGACGGGCGTGCCGTAGGCGGCCTGCTGGGAACTGGTGCGCGGCACGGTCTTGCCGACTTGTTTGAACGCCCACTGGACCAGGCCGGAGCAGTCGAACTGGCTCGGGCCGGTGGCGCCCCAGACGTACGGGTCGCCGACGCGGGTGAGCCCGGCGGCGAGCGCGCTGGTGCCGCTGCCGGGGACCAGGCCCTGCAGCAGGGTGTCGCGGTCGTATCCGGGCGGGAACGGTGAGCCCGCCAGCGCCGACTTGTCCGTGGTCGACAGCCCGCTCCATGCCTGCACCACTTGGGCGATCGCGCTGCCCAGGTCGTTGCGCTTGCGCTCCAGATCGCTGCGCACCGCGTCGGCCTTGTCCGCGGCCGCGCGGGCGGCGTCGGCGGCGGCGCGGGCGGTCGATTCGGCCGCGGTCGCGGCGTCGGTGGCCTTCTTGTACCGGTCGAGAGTTTGCGAGGTCTGCGCGGTGACCACGTCCAGCGTGGACATCTGGTCGAGCAGTTGCTGCGGTGAGTCGCTGACCAGCACGGCGAACAGGCGGTTGGTGCGTGCGCCTTGGTAGGCGGCGATCGCGGTGCGGTCGATGACCGGCTGGTACCGGCGCACCTCGTCGCGGGCGCGGTCGACCATGTCGGTGCTGGCGGCCAGCTTGGCTTCGGCGTCGCGTTGGACGACGAGTTTGGCGTCCAACTCCGTCTCGGCGTCCAGCGCTTGCTGATTGAGCTGCTCGGACTGTCGGGACAGATCGATCATCCGCTGCACGGCTTCGGTGGCCGTCGCGGGAAGCGCGACCGGATCGGCTCCGGCGGGGCCGCCGCCGCAGAGCCCCGTGGCCAGGATTCCGGCTGCGAGCGTCGCTCCCACCAGACGTTTCCTGCGCTGTATCCGGTGATGTTCAGCCACAGCCCGTGGTGCCCCGTTCTCTCGTGAAGCGATCTCTCGTGAAACCGACGCAGAGGCCTTCGCCGAACCCGGAGGTTTGCTAGCCGCGAACCCGGGGTATTCAGCGAAAGGTCTCGGTTAGGTTACGGAACGGCGTGTGTCGATGTCCAGTAGAGAACGGAATGATCACGCCATCCGCGCTGCGGTCGGGCCACAATGTGTGGCCCGACCAGCGGCTTCTCAGAACCGGCGTGCACCAGCGATCGGCATCGAGGAGATCGGCGCGACCTGCACGGGCGTGCCGGAGGTGGCCGCGTGCACGATGTTGCCGTCACCGGCGTACAGGCCGGAGTGGCCGCCGCCGTAGAAGGAGACCAGGTCGCCCGGCTGCAGGTCGTCCAGCGACACCGGGGCACCCGAGGCGAGTTGCGCGCCGCTGGTGCGCGGCAGCTCGACGCCGGCCTGCCGGTAGGACCACTGCACCAGCCCGGAGCAGTCGAACGAGTTGGGGCCCGCGGCGCCGTAGACGTAGGGGGAGCCGACCTTGCTCAGGGCGGCGTCGAGCGCGATCTCGCCCGCCGGCTTGGGGGCGGCGAAGGGCAGCGGAGCCGGACCCGGCAGCTCGAGACCCGGGACACCCGGCGGGACCGGGATCTCGTTCGGAACCTCGATGGTTCCCACGCCGGGGATGGTCACCGGCTGGGCCGACGCGGGGGCGGCCGGCAGCAGGAACGCGCCGAGGGTGGCGGCGCCGACGGCCCCGGCGGCAACAGCGCGCTGGGCCTGACGCTTGACGGCGTTGGTCGTCATGATGCGGTACTCCCAATCTGCCTCACGACGCCGCACCCGGTGGTGCCGCGGACTTCGTCGGACTCCGTGAGGTCTCGAAAAGATTACGAAGACATCACGGTGATTTGTAAAGAGCGCGGAATGCGAAAAGCCGCCGTCCGGCGAATTTGCGGGCGAATCGGTGTGAGATACGTCCTACGCAATCACGGAAAGATAACGAGGGCGAAATGGCGGGACGCACCCGGATGCGGGGCGCAGTGCGGAGTGGGTGTAGTCCACGGTGCCCCGATCCTGTGCATCAGCCAATTTCCCAAGGTAGGAGTGGTGAAATCGCCATAGACCGCGATACGGTCGGTCATTCGGGCGCCACGGTGCCGAATCTGCTCGACACGCCCGGCGGTAGCCGACCGTGCATCACTCGACACGCCTCAATGTTTGATACAGTTATCTCCGATATGTGATCTGCGTCACTTTTGGGTATTTCTAGATCATTTCCCGGGTATCGCCCCCGAATCCGCACGGTGTTATTCGGACATTTCGTGCCGAGATCGCGCGCCCGTTTCCTGTCGGACCGTGGCCCTACGCTGCACGCCGTGTCCGACCCAGCGCCGCACGCGACCGCAGCCAAGCAACTGGCCTTCGACGAACTCGACACGCCTCTGTACGAGACCACCTTCGTGGTGGTCGACCTGGAGACCACCGGCACCAGCCCCGGGGCCGACGGCATCACCGAGATCGGCGCGGTCAAGGTGCGTGGCGGAGAGTTGCTCGGCGAGTTCGCCACACTGGTCAATCCCGGACGCGAGGTACCGCCCGCGGTCGTGCACGTCACGGGGATCACCACCGCGATGGTGTACGCCGCCCCGCGGATCGAGGCGGTGCTGCCCGGCTTCCTGGAATTCGCCGCCGGTGCGGTGCTCGTCGCGCACAACGCCCGCTTCGACATGGCCTTCCTGCGCGCCGCCGCGGCGCAGTGCGACATCCCATGGCCCGCGGCGCAGGTGTTGTGCACGGTGAAGCTCGCGCGGCGGGTGCTCGGACGCGACGAAGCGCCCTCGGTACGGCTGAGCTCGCTGGCCCGTTTGCTCGGCGCCACCACCCAGCCGACCCATCGCGCCCTACAGGACGCGCGGGCCACCGTCGACGTGCTGCACGCGCTGATCGGCCGCGTCGGGAACCAAGGCGTGCACAGCCTCACCGAACTGCTCGACTACCTCCCCGACGTGACGCCCCGGCAGCGCTCCAAGCGTTTCCTCGCCGCCGATCTGCCCGCCGCCCCGGGGGTGTATCTGTTCCGTGGTCCTTCCGATGAAGTCCTCTATATAGGGACGGCCGTGAACTTGCGCCGCCGCGTCCGCAACTACTTCACCGGTTCGGAAACCAGAGGCCGGATGAAAGAGATGGTGTCGCTTGCGCTTCGGGTCGACCACGTGGTGTGCGCGCACGCGCTCGAGGCGGGAGTGCGGGAACTGCGGCTGCTGGTGGCGCATACCCCGCCGTACAACCGGCGGTCGAAGTTCCCGAAGCGGGCATGGTGGCTCACCCTGACCGACGAGCCGTTCCCGCGTTTCTCCGTGGTGCGGGAACCGGCCAGGGATGCGCTCGGGCCGTTCAACTCCCGCAACGACGCCGCGGATCTGGGCGTGATCATCGCGGAGTTCACCGGCCTGCGCACCTGCACCACCCGGCTGACCCGCGGCGCGGTCCACCAATGCCCGCCCGCGGTCGTCGGCGGCTGTCCGGCGGGCTCGGACGGGGCCTCGCTCGGGGCGGCGGACTATGCCCCCGCGCCCGCACTCGTACGCGCACTCTTCGCCGGACGCTCCGACGCGCCGCTGCGGGCCATGCTCGATCTGATCGAAAGGCACTCGCGCGCCGAGCATTTCGAGGCGGCGGCGCGGTTGCGTGACCGTGTCGTCAAGGTGGTGCGCGCGCTGCGTCGCACCCAGCGACTCGCCGCGGTCGCGCGAATCGCCGAGCTGATCGCCGCGCATCCGGACGGCAACGGCGGTTGGGAGTTCGCGGTCATCCGATACGGGCGCCTCGCCGGTTCCGGTACCGCCCCGCGCGGAGTGCCGCCGATGCCGATCGTGGAACAGATCGTTGCCGCCGCCGAAACCGTGGTTGCCGCAGGCAATTCCGCCCACTTCGAGCACGCGCCCGCGGACGGAGAAGTCCCCGTGTCCGCACACCCCCGACACGGCGAGCCGATCGCGGAATCCGACGCGACGGCCTCGGCGGAAGTCTCTGGCTCGGCCGGGTCGATACGGGATGCCACCGATTCCGCTGGCTCGAAAAGGGCTGGCATGCGGCGGCCGGTAGAGCGTGCGGGCGAAACAGGGTCGTCCGCGCATGCCGGACAGCCCGCTGCGCATGCCGCGCTCGCCCCAGTCTCTTGTGTGGCCAGCGACTCGACCGTGTCACCTGTGGATCCGGCAGCTTCGCCCGGTTCGGCGGGCTCCGCCACGGGTGGGCATCCGGGCCCGCGCACTCCGGAGTCCGTTGCCTCCAACTCGGCTGACGCAGACGCCCACCAGCCGCATTCGGCCGCCCGGATTCGGCCGCAGGCCGACGCCCCTGCCCCGGCACGGCCGCACCTGGACGCTGCGCTGGGAATCGGGCTCCACGCCGACGTGTCCGCACACACCTGGTCGCCCGCGGACGCTCCGCCGTTGCGCGGCGCCTCGCCCGAAGAAGTCGCCTTGGTGGCGCGCTGGTTGGCACGACCGGGGGTGCGGATCGTGCGGACCAGCGAGGGGTATCGCGAGCCGATGTACGGCGCGGCGCGGTGGCTGGGCTGGGCGGAGTTGGCCGACGCGGCAGCGCGCGCCCAACCGACCGAGCAGGCGTACCTCGACCGCTTAGGCTGAGCACCATGATTACCGCGATCGTCCTGATTCACGCCGACAACGGCCGCATCCCCGAGACCGCGCAGGCGGTCGCGGATACCGAAGGCGTCGCCGAGGTGTACTCCTGCGCGGGCGACGTGGACTTGATCGCGATCGTGCGGGTGCGCGATCACGAGCAGATCGCCGAAGTGGTGACCGGCCGGATCGATAAGACGCCCGGTGTCCTGCGCACGACGACGCACATCGCGTTCAAGTCGTACTCGCGGGCCGAGGTGGAGGCGGGTTTCTCGCTGGGGGAGTAGCCCGGCCTGCTCAGTCTTCGATCTCGACGCTGTAGGCCGGGAAGACGTTGCGCTCGCCGGACCCGAGCATGTCGATCACGTCGCCGGAGCATTCGGGCGAGTCGTAGATCCGTACGACGCTGTCGGTGTAGTTACGCACTTCCACGTCCGACCCGTCGCCGACGTGCAGGCAGCCGCTCGGTTCCCGGTAGGTCGTGTCGTCGATGATCAGAACTCCCGCGACCGCCCCGGCGACAGGCGCGGCAGCGACGATGCCCGTCGCGGCGAGCACACCGAGCAGCGCCGAAACCGTGTATCGCATGTCTGTGCTCCTCGTCGGTCGAATCGACCGGCGCGGCGCCCGACGAGCTGAGCTATGCGCCGGATTGCGGGTGTGACCCTATCCGGCGTACCCACTCTCACCAGAGCAGCCGCTCGAGACGGCGTGTTCGGGGCCTGCCAGCGCAGGGAACAGCGTGCCGGGGTGGGGGAGTCAGTTGTCGCCGAGCGTCTGCGTCAGCTTCGCCCACCGCTCCAGCAGCGCGGCCGACTTGCCGCTGTCGATGGCCTCGGCGGCGCGGTCGATGCCCGCGGCCAGCGCGTCGTGCAGGTCGGCGTCGGGATCGCCCGCGCCGCGCGCCCAGTCGTAGGCCACGATCGCGGCAGCCGAATTGAGCAGCACCGCGTCGCGCACCGCCGCGCCGCCGCCGGCGAACACGTCGCGGGCCACTCCCGCGTTGACCTCGGCGTCGCCGCCGCGCAACGCGTCCAGCTCCACGCGCGGGATGCCGATCCGGGTGGGATCGATGGTCGCATGGCGGGTGCGGCCGCCGGAGACGATCCACGCGGAGGTGGTATCGGAAGTGGTGATCTCGTCCAGACCGTCGTTGCCGCGGACCACCAGAGCGCTGGCGCCGCGTTCGGCGAACACGCCCGCGATCACCGGGAGCAGATCGGGGAACGCGCACCCGACCAGGCCCGCGCGCGGCTGCGCCGGGTTGGTCAGCGGCCCGAGCACATTGAAGACGGTGGGAATGCCGATCTGACTGCGCGCCGCTCCCGCGTACCGCAGCGCAGGATGGAAGACGGGCGCGAAACAGAACCCGATGCCGACCTCCCGCACACAGCGCGCCACCGCCTCGGGACCGAGCGCGAGCTTCACGCCCAGCGCTTCGAGCACATCGGCGCCGCCGCTCTTGGACGACGCGGCCCGGTTGCCGTGCTTGACCACCGGCACGCCCGCGGCGGCCACCACGATCGAGGACATGGTGGAGATGTTCACCGAGCCGGAGCGATCGCCACCGGTGCCGACTATGTCGACCGCGTCACCGTCGATCCGCACCAGCCGGGCGTGGTCGAGCATGCCCGCGGCCAGACCGGTCAGTTCGGCGGGGGTGGGTCCCTTGATCTTCATGGCGACACCGAAGGCGGCGATCTGCGCGGGAGTGGCGTTGTCGGACATGATCTCGTTCATCGCCCACGCCGTGTCGTCCGCCGCCAGGTCGCCACCGTCGGCGAGAGTCCCGAGCACCTGGGGCCAGCTGCGCACGCTCATTCCACACTTCTCCCGTCACACTGGTCTCGCACACCAGTTTGTCCCGCAAGCAGCCTAGGCCCACCACCGGTTTCCAGCGCAGCGAGACCGAGCATTGGCTCGTTCGCGGCCCGGCTCGCGTCCGAGTCGACGACGCCCAAGCGACGCGGCCGCGGCGGCGGTCACTTGGCCCTGGCTACGCCGGGTCGGCGAACGCCGAGGTCCTGAGGTTGTCGCTTTCGGTGACCGCTCGGCCCGACACCGTCTTTCGAGCGGAGCGAGATCGAGCATTGCCCGTTCGCGGCCCGGCTCGCGTCCGAGCGGCCGCCGCGTCCGCGACGCAGTCGCCAGCGGCGGTCGCTCGGACGCGAGCCACAAGGGGGCCGCGAACACGCGGCGCCGCAGGCCCGCGAAACCGACACAGCTCTACGGCCTGCGTAGTAGAACGGGTACCGTAGAGGGCGTGTCCGCCCCTCCTCGCCGCTCGGCACATAATCGTCCGGCCCTCATCGCGCTGGTGGTCGTCGCCGCGCTGGGCTGCTTGGCGCTGGCCTGGTGGCAGTGGGAGCGGTACGAGTCCGCGAGCGGCACCGGCCAGAATCTCGGGTACGCGCTGCAGTGGCCGCTGTTCGCGGCATTCGCCGTCTTCGCCTACTTCCGGTTCGTCCGGCTCGAGCGCGAGGCCGAGGAAGAGGAAAAGGACGAGCCCGCCGACACGGGCCGCGGTACCGCCGCACCCAGACGTGCCGCGAAACCGGTTGCTCCCAAGGAGATCCCGGCGGGCCTGCTGCCCGAGCGCCCGAAGGCCGTCCGAGACGAGGACCCGGTGCTCGCCGAGTACAACCGGTACCTCGCCGAGCTGCACGCCAACGACATCGATGCGCAGGTCCGCCTGCACACCCGCGAGAGGAGCGCCGGTTGACCACCAGCGAGAATTCCACCGAGACCGCCGTCGCCCCCGCGCGGACGGCGAACGCCGCCAAGATCGCCCCGGCGCTGCTGCGCTACCGCGCGCTGGCCTGGATCACCGGTCTCTGGCTGCTGCTGCTCACCGGTGAGATGATCGCCAAGTACGGCTTCGGCGTGCACACCCCGAGCTGGATCGCCGTGGTGCACGGCTGGGTGTACTTCGTCTACCTGCTGGTCACGGCCGATCTGGCGGTCAAGGTGCGCTGGCCGGTCCCGCGCACCGTCGGTACCCTACTCGCCGGCACCATCCCGCTGCTGTCGTTCTTCGTCGAGCACATCAACGCTAAGCAGGTCAAGCAGGACTTCGGGGTCTGACCCCGAATCGCCCCGCGTCAGCCGGCCAGTGCGGCCAGCGCGGGTACCAACCGGGCCAGCGCCCGCCCACGATGCGAGACCGCGTCCTTCTGGGCGGGCGTCAGCTGAGCCGCGGTGATGTCGCCGCCCGCCGGGATGAACAGCGGATCGTAGCCGAAACCGCCGTCGCCCACCGGCTTCCGTCCGATCGAGCCCGGCCATTCGCCGCGCACCACGGTCTGCGCGCCGCCCGGCACCACCAGCGCGCAGGCCGACACGAACCGCCCGCCGCGCCGCTCGTCCGGGACGTCGGCGAGCTGTGCCAGCAGCAGCGCGTTGTTGGCGGCGTCATCCCCGTGCCCGCCCGACCACCGCGCCGACAGCACCCCGGGCATCCCGTTCAAGGCGTCCACCTCGAGGCCGGAATCGTCGGCGACACAGGCCAAACCGGTGGCCGCGGCACCGTCGCGGGCCTTGGCCAGCGCGTTCTCCTCGAACGTCGCACCGGTCTCGGGAGCTTCGTCGTACGGCGGAACGTCGTCCAGCCCGACGATCTCGATACCGGCGACGCCCGCCTCGTCGAGGATGCGGCGCAGCTCGTTCAGCTTCTTGGCATTGCGGCTGGCGACCAGCAGGCGGCGGGTCATCACTTCTTCTTCGGTTCGGCCTGCTCCGGAAGCACGCCGGGGTACGGCAGCGCCAGCGCTTCCTTCTGCACGACGAACAACTTCTCGCAGCTCGCCAGCGCGGCGTCGAGCAGCTTGTCCAGCGTGGAGCGCGGGAAGGTGGCGCCCTCGCCGGTGCCCTGGATCTCCACCAGCGTTCCGGTATCGGTGGCGACCACGTTCATGTCCACCTCGGCGCGCGAATCCTCTTCATACGGCAGGTCCACGCGCACCCGGCCGTCGACCACGCCGACGCTCACCGCGGCGATCGCGCACGAGATCGGCTGCGGGTCGGCCAAAGCGCCCGCCGCGCCGAGGTAGGTCACCGCGTCGGCCAGCGCGACGTAGGCGCCGGTGATGGCGGCCGTTCTGGTGCCACCGTCGGCTTGGAGGACGTCGCAGTCGATCGCGATGGTGTTCTCGCCGATGGCCGCCAGGTCGATGCAGGCGCGCAGCGAGCGGCCGACCAGGCGGCTGATCTCCTGGGTCCGCCCGCCGATCCTGCCCTTCACCGATTCACGGCCGCTGCGGGTGTGCGTCGCGGCGGGCAGCATCGCGTATTCGGCGGTGAGCCAGCCCAGCCCGGAGTCGCGGCGCCACATGGGCACGCCCTCGGTGACACTCGCGGTGCACATCACCCGCGTCTGCCCGAACTCCACCAGCACCGAACCGGCTGGATGCGTGGTGAATCCACGGGTGATCCGGACCTCGCGGAGCTCATCGTCCGCCCTGCCATCGGCTCGTCTCGACACGGGCCACAGCCTACTGTGTTGGTTTTGCGGTGCCTGCGGCACCGCGTGTTCGCGGCCCTATGGCTCGCGTGCGAGCCGGGCCGCGAACGGGCAATGCTCGGTCTCGCTTCACTCGAAAACGGCAGTCGGGCCAGTGTCGTTGCTCGAGACGGCCATCGCACGACCCGGATGATCGCGGCCCACTGGTAGCTACCGTGTCGGAGGACCGCGGCTTGCGACTTCGTCACTTGCGCGGCGGCCGCTCGCACGCGAGCCGGGCCGCGAACGGGCAATGCTCGGTCTCGCTTCACTCGAAAACGGCAGTCGGGCCAGTGTCGTTGCTCGAGGCGGCCATCGCACGACCCGGATGATCGCGGCCCACTGGTAGCTACGGTGTCCGAGGACCGCCGCTGGCGACTCCGCTGTAGAAGCATCGGCCGCCCGCATGCCACGCATTGAAGCGCTCGGAGTCCGCGGGCGCAGTGCCCGATGTCCGTGCGGATATGGCCGATCATGCGGCGATCCGACGTGCCGGGCACGCCTAGCTCGCCAATGGCTCGCAATGGCTCGCGCCTAGCGGACGGTCGGATAGAACCGGATCAGAGATCGAAGGTCTCGCCCGGCGCCACCGCGTGTACCGGGCCGGAGAACTGCGCCTTTGCCTCGGCGATCACGTCCTCGCGGGAGGTCCATGGGGGGATGTGGGTGAGCAGCAGTTCCTTCACTCCGGCATCGGCGGCGATCTGGCCCGCCTCGGTGCCGGAAAGATGTATGCCGGGCGGGCGATTGGCCGGGTCGTGCGTCCAGGACGCCTCGGCCATCAGCACGTCGGCGCCGTGGGCGAGTTCGCGGACCTGCGGGCACAGCGCGGTGTCGCCGGTGTAGACGAAGGTGCGGCCGCTGACGGTCTCGATCCGCAGGCCATAGGACTCCGGCGGGTGAAACATCCGGCGCGCCGTGACGGTGTGGCCCGGCCCGAATTCGACCGGCTCTCCCTCGGCCCACGGCTGCATGTCGATCACGTCGGACCAGTCGTCGCATTCGCCCCCGACCTCGGCGGACGCGTTGCCGATACGCAGCGACGTGTCCGAGGGGCCGCGCACGATCGCCTTTCCCTCCGGCGGTGTGGGGTGGTAACGCCGCCACACCAGCAGGCCCGGCAAATCCAGGCAGTGGTCCGCGTGCAGATGGGTCAGGAAGATGTCGACCTCACCTGGGTCGGCGTAGCGCTGCAACGCACCGAGCACCCCCGGGCCGAAATCGATGACCGTCGGCGGCATGTCCGGGCCGGTCAGCAGATAGCCCGACGCGGGAGAGTCCGGGCCGGACACGCTGCCCGAGCACCCGAGGACGGTAAGGCGCATTCCCCCATGCTGCCACGCGGAATTCTGGCTCACGAAAGGATCCCCCTCATTTCGCGACGGGCCGCGCGCTCACCGCGGCGACGCGTTGACTCCGGCTCGATCCCCGCGGCGGTGTCGACGTTCATCACCAGAGAGTACCCAGCCAGCGAACAGTCCACCCAACGCCCCGAAAAGATGCCCCTGCCAAGAGATTCCCGGCTGTCCCGGCAGGACGCCCCACAGCAGCGAGCCGTACAGGGCAAGCACCACGACACCTAGCGCGATCTGTCCGATATTGCGGGCGAACCAGCCGCGCGAGATGACGAAGGTCAGCCATCCGAACACCAGCGCGGACGCACCGATGTGCACGCTGCCCGTCGCTCCGGTGAGCCAGGTGCCGACCCCCGCCACGAGCCAGATGATCGCGGTCGCGGCCAACCCGCGGCCGATGCCCGCCAGCAGGACGAGGAAGCCGAGCACCAGCACCGGGAAGGTATTGCCGATCAGGTGACCCCAGTCATCGTGCAGCACCGGGGCGAACAGGATGCCGGACAGCCCGTCGGCTTCGCGCGGCTCGATGCCCGCGTAGTCGAGCCGACCGCCGGCCACGGTATCGACCGTTTCGATGCCGTAGAGCAGCCCCACGAATCCGAGGATCAGCACCCCGGAACGCAACCACAGCCGCTTGACGGCGGCGAATCCCCCGCTCGGCGCGGGCGACGGCGCCGGAACGCCGATGGGCTTGCCCAACCGCGCACGCATCGCCGCGATCCGATCGGGGTCGAACGACGGCCCGAGTCCCGCGCCGGTCATGGCCACCTCCTCGCCGCGCGGGGTCGTGGCCCCGCCTCACCGAGGGTACCGGCGCGGGCCGGGAATCAGGCCCAGAGCTGGCCGTCGAGCCGCTCTTCCGCCTCCTCGAGAGTGCCGTCGTAGGCGCCGGTGGACAGATACTTCCAGCCGCCGTCGGCGACCACGAACGCGATGTCCGCCCGCGTGCCCGCCTGCACCGCCTTGCGGGCCACACCGAGCGCCGCGTGCAGGATGGCGCCGGTGGAGATCCCGGCGAAGATGCCTTCTTCCAGCACCAATTCGCGCGTGCGTTTGACCGCGTCGTAAGGACCGACCGAGAAACGCGTGGTCAGCACGCTTTCGTCGTACAACTCCGGGATGAATCCCTCGTCGATGTTGCGCAGACCGTAGACCAGCTCGCCGTAACGCGGCTCGGCGGCGACGATCTCGATGCCGGGTACCTTCTCGCGCAAGAACCTGCCGGTGCCCATCAGCGTGCCCGTGGTGCCGAGACCCGCGACGAAATGCGTGATCTCCGGCAGGTCGGCCAGGATCTCCGGGCCGGTGGTCTCGTAGTGCGCCAGCGCGTTCGCCGGATTGCCGTACTGGTAGAGCATCACCCAGTCCGGGTTCTCCGCCGCGATCTGCTTGGCCAGCGCGACGGCCTGATTGGAGCCGCCCGCCGCGGGGGAATCGATGATCTGCGCGCCGAACATGGTGAGCAGCTGCCGACGCTCCACCGAGGTGTTCTCCGGCATCACGCAGATCAGCCGGTAGCCCTTGAGCTTGGCGGCCATGGCCAGGGAGATGCCGGTGTTACCGCTGGTGGGTTCCAGGATGGTGCACCCGGGACGCAGCAGCCCGTCGGCCTCGGCCTGTTCGATCATGCGGAGCGCAGGCCGATCCTTGATCGAGCCGGTGGGGTTGCGATCCTCCAGCTTGGCCCACAACCGCACGTGGTTCTCGCCGTCCCATTGCGGGGACAGGGTGCGCAGCCCGACCAGCGGCGTGTTGCCGAGGGTCGAGATCAGCGATTCGTAACGCGCCACGGGATCGGTCAGCCTCCGGCGACGGCGGGCAGGATGGTCACGCTCGCGTCCTCGGGTACCTCGGCTTCGAGACCACCGGCGAAACGCACGTCCTCGTCGTCGACGTAGATGTTGACGTAGCGGTTGAGTTTGCCGCCGGAGAGCAGCCGCTCGGCGAGACCCGGGTGGTTGGCCTCGAGGTCGTCGATCAGCGCGGCCAGCGTGGCGCCCTCGGCCTGCACCCGCTTCTCACCTCCGGTGAGGCCGCGCATGATGGTCGGGATGGACACGGTTACCGGCATGGGTACTCCTCGGTTTCAGGCATCGGTCTGGTTCTCATACGCGTCGACGATCCGCACCGGCTCCTCGGTGACCTCGCCGTCGACGATCCGGTAGCTGCGCAGCTCGTGCTGCTCGGGGTCGCGGGTGGAGATCAGCACGTAGTGCGCGAACGGCTCGGAGGCATACGACACGTCGGTCCGGCTCGGGTAGGCCTCGGTGGCGGTATGCGAGTGGTAGATCACCACCGGCGTCTCGTCCGCCTCGTCCATCTCGCGCCACACCTTCAACTGCTCGCCGGAGTCGAAGCGGTAGAAAGTGGGTGAACGCTCGGCGTTGACCATGGCGATGAAGCGCTCCGGTCGATCCGAGCCCTCCGGCCCCGCGATGACACCGCAGGCCTCGTCGGGGTGATCGGCGCGCGCGTGCGCCACCATCGCCTCCACGAGGTCGGCCCTGATCACCAGCACGAGTCGCACACCTTTCCGCAACGCCGACCCATCGCAGTCGACAACGAGCCAGAATATTCGGCTATTCCCCTAGCCCTATCGGCGGTCCTGTGTTTGTCTTGCAGCGCCTATCGAACACCAAATATGTCGTGGTAGGCCGGGATGCCCGCGACCGCGCGCGCCGAGCGGATCGCGTCGACGACGGCGCGTTCGACGCACACCGCGGCCGCCGTGCAAATCTCGTCCAGGACAAGCAGATCGGCGGGAAAGGCGGGCGGCAGCGGAAGGTCGGAGTTCTCCTCGGCCGTCCCGGTGGCGAGCGCGAAGAGCGTGTCCCCGTCGAGCGGCGAATGCGCGGGACGGATCGCCCTGGCCAGGCCGTCGTGCGCGGTGACCGCCACCCGTCGGCACCCGGCCGGATCGAGCGGAGCGTCCGTCGCCACGACGCCGATCGTGGTGTTGAGCACTGTGCCTTTCACCGGCAGCGCATTGGCCGCGGCCACCTGTTCGGCGGTCGGCGCGCGCAGACCGAAGTAGTCGGGTCCGTCGGTGCCACACCCCCACGGCAACCCGGTGCGCGGATCGAACACCGAGCCAACGGGATTGGCCACGATCAGTGCGGCGACGGTGATCCCGGCGGCGGCGCCTTCGCTCAGCACGACGCTCGCGGTCCCCACCCCACCTTTGATCGATCCCGCACGCGCGCCGACGCCGGCGCCGACCGATCCGCGGGCGAAATCGACCGCCGCCGCCTCCGCCGCCCGATAGCCGAATTCGGCCGTCGGCCGGATGTCCCACGCCCCGACCGGTAGATCGAAGATCACCGCGCCGGGAACGATAGGGACAACCCGGCTCGCGTCGGCCGGATCCATCGCGATGCCCGCGCCGTTCTCCTCCAGCCAGCGCATCACACCGTCGGCCGCGGCGAGACCATAGGCGCTGCCGCCGGTCAGCAGCACCGCGTCGACCTGGCGGACGGTGTTCATCGGATCGAGCAGGTCGGTCTCGCGGGTCCCCGGCCCGCCGCCGCGCACGTCCACCGACGCCACCGCGCCGCCCGGCACACGCACGACCGTGCATCCGGTGGCCGCCCCGGCGCCGAGTACGGCGTCGGGATCGAGGACGTGGTGATGACCGACCAGCACTCCGGGGATATCGGTGAGCGAATTGTTCTCCCCCGGCTCGGCTTTCACCATCTCTACTCCTCACGGCGCGAATCTGCGGGTCGACCGCGCCGATCTTCGCACCGGAGCCGGTCAGGGAGCCAGCGCTTGCAGTAGTGAGTCCTGCATCCAGGTCAGCCAGTGGTACACGTCCAGGTGCGGAGCGCGCGGATCGTCGGGCTCGAGATGGTCGGGCGTGTCGGCGTCGATGTTCAGCACCGTGCCGAGCGCGAGCCGTACGTCGGTGAGCGCGGTCAGCCACGCGTCGGCCTGTTCCGGGGTGAGCACGATCTTGCCGCCCGCGCTCGGCACGGTATCCAGTACCACCGAGCCCGCGGCCAGCTTGGCGTCGATGATGTCGGGCTCGTGCAGGCCGCGCAGCGCGCTGTTGAGGTCGGCGCGCTCGGCGTCCGGCGAGCCGGGCTCACTGCGGTGGAAGTCCGGGAGGAGCCTGTGCAGCCGCGGATCCTCGGGCGGGACGGTGTTGCCGGACCGCAATCCGGTCAGCGCGGCCAGATCGTCATCGGGGGCGGACGCGGCGCGCTCGGTGAGCAGCCCGGAGACCGCGCCCACCAGCGAACGAAGCACGTTGGCCTCGCGTGCGTCCATTTCGGAACGCAGTTTGAGACCGCTCAGCGAGTTCTTCCTGCTCCACTTACGCACGGCGTCAGGGTAGCGTCCTGGTCAGTCGTCCCGTTGCATGGTGGCCCAGAGACCCGCGGCGTGTAGCCGCTGGACATCATGTTCCATCTTGTCCCGGGAACCGGACGAGACAACCGCCTTGCCCTCGTTGTGGACCTTCAGCATCAATTCGGTCGCCTTCGCTTTGCTGTAGCCGAAGAGCTTCTGGAAGATGTAGGTGACGTAGTGCATCAGATTGACCGGATCGTCCCAGACCACGGTCACCCACGGGCGGTCCTCCGCCTCCAGAATCTCGGTGTATTCGACCGCTTCTGGCGTCGCCTGTGGCGCCGACACTGTCGGGTTCGCGGCGCCCATGACGACGTCACCCCGGACTATGTTGCGCAAGGCCATAACGTCAAGGGTACGACTCGACTCCCGATAAACAAGCCCACGCAGCCCCGATTCGCGCATTCCGCGGTTCACCGGGACGATGCCCGCCGCCGGGGCCCGACCGTCCTGTCTACAGTGACTGCGTGGACCTGCGTGACGGCGCCGCGAGCACGGCGCTGCTGACCGACCAGTACGAACTGACCATGCTCGCCGCGGCGCTCGCCGACGGTTCGGCGCGGCGACAGTGCACCTTCGAGGTGTTCGCCAGAAGTTTGCCGAATGGTCGTCGCTACGGCGTGGTGGGTGGTACGGGCAGGCTGATCGAGGCGCTGCGGAGGTTTCGCTTCGATGCAGCGGAACTCGCCGTGATCGCACCGTTCTCGGATCGGCGAACCCTCGACTGGTTGCGCGATTACCGATTCACCGGCGACATCGACGGCTACGCCGAAGGTGAGCTCTATTTCCCCGGCTCCCCGATCCTCTCGGTACGGGGCAGCTTCGCCGAATGTGTGGTGCTGGAGACGCTGGTCCTGTCGATTCTCAACCACGACAGCGCGATCGCGTCGGCGGGCGCGCGCATGGTGAGCGCCGCCGGCGGGCGCCGGATGATCGAGATGGGCTCGCGGCGCGCCCACGAGCTCGCCGCCCCCGACAGCGCCCGCGCCGCGTACCTGGCCGGTTTCGACGCCACCTCCAATCTGGAGGCGGTGCGCCGCTACGGCATTCCGGGCGCGGGCACCAGCGCGCACGCGTTCGTCCTGCTGCACAGCGGTCCCGACGGGGCGCACGAGGCCGAAGCGTTCCGCAGCCAGGTGCGAACGCTCGGGATCGGAACGACGCTGCTGGTGGACACCTTCGACATCACCAAGGGCGTGGCGACCGCCATCGAGGTGGCAGGCACCGAACTGGGCGGCGTCCGGATCGACTCCGGCGATCTCGGCGTGCTGGCCCGCCAGGTACGCGACCAGCTCGACGCGCTCGGCGCCACCAAGACCCGCATCGTGGTCTCCGGCGACCTCGACGAGTACGCCATCGCCGCGCTGCGCGCCGAACCGGTCGACGTCTACGGCGTCGGCACGGCGCTGGTCACCGGGTCGGGCGCGCCGACAGCGGGCATGGTCTACAAGCTCGTCGAGGTGGACGGGTTGCCGGTGGCGAAACGCAGCAGTCACAAACAGTCGCGCGGCGGCACGAAGAAGGCGATCCGCTTGGCCCGCGACACCGGCACGATCGTCGAGGAGATCGTCTACCCGGCGGCCGGACCGGTGCCGCCGTCGAACGGCTTCCAAGCCCGTGAGCTCCTCGTCCCGCTCCTCCGCGGGGGCGAGCAGGTCGAGGACTTGCCCACGCTGTCCGAGAGCCGCGACCTGGTCGCCCGCGGGCTGATCAGCCTGCCCTGGGAGGGCCTCAAGCTGTCGGCGGGCGAACCGGCCATCGTGACGACGTTCACCTGAGGTCAGCGCCTGCGCTCGGCGAGGCGGCGCACCAGCGGCAGGCCGATACCGAACACCAGCGTTTCCATCGCGTCCACCGGAATTTCCCGCGCGTCGGATGAACCGGTCGTCCGACCTAGCGGCAGAATCTCGATAGGTCACCAGTCACACCGCGGGAGGTCATCGTGACCCGAGCACTGATCATCGTCGACGTCCAGAACGATTTCTGCGAGGGCGGATCGCTCGCGGTCACCGGCGGCGCCGCGGTGGCCGCCCGGATCAGCGAGCACCTCGCGGCGACGAACTACAGCGTGGTGGTCGCGACCCGCGACTACCACATCGATCCCGGCGCGCATTTCTCCGACCAGCCCGACTACATGGACAGCTGGCCGCCGCACTGCCGGGTCGGCACGCCCGGCGCCGATTTCCACCCCGCCCTGACCACCGGCCCGATCCAGCAGGTCTTCTCCAAGGGCGCCTACACCGCGGCCTACTCCGGCTTCGAGGGCACCACCGAGGACGGCACCGGCCTGGCCGACTGGCTGCACGATCGCGGCGTGGACGCCGTCGACGTGGTCGGTATCGCCACCGACCACTGCGTGCGCGCCACCGCGCTGGACGCGCGCATCGAGGGTTTCGACACCCGCGTCCTGCTCGATCTCACCGCGGGGGTCGCACCGGACACCGTGACCGCCGCGCTGGACCGCATGCGCGGGGCGGGCGTCGATCTGGAAGGAAGCATGAGCCGGTAGACCGTCCGGTCTCGCTGACCGGCCGGCCCTGTCGGAGGCAGCGAGTAGGCTGCTCGCGTGCCCGAACTGCCGCCCGTTTCCGACCTTTTGGCCACCGCCGTGCACGCGCTCGGCGGGAAGGAACGCGCCGGACAGGTCACGATGGCCGCGGCGGTCGACCACGCGATCGATACCAAGGAGCACCTCGCGGTGCAGGCGGGCACGGGTACCGGAAAGTCGCTGGCGTATCTGGTGCCGAGCCTGCGTCACGCGGTGCGCACCGGTCGCACGGTAGTGGTCTCCACGGCGACGATCGCGTTGCAGCGCCAGCTGGTCGACCGGGATCTGCCGCGGCTGGCCGAGGCGTTGCGCGGACCGCTCGGCCGGACGCCGAGGTTCGCGATCCTCAAGGGACGCAACAACTATCTGTGCTTGAACAAGATCAACAGCGCCATCCAGGACGAGCCCGCCGAGGCGGAGCTGTTCGACGCGTTCGCGATCTCACGCCTCGGCCGCGAGGTGCAGCGGCTCAACGAGTGGGCCTCCGGCACCGAGACCGGAGACCGCGACGAACTCGCCCCGGGTGTGAGCGACCGCGCCTGGCGTCAGGTCAGCGTGTCGTCGCGGGAGTGCCTGGGCAAGTCGCGTTGCCCGTTCGGCCAGGATTGCTTCGCCGAGCGCGCCAGGACGGAATCGGCGCAGGCCGACGTGGTGGTGACCAATCACGCGCTGCTCGCGATCGATGCGATCAGCGGCATCCAGGTGCTGCCCGAGCACGACGTGGTGGTCATCGACGAGGCGCACGAACTGGTCGACCGGGTCACCGGTGTGGCCACCGCCGAACTCGCCCCTTCGGCGATCAGCGCGGCCGCACGGCGTTGCGCCAAACTCATCGACGAGCAGGAAGTGGACCGCCTGGAGGGCGCCGCCGAGGCCTGGCACACCGTGCTGGACGAGCTGCCCGCCGCGCGGTGGGACACCCTGCCGGACGGCGTCGCCCCGGTACTGGCCCTGATCCGGGACGCGGCACGGAATGCACGCACCGCCCTCGCGCCGCCGGGCGCCACCACCGCCCAGGGCGATCCGGAGGGCGCCGCGGCCCGCAATCTGGCGCTGGCCGCGATCGACGAGGTGCACGACAGCGCGGTCCGCGCGCTGACGGCGTTCGACGAGCCGAATCCGGCCGCCCGCCGCGACGTCATCTGGTTGGCGGCCGACGAGGTCCGCGGCGTCGTGCGCCGTTCGTTGCGCATGGCCCCGCTCTCCGTCGGCGGATTGTTGCGCAGCAGGCTCTTCGGCACCGCCACCGTCGTGCTGACCTCAGCCACGTTGCAGATCGGCGGCTCGTTCGACGGGCTCGCGACCACCTGGGGCCTGCCCGCGCAGTCGGACAGCCGCGTCGACCCGGCCACCGCGAACGGCGCCGAGGCGCCGTCGGACGCCGATACCGTCCGCTGGAACTCGCTCGATGTCGGATCGCCGTTCGACCACGCCAAGTCCGGCATCCTCTACGTCGCCAAACATCTGCCCCCGCCAGGGCGCGACGGCTTGGCGCCCGCGTATCTGGACGAGATCGAGCGGCTGATCACCGCGGCGGGCGGACGCACCCTCGGGCTGTTCTCCTCGATGCGCGCCGCGCGTGCGGCCACAGACGCGTTGCGCGACCGGTTGCGGACACCCATCCTGTGCCAGGGCGAGGATGCCACGGGTGCGCTGGTCCGCAAGTTCGCCGACGACCCGGAGACATCACTGTTCGGCACACTGTCGCTGTGGCAGGGGGTCGACGTGCCGGGACCTTCACTGAGCCTGGTGATCCTCGACCGCATCCCGTTCCCGCGTCCGGACGACCCGCTGCTCACGGCCAGGCAGCGTGCCGTCCAGGCGCGCGGCGGAAACGGATTCATGACGGTGGCCGCCAACCATGCCGCGCTCCTGCTGGCCCAGGGCACCGGACGCCTGCTGCGCAGCGTCGATGATCGCGGCGTGGTGGCCATCCTGGATTCCCGCCTCGCCACCGCTCGCTATGGCGGATATCTGCGCGCGTCGCTGCCGCCCTACTGGGAGACCGCCGACCCCGACGTCGTGGTCAAAGCGCTGCGGCGACTCGCCGACGCCGCGACGGTGTGATCCCTCACACACCTTCCGGTGTATATTTCCAGACGGAAGTAGATTGGTGGGCGGTACTTCGGTGACCCCCAATTCCCACACCGAACGTATCGACGGTCCCCGCGCCAAGCCCTGCACGCGGCGCGGGGACACCACCGAATCCTTCAGTCCGACGGCACCTCTCAGTCGCGCACGGCCACCGCGTCGACTTCGAACAGCATTCCGGGCAGCGCGAGCGCGGCCACTCCGGTCAGCGTCTGCGCGGGCGGCTCGTCCCCCCAGATCGCCGCGATCTTCTTGCCGAGCACAGCCAGCTTGTCCAGGTCGTGGTCGACGATATGCGTCCGCAATTGCGCGACGTCGGTGAAGTCCAATCCCACCGAGCGCAACGCGATCCCCAGGTTGGCGAACGCGTTGTCCACCTGAGTCGCGAAATCCGTGCTGGTGGTATGGCCTTCGGCGTCCGAGTCGTACTGCCCCGCGATGAACACCAACTCCCCACGCGCCGTTGCCACATGGCTGTAGCCGAACCCGGTCGGGTCGTGCAGTTCGGCGGGGTTGCTGATCTCGACGGCCATCGTCATCTCCTTGCTCGGTTGTCTTCTGCTGCAACAGCAGAACGACGATCCAGCACGCCGCGGTGTGACATGACGTGGGCCACAAACGACCGCGGCGCGGCGACCCGAGGTCACCGCGCCGCGAACTAGGCGATGGCTCAGAGCACCCACTTCAGGATCAGCGTGAGCACGCCGGTCACGACCCCGAGGATCACCGCTCCCGCACCCCACACGAATCCCTGGCGCTCCCACGGACGTCCCGCGTCCAACGAGATCTTGCCGGAGCCGGTGAACGCCAGTCCCGCAGCGACGGCCGCGAACAGCACGCCCATCTCGTATCCCTTGCCGGTCAGCAGGCCACCGGCCCAGGTGACGTTGATCGCGTTGATCATGGTGCCGAGCACCGCGGCAGCGGCCAGCGGCGTCAGCAGGCCGAGCAGGAGCAGCAGGCCGCCGCCGAGTTCGGTCAGGCCCGCCAGCGTCCCGAAGATCTTGCCCGGGTTGTAGCCCATCTGTTCGAAGCCGTCGGCGTTGGCTTGCCAGCCCGGGCCGCCCCACCAGCCGAAGAGTTTCTGCGCGCCGTGCGCGGCGAGCAAGCCGCCGAAGACGACTCGCACGATCAGCAAGCCGATGTCGGTGGAGATCGCATCCAACTGCGTGTTCCCACTGCTGCGTTCGAGTACGGATTTGATGGTCATGCTGGTCCTCATCCCTGCAAGTCGTTCCCGGACATGGTGCCTCGGCGAAAAACCGGACTGCGGTCCGATTGTCGCACGAAGGGGTCAACTGCCCAACCCCTCGGCTTATTCCACGGTCCGGTCAGTGCGATGGTTCAGCGCGAAAGCGAGCGAGAGGTTACTCCGCGAGGAAGAGGAAGTAGCCGAGGAACACCACCATCAGCGCCCACATGGCCGGGTGCACGTCCTTGACCCGGCCCCTCGCCACCATGACGACCGGATACAGCAGCATGCCCATGGCCAGACCGTTGGCGATGGAGTAGGTCAGCGGCATCATCACGATGGTGACGAACGCCGGAACCGAGTACTCCAACCGGTCCCAATCGATCTGGCCGAGCGCCCGAGCCATGAGGATGCCGACCACGATCAGCGCGGGCGCGGTGATCTCCGCCGACCCTGCCACCACCGCGAAGAGCGGATAGCAGAACATCGCGATCAGGAACCAGCCCGCCGTGGTCACGGCGGTCAGCCCGGTACGTCCGCCCGCCGAGACGCCCGCGGTGGACTCGACGTAGGCGGTGGTGGTCGAGGTGCCGATGACGGCGCCCGCCATGGTGCCCACCGAGTCCGCGGCCAGCGCGCTGGCGGCGCGCGGCAGCTTGCCGTCCTTGTCCAGCAGTCCGGCCTGATTCGCGACGCCGATCAGGGTGCCGGAGGCGTCGAAGAAGTCCACGAACAGCATGGTGAGCACCACCACCGCCATTTGCGCGGTGAAGGCGTCCGGCAGGTGGATGATCGCCTGGCCGAAGGTGTGCTCGAGCCCCATGGGTGCGGCGAGCACGCCGCTGGGCAGATCGACCAAGCCGCTGACGATGCCGACGATGGTGGTGAGCACGATGCCGTAGAGCACCGCGCCGTGCCAGCCGATCACGAGGAACACCACGGTCACCAGCAGCCCGAACAACGCGAGCAGCGTCGTGCCCTTGGTGAAGTCGCCGAGCGTGACCAGCGTCGCTTCGCTGTTCACCACGATCCCCGCGTTCTTCAGCCCGAGGAACGCCACGAACATCCCGATGCCCGCGCCGACAGCGAGCTTCAACTGCATCGGAATGGCGTTGAGGATGCGTTCGCGAACCTTCGTGACCGCGAGGACGAAGAAGATGACGCCCGACAGGAACGTGCCCGACAGCGCCACCTGCCACGGAATCCCCATGCCGAGCACGACCGAGTACGCGAAGAAGGCGTTGAGCCCCATCCCCGGCGCGAGCGCGATCGGGTACCGGGCCCACACACCCATCACCAGCGTGCCGAACACCGCGGCGACGGCGGTCGCGGTGAACACGGCCTGCATGGGGATGCCTTTGTCGCCCAGCGGGCCCTGGTCGCCGAGAATCGCCGGGTTCACCGCGAGCACGTAGCACATGGCCAGGAACGTGACCGTTCCCGCCATGAGCTCCCGCTGCACAGTCGAGCCGGTCGATCGGACTCCGAAGTACCCGTCGACGCGTCCTCGGGTCCGGTTCAGAACGTCGGTGACCATGGCTGACTCCAGTGCGGAATGAAAGAGGGGATGCCAGGGCACGGTAGCCGACGATTCACTGCCTCCGGCAACTCGCGGTGGCCACCGACGGCGCTTCCGTGATCAACGCCACGGGACGGACCAGTGTCGACGCCGAACTCCGGGGTTGCGGTCCACTCGGCCCTGGCCCTCTCGTCGGGCGCGACCGACGGGCCGGTCCGGATCGCTCACAGCTACGCGCTCGGTGCGGACACCAAGCCCAGTTCCGCGTCGGAGGCCAGCAGGTCGTTGTGCGGCAGTACGCGCACGGTGTAGCCGACCGCCCCGGACAGCGGAACCGGGGTGTCGACGGTGAACAGCTCCACGCCGGAATCGGACCCGCTGTGCGTCATCGGGACGGTCGTGATGTCGGACAGATCGTCGGTCGCGGAGACCCGTCCGAGCACCGCCTGCACCACCACGTCCGAGACGCTCAACCCGCCGAGCTCGACGCGCGCGGTCAGCGACAGCCGCGCCCCGATGACCGGCGTGTCCGGTAGTCCCGCGCTGTCCACCTGGATCACCTTGACCGACGGCCACGCCGCCTCCACCCGGTGGCGGTATTCGGCGATCGCGCCCGCGACCGCGAAATCGTCGGCTGTCGCCCGCTGGTAGGCCGCGGCGGCGGGGGCGTAGTACTCCACCGCGTAGTCGCGAACCATCCGCGAGGCCAGCACCTGCGGTCCCAAGGTCTGCAAGGTGTGCCGGACCATCTCGACCCAGCGCACCGGCATGCCCGACGCGTCGCGATCGTAGAAGCGCGGCGCGACGGTTCGCTCGAACAGGTCGTAGAGCGCGGCGGCCTCCAGATCGTCGCGGCGCTGCTCGTCGCGGACGCCGTCCGCCGTGGGGATGGCCCAGCCGTTCTCGCCGTCGTACATCTCGTCCCACCAGCCGTCCCGGATGGACAGGTTGAGCCCGCCGTTCAGCGCGGACTTCATGCCGGAGGTGCCGCACGCCTCCAGCGGCCGCAGCGGGTTGTTCAGCCAGACGTCGCAACCCCAGTACAGGAAGCGAGCCATCGACATGTCGTAGTCGGGCAGGAAGACGATCCGGTGCCGCACCTCGGGATCGTCGGCGAAGCGGACCACCTGCTGGATGAGCGCCTTGCCGCCGTCGTCGGCCGGGTGGCTCTTGCCCGCGACCACCATCTGCATCGGACGGCGCGGGTCCAGCAGTAGTGCGCGCAAACGCTGCGGATCGCGCAGCATCAGGGTGAGGCGTTTGTAGGTCGGAACCCGCCGCGCGAACCCGACGGTCAGCACGTTCGGATCGAAAACCCCGTTGATCCAGCCGAGTTCGGCCTCCGCCGCTCCGCGCTGCAGCCAGGACGCGCGCAATCGGCGGCGCACTTCTTCGACCAGGATGCCGCGCAGGGTGTTCCGCGTCGACCACAGCTCGGTGAGATCCACGTCCCGCAGCCGTTCCCAGCCGCGCGCCTCCTCGACCAGCTCCGCGCCGATGTGCTCGCGGGCCTTGTCCACCCATTCCCGCGCCGCCCAGGTGGTGGCGTGCACGCCGTTGGTGACCGACCCGATCGGCACCTCCGCGGGGTCGAATCCGGGCCACAGCGAGGCGAACATGGACCGGCTGACCTCGCCGTGCAACTTCGAGACGCCGTTGGCACGCTGCGCGAGCCGCAGACCCATGTGGGCCATGTTGAAGACGGACGGGTCCGCTTCCCGTCCGAGCGCCACGATCCGGTCCACGGAAAGGCCGGGTAGCAGCGCGGATTCGGATTCGCCGTGCGCCCCGCCGAAGTAGCGGCGCACCATCGGCATCGGGAACCGATCGATGCCCGCCGGGACCGGGGTGTGCGTGGTGAACACCGTGCCCGCCCGTACCGCGGCCAGCGCGGCATCGAAATCTCTTCCGGCCGCGACGAATTCGCGGATGCGCTCCACGCCGAGGAAGCCCGCGTGGCCTTCGTTCATGTGGAAGACGTCGGGATCGGGCAGCCCTTCCGCCGCCGTGTAGGCGCGGACCGCGCGGACGCCGCCGATACCGGCCAGGATCTCCTGCCGGATCCGATGCTCCTGGTCGCCGCCGTAGAGGCGGTCGGTGACCGCGCGCAGTTCCGGATCGTTCTCGGCGATGTCCGAGTCGAGCAGCAGCAGGGGCACCCGGCCGACCTGCGCGATCCACACCCGCGCCCGCAGCACCCTGCCCTCGGGCATGGCCACGTGAATGAGCACCGGCGAATCACCCGAGGTGAGCGCGCGCAGCGGAAGGCCTTGCGGGTCCAGCGCCGGATAGTGCTCGGCCTGCCAGCCGTCCGCGGACAACGACTGCCGGAAGTATCCCGAGCGGTACAGCAGTCCGACGCCGATGAGCGGCAATCCCAGGTCGGAGGCGGCCTTCAGGTGATCACCGGCCAGGATGCCCAGCCCACCCGAGTAGTTCGGCAGCACCTCGGTAACGCCGAACTCCATCGAGAAGTAGGCGATGCCGCGCACTCCCTCCTCCCCCGCGCGCCGCTGGAACCAGCCCGGCGCCGCAAGGTAATCGCGCAGGTCCGCGACCGCGGCGTCCACGCGCGCGACGTAATCCGGATCGGCGGCCAGCTCGTCCAACCGCGCCGCGGGCACCTCGCCCAGCATCCGGACCGGATCATGTCCCATGTCCTGCCACCGCAGCGGATCCAACGCGGCGAACAGGTCTTGCGTCGGCGGATGCCACGACCAGCGCAGGTTGGTGGCGAGCTCACCCAGGGCCGCCAAACGCTCGGGCAGATGGGCACGGACGGTGAAACGACGCAATGCCTTCATTGGGAAAAACTTACCGGCTCGCCGCGGCCTCGGAGCCCGTCTTCATCGCGGTAAGGGTGTCGGAAGACATCGCTGGTGTCCTCGAACACCTCCTCGGCTACCTCGTGCCCATCGGCGAAGGGAACGCGTCGCCGGTCTCCGGTGCGGCCGGAACGCGGAGGCCCGTGTCACGGAACGGACACGTGACGCTCACCGGCGGGTTTGCCGCAAACTCCGCCCACATGGAGTCCCGGCCATCGTCGCGACGTACGGCATGCCGCTACCCGATCGAGACCCGCAACCGGTTGTGAACACCGGACCGCGGGGCAAACCCACAAGCTGTGCGGACCATCCGGCCGCATCAACCGAATCAGTCCGGGAGTGATCAAGATGTGGACGACAGCACACCCGAATCGCGCCCGCAAACGCCACTTGTCGCGGGCTGGAGTAGGCATCACGGGAATCGGAGCCATCGCGACCGCACTCGTGCTTGTCGCACCGAACGCCGGGGCGGCGGTCACATCGGTCAACGCGGCCCAAGGAATGACCTTCGGTTTCGCCAACTACGGAACCAACTGCGAGTACCGCGTGACAGCCATGATGGACAGTGCTTCATCTTCCGACCCGGTCACGTTCACCGACAGCGCCGCAGGAACTTTCTCGCCGAATCCCGCGCAGGTGACCGGCAACCAGGCCACCACGACCTGGACGCCCACCGCGACCGGACAACACACCATCTCCGCGACACAAGGACCCTCCACGGCACCAGGAATGTCCACGACACAAGGAACGCCCACAGCCGTGAGCACGCCGGCGCTGACCGTCGGCAGCGGCATCAGCCTCGGCATTGCCTGCCTCACAATGCCGTAAGCGCTGCACAGCGGTGCGGCGCGAGCGAGCCGGATGCGGCCACCATGCACAACGGCCGCTCAGGCTGAGCAACGGGGACCGCACGCCCATCGGACACCCTGAACGGCTCGCTCACCCAGGCGCTATCCGCAGCGCGGCTGACACGCGGCCACGTCGACCCATCGTCAGGCGGGCCGCAACCAGACCGCGGTGTTCGGCGCGAGCGTCACCGTGGCCGAGGCGGGTCGGTCATGCCATGGCTCGTCGGTGGCCATCACCTCGCCGAGGTTGCCGATACCGGAGCCGCTGTAGTGCACCGCGTCGGTGTTGAGCAGTTCGAGCCAGCGGCCCGCCTGCGGGAGGCCGACGCGGTAGGCCTCGTGCATAGATCCGGAGAAGTTGTAGACGCACGCGACGACCGAGCCGTCCGAGCCGTAGCGCAGGAACGCCAGCACGTTGTTGGCGCGGTCGTTCGCTTCGATCCACGCGTAGCCGCCCGGTGTGGTGTCCTGACTCCACAGGGCGGGGTAGGCGCGATAGACCGCGTTCAGGTCCCGCACCAGCGCGGTTATGCCCTGGTGCAGGGGGTTGCCCAGTTCGTGCCAGTCCAGGCCGCGGTCGTGCGACCATTCGCGGAACTGGCCGAAGTCCTGGCCCATGAACAGCAGTTGCTTGCCGGGATGAGCCCACATGTAGGCCAGTAGCGCCCGTACGCCGCAGGCCTTGGCGAAATCGTCACCCGGCATCCTGGTCCAGAGCGTGCCCTTGCCGTGCACGACCTCGTCGTGGCTGATCGGCAGCACGTAGCTCTCGCTCCACGCGTACATCAGCGAGAAAGTGATCTCGTTGTGGTGCCAGCTGCGGTGCACGGGGTCGCGGCCGAGGAACCCGAGGGTGTCGTGCATCCAGCCCATGTTCCACTTCATGGTGAACCCGAGTCCGCCGACGTCGGTGCCGCGGGTGACGCCGGGCCAGGTGGTGGACTCCTCGGCGATGGTGACCACGCCGGGGTGGTTGCGGTGCACGGTGTCGTTGAGGTCTTGGAGGAAGTCGACGGCCTCCAAGTTCTCCCGGCCACCGTGCACGTTGGGTTCCCACTCGCCTTCCGCGCGGGAGTAATCCAGGTAGAGCATGGAGGCGACCGCGTCCACGCGCAGGCCGTCGATGTGGAATTCCTCGATCCAGTAGCGCGCGTTGGCGACCAGGAAGTTGCGCACTTCGCGTCTGCCGAAGTCGAAGACGTAGGTGCCCCAGTCGAGTTGCTCGCCGCGGCGCGGGTCGGCGTGTTCGTAGAGCGGGGTGCCGTCGAAGCGGGCCAGCGCCCATTCGTCGCGAGGGAAGTGCGCGGGCACCCAGTCCAGCAGTACCCCGATGTCCGCGGCGTGCATGCGGTCGACGAACGCGCGGAAGTCGTCGGGGGAGCCGAAGCGCGCCGTCGGCGCGTAGTAGGAGGTGACCTGGTATCCCCACGAGCCACCGAACGGGTGCTCGGCGATGGGGAGCAATTCGATGTGGGTGTATCCGGCCGCCTGCACGTATTCGGCGAGCTGGTCGGCCAGTTCCCGGTAGCCGAGGCCAGGACGCCATGAGCCGAGATGCACCTCGTAGACGCTCATCGGCGCTCGGGTCGGGTCGGTGGCCGTGCGCCGCTCGAGCCAGGCGTGGTCGTTCCACACGTAGTTGCTTTCGGTGACCACCGAAGCCGTGGCCGGGGGGTGTTCGGTGGCGAAGGCCAGCGGGTCTGCGTGATCCACGGTGCGTCCATCGGCGCCGTGCACACGGTATTTGTACTTGGTGCCCGGTCCGACACCAGGCACGAAGACCTCCCAGATACCGGACGAACCCAGCGAGCGCATCGGCGCGGTGTTGCCACTCCAGCCGTCGAAATCCCCGATCACGGTGACGCCGCGCGCGTTCGGCGCCCACACCGCGAACGACGTGCCCTCGACTTCGCCGTCCAGGGTGGCGTACCGGCGCGGATGCGCGCCGAGCACGTCCCACAGGCGCTCGTGGCGGCCCTCGCCGATGAGATGCAGGTCGAGTTCGCCCAGCGTGGGCAGGAAGCGGTAACCATCGGCGCTGATGATCGTCTGACCGCCCGGATAGGTGGTCACGACGCGATAGTCCATGAGATCGGGGTACGGCACCACCGCGGCGAACACGCCGTGGCCCAGCAATTTCAGCGCATGATCGACGCCACCCACTCGCACCGACACCGTTTCCGCGTGCGGGCGCAGCACCCGCACGACCGTGCCGTCGGGATGAGGATGCGCGCCGAGCACGGTGTGCGGGTCGGCGTGCGTGCCCGCCGCGAGCAGCATGAGGTCGCGTCGCCTCATCGCAGCGTCCTGCGGTAGGCCAGCTCGGTGCGAGCCTGCTGGGACACCGGCGGCAACGTGATGATGTGCGCGACCGCGCGGGCAGGGTCCAATCGCACGTAATTGGTCTGGGCCCAGTGGTATTCCTCGCCGCTGACCTCGTCGTACACCACCGGGTGGTCGTGCCACTCACGTCCGATCGCGGGCAGGTCGAGCGAGAGCATGCCCCACTCGGCGGCGAACGGGTTCAGGTTCACCACCACCAGTACGGCGTCGCCGCTGGCCGGGTCGATCTTGGAGTAGGCGAGCAGCGCGTCGTTGTCCACGTGGTGGAAGTGCAGGCAGCGCAACTGTTGCAGGGCCGGGTGCGCGCGACGGATCTCGTTGAGCCGGGTGAGCCACGGCTCCAACGATTCCCCGCGCGCCAGCGCCTCGGCGAACGGGCGCGGACGCAGCTCATACTTTTCCGAGTCCAGGTACTCCTCGCTGCCCGGACGCACCGCCTGATGCTCGAACAGCTCGAAACCCGAATAGACGCCCCAGGTGGGCGCGAGGGTGGCGGCCAGCACCGCGCGGATGGCGAACATGCCAGGACCGCCGTGCTGCAGGCTCTCGTGCAGGATGTCCGGGGTGTTCACGAACAGGTTCGGTCGGGCTTCGTCGGCCTTCGCGGCCAGTTCGTTGCCGAACTCGGTGAGCTCCCACTTCGCCACCCGCCAGGTGAAATACGTGTAGGACTGGCTGAATCCGCGCCGCGCCAGCCCGTAGAGCCGGGCGGGGCGGGTGAACGCCTCGGACAGGAAGATCACGTCCGGGTCGGTGCGGCGCACGTTCGCGATCAGCCATTCCCAGAAGTCGGCGGGCTTGGTGTGCGGGTTGTCGACGCGGAAGATCTTGACGCCCAAGCCGATCCAGTGCCGCACTACGCGCAGCACCTCGGCGTAGAGGCCATCGGGGTCGTTGTCGAAGTTGACCGGGTAGATGTCCTGGTACTTCTTCGGGGGGTTCTCGGCGTAGGCGATGCTGCCGTCGGGGAGGGTGATGAACCATTCCGGATGGGTCCGCACCCACGGATGGTCGGGCGCGCATTGCAGGGCGAGATCGAGCGCGACCTCCAGGCCGAGCCGGTGCGCCGCCGCCACGAACTCGGCGAAATCGGCCTCCGTGCCCAGTTCGGGGTGCACGGCATCGTGACCGCCGTGCTTCGATCCGATCGCCCACGGCGAGCCGACATCCCCCGGCTCCGCGGTGAGAGCGTTGTTGCGGCCTTTGCGGTTCACCTCGCCGATCGGGTGGATGGGCGGCAGATACACCACGTCGAAGCCCATGCCGGCGATACGCGGGAGTTGTTCGGCCGCGGTCGCGAAGGTGCCATGGATCGGCTTGCCGGTGGCGTCGCGGCTGCCGGTCGAGCGAGGGAAGAATTCGTACCACGAGCCGAACAGCGCGCGGTGCCGCTCGACGTGCACGGTGTGCTGCGGGCCGCGGGTGACCAGGTCGCGCAGCGGCGTGGCGCGCAGAATATCGGCGACCTCCTCGGTGAAGGCCGGGGCCACCCGCGCGGGTAGCTGCTCGGCGCTGCGCAGCGCCGCCGCGACTGCGCGCAAGCGCTCGAACTGCTTCTTCGGGACGGCTTGCGCCGCGCGCTCGAACAGCCGGGCACCCAGCTCCAGGTCGTTGGCCAAATCGGCGGCGCTCTGCCCGACGGCCAGCTTCGCCTCGATCGCCGACCGCCAGGTGGCGATGGGGTCGCTCCACCCTTCGATGCGGTAGGTCCAGATGCCCGGAGTGTTCGGGGTGAACGTGGCATTGAACACGTCGGGTTCGTGGTCCGGCGCCATGCGGACGCGGGCCGGTCGCGACGCGCCAGGGCCTTTCACGACCAGCGTGGCGGCGACGGCGTCGTGGCCTTCTCGCCACACCACGGTGCGTACCGGGAAAACCTCGCCGACCACGGCCTTGGCAGGCCGACCGCCTGCGATGGACGGGGCAGTGTCATCGATAGCGATGCGGCCGGTCACGGGACCAACCTACCGGTAGACCGCGGTGCGGACCGGATCAGCGGGTACTCGAGAGCGGAATTCGTCACGTGGTCGCGGTACCTGTGAGCAGGGCTGGTACGGCTGGTACGGCTCCGCGAGGGTGCCCGTGGGAGGGCGTGCGGCCCGATGAATGCCGGTCCGGCGCGCGGTTGCGCCCGGGGGTAGGGATGACGCCCGTCCACCCAGCCCGTATCCACTAACGCGGTGCCGCCCGTTCAGCGTGTGCGTTTGTGTGCGGACCCGGCGGTGCGCTCGACCTCTGAATCCTGGACCGGAGGTGCACGCGTGGGGCTGAACACGCCGAGAGGTGGGCTGCTCGGTCAGCGGGCGTCAGCGGCGAGGCCGAGACCGAGCGCGACCAGTATCGCGGCGAGTGTGCGTTCGACGCGCTGCCGGATGCCGGTCCGGCGTAGCCAGGTGCCCGCGCGGTCGGCGGCCAACACCACGCCGACGCACCATGCGGTGTCGATCACCAGCTGGATGAGCGCCAGGATCACGACGGTCGGCAGCACCGGACCGCTGGCGGGAAGAAACTGCGGAAGGATCGTCAACCCGAAGACAGCGGCCTTGGGGTTCGCCGCGATCGAGACCAACGACGCGCGGAAGGCGGAGCCGGGCGTACGGCCCGACGGGAGCATCTTCGTCATCGCGCTACCGAACTCGTCGCCGCCGCGCGCACCCCGCCACGCCTGCACGCCCAGCCAGATCAACACCAGCGCCCCGACGATGTGCACCGCTGTGTGCATCGCCCGATTCGCGACGAGCAGGACCGACAGCCCGGCCCCGCCCGCGAGCGTCCAGCCGAGCACGCCGATTTCGTTCCCGGCCACGGCCGCCAAGCCCGCGGTGCGCCCGTCCCGTACGGAGCGCTGCAGGAACAGAGCGGTCGCCGGTCCCGGTAGCGCCGCCAGAACCAGGCAAGCCAGCAGGAATTGGGGAAGAACGTGAATCCAGTGCGGCATCAGCCGATGGTCCCAGTTCCGCCCCGGCCCGGCCATTGGTTTCCGCGGCCATCTTCGCGGACACCACGAGAAGTCGCGGGGCGGCACCAATGGTCGCCGGTCGGCTCGCCGTCGCGCTAGTGGACAGGCCGGGACGACTCCGAGAGATCCACTCGCCCGGAATGCCGAGGGATGGCTCGACCAATGGCGGGAAACATCCGACTCCGCCATCAACGCCGTGCGCTGACCTCGCGCCCGCGGGTCGAACTCCGGCAGAACAGTCGAAGCGCCGGAGTCCGCAACGCCGAGAAGCATGCGGCCGCCCTGCCGTCGTCCGATACAGCTCGGCGCGAACGCACGCCGCGTGAACCGCAGCCAACTCGAACATGCGCTGGGGCACGCTGAGCGGCGCGGTTGCGTGGGCTCAGTACAGCGCGGCGGCCAGCTTACGGCGCGCGGCCACGACGAACGGCTCGGCCTGGTCGAACAGCTCGAACAGCTCCAGCAGACGGGTGCGCGCCTTCGTGCGCTCGTCGCCCGACGTCCGCTTGACGACCGCGATCAGCCGGTCGAAGGCCGCCTCCGGTCGCTGCTGGAACAGTTCCAGATCGGCGGCGTCGATCGCGGCGTCGACATCGGACGGGTCGGCGTCCGCGGTCGCGATGGCCGACTCCGGCAGCTCCTGCGCGCGGGCGAGGAACCGCAGCTGGCGCAGCGCGCCCTTGGCCTCCTCGTTCGCCGGCTCGGCAGCGAGGATGGCCTCGTAGGCCGCCTCCGCGCCGGCCAGGTCACCCTGCTCCAAGGCCGCCTCGGCCGCCGCGAAGCGCGGGTCCTCGGCGGGCTGCTGTGGCGCTCCACCCTCCAGCTTGCCCGCCACCGCGTCGATCACCGCGTTCAGCCACTGCCGCACCTGCGGCTCCGGCTGCGCGCCCTCGAAGTCGGCCAGCGGCTGCCCGGCCGCGATCGCGATCACCGTGGGGATGCCCTGCACCCGCAGCGCCTGGGCGATGCGCATGTTGGCCTCGGCCTCGACGGTGGCCAGATCCCAGGCGCCGGCGTCGGCGGCCACCAGACGCTCCAGCGTCCGGACCAGTTCGACGCTGCCCGGGCTGCGCTGCGAGTACAGCACCACCACCACGGGGACCTGCATCGAGCGACGCAGGACCTTGGTCTCGAAATCGGCCTCGGATACCGCGTAGTCGCCGGCCGCACCGCCCGCGCCACTCGCGGGCTGCTTCAGGCTGGACAGATCGACCGCGCCGGACATGGCGGCGGCGACAGCGGGCGAAGGACGGCGTGCGGCTGGTCGATTCACGACTTCCAGTTTGTCACGACGTGGCCGACGCGGGTGCCGCGGACTCGGCCGATGCGGCGTTGCTCAACTCACCCAGCTGACCCGAACGCACCGCCCAGACTTCGAACAGCACCGTGCAGAACGGCGGAATGCTCGACACCAGCGCCAGCACGGTGGTCTTGGCGTTCCAGCCCAGCTCGCGCGCGGCCACGATCGCTGTGATCACGAACAAGATGAAGACGATTCCGTGCGTCATGCCGAACACCTTGACCGGCCACATCACCGGCTCGGGAATCCGCTTGAACACCATGCCGATGATCAGCAGCACCCAGGAGATCGCCTCCAGCACCGCGATAGCCCGAAACCGTTTGGCCACAGTGCTCAGGTCGAAGACATTGCCCATGCGCCCCATTCTGCCGGATTCACCGGGATGCACTACAAACCGTCGTAGTTGAACTGATCACACTCCGGCACTCCGCCCAAGCCGCCAACACGCGCACGATCGACCGCCATCACCGTCCCCTCCGAGTGACAGCGGCGAAGACATTCAACTGCCGCGAAGGTACTCGACTGCGCGGCATGCATGGGTCCAACCCTGCGCCCGCCATCCGAGCACGCGTGCGGTGTCTGCGAAACCGAGCCGCGGGACATCGCCCGCCCAGAGTCAGACGCGGACGATCAGCGCGTCACCCTGACCACCGCCACCGCAGAGCGCGGCCGCACCGACGCCGCCCCCGCGGCGCTTCAGCTCCAGCGCCAGATGCAGCAGGATGCGCGCACCGGACATGCCCAGCGGGTGGCCGATGGCGATGGCGCCACCGTTGACGTTCACCTTCTCCGGGTCGATGCCCAGCTTGCGGGTGGAGGCGATGCCGACCGCCGCGAACGCCTCGTTGATCTCCACCAGGTCCAGGTCGGCGGGCGAGATGCCCTCGCGTGCGCATGCCTTGGCGATCGCGTTGGCGGGCTGGTCTTGCAAGGTCGAATCCGGGCCCGCGACCACGCCCGCGGCGCCGATCTCGGCGATCCAGCTCAGACCGAGCGACTCGGCCTTCTCCTTGCTCATCACCACGACCGCGGCGGCGCCGTCGGAGATCTGCGAGGCGGTGCCCGCGGTGATCGTGCCGTCCTTGCGGAACGCGGGGCGCAGCTTGCCCAGCGACTCGGCCGTGGTGTCGGCACGGATTCCCTCGTCGGTGGTCACCAGCACCGGATCGCCCTTGCGCTGCGGCACCGCGACCGGGACCACCTCGTCGTCGAAGACGCCGTTCTTCCACGCCGCCGCGGCACGCTGGTGCGAGGCAGCCGCGAACGCGTCCTGATCCTCGCGGCTGACCGGCTCGGCGTCGTTGCGCTGCTCGGTGAGCGCGCCCATCGCCTGGTCGGTGAAGATGTCGTGCAGGCCGTCGTAGGCCATGTGGTCGCGCAGCGTCACGTCACCGTATTTGAAGCCCTCGCGGCTCTTTTCGAGCAGATGCGGCGCCTGGCTCATGGACTCCTGGCCGCCCGCGACGACGATCTCGTACTCGCCCGCCCGGATCAGCTGGTCCGCGAGAGCGATCGCGTTGATGCCGGACAGGCAGACCTTGTTCAACGTCAGCGCGGGCACGTCCATGGGAATGCCCGCGGCCGCCGCCGCCTGCCGGGCCGGGATCTGGCCGGCGCCGGCGGTGAGTACCTGGCCCATGATCACGTAGTCGACCTGGTCGGGCGCGACGCCGCCCTTCTCCAGCGCCGCCTTGATGGCGAATCCGCCCAAATCGGAGCCGCTGAAGTCCTTCAGACCCCCGAGCAGCCGGCCGACCGGGGTACGCGCACCGGAGACGATCACGGAAGTGGTCACGACGAGCCTCGCATTCGTAGATCTGCCCGCGCCTACCCGCGGCGCGAGAGCAAGTTTTCCTACTCAACGGTAGCGGGTCCGGCCCACACGTCTTGGGCCAGGTCGCGCTACGTTCGACTGGTGAGCACCGTTACGGATCAGTCGTCTTTCATCCCCGCGGACTACGTGACCGCGGTCGACCACGTCGGCATCGCGGTGCCCGACCTGGACGCCGCGGTGGCCTGGTACGCCGAGAACCTCGGCATGGTCGAGACCCATCGCGAGGTGAACGAGTCGCAAGGCGTGCACGAGGCGATGCTGTCGCTGCCCGGCGCACCGGACCGAGCGACCGCCCTGCAATTGCTGGCGCCGCTCGACGCGGACTCCACCATCGCGAAGTTCATCGACCGCAGCGGCCCCGGCTTGCAGCAACTGGCCTACCGGGTGACCGACATCGACGCCGTCTCCGCGTACCTCCGCGCCAAGGGGCTGCGTTTGCTGTACGAGGCTCCGCGGCCCGGAACGGCCGATTCCCGCATCAATTTCATCCACCCGAAGGATGCTGGCGGTGTGCTGATCGAGTTGGTCGAACCGAACGCGAATGTTACGCACTAGTATCAAGGTCAGGTCGAGAAAACTCGTTGGAATGACATTCGCAGTCGAGTCACCATCGGCTGTCTTCAGGCTGTAGTTTGTGTGCCATGTCGTCACCCGAGTCCGATCGCAATCGCTTCGTTGCACTGCCCTTCACCGTTGTGCGCAAGGGTTATGCGCAAGACGAGGTGCGTAATTACTTCGACCGCTTCGACGCGGAACTGAGAGTCACCGCCACCGACCGCGATGCCGCTGCGGCACAAGCACGTAACCTCGCAAGCCAGCTGGAAGACGCGCGCGACGAGATCGACGAACTCCGCAAGGAGGTCGACCGACTCTCGGTGCCGCCCACCACCGCGGAAGGCATGTCCGACCGCATTTCCCGCATGCTGCGCCTGGCCTCCGATGAGGCGTCCGAGGTCCGTGCCCTGGCGCAGGCCGAGGCAGCGGAAATGGTGTCGATCGCCGAGCAGCAGGCCACCGAGATGCGTGGCAAGTACGAGTCGCTGCTCGCGGAGACCAAGGAGAAGCGCGAGGCGCTCGAAATCGAATTCGAGCAGACCCTCGCGAACGCACGCACCGAGTCCGCCAAGATCATCGAGGCCGCCCAGGCCGAGGCCGACCGCATCGCGAAGGAAGCCGACGCGAAGCGCAAGGCCACCCAGCAGGACTTCGAGGCCACCATGGCCGAGCGTCGCACCAAGCTCACCCGCGCCATGGAAGAGCTGGAGGCCACCAGCCGCGCCGAGGCCGCCCAGCGGATCAAGGACGCCACCGACGAGGCCAACCGCCTCATCACCTCCGCCACCCAGACCTCCGAGCGCAAGATCGCGCACGCGAAGGAACTGGCCGAGGAGATGCGCGTGCTGCGCGGCCGCGTGCTCGCACAGCTGCTCGGTATCCGCGGTCAGCTCGACTCGGTGCCCGCGATGCTCGCCGCGGTCAACCGGGAAAGCGAACTGCTGGACGGCGTTCCGGATCAGCGCAAGTCGATCGGCGGCAACACCAAGTCGGTCACCGGCTCGCGCCAGAAGGCGATTTCCGAGGTCGCCACTGAGGACGACGATATCGACTCGGACGAGCGCGAGAGCGCCGACATCAGCAACTGACGTCGGGCCCACGGCGACTGAAGCAGTATCTCAACCGAATTCACCGAAGGCCGCCCCACCGGGGCGGCCTTCCTTAATTCCAGGCGAGTGGACCTTCACGCCCGCAACGACATTGGCAACCGCCGTACACCAGCGGCAGGCGTCCGGTGTACGCCGGCTCGATCAGAACTCCCATGCCGCGCGCTCGCCGCGCTGCCGTCCATCGGGCCCACATCTCCCAGGCGATCAGCGCCGTGGCGCTCCTGAGCTCCCCCGAGTGCCTGCGGGACCGGCCTTGGTTCAGGACCAGCGCCGGGTGATTCTGCGTGTGCGGCGGCTGTTCCAGCATCCGCGGTGCCAATGCCTGCGATCGTCCTCGCCGCCGGAGGCGGGCCAGGCGACGATGTGGGCGACCCCGGGCGCGATTTCATGGTCGCAGCCGGGGCAGCGGTAGGTCTTGATCGCACGAGTGCCCGGGATGGTGCGGACGACGTATGTCTCGTCACCGTCCGGTCCCGACTCCGTCCGCGCGAACACGCCCCCGAGCGGCGCAACGGTCCGCGAGCGATCAGCGTGGCGATCCGAAGGCGGCTTCCGGCGGGGCATGCGACAAGCCTATTACCCGCCCGCCGCGCGGCCCGTACACCCCCGCGGCTTCAGAACAGGCGGAATTCGTTGCTCTCCGTGCCGCGCAGGGCGTCGTAATCGAGAGTGAGGCAGCGGATGCCGCGATCCTCCGCGAGCGTGCGGGCCTGCGGTTTGATCTGCTGGGCCGCGAAGACACCGGTTACCGGGGCCAGCAGGGGGTCGCGGTTGAGCAGCTCGAGGTAACGGGTGAGCTGTTCGACGCCGTCGATCTCGCCACGTCGTTTGATCTCCACCGCGACCGTGCCGCCGTCGGCGTCCCGGCACAGCAGGTCCACCGGCCCGATCGCGGTCATGTATTCGCGGCGGATGAGCGTGTAGCCCGCGCCGAGCGTCTGCACGTGCTCGGCGAGCAGCTCCTGGAGGTGGGCCTCCACCCCGTCCTTCACCAGCCCGGGATCGACCCCCAGCTCATGCGAGGAGTCGTGCTCGATGTCCTCGATGGTGATGCGAAGTTCTTCCCGGGCCTTGTTGGCGACGACCCACAGCGCCTTCGCTCCCTCTGGGAGCTGTGTGTCGCCGTTGCGTTCCTCCAGCCAGCACGGCGGGCTCATCCAGTTCAGCGGCTTGTACGAGCCGCCGTCGGAGTGTACGAGCACCGAGCCGTCCGCTTTCATCAGCAGTAGCCTGCGGGCCATCGGAAGATGGGCGGTGAGTCGCCCTACGTAGTCGACCTGGCAGCGAGCAATCACGAGGCGCACCCAAGCACTGTAGGTGAATGCCGAACGGCGGTTGCGGTCAGCCCATGAGCAGCATCGCCGCGAGAATCGCGCTCACGGCCAGCAGCGCGGTTTCGACCCGGTCAGCCTGCGCCGGGTGGTTGCCCTGGCGTGAATCATGAAGAACCCAGCGGCCACGCCGATGGTGAACGCCACCAGGTGACCGACGTGGGTGAAAGTCTGCCCGATCAGGACGCCGCCGACCGCGACGACGAACCACACTGTGGCCCAAGCAATCCACCACCGATGCGGCACGGGCGCGACGAGCGCCCCGACCAGTGCAATGGCCCCGTAGCCGACTCAGACGTCCTCGGTCCAACGGACGCTCGCGGGCACCCATCCGGCCTCCACACCCAGCCACAAACCAGCCGCGACGAGCAGCGTGGCGCCGATGTGGCAGGCCAGGAAGACGCGGACCAAACGCCCTGCGCCCAAGCGCAGTTCGGCAAGGGCGAGCAGACCGGCCAGCAATGGGATGATGGCCCAGGCTCCCACGACGTCGCCGATTACGAACGCGCCGTACAGCAGTGTCCAGACCCGGCCGCTCGGGAGGTTGTGCAGAATCGCGCTGGTGCACCGGAATCGAGCGGCGCCGTCGTCGCGACGACCATGCATACCTCCGTTGTCACGCGCTCGGTCGCCATCGTCCGTGATCAGTTATGCGCGCTCCGCGTAAATCGTCTTCCTGCTGAGTTGCTCCGCAACAGCAGTTGCGCCCGAAAAAATGCCGAAAGGCCCTCGACGTTGTCGAGGGCCTTTCGTGAAGGATGTTCCGGCGGTGTCCTACTCTCCCACACCCTGTCGAGTGCAGTACCATCGGCGCTGGCAGGCTTAGCTTCCGGGTTCGGAATGGGACCGGGCGTTTCCCCGCCGCTATGGCCGCCG